>NZ_JAGEQL010000005.1:0-383806 GCF_017571995.1 Salmonella sp. 32031103-2018-00083-FB-01-SM-01
CACCGGTGATCATGTTTTTAACATAGTCGGCGTGCCCCGGGCAGTCTACGTGTGCGTAGTGGCGGGTCGGGGTATCGTATTCAACGTGAGAAGTGTTGATGGTGATACCACGCGCTTTTTCTTCCGGAGCGTTATCGATCTGGTCGAATGCACGAGCAGCACCGCCGTAGGTTTTAGCCAGTACGGTGGTGATTGCAGCGGTCAGGGTAGTTTTACCGTGGTCAACGTGGCCGATGGTGCCGACGTTAACGTGCGGTTTTGTACGTTCAAATTTTTCTTTAGACACGGCTATATTCCTTACTATAGCGCTCTCCCCTTCAGGAGAGAGCACGGGATTTTGGTTTTTAACCCTGCGGCTTATTTACCACGGGCTTCGATTACGGCCTGAGCAACGTTGTTCGGCGCATCATCATACTTCAGGAATTCCATAGTGTACGATGCGCGACCTTTGGTCAGAGAACGCAGCTGAGTTGCATATCCGAACATTTCAGACAGCGGTACTTCAGCGTGGATCTTAACGCCTGTAACTTCAGATTCCTGACCTTTGAGCATACCACGACGGCGGCTAAGGTCGCCGATAACGTCACCGGTATTCTCTTCAGGTGTTTCTACTTCAACCTTCATGATCGGCTCAAGCAGAACTGGTTTTGCTTTCTTAAAGCCTTCTTTAAAGGCGATAGACGCAGCCAGTTTAAACGCCAGCTCAGAGGAGTCAACGTCATGGTAAGAACCGAAGTGCAGACGCACACCGAGATCAACTACCGGATAACCCGCCAGCGGGCCAGACTTCAGCTGCTCCTGGATGCCTTTATCAACGGCCGGGATGTATTCGCCAGGAATTACACCACCTTTGATGTCGTTGATGAACTCGTAACCTTTCGGGTTAGAGCCCGGCTCCAGCGGGTACATGTCGATAACAACATGACCATACTGACCGCGACCACCAGACTGTTTCGCGTGTTTACCTTCGATGTCGGTAACTTTCGCGCGAATCGCTTCGCGGTAAGCAACCTGAGGTTTACCCACGTTAGCTTCAACGTTGAATTCACGCTTCATACGGTCAACGATGATATCCAGGTGAAGTTCACCCATACCAGCGATGATGGTCTGGTTAGATTCTTCATCAGTCCATACGCGGAATGACGGGTCTTCTTTCGCCAGACGGCCCAGAGCCAGACCCATTTTTTCCTGGTCAGCTTTGGTTTTCGGTTCTACCGCGATGGAGATTACCGGCTCAGGGAATTCCATACGTTCCAGAATGATCGGGTTTTCCGGATCACACAGGGTGTCACCGGTAGTCACGTCTTTCAGGCCGATAGCAGCCGCGATGTCGCCCGCGCGAACTTCTTTGATCTCTTCACGTTTGTTGGCGTGCATCTGAACGATACGACCGAAACGCTCACGTGCAGTTTTCACGGAGTTCAGTACGGTATCACCAGAGTTAACCACACCGGAGTACACACGGAAGAAGGTCAGGTTACCCACAAACGGGTCGGTAGCGATTTTGAACGCCAGCGCAGAGAACGGCTCGTCGTCGCTTGCATGACGCTCAGCCGGAGTATCTTTACCGTCGTCCAGAATACCGTTGATCGCAGGTACGTCTACCGGGGATGGCAGGTAATCAATTACCGCATCCAGCATCGCCTGAACACCTTTGTTCTTAAATGCAGAACCACAGGTTACCAGGATGATTTCGTTGTTCAGAACGCGCTGACGCAGAGCTTGTTTGATCTCTTCTTCAGTCAGTTCTTCACCACCCAGGTATTTTTCCATCAGCTCTTCAGAAGCTTCTGCGGCGGACTCGATCAGGTTCTGGTGCCATTCGTTAGCCAGGTCCTGCATGTCAGCCGGGATATCTTCGTATTCGAAGGTAACGCCCTGGTCGGCATCGTTCCAGTTGATGGCTTTCATTTTCACCAGGTCAACAACGCCGGTGAAACCTTCTTCAGCACCAATTGCCAGCTGCAGCGGAACCGGGTTCGCGCCCAGACGGGTTTTGATCTGACCAACAACTTTCAGGAAGTTCGCGCCCATGCGGTCCATTTTGTTAACGAACGCAATACGCGGAACTTTGTATTTGTTTGCCTGACGCCATACGGTTTCAGACTGCGGCTGAACACCACCAACTGCGCAGTAAACCATTACCGCACCATCGAGAACACGCATGGAACGTTCTACTTCGATAGTGAAGTCAACGTGCCCCGGGGTGTCGATGATGTTGATGCGATGCGGTTCATACTGCTTAGCCATACCAGACCAGAATGCAGTAGTCGCTGCGGAGGTGATAGTAATACCACGCTCTTGCTCCTGCTCCATCCAGTCCATGGTAGCTGCGCCGTCATGAACTTCACCGATTTTGTGGTTTACACCGGTGTAGAACAGAATACGTTCGGTAGTAGTGGTTTTACCGGCGTCGATGTGCGCACTGATACCGATATTACGGTAGCGTGCGATGGGTGTTGTACGAGCCATTTGATTCCTCGTTGATATCTTTAGGCGTTCAGTTAAGTTATCCAAAACGGGCGACTTACCTGAAGCGCCCGCCTGGTGACTATGACTCCGAAGGGATTACCAACGGTAGTGTGCGAACGCCTTGTTGGCTTCTGCCATACGGTGAACGTCTTCACGTTTCTTAACTGCAGTACCTTTGTTGTCTGCAGCATCAGAAAGTTCGTTCGCCAGGCGCAGAGCCATGGATTTATCACCGCGTTTACGAGCAGCTTCTACGATCCAACGCATTGCCAGAGCATTACGACGGACCGGACGGACTTCAACTGGTACCTGATAAGTAGAACCACCTACACGGCGGGATTTAACTTCTACAGTCGGGCGAACGTTTTCGAGAGCGACTTCGAAAGCTTCCAGTTCAGATTTACCAGAACGCTGAGCCAGGGTCTCCAGCGCGCTGTATACGATTGATTCTGCAGTAGATTTTTTACCATCTACCATCAGGATATTGACAAATTTAGCCAGCAGTTCTGATCCGAACTTCGGATCCGGCAGAATTTTACGCTGACCAATGACGCGACGACGTGGCATGGAAATACTCCGTTGTTAATTCAGGATTGTCCAAAACTCTACGAGTTTAGTTTGACATTAATTTAAAACGTTTGGCCTTACTTAACGGAGAACCATTAAGCCTTAGGACGCTTCACGCCGTACTTAGAACGAGCTTGCTTACGGTCTTTAACGCCGGAGCAGTCAAGCGCGCCACGAACGGTGTGGTAACGAACACCCGGGAGGTCTTTAACACGACCGCCACGGATCAGGATCACGGAGTGCTCCTGCAGGTTGTGACCTTCACCACCGATGTAGGAAGTCACTTCAAAACCGTTAGTCAGACGAACACGGCAAACTTTACGCAGTGCGGAGTTCGGTTTTTTAGGAGTGGTAGTATATACACGAGTACATACGCCACGTTTTTGCGGGCATGCTTCCAGCGCAGGCACGTTGCTTTTCGCAACTTTGCGAGCACGTGGTTTGCGTACCAGCTGGTTAACTGTTGCCATTAAATAGCTCCTGGTTTTAGCTTTTGCTTCGTAAACACGTAATAAAACGCCCTCACACAATATGAGGACGCCGAATTTTAGGGCGGTGTCGAAAAGGTGTCAAGAAATATACAACGATCCCGCCATCACCAGGCCATCTGGTTGGCATACTTAACCGTGAGTCTGACAAACTCAGTATAGTCAACCCTGACGACACTGTCTGAAATTTGACCACCCAGGCCGCGGGCGTCAATGTCTTCTTTCAAGGCATAGACCGTTATGGGGGCATCACGCAGACTTTCAAGGAAGCGGTTACCTTCAATCGCGACGGTAACGCCATCCTGGAGCAGCAAAAGCGCATCGCCCTCTTTTAGCAGGCGCAGCAAAGCGGGAAAATCAACGCCCGAGGCGCAATGAGGTAAGGTATGCAGCATAAACGCCTCAGAATCTCAGGATGACATCATAGTTGCCAAGCTCGCGGCGTAACGCTACGGGTTCCAGCGGCGTGGCGTCTACCACAAAATTAACGTTCTCCAGACCACGCTCGCGCAGCGATGCCGCGCAGATCCAGCATTGATCAATATCGTACAAATCAAAGAGCTTGAAAGTAGCAATATAGTCACGCGCCAGCACAGCGTCTGGTTTTTGTCCTGGTAATAACTGAAAGACGCCGTCGCTGATAAAAAAGACGCCCAGCGCTTCCGTTAGCGCTGACGTCGCCAGCAGCGCATCCAGCCCTTCACGACCTGAAGCGCTACCGTGCGGCGCGGTGGAAAAGACAAATGCAATACGTTTCATTAAAACTGCACCACCCGATCGCAGGTGAGAGATGCCTCCGCCAGCGCACCCAGGCCGCTTAGCGTAAAGCCCGGCTGAAGATTGGCGGACGGCAACTCCAGTCTGCCGGCTTCAGTTTCATCAATAATACCGCGACGAAGCGCCGCCGCGACACAGATGTTCAGCGCTACGCCATGCTGCGTATTCAATTTCTGCCAGGCGCGTACCAGATCATATTCATCGCTCGCCGGCGAGGTCAGGAGATTGGCGTTATAGACTCCTTCCCGATAGAAAAAGACGCTGGCTAACTCATGCCCCTCATTGAGCAGCGCGTGGGCGAACTGCAATGCGCTGCTGGCCTGCTGGGTGCCATATGCCGGCCCGGTGACCATAATGGCATAACGCATTATTTATCCTGCCCCTGAAAGTCGCCGCTTTTGAACTGGCGAATATAGAGGTAAACCGTGTGTTTTGAGATATTCAGACGATCGGCTACCTGGTTAATGGCGTCTTTAATATCGAAAATGCCTTTTTCGTACAGGTTAAGGACGATCTGACGATTTTTCGCGTTGTTAGAGACATTACGATCGGCATTCACTTCTTCGATCGTGAACTCCAGCGTCTGGGTGACTAAATCTTCGACTGAGGAGGCAAAATTAACCGCTGAGCCGACTTCCGGCGTTTCCGGCGGAATAAAGGTATTCATAATCTGTGAAAATGGCACATCAAGGTTCATGTTGATGCACAGTAGACCAATGACGCGCTGCTCGCGGTTGCGAATGGCAATCGTCAACGACTTCATCAAGACACCGCTTTTCGCGCGCGTGAAATAGCATTTCGACACGCTACTGTCCGCCCCTGTCATGTCGTGCAACATGCGCAACGCCAGGTCGGTAATCGGCGAGCCAATTTTACGGCCCGTATGTTCGCCATTGGCAATACGAATGGCTGAACATTTTAGATCCTGCAAAGAGTGCAATACGATTTCACAATGGGAACCTATAAGCATCGCTAACCCGTCCACTACCGCTTCGTAGGATTTCAGAATATCGAAGTCGGTTTGCTCGAAGGGACGCTGATCCAGCAAATCAAGTTCACTGGTTTCGTTGGTTAAAAGCGACCTGGACATGAAAAAAAACACTCCTTTTCAGGAGCCTGTCGTTATGTTTTCAGGGCAGGCTCATTATTTACGCGGATGATTAAATTAATACAGTGAGGGTTCATCTTTCCAGTACTAATTTGCTCGTCTATTTCAGACTACGTGCGCGTTGGCGGTCATTCAGCCTACGGTCTCGCCCTTAACGACCAGCACAAGCGCCGTTATCCGCAAATCAAATTATGGTGAGTAATATATCCGGCCTGAATAAAAAAAACCGCCGCTATTACAAGCGGCGGCTCTCAGTTTTTATTTTTTAGCAGCATCTGCGGCTTTAGCGTCAGCCGCATCGGCAGGTTTAGCATCCGCTTTCGGCGCTGGTTTGATATCCAGCAGCTCTACGTCGAATACCAGGGTGGAGTTCGCCGGGATACCCGGAACGCCCGTTTTACCGTAGGCCAGCGCCGGTGGGATAACCAGCTTGATCTTGCCGCCTTTCTTAATATTTTTCAGGCCTTCAGTCCAGCCTGGGATAACGCCATCCAGACGGAAGGAGAGCGGTTCGCCGCGCGTGTAAGAGTTATCAAACTCTTTACCGTCGATCAGCGTACCTTTGTAGTTCACCACAACGGTATCGCTATCTTTCGGCGCCTCGCCTGTGCCTTCTTTCTCTACTTTGTAAAGCAGACCGGTAGAGGAGGTTTTCACGCCTTTCTCTTTAGCAAAAGCGTCGCGGAACGTTTTACCTTTTGCTTCGTTATCGGCAGCGTCTTTTTCCATCTTCGCCTGAGCAGCGCTCTTCACGCGTGCTTCAAACGTCTGCAGCGTTTGCTCAATTTCCTGATCGGACAGTTTGCTCTTATCGGCAAAGGCATCCTGAACGCCGGCAATCAACTGATCTTTATCCAGTTTGATGCCCAACTTTTCCTGCTCTTTAAGCGAATTTTCCATGTAACGACCCAGCGAGGCGCCCAGCGCATAAGCCGCTTTTTGATCGTCGTTTTTAAATGCTGCTTTGCTATCAGCGGTAGCTGCCGGTTTCGCCGCATCAGCAGCAAAAGTGATCGGTGCATGCATAGCAACGGCCATCGTAGTTGCCAGCAGCGTGGCTTTAAACAGTGATTTCATCCATATCTCCAGGGCCGGGGCATCTCACCCCATGTTAACTTACGTAAGAAGCGTACTATAAATCGTTGCAGAACAAATCAACATACGAACACGCCCTATTATCACTTCTTTTCAGACTCTTTTTGTTTAAATTAGTTTCGTAGTGCGCGTAATGGTTGCTGTGAAAGCCGGTAAAGTTAAGTAGAATCCGCCGACGGAGACAACATAAAGAGGTACATCATGCAGGATATCACGATGGAAGCTCGTCTGGCTGAACTGGAAAGCCGTCTGGCGTTCCAGGAGATTACCATAGAAGAACTAAACCTGACGGTAACCGCACATGAAATGGAGATGGCGAAGCTGCGCGATCATCTGCGTTTGCTCACGGAAAAGTTAAAAGCCAGTCAGCCGTCAAATATCGCCTCTCAGGCAGAAGAAACGCCGCCGCCGCATTATTGAGACGGAAAAAAAGCGGGGATAACCCGCTTTTTTGTGCCCGATGATTTATCGAACCAATGATAATACCCTAAGGATTTCGAGTCACAGCAAGGCGGCAAGCTTGAAAATTCCCCGGGAGCATAGATAACTATGTGACCGGGGTTTGAAAGCGTAGCCAACACCGCGGTGGCTTGAAAGACGACGGGGATTAATGGCAACCGCAACCGCCTTTACCACCACCGCCGCAGCAGCCTTCGCCGCCGTGCTCGTGACCATGGTCATGACCATGACCGCCACAGCAGCCGTCTTCACCGTGATCGTGGTGGTGATCGTGCGCGCCGTGAACATGACCGTGAGCCAGTTCTTCTTCAGTCGCTTCACGAATCGCAACAACTTCTACGTTAAATTTCAGATTCTGGCCCGCCAGCATGTGGTTACCATCAACCACAACGTGATCGTCTTCCACTTCGGTAATCTCTACCGGTACCGGGCCCTGGTCGGTTTCCGCCAGGAAACGCATCCCTACCTGCAGTTCATCAACGCCCATAAAGACGTCTTTAGGCACACGCTGCACCAGATTTTCGTCATACTGGCCGTAAGCGTCGTTCGCGCCAACAGCGACATCAAATTTGTCGCCAACTTCATGGCCTTCCAGCGCGGTTTCCAGACCAGAGATCAGGGAGCCGTGACCGTGCAGGTAATCCAGCGGCGCACTCACCGGAGACTCATCAACCAACACACCGTCTTCTGTACGTACCTGATAGGCCAGGCTGACCACCAGGTCTTTTGCTACTTTCATGATATCTCCTGAGCATGGGAAGAATAGTGGCGCAGATTGTAGCGGAATTCTGCAGCCGTGTACCCCTTAGCTTAAAAAAACCTGCGGCATATCGCTAGTCCGGATGAAAAATCCCGATCACTTGCTCTTCTTTGCGAACATGCTCGCGAACGTCTTTATCCGCTTCCCGCATTTGATGCCCGCACTTAACGCATTCAACAATATCGACATTATTTTCACGCCACATCGCCATTGTATCCTGCGCCTGACAGGCCGGACATTTCGCGCCTGCAATAAAACGTTTACGGATTGCCATTGTTTTACCCCTACTCAAATTCATCCCAGCCATCCAACTGGCGCCGTTCCTGTTGCATTTCGCGCTGAAAAATCTCCTCCAGTTCGCGTCGGGCCTCTCTGGCGCGCGAAATCTGTACCATGTCGCTATGCTCCGGGATCAGCTCCCGCAGCATTCGCATATCCAGCCGACGAAAATGCAACTGCGCGCGTTGCGCCTGATGCGGATGCATACCTAACGACACCAGAGTTTTACGTCCCAATTCCAGCGCGCTGGAAAACGTTTCACGGGAAAACTGCGTGACGCCAGCCTGTAATAACTCATGGGCCTCCACACGTCCACGCGCTCGCGCAAGAATATGCAGATGAGGAAAATGCTGCTGACACAGCGCCACCAGCTTCATCGTGTCTTCCGGTTCATTACACGTGATGACTATCGACTCCGCCGCCTCCGCGCCCGCAGAACGCAGCAGCTCGACTTGTGCAGCGTCGCCGTAATACACTTTATAACCATATTTGCGCATCAGATTAACGGCGCCGATATCGCGTTCCAGCACGGTGATACGCATCTTATTCGCCATCAATAAGCGAGCGATCACCTGACCAAAACGGCCAAAGCCGACGACAATCACCTGGGGCTTATCATCTTCAACCCACGGCTTTTCATCATTCTCTTCCGGGCCATTAAGACGGCGCGATAACCACTTATCAATCCCTTTCATCAGTAGCGGCGTGGTCATCATTGATAACGTGACAGTCACCAATAATAACGCCATCTGATCGCCCTGAAACAGGCGCTGAGAAGAGGCGGTAGAAAAGAGCACAAAAGCGAACTCGCCCCCCTGACTCAGCACGCTGGCAAACTGCATCCGTTCAGAACTTCTTATTCCATATAGCCGCGCCAGCAGATACAGCGTCAGCATTTTTATGACGACCAGAATAACAACGCTCGCCGCCACCCACAGTAAATGGGTATAAAGTACGCCGAGATTTAGCGACATACCGACGGAGATAAAGAACAGCCCAAGCAGTAAACCTTTAAAGGGATCGATAGCGTTTTCCAGCTCATGCCGGTATTCGCTCTCTGCCAGTAAAACGCCGGCAATGAAGGTTCCCAGGGCCATCGACAGTCCCAGCGCGTCCATAAATAAGGCGGCGCTCAACACCAGCAACAACGTCGCGGCAGTGAAGACCTCCCGCACGCCGGACGCAGCAATAAAACGAAATACCGGGCGCAGCAGGTAACGACCGCCAATCAGCATTACCGCGAAAGCCAGTACCTTCATTGCCACTTTAAACCAGTCGAAGTGCTCGTCGACCGATCCCGCCAGTAAAGGCACCAACGCCAGCGCGGGGATCACCGCTAAATCCTGAAACAGTAAGACGGAAAACCCTAACTGCCCGGACTCGCTACGGTTCATGCCTTTCTCGCGCATCAGTTGTAGCGCCATCGCCGTCGAAGACATCGCCAGGCCAATCCCGCCGACGACCGCCGCCTGCCATAAGAAATCAGCAAGCATCAATAACCCCGCCAGCACCGCCGCGCTTAACAGCACCTGAGCAGCGCCGACGCCGAAGATAGAGCGCCGTAGTTGCCAAAGCCGGGACGGATTGAGTTCGAGACCAATGATAAACATCAGAAACACGACGCCCAGTTCGGAAAAGTGCAGGATCTCGTCAACGTCGCTGATAAATCCCAGCCCCCACGGACCGATGGCGATTCCCGCCAGCAAATACCCTAGCACCGCGCCGATGCCCAGCCTGGCCGCCAGCGGCACCGCCGCCACCGCCGCGAAGAGAAACAACACTCCCGCTGTCAATAAATCAGCACCTTCCATCAATAGCCTCCCGCGCTCACAGGATTCGCCAGCCACTCGCCATAGGCTTTCGCATGACTGGCCAGCGTCTGCGGCGACTGGCGCCGCGCCCAGTACACAATAATGGGCGGCATCCAGTGCATCCGGCACATGGCCGCGGTCAGTTCAAAGGGGCGCAGTACATCGCTCATTGGATAGCGGTTTAGCGCGTCATACCGGTAAGCGCTCTCCGGCTCGCCGGTCGTAATCACGCTACGCCAGTACTTTCCCACCAGTTGGTTTCCCCCTGGTCCGCTGGCGAACCCCCGACTCAAAACGCGATCAAGCCATTCTTTCAGTAAAGCCGGACAGCTATAGGTGTAAAGGGGATGCTGAAAAACAATGACGTCGTGCTCACGTAACAGGGCTTGTTCATAGGGCGTGTCGATAAAAAAATCAGGATAGCGCGCATAAAGATCGTGCACGGTTACGTTATTGTGCTGTATGGCCGGTTTAAGCAGTACCCGGTTAGCAACCGAGTCCTGAGATTCCGGATGGGCATACAACAGCAAGACTTTCGCTGGCTGAGACATCAATCCCCCTCCCGGTTGTTTTGGGTCGATACATGCCATTCTTCAGGCCGCTTCTACGTTGACAGCGTTTGTTCAACTCAGGAACGTACTCTATGTCCGCCGCTTGGGATTAATGAGAGATATTCTTGTCCCTCACCAAAGGCGGCCTGAATGATTTTGTGTATCGTTGTTGTTTTGAGCTACCATTGCGCTCCAGCGCGGCGGTACGCCCGAATATTACATTATCATAATGATAAATTAACATAGTCTGAACATACGGCGCCTTATGATTGTTTTCTCCTCGTTACAAATTCGTCGCGGCGTGCGCGTCCTACTGGACAATGCCTCGGCTACCATTAATCCAGGCCAGAAAGTCGGCCTGGTGGGTAAAAACGGCTGCGGTAAATCTACCCTGCTGGCATTGCTAAAAAATGAAATCAGCGCCGATGCCGGGAGTTTTACCCTGCCCGGAACCTGGCAATTAGCGTGGGTGAATCAGGAAACACCTGCGTTGCCTCAGCCAGCGATTGAGTATGTCATTGACGGCGACCGTGAATACCGGCAGCTGGAGGCGCAGCTTAACGACGCCAACGAACGTAACGACGGACATGCTATCGCCTCCATACACGGCAAGCTGGACGCCATCGATGCATGGACCGTTCGCTCGCGCGCCGCCAGCCTGCTACACGGCCTCGGCTTCTCTAACGATCAGCTGGAACGTCCGGTCAGCGACTTTTCCGGCGGCTGGCGGATGCGCCTTAACCTGGCCCAGGCGTTGATTTGCCGTTCCGATTTACTGCTGCTCGACGAACCGACCAACCACCTCGATCTGGATGCCGTTATCTGGCTGGAAAAATGGCTGAAGAGCTATCCGGGCACCCTGATTCTGATTTCCCACGATCGCGACTTTCTTGACCCGATAGTGGATAAAATTATCCATATCGAACAGCAGACTCTGTTCGAGTACACCGGCAACTACAGCGCGTTTGAAGTTCAGCGCGCCACGCGCCTGGCGCAACAGCAGGCGATGTATGAGAGCCAGCAGGAGCGTGTGGCGCATCTGCAAAGCTACATCGACCGTTTCCGAGCCAAGGCCACCAAGGCCAAGCAGGCGCAAAGCCGTATCAAGATGCTGGAGCGTATGGAGTTGATTGCGCCGGCTCATGTCGACAACCCGTTCCATTTCAGCTTCCGCGCGCCGGAAAGCCTGCCGAACCCGCTGCTGAAGATGGAAAAAGTCAGCGCAGGTTATGGCGATCGCATCATTCTGGAATCCATCAAGCTGAACCTGGTGCCCGGCTCGCGTATCGGCCTGCTGGGCCGCAACGGCGCGGGGAAATCGACGCTGATCAAGCTGCTGGCGGGCGAACTGGAACCGTTGCACGGTGAAATCGGCCTCGCCAAAGGCATTAAGCTCGGCTACTTCGCCCAGCACCAGTTGGAGTTCCTGCGCGCGGATGAATCCCCGTTGCAGCATATGGCGCGTCTGGCGCCGCAGGAACTGGAGCAGAAGCTGCGCGACTATCTCGGCGGCTTCGGTTTCCAGGGCGACAAAGTAACGGAAGAGACGCAACGTTTCTCCGGCGGCGAGAAAGCGCGCCTGGTACTGGCGCTGATCGTCTGGCAGCGTCCAAATCTGCTGCTGCTCGATGAACCGACCAACCACCTGGATCTCGACATGCGTCAGGCGCTCACCGAAGCGCTGATTGATTTCGAAGGCGCATTGGTCGTCGTGTCGCACGACCGCCACCTGATTCGCTCCACCACTGACGACCTCTATCTGGTTCACGACAAAAAGGTCGAACCGTTCGACGGCGACCTGGAAGATTATCAGCAGTGGTTGAGCGATGTGCAGAAGCAGGAAAACCAGGCCGACGACGCGCCGAAGGAAAACAACGCCAACAGCGCCCAGTCACGCAAAGATCAGAAGCGTCGCGAAGCCGAGCTACGCACTCTGACGCAGCCGCTGCGTAAAGAGATTACCCGTCTGGAAAAAGAGATGGAAAAGCTCAACGCCCAGTTAGCGCAGGCGGAAGAGAAGCTCGGCGACAGCAGCCTGTATGACCCCAGCCGTAAAGCGGAGATGACCGAGTGTCTGCAACAGCAGGCCAGCGCCAAATCCGGGCTGGAAGAATGTGAAATGGCATGGCTTGAGGCGCAGGAGCAGCTTGAGCAAATGATGCAGAACGACTAACGCGCGGGGCGGACGATGAACCTGTCAATCACCGATGACATTACCTTCCGCAAGCTCACCATCTTCATGATGTTTGTGGAGAAAGGTAACATCGCCCGCACCGCCGAGGCGCTGAACACGCTGGAAGAGAACGTTCGTTGTCCGCTGTTCGTCCATAAAGGCCTCTTCGGTACTCGTCCCGGTATAAAGATTACCGTTGCGGTCGGCAGCACCGGAACAGAAGCCTGCGTTATGTGATTTAGCGGCAAAGGTTGCCGTGATTTATTTTCGTCAGCGCGTCGTTCACGCCAAATAATTTAAACGTCACCTCATCAACGCCAAGATTTTTCAGACGCGCAGTGTGTTTTTTAATATAAGCCTGCGCCGTTTCTTCGGATTCAAACAAGTAAATGCCGCCAGCTTGCTGGTTTTTCTCGCTTTCTGTCCAGATTTTCCAGATGAAGCCCGGCTCCTCATTGATAGACTCCGCCAGCCCGACCAGTTGCTGGGTCATCTCCTCGCCAAAAGGGCCGCTAAAGTTAAAATGGATCTGTAAAAGTGTCTTCGACATGCCTTCTCCTTGAGTCGCATAACTATCGTGTTGCCACACTACCACGATTAATTCGGCTGATGCAGGGGTTCACGCGATTTCTGTGGGGTATTGCGCGCGCCTTGCATACCGCCCCCTCTGATGAAATGAGGCGCAATTTTATTTCGCCAGACGACCAATTGAACGTAAAATCACATATTGACTAATCTGTGAACCTTATGCGCGGTATAGTATTGTTTCCAATTATCAATTGTTCTGGTGCTATGGTTGAGATCACGTCCACAGAAATGACCCCGCCTGTCAATGACTCGCATGAATTTATTCCCATGCGTGGCATTCGTAATCGCCATTTACAAACTATGCTGCCGCGCTTAATCCGCCGCAAAGTGAAGTTCAACGCCCACTGGCAGCGGCTGGAGCTACCGGACGGCGATTTTGTCGATCTGGCATGGAGCGAAGAACCGCAACAGGCAAAGCATAAACCGCGGCTGGTGGTCTTTCACGGTCTGGAAGGCAGCCTGAACAGCCCCTATGCCCACGGGCTGATTGAGGCGGCGCAAAAGCGCGGCTGGCTGGGCGTGGTGATGCACTTTCGCGGCTGTAGCGGCGAACCCAACCGTCTGAATCGTATTTACCACTCCGGTGAAACGGAGGACGGAGCCTGGTTTTTACGCTGGCTACAGCGGGAGCTCGGCGCCGTTCCGACAGCCGCCGTGGGCTATTCGCTCGGCGGTAATATGCTGGCGTGCCTGCTGGCGAAAGAAGGCCGCGATATTCCCATCGAGGCGGCGGTGATTGTTTCTGCGCCCTTTGTTCTCGAAGCCTGTAGCTACCATATGGACAAAGGGTTTTCCCGCGTCTATCAGCGTTATTTGCTTAATCTGTTAAAAGCGAATGCGTCACGCAAGCTGGCGGCGTATCCCGGGTCGCTGCCGGTGAATCTGGCGCAACTGAAATCAATGCGCCGTATTCGCGAGTTTGACGACCTGATCACCGCGAAAATTCACGGCTTTGCCGACGCCATCGACTACTATCGTCAGTGTAGCGCCATGCCGTTGCTTAACCAGATTGCTAAACCGACGCTGATTATTCACGCTAAAGACGATCCGTTTATGGATCATCATGTGATCCCTAAAGCGGAAGATCTGCCCCCGCAGGTGGAGTATCAGCTAACTGAGCATGGCGGACACGTAGGATTTATCGGCGGTACGCCGCTGCGCCCTGAAATGTGGCTGGAACGCCGAATTCCTGACTGGCTGACAACGTACCTGGAGGCGTCATCATGATCATTCCCTGGCAGGGGCTCGCCCCCGACACGCTGGACAACCTGATCGAAAGCTTTGTGTTGCGCGAAGGCACCGATTATGGTGAACATGAACGTTCGCTTGAACAAAAAGTCGCTGACGTAAAACGCCAACTGCAATCCGGCGAGGCCGTGCTGGTATGGTCTGAATTACATGAAACGGTCAATATTATGCCGAAAAAGCAGTTTCGCGAATAAAACGCCTTTGCCGACAATACATTATTACTAAAGCTCAATCATGGAGTTGCCATGTCAGCCAAACATCCGGTGATAGCAGTAACAGGGTCAAGCGGCGCGGGGACCACCACCACCAGCCTCGCGTTTCGTAAAATTTTCGCGCAGTTAAATCTGCACGCCGCCGAGGTGGAAGGCGACAGTTTTCATCGTTACACCCGCCCGGAAATGGACATGGCGATCCGCAAAGCGCGTGACGCCGGGCGGCATATCAGCTATTTCGGGCCTGAAGCCAATGACTTTAGCCTACTGGAACATACCTTTATTGAGTACGGGCAGACGGGTAAAGGCCAGTCGCGTAAATATCTGCATACCTATGATGAAGCCGTACCGTGGAATCAGGTTCCCGGCACGTTTACGCCCTGGCAGCCGCTTCCCGAACCGACCGATGTGCTGTTTTATGAAGGACTGCACGGCGGCGTCGTCACCCCGCAACATGATGTCGCGCGTCATGTTGATCTGTTGGTTGGCGTGGTGCCTATCGTCAACCTCGAGTGGATTCAGAAACTAATCCGCGACACCAGCGAGCGCGGACACTCCCGTGAAGCGGTGATGGATTCCGTGGTGCGTTCCATGGACGACTACATCAATTACATTACGCCGCAGTTCTCGCGTACCCATATTAACTTCCAGCGCGTGCCGACCGTCGACACGTCCAATCCGTTCGCCGCAAAGGGTATTCCCTCGCTGGATGAGAGTTTTGTGGTGATCCATTTCCGCAATCTGGAAGGGATCGATTTTCCCTGGCTTCTGGCGATGCTCCAGGGCTCGTTCATTTCTCACATTAATACATTAGTGGTGCCGGGCGGCAAAATGGGGCTGGCGATGGAGCTGATTATGTTGCCGCTGGTGCAGCGATTAATGGAAGGCAAAAAAATCGAATAACCGCGGTGAAATGCCCGATGGCGCTACGCTTATCGGGCCTACGAGATAAAAACGGGTAGGCCGGATAAAGCCACGCCGCCATCCGGCATCACATGTTACGCCGCAATCACTTCATACGAATGGGTAATATTGACCGCTTTTTCCAGCATTAGCGCCACCGAGCAATATTTTTCCGCGGAGAGATCGACAGCGCGCGCGACGGCAGCCTCTTTCAGATCGCTGCCGATAACGATAAAATGCAGATTAATGTGCGTAAACAGGCGCGGCGCGTCTTCCCGGCGCTCGGATGTCAGCTTCACTTCGCAGTTGGTGACATTCTGACGGCCCTTTTGCAGGATTGATACCACATCAATAGCGCTACATCCGCCAGCCGCCATTAATACCATCTCCATCGGACTCGGCGCTTTGTCACCGGAGTTGCCATCCATTAAAATCTGGTGGCCGGAGGAGGACTCTCCGAGGAACGTGAGTCCTTCAACCCACTTTACACGCGCTTGCATATTTCGTAACTCCAATGTTTCAATTTTCCTGAAAGATTACGCGCATACCACAAAAGTCGCAATGGAAGGCGACCTGGGTCATGCTGAAGCGAGACACCAGGAGACACACGGCGAAAGCTATGCTAAAACAGACAAGATGCTACAGTAATACATTGACGTACTGCATGTATGCAGAGGACATCACATTACAGGCTACAATCTATTTTCGTAGCCCCCTTCCCAGGTAGCGGGAAGTATATTTTTGCAACCCCAGAGACAGTGCCGTTTTCTGGCTCTGGAGACAGCTTATAACAGAGGATAACCGCGCATGGTGCTTGGCAAACCGCAAACAGACCCGACTCTTGAATGGTTCTTGTCTCATTGCCACATTCATAAGTACCCGTCAAAGAGCACGCTGATTCACCAGGGTGAAAAAGCAGAAACGCTGTACTACATCGTTAAAGGCTCCGTGGCAGTGCTGATCAAAGATGAAGAAGGGAAAGAAATGATCCTTTCTTATCTGAATCAGGGTGATTTTATTGGTGAACTGGGCCTGTTTGAAGAAGGCCAGGAACGCAGCGCCTGGGTACGTGCGAAAACCGCATGTGAGGTCGCTGAAATTTCCTACAAAAAATTTCGCCAATTAATCCAGGTCAACCCGGATATTCTGATGCGCCTCTCTTCCCAGATGGCTCGTCGCTTACAAGTCACCTCTGAAAAAGTAGGTAACCTCGCCTTCCTTGACGTCACCGGGCGTATCGCTCAGACGCTGCTGAATCTGGCGAAACAGCCCGATGCCATGACGCACCCGGATGGGATGCAGATCAAAATCACCCGTCAGGAAATCGGCCAGATCGTCGGCTGCTCCCGCGAAACCGTTGGTCGTATTTTGAAAATGCTGGAAGATCAAAACCTGATCTCCGCGCATGGCAAGACCATCGTCGTCTACGGCACCCGTTAATTCCGTCAGAATGGCGCGTTTTATCATGCGCCATTTTTGTTTGCATCGATGTGGCGAAGACTGATTTATCACCCAGAGATTAATTACGCACTACGGCAAACGCTGGTGCTGTGCCTGCCTGTGGCTGTCGGTTTATTGATAGGCCAGCTACACCTGGGCTTGCTTTTCTCTCTTGTTCCCGCCTGCTGCAACATTGCAGGTCTGGATACCCCGCACAAACGCTTTTTTAAACGCCTGATCATCGGCGCGTCGCTGTTCGCCGGATGCAGTCTGGTAACGCAACTTCTGCTGGCGGAATCCATCCCCCTGCCGTTGATCCTGACCGGGCTCACGCTGGTGCTTGGCGTGACGGCGGAAATTAGCCCGCTTCACGCGCGGCTACTGCCAGCGTCGCTGATTGCCGCCATCTTTACCCTGAGTCTTGCGGGATACATGCCCGTCTGGGAGCCGCTGCTCATTTATGCGATGGGCACGCTATGGTACGGCGTGTTTAACTGGTTTTGGTTCTGGCTATGGCGCGAACAGCCGCTGCGCGAGTCATTGAGTTTGTTATACCGTGAACTGGCCGATTATTGCGAAGCGAAATACAGCCTGCTCACCCAACATATCGATCCGGAAAAAGCGCTGCCTCCCCTGCTGATACGCCAGCAAAAAGCGGTCGATCTCATTACCCAGTGTTACCAACAGATGCATATGCTTTCGGCGCACAACAACAATGATTACAAGCGCCTGTTGCGGGCTTTTCAGGAAGCGATGGATTTGCAGGAGCACATCTCCGTCAGCTTGCATCAGCCGGAAGAGGTACAGAAACTGGTAGAACGCAGCCATGCGGAAGAGGTGATTCGCTGGAATGCGCAAACGGTCGCCGCCCGCCTGCGCGTGCTGGCGGATGACATTCTTTATCATCGTCTGCCGACGCGCTTCTCCATGGAAAAACAGATTGGCGCTCTGGAGAAGATCGCCAATCAGCATCCTGAAAATCCGGTAGGCCAGTTCTGCTATTGGCACTTCAGTCGAATCGCCCGTGTGCTGCGTACTCAGCGACCGCTGTACGCCCGCGACCTGATGGCCGATAAACAGCGTCGCCTGCCGCTACTTCCGGCGCTGAAAAATTATATGTCTCTAAAATCGCCGGCGCTACGCAATGCCGGACGCATCAGCGTGATGATGAGCATCGCCAGTCTGATGGGCAGCGCGTTGCACCTGCCTAAACCGTACTGGATCCTCATGACAGTGCTGTTTGTCACCCAAAACGGCTATGGCGCGACGCGCGTACGTATTCTGCATCGTTCGGTCGGAACGCTGGTCGGCCTGGTGATTGCCGGCGTCACGCTGCACTTACATATTCCCGAAAGCATTACGCTGGCGGTCATGCTGGTACTAACGCTGGCAAGTTATCTGATTATTCGTAAAAACTACGGCTGGGCGACGGTCGGCTTTACGGTGACGGCGGTATACACCATCCAGTTACTGACGTTAAACGGAGAGCAGTTTATTGTGCCGCGGCTGATCGATACGCTGATTGGCTGTTTAATTGCCTTTGGCGGCATGGTCTGGCTGTGGCCGCAATGGCAAAGCGGGCTATTACGTAAAAACGCCCATGATGCGCTGGAAGCCGATCAAGAAGCTATCCGACTGATCCTCAGTAACGATCCGCAAGCCACCCCGCTCGCTTATCAAAGAATGCGGGTCAACCAGGCGCATAACACGTTATTCAACTCGTTAAATCAGGCAATGCAGGAACCCGGGTTCAATACCCACTATCTGTCGGATATGAAACTGTGGGTCACGCACAGCCAGTTTATTGTCGAGCATATCAACGCCATGACGACGCTGGCGCGGGAACACACCATGCTGACGCCGGATCTGGCGCAGCGCTATCTGGAATCTTGCGAGATTGCGATTCAGCGCTGCCAGCAGCGCCTGGAGTACGACAGGCCAGGCGGCTCCGGCGATGTCAATATTCTGGAGTCGCCGGACATGCCGTCACATGGCTTATTGAGCACTCTGGAACAACATTTACAGCGCATCATTGGCCATCTGAACACCATGCACACCATTTCGTCGATGGCCTGGCGTCAGCGTCCGCATCACGGTATCTGGCTGAGTAAGCGGCTACGGGATACAAAAGGTTAAGTCCGACTGCCGGATGCGCTACGCTTATCCGGCAATCCGCCATCAGGCCGCCACCTTCCCTACCGCCTGCGCAAAGCGCTGCATTCCTTCATTGATATCCGCCTCTTCCACCACCAGCGACGGGGCAAAACGCATCACGTCGGCTCCGGCATTGAGCACCATCACGCCAGCCTCCGCGCCTGCGTACAGAAAATCGCGCGCCCGACCTTTGTACTCCGGCTTCAGTTCCGCGCCAATCAGCAGCCCCATGCCGCGAATATCGCTGAAAATGTCAAATTGCTCGTCAATCGCCTGCAAATGTTGCACAAACTGTTGCCGCTTAGTGTGAATGCCTTGTAGTACCTCTGGCGTATTAATAATATCGAATGCCGCGCCAGCCACCGCACAGGCCAGCGGATTACCGCCATAGGTTGAACCATGCGAACCGACATGGAAGGCCGAGGCGATCTCCTGCGTGGTCAGCATGGCGCTCACCGGAAAACCGCCGCCTAACGCTTTGGCGCTGGTGAGGATATCCGGCGTGACGCCGTAGTGCATATAGGCAAACAGGTCTCCGGTGCGCCCCATCCCACACTGCACTTCATCAAACACCAGCAACGCCTGATGCTCGTCACACAGGTCGCGTAACCCTTTGAGGAATTCCGGTGTAGCCGCCTGCACGCCGCCTTCACCCTGAATCGGCTCGACCACCACCGCGCAGGTGTGGTCATCCATTACCGCTTTCACCGCATGAAGATCGTTGAAGGGAACGTGAATAATATCGGCGGGTTTCGGCCCAAAGCCGTCGGAATATTTTGGCTGCCCGCCGACAGAGACGGTAAACAAGGAACGGCCATGAAAGGCGTTATGGAAGGCAATGATTTTCGTTTTGAACGGGCTATGGCGCACGCAGGCATAATGACGCGCCAGTTTAAAAGCGGTTTCGTTCGCTTCGGTGCCGGAATTCATAAACAGCACGCGCTCGGCAAACGTGGCGTCGATCAGTTTACGTCCCAGACGCAACGCCGGTTCATTGGTAAAAACGTTACTGGTATGCCACAAGGTTTCCCCCTGGGATTTCAGCGCCTCGACCAGTGCCGGATGGCAATGGCCCAGCGCAGTCACTGCAATCCCGCCGGCGAAATCGATATACTCTTTGCCCTGCTGATCCCATACGCGGCTGCCTTTACCTTTGACCGGAATAAAGTCCGCCGGTGCATAAACAGGCAGAATCACCTCATCAAAAGTTGCGCGCGTAATAGCCGTTTGTTCAGTTGCCATATCATTACCACCCGGTTAAGTAGAAACGCCAGTGAAATTATAATCACAAAATATGAATAAAAAATCACTCAATAGCAACCACAAATCAACGCCGGAGGAAATTTTCCAGCAGAGCGTGTCCTTGTTCGCTGAGAATACTTTCCGGGTGGAACTGCACGCCTTCCAGATCCCACTCGCGGTGGCGAATGCCCATAATCTCCTGCGTTTCACTCCAGGCGGTGATCTCAAAACACTCTGGCAACGTGGCAGGGTCGACAATCAGCGAGTGGTAACGTGTCACGGTTAACGGGCTGGGCAATCCCCGAAACACGCCCTGTCCATTATGCGTAACAGGTGACGTTTTACCGTGCATCACTTTCGCTGCCCGCACCACCGACGCGCCAAAGGCCTGCGCCATCGCCTGATGACCCAGGCAAACGCCCAGCATCGGAATACGTCCGGCATAATGGCGGATAACCGCCAGTGAAATGCCAGCGTCATTTGGCGTACAGGGGCCAGGAGAGATAACGATTTTTTGCGGGTTCAAAGCGTCAATGTGCGCCAGCGTCAGCGCATCATTGCGCCGGACCTGCACTTCCGCGCCCAGTTCACAAAAATACTGGTAGAGGTTCCAGGTAAAGGAATCATAGTTATCGATAAGCAGGATCATGGCGGCTCCGGGTGGTCAGTAGAACCGAACTATTTTACTCAGTTTCGCGAGCTTCGCTTATCGCTTTCTGAAAAATCGCCTGCAAAGCGGAGAGATCGCCCATCGCGCCGCTCTGGTTCGCCTGCTTCCATGTTTCAGCCGCAATACCTTGCCAACTCAGCGCGTAGCCTGCATGTAGCGCCAGCTGTTCAAAGAAGATGCGCTGCGCCAGCCCGCTCCCCAAACGAAACGGATGAAGCACGTTAATTTCACAGTAGTAATGCGCCAGCCGCTCGACAAACTTCTCGTGCGCCAGACCGACCAGATAGCCCTCTTCTTCCAGATCCTGCATCAGAGCGTTGCCCTCTTTTTCGATATAGGCAAAGTGGCAGAAACGGGTATCGCCCTGGTAAATATCGACCTCCCGCAATTGCCCTGCCCAGTCGAAAATATCCTGATAGAGCTGGCGATGAATCGCGCACAGATGAGGCAAGCCGCGTACCAGCGGCCCCAGTTCAATCGTGGCGGCGCGGAGCGCGGTCATTTCATATGCCGCTTGCGCCAGTCGCTGGGCCTGATGAATCCCCAGCCGATTACGCATCACATTCAGCCCCGGATAGAGGTACGGATCGCGCCCTTCGCCAAATTTATCGCTCATAGTGCCTCCGAAGCTCGTCAAGACGTGCCAGCGCTTCATCGGCGGTTAGGGTTACTAAGGGGATCTCAATACCTTCGAGACGGCGGCTTTGCTGGAAGTTAACGTTGCGCCGCTGTTCCCAAAAGCGTGACTTTTGTTTATCGGTAAGTTTCTTCACCGGGCCTCCCTGAATATGTCTGTGCTTGACCACAAGTATAAGCAGCAATTTCAGGTTACGCTGAGACAGGGAGAAAACGCGGGCGGCTCGCACCCGCGCAGGCATGTTTTATGGCAGGACTTTCGCGGAAAGGATAACGACTGGTTTTGTCGGCACATTCTGGTAAGGCCCGACATCGTGCGTCGGTACCTGTGAGATTTTATCGGCGACATCCATACCTTTTACCACTTTACCAAATACCGCATAGCCAAAGTCGCGCTGACCGTGGTCGAGAAAAGCGTTATCCGCGACGTTAATAAAGAACTGGCTGGTGGCGCTGTCTTTATCTGCGGTGCGCGCCATCGCGATCGTGCCGCGAGTATTACGCAGACCGTTGTCGGCTTCATTCTTAATCGGCGGATTCGGTTTCTTCTGCTGCATCTGCTCGTTAAAACCACCGCCCTGAATCATAAAGCCAGGAATAACGCGGTGAAACGTAGTGTTGTTATAGAAACCACTGTTGACGTAATCGACAAAGTTTTTCACAGAAACCGGCGCTTTCTGGCTGTTCAGCTCCAGCTCAATATTCCCGGCGGAGGTGGTTAACAGCACATGAGGATCGCCTTTTGCTGCCAACGCTGCGGGAGAAAGAGCAGAAAGAGCGAAAACAGCTGCGACAGCCGCCAGAGTCGATTTGAGCATGAGATTTCCTTAAAGAGAGCAGAAATAAAGCAAGTGGAATGATTTTAAAGAGCCTTCCTGGGCCAGGCCAGCCCTTTACCTAATTTTACGTATATGAAACAAATGTAACGTTACGACGCAACGCCGTATTCTTGCAATATAATGTGACAAACATCACATTAAAAAATGTAATGAACATTACTATCACTAATAATTATTTAAATGCATCACAAAAGCGCCTAAAATCTGCCCGCTTAACGCGCCCTCCACGCGCTTCACTTCTCTTCAAGGCCAGACATGACTAACAGCAACCGCATCAAGCTCACATGGATCAGCTTTCTTTCCTACGCCCTGACCGGGGCGCTGGTGATTGTCACCGGGATGGTGATGGGAAATATCGCAGACTATTTTCAGCTGCCCGTTTCCAGCATGAGTAACACCTTCACTTTCCTGAACACCGGGATTTTGATCTCGATCTTCCTCAATGCGTGGCTGATGGAAATCATCCCGCTGAAAACACAGCTACGCTTTGGTTTTATCCTGATGGTACTGGCGGTGGCCGGGCTGATGTTCAGCCACAGCCTGGCGTTGTTCTCAGCGGCGATGTTTGTGCTGGGGCTGGTCAGCGGGATCACCATGTCGATTGGCACCTTCCTGATTACGCAACTGTATGAAGGGCGTCAGCGCGGTTCCCGACTGCTGTTTACCGACTCCTTCTTCAGCATGGCGGGGATGATTTTTCCTATGGTCGCCGCCTTCCTGCTGGCGCGTAGTATTGAGTGGTACTGGGTCTACGCCTGCATCGGCCTGGTCTACCTGGCGATTTTCATCCTGACCTTCGGCTGTGAATTTCCGGCGCTGGGTAAACATGCGCAGCACTCTCAGGCACCTGTCGCCAAAGAAAAATGGGGCATTGGCGTACTGTTTCTCGCCGTCGCCGCGCTGTGCTATATCCTCGGTCAATTGGGCTTTATCTCCTGGGTGCCGGAATATGCCAAAGGCCTCGGCATGAGCCTGAATGACGCCGGGGCGCTGGTGAGTGATTTCTGGATGTCCTATATGTTTGGTATGTGGGCGTTCAGCTTTATCCTGCGCTTTTTCGATCTGCAACGCATCCTGACCGTACTGGCGGGTATGGCGGCGGTCCTGATGTATCTGTTTATTACCGGCACGCAGGCGCATATGCCGTGGTTTATTCTGATGCTGGGCTTCTTCTCCAGCGCCATTTATACCTCCATCATTACGCTGGGATCGCAGCAAACGAAAGTGGCCTCGCCTAAGCTGGTTAACTTTATTCTGACCTGCGGCACCATCGGAACGATGCTGACCTTCGTCGTCACCGGCCCGATTGTGGCGCACAGCGGTCCACAGGCGGCGTTACTCACCGCGAATGGTCTGTATGCGGTGGTCTTTGTGATGTGCTTTGCGCTCGGCTTTGTGTCCCGTCATCGTCAGCATAGCGCGCCAGCGGCGCATTGATAATGATTGCCGGATGGCGACGCGATGCGTCTTATCCGGCCTACAGCGTAAGCTGTTGGTAGGCCGGATAAGGCGACGTCGCCCTCCGGCACTCTATCCTCCCTCCTGACGAGGTAGGCCTGTTGGTCTAAAAACCCCTCATTTTGTATGTTATTTGTACAAACCTGAAAAACCTGACAATTCCGCCACTTATAAAAATCCAGACAAATCAGCCATATACCCATTAAGAGGTATATAAAGGTGAATTTGATTTACATCAATAAGCGGGGTTGCTGAATCGTTAAGGTAGGCGGTAATAGAAAAGAAATCGAGGCAAAAATGAGCAAAGTCAGACTCGCTATTATCGGTAATGGTATGGTCGGCCACCGCTTTATTGAGGATCTCCTTGATAAATCCGACGCTAGCCTGTTCGACATTACCGTGTTCTGTGAAGAACCCCGTAAAGCCTATGACCGTGTCCACTTATCATCCTACTTCTCTCACCACACCGCGGAAGAGCTCTCTCTGGTGCGTGAAGGATTTTACGAGAAGCACGGCGTGAAGGTACTGGTTGGCGAACGCGCAATTACCATTAACCGTCAGGAGAAAGTGATTCACTCCAGCGCGGGTCGTACCGTTTATTATGACAAGCTGATCATGGCGACCGGTTCATATCCGTGGATTCCGCCGATTAAAGGCTCCGAAACCCAGGATTGCTTCGTTTACCGTACCATTGAAGACCTCAACGCTATCGAAGCCTGCGCCCGTCGCAGCAAGCGCGGGGCGGTGGTCGGCGGCGGTCTGCTGGGGCTGGAAGCCGCTGGCGCGCTGAAAAACCTCGGAGTGGAAACGCACGTCATTGAATTTGCGCCAATGCTGATGGCGGAACAGCTCGATCAGATGGGCGGCGAGCAGCTACGTCGCAAGATCGAAAGCATGGGCGTGCGTGTACACACCAGTAAAAACACGCAAGAGATTGTTCAGCAGGGTAACGAAGCGCGTAAGACTATGCGTTTTGCCGACGGCAGCGAGCTGGAAGTCGATTTTATCGTCTTCTCTACCGGTATTCGCCCACGCGACAAGCTGGCTACCCAGTGCGGTCTGGCCGTCGCGCAGCGCGGCGGGATCGTGATTAACGACACCTGCCAGACGTCCGACCCGGATATCTACGCTATCGGCGAGTGCGCCAGTTGGAACAACCGCGTTTACGGTCTGGTCGCACCAGGCTATAAAATGGCCCAGGTCGCCGTTGACCATATCCTCGGCAGTGAAAACGCCTTTGAAGGGGCGGATCTCAGCGCCAAGCTGAAGCTGCTGGGCGTGGACGTCGGCGGCATCGGCGACGCGCATGGCCGCACGCCGGGCGCGCGTAGCTACGTTTACCTCGATGAAAGCAAAGAAGTCTACAAACGTCTTATTGTCAGCGAAGATAACAAAACGCTGCTCGGCGCAGTACTGGTCGGCGACACCAGCGATTACGGCAATTTGCTGCAACTGGTACTGAACGCCATCGAACTGCCGGAAAACCCGGATTCGCTGATCCTGCCGTCGCACGCGGGCAGTGGTAAACCCTCTATCGGCGTGGATAAACTGCCGGACAGCGCGCAGATCTGCTCCTGCTTCGATGTGACTAAAGGCGATCTGATCGCCGCTATCAATAAAGGCTGTCATACCGTGGCGGCGCTGAAAGCGGAAACCAAAGCCGGAACCGGCTGCGGCGGCTGCATCCCGCTGGTGACGCAGGTACTGAACACCGAACTGGCGAAACAGGGTATTGAAGTCAACAACAACCTGTGCGAGCACTTTGCTTATTCTCGTCAGGAACTGTTCCACTTAATACGCGTGGAAGGCATTAAAACCTTTGAAGAACTGCTGGCGAAACACGGTAAAGGCTACGGCTGCGAAGTGTGTAAGCCGACCGTCGGTTCGCTGCTGGCGTCGTGCTGGAACGAATACATCCTCAAACCGCAGCACACGCCGCTACAGGATACTAACGATAACTTCCTGGCGAATATCCAGAAAGACGGCACCTACTCGGTGATCCCGCGCTCCGCTGGCGGTGAAATCACCCCGGAAGGTCTGGTGGCCGTGGGTCGTATCGCCCGCGAGTTTAACCTCTATACCAAAATTACCGGTTCTCAGCGTATCGGTCTGTTTGGCGCGCAAAAAGACGATCTGCCGGAAATCTGGCGTCAACTGATTGAAGCGGGCTTCGAAACCGGTCACGCGTACGCCAAAGCGCTGCGGATGGCGAAAACCTGCGTTGGCAGCACCTGGTGCCGCTACGGCGTGGGCGACAGCGTCGGTTTCGGCGTGGAGCTGGAAAACCGCTACAAAGGTATTCGTACCCCGCACAAGATGAAGTTCGGCGTCTCCGGCTGTACCCGTGAATGTGCGGAAGCGCAGGGTAAAGATGTGGGTATCATCGCCACTGAGAAAGGCTGGAACCTGTACGTTTGCGGTAACGGCGGCATGAAACCTCGTCATGCGGATCTGCTGGCAGCCGATCTCGATCGCGACACGCTGCTCAAGTATCTCGACCGCTTTATGATGTTCTACATCCGTACCGCCGACAAACTGACCCGTACCGCGCCGTGGTTAGACAACCTGGAAGGCGGCATCGACTATCTGAAATCGGTCATCATCGACGACAAGCTGGGCCTGAACGAACATCTGGAAGAAGAGATGGCGCGCCTGCGCGCAGCGGTGGTCTGCGAGTGGACGGAGACCGTCAACACGCCAGCGGCGCAGGTTCGTTTCAAACACTTTATCAACAGCGACAAGCGCGACCCAAATGTTCAGGTTGTGCCGGAACGCGAACAGCATCGTCCGGCCACGCCGTATGAACGTATCCCGGTCACTCTGGTGGAGGAAAACGCATGAGCCAGTGGCAAAACATCTGCAAAATCGATGACATTCTGCCGGGAACCGGCGTCTGCGCGCTGTCAGGCGGCGAGCAGGTGGCGATTTTCCGTCCTTACCATAGCGATCAGGTATTCGCGATCAGCAACATCGACCCGTTCTTTGAAGCCAGCGTGCTGTCTCGTGGACTGATTGCGGAACACCAGGGCGAACTGTGGGTCGCCAGCCCGCTGAAAAAGCAGCGCTTTCGTTTAAGCGACGGGCTGTGCATGGAAGACGAACAGTTTTCTGTGAAACATTACGACGCGCGGGTAAAAGACGGCGTGGTGCAGTTGCGCGGTTAATTATTTTTGGGAGGCGCAACGCCTCCCCTTTTTTGTATTTTTTTTCATTTTAATTGTTATCACAAAATCATTTGTACTGCATCGCGGCGGCAACTGAGCAACAAATTCGTCAGGAACGAATTTGAACAGCCGCTGGCTGCCTTCGGTGAGGGACAAGGATGTCCCTCATTAATCCCCAGGAGTATAGTTCACTATGTGACTGGGGTGAGCGAGAGCAGCCAACAAAGAGGCAGTGCAAAGGATGAAGTGAGAAAAGGATAATCAAATGTTTACAGACACTATCAATAAGTGTGCGGCTAACGCTGCGCGCATTGCACGCCTGTCGGCGAATAATCCGCTCGGCTTCTGGGTCAGTTCGGCAATGGCCGGGGCTTATGTCGGTCTCGGCATCATTCTTATTTTCACCCTCGGCAATCTGCTCGACCCGTCCGTGCGTCCTTTGGTAATGGGAGCGACCTTTGGTATCGCCTTAACGCTGGTCATCATCGCCGGTTCCGAACTGTTTACCGGCCACACCATGTTCCTGACGCTGGGCGTCAAAGCTGGCACCATCAGCCACGGTCAAATGTGGGCTATCCTGCCGCAAACCTGGCTTGGCAACCTGGTCGGCTCCGTCTTTGTCGCCCTGCTTTACAGCTGGGGCGGCGGCAGTTTGTTGCCGGTCGATACCAGCATCGTTCACTCAGTCGCGCTGGCGAAAACCACCGCGCCCGCCACGGTACTGTTCTTCAAAGGCGCGCTGTGTAACTGGCTGGTTTGTCTGGCAATCTGGATGGCGATCCGCACCGAAGGCACGGCGAAATTTCTTGCTATCTGGTGGTGCCTGCTGGCGTTTATCGCTTCCGGCTACGAGCACTCCGTCGCGAATATGACGCTGTTTGCCCTCTCCTGGTTTGGTCATCACAGCGACGCTTATACCCTGTCCGGAATCGGACACAATCTGTTGTGGGTCACTCTGGGTAATACTTTGTCCGGCGTCGTGTTCATGGGATTGGGTTATTGGTATGCTACGCCGAAATCGGAGCGTCCGGCTCCGGCAAAAATCAATCAGCCAGAGGCTGCTGCCAATAATTAAGGGGTAATGTCGTGGACCATTTGCCTATATTTTGTCAATTACGCAACCGCGACTGTCTGATCGTCGGCGGTGGCGATGTCGCAGAACGCAAAGCACGGTTATTGCTGGAAGCAGGCGCACGTTTAACGGTCAATGCGCTCACCTTTATTCCACAGTTCACCGTATGGGCAAATGAAGGCATGTTGACTCTGGTTGAGGGACCGTTCGACGAAACGCTTCTCGACTCGTGTTGGCTGGCGATCGCGGCCACCGACGACGATACCGTCAACCAGCGCGTCAGCGAAGCGGCGGAGTCACGCCGCATCTTCTGCAACGTGGTGGATGCGCCGAAAGCCGCCAGCTTTATCATGCCCTCCATTATTGACCGCTCGCCGCTGATGGTCGCCGTCTCCTCGGGCGGCACTTCCCCGGTGCTGGCGCGTCTGCTGCGCGAGAAACTGGAGTCGCTGCTGCCGCAGCATCTGGGGCAGGTCGCGCGCTACGCCGGGCAACTCCGCGCCCGAGTGAAAAAGCAGTTTGCCACGATGGGCGAACGTCGTCGCTTCTGGGAAAAATTTTTCGTCAATGACCGACTGGCGCAGTCGCTGGCGAATGCCGATGAGAAAGCGGTTAACGCGACAACCGAGCACCTGTTTAGCGAACCGCTAGATCACCGTGGCGAAGTCGTGCTGGTTGGTGCCGGGCCGGGCGATGCCGGACTGCTGACGCTGAAAGGGTTACAACAAATCCAACAGGCGGATATCGTGGTTTACGATCGCCTCGTCTCCGACGACATTATGAACCTGGTACGCCGCGATGCCGATCGGGTCTTTGTGGGGAAACGCGCGGGTTACCACTGCGTCCCACAGGAGGAAATCAACCAGATCCTGCTGCGTGAAGCGCAAAAAGGTAAACGCGTGGTACGCCTGAAAGGCGGCGATCCCTTTATCTTTGGTCGCGGCGGCGAAGAGCTGGAAACGCTGTGCCATGCCGGTATTCCTTTCTCGGTCGTGCCGGGGATTACCGCGGCTTCCGGCTGCTCCGCCTACTCCGGTATTCCGCTAACCCATCGCGATTACGCCCAGAGCGTACGTCTGGTCACGGGTCATCTGAAAACCGGCGGCGAGCTGGACTGGGAAAACCTGGCGGCAGAAAAACAGACGCTGGTGTTCTACATGGGGCTTAATCAGGCAGCAACTATCCAGGAAAAACTGATCGCATTCGGTATGCAGGCCGATATGCCGGTTGCGCTGGTAGAAAACGGCACCTCCGTGAAGCAACGCGTCGTCCACGGTGTGCTGACGCAGCTCGGGGAATTAGCGCAACAGGTTGAAAGCCCGGCGCTGATTATCGTTGGCCGGGTCGTTGGTTTACGCGATAAATTAAATTGGTTCTCTAATCATTAATTAAAATAAGGCCCTGTTATTCAGGGCTTTATTTTACAACTACTCGTAACCCCAAATTATTTTTACTTAAAATTAAATTAAGCAATCCATTTTAAATACATCACGTGAATTTAAATATTAATAATATTGCGTAAAAACCCTTTTATTCGTCAAATTCCCCCATCATTCATTCACCTAATAAATAACACCGTTAAGCACTCAATTTGACCTGACCTGGTTATCGGGTGATAAAATAAACACTAAAGCATAATTTTCTTCTGGCTATTTCATCATTGCCTGTATCGCTATTTCCATATGTTTATGCACGCAAGGAAAATATTAATTAAGGATGAACCCTATGCAAAAGAAAAAACTTATTTCTATCGCGATCGCTTTAACGCTACAAAGTTATTACATTCCGGCCATCGCCGCAGAAAATAACGATGATGAAAAAGAATGTCCCAGTAATATCTCCTCCCTGCCTAAAGAAAAACGCGCAAAACTCTCACCGACCTGCCTTGCTACATTACCTGAAAATGATAATCACTGGGGCTGGGTTGCTGGCGGCGTTGCTGCGCTGGTCGCAGGTGTGGCTATTGGCGTTGAAAATAACGGTGGCGGAGATTCCACTCATTCTTATACCCCCCCTACGCCCGATAATGGCGGCGACGTCACTCCGCCCGATAATGGCGGCAACGTCACTCCGCCCGACGATGGCGGCGATGACGATGTGACCCCGCCTGATGATAGCGGCGATGACGATGTAACCCCGCCTGATGATAGCGGCGATGACGATGTGACCCCGCCTGACGATAGCGGCGATGACGATGTGACCCCGCCTGACGATAGCGGCGATGACGATGTGACCCCGCCTGACGATAGCGGCGATGACGATGTGACCCCGCCTGACGATAGCGGCGATGATGATGTGACCCCGCCCGATGATAGCGGCGATGACGATGTGACCCCGCCCGACGATAGCGGCGATGATGATGTAACCCCGCCTGACGATAGCGGCGATGACGATGTAACCCCGCCTGACGATAGCGGCGATGACGACGACACGCCCACAGATAATTCTGTTACTACCTTCAGCAACGGCGTCACCATCGATAAAGGCAAAGACACCCTGGCCTTCGATAGCTTCAAACTGGATAACGGCAGCGTTCTCGAGGGCGCCGTGTGGAATTATTCAGAACAGGATGACCAGTGGCAGTTGACCACCGAAGACGGCAAAACGCTGAACGTCACCGGCTGGGACGTGACTGACGCCAATGCCGCCGTGATTGAAGGCACCCAGGAAAACGGTCTCTACTGGAAGTACGACAGCCGGGGCTATCTGATTATTGCCGACGATAACACCACGGTTATCACCGGCGACGGCGAATCGCATACCTCCGATCGCGGCATGGATATCAGCGGCCAGGATCGCACCGGCGTGATTATTTCCGGCGATCGAACCGTCAACACGCTCACCGGGGACTCCAGTGTGACCGACGGCGCCACCGGCATGGTGATCTCCGGCGACGGCACCACCAACACCATTTCGGGCCATTCAACGGTAGACAACGCCATCGGCGCGCTGATTTCCGGTAATAATACCACCACCGATTTCTCCGGCGACATTACCGTGAGCGGCGGCGGCACCGCCATCATCATCGACGGCGACAACGCCACGGTTCAGAATACTGGTACCTCCAGTATCAGCGGCGCAGGTTCCACCGGCACCACCATTGACGGCAATAACGCGCGCGTCAGCAACGACGGCGATATGACCATCACCGACGGCGCCACCGGCGGCCATATTATCGGCGACAACGCGGTTATCGATAATGTCGGGGACACCACCGTCAGCGGCGCGGGGTCCGCTGCGTTGTATGTCGATGGCGATAACACGCTCATTATCAATGAAGGCGATCAGACCATCTCCGGCGGCGCGACCGGTACGCGAATTGACGGCAGTAAGGCCCGTATCGCCAATACCGGCGATATCGCAGTGGATGGCGCAGGCTCTGCCGCTGTAGTTATCAATGGCGACAACGGCAGTCTGACCCAGGCGGGCGATCTGCTGGTCACCGACGGCGCGATGGGTATCATCACCTACGGCACCGGAAATGAAGCAAAAAATACCGGTAACGCCACCGTCCGCGATCAGGACTCGGTGGGTTTTGTGGTCGCTGGCGAACAAAACGCCTTCCGCAACAAAGGGAATATTAACGTCAGCCTCAACGGCACCGGCGCGCTGGTGAGCGGCAATACGTCACAGGTTACGCTGGATGGCGATATTAACGTTATTTCCGTGCAGGACAGCGATGGCGTATTCCGCGGCGCGACGGGCGTAAACGTGAGCGGCGACAGCAACACCGTCAATATCGCTGGCAACGTGAATATGAGCGCTGAGTTCGAGCAAAATTCTTTGATCGCCGGCGATACCCCGCTAACCGGCGTCACCGTTAACGGCGCCAACAACGATATCACCCTTGATGGCACATTTGACATCAACGTCGGCGATCTGTCGACAATCAGTGGACAAGCGTTGAGCGTTATCGGTCTGAACGTTACGGGCGAGGGTAACAACGTAGATATCCGCGGCGGTATTAGCATTACCCATAGCCAGAATACGGATGGCTCGGTCAGCATCGTCACAGGCATCAATCTCAACGGCGACAGCGAAGTTACGCTAAGCGGTCAGTCCACAATAGATACAGCCACCATGATAGGAGGCGCTGTCACACTGGCCAAGGTCAGCAACGGCGGTTCTCTGATTCTGGATGACAATTCAATCATTGATATTAATGTCAATTATATAGATGTTAGCGCTTCCATTAACAATGCGCTATTAGTCGCTAACGGAGAAAATTCATCAATTGCGAACCAGGGCGATATCACAAGCCACGGCGTCTATTCCATTATGCGCGTCGACAATGGCGCAACTATCGGCAACAGCGGTGAGATCCTGGTTTACGCAACCAGTAACGGCGGCGGCGACGATCGTACTGCCGTTGCCCGCGCCGACGACGCAGGTTCAGTAATTCATAACCAATCTGGCGGTGATATCACCATCATATCTGACCAGCAACCTGTAAAATATAAAGGTTTTTCCTTTTTCCCGCTGAAATGGTACAACCATACCTTCTATGCAATGCTCGCCTCTGGATATGGCGATGTTGTCAATGATAAAGACGCCGCCATCCATTTGCAGGGCGCAGGCGTATATGGCGTTAGCGCCATCAAAGGAGCGGCGCTAAACGCAGGCGATATTTATCTGGATGGTTTTGTCCCGACGCTGGACGATGAAGGTGATATTACCAGCACAAGCTACTGGCATCCGTCATCGCTCTATCTCACCAGTGCAGGTATGGTCGCAGGCTCAACTGATGGCGGTGACGGCGACGCCACAGCCACCAATACCGGCACCATTAACGTTAATAACGCCGGGTTCGGCATGATGGCGCTCAATGGCGGCACCGCCATTAACCAGGGCACCATTAATCTCACCGCCGATGAGGGCGTCACCAAAACCGATGATAACCAGCTGGTCGGCATGGCGGCGCTCAACGGCGGGACCGTCATCAACGATACCACTGGCACCATCAATATCGATGCCAGCTATGGCAAGCCATTTTATGCTGATGACAGCAGCGTTGTCGTTAACTACGGCACAATCTGTGTTGCTGACTCTTGCCAAAACAGTAGTCAGTATAATCCCACGGACCCGATGGTTTCTTTCGCTTATAACGATGGGCTTCTCTCCGCTTATGGAGAGAATATTAAATTAAACAACAATATACTCATTCTCGGTGATGTGGGTAATGAAGGCGCAGTAGCAACCGAGAAAGTTAACGTCACTGACAGTGGATACCTCACCAACAGCGCCAGTGGCGAAATTACCAGCTTCGTCGTCGCGGAGAATGGAGGGAAAATTGATAACCGCGGCAAAATTACCTCTGTTGACGTTGAAGAGGGCGGGACGTTAACCAACAGTGGCGACATTAGCGACACGTTAACCGTGGGAGGTGGCGCAAGCGCCATCAACAGCGCCACGGGTTCTGTCAATCACATCGATATGTGGAAAGGCTCGCTGGATAACCAAGGATATATTGGCACTCTGATACTGCAAAACACCTCCGGGGCGGTAAGCAATACAGGTGTTATTGATGTTGTGAATTTTAAAGCCGCGACCGTATTCAATAATAATGGCACAGTGAACGATCTGGCTGTCGCCAGCGGTGCAACTGTGAATAACCTGAGCGGCGGTGTGGTCAGCATACCCGAACAAATGTGGAAAGGGACGCTGAATAACTGGGGCGAAGTAAACGGCACGATGGATATCGCCAACGGTACCTTTACCTTCTATAACGCCGGGACATTCAATGGCAACATCAAGACCGCCAGCGCCAAGGGAGGAATGGTAGAAAACGATGGCGTGATTAACGTAACCGGTAATAATGTCGTCGCCATGTCAGCCTCCGGCAGCGCCAAAATGGTGAATAACGGGGAAATTAACCTGGGAACAAAGGGTACGACCGACACTGGCATGATCGGAATGCAGCTTGAGTCCAATGCCAGCAGTTCCGCCGTCATTGAAAACAACGGCACCATCAATATCTACGCCAGTAATTCGTATGCATTCAGCCAGTTGGGCAGCAATGGCCATATCGTCAACAACGGTACGGTCTATATTGATGACAGCGTAACCGGCTCCGGCTTTATCAAGCAGAGCGGTAAAACCATCGAAGGCAGCGGTGAAAACGGCGACGGTACGGAAGTGCATTATGTTGACTTCATTGCGCCAACGGAACCGACCATTAACGATGGCATGGCGACCGTGACCACCGGCGACAGCGCAGGCTCATCCACCACCAACAACCTGTCCGGCTACGTGGTCGGCACCAGCGCCGACGGCAGCGCCGGTAAGCTCAAGGTCAGCAACGCCAGCATGAACGGCGTGGAAATCAACACCGGCTTTGCCGCAGGTACCGCCGACACCACCGTCAGCTTCGACAACGTGGTCGAAGGCAGCAACCTGTCTGACGCCGGCGCTATCCAGTCCACCACCGTGGTGTGGAAAGCACAGGGAAGCCAGGACAGCGACGGCAACGTTGACGTCACCATGACCAAAAACGCCTATGCCGATGTGGCGACCGACGCCAGCGTCTCCGGCGTGGCGAGTGCGCTCGACGCCGGTTATACCAACAACGAGCTGTATACCAGCCTCAACGTTGGCACCACCGCCGAACTGAACAACGCCCTGAAACAGGTCAGCGGCGCTCAGGCCACCACCGTGTTCCGCGAAGCGCGTATCCTCAGTAACCGCTTTAACATGCTGGCCGACGCGGCCCAGCAGATTAAAGACGGCCTGGCGTTTAACGTAGTGGCGAAAGGCGACCCGCGCGCTGAACTGGGCAACGACACTCAGTACGACATGCTGGCGCTGCGCCAGAAGCTGGATTTGACCACAAGCCAGAATCTGACGCTGGAGTACGGTATTGCGCGTCTGGATGGCGACGGTTCGAAAACCGCGGGCGATAACGGCCTGACCGGCGGCTACAGTCAGTTCTTCGGCCTGAAGCACAGCATGGCGTTTGATGAAGGTCTGGCGTGGAATAACAGCCTGCGTTATGACGTGCATAACCTGGACAGCAGTCGCTCCGTCTCGTATGGCGACACCAACAAGGTGGCGGATTCCGACGTACGTCAGCAGTACCTTGAGTTCCGCAGCGAAGGGGCAAAAACCTTCACTCTGATGAGTGATACGCTGAAAGTCACGCCGTATGCCGGGGTGAAATTCCGTCACACCATGGAAGATGGCTACAAAGAGCGCAGCGCCGGAGATTTTAACCTGTCCATGAACTCTGGCAACGAAACGGCGGTAGACTCTCTTGTCGGCCTGAAGCTGGATTACGCCAGGAAAGACGGTTGGAGCGCCACCGCTACCCTGGAAGGCGGCCCGAACCTGAGCTACAGCAAGAGCCAGCGTACAGCGTCATTACAGGGTGCGACGGGTCAATCGTTCGGCATAGATGACGGTCAAAAAGGCGGCGGCGTTAATGGCCTGGCAACCATCGGCGTGAAATATAGCAGCAATGATACTGCGCTACATCTGGATGCGTACCAGTGGAAGGAAGACGGTATCAGCGATAAAGGCTTTATGCTTAACGTTAAGAAAACATTTCGTTAAATAAACGACATTATATAACACTAATACAGGCCGCTTATTATTAAGCGACCTTTTTTAAATCAGATTTCCAGGTAAAGATGAAGTCCTTATTTGGACTACCTGCATAGTTTATTAATTGCTATCGTACTATACGCTAAATAGATCTTATATTTATTCCACCATTACTGTTCGTTTTATCAACAAGGATTTTGACATGTTCAAATTTGTAAAAATTGCCGTTGTGGCAGGGGTTCTGGCGACGCTCACCGCCTGTACTGGTCATATCGAAAACAAAAAAAACAACTGCAGCTACGATTATTTGCTGCACCCTGCAATTTCTATTTCTAAAATTATTGGTGGTTGCGGCCCGGCTGCCGATCAATAATAGAAACGACTGCGCAGATACAAAAAAACCGGGATTTTCCCGGTTTTTTTTACAGGTCTGATAAACGGTACGGCGCAGATGCCTTGTCCAACTTACGCTCGTTTGTAGGCCCGATAAGCTCGCGCCATCGGGCAAGCAATAACCGTTACGGTTTCGCCACAAAGCCAATGGCTTCGTAAACGGCTTTCAGCGTTTCGGCCGCACGTGCGCTGGCTTTTTCCGCCCCGTCTTTCATCACCTTCTGCAAAAACGCTTCGTCGTTGCGGAAACGGTGATAGCGCTCCTGCAACTCAGACAGCATTCCGGAAACCGCCTCCGCTACTTCGCCTTTCAAATGGCCATACATTTTACCTTCAAACTGTTTTTCCAGTTCAGGAATGCTCTGACCGGTCACGGCGGAAAGAATATCCAGCAGGTTAGAGACACCCGCTTTCTCTTTCACATCATAACGCACTACCGGCGGCTCGTCGGAGTCAGTGACCGCTCGTTTGATTTTCTTCACTACCGATTTCGGATCTTCCAGCAGGCCGATCACGTTATTACGGTTATCGTCCGATTTGGACATTTTCTTTGTCGGCTCCAGCAGCGACATCACGCGCGCGCCGGATTTTGGAATAAACGGTTCCGGTACTTTGAAAATATCGCCATACAGCCCGTTGAAACGCTGGGCGATATCGCGGCTCAGTTCCAGATGCTGCTTCTGATCTTCGCCTACCGGCACCAGATTGGTTTGGTACAACAGGATGTCTGCCGCCATCAGCACCGGGTAATCAAACAGGCCGGCGTTAATGTTTTCCGCATAGCGCGCAGATTTATCTTTAAACTGCGTCATACGGCTCAGCTCGCCGAAATAGGTATAGCAGTTCAGCGCCCAGCCAAGCTGCGCATGTTCCGGCACATGGGACTGAACGAAAATAGTGCTCTTTTCAGGATCAATACCACATGCCAGGTACAGCGCCAGCGTATCCAGCGTCGCTTTACGTAGCTGCTGTGCGTCCTGACGCACGGTAATAGCATGTTGGTCTACGATGCAGTAGATGCAATGATAGTCATCCTGCATGTTTACCCACTGACGCAATGCCCCCATATAGTTGCCAATGGTCAATTCACCTGAGGGCTGTGCGCCACTAAAAACGATGGGCTTAGTCATTTTTTATTTCCTGGTTATCGCTATGCGGAAGCCCAAGTGCGGGCAAAAGATCGTTAAAACTGTCATAAATGACGTCCGGCTCGCTAAGAGCGATCGCTTCGCCATAATTGTAGCCGTATGTCAGGCCAACCGAAGGGCAGCCCGCCGCTTTTGCAGCCTGAATATCATTACGCGAATCGCCGACAAAAAGCATCTGCTCCGGCATCATGCCCAGCCGGCTTGCCACCAGCAACAGCGGCTCCGGATGCGGCTTCTTATTTTGCACATCATCGCCGCCGATAACCACACTAAAGTATTTGGCGATATCAAGCGATTCCAGCAACGGCGCGACGAACGGCGTCGGTTTGTTGGTCACCAAACCTAATGACAATCCGCTGGCGTGCAGCGCGCCCAGCGTGTCGGCGACATGCGGAAATAAAAAGGTGCCTTCTTCCGCCACTTCGCCATAATACCTGTCGAACAATTTACGCAGAATGCGTACCTGTTCCTCGGCAGGAATATCTTCATCAACGGGCGGTTTCCCCATCGTCTTACGCAGCGTGGCGCGCTCCTCGCGAGCCCAGGTCAGCGCGCGTTCCATCAATACGTCTGCGCCGTTACCAATCCAGGTAATCACGCGCTCCTCGCCCGCGACCGGCAGTTCCAGCGCATACAGCGCCATATCCACCGCCGCGGCAAGACCCGGCGCGCTATCCACCAGCGTGCCGTCAAGATCAAAGGCGACGCCCCGAATATTCTGCAACTTATCCATGACTTACCTTTGCCAGCTCACTGCGCATTTCATCAATCACTTTTTTGTAGTCGGGCTTATCGAAAATTGCCGACCCCGCAACAAACATGTCCGCGCCTGCTGCGGCGATCTCGCCGATATTGTTCACCTTCACGCCGCCATCCACTTCCAGGCGAATGTCGTAACCGGACGCATCAATGCGGCGTCGCACTTCGCGCAGTTTATCCAGCGTCTGCGGAATAAAAGACTGGCCGCCGAAGCCTGGGTTCACGGACATCAGCAGGATCACATCCAGTTTGTCCATGACGTAATCGAGATAACTGAGCGGCGTTGCCGGGTTGAATACCAGCCCCGCTTTACAGCCGTGCTCTTTAATCAGCTGTAGCGTGCGGTCAACATGTTCGGAGGCTTCCGGGTGAAAGGTAATGATGCTCGCGCCAGCGGCGGCAAAGTCGGGCACGATACGGTCGACTGGCTTGACCATCAGGTGGACATCAATAGGCGCGGTAATACCGTACTGACGCAGGGATTTCAGCACCATCGGGCCGATAGTCAGGTTCGGCACATAGTGATTATCCATGACATCAAAGTGTACAACATCAGCACCGGCAGCCAGCGCTTTGGCGGTGTCTTCACCCAGGCGAGCAAAATCAGCCGACAGAATTGAGGGGGCAATCAAATACTGTTTCATCCGCTTCTCCTTGAGAATTATTTTCTTGCAGGCGTGGCGACTCCTGGTTGGTACAGAGCCAGCAGTTCGTCCACCTTTTTACGTGTGCCGCCGTTGCTGCTTATACTGCGTCTAACTTTGACGACATGCAATTTTGCGAGTTGATACCACTCGCGTGTGAGCGCCGTATCATGGTTGGAAATGAGCACCGGTATCCGGTTACTGACCAGATTCTCAGCGATTTCCGCCAGATGCGCTTGTTGCGTCAGGCTAAAACTATTGGTGTGATACGCTGTGAAGTTAGCCGTGGCGGACAACGGCGCATAAGGCGGATCGCAATAGACCACCGACGACTTGTCCGCACGCGCCATACTGTCTGCGTATGACTCACAGTAAAAGAACGCATTCTGCGCTTTTTCTGCAAAGTGGTACAACTCCGCTTCCGGGAAGTAAGGTCTTTTATAACGACCAAACGGTACATTAAATTCCCCGCGCAAGTTATAGCGACAGAGTCCGTTATAACCGTAGCGGTTCAGATATAAAAACAGTACCGCCCGACGAAAGGGGTCCTGGCAGGTGTTGAACTCCTCACGGAGTTGGTAATAGACCTCAGCCTGGTTAGTTTCAGGCATAAACAGCTCGCGCGAAGCCTGTACGTACTCGTCAGTACGTAACTTCACGATGTTATAGAGGCTAATAAGGTCGCTGTTGATATCGGCGAGGATATAACGAGAAAAGTCGGTGTTAAGAAACACCGATCCGGCACCCACAAAAGGTTCGACAAGGCACTCGCCTTTTGGCAAATGTCGTTTGATATCATCAAGCAGAGGGTATTTTCCCCCTGCCCACTTCAAAAAAGCGCGATTTTTTTTCATGCTGACTAACTAATTACACCTTCTCCGGCTGTGGAGAAAGCTCCGACAGCATCCTGCGCTTTAGGCTGTGCCGCGTTGCTTTACGGCGCATTTGACGGTAGCAAATGCGCCCCTCGCGCCTGTCCTGAACAAAAATAGCTGTCAGCGACACTCACAGGCAATTGCAGGACACAGCCTGGATTATTTCAGATCGGCCTGAACCTGATGCAACGGTTTTGCCCACGGGTTTTTCGCCTGCACATCGGCAGGTAAGGTGGACACCGCACGTTTAGCATCCTCTTTCGAAGCATACATCCCCGTTACCAGCACATACCACGGTTGTCCATTACGCGTCGTCTCGTATACCACATAATTTTTCAGGTTCTCTTTCTTCGCCCAACCGTTCAGGTTGTCGTAATTTGAAGAACTACTGAGCTGCAATGTGTAGTGGCTGGATGGCGCGCTCTTTAACGCGCCAACGTTGCCGGCGCTTTTCCCGCCGCCTGCGACAGGCGTCGTGGAGGCTTGCGCTGGCTTCGCGGTTTGTACCGGCGCAGCGCTTGCCGTCGCTGTCGGCGCAGCCGTCGTGGTGGTCGCTTTCGGCGTCGCGGCTGGCGCTGCCGGTTCCGTGCGTTTCACTGGCGCGACCGGTTTCTTCGGTTCCGCAGTCGTGGTTTTCGCCGTGGTCTGCGGTTTCTTAGGTTCAATGACGGCCTGTTTACGTTCCGGACGCGTGGTATGACGCTCGGCAGGTTCGCTAACCGCCGCCTGACGCGTCGTGCTGCCATTGCGAACTGGCGCGACGGTTGCAGGCTCTGTCGGCAACGTAGAGTTCACCGCAACATTGTTCATCTGCTCTGGATTCTGCGTCAGCGCATTATTCAGATCGCCCTGCACTTCCACGCGCTGCTGACCGTCAGCGACCACAGGCGACTGTCCCTGCGTCGGCGTTGAAGAAATCGGCGGCAACGAAATATCCTGCGACGTATTGCCCGCGGTTTGTTCTGCGGAGGTGGCGCCCGGCGCAGGCTGGGTCGCATTCGCCTGATCGGCGGCGTTACCGGAAAGATCGATACTCTTTTCGCCAGAGGCCGACGGCTCGCTGGAAGACGTTGAGGGGGCTTTCAGCGCGGAGCCGATACCGATAATCAACAGCAGCAGCACCAGTACGCCAACGCCCATCATCATGTACTGACGAGAGGCTGGCTTATGGGCCGCTTTTTTACGCTTACGTGGGCGGCGTTCAACACGCTCTTCGTCCACCGTATCGTCTTCATCGGATTCGTACTCTTCTTCAACTTCAGGTTCTTCACTACGTGCTTTACGCGTACGCGTCGGACGGCGATCGTCGGCATCCAGATCAACGTCATCAAAGTTGATCTGCGGCTCATTATCGCGTTCTGAAGATTGACGAGAACGACCAGTACGACGATCGCTGGGATCGGGTTTCAGCTCGTCTTCTGGTTTGAATTCATCCATTTAACACCCCACTCAAAGGTTAATGCTTACGACATTGCACATAACCTGAAGCTAAAAGACTGACAGCTACGCAATATCAGTCTGACCTTTCTTGTTGTTACGCCTGCTGACAGTCAGCAATCGCGCTAAGAACGACTTCGTGCGACACTCCGCCGCGCACTTCACTTTTCCCTATGGCCAGCGGAAGCACTAAACGCAGCTCCCCCGCTAACACTTTTTTATCTCGCAGCATGTGCGGCAAATAGTCCTGCGCGGACATCTCGCAAGGGCCATTGACTGGCAGCCCGGCCCGTTCGAGTAGAGCGATGATGCGCTGCGTATCAGCAGAACTAAACTGCCCCAAACGCTCGGATGCGCGCGCAGCCATCACTATACCTGCGGCAACGGCTTCACCATGTAACCAATTGCCATATCCCATTTCCGCTTCAATGGCGTGGCCAAAGGTATGTCCAAGATTCAGTAAAGCACGTAAGCCCGCTTCACGCTCGTCGGCGGCAACAACTTCGGCTTTCAGCTCGCAACAACGACGAATACAGTACGCCATCGCCGGGCCGTCCAGACGCAATAGCGCATCCAGATTCTCCTCAAGCCAGGTGAAGAAGTCTGCGTCGAGTATAATGCCGTATTTGATCACCTCTGCCAGTCCCGATGCCAGTTCGCGTGCGGGAAGCGTTTTCAGGCAATCAAGATCGACAACCACAGAAGCGGGTTGGTAAAACGCGCCAATCATGTTTTTGCCAAGGGGATGGTTGACGGCGGTTTTCCCGCCCACGGAAGAATCAACCTGCGACAGTAAGGTAGTTGGCACCTGGATGAAACGTACGCCTCGCTGGTAGCTGGCCGCCGCAAAACCGGTGAGATCGCCAATCACGCCGCCGCCAAGCGCGACCAGCGTGGTATCACGACCATGCGGTTTTTTCAGTAACGCCGTAAACACCGTATCCAGCACCGTCAGGCTCTTATACTGCTCGCCGTCAGGAAGAATCACGCTGTCTACGTTAACGCCTGCCCGTTCGAGTACGCCGCGAACCTTGTCCAGATAAAGCGGCGCCAGGGTTTCGTTGGTCACTAACATGACCTGATCGCCTGATTTCAGCGGCAAGAATGAAGCTGGTTCGTTAAACAAACCAGCCGCGATGGTGATCGGGTAACTACGTTCCCCGAGAGTGACTGTAATCCTCTCCATGACGCGACATCCACCTTAGTTACTTGTGCCCGCTTACCCAGCGTATTCTGCTTGAATTAGTTGCTTTCCAGCATATGAATAATCTGGTTTGCCACAACCTTAGCGCTTTGATCGTCGGTGCGAATGGTGACGTCGGCAATCTCTTCGTACAGCGGATTGCGTTCGTTAGCCAGCGCTTCCAGAACTTCGCGAGGCGGCGCTTCAACCTGCAACAGCGGGCGTTTTTTATCACGCTGCGTGCGCGCCAGTTGTTTTTCGATGGTCGTTTCAAGGTAGACCACGACGCCACGCGCGGAGAGACGGTTACGCGTTTCACGCGATTTTACAGAGCCACCGCCGGTTGCCAGCACAATACCCTGTTTTTCCGTCAATTCGTTGATAACTTTTTCTTCACGATTACGGAAGCCGTCTTCACCTTCAACATCGAAGACCCAGCCCACATCAGCTCCGGTTCGTTTCTCAATCTCTTGATCAGAATCGTAAAATTCCATATTGAGTTGTTGAGCTAACTGGCGCCCAATAGTGCTTTTTCCGGCACCCATAGGCCCAACCAGAAAGATATTGCGTTTCTCTGCCATTTTTTCGGTACTACTAAGACTATTCGTTAATGGTAAACCCGCTTCACAGACACCCAGCGCAGCAGGACATGAACTGAAACCTCATAAGATATTGCGAGAGTCAGACTGAAAATTATCTCAATACTCAAGCGGGTTTGGCAACTGAATAAATCACCAAGCCTGATTGTTGCAAAACCCGAGTTAGCGTTGCCGGATGGCGACCAGAACAACATATCCGGCCTACAAATTGCTCTACTTTCAAACAATTGTGCGCAATCCGCAGAACCAATACGTCTGCATCAGCGGACATTCAGCCGTTTATCATCGGTCTTATGCACACCTTCGGCAAGGCAAAGCGCATTAATCAATGCGTCAGCAACGAAAAGCACGACTCTCAAATCGGTACTCCTTGTATGCTAAATACATCCGCACGTCAAATCCCGCAGATGCGTTCAGTGCAAAAACAGCGCTTTTTTATGCATAAATTATTCTGTCGCCACCAGTCTGGGGGTGATAAACACCACTAATTCGCGTCGCTCGTCCTCTTTGCCGTCATGGCGGAAGAGCTGACCAAGCCAGGGAATATCCCCCAGCAGCGGCACGCTATCGCTACCCGATTTATTTTTTCGCGAAAAAATACCGCCCAGCGCCAGCGTCTCGCCGCTTTTTACCTCTACCTGCGTTTCAATTTCCTGTTTATCTATCGCCAGCACTTCGCCGTCAGCCTGTTGTAGTACCTGACCGGGGACATTCTGGCTGATATGTAACTTCAGGCGGATGCGCCCTTTTTGCAAAACGGTGGGCGTCACCTCCATTCCCAGCACCGCTTCTTTAAATTCCACGGAGGTCGCGCCGCTTTCGCCGCTGGAAACCTGATAAGGAATTTCGCTGCCTTGCTTGATACTGGCTGGCTGCAGATGGGAAGCCAGCAGCCGGGGGCTGGCGATAATATCCAACTGCTGCTTTTGCTCCAGCGCTGACAGCTCCAGATCCAGCAAGCGTCCGTTAATGCGCCCGATGTTAAACCCGACGCGTGAGGTGGCGGCGGCGACGGATAAATCACTGGAAAGCGTCGTCACGTCACCCACCGCGCCCGCTTGCGACGCGTCAGCCAGCGTCCACTTTACGCCCAGTTCCCGTAGACTCTTTTCGTTAATGGTGACGATATGCGCCGCCAGCTCCACCTGCGCCACCGGCAGATCCATTTGCGATACCCATTTTTCCAGCTCCGCCAGGGCCGCGCGGTTATCGCGCAACAGCAGGCGGTTGGTGCGCTTATCTACCATGATGGTTCCCTTCGCGCTCAGGAGTTTCTCGCCCGCTTTCGCCAGTTCGCCGGCATCGGCGTATTGCAGGCTAATGCTGCGGTTTTCCAGCGGTAAATTAGCCTGAAGCCTTAACCGCTCGGCATCCTGCCGCGCACTGTGTTCTTTCTGCCAGGCCTGTGAATGAACATGAAGAATATTCCCCTCCTGACGCAGCACCAACCCCGCGCTATTGACCACCGTCTGTAGCGCCTGTTTCCACGGCACATCCGCCAGATGTAGCGATAATGTCCCGCTGACGTCCGGCGACACCACCAGATTCTGCCGCTCCTGCTCGGCTAAAGTCTGCAAAACCTGCACCACAGGGACGTCGTCAACCACCAGCGTCACTTTCGCCGCTTTTCCCGCCTGTGCGGCGGGCATCAAGACTATCAGTATTATGGCTATCCATCGCTTCATTGTCCGCTCCCTGACGTAGCCACCGCCACTGCGGCGGCGCACAATTTTTACCGGTCGTTAACGTTAAGGCTTCCGCCGTCAGGCGGACAATCGTCCAACCGTTTTCCAGCGTCTGCCCTTCTTCCACTCGCCGCCATTTTTGCTGGCTATCTTTAAGAATGCCTGTCCATCGCTCGCCTTTACGTACCGCGCCCTGATATCGCCACTGCGAGAGTTCCGCTATCCGGCAGCGATCTTCCGGCGGGCGGAAGGGATCGCGCATTCCCGTCAACGTCAGCAAACAAAAACAGAGCAATACACTACGGCTAGCCTTCATTCGCCAGGCGCTCCAGTTGCAGCGTTATCAATAATTCCGCCCCCTCTCTACGCAATGAAAACCGACTTACGCTCATCTCGCTTTCGGCCAACCGGACAAACAGTGACGGCACCACATCCCAGGACGTTTTCAGCGCCATTTCTCCCCCCTGCGCCGATGGCTGCCAGTGCAGCAAACGCAGGGGAGGCGCCTGGAAATCTAACGGCGAAAAAGGACGCGGATTTTCAACGGTGCCCCCGAAAAGCGGTTCAGCCGCGATGCTCAGACGGCGCAGATGACGCCACTGTTGTCGGGCGGCCTCGCGCTGCTGGCTTAACCGCGTTTGTTGCGTATCCAGCGTTTTCCAGCCGGGATAGCCCACAGATAACGCGACCGTCAGCGCCAGGCACAGCACGCCTGCACACCAACAAAAAACCCGACCACGGCGCGACATCCCGTACCAGATATCAAAGAGCGCGTTCACGGGCGGCGCTCCTCGTTAACTGATAATGGAACTGCCAGCGCCCTTGCGCATCCTGCCGCGTGGCGCCCGTGCGGTTTAGCGGAAAACTGACATAGTGACGAAGCGATGTCTCAAGCGTGAGCAGGGCGTCAAACGTTCTCGCCAGCCCTTCCAGCTCTAGCGTCTCTTGCTGATAATTGAGGCTTGTCAGCCATGCCTGATCTGGCAACAGGTTGGCAAGGTCAGTCAAGATAGGTTGCCAGGCTTGCGTCAGTTCACGCTGCGCCTGACGTTGTAATCGCGCCTGTTGCTGCCGCTGACGCTGCTGCAACTGCGGTATGTTCGCCGCAAGCGCCGTCGTGCGTCCGTTTTCCGCCGTCAGTAGCAGTTCATTAATCCTCCCCTCCTGCCAAAAAACCAACCGGGCGATCGTCGCGAGGCTTGCTATCAGCAGCAGGGACGCGCCCCATACCACGCACCACAGCCGCAGACGCGCTACGTAATGTTGGCGCCGCCAGGGGAGCAAATTGACAGAATGCGCCATCAGCGTATCTCCCCCATGGCTAAACCCAGCGCAATCGCAAAGCGATAACCGTCCGGCGGAACCGGCGGTTGGCGGACGGTAACGACGCGCCAGGGGTCGAATTCGCCTTCGGCGCATAACGAAATATGTTCCGGCACGACGGATAACGTCGCGGCAAGATCATGCAGCGTCGTCGCCTCGCGCGCCGATTTACGCCCCCACGCATAGCGCGTCGCCCACAGCCACTGGCTCTCATCGCGCCAGACCAGACATTGCCGCCCCGAAGGTATAAACGGCAGCAAGCGCTGTAACGCGCAGGCATCGGGAGTTACAGCAGCGATGCGCACATTGAGCGTTTGCGCCAGCGTTAACAGCGCTGAAATTTCTTTGCTTTGCACGGCGGTAACGTTGAACGCGGGGCTCAGCGCATCGTCCTGAAAGTCGAAACGCAATAAGTCCGGATCCATATCCAGCTCACGCGCCATCGTTTGTGAAAGCCATGCGACTTGCTCACGTTCCCGCAGACGCATCGGCGGATGTGGAAAAGCGCGTTGCAATGTCCGATTTGCGGGAAAAGAGAGATAAATACGGTGACGTAGCGGCAGCTCGCGGCTCCAGGGTCGCAGTACGTGAGCCAGCGATTGCGGGTCAAGAATCGTACCCTCTGCCGTGGAGGCGTTCATCAGCGGCAGTCGCCACCAACGTTGCAGGGACCAGCCCGATGCGCCGCGAATAACGGCGATGGCCAGCGCTTCATGCTGCTGAATATGCAATCCTATTTGCCAGGTTTTAAAAGCCATAACGGTCGATCTCCTTATCACCCGTCGCGTTAACGGGTATATCAATGCGTCTGGCTTGCCTTTATACTACCGCGCGTTTGTTTATAAACTGCCCAAATGACACTAAATGGGAAATCTCCAGTGAAGTTCGTAAAGTATTTATTGATCCTTGCAGTATGTTGCATCCTGCTGGGAGCAGGCTCGATTTATGGCCTTTATCGCTATATTGAGCCACAGCTACCTGACGTCGCGACATTGAAAGATGTGCGTTTGCAAATTCCGATGCAGGTTTACAGCGCGGATGGCGAACTTATCGCGCAATATGGCGAAAAACGCCGTATTCCCGTTACGCTCGATCAAATTCCGCCGGAAATGATCAACGCCTTTATCGCCACCGAAGATAGCCGCTTTTATGAGCATCACGGCATTGACCCGGTAGGTATTTTCCGTGCGGCCAGCGTCGCGCTCTTCTCCGGTCACGCATCGCAGGGAGCAAGTACCATTACCCAGCAACTGGCGCGAAACTTCTTCCTTAGCCCCGAACGCACGCTGATGCGCAAGATCAAGGAAGCGTTTCTGGCGATTCGTATTGAGCAGTTGCTGAATAAAAATGAGATCCTCGAACTCTATCTGAACAAGATCTATCTCGGCTACCGCGCCTATGGCGTTGGCGCGGCGGCACAGGTCTACTTTGGTAAGACGGTCGACCAGCTTAGCCTAAGCGAAATGGCGGTTATCGCCGGGCTACCTAAAGCGCCTTCTACCTTTAACCCGCTCTACTCGATGGATCGGGCGATAGCGCGCCGTAACGTAGTGCTTTCGCGAATGTTAAGCGAGGGATATATCACTCAGGCGCAGTACAATCAGGCCCGTAGCGAACCTATCGACGCAAATTATCACGCGCCAGAAATCGCCTTCTCCGCACCTTATCTGTCGGAAATGGTGCGCCAGGAAATGTATAACCGTTATGGCGAAAGCGCCTACGAAGATGGTTATCGTATTTACACGACCATCACCCGCAAAGTGCAGCAGGCCGCGCAACAGGCGGTGCGTAATAACGTGCTGGACTATGACATGCGCCACGGTTATCGCGGCCCGGCGAATGTGCTATGGAAAGTGGGCGAAACGGCGTGGGACAGTAAAAAAATTACCGATACGTTGAAAGCGTTGCCAACCTACGGACCGCTGCTTCCCGCCGTGGTCACCAGCGCTAATCCGCAAGAGGCGACCGCTGCGCTTGCCGACGGTACGTCCGTTTCGCTACGTATGGAAGGAATGCGTTGGGCGCGGCCTTACCGCTCGGATACACAGCAGGGGCCGACGCCGCGTAAAGTTACCGATGTCGTCCAGACAGGTCAGCAAATCTGGGTTCGTCAGGTGGATAACGACTGGTGGCTGGCGCAGGTACCGGAAGTGAACTCCGCGCTGGTTTCGCTTAACCCGCAAACAGGCGCGGTACTGGCGCTGGTCGGCGGTTTCGATTTTAATCAGAGTAAATTTAACCGCGCGACGCAAGCTTTGCGTCAGGTGGGGTCGAACATCAAACCGTTCCTCTACACCGCCGCAATGGATAAAGGGCTGACACTCGCCAGTATGCTCAACGATGTGCCGATTTCCCGCTGGGACGCCGGGGCAGGTTCAGACTGGCGTCCGAAAAACTCCCCGCCGCAGTACGCCGGACCGATTCGTTTACGCCAGGGGCTGGGGCAGTCGAAAAACGTGGTGATGGTACGCGCCATGCGCGCCATGGGCGTCGACTATGCGGCGGAATATCTGCAACGCTTCGGCTTCCCGGCGCAGAATATCGTGCATACCGAATCGCTGGCGCTGGGCTCCGCCTCCTTCACGCCGATGCAGGTTGCGCGCGGTTATGCGGTGATGGCGAACGGCGGTTTCCTGATCGACCCGTATTTCATCAGCAAGATTGAGAACGATCAGGGCGGCGTGATCTTCGAAGCGAAACCGAAAATCGCCTGCCCGGAGTGCGATATCCCGGTCATTTACGGCAATACGCAGAAATCCGACGTGCTGGAAAACACCAATGTGGAAGAGGTCGCGGTTTCGCAAGAGCAGCAAAACAGCGCCGTACCGATGCCTGAGCTGGAACAGGCAAACCAGGCGCTGGTCGCGCAAAACGGCACGCAGGAGTACGCGCCGCATGTGATCAATACGCCGCTGGCGTTTCTGATCAAAAGCGCGCTGAACACCAATATCTTCGGCGAACCCGGCTGGATGGGTACCGGCTGGCGTGCGGCGCGTGACCTTAAACGTCGCGATATCGGCGGCAAAACCGGTACGACCAACAGCTCGAAAGACGCATGGTTCTCCGGCTATGGTCCTGGCGTCGTCACTTCCGTATGGATCGGCTTTGACGATCACCGCCGTGATTTAGGCCGCACTACCGCTTCCGGCGCGATCAAAGATCAAATCTCCGGCTATGAGGGCGGCGCGAAGAGCGCGCAACCTGCATGGGACGCCTATATGAAAGCCGTGCTGGAAGGCGTGCCGGAACAGCCGCTAACGCCGCCGCCGGGCATCGTCACGGTGAATATCGACCGCAGTACCGGACAACTGGCGAGCGGCGGTAACAGCCGTGAAGAGTATTTCATCGAAGGCACGCAGCCGACACAACAGGCGGTACACGAGGTGGGAACCACCATTATTGATAATGGTGAAACACACGAACTGTTCTGATCAAAAAAGGCGCTCCGGCGCCTTTTTTATTGTGTTTAGCGGATGACGGCGAACGGGGAGACGAACTTTCCGTTGGCTTGATCAACGCCGCGCCATCAGGCAATTCGGCCCTGCGCTTTCAACCACTCGCGTACCAGAAACAGCGCGCTGACGTTGCGGGCCTCGTTAAAATCGGGGTCTTCCAGCAGATCCATTAAATGCGCCAGCGGCCAGCGTACCTGCGGCAATGGCTCAGGCTCGTCGCCTTCCAGCGACTCCGGATAGAGATCTTCCGCCACCACAATATTCATTTTGCTGGAAAAATAAGAGGGCGCCATGCTGAGTTTTTTTAAGAAGGTCAGGTTATGCGCGCCAAACCCGACCTCTTCTTTGAGCTCCCGGTTCGCCGCTTCAAAAACGGTCTCGCCCGGGTCGATCAATCCTTTCGAGAAGCCCAGCTCATAGGATTCGGTTCCCACCGCATACTCACGAATAAGAATCAGATGCTCATCAACGATCGGCACAATCATTACCGCCTCACGGGTTGATGGTCGCATACGTTCATACACGCGACGCACGCCGTTGCTGAACTCCAGATCCACGCTTTCTACGTTAAACAGTCGGGATTGTGCGACGGTTTCCACTTTCAGAATGGTGGGTTTTTGTAATGATTTGCTCATTGTGAGAATCTTTGCAGTGTAATCTGTGGTCATTGTGCGACATACCGCACGGTTTCGGCAATGCGAATTGCCGTTTATTTACATTTATGTAACGTAATAAAAATTAATTCTTATTTCAAATTAAAAGTCAATAGGTTGAAATAACTCCAGGAATTTGCTGATATTCCGTTTTTGGTGGTATTGCTATGATTTGCCTTCACTGGGATGCGCTTTACAATGCTCAAGTTCAACTCCACGCTTGCCGATAGCCAACCACAGAAAAATGTTTATTGGACAGGGTGCGACTGACCACGCCTGACAGACTTAGTAAGATGGGGAAAGCATGAGCACCATTCTGATTTTTATAGCTGCTTTGCTGGCCTGCTCTCTACTGGCAATATGGCGGTTCCGGGTAAAGTCCAGACGAGGGAGCTTACCGTGGATCAGCGCCTTTCAGGACGCGCAAACGCGTAAACTGTTGCCCGAAGAGCGCAGCGCGGTAGAAAACTATCTCGATAACCTTAGCCAGATCCAGCAAGTTCCGGGGCCGACAGGCGCCAGTGCTGCGCCCATCTCGCTGACGCTGAACGCGGAAAGCAACAGTGTCGTGATACTGACCCACTCCATCACCCGCTACGGCATTACCACTGACGATCCTAATAAATGGCGCTACTACCTCGACTCCGTCGAAGTCCATCTGCCGCCTTTCTGGGAACAGTACATCAATGATGAAAACAACGTTGAGCTGATCCTCACGGATACGCTGCCGCTGGTGATCTCTTTAAACGGCCATACGCTGCAAGAGTATATGCAGGAGTCGCGCGGCTACGCGCTACAGAATACGGCCTCTACGCAGGCGTCGATTCGCGGCGAAGAGAGCGAGCAGATTGAGCTGTTGAATATCCGTCAGGAGACCCACGAAGAATATGCGCTCAGCCGCCCGGCTGGCTTGCGCGAAGCGTTGTTAATCGTCGCCTCCTTTTTGTTATTCTTTTTCTGTCTGATAACACCAGACGTTTTTGTACCGTGGATGATAGGCGGCGCGATCCTGCTGCTGGCAGCCGGACTTTGGGGACTTTTTGCGCCGCCGTCGAAAAGCGCGCTGCGGGAAATTCACTGTCTGCGGGGAACGCCCCGCCGCTGGGGACTGTTTGGGGAGAATAATCAGGAGCAGATTAACAATATTTCGCTGGGCATCATCGACCTTATTTACCCTGCCCACTGGCAACCCTACATTACGCAGGATCTTGGGCAACAAACGGATATTGATATTTACCTTGATCGCCATGTCGCTCGCCAGGGCCGGTTTTTATCCCTGCATGATGAAGTGAAAAACTTCCCGTTGCAGCACTGGTTACGCAGCACTGTTATTGCTATCGGTTCGCTGCTGGTGTTGTTTATGCTGCTGTTCTGGATCCCGCTGGATATGCCAATCAAGTTCACGCTATCGTGGATGAAAGGCGCGCAAACCATTGAAGCGACGACGGTAAAACAGCTTGAAAAAGCTGGCGTGCGGGTGGGCGATACACTGCACCTGAGCGGTAAAGGAATGTGTAATATTCATTCCGGGGCGACCTGGAGCGGCCAGTCTAACTCACCGTTTATGCCGTTCGATTGCTCGCAAATCATCTGGAATGACGCGCCTGCGTTACCGCTACCGGAATCAGACCTGGTGAATAAAGCGATGGCGCTAAGCCAGGCGGTAAATCGTCAGCTCCATCCAAAACCCGAAGACGACTCGCGCGTCAGCGCATCTTTACGCTCCGCGATACAAAAATCGGGCATGGTATTATTAGATGACTTTGGCGATATTGTTCTGAAAACCGCTGATTTGTGCGCGGCGGAAGACGAGTGCGTGCGTCTGAAAAATGCGCTGGTTAATCTCGGTAACAGTAAGGACTGGAACGCGCTGGTGAAACGCGCGAACGCTGGCAAACTGGACGGCGTCAACGTGCTGCTACGCCCCGTAAGCGCAGAGTCGCTGGAAAATCTGGTCACGACCTCAACGGCGCCGTTTATTTCTCGCGAGACCGCGCGTGCCGCCCAGTCGCTGAATAGCCCCGCTCCCGGCGGATTCCTGATCGCCAGCGATGAAGGCAGCGAACTGGTTGATCAGGCCTGGCCGTCAACGCCGCTGTATGACTATCCCGCGCAGGAACAGTGGAGCGCCTTCCAGCGTCTGGCGCAAACGCTCATGCAGACGCCATTTAGCGCCGAGGGCATTGTCACCAGCGTGTATACCGATGCCAACGGCACGCAGCATATCAGCCTGCATCGTATCCCCGATAAATCCGGCTGGTGGCGTTACCTCGGTACCACGCTGCTGATGCTGGCAATGATAGTGAGCGCGGTCTACAACGGCATTCAGGCGTTCAGACGTTATCAACGCCACCGTACCCGTATGGCGGACATCCAGGAATACTATGAAAGCTGCCTCAATCCCAGGTTAACCGTCTCTCCGGAAAATCTCATCTGATAGCGCCGCCGTGCGACAGGGTATGCTACCCTGTCGCGCAAATTGCGTTACCCTGGAGTTCCCCATGCATATTGATATTGACTGGCAAAACGTGGATACCGTTTTGCTGGATATGGACGGCACGCTGCTCGATCTCGCGTTCGATAACTATTTCTGGCAAAAGCTGGTACCGGAAACCTACGGCGCGCAGCAGGGTATTTCGCCGCAGGACGCGCAGGAATATATTCGCCAGCAGTATCATGCCGTACAGCATACGCTAAACTGGTACTGTCTGGATTACTGGAGCGAGCGTCTGGGTCTGGATATTTGCGCCATGACGACGGCGCAAGGGCCGCGCGCCGTTTTGCGCGACGATACCGTACCGTTTCTGAATGCGTTAAAAGCCAGCGGAAAACGTCGGATTCTGCTCACCAATGCGCATCCACATAACCTGGCGGTGAAGCTGGAGCATACCGGTCTGGCCTCACACCTTGATTTATTACTTTCCACCCACACATTTGGTTATCCCAAAGAGGATCAGCGGTTATGGCGCGCTGTCACTGAGGAAACGGGAATAAGCGCAGAGAAAACGCTGTTTATCGATGACAGCGAACCGATTCTCGACGCCGCCGCCCGGTTTGGTATTCGCTACTGTCTTGGCGTGACGAATCCTGATTCCGGCCTGGCGGAAAAGCACTATACGCGCCATCCGTCTCTGAACGACTACCGCCGTCTGATCCCCTCGCTGATGTGAAGGAGACGCCATGAAAGAAAAGTCCTCCGTTGAGGTCAGACTGGATAAATGGCTGTGGGCCGCGCGTTTTTATAAAACCCGCGCGCTGGCCCGCGAGATGATTGAAGGCGGTAAGGTGCATTACAACGGCCAGCGCAGTAAGCCGAGCAAAATCGTCGAGCTGAACGCTACCCTTAGCCTGCGTCAGGGAAATGACGAACGGACGGTGATCGTTAAAGCCATCACCGAACAGCGCCGTCCGGCCAGCGAAGCCGTCGCTCTGTATGAAGAGACGGCGGAAAGCGTGGAAAAACGCGAAAAAATGGCGCAGGCGCGCAAGCTTAACGCCCTGACCATGCCGCATCCGGACAGGCGACCGGACAAGAAAGAGCGCCGCGACCTGTTACGATTTAAACACGGCGACAGCGAATAACTGTCACCCGCAAGAGAGATGATTATGCCGCAACATGACCAATTACATCGTTATCTGTTTGAAAACTTTGCCGTTCGCGGCGAGCTGGTGACCGTTTCGGAAACCTTGCAACAGATCCTCGACAATCATACCTACCCGCAGCCGGTGAAAACCGTACTGGCCGAACTGCTGGTCGCCACTAGCCTGCTGACCGCAACGCTGAAGTTTGCCGGTGACATTACGGTACAGCTCCAGGGCGACGGGCCGTTAAGCCTGGCGGTGATCAATGGCAATAATCAGCAGCAGATGCGCGGCGTGGCTCGCGTTCAGGGCGACATCCCTGACAATGCGGATCTCAAAACGCTGGTTGGCAACGGCTATCTGGTGATCACCATTACGCCGGAAGAGGGTGAACGCTATCAGGGCGTGGTGGGTCTGGAAGGCGATACTCTGGCGGCGTGCCTGGAAGATTACTTCCTGCGCTCCGAGCAGTTGCCGACGCGCCTGTTTATTCGTACCGGCGATGTCGACGGTAAACCGGCGGCAGGTGGAATGTTGCTCCAGGTGATGCCAGCACAGAACGCGCAGGCGGAGGATTTCGACCATCTGGCTATGTTGACGGAAACCATTAAAAGCGAAGAGCTGCTGACGTTACCGGCAAATGACGTGCTGTGGCGTTTGTATCACGAAGAAGAAGTCACGCTCTACGATCCGCAAGATGTTGAATTCAAATGCACCTGTTCACGCGAACGTTGCGCGGGCGCGCTGAAAACATTGCCGGATGAAGAAGTGGACAGCATTCTGGCGGAAGAAGGCGAAATCGATATGCACTGCGATTACTGCGGCAATCATTATCTGTTCAATGCGATGGATATCGCGGAGATCCGTAACAACGCCTCTCCTGCCGATCCACAGGTTCATTAATCGCCTTTCAGTCGACAACATCATTGCCTGATGGCGCTGCGCTTATCTGGCCTACAGCATCCCGCTCCGTAGGCCGGATAAGGCATTTATGCCGCCATCCGGCAAAAAACTTACTCGTTGTAGTAATCCACATCCAACCGCTGACCATCAACAATGATATCGCGCCAGGCTTTGGGGGCTGAGTCTAACTGATGCCCGGCAATCGCGTGCAACAGTTGCGTCTTAGAAAACCCGTCCGGCAGTCGGGCGAACGCTTTCTGCGTCCATTTCCCCTCTTTTAAGCCGTAGACCTGGCTCTCGGCAACAATAAAGTTATACAGCACCTGCTCAGGCTGACCGTCACCGTTAAGATCCTGACTCACCAGCACGCAGGCATCCGGTTCAAGGCAGGAAGCGCCCGAATAACTCTGCTCTTTGACAAACGCCCAAAATGCGGCATCCGGCTTCTGACTACCGGGCGCAATCATCACCACCCGCGCTAAATCGTCCGCCGTCGGAGAGACCTTATTTCTCTGCAAAAACGTCATCAGTTCACGATTGCGCTTTCTGTTCTGCGTAAACGCCTCGTCATCCCGCAACGATTTCAGCGCTTCCTGGCCAGGTTTGCCGCTGTGATCCAGCATATACAGACTGATCTGATCCGCAGTAATTTTACCGCTATGGTAACGCGCCATATGGCTGTTGACGCTAATACGCCAGACATCAAGTACAGGCGAGGCCAGCAGCAGCAATATCACCAGCGTCAACAAAGAGACGCTCAGTATCACCTTGCCTTGCCACTCACCAGGGTCGCGTCCGCGGCGTAACAGACCGATCAGATAACCGAAGGACCATACCAGCAAGACAGACGCCGTCAGCGCGCCATACAGACGATCCGGCGTCCAGCCGTATTGCTGAATGCGTACCCATAACGCCCAGCCCGCCAGCAGCATATATATCGGGGCAACGCACAGCGAGGCGCTAATCATGCCGCGTAGTACGCGCGGATAGGGTAATACGCGCTTTTGCGGTTCGTTGACAATCGCCACGAGGAGCAGCAGCATCAGCGTCAGCGTGGATAGCAGCCCCGCAGCGGAAACACGCGCAGAAATCGCCTCCAGTCCGGTAAAGGGTAACGTCACAATAAACAGCAATGCCAGCAGCGACACCACTGGCAGTAAACCCGTCGCGATCAGCGTCAGCAGCTTTTGCACCGCCGCCACAAGGCGCGACTGCGTGCGGGCGAGAATGACCGCCAGCGCCGTAATTAAGCCGATGGTCACATAAATAAAGGCTTCAGTTTCAAAGAAAAGGGTGCTGAAAAAGCGGATGCCCACCAGCCTGAATAGCGCGCTCCAGAGCAGAAGCACCAGCCAGAACAGTCCGTTAGCGACCAGGACGATAAACAATGTCAGTACGTTATGCCATAACCGCATATAAAACTGGGGATAACGCGCCGAACCGGTTTGCGAATGTAACTGATATTGCATCCAGGGTAATACCAGCATCGCCATCAACACAAGCCGGAGACCATACAGCCAGAGGAGCTCGGCCAGGCGCCATTTCTCCACCGCCTCAACCTGCCATTTCAGCCAGCCGCTCATTGCCAGCACGACCACAAAGGTCAGCCCCAGCCAGCCCCACAGCGCGCGCTGTTTAAAAGAGACCACGGTAAGCAATAGCATTGACGACAACGCTATCGTCGCAGGCATACCATAGAACAGCCAGTCGCTATTTTGTGGTACCAGCCAGGCCATCAGCAGGTAGCACAAGACGCCCTGCAGCAAACCGGTGAGCAACATACCCCAGCGAGTAGTACGTGAAAGCGCTACACTTTCCATGTCGTTATCCAGAATGATGAGAAAGTCGCATTATTGCATCATCTGTTCACCGCCAGGCGTCGTCATGCATAATTCAGAAAAAAACGCAGAGAGGTGAATCGATATTGTTAATGTTGGTGTTACGTAACTTTCTTACATGAATGCGATTACAGTCACATTATGTCGGTCAAAAACACTTCCTTTTAACGTTTTCAGAACATTTTCCACAACAAAAGTAGGTTTCCTGCCATAATAACCGCCGCTGCGTGACAGGAGTCACAGTGTTTTTCGTCAATCGTGATTTTGTCCAGATACGTAAATCTATGAGCCTTGTCGCGGTTAACCAACCTCAAAAAACCTTACTATTTTCGGTAATATATATTGGCTAAGGAGCAGTGATATGCGCGTTAACAATTTAACCCCGCAAGATCTCAAGGCTTATGGTATCAACGACGTCCAGGATATCGTTTACAATCCCAGCTACGACACCCTTTATCAGGAAGAACTTAATCCTGGTCTGGAAGGCTATGAGCGTGGCGTGTTAACTAACCTGGGCGCTGTTGCCGTTGATACCGGTATTTTTACCGGTCGTTCGCCTAAGGATAAGTACATTGTTCGCGACGACACCACGCGTGATACGCTGTGGTGGTCCGATAAGGGTAAAGGTAAAAACGATAATAAGCCGCTTTCTCAGGAAACCTGGCAACACCTGAAAGGTCTGGTGACGCATCAGCTTTCCGGTAAACGCTTATTCATTGTTGATGCGTTCTGCGGCGCAAATGCCGACACGCGTCTTTCCGTGCGCTTTATTACGGAAGTCGCCTGGCAGGCCCACTTCGTTAAAAATATGTTCATTCGCCCAACGGACGAAGAGCTGGTAGGCTTCAAACCTGACTTTATTGTCATGAACGGCGCGAAGTGCACCAACCCGCAGTGGAAAGAGCAAGGGCTGAACTCGGAAAACTTCGTGGCGTTCAACCTGACTGAACGTATTCAGCTTATTGGCGGCACCTGGTACGGCGGCGAAATGAAAAAAGGGATGTTCTCGGTAATGAACTACCTGCTGCCGCTCAAAGGTATCGCCTCAATGCACTGTTCCGCCAACGTGGGTGAAAAAGGCGATGTCGCGGTCTTCTTCGGCCTTTCCGGTACCGGAAAAACCACTCTGTCCACCGACCCGAAACGTCGTCTGATTGGCGATGATGAGCACGGTTGGGATGACGACGGCGTGTTCAACTTTGAAGGCGGCTGCTACGCCAAAACCATCAAACTGTCGAAAGAAGCGGAGCCAGAAATTTATCATGCGATTCGCCGTGATGCGCTGCTGGAAAACGTCACCGTGCGCGAAGACGGCACCGTTGATTTCGATGATGGTTCCAAAACCGAAAACACCCGCGTCTCTTACCCGATCTATCATATCGATAACATCGTTAAGCCTGTGTCCAAAGCAGGTCACGCCACCAAGGTTATCTTCCTGACGGCGGACGCCTTCGGCGTGTTGCCGCCGGTTTCCCGTTTAACCGCTAACCAGACGCAGTACCACTTCCTGTCGGGTTTCACCGCTAAACTGGCCGGCACCGAACGCGGCGTCACCGAACCGACCCCCACCTTCTCCGCCTGCTTCGGCGCCGCGTTCCTGACGCTGCACCCGACGCAGTATGCTGAGGTGCTGGTGAAACGTATGCAGGCAGCAGGCGCGCAGGCTTATCTGGTTAACACCGGCTGGAATGGCACCGGTAAACGTATCTCCATCAAAGATACGCGTGCGATTATCGACGCCATTCTGAACGGTTCTCTTGATAACGCGGAAACCTTCCGTCTGCCGCTGTTCGATCTGGCGATCCCGACTGAACTGCCAGGCGTGGATACCCACATTCTCGACCCGCGTAACACCTACGCGTCGCCGGAACAATGGCAGGAAAAAGCCACCGCGCTGGCGAAACTGTTCATTGAGAACTTCGAGAAGTATACGGATACCCCGGCAGGCGAAGCGCTGGTTAGCGCCGGACCGAAGCTGTAAGGAACAGGCCGGATGACGGCTTTGAACTGCGTCATCCAGCGTTAAGAAGACAGGGAGGGTAATACCTCCCTTTCTTATGCCTCTTTTGTCGTCCCCTGGACGCGAGCCACAGGAACCGGTAGCCAGGCGCGAATCGACAATCCGCCACGCTCGCTGGTGCCAATCTCCAGCATCCCGTTATGGTTATCGATAATGCGCTGCACAATCGCCAGCCCCAGCCCTGTGCCGCTGGTGCTACGGGCGCTGTCGCCGCGTACAAAAGGCTGGAACAGATGTTTACGCTGCTCCGGCTTAATGCCCGGCCCGTCATCTTCTACCTGGAACCAGGCGCGATGCGACTCGGTGCCGCTGCTGACCTTAATCCAACCGTTGCCATAACGGGCAGCATTGACCACCATATTCGCCACCGCGCGCTTAATCGAGAGCGGGTGCATTTTCACCTGGATGCTGCCTGCCTGAAGCGCAGTGTTAATCTCACGCTCATAGCCGCTTTCCGCCGCAATCACCTCGCCCAGCACGGAATTGAGATCCGCCATCTCCATTGGCATTTCCTGACCGGTACGCAGATAGTCAATAAACTGTTCGATAATGGCGTTACACTCTTCGATGTCTTTATTGATCGACTCCGCGAGATAACCGTCTTCCTCGCCCATCATCTCCGTCGCCAGACGAATACGGGTCAGCGGCGTGCGCAAGTCGTGGCTGACGCCCGCCATCAATAGCGTACGGTCATCAGCCAATTGTTTCACGCCGGCTGCCATATGGTTAAACGCCCGAGTCACAGAGCGCACCTCAGAGGCGCCATATTCACGCAGCGGCGGCGGAATAATTCCCTTCCCTACCTGCAGGGCGGCATGTTCAAGATCCACTAACGGTCGGTTCTGTATACGAATAAACAGCCACGCGCCGCCTATCGCCAGGAGCATAATCGCCAGCGTGTAACGGAAAAGCGGAGAAAAATCGCCCTGATGAATCTCGGTCAGCGGCACGCGCACCCAGATATTGGGCGACAGCCAGGTTTTGAGCCACACGACAGGCGAGCTTTTGTTGACCTCAACGCGCACTTCCGTCGGGCCGCCTAATTGCTGCGCCATCTGGTGGCTTAAGAATTCGTAGTGTTGCGCCCAACGCAGCCCGGCCTCTTCGGCGGCTTCGTTGGTGTAGAGAGAGATCCCCAGCTCGCGATAGATTTCCCGACGAAACGCAGGCGGCACGACTAACTGCGTGCCGTCCTCCAGTTGCAGCTTATCGGTCATCAGCATACGGACTTCGTAAGCCAGAACCTTATTAAACTGCTGGAGGCTCGGCAAAATCGCGAAGTTCAGCACCACCAGGTAGGTCGTCACCAGGCTGACGAACAGCAAGGTGACGATGAGCAACAGCGTGCGGGCAAATGAACTTCGCGGCGAGAAGCGCATTCGCCTCATGCTTTAGAACCGTCCGGTACGAAGACGTAGCCCAGGCCCCAGACGGTCTGAATATAACGCGGATGCGCCGGATCTTCTTCCACCATACGGCGCAGGCGGGAGATCTGGACGTCGATGGAGCGTTCCATCGCGGAATACTCGCGGCCACGGGCCAGATTCATCAGCTTGTCGCGAGAGAGCGGCTCGCGCGGGTGGCTTACCAGCGCTTTCAGTACCGCAAACTCCCCGCTGGTCAGCGGCATCGGTTCATCTTCACGGAACATCTCGCGCGTACCGAGGTTCAGTTTAAACTTACCGAACGCAATAACGGCCTCTTCCTGCGACGGCGCGCCGGGCAGTTCGTTTGCCTGACGACGTAACACGGCGCGGATACGCGCCAACAGCTCGCGCGGGTTAAACGGTTTAGGAATGTAGTCATCGGCGCCGATTTCCAGCCCGACGATACGGTCAACTTCTTCACCCTTCGCCGTGACCATAATGATCGGCATTGGATTACTTTGACTACGCAGGCGACGACAAATCGACAGACCATCTTCACCTGGCAGCATTAAATCCAGTACCATGAGATGGAAAGATTCACGGGTCAGCAGACGATCCATCTGCTCGGCGTTAGCGACGCTTCGAACCTGGAAGCCCTGCTCGGTCAGATAACGTTCCAGTAGCGCCCGCAGACGCATATCGTCATCAACCACCAGAATCTTATAATTCTCTTGCATTGTCTGTACTCCCAAAGGTTCGCAACAAATGTAAGTGTGTATTCTTAAAAAAGCTCACGTGAGTCACCAGCAAATTCTGGTATGAATTTCAGGCTAAATTGTTACAAAGCATATTTAACAGCAGCTTAAATATACAATTAATCGGCAACCCCATTATTTATTCTGTCGGGACGATCACGTTATACCCCGTGTGCGCAATATCGACAGCAAAGGTAAATCAACGAGATGAAAACGCCCCTGATCACCCGCGAAGGGTACGAAACACTCAAACAAGAGCTCAATTATCTCTGGCGTGAAGAGCGCCCGGAGGTCACCAAAAAAGTGACCTGGGCTGCGAGTCTGGGCGACCGCAGCGAGAATGCCGACTATCAGTATAATAAAAAGCGCCTGCGTGAGATCGACAGACGCGTCAGATATCTGACCAAATGCATGGAAAATCTCAAAATCGTGGATTATTCCCCGCAGCAGGAGGGCAAAGTCTTCTTCGGCGCCTGGGTGGAAATTGAAAATGATGACGGCGATACGCTGAAGTTCCGCATTGTCGGCTACGATGAAATTTTCGGACGTAAGGATTACATCTCTATCGACTCGCCGATGGCGCGGGCGCTACTGAAAAAAGAAGTGGGCGATCTGGCGGTGGTCAACACCCCTGTCGGCGAAGCAAACTGGTACGTCAATGCGATCGAATACGTCAAATAAGACAAGAAGAATCCTAAGCCCCCGCTGATGGCTGGCATTTTTGCCAGCCAATCCGTATAACTATCCCCTGATTTTTATCCTGAAGACGAAGCTAACCCATGATGAATGATTCTTTCTGCCGCATTATTGCGGGTGAAATCCAGGCAAATGCCGGGCAGGTTGAAGCTGCCGTTCGCCTGCTTGACGAAGGGAACACCGTGCCGTTTATCGCACGTTATCGTAAAGAAATCACCGGCGGTCTGGATGACACGCAGTTGCGTAACCTGGAAACGCGTCTGGGCTATCTGCGTGAGCTGGAAGACAGACGTCAGGCCATCCTCAAGTCCATTTCCGAACAAGGCAAACTGACCGATGAGCTGGCTGGCGCCATCAACGCTACGTTAAGTAAGACCGAGCTCGAAGACCTCTACCTGCCCTATAAACCTAAACGCCGCACCCGTGGACAAATCGCCATTGAAGCCGGCCTTGAGCCGCTGGCCGATCTGCTCTGGAACGAGCCGTCCCACGATCCTGACGTGGAAGCGGCAAAGTACATTGATGGCGACAAAGGCGTGGCGGACACGAAAGCCGCGCTCGACGGCGCACGCTACATTCTGATGGAGCGCTTTGCCGAAGACGCCGCATTGCTGGCGAAAGTGCGTGATTACCTGTGGAAGAACGCCCATCTGGTCGCCACGGTCGTGAGCGGCAAAGAGGAAGAAGGGGCAAAATTCCGCGACTATTTCGACCATCATGAGCCCATTGCTAACGTCCCGTCTCACCGTGCGCTGGCCATGTTCCGTGGTCGTAACGAAGGCATTCTGCAACTTTCGCTCAATGCCGACCCACAGTTTGATGAGCCGCCGAAAGAAAGCTACTGCGAGCAAATCATCATGGACCATCTCGGCCTGCGGCTAAATAACGCCCCGGCGGATAGCTGGCGCAAAGGCGTAGTGAGCTGGACGTGGCGTATCAAAGTCTTAATGCACCTCGAAACCGAACTGATGGGCACCGTGCGCGAACGTGCGGAAGATGAAGCGATTAACGTGTTTGCCCGTAACCTGCACGACCTGCTGATGGCAGCCCCCGCAGGCCTGCGCGCCACAATGGGCCTTGATCCTGGCCTGCGTACCGGCGTAAAAGTCGCTGTCGTTGACGGCACCGGCAAGCTGGTGGCGACGGATACCATTTATCCGCATACCGGTCAGGCGGCCAAAGCGGCTACCGTGATCGCCGCGCTGTGCGAAAAATACCACGTCGAACTGGTCGCGATTGGCAACGGTACGGCCTCGCGTGAAACCGAACGCTTCTATCTCGACGTACAGAAACAGTTCCCGAACGTGACGGCGCAGAAAGTGATCGTCAGCGAAGCGGGGGCGTCCGTGTATTCCGCTTCTGAGCTGGCGGCGCAGGAGTTTCCGGATCTCGACGTCTCCCTGCGCGGCGCGGTCTCTATCGCGCGTCGTCTGCAGGATCCGCTGGCGGAACTGGTGAAAATCGATCCGAAATCGATCGGCGTCGGCCAATATCAACACGATGTCAGCCAGACGCAGCTGGCGCGTAAGCTGGATGCGGTGGTCGAAGACTGCGTAAACGCCGTCGGCGTCGATTTGAATACCGCCTCCGTACCGCTGCTGACCCGCGTCGCGGGCTTAACGCGCATGATGGCGCAAAACATCGTCGCCTGGCGCGATGAGAACGGTCAGTTTCAGAACCGCCAGCAACTGTTGAAGGTGAGCCGTCTGGGGCCGAAAGCGTTTGAGCAGTGCGCGGGCTTCCTGCGTATTAACCACGGCGATAACCCGCTGGATGCCTCCACCGTCCACCCGGAAGCCTATCCGGTTGTCGAACGCATTCTGGCGGCGACGCAGCAAGCGCTAAAAGATCTGATGGGCAACAGCAACGAATTGCGTCACCTCAAGGCCGCTGATTTTACCGACGATAAATTCGGCATGCCGACCGTGAGCGATATCATCAAAGAGCTGGAAAAACCGGGCCGCGACCCGCGTCCTGAATTTAAAACCGCGCAATTCGCCGATGGCGTCGAAACCATGAACGACCTGCTGCCGGGGATGATTCTGGAAGGGGCGGTCACTAACGTCACTAACTTCGGCGCGTTTGTCGATATCGGCGTTCATCAGGATGGCCTGGTGCATATCTCCTCGCTCTCGAATAAGTTCGTTGAAGATCCGCACACCGTGGTGAAAGCGGGCGACATCGTGAAGGTGAAAGTGCTGGAAGTGGATCTGCAACGTAAGCGTATTGCGCTGACGATGCGTCTGGACGAACAGCCCGGCGAAACCGCCGCTCGCCGCGGCGGCGGCGCCGATCGCGCTCAGGGCAACCGCCCGGCATCTAAAGCGGCGAAACCGCGCGGTCGTGACGCCCAGCCAGCTGGTAACAGCGCCATGATGGACGCGCTGGCAGCCGCAATGGGAAAAAAACGCTAATCGGGTAATACGCAGGCTGGGTTACTTCTTATCCGGCCTGCGATTTTGCAATACGTCCAACCCTTTCTTTTTTAATTAACAATTAAATCTTACCCATTAGAACCTGTTAATTAATTTTCTTCTGCTATCCGCACTATTAATTATCACTTTATTAACAGATGAAACCTTAATTAAACATTAAAAACGGTGAATATTTGCACATTAGGGGTATTTGCAAAAAGACAAATAAATGTTGAGCCATATCAACATCGGCGCAAATTATCGCTTATTTGTACATTCCGTCACATTTTAATCGTTGAAGATAGAAACCATTCTCATTATCATTGTGTTGTTGATTATTTACTCTTTCCTTCGTTGGCTAAACATCGGGTCTCCTGCCGCCCCCCTGAGCGCCGCATGAGGTATACATCCAGTTAGTAAGAAACAAGTAGGTCGTATGCAATTCACTCCTGACACTGCGTGGAAAATCACCGGCTTTGCGCGTGAAATCAGCCCGGCGTATCGTCAAAAACTGCTTTCGCTCGGCATGTTGCCCGGCTCTTCATTTAATGTCGTCCGCGTCGCGCCCTTAGGCGATCCGATCCATATCGAAACACGACGCGTGAGTCTGGTTTTGCGTAAAAAGGATTTGGCGTTAATAGAAGTGGAAGCGGTTTCCTGTTAATACAGTGAGTCTATAAAAATGAAAAAATTAACCATTGGTTTAATTGGTAATCCTAATTCCGGCAAGACCACCTTATTTAACCAACTCACCGGCGCGCGTCAGCGCGTGGGGAACTGGTCGGGCGTCACCGTCGAGCGTAAAGAGGGCCAGTTCGCGACAACTGACCACCAGGTCACGCTGGTAGATTTACCCGGCACCTATTCTCTGACGACCATCTCGTCACAAACCTCTCTCGACGAACAGATCGCCTGCCACTACATCCTGAGCGGCGACGCCGACCTGTTGATAAACGTTGTAGACGCCTCCAATCTGGAGCGCAACCTCTATTTGACGCTGCAACTGCTGGAGCTGGGTATCCCCTGTATTGTCGCGCTCAATATGCTGGATATCGCTGAAAAACAGCAGGTTCGTATTGATGTCGACGCTCTGTCCACGCGTCTGGGTTGCCCTGTCGTACCGCTGGTATCGACTCGCGGTCGCGGTATCGAGGCGCTGAAACTGGCCATTGACCGTCACAACGCTAACGACAACGTCGAACTGGTGCATTATGCCCAGCCGCTGCTGCGCGAAGCGGATTTCCTGGCCGACGCGATGGCCCAGGAGATGCCTTTACAACAGCGCCGCTGGCTGGGTCTGCAAATGCTGGAGGGCGATATCTACAGCCGGGCTTACGCAGGCGAGGCGGCGCAAAACCTGGACACCTCCCTAGCCCGTCTGAAGGACGAAATGGACGACCCGGCGCTGCATATCGCCGACGCCCGTTATCAGTGTATCGCCGCTATTTGCGACGTGGTCAGCAATACCCTGACAGCCGAACCCAGCCGCTTCACCAGGGCGGTCGATAAAATTATCCTGAACCGCTTCCTCGGCTTACCGATTTTTTTGTTCGTGATGTACCTGATGTTCCTGCTCGCCATTAACATCGGCGGCGCGTTGCAACCCCTGTTTGATGCCGGTTCCGTCGCCATCTTTATTCATGGCATTCAATGGATTGGCTACACGCTGCACTTCCCGGATTGGTTAACCATCTTCCTGGCGCAAGGTCTTGGCGGCGGGATCAATACCGTCCTGCCGCTGGTGCCGCAAATCGGGATGATGTACCTGTTCCTCTCCTTCCTTGAAGACTCCGGTTATATGGCGCGCGCGGCCTTCGTCATGGATCGCCTGATGCAGGCGCTGGGACTACCGGGTAAATCCTTCGTGCCGCTGATTGTCGGCTTCGGCTGTAACGTACCTTCCGTGATGGGCGCCCGCACGCTTGACGCTCCGCGCGAACGCCTGATGACCATCATGATGGCGCCGTTTATGTCCTGTGGCGCGCGCCTGGCGATTTTCGCCGTCTTTGCCGCCGCCTTCTTCGGGCAAAACGGCGCGCTGGCGGTCTTCTCGCTGTACGTGCTGGGTATTGTCATGGCGGTATTAACCGGCCTGATGCTGAAGCATACCATTATGCGCGGCGAAGCCTCTCCGTTTGTGATGGAGCTGCCGGTTTACCACGTCCCGCATATCAAGAGCCTGATCATCCAGACCTGGCAACGCCTGAAAGGTTTTGTACTACGCGCCGGTAAAGTCATTATCATCGTGAGTATTTTCCTGAGCGCGTTTAACAGTTTCTCGCTGAGCGGCAAAATCGTCGATAACATTAATGACTCCGCCCTCGCCTCCGTAAGCCGCATCATCACGCCAGTCTTTAAACCGATCGGCGTCCATGAGGATAACTGGCAAGCGACCGTGGGTCTGTTTACGGGCGCCATGGCGAAAGAGGTTGTCGTCGGTACGCTGAACACGCTCTACACCGCCGAAAATATTCAGGACGAAGCGTTTAATCCTGCCGACTTCCACCTCGGCGATGAACTGCTGGGCGCGGTTGACGATACCTGGCAAAGCCTGAAAGACACCTTTAGCCTGAGCGTACTGGCTAACCCGATCGAAGCGAGTAAAGGCGACGGCGAAATGGCGACCGGCGCGATGGGCGTGATGGATCAAAAATTCGGCAGCGCCGCGGCGGCGTACAGTTACCTGATTTTCGTCCTGCTTTACGTACCGTGTATCTCGGTAATGGGCGCTATCGCCCGCGAGTCCAGCCGCGGCTGGATGGGCTTCTCCATCCTGTGGGGACTGAATATCGCCTATTCGCTCGCCACGCTGTTCTACCAGGTTACCAGCTTCAGTCAACACCCGACATACAGTCTGATCTGTATTCTGGCAGTGATCGTCTTTAACGTTGTGGTGTTAAGCCTGTTGCGCCGCGCCCGCAGCCGTGTAGACATTGAACTGCTGGCAACCCGCAAAAACGTCAGTTCCTGTTGTTCGGGCACTGCGGGCAATTGTCACTAAGGGATGTAAAAAATGGCTTCATTGATACAGGTTCGCGATCTACTGGCGCTACGGGGGCGTATGGAGGCAACGCAAATCAGCCATACGCTGCACGCTCCGCAGCCCATGATCGACGCCATGCTGAATCAACTGGAGATCATGGGTAAAGCGGTACGTATCCCGGAAGAACCGGACGGCTGCCTTTCAGGCAGCTGTAAAAGTTGTCCGGAAGGTAAAGCCTGCCTGCGCGAATGGTGGGCCTTGCGTTAGCCTTCGCCGGGTAGCGACGTAACGCGTCTTATCCGGCCTTTATCCCGCGTTATGTTGCCCGGTACGCGTCACGCTGCCGGGCAATTTTGCGTCATGTCTTCCACAAAGATGAAAGCGTTACCGCCGTGCGCATTTATCTCCCCATGCGCCTCGCAAGCGCACTAATCCCCTACTGCAATCAGCCCGGTCTGCGCGTAGTGTCACGCCATTGAACTTCACCGATGACGGATCGATATGGCGACCTCAACAACATCCACGCCGCATGACGCGGTATTCAAACAGTTTTTATGCCACCCCGATACTGCACGGGATTTTTTGGAAATTCATCTCCCGACGACATTACGTCAAATCTGTAATCTGAATACGTTACGGCTGGAGTCCGGTAGCTTTATTGAAGAGGATTTACGCCCCCATTATTCCGATATTCTTTGGTCGCTGGAAACAAGTGAAGGTGAAGGTTACATTTACGTGGTTATTGAACATCAGAGTACGCCGGACGCGCATATGGCATTTCGGCTGATGCGTTACGCGATGGCTGCAATGCAACGGCACCTGGAGGCCGGGCATAAGACGTTGCCGTTAGTGGTGCCAATGCTGTTTTACCACGGAAACCGAAGCCCGTATCCGTTCTCATTATGCTGGCTGGATGAATTTGCCGACCCGGTGATGGCGCGTAAGCTATACGCCACCGCCTTTCCTCTGGTCGATATTACGGTCGTGCCGGACGACGAGATTATGCGGCACCGACGGGTCGCGCTGCTGGAACTCATACAAAAACACATCCGCCAGCGTGATCTAATGGGGCTTGTCGAACAGCTGGTCGCCCTGCTGGTTAAGGGATACGCTAATGACACCCAGCTTCAAAGTTTGTTTAATTACATGATGCACACTGGCGACGCCGCGCGCTTCAATACGTTTATCCGCCAGGTGGCTATGCGTATCCCACAGCATAAGGAGAAGATCATGACTATCGCAGAAAGATTACGTCAGGAAGGACATCGTAACGGGCTACAGCAAGGCAAACAGGAAGGCCAACGGCTCGCCGCATTGCGCATTGCCCGCTCCATGCTAAACGATGGTTTCGATCGCGATACCGTGCTTAGGGTTACCGGGCTGGCGCCTGCCGATCTGGCATCTGAAAACCATTAATCTGGCAGAATGGTCCGGGCCCGGCAACGCCCTGGTTACAGCGATGATTTTAGCGTCATCAGCGCCTGACAAAACGCCGCCGGATGCGAGATAAACGGCGCATGGGCCGCCTTCGCCATTATCTGTGATGTACTGTGCGGCCATAACGTATCGAGCAAAGGCACGATTTTACGCGGCACCAGACCGTCCAGATAACCATACAAACGCAAAAACGGCATGTTCACATTTTTAAGCGCTTCTCGTAGATCAACCGTTTTTAAGATTTCCAGTCCGCCATTGAGCACGTCTACATCCGGCATAGGCTGCGCCAGCACCACGCTTTTTAAGGTGCGGGCATCCTGACGCGCCGTCTCCGTCCCTAACGTTTGCAGCGCCAGAAAACGCTCCACCGTGCGCTGAAAATCGTCGCTAAGCTGCTGCTGGAATCCACCGAGGATTTCCGGTTTTATTCCCGGCCACCCCTCACGCGCGCTAAAGCATGGCGAAGAGGCGACTGTCACCAGCGCCTGAACGCGTTCAGGGTGGGTGAGCGCCATCTGACTCGCCACCAGGCCACCCAGGCTCCAGCCAAGCCAGATAGCCTGGTCCGGCGCGTTCTTCGCTACCTGCGCCGTCATCTCTTCAAACGTCATAGCGCCAAACCCCGAACTACGGCCATAGCCCGGCAAATCGACCAGATGCAGCGTAAAATGCGAGCCGAGTTCCTCGCGAATGCAATGCCATACCTCCGCGTTCAATCCCCATCCGTGCAGCAGCACAAGATGACAATTTCCCTCGCCGTAGGTCTGCCACCAGATGTCATTCATCAGTTACTGTTCTCTTTTGTCTAACAAGGATGCACCTATGCTAACAGTACCGGGATTATGCTGGCTATGCCGAATGCCGCTGGCGTTAAGCCACTGGGGGATTTGTTCCGTATGCGCGCGCGCCGTTCGTCAGCGCGTCAGCCTGTGTCCGCAATGCGGATTACCTGCCGCGTATCCTTCGCTCCCCTGCGGTCGCTGCCTGCAAAAACCACCGCCCTGGCAGCGTCTGGTGAGCGTCAGTGACTATACGCCGCCCTTGAGTTTACTGGTGCATCAGCTTAAATTTACCCGCCGCAGCGAAATTGCCGCCGCACTGGCGCGTCTACTGCTGCAGGAAGTACTCATGGCGCGCCGCAGCACTGGCTTGCAGCTTCCCGACAGAATCGTCAGCGTTCCGCTCTGGTCGCGCCGACACTGGCGGCGGGGATTTAACCAAAGCGATCTGTTATGTCATCCGTTAGCGCGCTGGCTGGGCTGCGCGTGGGACAGCCAGACCATTACGCGGGTACGGGCGACCGCAACACAACATCATCTCAGCGCCAGGTTACGCAAACGCAATTTGAAAAACGCGTTTCGCCTTGAATTGCCGGTACAGGGTCTCCATATGGTTATTGTGGATGATGTCGTCACTACCGGAAGTACCGTCGCGGAAATCGCGCAACTGCTTTTGCGCAACGGCGCAGCGACTGTCCAGGTATGGTGCCTGTGTCGAACCTTGTAGAGCCTCGATGATGGGCGTATTATAACCAACTAAAATAGTCAACTATTAGGCCATTACTATGATCCGTATTTCCGATGCTGCACAAGCGCACTTTGCCAAACTGCTGGCAAATCAGGAAGAAGGGACGCAAATCCGCGTATTTGTCATTAATCCCGGCACTCCTAACGCAGAGTGCGGCGTTTCTTATTGTCCGCCCGACGCCGTAGAAGCCACCGATACTGCACTGAAATTTGACCTGTTGACCGCTTATGTCGACGAGCTGAGCGCGCCCTATCTGGAAGACGCGGAAATTGATTTCGTGACCGACCAGCTAGGTTCTCAACTCACATTGAAAGCGCCAAACGCGAAGATGCGCAAAGTGGCCGATGACGCGCCGCTGATGGAGCGCGTGGAATATGCTCTGCAATCGCAGATTAACCCGCAGTTGGCGGGCCACGGCGGTCGCGTCTCGCTGATGGAAATTACCGATGAAGGCTATGCAATTCTGCAGTTTGGCGGCGGTTGTAACGGTTGCTCGATGGTTGACGTCACGCTGAAAGAAGGGATCGAGAAACAGTTGCTGAATGAATTCCCGGAACTGAAAGGGGTTCGCGATCTGACCGAACACCAGCGCGGCGAGCACTCCTACTACTAAGATTTTCCCTGCATCCATGCCCGATGGCGCTTGCGCCTGTCGGGCCTTGTCTGCCCAACCGTAGGCCGAATAAGGCGTATACGCCGCCATCCGGCGCTATCAGCCACATCTCAGAACAATGGTCCTTCTTCTTTCGCCGATAACATGACCTGTGTCTCATAATTTAAATTTTGCCTGCCAGGGTCATTTTCAACACCCATATGTTACCCGTATCATTCTTATGGGCACCTAACATCCATATAACATCTGACTACGCTCATTCGTTTCAACGGTAATCAGTATTGGTGCTATTGCGACTCTGTTCCCGTCGGGAACAACAGGAATTTGTCGTCGAAACAATGACGTTACCCATAACAAAGTAAAGGCCAGGTAAATCATGCCATTAGTCATCGTTGCTATCGGTGTTATCTTGTTACTTCTTCTGATGATCCGCTTCAAAATGAACGGATTTATCGCCCTTGTCCTGGTAGCGCTCGCTGTCGGGTTGATGCAGGGAATGCCTCTGGATAAAGTCATCGGCTCCATCAAAGCCGGTGTCGGCGGTACGCTTGGCAGTCTGGCCCTGATTATGGGGTTCGGCGCCATGCTGGGCAAAATGCTTGCCGACTGCGGCGGCGCTCAACGTATCGCCACTACCCTGATCGCGAAATTTGGTAAAAAGCATATTCAGTGGGCCGTAGTGTTAACCGGCTTTACCGTCGGCTTCGCTCTGTTCTATGAAGTGGGCTTTGTTCTGATGCTGCCGCTGGTATTCACCATTGCCGCAGCGGCGAATATCCCGTTACTGTACGTCGGCGTGCCGATGGCTGCGGCGCTCTCCGTCACACACGGTTTCCTGCCGCCGCACCCGGGCCCAACCGCGATCGCCACGATTTTCCATGCCGATATGGGTAAGACGCTGCTGTTTGGTACGATTCTGGCAATCCCGACCGTGATCCTTGCCGGACCGGTTTACGCCCGTTTTCTGAAAGGCATCGATAAGCCGATCCCGGAAGGCCTGTACAGCGCGAAAACTTTTACGGAAGAAGAGATGCCGGGCTTTGGCGTCAGCGTCTGGACGTCGCTGGTTCCGGTGATTCTGATGGCGATGCGTGCGGTTGCCGAGATGATTCTGCCAAAAGGCCACGCTTTCCTGCCCGTTGCCGAGTTCCTGGGCGACCCGGTAATGGCTACGTTAATTGCCGTACTGATTGCGATGTTCACCTTTGGCCTGAACCGCGGGCGTTCCATGGATCAGATTAACGATACGCTGGTCTCTTCCATCAAAATTATCGCCATGATGCTGCTGATCATCGGCGGCGGCGGCGCGTTCAAGCAGGTGCTGGTCGATAGCGGCGTGGATAAATACATCGCTTCAATGATGCATGAAACCAATGTCTCTCCGCTGTTGATGGCGTGGTCTATCGCGGCGGTGCTGCGTATCGCGCTGGGCTCCGCGACTGTCGCGGCGATTACCGCAGGCGGCATTGCGGCGCCGCTGATCGCCACTACCGGCGTTAGCCCTGAACTGATGGTTATCGCAGTCGGTTCCGGGAGCGTGATTTTCTCTCACGTCAACGACCCGGGCTTCTGGCTGTTCAAAGAGTATTTCAATTTGACTATCGGCGAGACCATTAAATCCTGGTCGATGCTGGAAACGATCATCTCCGTCTGCGGCCTGATCGGCTGTCTGCTACTGGGTATGGTGGTTTAAGCGAGGCGGCTTGTAGGCCGGATAAGGCAGCAATGTGCGCCAGGATTGCCTGATGGCGCTACGCTTATCAGGCCTACGTGCTCTCTCCATAACAAAGCCGGGGAAATCCCCGGCTTTATTACTTCTTCTTCGCGGCCGCTTTTCGGCGCTTATCCAAATCCTTAATTAGCTTGTTTACGCCCTCATCGGCAAACATGGCCTCAAGAGATACAGACAATTTCCGCCGCCAGTTTTTATACTGATCGCTGGTGCCCGGTACGTTAACCGGATCGGCCATATCCAGCCAGTCCTCCGGCTGAAGCCCCAACAGACCGCTGTTACTGTCGGCGATATAGCGCTGAAGTCCGCGATTTAGCGTTGGCGTCATCGACATTAACGATGCCTTATGCCCGGCGCGTTTTGGCAGACAGCCATATTTATGCAGCGCGTCCAATAGCCCCTGTTTCGCCCGCTCGCGATCCTCATACAGCCCGCGCAGAATCACTTCATCCGGATAAAGCCCCAGAGCTTTACCCAACGTCAGGTCACCGCATTCCCAATAGCCGCGCAGCGTGGGGAGATCGTGCGTCGAGGCGACAGCCATCGATTGTTGCGGATATGCGCCTGGCGCGCGGAAGTTTTTCTCAAGGTCATTTTCAAACCACAGCACTTTATAAGAATAGACCCCGCTATCGCGCAGCTTGCCGACAATCTCAACTGGCACAGTCCCCAGATCTTCGCCTATCACCATACAGCGGTGACGTTGGCTCTCCAGCGCCAGAATAGCCAACAGATCGTCAACCGGATACTGAACATATGCCCCGCGATCCGCGGTTTCGCCATACGGTATCCACCACAGACGCAGCAACGACATGACATGGTCAATGCGCAACGCGCCGCAGTTTTGCATATTGGCGCGCAGCAGGTCGATAAAGGGCTCATACGCCCGGGCGACAATGATATGCGGGTCCATCGGCGGCAGCCCCCAGTTCTGACCGAGCGGGCCGAGGATATCCGGCGGCGCGCCGACAGATGCTTTCAGGCAGTACAGCTCCCGGTCGCACCAGGTTTCCGCGCCGCCTTCCGCTACGCCAACCGCCAGATCGCGGTACAGACCAATCGGTAGTTTAAAACTCTGGCAGGTATCCCAGCAGGCGGCGAATTGGCGCCAGGCCAGCCACTGAAGCCAGAGGTAAAACTCCACCTCTTCGCGGTGCGCTTCACAGAATTGTTTTACAGCGGGAGACTCTACCGACTGGTACGCCTCCGGCCAGGCTGGCCAGCCCCAGCGCTGCTCATCCTCTTTCACCTGATACGCATGCAGCGCGTCGAATGCCGCCTGCCAGTAAAGGCTCTCGCCTTCACGGGCGATAAAGTGACGAAACTCCGCCATTTGCGCATCGTCGCGAGCGGCAAAGCGCGTCCACGCCATCCGCAGCGCCGTGATTTTCAGCGCGGTAACGGTAGCGTAATCCACCCATTGCGCATCGCGCGCCTGTCGCAGCTTTTGCTGTGTGGCGGGCATTTGCCACCATGCCTGCGCCTCTTCGCTCAGGCGGAAATCTTCGACGGCATTGACGTCGATATATATCACGTTCAGCCAGCGACGAGACGAGGGGCTGTAGGGACTGGCGCTCTCCGGATTCGCCGGATAAAGCGCGTGGATCGGGTTCAGGCCGATAAACGCGCCGCCGCGTGTCGCCACATCGACCAGCATCGACTTTAAATCGCCGAAATCGCCAATACCCCAGTTTTTTTCTGAACGCAGAGTATAAAGCTGGACGCAGGCCCCCCACAGTTTTTTCCCTTCCAGTAGCGCCTGCGGCTCATAGCATCGCGGCGGGGCGACGATAATACGGCAGTGCGTACGCTGTTCATCCTGGGTCAACGTCAGGGTGTGGTAGCCCTCCGGCAATGTAGCCGGAAGGTTAAGTTTTTTACCGCCCGTCACGCGCCCTTTGTAATGCACGCCCTCTTCCGTAGTCAGCAGCCAGGCAAACTCACCGTGCCCCTCTACCGGCAACGCCATTTTTTTACCCGCGGTATAAACCTTCACATTCGGCACGACCGCCTGTGGTCCTGTTGTCGTGCCGTGCATCGCCGCCAGCAAACGTCTCTTGGTTTCAGCGCCAATAGACTGCGGTTTGCCATGAGCATTGATGTAACTGGGGCTGATCCCCGCCGCCAGCGCGGCACTATCGAGACGTTTATTTTCCATCGCGCTCCCTTAGCGTTTTGCCTGCCAGATACGGGCCTGATAATCGCGAATAGAGCGATCGGAACTGAACATACCGCAGCGCGCGGTATTGAGGATCGCGGCGCGCGTCCACGCTTCCTGGTCGCGATACAGTGCATCCACCTGCTTTTGCGCCTCGACATAAGCGGCGAAGTCCGCCATGACCAGGTACGGATCGCCCCCCTGTTTGCCGAGGCTATGCAGCATCTGGTCAAAGGCATGTTTATCGCCATCGCTGTATTGACCGCTTTCCAGCTCTTTTAGCACCGCATCCAGCACTTTGTCTTTTTTACGCCATTTCACCGGATCGTAGCCTTTGGCTTTGAGCGCCTTGACCTCTTCCACAGTATGGCCAAAGATAAAGATATTCTCTTCACCCACCTTCTCAGCGATTTCAACGTTAGCGCCGTCCAGCGTTCCCACTGTCAACGCCCCGTTCAGCGCCAGTTTCATATTGCCGGTGCCGGACGCCTCTTTCCCGGCAGTGGAAATTTGCTCGGAAATATCCGCCGCCGGAATGAGCATTTCCGCCGCCGAGACGCAGTAATCCGGCAGGAAAACCACCTTCAGCTTATCACCCACCGCCGGGTCGTTATTAATGGCTTCCGCAACCTTATTGATAGCAAAAATGATGTTCTTCGCCAGGTAATAGCCCGGCGCCGCCTTCGCGCCAAACAAGAATACGCGCGGTACGCGATCAGCCTGCGGGTTTTCGCGGATCTCTTTGTACAGCGCCAGAATATGCAACAGATTCAGATGCTGACGCTTGTACTCATGCAGGCGTTTGATCTGAATATCAAAAATCGCATGGCTCGAAATCTCAATCCCGGTACGGGCCTGGATGAATTTCACCAGCCGTTCTTTGTTCGCCCGTTTGATGTCGCGATACTGCTGACGGAACTTCGCATCGTCAGCGTATTTTTCGAGGTTGATCAACTGGTCGAGATCGTTAGCCCACTCTTTTTTCAGCGTTTTATCCAGCAACGCCGCAAGCTGCGGATTGCACTGTTTGATCCAGCGACGCGGCGTAATGCCGTTGGTGACATTGTGGAATTTGTTCGGCCAAAGCTGGTGATATTCAGGGAACAGATCTTTCACCACCAGATCGGAGTGCAGCGCCGCCACACCATTGACCGCAAAGCCGCTGACCACGCACATATTGGCCATGCGCACCTGACGGTCATGCACCACCGCCAGTTTTGCCCATACCTGCTTATCGCCAGGCCAGGTGTTATCGACCAGCGTCTTAAAGCGGTCGTTAATCTGCTTGATAATCTGCATATGACGCGGCAGCAGCGCTTTGATTAACCTCTCGTCCCAGCACTCCAGCGCTTCCGGCATCAGGGTATGGTTGGTGTAGGCGAAGGTTTTGCTGGTGATAGCCCAGGCGTCATCCCAGCTCAGCTGGTGCTCGTCAATCAGCACGCGCAGCAGTTCAGGGATGGCAATAGTCGGGTGGGTATCATTTAGCTGAATGACCTCATAATCCGCCAGCTCATGCAGTTTGCGTCCGGCCAGATGATGGCGACGCAGAATATCCGCTACCGAGCAGGCGCACTGGAAGTATTGCTGCATCAGGCGCAGTTTTTTGCCCGCCGTGTGGTTATCGTTGGGATAAAGCACCTTCGTCAGTTTTTCCGCATCGATACCCTGCTGTTCCGCCCGCAGGAAAGCGCCGTCGTTGAATTTGGTCAGATCAAACGGATGCGCGTGGGTCGCCTGCCACAAACGCAGCGGTTGCGCGACACCGTTACGATAGCCTAACACCGGCAGATCCCAGGCCTGGCCTGTAATCACAAAGCCTGGCTCCCAGCGCCCTTCTTTGGTGACTTTACCGCCGATCCCAACCTGGACGTCCAGCGCCTCGTTGTGGCGGAACCACGGATAGCTGCCGCGATGCCAGTCATCCGGCGCTTCCATCTGCTTGCCTTCAACAAATGACTGACGGAACAGCCCATACTGGTAGTTCAGACCATAGCCCGTAGCGGACTGCCCGACGGTGGCCATCGAATCGAGGAAGCAGGCGGCCAGACGTCCCAAACCACCGTTGCCGAGCGCCGGATCGACTTCCTCTTCCAGCAGATCGGTCAGATTAATATCGTGCGCTTTCAGTACATCGCTAACGTCCTGGTACCATCCCAGATTTAACAGGTTATTTCCCGTCAGGCGACCAATCAAAAATTCCATCGAAATGTAGTTCACATGACGCTGGCCTTTTGTCGGCTGCGCTACCGGTTGCGCGCTCAGTAATTCCGCCAGCGCGCCGCTAACGGCCTGCCACCACTGACGAGGCGTCATGTCGGACGCCGACAGTAAACCGAAACGCTGCCACTGACGCGTCAGGGCGGCCTGGAATTGATCTTTATTGAAGGTTGGCTGTGACATAGGAAATCCGTCCTCGGGTAATAAAACAACGTTATCGCTAGTTTGCCAGGCTCGATGTTGACCTTCCTCCTCCCGGCAATGATTAGGGAGGGAGGAGGAGCGGGGATGAGCATAAAAGTGTGATCGCCGCCACTTACCCCTGTATAAACGCGCCGATTCCTGTCAACGACACTCAGTGTTACGCATAATCAAATGAATAAACAGAAATAACAGTAAATCGCGAAGGGGTATTTTCGAAGATTATATGAACGCCGAAATAGTTTCTTATCTGAAATATTCAGCGGCGGGAGATTCACTAACTAAACATAATTAATTAAACGCCTGGTATCGTCATTGTGTTAAATCCGCATCATGTCCAGGACATTATTTACAATAACGAAAATATGACCTCAGCCCAGCTCTGACGCTCGTTTCAACCGCGCTGAATACTTTTTTAATACCGTTATTTAGAATTGTGACAGAGTGCAAATTCAGACACATAAAAAGTCTGCTTAGCTTGCATTAAAATGCTTTCTGGCCGACCTTATATCTATTAATTACGAAGCGCAAAAAAAATCGCAGTTCCCCCCATTTCCCACAGTGAAGTGATTGCTATGTTGATTCCGTCTAAATTAAGTCGTCCGGTTCGTCTCGACCATACCGTGGTTCGTGAGCGGCTGTTGGCTAAACTTTCCGGCGCGAACAATTTCAGGCTCGCCCTGGTAACCAGTCCTGCTGGCTATGGGAAAACCACGCTTGTCTCACAGTGGGCGGCGGGCAAAAATGAATTAGGCTGGTACTCTCTCGACGAAGGCGATAACCAGCAAGAGCGGTTCGCCAGTTACTTAATTGCCGCAATCCAACAGGCCACCGGCGGACACTGCTCTACCAGCGAAGCGATGGCGCAAAAACGTCAGTACGCCAGCCTGACGTCCCTCTTCGCACAGCTCTTTATTGAACTGGCGCAGTGGCATCGCCCGCTTTATCTGGTGATTGACGATTACCATTTGATTACCAATCCGGTGATTCACGACGCGATGCGCTTTTTCTTACGTCATCAGCCGGAAAATTTCACCCTGGTGGTGTTATCGCGTAATTTGCCACAACTGGGCATCGCTAACCTGCGCGTGCGCGATCAGCTGTTGGAAATCGGCAGCCAGCAGTTGGCTTTTAACCATCAGGAAGCAAAGCAATTTTTTGACCGTCGTCTTTCGTCGCCCATTGAAGCCGCTGAGAGCAGCCGCATGTGCGACGATGTGGCCGGTTGGGCCACTGCGCTACAGTTGATCGCCCTCTCCGCGCGCCAGAACCATACCTCTGCGCATCACTCCGCCCGCCGTCTTGCCGGGATTAATGCCAGCCACCTTTCTGATTATCTGGTGGACGAAGTACTGGATAACGTGGATGTCAGCACCCGACATTTCTTACTTAAAAGCGCGATCTTACGCTCAATGAATGACGCGTTGATCGTGCGTGTGACCGGCGAAGAAAACGGCCAGATGCGGCTGGAGGAGATTGAGCGCCAGGGGTTATTCCTACAACGCATGGACGACACGGGCGAGTGGTTTAGCTATCACCCGTTGTTTGGTAGCTTTCTGCGCCAGCGTTGCCAGTGGGAACTGGCGGCGGAACTGCCGGAGATCCACCGCGCGGCCGCAGAAAGCTGGATGGAACAAGGTTTTCCCAGCGAAGCTATACATCATGCGCTGGCGGCGGGTGACGCGCAAATGCTGCGCGATATCCTGCTTAATCATGCGTGGGGGCTGTTTAATCACAGTGAACTGGCGCTGCTGGAAGAGTCATTAAAAGCGCTGCCGTGGGAAAGCCTGCTGGAAAATCCGCGGCTGGTGTTGTTACAGGCCTGGCTGATGCAAAGCCAACACCGCTACAGCGAAGTGAATACGTTGCTGGCGCGCGCCGAGCAAGAGATCAAAGGGGTCATGGACGGCACGCTGCATGCTGAATTTAACGCGCTGCGCGCTCAGGTCGCCATCAACGACGGCAATCCGGAAGAGGCAGAGCGGCTGGCGAAACTGGCGCTGGATGAGCTTCCTCTCGCCTGGTTTTATAGCCGTATTGTCGCGACCTCCGTTCACGGTGAAGTGCTGCACTGTAAAGGCGATCTCAGCCAGTCTTTATCGCTGATGCAGCAAACCGAACAAATGGCGCGCCATCATGACGTCTGGCATTACGCGCTGTGGAGCTTAATTCAACAAAGCGAAATTCAGTTCGCCCAGGGATTCCTGCAGGCCGCATGGGAAACGCAGGAGAGAGCCTTCCAGTTGATCAAAGAGCAACATCTGGAACAACTGCCGATGCATGAGTTTCTGGTACGTATCCGCGCGCAATTGCTGTGGGCGTGGGCGCGCCTTGACGAAGCGGAGGCCTCGGCGCGCAGCGGTATCGCTGTGCTGTCCACCTTCCAGCCGCAACAACAGTTGCAGTGCCTGACGTTACTGGTGCAGTGCTCGCTGGCGCGCGGCGATCTGGATAATGCCCGTAGTCAGCTTAACCGACTGGAAAATTTATTAGGCAATGGTCGTTATCACTGCGACTGGATCTCTAACGCCGATAAGGTGCGTGTCATTTACTGGCAGTTAACCGGCGACAAGAAATCCGCCGCAAACTGGTTACGTCATACGCCCAAACCGGCGTTTGCCAATAACCATTTTCTGCAAGGGCAATGGCGGAATATCGCCCGCGCGCAGATCCTGCTGGGCGAATTCGAGCCTGCGGAAATCGTGCTGGAAGAGTTAAATGAGAATGCCCGTAGCCTGCGCTTAATGAGCGATTTAAACCGCAATCTGCTGTTACTCAATCAGCTTTACTGGCAATCCGGGCGGAAAAACGACGCCCAGCGCGTATTGCTTGATGCCTTACAGCTCGCCAACCGCACCGGATTTATCAGCCATTTTGTGATTGAAGGCGAAGCCATGGCGCAGCAATTGCGTCAGCTTATCCAGCTAAATACGCTGCCGGAGATGGAGCAGCATCGCGCGCAGCGCATCCTGCGAGAGATTAACCAACATCACCGGCATAAATTCGCCCATTTTGACGAAGGCTTCGTCGAGCGCCTGCTTAACCATCCGGATGTCCCGGAGCTTATTCGCACCAGCCCGCTCACCCAGCGTGAATGGCAGGTGTTAGGGCTTATCTATTCCGGTTACAGCAACGAACAGATTGCCGGCGAACTGGCGGTGGCCGCGACCACCATTAAGACGCATATCCGCAACCTCTACCAGAAACTCGGCGTCGCGCACCGTCAGGACGCGGTACAGCACGCGCAGCAGTTGCTGAAGATGATGGGGTACGGGGTTTAAATTAATGCCTAATAAGACAGTCTCTTTAGCACAGCTCTAATTGAATATGGTGGTCGGCAATCACCTGCATCACGCCCGGCGGCGGCAGGGTATCGGTGTAGACCGCATCGACCATACTAATGCTGCCCATGTTTACCATCGCATTACGACCAAATTTAGAGTGATCCACCACCAGCATCACATGGCGCGAATTTTCGATAATTGCGCGCTTGGTGCGTACCTCATGGTAGTCAAATTCCAGCAATGAGCCGTCGCTATCAATACCGCTAATACCGAGAATGCCGAAATCGAGACGGAACTGGGCGATAAAGTCCTGCGTCGCTTCGCCAATAATGCCGCCGTCGCGGCTGCGGAGTTCGCCGCCGGCGAGGATAATACGAAAATCCTCTTTCGCCATTAGCGTGTTCGCTACGTTCAAATTGTTGGTCACGATCCGCAAATTACTGTGCCCTAACAGGGCGTGCGCTACGGCTTCCGGCGTCGTGCCGATATCAATAAACAGCGTTGAACCATTGGGGATCTGGGCCGCGACTTTGCGAGCGATGCGCTCTTTTTCTTCCGTTTGCGTCGCCTTACGATCGTGCCACGGCGTGTTCACCGAGCTGGAGGGCAACGCCGCGCCGCCGTGGTGGCGCAAAATCATATTCTGTTCCGCCAGATCGTTAAGATCCCGACGAATGGTTTGCGGGCTGACAGAAAAATGCTCCACCAGCTCTTCCGTACTGACGTACCCCTGTTTTTTCACCAGTTCAATGATCGCGTCATGCCGTTGTGTTTGTTTCATGAATAATCTCTGAAAGTAACCAACCTTGCGCCGGATAGCGGCATTCGCCCTACCCGGCCTGGAAAAATATCTCGACCACAGGCCGGATACGCCTCACGTTCGTTTTCGCGCATTCAGCGTATCAACAAAGGCCATCGCTAAACCGACGATAAGCCCGGCGATGTGCGCGCCGTTCGCCATAGACATGCCAAACCAGTCAAACCAACCAGCGACTATCCACAATAATGCAAAAATAATTAAGCCGCGCTGGAGGTAAATTCCGCTTTGCGGATCGCGCTCTCCGCGCAGCCACACGTAACCCATCAGCGCATAGACGACGCCAGACAGCCCGCCAAACCACGGGCCGCTAAATTTCTGCTGTACATAGCCGCTTAGCAGCGCGCTTATCACCGTAATGACGATTAATTTACCGCTGCCCAGGCGCTTCTCTACCGCCCCGCCGAGATACCACCACCACAGCAGGTTAAAAAGAATATGCATCAGTGAGAAGTGCATAAAGATATGGGTGAAGTAGCGCCAGAATTCAAATTTTAAAACCGGATCGAACGGCCACGCCAGCCACACCATCACCGTCTGATCGCCGATGAGACTCATCGCGATATAGACCAGCACGCAGGCGAGCATCACGATCCAGGTAACAGGGCCGGCTCGTTCACGCAGCGTGGCGAGAAAGGGAAAACGGCGGTAGCGTAGCCCGCTGTTCGTCTGCCCGGACTGCCAGCTAGCCGCCAGATAACGCGGATCGCCGGGATTTTCTATAAACCGCGCCAGCTCGACCCGCACACGTTCGGCCTGCGATTCATCTGCCAACCAGATATCGCTTTGATTATGTTGCTGAATAGTAAGAATGACGCCCTGGGTGGCCATGTAATCAACAAATGCCTGCGCCACGCGAGGATTCGCAAAGGAAGTAATCATCAACATTATTGCTGTCGCTTAGTCCATACAAAAGAAGACAGTATATATACCCTTCTCGTCGGAGGCTGCATCTTTATGGGATTACGCGCCATTCGCGACATCGGCAGGGAAACGGCGATGCCAGGCCTCAAACCCGCCATCAATGCTGTAAACCGCATCATAGCCTTGCTGGAGCAGATACTGCGCGGCGCCTTTACTACTGTTGCCGTGATAGCACATTACCATCACGGCGGTATCGAAACCATGCTCACGCATAAACGCGCCCAGCGTATCGTTAGTTAAGTGAAACGCCTGCGGCGCATGACCCATGGCATAACTTTGCGGATCGCGAATATCGACCAGCACCGCCGCGCCCTGGTGCAGTTTCTGATACGCCTCTTCTACAGTGATACATTCAAATTGTTCCATGAATCGCTCTTTCATGATTGCCGGTGAAGCCAATTAAGGCATTTTATCGCCCAGTGTACGTTGACGGAGTAGCTTAACGCCATAATGTTATACATATCACTCTAAAATGTTTTTTCGATGTTACCAATAGCGCGTTTCTTTGCTATTATGTTCGATAACGAACATTTTTGAACTTTAACGAAAGTGCAAGAGGGCAGCATGGAAACCAAAGATCTGATCGTGATAGGCGGGGGCATTAACGGTGCAGGCATCGCGGCTGATGCCGCCGGACGCGGTTTGTCCGTACTCATGCTGGAAGCGCAGGATTTGGCCTGCGCGACCTCTTCCGCCAGTTCGAAACTTATCCACGGCGGCTTACGCTACCTTGAACACTACGAGTTCCGTCTGGTCAGCGAAGCGCTGGCCGAACGTGAAGTGCTGTTGAAAATGGCGCCGCACATCGCCTTCCCGATGCGTTTTCGTCTGCCGCACCGCCCGCATTTACGTCCGGCCTGGATGATCCGTATCGGTCTGTTTATGTACGATCACCTCGGCAAACGTACCAGTCTACCCGGTTCCACCGGTGTGCGGTTTGGCGCAGATTCGGTACTCAAACCGGAAATTGTGCGCGGATTCGAATACTCCGACTGCTGGGTAGACGATGCGCGTCTGGTGCTGGCTAACGCACAGATGGTGGTGCGTAAAGGCGGCGAAGTCCTTACCCGTACTCGCGCAACCGCCGCTCGTCGGGAAAATGGCCTGTGGATTGTCGAAGCGGAAGATATCGACACCGGTAAAAAATATGTCTGGCAGGCGCGCGGACTGGTTAACGCCACCGGACCGTGGGTCAAACAGTTCTTCGACGAAGGGATGCATCTGCCGTCACCGTATGGCATCCGCCTGATCAAAGGCAGCCATATCGTCGTGCCGCGCGTCCATAATCAGAAGCAGGCGTATATTCTGCAAAACGAAGATAAACGTATCGTCTTTGTCATTCCGTGGATGGAGGAGTTTTCGATCATTGGCACAACCGATGTCGAATATAAAGGCGATCCGAAAGCGGTAAAAATCGAAGAGAGCGAAATTAATTACCTGTTGAAGGTCTATAACGCGCACTTCCAGAAACAACTGGGGCGCGATGACATCGTCTGGACGTACTCCGGCGTCCGTCCGCTGTGCGATGATGAGTCCGACTCACCGCAGGCGATCACTCGCGATTATACCCTGGATATCCATGATGAAAACGGCAAAGCGCCGCTGCTTTCCGTGTTTGGCGGTAAGCTCACGACCTACCGTAAGCTGGCCGAACACGCGATGGAAAAACTGGCGTCTTATTATCCAGGCATCGGGCCGGCATGGACCAAAACGTGCGTACTGCCCGGCGGCGACATCGACGGCAGCCGCGAAGATTACGCGGCGAAGCTGCGTCGTCGTTATCCGTTCCTGACGGAATCGCTGGCGCGCCACTATTCGCGCACTTACGGTAGCAACACGGAGTGGATTCTCGGCGAAGCTACGTCACTGCTTGATTTAGGCGAAGATTTCGGTCATGAGTTTTACGAAGCGGAACTCAAGTACCTGGTGGATCACGAATGGGTGCGCCGTACTGAAGACGCTATCTGGCGTCGCACCAAAGAAGGCATGTGGCTGACCGCCGAGCAGCAGTCCCGCATCACCCAGTGGCTGGCGGCGTATGTTGAGAAACACCAGCTTTCACTGGCGTCGTAATAAAATCCGGGGCGGTTTATACCGCCCTTTTCGCCACATACCGCATTCACTCGCCGGGTTTTGTACAGCCGGGCATATGATTAGTGATACGGTAGCGCTCGACACTTATTTGGGTAATAAAGAAGGGTTTTGCCAGCGCTTCGCTATTCCAGAGAGTTTTCCCCGTTTTACACCAGCTTTTATGAGAAAAGTTGGCATAATGAACCACGCTCTCCTCCCCCAGCACCCTTTCAAAATGCGCGCGTTTATCACCGTCGGCCACGCTAAAGTCAGCATAAAAAAGATTGCTGTCCAGGTTAAACGTCATTTCTATTTCACTGGCGGACGATGGAAAGAACACAGGCAGCCAGGTCCAGATACCGGACTGCTCGGGTATGGCGGCATAATCAGGAAAATAGCTTACCAGGCGATCATCGCAGGCGGTCAGCACAGCGATGATGCTCAATGCAGCGCCCCACCTCACCATACCGGTAGCCGCCGTCTCTCAAATGGCCAATATACAAAGCGCGCCTGAGCGGCATTGAGGCGAATAAAGACCTCACGCGGCAAATGAAAGCCAGGCCTGGTACACAACTCCTGACAGCTCGTACAACTTTCCTCGCAACCGCTTTTAGCCTGATAGAACCGGGCGTATAGCGTCAACGCCGACTGCTTTTTCCTGAATACCCTCAGGCTATTGTCGTTGTGGTATTTCAAGGCGTCCTTAAATACCTGAAAGATAAAAATATCAGTCGCATCGCCGTACTCACGAAGGCCACGCGTGGCTATCACGCTCCGCTGCTGATGAAAACCCTGCGCGGAAAAAATGACCGTGAAATCATCGAGTGTTTTGATGTCGCAGGTATGAGCTGGCACCACATCAATATAAGGATCGAAGTCCAACGACGCACCGCAGGCGCTAATACGGCTAATCGTATCAGGCTCAAGAGAAAATCCAGGCCAGATACCACTAGATGTTAAGCCAATCCCTAACATGACATCATATACATGCAGCCCTTCCAGCCCCTGCGCGCCCATGAATGCTTCACTCTCGTCGAGGACCTGATTAATCAGCTCAGCAACAATATCTTTATGCCACGAAGTGGATTCACGCCGTGCAATACGAATATCAGCGTCGCTGGCCGGGTCTACGCCTACCAGTTCCACATATAATTTAACCTCTTCCATTTAGTCCCTTTATTTCGCGGCCGGATACAGCGGTACATATCCCACATCCTGCACCAACTGTTGTCCCTGCGGGCTTAGAAACCAGTCCACCAGCTTTTGTGTTTCCGCTGTGGGGTGTTCACGGGTGACCATATAAACATCAACCGTGTACGGGTAACTGCCGTTACGAATATTTTCAACCGTCGGCGCAACATCGTTTATCGCCAGTAATTTAATCTCTTTATTGCTGTGCATCTGCGTAGCGTAATAGCGGAAGGCGTAGCCAATTGCGCCGTGAGTGTTGCGATATTCGGCAATTACCTTAATCATGCCGTCCATTACGCTCACTACTTCAGTTTTCTGTGGCGACATCATCCGGGTATTTTTCATTACTTTCGCCAGCATCACCGTCTGGCTGCCAGAATCTATAAGCCTTTCAGACCGCTGACGAAGCTATTGGCGCTGTTTGATGTTGGGTTACGCTTCGCCCCACCCAACAAGTCCAAAATATCAATGCGTTACAAATTTTCGTTGGATGCAATCCAACATTTACTAGGCTCCGGCGTTTGTCAGTAGCCTCCTTTATCTGGAACTTTGCGAATAAGCACTAACTCATTGCCATTGAGAAGATAATAATCATAAGACTTCTCCAACGACTCAGTGGTTTTATAAGCTACCAGCAATCGACTCTTTTTATCCATATACAGAATCTCTTCACCTATAGGCTGCGGCTCTTCGTCCGTCCCGCTATAATAGACCTGAAAGGTGTGGGATAACGCGCGCCCTGTTCGCTTGTTGATAAAAGCAATAACATGACACCCAGAACCGCCGCAGCCCCATTCGGTCTGGGCATACTCACCCGCAAAAACTGCGTCGTTCTGCAATGCTTCTTTGAAACGTGTGTGGAACATATTGGTGAACTCATCCGTGCGGTCTACGCTTGTCGCCGTTTTCCCATGATAAATAACCGCAGGGTAATCTTTACCTTTTGGTAAGGCGTCTTCTGCCAGGCCCAGCGGTGAAATCATCTCCAGCAACAGAATTGAAGAAATAAATGCAATAGCCTGTTTTTTCACAGTCCATAAATATTTATTTAATAAATCAGCATCCATACAATTATTCATCCTAAATATAAAAATGGGCAATCGCGATATTCGCTACCACCCATCTTAATAGCTTAATAAAAATATTAAGTCACATCGGAAAAATAATCACAACCGCACCGGATCAATATGCCAGATATTTTCGGCATACTCTTTGATGGTTCTGTCCGATGAGAAGTAGCCCATATTGGCAATGTTGAGCATCGCTTTCGTCGTCCACTCTTCCGGGCGACGATACAACTCATCCACCTTATCCTGGCAGTCCACGTAGCTGCGGTAGTCCGCCAGCACCTGATAGTGATCGCCAAAGTTAATCAGCGAATCTACCAGATCGCGGTAACGGCCTGGCTCTTCCGGATTAAAGACGCCGCTACCAATCTGCGTCAGTACCTGATGTAGCTCTTCATCTTTTTCATAATAGTCGCGAGGCTTATAACCCTGCCTGCGCAACGCTTCCACCTCTTCGGCAGTATTACCGAAGATAAAGATATTCTCCTCGCCGACATGCTCCTGCATCTCTACGTTCGCGCCATCCAGCGTACCAATGGTGAGCGCGCCGTTCAGGGCAAATTTCATATTACTGGTGCCGGAAGCTTCTGTTCCTGCCAGCGAAATCTGCTCAGACAGGTCGGCAGCGGGAATGATCACCTGCGCCAGGCTGACGCTGTAGTTCGGGATAAACACCACTTTCAGCTTGTCGCCAATCTGCGGATCGTTGTTAATCACTTTCGCCACGTCGTTGATCAGATGAATGATATGTTTTGCCATGTAATAGGCGGAAGCCGCCTTACCGGCAAAAATATTCACCCGCGGCACCCAGTCGGCCTCCGGATTTTCTTTAATGCGGTTATAGCGGGTAATGACATGCAGTACGTTCATCAACTGCCGCTTGTATTCGTGAATACGCTTAATCTGCACGTCAAATAACGCTTTAGGGTTTACCACCACATTCAGTTGTTGCGCTATCACTACCGCCAGCCGTTTTTTATTTTCCAGCTTCGCCTGACGCACCGCATGATTGACCAGCGGATAATCACAATGCTGTTTCAGCTCGCTGAGCTGACTAAGATCGGTACGCCAGGTACGACCAATATTCTCATCCAGCACGTCAGACAGCGGCGGGTTTGCCAACGCCAGCCAGCGGCGCGGCGTAACGCCGTTAGTGACGTTACAAAAACGGGTCGGGAAAATCTTCGCAAAATCAGCGAACAGCGACTGCACCATCAGGTTGGAATGGAGTTCAGAAACGCCGTTGACTTTATGGCTGACCACCACCGCCAGCCAGGCCATCCGTACCCGGCGACCGTTCGACTCATCAATAATCGACGCTCGTCCAAGCAAGCTGGTATCGTTGGGATATTGCTCCTGCAACGTTTTCAGGAAATAGTCGTTAATCTCGAAGATAATCTGCAGGTGACGGGGCAGAATCTTCCCCAGCATATCGACAGGCCAGGTTTCCAGCGCCTCGCTCATCAGCGTATGGTTGGTATAAGAGAAGACCTGACAGCACACCTCAAACGCGTCGTCCCAGCTAAATTTATGTTCATCAATCAGCAGACGCATCAGCTCCGGAATTGACAGCACCGGATGGGTATCGTTGAGGTGAATGGCGATTTTATCCGCCAGATTCTCATAGGTTTTATGCAGTTGATAATGACGGTGCAGGATATCCTGCACTGTCGCCGAGACCAGAAAATACTCCTGGCGCAAGCGCAGCTCGCGTCCGGAATAGGTGGAATCGTCCGGGTAGAGCACCCGTGAAACGTTCTCAGAGTGGTTTTTATCTTCCACCGCCGCAAAGTAGTCGCCCTGGTTGAATTTACCGAGGTTGATTTCACTACTGGCCTGCGCATTCCACAGCCGCAGTGTGTTAGTGGCGTCGGTGTCGTAACCGGGGATGATCTGATCATACGCGACGGCCAGAATCTCTTCCGTCTCAATCCAGCGTGCTTTTTTACCCTCCTGCTGAATGCGCCCGCCAAAAAGCACCTTATAGCGCGTATTGTGGCGCTTGAACTCCCACGGGTTGCCATATTCCAGCCAGTAATCCGGAGATTCTTTTTGCCGCCCGTCGACAATATTCTGCTTAAACATGCCGTAATCGTAGCGAATGCCATACCCGCGACCCGGTAATCCTAGCGTCGCCAGCGAGTCCAGGAAGCAAGCCGCCAGCCGTCCTAAGCCGCCGTTGCCAAGCCCTGGGTCATTCTCTTCATCGATCAGCTCTTCGAGATCTAAGCCCATGGCCTCCAGCGCGCCTTTAACGTCGTCATAAATGCCCAGCGAAAGCAGCGCGTTAGAGAGGGTACGACCAATCAAAAACTCCATCGACAGGTAATAAACCTGCCGGGTTTCCTGCGATAATTGGGCTCGATTAGAACGCAGCCAGCGCTCCACCAGACGATCGCGCACCGCGAACAATGTGGCGTTCAGCCATTCATGTTTATTGGCAATGACCGGGTCTTTACCAATCGTAAACATCAGCTTATAGGCAATAGAATGCTTAAGCGCCTCAACGCTGAGTGTGGGCGATGCATAAGTAAACGGAGCATTCATATAAATGATTCCTGGATGACTATTTCAAGCGATAGTACAGCTCGCGGTATGATTTCGCGGCAACTTGCCAGCTAAAATCCATCGCCATCGCCTGCCGTTGTACAAACCGCCAAAGCGAAGGCCGTGACCACAACACAAAAGCACGCCGAATCGCGCGTAGCAACGACCAGGCGTTACTGTCTTCGAAGACGAAACCGCTGGCGATACCGTCCGCCAGATTTTCCAGCGAACTGTCGGAGACCGTATCGGCCAACCCCCCGGTACGCCGCACCAGAGGCAGCGTGCCATACTTTAAGCCATATAACTGCGTTAAGCCGCACGGTTCGAAACGACTGGGCACCAGAATGACGTCCGCGCCGCCCATAATGCGATGCGAGAAAGCTTCGTGATAGCCGATCTGTACGCCAACCTGCCCTGGGTGTTCCGCCGCCGCCGCGAGGAACCCCTCCTGAAGCACCGGATCGCCCGCGCCGAGTAGCGCCAACTGCCCGCCCTGCTCCAGCAGCCCCGGTAACGCCTCCAGCACCAGATCCAGACCTTTCTGGTTGGTCAGACGGCTTACCACGGCGAACAGCGGCACTTTGTCGTTAACCTTCAACCCCATCGCAATTTGTAGCTGACGTTTGTTTTCCGCCTTCTCTTCCAGGGTATCGCGCGTGTAGCGCGACGCCAGCAGCAGATCGGATTCCGGGTTCCAGATCTTCTCATCCACGCCGTTCAGTATGCCGGACAAGCGCCCTTCCAGATGACGCTGACGCAGCAGGCCTTCCATACCATAAGCAAACTGCGGTTCGGTAATTTCACGCGCATAGGTCGGGCTCACCGCCGTAATATGGTCGGCATAGTACAAACCGGCCTTCAAAAAGGAGAGTTGTCCGTTGAACTCCAGCCCATGCATATTAAAGAATGACCACGGCAGTTCGATGTCATCCATATGCTTTGCATAAAACATGCCTTGATAGGCCAGGTTGTGTACGGTAAAGACCGATTTCGCCGGCCGCCCGCGCGCCGCCAGATAGGCGGGCGCCAGCCCGGCGTGCCAGTCATGGGCGTGCACCACGTCGGGGCGCCAGAATGGATCAAGTCCGCAGGCCATTTCACAGCCGACCCACCCTAACAGGGCAAAGCGCAGCACGTTATCGGTATAAGCATATAAATTCGTATCGTGATAGGGACTGCCTGGACGCTCGTACAGATGCGGCGCGTCGATCAGATAAATGCCCACGCCGTTATAATGCCCGAACAGCAGCGATATCTTACCGGCGAAAGTATCGCGGCGGCTCACCACATGCGCATCGGGTATCCCCCGACGGATATCGGGAAACCCTGGAAGCAGAACGCGAACATCAACACCATCCGCAATTTGTGCCGCAGGCAACGCGCCTATCACATCCGCCAGCCCCCCAGTCTTCAGCAGGGGGAACATCTCTGAACATACATGTAAAACCTGCATTATCGCTCCTGTTTGACCTGCAGTTTGCGCAGCATTTCACGCGTGACCAGTACAATACCTTCTTCTGAACGGTAGAAACGACGAGCGTCCTCTTCCGCATTTTCACCAATCACCATGCCTTCCGGGATAATACAGGCACGGTCAATAACACAGCGACGTAAACGGCAGGAGCGCCCTACCCAAACCTCAGGTAACAACACTGCCGAATCAATATTACAAAAAGAATTTATTCTCACCCGTGGGAAGAGCACAGATTGCACCACCACCGAACCGGAGATAATGCAGCCGCCGGAGACCAGCGAGTTCAGCGTCATACCGTGGCTACCGGAGCGGTCCTGCACGAATTTCGCAGGCGGTAGCGATTCCATATGCGTACGGATAGGCCAGTTCTGGTCATACATATCCAGCTCCGGCGTCACCGAGGCTAAATCCAGGTTCGCCTTCCAGTAAGCTTCCAGCGTACCTACATCGCGCCAGTACGGTTCGGCTTGTGGATCGGACTGCACGCAGGAGAGCGGGAAAGGATGCGCGTAAGCCATACCTTCGCGGGTGATTTTGGGGATAATGTCTTTACCGAAATCGTGGCTGGACGCGTCATCTTTATCGTCTGCCGCCAGCAATTCATACAGGTAATCGGCGTCAAAAACGTAAATGCCCATACTGGCCAGCGATTTGCTGGCGTCACCAGGCATTGCGGGGGGATTCGCCGGTTTTTCGACAAAATCAATAATCTTGTCGCTTTCATCGACCGCCATCACGCCGAACGCCGTCGCTTCTTTGATCGGCACCGGCATACAGGCCACCGTGCAACGCGCGCCCTTTTCAACGTGATCGATCAACATACGCGAGTAGTCCTGCTTATAGATATGATCGCCTGCCAGGATGACGACATATTCCGCTTTATAGCGACGAATAATATCCAGGTTCTGGGTCACCGCGTCTGCCGTGCCGCGATACCAGTTTTCGCCCTTCATACGCTGTTGGGCTGGCAGCAGATCGACAAATTCGTTCATCTCTTCGCTAAACAGTGACCAGCCGCGCTGAATATGCTGCACCAGCGTATGGGACTGATACTGAGTGATCACGCCGATACGGCGAATCCCGGAGTTCAGACAATTAGATAAGGCGAAATCGATGATGCGGAACTTCCCACCAAAGTGGACGGCTGGTTTGGCGCGTTTGTTCGTTAAATCTTTTAGACGCGTGCCGCGGCCGCCGGCCAGGATTAGGGCAACAGATTTCAATGGCAGCTGGCGCGCCAACATTACACGATCGTTCTTCTCTAAACTCACCATGATTAACTCCTTTTTTATCCTCTCTGGAACACACACAGTCCATGCGCAGGTCCCTGCCAGACCGCCGTTATCACCGGATTATCCTCTCCAGCGAATGGGGGAACGGCGCGCCATTCCCCTTCGGGTAAAACTATATCTGTCACCTCAAGCGTGGCATTTATCGCAATCAGAAAACGGTCCGACAACAGAATTTGCATCAGCTTAGGCCCGTTTTGCCACTCATCCGCACTCAAGGGTTGTGCTTTTTTATTCAGCCAACGCACGTTGCCATCGCCTTCTTCCCACCAGCTATTGCCGGTTAAAGCCGGTATCTGCTGACGCAAACGAATCAGCGCGGCGGTAAACGTGGTTAACCCACGGTTTGCCTGCTGCCAGTCCAGCCAGGTTAAGGCATTATCCTGACAGTAGGCGTTATTGTTGCCGTGCTGGCTATGGCCATGTTCATCGCCTGCCAGCAGCATCGGCGTTCCCTGAGAGAGCAGTAGCGTCGCCAGCAGGGCATGAATGCTGTCGCGCCGCCGCTCCATTAAATCAAGCGGACCGCCTAATCCTTCTTTACCATGATTGTCGCTGTAATTGCTGTTGGTGCCGTCGCGATTTTCCTCACCGTTCGCCTCATTGTGTTTCTGATTGAAACAGACGCAGTCCCGGAGCGTAAAACCGTCATGCGCCGTGAGCAGATTGACAGAGGCGCCGGGCGTGCGGCCATTGCGTTTAAACACATCGCTGGAAGCGGCGAAACGACAGGCAAATTCCCCCGTCGTCAGGTTACGCGGCAACCAGAATCGGCGGGCCGCATCGCGAAAATGATCGTTCCACTCGGCAAACGGTGGCGGAAAATTCCCGACCTGATAGCCGCCCTCGCCAATATCCCACGGTTCAGCAATCAGCTTGACCGTTGATAACACAGGACACGCTTTAATCGCGGCGAACAGCGGCGCATCCTGGCGAAACGTCGGCGTGCGCCCCATGACGGACGCCAAATCAAAACGAAAACCATCGACATGACAGGTTTCCACCCAATAGCGCAAACACTCGCACGCGTATTCCACCACGCCAGGATGGCTTAAATTGAGCGTGTTGCCGCACCCCGTCCAGTTGTGATAATCGCCATCGTCCCTTATCCAATAATAGCTACGGTTATCAATTCCGCGCAGGGAGAAGGTTGGACCGTCCAGATCCAGCTCGGCGCTATGGTTTAATACGATGTCCAGAATGACCTCAATCCCCGCGCGATGCAGCGCTTTCACCGCGTCGCGAAACTCGTCCAGCGCCGTCTCGGGCGAACTGGCCCAGGCGGGATGCAGCGCGAACATCGCCATCGGGTTATAACCCCAATAATTGGTCAGTCCCATACGTTGCAGGCGCGGCTCGCTGGCAAACTGCGCCACCGGCAACAGTTCCAGCGCCGTAATGCCAAGCTGTTTGAAATACGCCACCATGACCGGATGACCGAGCGCTTTATAGGTGCCGCGTCTCTCCTGGGGGAGTTCCGGATGCAGGTAGGTAAGCCCTTTGACATGCGCTTCATAGATGACCGTTTTTCCCCACGGCGTGCGCGGCGCGGCGTCATCTTCCCAGTCATAATGGTCGCTGATTATCACGCTTTTCGGCGCCACCGCCGCGTTATCGCGGTAGTCCGGTTCATCGTGTCCGCCGTGCAACAGCGGATGATCTTTTAGTTCGCCCTCCACCCGGCGCGCATAAGGATCAAGCAGTAACTTCGCCGGATTAAACCGATGCCCCTGCGCTGGTTGCCACGGGCCATGTACGCGATAGCCATAGCGCAAACCTGGCCTGGCGCCTGCCAGATAACCATGCCAGACATCGCCGCGACGTCCTGGCAGGTCATAGCGGCGCTCATTCCCTCGGGAATCAAAAACGCACAGCTCTACGCGCTCCGCATGGGCGGAAAAGAGCGTGAAATTCACGCCATGACCGTCATACGTTGCGCCATGCGGCGTTGCTTCGCCGATCGCAAGCTGCGTCATTCCCCCTCCCGCATCAGCCAGATCGTCGCCAACGGCGGTAACGTCAGGCTAAGAGAGTGCTGACGGCCATGGCTTTCGATCTCATCGCTGTGCACCACGCCGCCGTTGCCGGTGTTGCTACCGTGATAATGCATCGAATCAGTATTGAGAATTTCACGCCAGCGTCCCGGCTGGTTGATGCCAAAACGGTAGTCGTGGCGAGGAACGGGCGTAAAGTTGCTGGCGACGATGATCTCGTTACCGGCTTTATCACGGCGTACAAAAATCAGTACCGAGCGTTCATTGTCATCGACCACCAGCCACTCAAAGCCGTAAGCATCAAAATCCAGCTCATGCAACGCTTTATGGTGGCGATAGGTGTGGTTGAGATCGCGTACCAGACGCTGAACCCCGTGGTGCCAGTTATCGCCCCCCTCCAGCAAGTGCCAGTCGAGGCTGGCGTCATGGTTCCACTCGCGTCCCTGGGCAAACTCATTCCCCATAAACAGCAGTTTCTTGCCGGGGAAGGCCCACATCCAGCCATAGTAGGCGCGCAGGTTGGCGAATTTTTGCCACGCATCGCCCGGCATACGATCGAGAATGGATTTCTTGCCGTGAACCACCTCATCGTGCGACAGCGGCAGAACAAAGTTTTCGGTATGGTTGTACAACATACCAAAGGTCAGCTTGTCGTGATGATACTGGCGGTACACTGGGTCCAGCTTCATATAGTCCAGCGTGTCGTGCATCCAGCCCAGGTTCCACTTGTACCAGAACCCCAGGCCGCCCGTTTCCGGTGGACGCGTCACGCCAGAGAAGTCTGTCGACTCTTCCGCCATGCTGACCGCGCCGGGCACCTGCTCGCCAATAATGCGGTTGGTATTACGCAGAAACTCAATGGCTTCCAGGTTTTCACGACCGCCGAACTCGTTCGGTATCCACTCGCCCTCTTTGCGGCTGTAGTCGCGGTAGATCATAGAGGCCACCGCATCGACACGCAGCGCATCAATCCCAAAACGCTCCATCCAGTACAGGGCGTTGCCCACCAGATAATTACTGACTTCACGACGACCATAGTTGTAGATCAGCGTATTCCAGTCCTGGTGATAGCCCTCGCGCGGATCGCTGTGCTCATAGAGGTGGGTGCCGTCAAACTCCGCGAGGCTAAATTCATCGGACGGGAAATGGCCCGGCACCCAGTCGAGAATGACGTTAAGGCCCGCCGCATGGGCCGCATTGATGAAATAGCGGAAGTCGTCCCGCGTACCAAAGCGGCGGGTCGGCGCGTAGAGGCCGGTCGGCTGGTAGCCCCAACTGCCGTCAAACGGATGTTCGTTGACCGGCAAGAGTTCAAGGTGCGTAAAGCCCATCCATTTGGCGTAAGGCACAAGCTGATCCGCCAGCTCACGATAGCTCAGCCAGAAATTGTTATCCGTATGGCGGCGCCATGAACCTAAATGCACCTCATAAATCGAGATCGGCGCATCAAACTGATTGGCTTTTTGTCGTTCTTCGCTTGGCGTCACTTTCTCCGGCAGTCCGCAAATCATCGACGCCGTTTCCGGACGCATCTGCGCCTCAAAAGCATAGGGATCGGCTTTAATGCGCAGATTACCATTCGCATCAAGCAGCTCGAATTTATACAGTTGTCCATTATGCGCGCCGGGGATAAACAGCTCCCAAATACCGCTCTCTTTGCGCAGACGCATCGGGTGGCGACGCCCATCCCAATAGTTGAATTGCCCGACAACCGAAACGCGACGAGCATTAGGCGCCCAGACGGAGAAACGGGTGCCGGTGACGCCATCCATCGTATCGGCGTGCGCGCCCAGCGTTTCATAAGGACGCAGGTGGGTGCCTTCCGACAATAGCCAGACATCCATTTCCTGTATTAATGGACCAAAACGGTAAGGATCGTCGATGAGGTTCTGCTGTCCGTGCCAGGTCACGGCGAGCTGATAGCGAAAGAAATTTTTACGTCGGGGTAAAACGCCGCAGAAAAAACCGCGAGCGTCGAGACATTCCAGTTTGCCGACTTTACGTCCGGTTTTGGGTTCAATCACCCATACGTCGGTGGCGTCAGGTAATAGGGCGCGGACTTCTAGTCCGGCTTGGGTCTGGTGCATTCCGAGTACGGAAAAAGGGTCCGCAAAATGTCCTGCAATTAGCGCATTAATCACGTCTCTATCGATACGACTGGACATGGTTTGTCATCCTGTTTTGTGGCGTCACTCCATCTCACTGAATTCAACATCAGGTAGTGACACTTCTTTGACCTGAACGGCGCAGCACACTGTGCATCCTATCTGCGTCGTCCTACCTTCAGGTTAGGCTTAATACCCGTGGGATTAAGCTACCCTTAAAGAATAGCCAATGCTCTGCTTAACTCCTGATAAAAATGAAACATCTGCGTTTACTCCTGTATTACGCAAAAAAAAGGGTGACGATGCACCCTACATATCAATCTGACGTCTGCTTGCCGACTACACCTTATCTGGCGGATATTGCTGGATGGCGGCGCTGACACGCCTTATCCGGCCTACAGAACCACACGCAGGCCCGATAAGCGCTGCAATAGCTACTACGCCAACTGGCGCAGCATTCGACGCAGCGGCTCGGCGGCGCCCCATAACAACTGGTCGCCTACGGTAAACGCCGACAAGAACTCTGGCCCCATGTTCAGCTTACGCAGACGACCAACCGGCGTAGTCAACGTGCCGGTCACCGCCGCCGGGGTTAATTCGCGCATAGTGATATCACGATCGTTCGGCACCACTTTCGCCCACGGGTTATGTGCCGCCAGCAGTTCTTCCACCGTCGGAATGGATACCTCTTTTTTCAGCTTGATGGTGAACGCCTGGCTGTGACAGCGCAGCGCGCCGACGCGCACACACAAACCATCAACCGGGATCACAGAGGCAGTATTGAGGATCTTGTTGGTTTCCGCCTGGCCTTTCCACTCTTCGCGGCTTTGGCCGTTATCGAGCTGTTTGTCGATCCAGGGGATCAGGCTTCCCGCCAGCGGTACGCCAAAGTTATCAACCGGCAGCTCGCCGCTGCGGGTCAATGCCGTAACTTTGCGTTCAATATCAAGAATTGCGGAAGACGGCGTCGCCAGTTCATCGGCGACATGGCCATACAACTGACCCATTTGGGTTAACAGCTCGCGCATATGGCGCGCGCCGCCGCCGGAGGCGGCCTGATAGGTCGCGACGGATACCCAGTCAACGAGATTATGGGCAAAGAGACCGCCCAGCGACATCAACATCAGGCTAACGGTACAGTTACCGCCCACAAAGGTCTTCACGCCATTGTTCAGGCCGTCGGTAATCACGTCCTGGTTGACCGGGTCGAGAATAATAATGGCATCATCTTTCATGCGCAGCGTAGAAGCCGCGTCAATCCAGTAACCCTGCCATCCGCTTTCGCGCAGCTTTGGATAAATTTCGTTGGTATAATCGCCGCCCTGGCAGGTCACGATGATATCGAGCGCTTTTAGCGCATCCAGATCAAAAGCGTCCTGTAGCGTACCGGTGGAGGTGTCGCCGAAGGTGGGCGCCGCCTGTCCAAACTGGGAGGTAGAAAAGAAAACAGGGCGAATAGCGTCGAAATCGCGCTCCTCTACCATGCGTTGCATGAGAACAGAGCCGACCATTCCGCGCCAGCCGATAAAACCAACATTTTTCATAGCGTTTTTTTCCTGCAAAGAGATGTGCTGTGTATGCGCGCCAGTATCCTGTGGCGCATCCTTCACCATACAAAAAGCAGCCAAAGTCGCAAGTGAAATTAATCAATGATAGCGAAGCCATCAGTAATGCGACTTATCCTGCCTTACCGCGCAAGCAGAAAGTCCAGTGGCGATTATCAGGGAATTTGCGTTAGGAAGGGAATCATTTCCGTCGCTGTTTTATTGATCCTAATTATGGATCAGCGTAGAAATTTGCCTGCTTTTATGCGCGTACTGAAACATGGCGAGGCAAAATGTCGTTGGGCGATTGCCATGCACACCTCAATAAAAAAACCGGGTAGCGATTACGCCTTACCCGGCTTACGGTGTCGATATGTGCCCGTTTCCAGGCCCGGTAAGCACAGCGCCACCGGGCAACAAGACTCAGCTCAGCAGTTGGAAAGCAATCATTCCGACAATCGCGCCGACCGTGCCGAGGATAGTTTCCATCATCGTCCAGGTCTTCAGCGTCTGCGCTTCGGTCGCGCCGGTAAATTTACCGAACAGCCAGAAGCCGGCGTCGTTAACATGAGAAACCACAATTGAACCGCCGGCGATACAGATAGAGAGCGCCGCCATCTGCGCGCCGGAGAAATTCAGTTGCTCAATGACCGGCATCACCAGACCGACCGCGGTTAAACACGCCACGGTCGCGGAACCCTGAATGATGCGCACCGCCGCCGCCAGTACAAAGCAGGTAATGGCAATCGGCAGTCCCATACCGGTTAACGCTTCGCCCAGCGCCGGGCCGACGCCGGAGTCAACCAGTACCTGTTTGAACACCCCGCCTGCGCCAATCACCAGCAGAATAATGCCCGCCGGTTGCAGCGCGTGGCCGCAGATTTCCATCACTTTGTCTTTCGGCATCCCCTGACGCATCGCCAGGCCGTAAATCGCTACCAGACAAGCGACCAGAATCGCAGTGAAGGGGTGGCCGATAAACTCAAACCATTCGTAAGCGGTGGAACCTTCCGGCACAAAACGCGCGGCGATCGTTTTCAGTCCTACCAGCACCAACGGCAGCAGGATCAGCGACAGGCTGAAGCCGAAAGAAGGCATTTTGCCTTCGCCCAGATGCGGCTCGGTAATGTCGTCAGGAATACGCAGCTCAACGTAACGGCTGATAAAATTCCCCCACAGCGGCCCGGCGATAATCATGCCAGGAATGGCGGCGCACAGCCCAATCAGGATCATCCAGCCGAAATCAGCATGCATCTGGGAAGCCAGCAGCATCGGCGCAGGCCCAGGCAACAAAAACGCCGCGGCTGCCGCCACGCCCGCAAACAGCGGAATGACCAGCTTCACCAGGTTTGTGCCGGTATGACGCGCCATTGAGAACGCCACGCTTATCAGCAGCACAATCGCCACTTCAAAGAACAGCGGGAGCGCGCAAATCAAGCCGGCCAGGCCAATCGCATAGTGCGCGCGGTTATGGCCAAAGGATTTAAGCATCTTGACGGCTATCTGATCGACCGCGCCGGTTTCATGCAGAATTTTACCGAACATCGCCCCCAGCGCGACCACAATCGCCAGGAAGCCCAGCGTGCCGCCCATCCCTTTTTCCATGGTCGCGGCGATTTTATCAAGCGGCATCCCTGAAAAAAGCCCCGCGCCCATTGAGACGACCATTAACGCGACGAAGGCGTGCATACGCGCCTTCATCACGAGAAACAGCAGCAGTAAGACGGAACCGACGGCGGTTAAAACCAGTGTTAATGTACTCACAGCGTACTGCCTTTATTGATGACCTCAATGGTGCTCGCCACGACGCCTTCCAGCGGCTGGTCGATATCCACCACCAGAACATCGCGTTCGTCGGCACCCGGCTCTTGCAGCGTTTCAAACTGCGTCACCAGCATCTGGGTTTTGAAGAAATGACCTTTGCGCGCTTTCAGACGGCTTTCAATGACGTCGAAATCACCTTTCAGATAGATAAAGGAGAGGTTCGGGTTTCCCTCGCGCAGCAGGTCGCGATAGTGTTTTTTCAGTGCGGAACAGACGATCAGCGAGATTTTATTGGTACGCTGCATCGCGAAAGCGGCGTCGTTCAGCGCCTGCAACCACGGTTTGCGGTCATCATCATTCAACGGCTCGCCGGAGGCCATTTTTTCAATATTGCAGCGCGGATGCAGAAAATCGCCGTCCAGAAACGCGGCATGAAGCTGATGCGCCACGGCGCTTGCGACAGCGGATTTACCGCTGCCTGATACGCCCATCAGAACGTAAACGTGGTGATCATGATTAGTCGTGCTCAAAGCGGGCCCCCACTCTACAAGTTGCAAAATTTGTTACGGGTAACTGTTATCGGTAACATTGTCCAACCGCACCATTCACGACGCAATGACCATTCGTGCCAAAAGTGAATAAGTGTGAGCTACTTCAAAGTTGTCAGACTAAATAGATCCGCCCGGTGACAAGGTGAAACCTAAATCTAACATTTTCGGCGTGACCGTTTCGCCGCGAATGCGGGCCAACAGGCGTTCCGCGCCAATGCTGCCCATTCGCTCGCGCGGCGTCAGGACGCTTGCCAGACGCGGTTCCATCACCTGGCCGATGTCATGACCGTGGAACCCGGCGATCGCCATGTCGTCCGGGATTTTTAGCCCCAGGCGCTGGCATTCGAAGGCCGCCCCCACCGCCAGGTCATCGTTGGTGCAAAAAATACCGTCAAGCTGTGGGTATTCGCGTCGCGCCTGGCGCATGAGTTCGATACCGGAAGAGTAGGATGAAGATTGCTCCATCATCACACTGTAAGGAACCAGGCCTGCGTCCCGCATCGCCTGTTCATAGCCCTTCTGCTTGATGATAGTACGTTCGTCGAGGCGCGCCCCCAGATAGGCGATATGACGATGACCGCGCGCGATAATCGCGGCGGTCATCTGACGGGCGGCCTCGAAGTTGTCAAAACCAACGGCAATATCGAGACACGGCGACTGGCTGTCCATCAGTTCCACCACCGGAATCCCGGCGACTTCGATCATTTTTAAGGTGCGCGGCGTATGGGTACGCTCAGTGAGGATCAGGCCGTCGATATTCCAGGAGAGCATCGATTCCAGGCGCTCCTGCTCCATCTCCGGTTTATAGCCGTAGTGCGCCAGCATGGTTTGATAACCATGCGCGTCGGTGACAGCCTCAATGCCGCGTAACACTTCCGCAAAGACCTGGTTGGTTAAAGACGGCAGCAGAACGCCAATGGCGCGGCTGGTGGCGTTGGAAAGAATGTCAGGCGCGCGATTAGGAATGTACCCGAGCTCATCAAGCGCAGCCGCAATTTTACCCCGCAGCGCGACGGAGACCTGCTCCGGATTACGCAAAAAACGGCTGACCGTCATTTTGGTCACGCCCACACGGTCGGCCACATCCTGAAGTACGGGTCTTTTCTTTTTCATCGTCCTGAAAGGTATAAAAGGGATAGATTTGCCCAGTTTACCACGGACGTGCGGAATTAATGACAAACGATGAAAAGCCGGATGGCAACGCTTTCGCGTCTTATCCGGCCTACAAAAGGTTACAGCACGTTAGACTGGCGGCAAGTCAAACAACAACACTTCGCTGTCGCTGTCGGCATGAATCGAGATTGCCTGCTCATCCCAAATCGCCAGGCCGTCGCTGGTCGTCGCTTTGGTACCGTTAATGGTCACGTTACCTTTTACCACCTGGATCCAGACGCGGCGTTCAGCGGCAATCTGATGCACCGACTGCTCATCTTTGAGCAGCGCCCAGCGGTACAGCTCCATATCCTGGTGGACCTTCAGCGAACCATCACGAGCATCTGGCGAAAGCACCAGTTGCTTGCCCTGCGCGGCGTCGAAGCGACGCTGTTCGTAGCGCGGCGTGATGCCGGTTTCTTGCGGAATGACCCAGATCTGATACAGCCGCAGACGATCCGTTTTGCTCGGGTTGTACTCGGAGTGGCGAACGCCGGTCCCGGCGCTCATAATCTGGAATTCACCGGCCGGAACCTGTTCTTTATTGCCCATACTGTCCTGGTGTTCTACGGCACCTTCCAGCACATAGGTCAAAATTTCCATGTCTTTATGCGGATGCGTGCCGAACCCCTGGCCTGCGTCGATCACATCGTCGTTAATCACACGCAGCGCCGAGAACCCCATAAAGTTCGGATCGTAATAATCGGCAAAAGAAAAAGTATGCCAGGAGTCAAGCCAGCCATGATTCGCATGACCGCGGTCGTTTGCTTTGCGTAAGTAGATCATTGTATTCACCCCCAGATGTTTTCGATGGAATAAGTGTGGACTCATTCCGTCCGGGATCATAGAGGGTGAAAATTGACTCCTCTGTTCAAAAAATATGAATAAGCGCAGAGGAGTCTGTAATGGCTATTTAGCGAGGGTTATCGTCGTAGGCGATGCCTGTTCGAAAGCACGTTCGAGGATTTCCAGATTGGTAAGAACTTCAGATTCCTTGACGTAATTAGGCATACCGACGGTCAACGTCTGGTACAGCGCATCATAAACACGACCATAGTCACCCGTTTCCGGTTTCACCTCTTCTTTCACCGTAACGCCGTCGTCATTGACATACTCCAGCACACCGACGGATTCGTCAGCGGCGAAACCGGGTTCACCGGGCATAATGTTCGCTTTCAGGCTGGTTTCTTGTTGATCGATACCGTACTTCACAAACGAACCTTTAGTCCCATGCACGATAAATTTCGGGTAATCAATTTTCACCAGATGGCTGGTTTTAACGATAGCCTTCAAATCGCCATAAAACAGTTGCGCTTCAAAGGTGTCATCCGGATTCGCTTTATTACGCAGGCTACGAATGTCATACGCGACATGATCCGGGCGGCCAAATAGCGAAATAATTTGATCCATGGTGTGGACGCCAAGTCCGTAGAAAGCGCCATCCTGCGGCAGGCCCGGTTTGGTTTCCGCCACGGGTCGGTAGTAGTCAAAATGGCTTTCAACTTCGACAATCTTGCCCAGTTTCCCGCTCTCAATCGCTTTTTTAGCCGTGAGAAAACAGGAATCAAAACGCCGATTCTGATATGGCGTGACGGTCAGTCCTTTGCTTCGCGCCAGGTCGAACAACACTTTTGCCTGCGCCAGCGTCGGCGTGAAAGGTTTCTCAACCAGCACATTTTTACCCGCTTCCAGCGCGCGTTTGGCGTATTCGAAATGGCTGTCAGCATGCGTACAGACGATCACCAGTTTTACCTGCGGATCGCCCAACACCTCATCCAGATCGCTGGTGAAGTGAATATGTGAATACTGCGGCGCCTGCTCTTCCGGTTTAGCGTGACGACGGAAAATATGCGCGACATGCCAGGAATCTTTCCGATTCAGAACGTAGGGGAGATGGTAACGGGTGGTGCTTTTACCGAATCCAATAAATGCGCAGTGTAAGGTCATGAGACGATCCTTTTGAAGATGATTGTTTACACCATAGCGCAAAGCGTGAGGAGACTGAATGTTGGATTCTTTGACGGTGGCGGAGAAGACTTTTCGGGCCTACAAAAGCAGATGCCTCAAGATCGGCCGTCGGCGTCGCGGTCAGTTTGTTCACGGCAAGCGCGCAGGGCCCGGAGCGTACTAAATGTACGTGAGGAGCACGAGCACTTCCCGGGGACAAAATGACAAGTAAGCCAGGCTGAAACAAAACCCAAAAAAAAGCCAGCAAAAGCTGGCTAAAGTAATACTGGAAGCAATGTGAGCAATGTCGTGCTTTCAGGTTCTCCGTAGGGGTTCCCCTGAACGCACGGCAATAATAATCATTCTCATTCGCACTTGTCTACTTCTTTTTGCAAAAAAATGCGGTTGACGGAATTTTCTTTCTCAGCGAGTGTAAATACACAATTACCCCTGCAGGAGATAAGGAATGAGTGAAATAGTGATACGCCACGCTGAACCGAAAGATTACGACGCCATTCGTCAGATCCACGCCCAGCCGGAGGTGTATCACAACACGCTACAGGTTCCTCATCCTTCCCTCGAAATGTGGCAGGCGCGGCTAACCGAGCAAGCCGGGGTTAAACAACTGGTTGCCTGCATTGACGATATTGTCGTTGGCCATCTTTCTATTCAGGTCACCCAACGTCCCCGCCGCAGCCACGTGGCCGATTTTGGTATCTGCGTGGATGCCCGGTGGCACAATCGCGGCATTGCCAGCGCGCTGATCCGCACGATAATCGACATGTGTGACAACTGGCTGCGCGTCGAGCGTATCGAGTTAACGGTATTTGTTGATAACGAGCCCGCGGTGGCGGTGTATAAGAAGTACGGCTTTGAAATCGAAGGCACCGGTAAGAAATACGGCCTGCGCAACGGTGAGTACGTTGATGCGTACTTTATGGCGCGCGTGAAATAGCGCTTCCCCGCCCCACCCTGTGGGGCGAAACGTCACAAACCTTCACAACATTCCAGTTATTGCAACCTACTTCCCCTATATCAAAACAATAACCATCTGAACCGCATGGTTATTGCCGCTTTAAGCTTTATCACCGTTTTTTCCGTAATTTTAGCAATATCAATATTACATTTTTGTTTTTTTTTGGTTTCTGCCATCACTTTATGGTGACAATCACAACAATATACTCCTCCCGGGACTAATTTAACCACGGTGAGGTAAAAAATGAAATTTGAACGCCATCATAGAATATTGAAGGAACTCAGTATTTCGGGAGTTGTAAAAGTTTCAAATCTGGCGAAAAGTCTCAAGGTAACAAAGGAAACTATTCGTTCAGATCTCAATGAACTTGCCGGACAGGGATATCTTACTCGCTGTCATGGTGGTGCATTTATTACCCTTGATTCTCTTGATAACGTCGCAAAAAATGAAATTGCTTATGTGCTGGAAAAATATGAATCAGCGCAGAAAATAAAAAAAGGTCTCTCTGCCATGAAAAATAATGTATGTGTTATTGGCTCGTTCAATGTTGATATTATCAGTTATCTACCGAGATTACCCTCAACGGGAGAATCATTGCTGGCCGATAAATTTATTTTTTCACCCGGCGGTAAGGGATGTAATCAGGCATTAGCAGCAAGCTATGCCGACTCTGATGTGCATTTTATTACTAAAGTCGGCTCAGACCATTTTAGTGATTACGCCATTAATTTTATAAACTCATCAAAAATCCATAAAAGTGTTATCTACCAGACCAAAGAAACACAAACAGGTACAGCAACCATCATGGTGAATGGAGATACCGGAGATAACGTCATCGCTATCTACCCTGGCGCCAACATGACAATTTCCCCTGATGAAATCACCATTCAGAAAGAAGCCATTATTCATTCAGATATTGTTCTTGTCCAACTGGAGACGAATTACGAAGCGCTGCAGCAAACAATTCGTCTCGCACAAAAAAATGACATACCGGTCATCATCAATCCAGCGCCATACAATGACATGGTTAACACCATCATTGATAACATTGACTATATTACGCCAAATGAAACGGAAGCAGGCCTGCTGGCCAATATGGCGGTTAATGATATCGAATCAGCCAAATGCGCGGCCAAAATTATTCATCAGAAAGGCGTCAAAAATACCATTATTACATTAGGTAGCAAAGGTTCGCTTGCTTATGATGGCACACAATTCATCTATTCCCCGGCATTTCCGGCAGTTGTAAAAAATACGGCGGGAGCGGGTGACGCTTTCAATGGCGCCCTCGCATCTGGTCTTGCAAAAGGAAAGTCACTGGCATCCGCATTGTGCTACGCCAGCGCATTTGCCTCACTTGCGGTTGAAACGCCTAATGCCTCTGATATGCCGGAAAACGACTCCGTTCTTCATCGTATTCAGGGTTCACATTACAAACAAACTATCTCTACTCACTAAATCAAGGAGCAGACTATGAACAATACGCAGAAAAAACTAAAGGTGCTCTTTATTGGAGAATCCTGGCATATTCATATGATTCATTCAAAAGGTTATGACAGTTTCACCTCCAGTAAATATGAAGAAGGCGCTACATGGTTACTGGAATGCTTGAGGAAAGGCGGCGTTGATATTGATTACATGCCTGCCCACACGGTACAAATTGCCTTTCCAGAGAGTATTGACGAATTAAATCGTTACGATGTGATTGTTATTAGCGACATTGGTAGTAATACCTTCCTGTTGCAAAACGAGACATTTTATCAGCTAAAAATAAAACCAAACGCTCTGGAGTCCATTAAAGAGTACGTCAAAAATGGCGGTGGACTACTCATGATTGGCGGCTATCTGTCGTTCATGGGTATTGAGGCAAAAGCCAATTATAAGAACACCGTTCTTGCTGAGGTTCTGCCAGTTATTATGCTTGATGGCGATGACCGGGTAGAAAAGCCAGAGGGTATTTGTGCTGAGGCTGTCTCACCTGAACATCCTGTTGTTAACGGGTTCTCAGATTATCCGGTATTTCTTGGATATAACCAGGCCGTCGCCAGAGACGATGCCAATGTCGTATTAACAATAAATAATGACCCATTGTTAGTGTTCGGTGAATACCAACAGGGTAAAACCGCCTGCTTTATGAGCGACTGCTCCCCACACTGGGGAACCCAGCAGTTTATGTCATGGCCATTTTATACCGACCTGTGGGTCAACACGCTTCAATTCATCGCCAGAAAATAAAAAACAATGGAGTAACGAAAGTTACTCCTTTTATAAAATATAAGGATTGATGTATGAACAAGAATAAGTACTCAACCCCCTTACTGATGCTTGCCACCATCTTAGCCGGTATGCTTTCCCCGATGCAGTCTGCCGTTAATGGGCAGTTAGGACATTGGTTACAAGACGGTAATGCTTGTGCAGTAATCTCGTTTGCCAGCGGTCTGGTCGTCATGTTTTTTATTATTATTGCGCGCAAAGAAACACGCCAGCAATTCGCCTCAATCCCTACTCTGATTAAAAAGAGAAAAATCCCGCTATGGAATTGGTTTGCAGGATTATGCGGGGCGATGGTTGTATTTTCTGAAGGCGCATCTGCCAGCGCGCTGGGCGTTGCCACCTTTCAAACGGCATTAATTTCCGCTCTGCTCCTTTCCGGCCTGCTGTGCGACCGTTTTGGCATCGGTGTGGAGGAGAAGAAATATTTTACGCCATGGCGCATTACTGGCGCATTGTTCGCCGTTATCGCCACCATTTTTGTCGTGTCGCCACAGTGGCACTCAACCTCGTTTATCCTGCTCGCTATCCTCCCCTTTTTGGCAGGGTTACTCGCTGGCTGGCAGCCTGCAGGGAATGCGAAAGTCGCCGAGGCAACGGGCTCCATGCTGGTGTCCATTACATGGAACTTCATCGTCGGCTTTTGTGTCCTGGGCGCGGCGCTGGCGATACGTATCGCATTAGGCCATGTCACCATCCAGTTACCCGATACATGGTGGATGTATCTCGGTGGTCCGCTGGGTCTGCTGTCCATCGGGCTAATGGCGATTCTGGTGAGAGGCTTAGGGCTATTGATGCTGGGCGTAGCGTCAACAGCAGGCCAACTGCTTGGCTCAGTGCTAATTGATGAATTGATCCCTTCATTAGGCAATACGGTCTACCTGGTCACCATCATCGGTACGCTGTTCGCGTTAGTCGGTGCGATTGTGACCACCATCCCTGAATACAGAGCATCCAAAATGGCGCAAAGAATAGAGGTGTCAGAATGAAAGGTTTCCTGCAAACCGTAACAGGCCCGGTGGCGCATACGGATATGGGGCTGACGCTACCGCATGAACATCTGTTTAACGATCTGTCTTCGGTCGTAGACGAGCCACATTATGCTTTTTCACAGCAACTGGTGGGAAAGAAAGTCAGTGCTGACCTGCAGTGGGGGCTGAAACACGACCCATACTGCTGCGCCGATAACATGGACCGCAAAGAGATTGATGATGTTATCTTCGAAATCAATAACTTTATGTCTTTGGGCGGCAGGACGATTGTCGACGCCACCGGATCAGAATCCATTGGACGGGACGCCTCAGCGCTGCGAGAAGTTGCCTTAAAAACGGGTTTGAATATCGTTGCGTCATCCGGACCTTATCTGGAGAAATTTGAAAGCACCCGGATCCATAAACCTGTTGAGCTGTTAGCCTCACTCATTGATAAAGAACTGAATCAGGGTATTGGCGAGACGGATATTCGCGCGGGCATGATCGGTGAAATCGGCGTATCTCCCGCGTTTACCCAAGCGGAGCGTAACAGCCTGCGGGCAGCGTCTCTGGCACAATGTAACAACCCCCACACGGCGATGAATATCCATATGCCAGGGTGGCTGCGACTGGGTGATGAGGTGCTGGATATCATGCTGGAAGAAATGAACGTCTCTCCGGCAAAAGTCTCGCTGGCGCATTCGGACCCTTCAGGAAAAGATGTCGTCTATCAACGTAAAATGCTCGACCGTGGCGTATGGCTTGAATTTGACATGATTGGTCTGGACATCACCTTCCCAAAAGAAGGTGTCGCGCCGGGCGTTCAGGAGACCGCAGATGCAGTAGCGAATCTGATTGCACTGGGTTACGCCGACCAAATCGTTTTAAGCCATGATGTTTTTCTCAAACAGATGTGGGCGAAAAATGGCGGAAATGGCTGGGGGTTTGTCCCGAATGTCTTCCTCGCCTATCTGGCTGCTCGCGGAGTAGACAACGATACTCTGCGCAAGCTTTGTATTGATAATCCAGCCCGATTACTCACGGCATAATCTGCAAATAGCCCGGTGTCTGACACCGGGCCTGGAATTAAAAATCAGTATCCCGCCGTTAAATCATCCACCGAACGCGGGTCAGACGCGCCGTACAGTTCGCCATCCGGTCCAACCATAATACTTTGGGTGCTGCCCATCGCTTCTTTCAGCGCGACTTTCTGCCCTTTCTGTTCCAGCAACTTCAGCGTATCGGGGCTGAAGCCCTTTTCTACCCGCAGTTCGTCCGGCAACCATTGATGATGGAAACGCGGCGCGTTGGTCGCTTCGGCGACGTTCATGCCAAAATCAATGCTGTTCACTACCATTTGCAGCACGGTAGTGATGATTCGACTCCCGCCAGGGCTGCCGGTCACCAGCCAGGTTTTGCCATCTTTAACGACGATAGTCGGCGACATCGACGACAGCGGACGCTTCTTCGGACCGACCGCGTTAGCATCGCCGCCCACCAGGCCATAAACATTAGGTACACCGGGTTTAGCAGAAAAATCATCCATTTGATTATTCAGCAGAATACCGGTATTTCCCGCCACAATTCCTGTGCCGAAGGTGGTGTTCAGGGTATAGGTCACCGCCACAGCATTGCCGTCTTTATCCACCACCGAGAAGTGGGTGGTCTGGTTGCTTTCATACGGGGCGAGCTTGCCCGGTTTGATCTGACTGGAAGGTTTTGCCTTATTAATATCAATTTGATCGGCCAACGTTTTTGCATAGGCTTTGTGGGTCAGCGCCTGCCACGGCACTTTCACAAAGTCCGGATCGCCCAGATACTCTGAGCGGTCAGCGTAGGCATATTTTTCCGCTTCCGCCATGATTTGCATGGCATCGGCGCTGCCAAAGTCGTACTTCTTCATGTCGAAATTTTCGAGGATATTCAGGATCTGTACGATGTGAATACCGCCCGAGGATGGCGGCGGCATGGAGAAGACCTGATACCCGCGATAGTCACCACTGATTGGCGTACGCTCAACGGCTTTATAGCTGGCTAAATCCTCTTTGGTCATCAGACCGCCGTTCTTCTGCATTTCCCCGGCAATCTGGTCGGCAATCGCCCCTTTATAAAACGCATCCGGGCCGTTTTCGGCAATCATTTCCAGGCTTTTCGCCAGATTCTTCTGGACCAGCTTATCGCCTTTTTTCAGCGGCTCGCCGTCTTTCCAGAAAATGACTTTGCTGTTCTCATGATTAGGGATCACTTCGCTGCCGTAAGTTTTTAAGTCGTCGGCCAGCGCATCGTTAACCACAAAACCCTCTTCCGCCAGCTTCATCGCCGGACGCACCACTTTATTCAGCGGCATCGTGCCGTATTTCTCCAGCGCCAGCGAGAACCCCGCCACGGTACCCGGCGTACCGGATGCCAGATGCGACGTCAGCGACTTTTTCGCATCGGCGTTACCCTGCTCGTCGAGGAACATATCACGGGTCGCGCCAGCAGGCGCCATTTCACGAAAATCAATCGCCGTAGTAGCGCCATCTTTAGTGCGCAGCAGCATAAATCCCCCGCCGCCCAGATTCCCGGCTTGCGGATGCGTCACAGCCAGCGCATAGCCCACGGCGACGGCGGCATCCACGGCATTACCGCCCTGCTTTAAGATATCCACGCCAACCTGCGTCGCCATTGCATCCACCGAGGCCACCATCCCTTGCGTCGCCCGCACAGGATGAAAGACATCTTCTTCAACACCATAGGAGACTGGCGGCGCGACGGGAGGATTGGCCACCGCGCTAAACGTCCCCCCGGCCAGCAGAGCGGCGATCGCCACCCAGCGCATAAACGTTGGTTTCATCGTTGTTTTTCTCCAGATAAATGGGTGTATGTCCCGTTTAATCCTGGTCCACAACGCTTAAAAAATCATCATCATGGCGAAATAGAGGTACACTTAAAAAGAGGCCTCATCGGGAGGAGACGACAATGAAACGCTTACTACTTATTACGGCTTTGTTACCCTTTGCTGTATTGGCCCAGCCAATTAATACACTCAATAACCCTAATCAGCCGGGTTATAAGATTCCCAGCCAGCAGCGTATGCAGACGCAGATGCAAACGCAGCAGATTCAGCAGCAGGGTATGTTGAAACAACAGATGCAAACGCAGGCTCGCAGCCAGCAGCAAAATCTACAGTCGCAGTTGAATGCCAATACGCAGCGGGTTCAGCAGGGACAGCCGGGCAACGGTATGCTCGGTCAGCAAACGCTGCCCAATACGCAGGGCGGAATGCTCAGCGGTAGCGGAAATCCGGACCGGATGCTAAACCATTCCCAGCCAATGTTGCAGCAGGGCAGCGGGACGCCGCAGCCTGACATCCCGCTGAAAACCATCAGCCCTTAAAACTGACGGCCCTTAAAACTGAAAGTGAGGGCCGATGTCATCAATGCGATCGGTGCAGATACAATCCACGCCCCAGCGCAGCAGCTCTGCCGCCCGCTGGGGCTGATTGACGGTATACACCAGAATCCGCAGACCCGCGGCCTTAATCTCTTGCACTCGCGTCTCATCGAGTAATTTATGGTTGAGATGGAGGGAAACACAGCCCAGACGGGTCGTCAGTTCACGCCAGTCTTCACGCCATTTATCCAGCAGTAACCCGCGCGGCAGTTCAGGTGCTGCCGCCTGCGCCGCTTCCAGCGCCTCTATCTCAAAGGAAGAAAGCAGCGGCGGCGTCATCCCGGCCCACAGTTCGCGGGCGGCCAACGCCACGACACGTCCTGTTAGCCTTCCGCTCCCCGTTGTCGGTTTTATCTCAATATTCGCCATCATGCCGTGTTTACGGCAGCGCTCCGCCACCTGCGAAAGCAACGGCAGCGGCTCGCCTTTAAATTCGCCGCTAAACCAACCGCCAGCGTCCACACGCAATAAATCCTGCCAGTTCAACTCGCCCGCCACGCCCCAACCGTTGCTGGTGCGCTCCAGGTTATCGTCATGCAGCAGGAAAATTTCGCCGTCTTTCGACAGCTTGGCATCAAACTCAATCATGGTGTGCCCGTATCGCGCGCCCACGTCAATCGCCGCCAGAGTGTTTTCCGGCGCCAGTTTACCGCCGCCGCGATGGGCGACAATGTGGGGATAAGGCCAGTTACTCATACACGTTGTCCTGTTTCGCCATCAAAAAGATGCCGCTGATGCTCCGGCAGATGCAGCCATAGCGTACTGCCCGCTGCCGGGCGCTGCTGATGCGCCAATCGCACCACCAGTTTCTGATCGCCCCAGCGCCCATGCGCCAGATTATCCGCGCCCAGAATCTCCAGCGTGTCTACCGTTAGCGGCACGCCGCCTTCCGCCTGCGAGCTTAACGCAATATGTTCCGGGCGGATACCCAGCGTCATTTTACGTCCGGCATGACCTAGATAGCCCGCACCAATCGGCAACGCCAGACCGCCAGGCAATTCGAAACGGTCGCCGGAAGCGCTGATAACGCCATCCAACAGGTTCATCGCCGGGCTGCCAATAAAGCTTGCCACAAAGCGACTGGCCGGTTTTTCATACACCTCTACCGGCGTGCCAATCTGTTCTGCGACGCCTTTATTCATCACCATCACCCGCTGGGCCAGCGTCATCGCCTCTACCTGATCGTGAGTAACATAGAGCGAGGTGGTACGAAGGCGACGATGCAGATGTTGTAACTCCAGACGCATCTGCACGCGCAGCTTGGCGTCGAGGTTAGAAAGCGGTTCGTCGAATAAAAAGACTGCCGGCTCGCGGACGATCGCGCGCCCCATTGCCACGCGCTGCCGTTGACCGCCGGAAAGCTCGCGTGGACGGCGTTTAAGCAGGCCGTCCAGCTCCAGAATGCGCGCCGCCTCCCGCACGCGTTCTTCAATATGCGCTTTGCTCATACCGCGAATTTTCAGCCCCCACGCCATGTTCTCCTCTACGCTCATATGGGGATAGAGAGCATAGTTCTGAAATACCATCGCGATGCCGCGATCTTTGGGCTCCATCTCGGTGACACGTTTGCGATCAATCCAGATATCGCCGCTGGTCACGCGTTCCAGACCGGCCACCATCCGCAACAACGTTGATTTGCCGCAGCCGGACGGCCCGACCATCACGATAAATTCGCCATCCGCCACGTCCAGCGTTAACGGTTGAATGACCTGGGTTTTACCGTCCCAGCTTTTGGTTACTGCCTGTAATTTCAGTCCTGCCATGTTATTTCTCACTGTCCACTAAACCACGTACAAACGCCCGTTGCATGGCTAAAACGATAACGACCGGAGGGATAAGGGTAAGCAGCATTGCCGCCATCACCTGGTTCCATTGCGTGGTACCTTCGCCAGTGGCGATCATCCCTTTGATCCCCGCTACGGCAGTGCCAAGATTCACGTCGGTGATAATCAACAGCGGCCACAGATACTGGTTCCAGCCGTAGATAAAGGTGATGACGAATAACGCCGCCAGGTTGGTTTTTGACAGCGGCAACACGATGTCGCGGAAAAAGCGCATCGGCGACGCGCCGTCAATACGGGCCGCCTCCACCAGTTCATCCGGAAGCGTCATGAAGAACTGACGAAACAGGAAAGTGGCGGTAGCGGACGCCATCAGCGGTAGCGTCAGACCAGCATAGCTGTCGAGCATTTTCAGGTTGGCGATCACTTCCACCGTCGGGAAGATACGCACTTCAACTGGCAGCATCAGGGTGATAAAAATCATCCAGAAGAACAGGTTACGCAGGGGAAAACGAAACCAGACGATGGCGAATGCGGAAAGCATAGATACCGTGATTTTGCCTACCGTAATGCTGAACGCCATAATGAAACTGTTAAGCATCATCAGCCAGAATGGCGCGCTATTAACACCGACGCCGTTGACCCAAATAGTTTTGATATTCTCCAGTAACTGCGTGCCGGGAAGCAGCGTCATCGGCGTCTCAAACACCGCGCGGTCGTCCAGCGTCGCCGCGACAAACGCGACATACAGCGGAAACAAAATGACCGCGATCCCCAGAATCAGCATGGTATGGCTGAATATTGTCAGCCCGCGACGATTCTCTATCATTGGTAACGCACCTTACTTTCCACATAGCGGAACTGCACCACCGTCAGAATGATGACGAGGAACATCAACACCACCGACTGCGCGGCGGACGCCGAGAGATCCAGACCGGTAAACCCTTCGCGATAAATCTTATAAATCAGCGTCGTGGTGGCTTGTACCGGCCCGCCGGCGGTCGCGGCGTCGATCACCGGGAAGGTGTCGAAAAAGGCATACACCAGGTTGACCACCAGCAGGAAGAAACTGACCGGCGCAATAAGCGGCAAAGAAAGCCGGAAGAAACGACGAATCGGCCCGGCGCCGTCAATGGCCGCCGCTTCCACCAGCGAGCGGGGAATGGATTGCAGCGCGGCAAAGAAAAATAAAAAGTTGTAACTAATCTGCTTCCAGACTGACGCAAATACCACCAGGAACATCGCCTGACCGCTGTTTTGCGCATGGTTCCAGTCATAGCCGAATTCGCCGAGGAAATGAGTGATTAATCCCCTCCCCGGGTTAAACAGGAAAATCCACAATACGGCGGCGACGGCGGGCGCGACGGCATAAGGCAGCAGCATCAGCGTCTGATAAAAACGGCTGCCGCGTACCACGTAATCCACCAGGGCGGCGAAAAACAACGAGACCAGCAGGCCGCTAAACGTGACCAGCGCGCTGAATTTAATCGTCGTCCAGAAGGCGTCAAGATAATAACTGTCGTGAAAAAGCGCGACGAAATTCTCCAGCCCGACAAATTGGCTGGAAAAACCAAACGGATCGACGCTTTGCAGCGAATACCACAGCGCTTCGCCCGCAGGCCAGATAAAGAAAATAACGGTGATAACCAACTGCGGGGCAACCAGTAAATACGGCAGCCAACGCGAGCGGAACACCGGACGGGATGATGACATGAAGGTTCTTTTCCTGGAAGGTGCCGGATGGCGGTGCAAGCACCTTATCCGGCCTACAAACGCTGTAGGCCTGATAAGCGCAGCGCCATCAGGCACTTATACACTTAAGATTTGCTCGCTTTCTCAAAACGACGCAGTAACTGATTCCCGCGATCCACTGCGGTATCCAACGCCTGTTGTGGGGTTTTCTTCCCGGTCCAGACGCTTTCCAGCTCTTCGTCCACGATAGTACGAATCTGCGGCATATTGCCCAGACGCAAGCCTTTGGTGAAGGGTAACGGCGGCTTATTCAACATCTGGCGAGTGGCGATATCCGCACCGGGGTTTTTATCGTAATAACCCTGCTCGCGGGTCAGCTCGTAGGCGGCGGTGGTAATCGGCAGGTAGCCAGTTTTTTGATGCCATTCAGCAGCGTTTTCCGGTTTTGCCAGGAAGTCGAGGAATTTGGCGACGCCGGTATAGGTTTCTTTATCTTTACCCTGCATGACCCATAGGCTGGCTCCGCCGATAATGGCGTTTTGCGGCGCGCCCTTGATATCAGCGTCGTACGGCATCATACCCACGCCATAGTTAAATTTGGCATACTGGCGGATATTGGCGAGCGAACCGGAGGACGCGGTTGTCATCGCGCAGTCACCGTTATAAAACTTCTCGGTAGACTCGTCCTTACGCCCAACATAGCTAAAATCGCCTTTCTTATTCATCTCTTCCAGCAGCGCGATATGTTTCACCTGCTCTGGCTTATTAAATTCCAGCACCGCATCTGTACCGTCAAATCCATTGTTTTTACTGGCGAAGGGGAGACCGTTCCAGGCGCTGAAGTTTTCCAGTTGGATCCAGCCTTGCCAGCCGCTGGCGTAACCGCATTTCATGCCTGCCGCTCTCAGTTTCGCGGTATAGTCAGCCAGCTCCTGCCAGGTTTTCGGCGGCTGTTCCGGATCTAAACCGGCTTTCTTAAAGGCGTCTTTGTTGTAGTACAGTACCGGCGTGGAGCTGTTAAAGGGCTGGGAGAGCAGATGCCCGCTTTTAGCATCGGTGTAGTAGCCTGCAACGGTTGGTACAAACTGGGACTCGTCAAAGTTAATACCGGCGTCTTTAAACACTTCATAAACCGGCTTAATGGCTTTCGAGGCCATCATGGTCGCCGTCCCAACCTCATAAACCTGCAATATTGCCGGCGCGTTGCCGGTACGGAATGCCGCGATCCCGGCGCTCAGGTTCTGTTCATAGTTCCCCTTATAGACCGGAACGATTTTGTAATCCGGATTGGCCTGGTTGAAACGTTGCGCCAGTGAATCAACTTCTTTGCCTAACTCCCCTTCCATTGAATGCCAGAATGGAATAGTGGTGACAGCCAACGCCTGACCCGTAAATGCCAGACTCAGCGCCAGTCCTAAAGCTGTATGTCGTAACGATATCATCGGTTATCTCTCTTTTTGTGCCGGGATGCGCGATATCACGCGTTTTATGTTCGCGGGGGTAACATGACATGCTCGAATGACAGAAAAATAACTTTTTTATTACAAAAAAAAGATAGTAAGGCGACAGAGAGATGGCAAGGCAGTGAAAGCGCCGGAAAAGAAAAGTGGGAGCTACGGCACGTCTGACAGCGTAATGCTGACCAGACATGCGTTATTTGGCTGGCGTCAGCAGTTAATCACGATGAGAATACTTTTTGTACTGATTTTGTAAGCGCCGCTGATCTCGCCGCTCGCGTTCACGCTGAATGTCGGATTTTTCATCCTCCCACGTTGCACAATCCGGATGATGACGCACTTCGCAGGTCGTTGCGGCCAGTGGATTAGGCGTTGCGGTTTCTTCTTGCCAGATAGCAGGATCGCGGGGATCAAAATCGTTTGAGGTTAAGGCGTTAACACTGAACGAAGCCGCGAACAACAGCGTTCCCATTATGCAGGCGCCTGAACGTATCATCCTTGCTCCTTCTTCGGTGGTTATAGTTGATAACTATTCTCAACTATAACATATTGGTACGAAAAATGTTCTACTGATTTGCCGAATGGCGAGTAATCCGCCAGGTCCGGTAAGCGGTAGCGCCACCGGGCGCGTTTGCCAGATGGCAGCTGTAAACTGCGCCTTATCCGCCCAGATAGGCGCTGCGCACCGCTTCGTTCGCCAGCAGTGCATCACCGGTATCGGATAGCACCACGTGGCCGTTTTCCAGCACATAACCGCGGTCGGCGAGCTTCAGCGCCTGGTTAGCGTTTTGCTCGACAAGGAAGATGGTCATACCCTGCTCGCGCAACTGCTCAATGGTGTCGAAGATCTGCTGGATGATGATCGGCGCCAGCCCCAGCGACGGTTCATCCAGCAGCAATAGCCTCGGCTGGCTCATCAGCGCGCGGCCAATCGCCAGCATCTGCTGTTCGCCGCCGGACATGGTGCCCGCTCGCTGGATACGGCGTTCATGCAGGCGCGGAAACAGCTCGTACACCCATTTGATACGCTCCTGAAACCGATCGCGCTCGGCAAAAAAACCGCCCATCGCCAGGTTCTCTTCCACCGTCATCCGCGAGAAGACGCGCCGCCCTTCCGGTACTATCGCCACCGCTTCACGCATGATTTTCGCCGTCTGCCAGTCGGTGATGTCTTTACCGTCAAACACCACCCGTCCGCTGGAGGCGCGCGGATCGCCGCACAAGGTGCCAAGCAGCGTCGTTTTCCCCGCGCCGTTAGCGCCAATCAGGGTAACGATTTCCCCCTGGTTGATGTGCAGACTGACGTCGTGCAGCGCCTGAATCTTGCCGTAGTGGGCGCTGACTTTTTCAAACGTTAACATCGTTTTTTCCATCTTATGCCTCACCCAGATAAGCGCGGATGACGTCCGGGTTGTTGCGGATCTCTTCCGGCGTGCCGTTCGCCAGCGGCGTGCCCTGGTTCACCACGTAAATGCGATCGGAAATGCCCATCACCAGCTTCATATCGTGTTCAATCAGCAGGATAGTGGTGTTGTGATGGTTACGTAGTTCGGCAATCAGCTCATCCAGCTCTTTGGTCTCTTTCGGGTTAAGACCAGCCGCCGGTTCGTCGAGCATCAGAATTTCTGGCTGCGTCACCATGCAGCGGGCAATCTCCAGCCGGCGCTGGTCGCCGTAGGCCAGATTACTGGCCTGGCGGTTGGCATGTTCCAGCAGGCCAATACGCTCAAGCCAGGTCGCCGCGCGGTCCAGCGCTTCGCTTTGCGCGCGGCGGAAAGCGGGCGTTTTCAACAGGCCGGAAAAGAGGCCCGTTTTCAGTTGCTGGTGCTGCGCCACCAGCAGGTTTTCAATCACCGTCATTTCGCGAAACAGGCGCACATGCTGGAAAGTGCGTACCACGCCCATGCGGGCGATCTGCTGGCCCGGCAACCCTTCCAGATGCCGCTCGCGCAACATGATCGTACCGCCTGTCGGCTTATAGAAACCGGTCAGGCAGTTAAACACCGTCGTTTTACCCGCGCCGTTAGGGCCAATCAGCGACACAATTTCCCGCTCACGCAATTCCAGTGATACATTGTTGACCGCCAACAAACCGCCAAAGCGCATCATCAGGCCGTTAACCGCTAATAATGGCTGACTCATGCCTGCTCTCCTTTCGCCTGACCACTTTTCAGCTTCAACTGCGGACGCGTCATCGGCAGCAATCCCTGCGGGCGCCAGATCATCATCAACACCATCAAACCACCGAGCATCAACATGCTGTATTCGTTGAAGTCGCGCATCAACTCGCGCGACACCACCAGCAGAACCGCCGCCAGGATCACCGCAAACTGCGAGCCCATTCCGCCCAGCACCACAATCGCCAGCACGAAGGCGGATTCGGCGAAGGTGAAGGATTCCGGGCTGACAAAGCCCTGGCGGGCGGCAAACAACGTCCCAGCGAAACCGGCAAACGCGGCGCTGATAGTAAAAGCGGTCAGCTTGATGCGCGTCGGGCTTAAACCTAATGAGCGACAGGCGATCTCATCTTCACGCAACGCTTCCCACGCCCGGCCCAGCGGCATACGCAGCAGGCGGTTAATGACAAACAGCGACAGGACCACCAGCAACAGGGCCACCAGATAGAGGAAAATGACCCGATCGGATGGGTCGTACTTCACGCCAAAGAAATTGCTGAAGGTATCCCAGCCGCCTTCGCGGGTGTTGCGGCTAAACTCCAGACCAAACAGCGTCGGTTTGGGGATCTGGCTGATACCGTTCGGGCCGCCGGTAATTTCAGTGTTGTTGAGCAGCAGGATACGGACGATTTCGCCGAAGCCGAGCGTCACAATCGCCAGATAGTCGCCGCGCAGGCGCAGTACCGGGAAGCCGAGCAGGAAACCAGCGGCGGCGGAGACCAGTCCCGCCAGCGGCAGGCAGGTCCAGAAACCCAAACCATAATAGTGGTTGAGCAGCGCAAAGGTATAAGCGCCGATGGCGTAAAAGCCGCCGTAGCCCAATACCAGCAGGCCGGACAGCCCTACCACCACGTTCAGCCCCAGACCGAGGATGATATAAATCATGGTCATGGTGGCGATATCGACGCTACCGCGCGACACCATAAACGGCCACGCCACGGCGATAACCAGCAGCGCCATCAGAAACAGCTTTTGCTTAACGGTAGAGCCATCGATCGCCGGCAGAATAAACTTCGGTCCGGAGACGTGCTTCACCGCTTTCTGGAACATCGGACGCAGCAACTGAAAGAAAAAAACCACTGCCGTACCGATAAAGATCCACTGCCAGCGGATGTCGGCGGCGGTATCCACCACCAGTTTGGTGCCGTCCAGCTCCAGTTGTACGCCCATGAAGACGCCAGCCAAAACGAAGAACATCGCCGCAGAGAACAGAGCCATCGCAATATGCATCGGTTTCATACTTTCTCTACCTCCGGACGCCCCAGGATACCGGTCGGCATCACCAGCAGTACCAGAATCAGCAGAGCGAACGACACGACATCTTTATATTCGGTACTTAAATATGCAGACGAGAGCGCTTCGGCGACGCCCAAAATCAGACCGCCGATCATCGCGCCCGGAATGCTGCCAATACCGCCCAGCACCGCCGCGGTGAACGCTTTCATCCCGGCCATAAAACCGATGTAGGGGTTAATCACGCCGTAAAATTGCCCAAGCAGCACACCCGCCACCGCCGCCATTGCCGCGCCGATAACAAACGTTAGCGCAATGACGCGGTCGGTATTAATGCCGAGCAGGCTGGCCATTTTCAGATCCTCCGCGCAGGCGCGGCAGGCGCGGCCCATCCGGGAGTAGCGAATGAAAATGGTGAGCGCCAGCATAGCCAGAAAGGTGACTATCCAGATAACCGCCTGCATGGTGGTGATGGACGCGGAAAAGTTTTCGCTGCTGCCCACAATCCACTGGCCGTTAAACAGGCTGGGTAACGCCACGTCGCGCGAACCTTCCGTCAGGCTGACGTAGTTTTGCAGAAAGATAGACATCCCGATGGCGGAAATCAGGGCGATCAGGCGCTTGGAGTTGCGCACAGGCCGGTAAGCGACTCGCTCGATACTCCAGCCGTAGGCGCTGGCAATAATAATCGCGCCGATAAATCCGGCGGCCACCAGGAGCCAACTGGTGTCTATTCCCATCATCATTAGCGCGGCGATGATCATAAAAGAGACGTAGCTGCCGATCATATACACCTCGCCATGAGCGAAGTTGATCATGCCGATAATGCCGTACACCATCGTATAACCGATAGCAATCAGCGCGTAGGTGCTCCCCAGCGTGACGCCATTAAACATCTGCTGCAAGAAATAGAGAAACTGCTCGGACATAAGGTAACCTTTTTAAACCCGCCCGGCGTGCGGGCGGTGGGATAACTTATCTTCTGGCATTACTTCGCGACGGTTGACGAGCCGTCGGCGTGCCACTGGAAGACGCCAAATTCAAATCCCTTAAGATCGCCTTTTTCATCCCATTTCAGCGGCCCAATAACGGTATCAGCCCCGTTAGCTTTAAGATCTTTCACCAGATCCAGCGGAGCATGGCTGGCGCTACGCGTCATTGCGGTCGCCAGCGACTGGACGGCGGCGTAGGTGATCCAGACATACGGACCGCTGGGATCTTTCTTGTCGGCTTTCAGCGCCTCGACAATCGCTTTATTCGCCGGGTCCTGGTCATAACGTTTTGGCATCGTCACCAACATGCCTTCCGCCGCACCGCCCGCAATATTGGACAGCGACGCGTTACCCACGCCTTCCGGCCCCATAAATTGCGTTTTCAGGCCATTAGCCCGCGCCTGGCGCAGCATCTGCCCCATTTCCGGGTAGTAGCCGCCGTAATACACAAAGTCGATATTCTCTTTTTGCAAGCGAGCAATCAGGGCGGAGAAATCTTTTTCACCGGCGGTAATACCATCAAAAAAGACAATATTGGCATTGCCCTGCTTCAGACCATCCTGCACGGAGCGCGCCAGTCCTTCGCCGTATTGCTGTTTATCGTGAATGATAGCGATGCGCTGCGGTTTCACCGTTTCCAGGATATATTTCGCGGCTGTTGGCCCCTGGGAGGAGTCCAGGCCGGCGGTACGCATAATGTACTGATAGCCGCGCTGGGTCAGCTCCGGGTTAGTCGCCCCCGGGGAGATCATCAGAATACCTTCATCTTCATAGATATCGGATGCTGGCTGAGTAGAAGAAGAACACAAGTGACCAATAACGTACTGAATACCGTCGTTAACGATTTTGTTGGCCACCGCCACCGCCTGTTTTGGATCGCAGGCATCATCGTACTCTACGCCGACCAGCTTATCGCCTTTAATACCGCCTTTAGCGTTGATGTCTTTAATGGCCTGGCGCGCGCCGTTAAATTCCATATCGCCCCATTGCGCTACCGGGCCGGACATCGCCCCGACTATGGCGACTTTAATATCATCTGCCATTGCCCCCTGCGAGACTGCTAATGCAACAATCCCTGCGATTATTGTTTTCGCTTTCCGTTTCATGTGCCTGTATCCCCATTCGTGATGTTATATGTTTTGTTTTTTGCTGGTTAAAAAGCAGACTGTACTTTTTATAAATGGTGCGCTTTTTACTGACTCATTAATGAGTTAGCGCAGCATTTAAAGCATAATAAGATTAAAATCTCTATTTTTCAGTCTATTAAGAAAAGATAATATTCTGCTTTTCGCTATAGATAAACAAAAAAAAGCATGCTTGTCAGCATAAAATAACGGCATATTAAGCGGAATAATTCACTAGCATTCAGGGAATTATGCTGCCTGTTTTCCATTCTCTAATGCTTCAAACTGTAATTATCGTTGTTAAAAAATTAATAACCTGGTAAATGACACAAAAAAGAGAAAGCATCTGGCCTGCCTGTTTCGGTACACTGATCGCATCTTTTGAAATCGGGACAAGCCGTCGATGAAGCTGACTATCCTTCGTTTAGAACACTTTAGCGCTCAGGATCAGATCGATCTGGGCAAAATCTGGCCGGAATATTCCGCCTCCTCATTAAGCGTAGATGAAACGCACCGGATTTATGCCGCGCGGTTTAACGAGCGTTTGTTGGGCGCCGTAAGAGTGACGCTGAGCGGAACGCAGGGCGCGCTGGATTCCTTACGCGTGCGTGAAATCACCCGTCGTCGCGGCGTCGGGCAATACCTGGTAGAAGAAGTCATCCGCGATAATCCCAACGTCTCGTCGTGGTGGATGGCGGATGTCGGTGTTGAAGACCGCAGCGTGATGGCCGCGTTTATGCAGGCGTTAGGTTTTACCGCCCAGCATGACGGCTGGGAGAAGCGCTAAAAGAAAGCCGGATGGCGCTGACGCTTATCCGGCCTACATGCCGGGAGAAAAGATAAAAACCACCTCGCAATTTTCCAAGAATTTCGCGTTGCAGGCAGGCGGCAAGTTATGAAATCCCCGGGAGCTTACATAAGTAAGTGACCGGGGTTGAATAACGTAGCCAACGCACCTGCAGCGCGAAAGGCGCCAGGAAAATTACTTAGCGTCTGTCGCCGTACCGTTCGCATGCCAGTCAAATACGCCGAACTCAAATCCTTTCAGATCGCCTTTCTCATCCCACGACAGCGGTCCCATTACGGTGTCGACCGTGGCGCCTTTCAGGTATTTGGCAATTTCCGCCGGATCGTCAGACTGGTTCAGGCCCGCCTGTAAGGATTGCAGCGCGGCGTAGGTGGTCCACACGAATGCGCCGCTAGGATCTTGTTTCTTGGCTTTGATGGCATCCACAATCGGTTTGTTCGCTGGCACCTGATCGTAGTTCTTCGGTTTGGTGACCAGTAAGCCTTCCGCCGACTCTCCGGCGATGTTAGACAGCGAGACGTTCGCGACCCCTTCCGGCCCCATAAACTGAGTTTTCAGCCCTGCGGCGCGGGACTGGCGCAAAATCTGCCCCATTTCCGGGTGATAACCGCCGTAGTAGACAAAGTCGATATTCTCTTTTTTCAGACGCGCTACCAGAGTGGAGAAATCTTTTTCGCCGGCGGTGATGCCGTCAAAGAATACGACATTAACGCCGCCTTTCTTCAGACCGTCCTGCACCGCGCGCGCCAGCCCTTCGCCGTACTGCTGCTTATCGTGGATAATCGCGATGCGCTGCGGTTTTACCTTCTCCAGAATATACTTTGCCGCCGTTGGCCCCTGGTCAGAGTCCAGGCCGGTCGTGCGCAAAATCAGGTTATAGCCGCGTGCGGTCAGCTCCGGCGCGGTCGCCGCCGGGGTTATCATCAGGATGCCTTCGTCTTCGTAGATATCAGACGCTGGCTGTGTGGAAGAGGAGCATAAGTGACCGATAACATACTTGATGCCGTCGTTCACCACTTTGTTAGCGACAGCTACCGCCTGTTTTGGGTCACAGGCGTCGTCATATTTCACCGCGACGAGCTTATCGCCTTTAATACCGCCTTTCGCATTGATATCGGCAATTGCCTGTTCCGCACCGGTAAACTCCTGATCGCCATACTGCGCTACCGGACCGGACATCGCGCCGACAACCGCGACTTTAATGTCCTCGGCGAATGCCATATGGCTTAATGACAGGGCGATACATCCTGCCAATAACGTTTTACCCTTCATATTCATCCTGATAATCCCCATTATTCTGGTTGTTACGTGTGTTGTGGTGTTATTGTTCAGCACTTTATTTCGATTATTGGCTAGCTACTCGTGCTTTAGCAGCATACTCTGCTAAAACATACCCGATTTTTATTATTTTGGAATAGCTAAATTTACATCCAGATAACAGATTTGTGTCGGTGGGGGAGAGGAAGGGCCCGTAGGCCCGATAAGCGAAGCGCCATCGGGCAAACGTGTTGCCGGATGGCAGCGTAAACGCCTTATCCGGCCTACAAAAAACAAAACCCCCGAATTCACATTCGAGGGTTCATTGGCAATTCGCGAAGATTACGCTTCGATCGCAGCGCGAAGCTTTTTCATGGCGTTCTTTTCAAGCTGGCGCACACGCTCAGCGGAGACGCCGTAACGATCGGCCAGCTCCTGCAGCGTAGACTTATTGTCTTCGTCCAGCCAGCGAGCGCGGATAATATCCTGGCTACGCTCGTCGAGCCCCTGCATCGCGTCGGTCAGTCGGTTGGCGGCCTGCTCTTCCCAGTTATCGTCTTCAATGCCGTCGGCAAAGTTAGACGATTTATCCTGCAGATACAGCACCGGCGCCATTGGCTGGCTGTCGGACTCATCGTCCGAAGACATGTCAAACGTCATGTCCTGCGCCGCCATACGCGACTCCATCTCACGCACGTCTTTACTGGAAACACCCAGTTCGCGCGCCACCATTTCAACCTCATCCTGATTAAACCAGCCCAGACGCTGCTTGGTTTTACGCAGATTAAAGAACAGCTTACGCTGCGCTTTCGTGGTTGCGACTTTAACGATACGCCAGTTACGCAGCACGTATTCGTGAATTTCTGCTTTAATCCAGTGTACGGCGAAGGAGACCAGGCGCACGCCTACTTCCGGGTTGAAACGACGTACGGCTTTCATCAGGCCGATGTTGCCTTCCTGGATCAAATCCGCCTGCGGCAGACCATAGCCCGCATAGTTACGAGCAATATGAACAACAAAGCGCAGGTGAGACAGGATCAGCGTTTTAGCTGCTTCCAGATCGCCCTGGTAATGCAGCCTTTCAGCCAATGCCCGCTCCTCGTCAGCCGATAACATCGGCCACGCGTTCGCCGCCCGGATATAAGATTCCAGGTTGCCAACAGGGGCTAAAGCTAAATTTTGCATTTCTTTGGTCATTCAAATCCTCTCAATCAGTATTGCCTGGCACCGTCAGCGAGCAACAACCGTGCCAAAGCCGATGAGCAACGAGAATATCACCCACTCTTTTATCAGACAGTGATTTTATCCACAAGTTCAATGTAACACTGTGCATAATTTGCACAAATCTTGTGACATAAAGATGATGCGCGGGGAAGAGACAACAGGGACTCTTTCCCTGCGAACGGAAGCCCATTGCAGGGAAAGATTATACCACGATTTTATCAATCGGGAGTAAAGTGACGTAAATGTTGCACCGTGGCCAGCCAGGCGGCGATCCAGCCGATCATGGAACAGACCAGCAGCAGCAACAGGCACTCATCGAACGATAAGCCATTGAGATCAAACTTCGTGCCGAAGACCTGCGCCACTTCAGTCACCGCCGATGATAAACGCATCACCAAAATTTCAGACAATATCAGTGAAAGAAACGCGCCGGAAAAACCGAGCAACGCGCCGCCGTAGAGGAACGGACGCAGGATAAAGCCATCGGTCGCGCCAATCAGCTTTTGCACGTTAATGGTATCGCGACGGGCAAAAATGCTCAGGCGCACGCTGTTGCCGATAACGAGGAAGACCGCCGCGACCATCAGCACGCCGATCATCGCCGACACACGGCCCACCAGCCCGGTGAGCGCCGCCAGGCGCGCAAACCAGCTATCATCCATGCGGACTTCGTCAATGCCGTTAATCTGCGAGATACGGTCGCGCAGCGTATTAAGCGAGGCGGTATTTTGAAAGTCCAGCTTGGGGATCACCACCGCCACTGCCGGCAGCGGGTTCTCTTCCAGCATGTCCAGCGCGCCGCCAAAACCCGACCAGTTGCGGAATTCTCCCAGCGCGTCCTCACGGGACAGGTAGTTGACCTTCTCAACGCCCTGCTCGGCCTGAAGCTGCCCAACGACCCGCGCCGCCGCGTCATCATCCAGCGTTTTTTGCAGATAAACGGTGATCTGCGGCGACGGGTAATACTGAGTCGCCGCCTGGTTGACGTTCTTATAGACCATGTAACAGACGCTGGGCAGCGTCAGGGAGATGGCGATCACCATCACCGTCAGAAACGTCGCCAGCGGTTTGCTTTTCAGATCCTGCAGCGCGCCGTGCCAGGCATAGCGCACCTGTTCATTAAAGACATTTGTTTTACGTGAGTTCGGTTTCGGCGTCGGCTTCTGGCGTCCTGGCGCGTTGCGCCCGCCGCCTGTTCCGCCGCGAGACTTACGCAGTCGATCCAGCCGTCCGCCGAACTGCCTGATTTGGTTAATCGCGTCGCGCCTATTCATTGGCCAGGCCTCCATGCAGATGTCCATCGCTCAGGACGAGCTGCCTATAGGAACGACGGGAGATAAGTCCAATATCGTGCGTCGCCATCAGTACCGTCACCCCTACGCGGTTAAACTCTTCAAACAGACGTAAAATCCCTTCCGACAACGCGTCGTCCAGGTTCCCGGTCGGTTCATCCGCCAGCAATACCGCTGGCTTATTGACCACCGCGCGGGCGATGCCCACGCGCTGCTGTTCGCCTCCGGAGAGTTGAATCGGGAAGTTTCTCGCTTTGTCCAGTAGTCCAACCTTATCCAGCGCCGCCGACACACGACGACGGATATCATCGCCGCTGGCGCCGGCAATGATTAACGGTATCGCCACATTGTCATAGACCGTGCGATCCATCAGCAGATGGTGATCCTGGAAAATCATCCCAATCTGGCGGCGCAAAAACGGCACTTCGCGGTTTTTCAGGCGCGTAATATCATGCCCGCTGAAGAAGATTTTGCCGGCGCTGGGCCGCTCAATCCCACAGATTAGCTTCAGCAGGGTACTTTTCCCCGCGCCGGAGTGGCCGGTCAGAAACGCCATCTCGCCTGGCCGCATATGGAATGTCACTCCCTGCAGCGCTTGTCTCCCGCCGAGATAGGCCTTGCTGACATGTTCAAAGCGAATCATTGTTAATCCTCTCGGGCAAAAAGTGCCTCAATAAAATCGTCCGCCTTAAACGGACGCAAATCCTCGATACGTTCGCCCACGCCAATGTAACGAATAGGAATGCCAAACTGGTCAGCTACCGAGAAAATCACCCCGCCTTTCGCCGTACCGTCCAGCTTGGTCAGGGTAATACCGGTTAAGCCTACCGCTTCATGGAACAGTTTGGCCTGGCTTACCGCGTTCTGTCCGGTGCTGGCGTCAATGGTCAGCATAACTTCATGTGGCGCTTCTTCGTCCAGCTTTTTCATGACGCGAACGATTTTTTTCAGCTCTTCCATCAGGTGCGACTTGTTCTGCAGACGCCCTGCCGTATCGGCAATTAACACATCCACATTACGCGCCTTCGCGGCCTGGATAGCGTCAAAAATCACCGAGGCGGAGTCCGCGCCGGTATGCTGGGCGATAACCGGAATGTTATTACGCTGTCCCCAGACCTGTAGCTGTTCGACCGCCGCCGCGCGGAAAGTATCCCCCGCCGCCAGCATCACTGATTTACCCTGCTGCTCAAACTGGCGCGCCAGTTTACCGATAGTGGTGGTTTTACCCACGCCGTTCACGCCAACCATCAGAATAACAAAAGGCGTTTTACCTTCAATATTAAGCGGTTCGTCTACCTTCGCCAGAATCTCGCCCATCTCGTCTTTCAACAGACCATACAGCGCCTCGGCATCTTTAAGCTGTTTGCGGCTGGCGCCTTCCGTCAGATTAGCGATAATCTTACGCGTGGTTTCTACCCCGACATCAGCGATGAGCAACTGCTCTTCCAGCTCCTCGAACAAATCATCGTCGATTTTCTTGCCGCGGAACAGACTGATAAATCCGGAACCGAGATTTTCTTTGGTTTTCAGCAGACTGCGTTTCAGGCGGGCAAAGAAACCTTCTTTAGTCGGTTTTTCCTGCTCCTGAACGATCGCTTCCACCGGCGCGTCTTCTTCCGCTGGCGGAACAACCATCACCGCCTCTTCCGCCGCCTGAGCGGCTAGCGCCTGCGCTTCCAGCTCTTCGTCGGTGAATTTCGCCGCGTTTTCGCCCTCTTCTTCTACCGCGGCAATGACCTCTACGGTTTCCGCTTCGGCCTGCCACTCTTCCGGCGAGATAGCCTCGTCTTTGACCTCTTCCGGCAACGGCAATTCTTCGCGTTCCACCGCGATCTGCGGCGCAGCCGTCTCAACAGCCGCCGCGGGCTCCGGCTCTACCGGCTGCGGTTTTTCGCTCTCCTGAACCTTCTCAGTAACGTCCACCACCTCTTCCGCAAAGGCTTCGGTTTCTGCTTTGCTGTGCGCGGGCGTTTGCGCGTCTATGTCTGCCGCCGTTTCAACAGGGGGCTCAACCGGTCGTTGTTCCTCAACAATCTGCTGTTCTTCGGTCTGTTCCTGCTTCTGCTCTTTATCACCGAAGCCCAACCAGGAAAAGAAGCCACGTTTTTTCTGTTTTGCCATCTGCGACTACACCCCTCGCGGCGCTATATACATGGAAGCTAAAAAAATGATGAAATAGTCTATCACTTAACTTAATTCACATCACCGCCTGGAATAACTTGCAACAGGCGGTTCGAGCAAGAGAAATGAAAAAACCGACTCACTCTGGCAGCGGCCAAATCCGCATTATTGGCGGGCAATGGCGTGGCCGTAAATTACCGGTTCCGGACAGCCCGGGTCTGCGTCCCACCACCGATCGCGTGCGCGAAACGTTATTTAACTGGCTGGCTCCGGTAATGGTAGACGCCCATTGTCTGGATTGCTTTGCCGGCAGCGGCGCTCTGGGCCTGGAGGCGCTATCGCGTTATGCGGCCCAGGCAACGTTACTGGAAATGGATCGCGCCGTTTCGCAGCAGTTGCAAAAAAATCTGGCGACGCTGAAAGCCAACAATGCTCGCGTCGTCAATACCAATACTCTGGCCTTCCTCAGCCAGCCGGGAACGCCGCATCACGTCGTCTTTGTCGACCCGCCGTTTCGTAAAGGGCTGCTGGAAGAGACGTTACAATTGCTGGAAACCCAGGGATGGCTGGCCGACGACGCGCTAATCTACGTAGAAAGCGAGGTGGAAAACGGTCTGCCGCCCGTTCCGGCGAACTGGGCATTGTATCGAGAGAAGGTGGCCGGACAGGTCGCTTATCGTCTGTATCAGCGCGACGCGCAAGGAGAAAATGATGTTGATTAATCTGGGCCGCTTATTAATGCTCTTCGTGTGGGCATTTTTGATTCTTAATCTGGTGCAACCCTTCCCGCGCCCGCTCAATATCTTCGTCAACGTGGCGTTGGTGTTCATGGCGCTGATGCACGGTATGCAGTTGGCGTTGCTGAAATCAACGATACCGAAAGAGGGTCCGCAGATGACGACGGGAGAGAAAATCCGCATTTTCCTGTTCGGCGTGTTTGAGCTGCTGGTCTGGCAGAAGAAGTTTAAGAACAAAAAATAACGTTTGCTGCCGGATGACGGTTTATTCGTTATCCGGGGTACGGCTAACAAACCCGACGAACCGCGTTCCCTTATAGCTCAGCGTACCTTGATCGCCCACCGTCAAAGCGTGGTACTGCTGCGCTTGTAAACGGAACGTTTTTTCCAGACCGCCATTGAGCGGCTTAAAACTGACCTCATAGCGCATACTGGTTCCCGCCGGGCTCACTTCCTGCTGGCGAGAGCGTCGGTCATTAACCGGCTTCTCCCGTTTATTGCTGACCACGACCTGCTTTTGCTGTAACGGCGCCGCCTCATTAGCGGCTTTTTCCCGCCGTTGCTGAACGAAGCGAAACGACGCGGCAACTACGATTAATGCAATGATTATAATGAAGAAAATCGGTGGCTTACTCATACTGTTAACCTGTCAGAAAATGCGGAAATAAGCATACCCTGCCCGTTATAGTGTTGTCATCTGACCGTCACGGCCTCTACACTGAATAATAGAGCCGCAAGCATACCGTTTGCGAAAAAATAACGAATTCAAGGAATTAAGATGCTTTGGTCGTTTATCGCTGTCTGCCTGTCCGCATGGCTGTATGTGGACGCCTCCTATCGCGGGCCAGCCTGGCAACGCTGGGTTTTTAAGCCCGTCACGTTATTACTGTTGCTGTTACTGGCCTGGCAAGCGCCGATGTTTGACGCCATCAGTTATCTTGTGTTGGCCGGGCTGTGCGCCTCGCTGGTCGGCGATGCGTTAACGCTCTTACCGCGTCAACGCCTGCTGTACGCCGTCGGGGCATTTTTCTTATCGCATCTGCTCTACACCATTTACTTTGCCAGCCAAATGACGTTGTCGTTCTTCTGGCCGCTGCCGCTGGCGTTACTGATAGTCGGCGCGTTGCTTATCGCCGTTATCTGGACGCGACTGGAGGAGCTACGCTGGCCGGTATGTACTTTTATCGCCATGACTCTGGTCATGGTCTGGCTGGCGGGCGAACTGTGGTTCTTCCGCCCAACGGCGCCAGCCCTTTCGGCCTTTACCGGCGCGACGCTGCTGTTTATCGGCAATATCGTCTGGCTGGGTAGCCATTACCGCCGCCGTTTCCGGGCGGATAACGCGATTGCCGCCGCCTGCTACTTTGCCGGACACTTCCTGATTGTTCGCTCGCTGTACCTGTAAATAATAGCGCTTGACTCTGGAGTCGACTCCAGAGTGTATCCTCCGGTTAATGATAAAATTATCATCAACCGGAGGACGTTATGTCGACCCCTGATACCGATGGCAAAAAAGTCCCGCCCTTTACCTCCTTCAGATTAGCCCCGGCAATACAGAAGGCCGATAGCTGCTGCTGCGAAGAACATTGCGCGTCCAGCGCGCCTGTTTCTACTGCCGTGGCAGGCACGCGCTATACCTGGAAAATCTCCGGCATGGACTGCGCCGCCTGCGCCCGAAAAGTGGAGAATGCGGTCCGCCAAATTCGCGGCGTCAACCAGGCGCAAGTGCTGTTCGCCACCGAAAAGTTAGTGGTCGATGCCGACGCCGACCTCCGCGCGCAAATTGAACGCGCCGTACAGAAGGCGGGTTATACCTTGCGTAGCGAAGATTCGCGCGACGCCTCGCCTGAATCTCGTCTTAAAGAGAACCTGCCGCTTATTACGCTGATCATTATGATGGCGATAAGCTGGGGGCTGGAGCAATTTAACCACCCGTTCGGCCAACTGGCCTTTATCGTCACCACTCTGGTCGGTCTGTATCCTATTGCCCGCCAGGCGCTGCGGCTGATGAAAAGCGGCAGTTGGTTCGCTATTGAAACGCTGATGAGCGTCGCCGCCATTGGCGCGCTGTTTATTGGCGCGACGGCGGAGGCGGCAATGGTATTGCTGCTGTTCCTCATCGGCGAGCGCCTGGAAGGATGGGCCGCCAGCCGCGCCCGTAAAGGCGTCAGCGCGTTAATGGCGCTTAAACCGGAAACGGCGACCCGTCTGCGCGACGGCGTACGGGAAGAGGTCGCTATTAATACCCTGCGACCGGGCGATATTATCGAAGTCGCCGCCGGGGGGCGTTTACCCGCCGACGGTAAACTGGTTTCCGGTTTCGCCAGCTTTGATGAAAGCGCGCTCACCGGCGAGTCTATCCCAGTGGAGCGCGCAACGGGCGACAAAGTCCCGGCAGGCGCGACCAGCGTTGACCGTCTCGTCACCCTGGAGGTGCTATCTGAACCTGGCGCCAGCGCGATTGACCGTATCCTGACGCTGATTGAAGAGGCGGAAGAGCGCCGTGCGCCCATTGAGCGGTTTATTGACCGTTTCAGCCGCATCTATACGCCAGTCATTATGGTCATCGCGCTGCTGGTGACGCTTATTCCGCCGCTGATGTTCGATGGCGGCTGGCAGGAGTGGATTTATAAAGGGCTGACGCTGCTATTAATCGGTTGCCCGTGCGCGCTGGTGATCTCCACGCCCGCGGCCATTACCTCCGGGCTGGCGGCGGCGGCACGGCGCGGCGCATTGATTAAAGGCGGCGCAGCGCTGGAGCAACTGGGCCGTATCACGCAGGTTGCCTTTGATAAAACCGGTACGTTGACCATCGGTAAACCACGGGTGACGGCGATTCATCCGGCAAGCGGTATCAGCGAGGCTGAACTGTTGGCGCTGGCGGCAGCCGTAGAACAAGGCGCTACGCACCCGCTGGCGCAGGCTATTGTCCGCGAAGCGCAGACACGCGATCTGGCGATCCCGACGGCGGAATCGCAGCGAACGCTGGCCGGCACCGGAATTGAAGCGCAGGTTAACGGCGAACGTATTCTGATTTGCGCGGCGGGAAAACAGCCTGCGGCAGCGTTTGCCGGGCAAATTAGCGAACTGGAAAACGCCGGGCAGACGGTGGTTCTGGTGCTACGTAACGAGACCGTTGTTGGCGTCCTCGCCCTCCAGGATACGTTGCGTGACGATGCGCGCGACGCCATCCGCGAACTGCATCAGTTAGGCGTTAACGGCGTGATTCTGACCGGCGATAACCCACGGGCGGCGGCAGCGATTGCCGGCGAGCTGGATCTGGCGTTTAAAGCCGGGCTACTGCCGGAAGACAAGGTGCGGGCAGTCACCGCCCTTAACCAACAAGCGCCGCTGGCCATGGTGGGCGACGGCATTAATGATGCGCCCGCGATGAAAGCCGCCAGTATCGGAATTGCGATGGGCAGCGGTACTGACGTCGCGCTGGAAACGGCTGACGCCGCCCTTACTCATAACCGTCTGCGCGGGTTAGCGCAGATGATTACGCTGGCGCGCGCTACCCACGCGAATATCCGGCAGAACATCACCATTGCGCTGGGGCTGAAAGCTATTTTCCTGGTGACGACGCTACTGGGTTTTACCGGGCTATGGCTGGCAATCCTGGCGGATACGGGAGCCACGGTATTGGTGACCGCCAATGCGCTACGTTTGCTGCGTAAAAACTAATCTTCTCCCACCCGGCGGCGTCGTGTCGCCGGGTTATCCCGCGATATTCCTTTCTTTGTACATATTATTCACGCGAAAATTATTTATTTTCTATTACTTATCAAACCATTAATCAGAAATAGCGTGATTTGATGTAAGGTTAATTTTTATCCAACCGATATTGATCATACCGTCTACAAAATAAGGAATGTTAGGCACTATGAAAAATATCAAAGTCATCACCGGCGTTATCGCGACGCTGGGCATATTTAGCGCCTTATTGCTGGTGACAGGAATACTGTTTTATTCCGCCGTCAGCAGCGATCGGCTGAATTTCCAGAATGCGAGCGCGCTGAGTTACCAACAACAGGAACTGGGCGGCAGTTTTCAGACATTGATTGAAACCCGCGTCACCATTAACCGCGTGGCGATACGCATGTTAAAAAATCAGCGCGATCCCGCCTCACTGGACGCCATGAACACGCTGTTAACCAACGCTGGCGCGTCGCTCAACGAAGCGGAAAAACATTTCAACAACTACGTGAACTCCGAAGCGATCGCGGGAAAAGATCCGGCGTTGGATGCCCAGGCCGAAGCCAGCTTCAAGCAGATGTATGACGTTTTGCAGCAGTCTATCCACTATCTTAAAGCCGATAATTACGCCGCCTATGGCAACCTCGACGCGCAAAAAGCGCAGGATGACATGGAGCAGGTATATAACCAGTGGCTCTCTCAAAATGCGCAATTAATAAAATTAGCCAGCGATCAGAATCAGAGCAGCTTTACCCAGATGCAATGGACGCTGGGGATAATTCTACTTATCGTGCTCATCGTACTGGCGTTTATCTGGCTGGGGCTGCAACGCGTTCTACTCCGCCCGCTGCAACGGATTATGGCGCACATTCAAACTATTGCTGACGGCGATCTTACCCATGAGATAGAGGCTGAAGGACGCAGTGAAATGGGTCAACTGGCCGCCGGTCTCAAAACGATGCAGCAGTCGTTAATCCGTACCGTCAGCGCGGTGCGCGATAACGCAGACTCTATCTATACTGGCGCAGGCGAAATTTCCGCTGGCAGCAGCGACCTCTCTTCCCGTACCGAACAGCAGGCCTCGGCGCTGGAGGAGACCGCCGCCAGCATGGAACAGTTAACCGCCACGGTACGGCAAAACACCGATAACGCACGACAGGCGACGGGTCTGGCGAAAACCGCATCAGAAACCGCGCGTAAAGGAGGACGCGTGGTGGATAACGTAGTGAATACCATGAACGATATCGCCGAAAGCTCGGAAAAAATCGTGGACATCACCAGCGTGATTGACGGTATCGCCTTCCAGACTAATATCCTGGCGCTGAACGCCGCGGTAGAAGCCGCCCGCGCCGGCGAACAGGGGCGAGGATTCGCGGTCGTGGCCGGAGAGGTACGTACGTTGGCCAGCCGTAGCGCGCAGGCCGCCAAAGAGATCAAAGTGCTGATTGAAAACTCCGTGTCGCGCATTGATACCGGCTCTACGCAGGTACGCGAAGCGGGAGAAACCATGAAAGAGATCGTCAACGCCGTGACTCGCGTGACCGATATTATGGGCGAAATCGCCTCTGCCTCCGATGAGCAAAGCAAAGGCATTGAGCAGGTGGCGCAGGCGGTATCGGAAATGGACAGCGTGACGCAGCAAAACGCCTCGCTGGTAGAGGAATCCGCAGCAGCGGCAGCGGCGCTGGAAGATCAGGCTAACGAACTTCGTCAGGCGGTCGCCGCGTTCCGCATCCAGAAACAGCCTCGTCGGGAGGCGTCGCCAACGCCGTTAAGCAAAGGTTTAACGCCACAGCCCGCCGCAGAACAGGCGAACTGGGAAAGCTTCTAATCAGAATGCTATCTGCCGTGCGGTTAATGCGCTTTACGCAATAAATAGCGGTACGGCAGACCCTCCGTCTCTTGCGCCAGCAAATCGTGTTCCATAAAGGTACAGAACCCCGGAATATCACGCGTTGTCGCCGGATCGTCGGCGATAATCAGCAATGTTTCGCCAGTTTGCATGTTGCGCACCGTTTTGCGCACCATCATTACCGGTTCAGGGCAACGCAGCCCCAGGGCGTCAAGCGTATGGTCAGGGGAGGAAAACAGATCGCTCATCTTCGTCTCAATGGTAGAAAAACGGCGATATTTTACGCCCATCTTCGTCAGTAAGCCAGGCAGGTTAACGATTGCGTGAAAATTAGCCATTGCAATGCCAGCGCAAAACAGTATTATGCGGCGGTTCTTTATTGGGTTCCCTCACCCCATCCAACAAAAAGGTCACAATATGACTCCGTTTACACAATCACAGCGCGTAAAAGCGTTGTTCTGGCTATCGCTATTCCATTTACTGGTGATCATTTCCAGTAACTATCTGGTGCAGCTCCCCATCACTATTTTTGGTTTCCACACGACCTGGGGCGCGTTTAGTTTTCCTTTTATTTTTCTCGCCACCGATCTTACCGTGCGTATTTTTGGCGCACCGCTGGCGCGCCGCATTATCTTCGCCGTCATGATCCCTGCGCTGCTGGTGTCATATGTGGTGTCATCGCTGTTCTATATGGGCGCCTGGCAAGGTTTCGCCGCGCTGGCGAACTTTAATCTGTTTGTCGCCCGTATCGCCGCCGCCAGCTTTATGGCCTACGCGCTGGGACAGATCCTTGATGTCCATGTGTTTAACCGCCTGCGCCAAAATCGTCGCTGGTGGCTGGCGCCGACCGCTTCAACGCTGTTTGGCAATATCAGCGATACCCTTGCCTTTTTCTTCATTGCGTTCTGGCGAAGCCCCGATGCCTTTATGGCCGAGCACTGGATGGAAATTGCGCTGGTGGATTATTGCTTTAAGGTGCTCATCAGCATTATTTTCTTCCTGCCGATGTACGGCGTTCTACTGAATATGTTGCTGAAAAAGCTGGCAGATAAATCTGAAATTTCCCCATTACCGGCAAGTTAAAGGTTCGTTTTCCGAGTTGTGATAAGATGAGCGAATGAGCCGTTATGGCCGTTTATCGAAAGGAAGAAGTCAATGCGCAATTTGGTTAAATATGCCGGTATTGGCCTGCTGGTTATGGGGCTTGCGGCCTGTGATAACAACGATACAAAAGCGTCGGCAGAAAGCGCCGCCGCAGAAAGCCAGGCCTCCGGTCAGCCCATCAGTCTGATGGATGGCAAACTCAGTTTCTCACTGCCGGCGGATATGACCGATCAAAGCGGTAAGCTGGGCACCCAGGCGAATAATATGCACGTTTATTCTGACCCGACGGGCCAGAAAGCGGTGATTGTTATCGTCGGCGATAATACCGATGAAGCGTTGCCGGTGCTGGCGAACCGCCTGCTTGAGCAACAGCGTAGCCGCGACCCGCAGCTTCAGGTCGTCACCAATAAGTCTATTGAGCTCAAAGGCCATACGTTGCAACAACTGGACAGCATTATCTCCGCGAAGGGCCAGACGGCGTACTCTTCCATCGTGCTGGGCAAAGTGGATAACCAATTGCTGACGATTCAGGTCACGCTGCCTGCGGACAATCAGCAAAAAGCGCAAACCACAGCTGAAAACATCATCAATACGTTGGTTATTAAGTAACCTTCACGATGATGATGCGGCCTCCGGCAGTGCAGACGGAGGCCGTTTTTTTAAGCGCCAGGTCAGTAATAGCGCCATCGCTACCAGCCCGGCCGCCGCCAGATAAATCACCGGCACGCCCGCCCAGGTCATCACCAGCCCCGCCAGCGGCCCGGTAACCCCCAAAGACATATCCATAAAGACGGTATAGGTCGCCAGCGCCGCGCCCTGGTTCTGCGGCGGCACGGCTTTGACGGCCACCACGCCCAGCGCCGGAAAGACCAGCGAAAACCCCATCCCCGTGAGTAAAACGCCGATTTTTGCCATCCACGGCATGGCTGCCGTCCCCACCAGTAACAGACCAATAATCTCCACGCCAAAGCAGATCATGGCGACATTCAACCCGCCTAAACGATTGATGCCGTTAGGGAACAGCAAACGCGTGCCGACAAACGCGACGCTAAATAACGTGAGCGCAAAGGCGGCGCCATCCCAACCTTTAGCATCATAAAATAAGGTAATAAACGTCGCGATGACGCCAAACCCTGCCGAGGCCAGCGCCAACGCCATACCATACAGCCAGACACGCCCCAGCACCGCGCGAAACGGCAGCGGCTTGCCTTTGTTCGCCTTCACCGACGGACGTGGAAGGGCTAACAGTATCGCCAACAGCGCCACGCCCATCACCGTTAGCGCCAGCCCCTGTAACCCGCCCCAGGCATAACACAGCACGCCCAGCGGCGCGCCCATCGCCATTGCGCCGTAGGTGACGATACCGTTCCAGGAGATAACCCGACCAATATGCAACGACCCGACGACGCCGACGCCCCACAGTGTCGAACCGGTGCCGGCAAAACTTTGCCCAATCCCCAAAATCACGCGACCCAGCCCCAGTAGCAACAAACTGAGCATCGGCCAGGCGCTGGCGATATCCGCCAGCAGGTAGCCGAGTCCGCTTAAAAAACAGCCGCATAAGCCAAAGACAACGATTTTTTTCGGCCCTAATACATCCGCATACCGCCCGGCATGGGGACGGCTTAACAGAGTGGCGAAGTATTGCAGGCTGATAATAAGCCCCGCCCAGAACGCGCTGAATCCCATCGCATCATGCACATAGCCTGGCAAGACGGCGAGCGGCAGGCCGATGGTCAGGTAGCTGGCAAAGTTAAACATCACAATGGAGACAATACGCAGATTGAGGCGCAATCCGTTTAGCGCCGGTTCAGCGACGGGTTCGGGCATGAGTATCACCGCATTTTTACAACATGTTTTCTTTTCTATCATGGCGCGCGGTGAAAATCAGTAGTGAGATTCAGATTATCGGTATCAGGGCAGCCGCTACACTTAGAAAAAAACACAACAAGGAAAACTTCATGGCAACCGCTCAACCCGACAAAACGGGTATGCATATTCTGCTGAAACTGGCCTCCCTGGTTATTATTCTCGCCGGGATTCATGCCGCGGCGGATATTATTGTACAACTCTTGCTGGCGCTCTTTTTTGCCATCGTTCTTAACCCATTAGTGACCTGGTTTATTCGTCGGGGCGTGAAGCGACCGCTGGCGATTACTATCGTGGTGGTCGTCATGCTGATCGTGCTTACCGCGCTGGTGGGTGTGCTTGCTGCATCGCTTAATGAATTTATCGCTATGCTGCCTAAATACAGCAAGGAGCTGACGCGTAAGGTCTTACACCTTCAGGAGTTAATGCCCTTCCTGAATTTACATATGTCGCCGGAACGTATGCTCCGCGGGATGGATTCCGATAAAATCATGCTCTTCACCACAACATTAATGACCGGCGTATCGGGCGCGATGGCAAGCATTGTGCTGCTGGTGATGACCGTGGTTTTTATGCTGTTTGAGGTGCGTCACGTGCCTTATAAATTACGTTTCGCGCTAAACAATCCACAAATCCATATTGCCGGCCTGCACCGCGCCCTGAAAGGCGTCTCGCATTATCTGGCGCTGAAAACGCTGCTCAGTTTATGGACGGGCGCGATTATCTGGCTGGGACTGGCGTTAATGGATATTCAGTTTGCGCTAATGTGGGGCGTACTGGCCTTTTTGCTCAATTACGTTCCTAATATCGGCTCGGTGATTTCCGCCGTTCCCCCCATGATTCAGGCGCTGTTATTTAACGGTTTTTACGAGTGCGTACTGGTCGGCGCGCTCTTTTTGGTGGTCCATATGGTGATTGGCAACATTATGGAGCCACGCATGATGGGCCATCGTCTGGGAATGTCCACGCTGGTGGTATTTCTTTCGTTATTGGTCTGGGGATGGCTATTAGGCCCGGTCGGGATGCTCTTGTCCGTTCCTTTGACCAGCGTCTGCAAAATCTGGATGGAAACTACTAAAGGCGGCAGCAAACTGGCGATCTTGCTGGGGCCAGGCCGACCGAAAAGCCGTTTACCGGGATGAGGCGACAGATGCTACAATCTCCTCTTCTTCATAGGCAACGTTGGTCCTGATATGTACCAGATCGTTCTGGGAAAAGTGTCAACATTAAGCGCAGGTCAATTGCCCGACGCGTTAATCGCTCAGGCACCGCAGGGCGTTCGCCGGGCAAGCTGGCTGGCCGGGCGCGTGCTGCTTTCCCGTGCGCTCTCGCCGCTACCGGAGATGGTGTATGGCGAACAGGGTAAACCGGCTTTTTCCGCCGGAACGCCGCTGTGGTTTAACCTCAGCCATAGCGGCGACACTATTGCTCTGTTGCTTAGCGACGAAGGTGAAGTCGGCTGCGATATTGAAGTGATCCGCCCGCGCGATAACTGGCGTTCGCTGGCAAATGCGGTATTCAGCCTCGGCGAACATGCTGAAATGGAAGCGGAACGTCCGGAGCGACAACTGGCGGCCTTCTGGCGTATCTGGACGCGTAAAGAAGCCATCGTAAAACAACGCGGCGGCAGCGCCTGGCAAATCGTCAGCGTGGACAGCACGTTGCCCTCTGCCTTGTCGGTCAGCCAGTGTCAGCTCGATACGCTCAGTCTGGCAGTCTGTACCCCCACACCGTTTACGCTGACGCCGCAGACGATAACAAAAGCGTTATGACACATTAATTTTTCCCTCTGGCGGCGGACGTGTGTTACAAAATGCGGAGCTTCCCATGCGCCGACGCGCCATACCAAAAGGTTTAAGTCAGATGCAACGTGTCACCATCACCCTCGATGACGATTTACTGGAAACGCTGGACAGCCTGAGCCAGCGACGCGGCTATAACAATCGCTCCGAAGCGATCCGTGATATTTTGCGCGGCGCTCTGGCGCAGGAGGCCACCCAGGAACACGGTACACAGGGTTTCGCGGTACTTTCATATGTTTATGAACATGAGAAACGGGATTTAGCCAGCCGCATCGTCTCCACCCAGCATCATCATCATGATTTATCCGTCGCCACGCTGCACGTCCATATCAACCACGATGACTGTCTGGAGATCGCCGTTCTGAAGGGCGATATGGGCGACGTACAGCATTTTGCCGATGATGTTATCGCCCAGCGCGGCGTGCGCCACGGCCACTTGCAGTGCTTGCCGAAAGAAGACTAATGCCCCAGCGCCTTGCCGGGGGCGCTTCGCTTGCCCGGCCTACGCTCGCACGTCGTCGTTTGTAGGCCGGATGAGGCGCAGCCGCCCTCCGGCAATAGTGTTCACGCCATCGTGCCAATCGTTTTTCTGAAGCGTAACAGCGCTATCAGGAAGAACACGCCGCCTATCGCCAGCAGGGTCAGGAACTGCGGCCAGACGATGCTCAAACCTGCGCCGCGATAAAGAATCGCCTGGGCAAGGCTGACAAAATGCGTCGTCGGCATGGTCAGCATAATATCCTGCACCGCCTGCGGCATACTTTCGCGCGGCGTGGAACCGCCGGAAAGCATTTGTAGCGGCAACAGTACCAGAATCATTAATAACCCCAGCTGCGGCATCGAACGGGCGATGGTGCCCATAAAAATCCCAATTGAAGTGGTGGCGAAAAGGCTCAGCGCCACGCCCAACATAAACAATGGGATCGATCCTTCAATCGGTACGCCAAGTACGCCTTTCACCATCAACATCAAAGACAAACCGGAAACCACCAGCACGACCAGCCCCATCGACCACACTTTCGCCATCATGATCTCAAAGGGCGTGACCGGCATCACTAACAGATGCTCTACCGTGCCGTGTTCTCGCTCGCGGATCAGCGCCGATCCGGTCAGCACTATCGCCAGCATGGTAATGTTGTTGATAATCGCCATCACGCCGCCAAACCACGCCGGGTCCAGATTTGGGTTAAAGCGCATCCGAATCTCCAGCGACACCGGCTGAACGTTATCTCCCCGCGCGCGCGCCACAAAGCTGTTGACCTCGCCGCTAATAATATTCTGGATATAACTGTTGCCGGTAAACGCCTGGCTCATGCGCGTCGCATCGACGTTAACCTGAATATCAGGCTGACGTCCGGCCAGCACATCACGCTGGAAATTCGGCGGAATATTGACCGCAAAGGTATAGCGTCCGGCATCCAGTCCGGCATCCATTTCCGTTGCCGTAATCATCTCCGGCGGCAGAAACCACGGGCGGTAAAAACTATTCACAATACGGTTCGACAACTGTGACTGATCCATATCGGCGATGGCGATAGGGGCAAGATGCAACGAACCGGGCAGGACGGTAGCGGAGGAGTAAACCGAAATCGTAAAGGCGAAGACAATCAGCGCCAGCATCGCTTTGTCGCCCAGCAGACTGCGCAGTTCTTTAACGCCGAGATTATAAATATTACGTAATCCGCGCATTACCCCTCCTGTTTTTTCAGCAGCAGAATGCTCAGACCCATCACCACCGGGACGGCAATCAGTAACGGCATAAATAACGGCCAGAGATCGGACAGATCCAACGCTTTGGAAAACGTCCCACGCGCGATCGTCAGAAAATGGCTGGTCGGGTAGATCTCGCCGATCCATCTTCCCGGTCCTTCCAGCGAAGCCACCGGATCGATCATGCCGGAAAATTGTGTTGCCGGAATGAGGGTAATAATCGACGTCCCAAAAATAGCGGCGATTTGGCTCTTCATAAACGTGGAGATCAGCAGCCCCAGACCGGTGGCGATGATGACGTAAAGTAGCGCCGCCAGGGTAAGCGTGAGAAAGCTGCCTTTCAGCGGCACGCCGAACACAAAGACCGACAGCGCGCACAGTAGCAAGAAGTTCAGCATACCCAGCGCGATATACGGCAGTTGTTTACCCAGCAAAAATTCGCTGCGCGTCGTCGGCGTTACGTACAGATTAATCATCGACCCCAGCTCTTTCTCCCGCACCACGCTCAGGGCGCTAAGCATTGACGGGATCATCATGAGCAGCAGCGGAATGACCGCCGGAACGATAGCGGGCAGACTTTTCACATCCGGGTTATAACGATAGCGCGTTTCAATGTTGAGCAGCCCGGTCTGTTTAACCGGGTTCGGCTGACGACTTGCCGCCTCCTGCAGCCAGCTTTGGTGCATCGCCTGAACATACCCCTTCACCGTCTCGGCGCGGCTGGGCATGGCGCCATCCACCCAGACGCCAATCTGCGCTGGCGTACCGCGAGCAATATCGCGGCCAAAATTAGGCGGGATCTCAATGGCAACCGCCAGCTCTCCCGAACGCATCCGCCGGTCAAGCTCGTCATAGCTGGCGAGCGGCGGCTGTTCGATAAAATAGCGCGATCCCGCCAGATTGAGCGACCATGCCTGGCTACTGACGGTTTGATCGCGGTCGAGTACGGCAAAACGCAGGTTCTCCACGTCCATACTGATGCCATAGCCCATAATCAGCATCAGAATTACCGTTCCCAGCAGCGCCAGCGTCGAGCGTACCGGATCGCGGCGTAGCTCCAGCGCTTCGCGGCGACTGTAGCTGAACAAACGCCGGAAGCTCAATCCCTGCCGCGACGGTTTACCTGACGCGGCGGGCGTCTGGGATGGCGGTATTGGGGTTTCAGGCGCCGCTCCCGCAGCTTCCTGTAGCCAGGAAATAAACGCCGCTTCCAGATTGGCCGCGCCCCGTTGTTGCACCAATTCCTGCGGCGTACCGCTGGCGAGCACTTTACCGGCGTGCATCAATGACATTCGGTCGCAACGTTCCGCTTCGTTCATAAAATGGGTCGAGATAAAAATCGTCACCTTATCCTGACGCGAAAGATCGACCATAAGCTGCCAGAACATATCCCTGGCGACCGGATCAACGCCGGACGTTGGCTCATCAAGAATCAGCATTTCCGGGCGATGGATCACCGCTACCGCCAGCGATAAACGCTGGCGGATACCGAGCGGCAACGAAGCGGGGAGCGTATCTTCCACCTCCGTTAGCATAAAGCGTTCGATCATCTGCGCGACGCGCGCCGGGATCTCCGCTGGCGGAATATGAAACAGGCGGGCATGAAGTTCCAGATTCTGCCGCACGGTGAGTTCGTTATAGAGCGAAAAAGCCTGCGACATATACCCGACCCGGCGACGGGTATCGATGTCGTTCGGGTCTACCGGCTGGCCAAATAGCCAGGCCTGGCCTTCGCTGGCGGGAAGCAGACCGGTCAGCATTTTCATGGTGGTCGATTTGCCGCAACCGTTTGAACCAAGGAAGCCAAAAATCTCGCCGCGCGGAATGCGGAAATTAACATGGTCAACCGCGACGAACTTACCGAAGCGCATGGTCAGATCTTTCGCCTCAATGGCAATCTCTTCCTGCTCAGCGTGATAGGGCGGGATCACCACTGGCTTATGCGCCTGGCGCTGCGCTTCTGGCAACAGGGCGATAAACGCCTGTTCCAGCGTCGCGCTATGGGTTTTTGCCCGCAGTTGCTGCGCGCTGCCGGTTGCCAGTATCTCGCCCGCATTCATCGCCACCAGCCAGTCAAAACGCTCCGCCTCTTCCATATAGGCCGTTGCGACCAACACGCTCATATTGGTCTGCCGTTGGCGGATACTGTCGATTAAGTCCCAGAACTGAGCGCGGGAGAGCGGGTCCACGCCGGTGGTAGGCTCATCAAGAATCAGCAATTCCGGGTCATGAATCAGCGCACAGCACAACCCCAGCTTTTGTTTCATCCCACCGGACAGCTTCCCGGCAGGACGGTCACGAAACGGCGCCAGGCCGGTGCTGTTCAGCAGCTCGGTAATACGCGCTTCGCGTTCAGCTTTGTCATGACCAAAGAGACGAGCGAAAAAATCGACGTTCTCATAAACCGATAACGTGTGATAAAGGTTTTTCCCCAGCCCCTGCGGCATCCAGGCGATGCGCGGACAGACGTCGCGGCGATGTTTCGCATCGCGCATATCGCCGCCCAGGACGATGACGTTCCCTTGCTCAATCACCCGCGCGCCAGAAATCAGCGACAGCAGGCTCGACTTACCCACCCCGTCCGGACCAATCAGCCCGACCATACTACGGGCGGGAATGTCCAGCGTGATATTGTTCAGCGCGACCGTTTTTCCGTAATGCTGGCTCACCCCCTCAAGCTGCGCCACGGGAGGAACAGGCACCAGCGTCAGCGACGTCATTGCGACAGCCTCACGCTTAGAGCGTCAGGCCAGGGCACGCGCTCATCCAGACGAACCCAGGCCATTCCCGGCAAACCGGTTTTGACATATTCCAGATGCTGTCGCAGCAGCTCTGGCGGAATACGCGCTTTGACGCGGAACATCAGCTTTAACCGTTCATCGTGGGTTTCCACGGTTTTGGGTGTGAACTGCGCCACGCTGGCGACAAAACTGATCGTCGCCGGAATACGCAGATCCGGCGCGGCGTCCAGCACCAGTCGCGCTTCGCCGCCGATCTTCAACAACCCCGCCTGTTCGGTCGGCAGGAAAAATGTCATATAAACGTCGCTAAGATCGACCATGTTCAACACCCGGCCGCCAGCCGATAACACTTCGCCCGGCTCCGCAACGCGGTACTGCACGCGTCCATCGCGCGGCGCTTTTAATTCGCTGTCGTCGATGTCGGCGACAATACGCCGCTCGGTCGCCTGCGCCGCTTCCACGCGCGTTTGCGCCTGGATAATACTGGTACGCGCCGCCTCAATCGCCGCTTTTGCCGCAGATACCTGCGCTTTGGCGGTCTCCAGGGCGGCGCGCGCGCTTTCCGCCGCCGCGCGATCGTCATCTAACTGTTGTACAGATACCGCGCCACGCTGTGACAGCGAACGAGAACGCACGTGACGTTTAGAGACGGAGTCCAGCTCAGCTTCCCGCTGTTTGACGACCGACTGCGCGGCGCGCATTTCACTCTGGCGTTGCTCCAGCAAGGCACGGGCGGCGGCAACTGCGCTCTCGGCCTCTTTAATCTGCGCAATCGCCTCCAGCCGCTGCTCCTGCAATACGCGGGTATCCATTTTCGACAGCACCTCGCCCTGACGAACGAACTGCCCTTCCGAAACGAAGATGGTATCAATACGCCCGGCAATCTTAGTGGCAATATCCACTTCGGTGGCTTCAATTCTGCCGTTGCTGGCGGCAAACCCCTCCGGTATTCCCGCAGGGCGCAGCATCCACCAGGCTATCGCGGCCACCGCCACAAGAATCCCCGCTCCCCACCACACCAGATGACGCTTCATTTTGTCCATAATCGACCCGCCGTAATCCCTGTTGTCTAACCATGCGTGTCACAAAGTCCGCCGGGCGTGCGCTCAGCGGGGGTTTCCATCCGGGATAAGAATGAAAAAAGAAAAGGGGCCAGACGACGAACAGACGCCGATGAAGCGCTCGCCGTCAAAGGGAGTGAATGATGTAGGTACCCGGAAAAGAGGGAGTAATGTTGTCATCATCAGCGTTCCTGGCCGTAAATGAAACACGCATACTCATAACTGCTATAAATCGATACTAACACCTCTGTCCGGGATGTCTATTCGCTTATTGTTTGTAATGGTACTTAGCGTTTTGCCGCCAAATCCTGCGCGCAGGCCCAGGCGCTCGACCACGCCCACTGGAAGTTATAGCCGCCCAACCAGCCGGTGACGTCCATCACTTCGCCGATAAAATAGAGCCCCGGCACGCGGCGCGCTTCCATAGTCCGCGATGATAGTTCGTTTGTATCCACGCCGCCCAGCGTCACTTCCGCTGTCCGATAGCCTTCGGTGCCGTTAGGCTGCACTTGCCAGGCCGTAAGCGTGTCAACTAACGCCTGCTGGTCACGAACGTTCAACTGCCTGAGCGATACATCCGGGATGTGCCCCAACTGTTGTAAACACTCCACCAACCGTTTCGGCAAATGCATCGCCAGCGTGTTCTTCAGACTCTGGTTCGGGTGCGCGTTACGCTGTTCATTGAGAACGTCTTCCAGCGAGAGGTCCGGCAATAAGTTAATGCTCACTAACTCGCCCGGTTGCCAGTAGCTGGAAATCTGTAAAACAGCGGGGCCGGACAGCCCACGATGGGTAAAAAGTAGGTTTTCCCGAAATACCGTGCCATTGCGGGCGGTAATCACGCAGGGCACAGAGACGCCAGACAGCGTCTGGAGCTGTTCTAACAGCGGCTTATGCAGCGTAAAGGGCACCAGCCCGGCGCGCGTCGGCAACACCTTGAGACCAAACTGTTCGGCGATTTTATAGCCAAACGGCGATGCACCAAGCCCCGGCATCGACAGGCCGCCGCTGGCAATCACCAGCTTTTGCGTAGTCACCGTCTCGCCGTTCAGCGCCAGTATGAAACCCGACTCATCACGCTCGACGCTCAGTACCTCGCTACGCAGGCGCATCGTTACGCCGCCTTTGTCGCACTCGGCAACCAGCATATCGACAATGCGTTGGGCGGAATCATCGCAAAAAAGCTGTCCCAGCGTTTTCTCATGCCAGGCTATCCCATACCTGCCGACCAGATCGATAAAATCCCACTGGGTATAGCGGGCTAACGCTGATTTACAAAAATGGGGGTTCTGGCTCAAATACGCAGCAGGCTCAACATAAAGATTAGTAAAGTTGCAGCGCCCACCGCCGGACATGAGGATTTTACGTCCTGGCTTCTTGCCATTATCGATGAGCAGCACGCGGCTACCCGCCTGTCCTGCCTGCGCGGCGCAAAACATGCCCGCTGCGCCAGCGCCTATAATAACGGCATCAAACCTTTCCACGTCGCCTTCCTCTCTCAAATTCGGGCGGGAATTGTAAAGTTTCCTCAGTGGTCGCACCAGCGCGAAAAGCACCTGAAAATGGTATTTATCTGAAATATATAAGATAATTCTTTAGTGATATCAAACAAAGCACGAAGTACATCAAAAAAAGTCTATATTTCACTTTGCCCGCGCCGCCAAAGTCACTGATAATGCGCCGCGTTCATGTCCTCAAAATGGCGTAACGTCCTATGCTACATTTGTTTGCTGGCCTGGATTTACATACCGGGCTTTTATTATTGCTTGCTCTGGCTTTTGTGCTGTTCTACGAAGCGATTAACGGCTTCCATGACACAGCCAATGCAGTCGCAACCGTGATTTACACCCGTGCGATGCGTTCGCAGCTGGCGGTTGTCATGGCGGCGGTGTTTAACTTTTTTGGCGTTTTGCTGGGAGGTCTCAGCGTGGCGTATGCCATTGTGCATATGCTACCGACGGATCTCCTGCTCAACATGGGTTCCGCGCACGGCCTCGCTATGGTCTTTTCCATGTTGCTGGCGGCGATTATCTGGAACCTCGGTACCTGGTATTTCGGGTTGCCGGCGTCCAGTTCCCACACGCTGATTGGCGCCATTATCGGCATCGGTTTAACTAATGCGATGATGACCGGCACGTCAGTGGTGGATGCGCTTAACATCCCGAAAGTTATCAATATTTTCGGTTCACTCATTATCTCCCCTATTGTCGGTCTGGTATTCGCCGGCGGTCTGATTTTCTTGCTGCGCCGCTACTGGAGCGGTACTAAGAAACGTGCCCGTATCCACCTGACGCCAGCCGAACGTGAAAAGAAAGACGGCAAGAAAAAGCCGCCGTTCTGGACGCGTATCGCGCTGATCCTCTCAGCTATCGGCGTGGCGTTTTCGCATGGCGCGAACGATGGTCAGAAAGGCATTGGCCTGGTCATGCTGGTGCTGATTGGCGTCGCGCCTGCGGGTTTCGTGGTCAATATGAATGCCTCCAGCTACGAAATCACCCGTACGCGCGATGCTATCAACAATGTCGAAACGTACTTTGAGCAGCGTCCTGACCTGCTGAAAGCCGTCACCGGCGTTGACCAACTGATTCCCTCTCCGGAACCGGGCGCGACTGAACCGACTGAATTCCACTGCCATCCGGCTAACACCATTAACGCGCTTAATCGTGCGAAAGGGATGCTGGCAAACGTGGAAAGCTACGACAAGTTAAGCGTTGAACAGCGTAGCCAGTTGCGTCGCATTATGCTGTGCATTTCCGACACGACCGACAAAGTCGTGAAATTGCCTGGCGTAAGCAGCGATGACCAGCGCCTGCTGAAAAAGCTGAAGACCGATATGTTAAGCACCATTGAGTATGCGCCGGTGTGGATCATTATGGCAGTGGCGTTGGCGCTGGGTATTGGTACGATGATCGGCTGGCGTCGCGTGGCGACCACTATCGGCGAGAAAATTGGTAAAAAAGGCATGACGTATGCGCAGGGAATGTCGGCGCAGATGACGGCGGCAGTCTCTATCGGTCTTGCCAGCTACACCGGTATGCCAGTTTCTACCACTCACGTACTCTCCTCTTCAGTGGCGGGAACCATGGTCGTTGATGGCGGCGGGTTGCAGCGTAAAACCGTGACCAGCATTCTGATGGCCTGGGTATTTACGTTACCGGCGGCGATTATTCTTTCCGGCGTGCTGTACTGGCTTTCCCTGAAGATTATTTAAGCCAAATGGGCCGGATAGCGCTGTCGCTAATCCGGCCTGTCAGAATGAAGCAACACAGGCCTGACAGGCCGCTACAAGCGGCGTCATCCGGGATGGCTTATCTAACACGAGCGGGTCAGGAAACTGGCCCGCTTTTTTTATTCAGTGCCAAATCATGAGCGCAATCAAGCTCACCACCACCAAACCGCATAACGCGCTGGTCAGCAGAAACTGGCGGCGCACGCGTTCACAACGGCGAATAAATTCTTCATCATGATGATCGCGATAGCGCTGAGCGTAGATATACCATACCAGGCGCACCTGTTTGTTGGGCTGACCATGCGTGGTAAAGAAGCCGCCGCCATCGACATATTGATAGAGCAAAGGATCGCAACCACGAAGTACCACTAACAGTGCGCGTAGCGATGAGAAATAGCGCGCCATATTAACAATGCAAACGACACATAAAGCCCAGAATAGTGAGACGGTGCTTATCATATCTCCTCCCCGGCGACCCGCCCACGGAGTTCCTCTCCGGGACTACCGCTCCCCGATACCCTGCCAGACAATCAGTGAAAGAGTACTACGAAAGCCGTCCATATTAGCGCTCCGCATTCGAACGGCTCTTATACACATTGTAGGAGATCAGTTAATTTTTTTACCAGAAGGTTAATCACTATCAATGCAATTCCCTGAAAATTTTGTTTAACTAACTGGCAAGCAAGGCAGATTGACGGATTATCCTGGTCGCTATAATGTAAGGATAGTTATGGTAAACGGCTGAGCTAGCCCCGCGCATAGAGTTCGCAGGACGCGGGTGACGCGGCGGCATAAGAAACGCCAGTAGCTCAATGGTCATCGACAACTTATGGAAGGAGTAACACTATGGCTTATAAACACATTCTTATCGCAGTTGATCTCTCCCCGGAAAGTAAAGTTCTGGTTGAAAAAGCGGTCTCTATGGCGCGCCCCTACAACGCGAAAATCTCCCTCATCCACGTTGACGTGAATTATTCAGACCTGTACACCGGTCTGATTGACGTCAATCTGGGCGATATGCAGAAACGTATCTCCGAAGAAACCCACCACGCGCTGACCGAGCTGTCTACCAACGCTGGCTACCCTATCACTGAAACCCTGAGCGGTAGCGGCGATTTGGGCCAGGTGCTGGTTGACGCCATCAAGAAATACGATATGGATCTGGTCGTTTGCGGTCATCACCAGGACTTCTGGAGCAAACTGATGTCTTCTGCGCGCCAGCTGATCAACACCGTTCACGTTGACATGCTGATTGTGCCGCTGCGCGACGAAGAAGAGTAATACTTGCCGTGCCGGCTGGCGGCTAAAACCGCATCTGGTCTATAGTCAATAAGGTTTGCCTGAACCATCAGGCAAATTCCGGCTCTCAACAACAACGCCCGCTTAGGTGGGCGTTTTGTTTATCCCCCCTTCTTCGCAGTACTCAGTACATCATTCCATCACACCAAACATAATTAGTGTGATCCACTAATTAGTTTGCGTATCATTTGTATAATAACCTATTGATCAGGCTAATAACCGCAGTCTATATCAGGGTAAGTCTTTTCGGCGCGTTTTGATATACGCGCTCATACGTTTCGGGATGGCATTAAAAGGCGAAGGAATATGAATACAACTGCACCTACGGGCTTGCTGCAGCAACCTCGTCCATTCTTCATGATCTTTTTTGTAGAATTATGGGAACGATTTGGCTATTACGGCGTCCAGGGCATCCTGGCGGTCTTTTTCGTTAAACAATTGGGTTTTTCTCAGGAACAGGCCTTTATTACCTTTGGCGCTTTTGCGGCGCTGGTTTATGGCCTGATCTCCATCGGCGGCTATGTTGGCGACCATCTGTTAGGGACTAAACGCACCCTGGTCCTGGGCGCGATTGTGCTGGCGATTGGCTATTTTATGACCGGCATGTCGCTATTAAATCCCGATCTGATTTTTATCGCACTGGGTACGATTGCCGTGGGCAACGGGTTATTTAAAGCCAATCCCGCCAGCCTGCTCTCTAAATGCTATCAGCCTAAAGATCCCCGGCTGGATGGCGCTTTCACCCTGTTTTATATGTCGATTAACATCGGTTCTTTGTTATCGCTATCGCTGGCGCCGGTGATTGCCGATAAATTTGGCTATGCGGTGACCTATAATCTGTGCGGCGCTGGTTTAATTGTTGCGCTTCTGGTGTACTTCGCCTGCCGTGGCATGGTGAAAAATATCGGTTCTGAACCGGATCATAAACCGCTACGTTTTCGCAATTTGCTGCTGGTACTACTCGGCACCGTCGTCATGATTTTCCTCTGCGCCTGGCTGATGCACAACGTTAAGATTGCCAATCTGGTGCTCATCGTCCTTTCTATCGTCGTCACTATTTTCTTCTTTCGCGAAGCGTTTCGTCTGGATAAAACCGGCCGCAATAAAATGTTCGTGGCGTTTATTCTGATGATTGAAGCCGTTCTGTTTTACATTCTGTATGCGCAGATGCCTACCTCGCTGAACTTCTTTGCGATTAATAACGTACATCATGAAATTCTTGGATTCGCCATTAACCCGGTGAGTTTTCAGGCGCTGAACCCATTCTGGGTGGTCGTCGCCAGTCCGGTACTGGCAGCGATTTACACCCGACTGGGTAGCAAAGGCAAAGATCTGACTATGCCGATGAAGTTTACGCTCGGCATGTTCCTCTGCGCGCTGGGTTTTCTGACCGCCGCCGCCGCCGGGATGTGGTTTGCCGATGCGCAAGGATTGACGTCGCCGTGGTTTATCGTGCTGGTGTATCTGTTCCAGAGTCTGGGCGAGCTGCTGATTAGCGCGCTGGGGCTGGCAATGGTCGCCGCTCTGGTGCCGCAGCATCTGATGGGCTTTATTCTGGGAATGTGGTTCCTGACCCAGGCCGCCGCCTTCCTGCTCGGCGGTTATGTGGCGACCTTCACTGCTGTACCGGAAAACATCACCGATCCGTTGCAGACGCTGCCAATTTATACCGGCGTCTTTAGCAAAATTGGTCTGGTAACGCTGGCGGTCACCGTGGTGATGGCCATTATGGTGCCGTGGTTAAACCGAATGATTAATACGCCAGATACCGAACAGTAATACTCAGTGCCGGATGCGGCTTACGCCTTATCCGGCCTACAAATAATTGAGAATCGTAGGCCCGATAAGCGCAACGCCATCGGGCAATCCGTTATTCCGTCAGAGGGGTTCCGGCATAAATATCAAACCGATGCCCTTTGGTAACGATGGCGTTGGGCGTCGCGACATCCGCCAGCGGCGGCGCATAATCGGGACGTTTAACCACCACGCGTTTGGTCGCCAACTGACGCGCCGGTTCCAGCAGTCCGTCGGCGTCGAGATCCGGCCCCACCAACGACTGAAATACCCGCATCTCTTTCTTTACCAGCGCGCTTTTCTGCCGGTGAGGAAACATCGGATCGAGGTAGACCACCTGCGGGCGCGGCGTGATATCGGTTAACGCCGTCAGGCTGGAAGCATGAATCAACTGCAAACGTTGCTGCAACCACGGACCGATGTCCGCATCGGCGTAGCCGCGCGCCAGGCCGTCGTCGAGCAGCGCGGCGACCACCGGATTACGCTCCAGCATCCGCACGCGGCAACCGACGGACGCCAGCACAAACGCATCGCGCCCCAGTCCGGCCGTGGCATCAACCACGTCCGGCAGATAATCGCCTTTGATACCAACGGCTTTCGCCACCGCTTCGCCGCGCCCGCCGCCGAACTTACGTCGATGGGCCATCGCGCCGCCGACAAAATCGACAAAAATGCCGCCGAGCTTCGGTTCGTCGCGCTTGCGCAGCTCCAGATGTTGCGGCGTCAATACCAGCGCCATCGGGTTGTCTTCGTCATGCTCCAGTCCCCAGCGGGCAGCCAGAACAGATAAGGCGCCGTCTGTGGCGCCCGTTTCATCCATTAAGCAGATTTGCACGTAAAATCAGCCTTTAATCCCGTAATGCTCCAGCATCGCGTCCAGTTGTGGTTCACGGCCACGGAAGCGTTTAAAGAGTTCCATCGGCTCTTCAGAACCACCGCGAGTCAGGATGTTATCAAGGAACGACTGACCGGTCTCACGGTTGAAAATGCCTTCCTCCTCAAAGCGGGAATAAGCGTCCGCCGCCAGTACGTCGGCCCACAGATAGCTGTAGTAGCCTGCCGCATACCCGCCAGCAAAGATATGACTGAACGCGTGTGGGAAGCGGCCCCATGTCGGTGACGGCACCACGGCGACCTGTTTTTTAATTTCAAAGAGCGTCTCAAGAATTTTCGCCCCTTGCTGCGGGTTAAATTCCGCATGCAGACGGAAATCAAACAAACCGAACTCCAGTTGACGCAGAATAAACAGCGCCGCCTGATAGTTTTTCGCCGCCAGCATTTTATCCAGCAGTTCCTTCGGCAACGGCTCGCCGGTTTCATAGTGGCCGGAGATAAACGCCAGCGCTTCCGGCTCCCAGCACCAGTTTTCCATAAACTGGCTTGGCAGTTCGACCGCGTCCCACGGCACGCCGCTGATACCGGAGACCCCGGCGGTCTCAATGCGGGTCAGCATATGATGCAGGCCATGACCAAACTCGTGGAACAGGGTGATCACTTCGTCATGGGTAAACAGAGCGGGTTTACCGTTCACCGGACGGTTGAAATTACAGGTCAGATAAGCGACCGGCTTTTGCAATGTGCCGTCCGCTTTACGCATCTGGCCGACACAGTCGTCCATCCACGCCCCGCCGCGTTTGTGTTCGCGCGCGTACAGGTCAAGGTAGAAGCTGCCGCGCAGCTCGTTATTTTCGTCATACAGTTCAAAGAAACGCACTTCCGGGTGCCAGACATCAACGTCAGTACGCTCTTTGGCGGTGATGCCGTAAATACGTTTCACCACTTCAAACAGGCCATTCACGGCTTTGTTTTCCGGGAAGTACGGGCGTAGCTGCTCATCGCTGATGCTGTACAGGTGCTGTTTTTGCTTTTCACTGTAGTACGCGATATCCCACGGTTGCAGCTCCTCAACGCCAAATTCGGCTTTGGCGAAGGCGCGCAGCTGGGCCAGCTCTTTTTCCCCCTGCGGACGGGCGCGTTTCGCCAGATCGGTTAAGAAATCGAGCACCTGCTGCGGATTTTCCGCCATCTTGGTGGCCAGCGATTCATGGGCATAATTTTCGAAGCCCAGCAGTTGCGCCAGTTCATGGCGCAGCGCAAGAATTTCTTCCATCACCGGGCTATTATCCCACTTACCAGCGTTCGGCCCCTGGTCGGAGGCGCGAGTGGAATAGGCGCGATACATCTCTTCGCGCAACGCCTGGTTGTCGCAGTAGGTCATGACCGGCAGATAGCTCGGGATATCCAGGGTCAGCAGGTAACCTTCCTGCTCTTTGGCTTCCGCCTGGGCTTTAGCGGCGGCGAGCGCGCTTTCCGGCATTCCCGCCAGCTCGGCTTCGTCGGTGATGAGCTTCGTCCAGCCCATGGTGGCATCGAGCACGTTGTTGCTGTACTGGTTGCCCAGCTCAGACAGGCGAGTGGCGATTTCGCCGTAACGCTGCTGTTTCTCTTTCGGCAGGCCGATGCCGGACAGTTCAAAATCACGCAGCGCGTTATCAACCGCTTTCTTCTGCGCGGTATTCAGAGTGGCGTAATGATCGCCGTCGCGCAGGTCGCGGTACGCATTGTACAACCCTTCATGTTGCCCAACCCAGGTGCTGTATTCAGACAGCAGCGGCAGCGTCTGTTCGTAGGCTTCACGCAGCTCCGGACTATTTTTCACCGAGTTTAAGTGGCTAATTGGCGAGAAAATACGCCCCAGAACATCGTCGGCTTCCGCCAACGGCTGGCAGAGGTTCTCCCAGCTATACGGCGCGCCATGCGCCACAACGCCTTCTACCGCCGCCCGGCAATCGGCCAACGCTTTGGTGACCGCAGGCACCACATGCTCCGGTTTAATTGCAGAAAAAGGCGGCAGTGAAAAAGACGTTAGTAATGGATTGGTCATATGCGCAGTCCTGTAGAAGAAGGTGAGTGGAGCGCGCTTTTGGCGCTCTCGCGATGAGATCTAGAATGGGGGATAGTAAGGGGAATTTCAATGATGGACAGCGTACAGACGTGGGTATCGCTGCAATAAGCCGCCCCTTTAACATCATCCCGGCTTACGTTTTATAAGCCGGGTGACAACGTCAGCGCGTTTTTCTCGCCATCTCGTAAGCAGCGGACAGATCCAGACGCTGCCAGAACTGTTGATCCTCGGTCTCGCCCGACAACGGATATCCTGCCGGTAACGCCGTCTCTTCCATTAACGCCTGACGCTGCGCTGGCGACAGGTTCGGCAGCGCTGCCTGTAGCAGAACATCGGCGCCTTTTGGTATTTTCAACGGCTGATGCTCGCCTTTCTGTTGCGGCAGGTTATAAGTCATGGTGAAGCGGTAGAAGGTATGCATGGCCGGATCGCGGTACGGATCGTCTTTTCCGGTCGATGCCGCGCATTCGACAATCGTCGTACCGCACTCTTTCACCAGCGCCTCGCGCAGTTGAGCGCGAGCTTCGTTGAACAACGTACGATAATACGGATCGTTAAGATAATGCGCGACATTACGCTGCGCGACCATCCGCGCGCCCATCACATCCAGCGGATAGTGTACGCCAAGGACCAGGCGAGAATAGCCATAACGCGCGCCACGAATCACCAGCGCATCAAAGCGTTCCGGGATCATTTCCGCCATCAACAGCGCATCCGTATAACCGGTATTCGTGTGTCCGCTGGGGAAAGCACCGCCACCCGCGGTATAAGGATGACCATCTTTTACCACCACATCATCCGGCGTCAAATGGATAGTATTACCCGGCACCTGGTAAGGACGCGGGTAATGAAAATATTTTTTCGCCGCGCCGGTGCTGACTTCCGAGGCTTTAATCAACGCCGCCGCTTTGCCCAACTCACCTTTATCATAAGCGGCGAGAAATGCCCGCCCCAGCCGCGGCCCCATTGCGTCGCTCAGGAAATAGAGATACTCCACGCTTTCCGCATCCGCCAGCGCCTGGTGACGGGTATTAACATCGGCATCGTGATTAATCGCCGTCACCGTCGCCAGATTGTCTTTCAATACTGCTTCCGGCAATGTATTGAAGGCGGAAAGTAGGGTAATTCCCATCTGTTGATTCTCAGTAGTATGAAAATCATAACCGCTAGCCTGTAACCAGGCATTATCCGCCTGGATGGAATTCTGTCGCATCTGAGCCAGGGCGTCGCGAGTCAACGCGGCGGTATCGCCTTGTAATGCCTTACGCAACTGTGTCAGCCATTGAGCCTCAAGGTCATTAAAGGCGACGCTCGCCGAGTCGGGCGTCACGCTTTTCGCTATCGACTCCGCCTGGGACAGGGGAATATCTTTCGCCAGTGCCGGCATCGCCAGCGCCAGAGATGACGCCAGTACAGTAATGTGTAGTTTCATTATGGTTCCTTTCATTAAAAATAACGCCAGGTCAAAACTACTACCTTGCCCACAGGCGATGCTGGCCTGCGCAGTTGACGGTTTGATGATACGAACACGTCTTGCAATACTTTCACAACGCGCGAAACAACATGGCGGTACTGGGGTAATCTGCGCGGATCTGCGGTAAACTATCGGCTAACTTGTTTACTTCCCGGAATATCTGCATCCATGCTCAGTTATCGTCACAGCTTTCACGCTGGCAACCACGCCGACGTCCTTAAACATACCGTTCAGAGCCTGATCATCGAGTCGCTAAAAGAGAAAGAAAAACCGTTTCTCTATCTGGACACGCACGCGGGCGCGGGGCGTTATCAGTTGGGCAGCGAACATGCTGAACGTACCGGAGAGTATCTGGAAGGCATCGCCCGTATCTGGCAGCAGGACGATCTGCCCGCCGAACTGGAACCGTATATTAGCGTCGTAAAACATTTCAACCGCAGCGGGCAGTTACGCTACTACCCGGGCTCCCCGTTAATCGCCCGCCAGTTGCTGCGTGAGCAGGACAGTCTGCAACTCACGGAATTGCATCCCAGCGACTTCCCACTGTTGCGCGCGGAGTTTCAAAAAGACAACCGCGCCCGCGTGGAACGCGCTGACGGCTATCAGCAACTGAAAGCCAAATTGCCACCGGTTTCCCGCCGCGGTCTGATCCTCATTGACCCGCCTTATGAAATGAAAACCGACTACCAGGCGGTAGTCAGCGGCATCAGCGAGGGTTATAAACGTTTCGCCACTGGTACATACGCGCTATGGTATCCGGTGGTGCTCCGCCAGCAAATTAAGCGCATGGTTCATGATCTGGAGGCCACCGGCATCCGTAAAATCCTGCAAATTGAGCTGGCGATCCGCCCGGACAGCGATCAGCGCGGAATGACGGCGTCCGGTATGATCGTGGTTAACCCGCCGTGGAAACTGGAGCAGCAGATGAACAACGTGCTACCGTGGTTGCACAGCAGGTTGGCGCCAAACGGTCACGGACACACTTCGGTAAGCTGGATCGTGCCGGAGTAATCACAGCCATCGGTGGAACCTTTCACCTTCAGGTATACAATCGCGAATATTTTGGCGGGTAGCGCAGAATCTATCCGTCCGACAACGAACATAAAGGAGCGGTCATGACCAAACACTATGATTACATCGCTATCGGCGGCGGCAGCGGCGGTATCGCCTCGATTAACCGCGCCGCTATGTACGGCCAGAAATGTGCGCTCATCGAAGCCAAAGAGCTGGGCGGCACCTGTGTTAACGTGGGCTGCGTGCCGAAGAAAGTGATGTGGCATGCCGCGCAGATTCGTGAAGCGATTCATCTGTATGGCCCGGACTACGGTTTTGACGCCACGATTAATCAGTTCGACTGGAGCAAGCTGATTGCCAGCCGTACCGCGTATATTGACCGCATCCATACTTCATACGACAACGTGCTGGGCAAAAATAACGTGGATGTGATTAAAGGCTTTGCCCGCTTTGTCGATGCCAAAACCATTGAAGTGAACGGCGAAACCATTACCGCCGACCATATTTTGATCGCTACCGGCGGCCGTCCAAGCCATCCTGAGATTCCAGGCGTGGAATACGGCATTGATTCCGACGGTTTCTTTGCGCTGTCTGCCTTGCCGGAGCGCGTCGCGGTGGTAGGCGCAGGTTATATCGCCGTTGAACTGGCTGGCGTTATCAACGCGCTGGGGGCGAAAACGCATCTGTTTGTCCGTAAACATGCGCCGCTGCGCAGTTTTGACCCGATGATTAGCGAAACGCTGGTTGAGGTGATGAACGCCGAAGGCCCGCAACTGCATACTCACGCCGTGCCGAAAGCGGTGGTGAAAAACGCCGACGGCAGTCTGACTTTGGAACTGGAAGATGGCCGCAGTGAAACCGTTGATTGCCTGATCTGGGCCATTGGTCGCGAACCGTCGACCGACAATATTAATCTGGCGGCGGCGGGCGTGAAAACCAATGAAAAAGGTTACATCATTGTCGATAAATTCCAGAATACCAACGTTGAAGGCATTTACGCCGTTGGCGACAATACTGGCGCGGTAGAACTAACGCCTGTCGCCGTCGCCGCCGGTCGCCGTCTCTCCGAACGCCTGTTTAACAACAAGCCGGACGAGCATCTGGACTACAGCAACATCCCGACCGTGGTCTTTAGCCATCCGCCTATCGGCACTGTCGGGTTAAGCGAGCCGCAGGCGCGCGAGCAGTACGGCGACGAGCAGGTGAAAGTCTATAAATCATCGTTTACCGCTATGTATACCGCGGTAACGACACACCGCCAGCCGTGCCGTATGAAGCTGGTCTGCGTCGGGCCGGAAGAAAAAATTGTGGGTATCCACGGTATCGGCTTCGGCATGGATGAAATGTTGCAGGGCTTCGCGGTAGCGCTGAAGATGGGCGCTACCAAGAAAGACTTCGATAATACCGTCGCCATTCACCCGACCGCATCGGAAGAGTTTGTGACCATGCGTTAATATCTTGTGCGCCCATCTTCGAGGGTGGGCGCACAGGCCTGCATGATTAATACGTACTGAAATAACTCTGGATCAGTTCCGGATTACGCGTCTGAGTTAGTGCCGTCATCAGCAACACCCGCGCCTTCGCCGGGTTGAGCGAGCCAGACACCAGCCCTGGCTGCCCTTTATCCAACGGTACGACGCCGTTTCCGGTGCGGGAAGCGCGCACCACGATAATCCCGGCTTTCTCCGCTTTTTTAATCCCCGCGTCGCTGCGTACCGAGACCGAACCTGCGCCGGTTCCGGCATAAATAATACCGTCCGCGTGATGGGCGATCGCCGCATCATACATATATTCCGGGTCGTCCTGATAGCCGTAAATAATCACCACATTGGGTAATTTTTTGATATTACGTACGTCAAAAACAGATCGCAGGGTATGAATTTTTTCCACCCGCGTTTCGAACTGTGGCTGACCATTAACGATGACCCCCAGATAGCCCTCTTCCGGCGCTTTAAAGGTATCCAGAGTCGTGGCATTAGTTTTCGTCACAAAGCGCGCCGAACCAATACGATCGTTTAAAACCACCATCACACCGCGTCCCTTCGCATTCGGGTCAGCAGCCACCGTGACCGCTTCCAGCAGGTTCATTGCGCCATCGGCGCTGATTGCCGACGCGGGCCGCATTGCAGCGGTAAACACCACCGGTTTGTCGCTTTTCACGGTCAAATTAAGAAAGTAGGCGGTTTCATCGAGCGTGTCAGTGCCGTGAGTAATGACTACACCGTCAACATCATCCCGCGCCAATAACGCATTCACCTTCTGTGAAAGTTTCAGGATAATATCGCTGGTCATATTTTCGCTACCAATATTCGCCACCTGCTCGCCGTCAACGCGAGCGATATTATTCATTTCCGGCACGGCATTTATTAATGTTTGCACGCCAAGTTCACCAGATTTATATCCGGCGGTTTGCGTATGATTGGCTGCCGTCCCGGCGATAGTACCGCCTGTCGCGAGAATAACAATATGCGGTAGTGACGTTGTGCTAAATACACAGTGGCTGATGAGCAGCAACACGGCGGCCATGAAAACTCTGATTTTCATTTTCTTCCTCTGAATTAAAAATAATAAGTGACGTGTGCTATAAAAATATTAATAACAATCAGGCCAGAACCATTTTTCCTATTAACAGCCCGACAATGACCGAGACAATCACGTTAACTAATCCCGGACGCATAAAACTATGGTTAAGCACATATTTGCCGATACGCGTCGTACCGGTATCGTCAAACGCCAGCGCCGCCAGACACTGCCCCGCCACCGGAATAAAGAAATAGCCGTTAACGGCAGGCCAGGAGCCGATTAACGCATAAGCGGGCAACCCTAACGCCAGCCCCAGCGGCAACAGAATTAACGTCGTTGCCGCCTGACTACTGACCATAGCGGACACGAAAAACATCATAATGGCGATAAGCCAGGTATGCTGTTGCAATAGAGTTTGCACTTCTGCCTTAATCAACGCGATATGACCATTCACGAACGTCTCACTCATCCAGGCCAGGCCGAAGGCGCAGACAATCGCCAGCGCGCCCGCCCGAAATACCGTACCGCTGATAATCTGATCGACCTGCGGCCGGCATAACAACACAATCAGGCAGGCAAAAGAGAGCATCGTAATCTGGATAGCGGCGGACATCGAAAGCGGTTGTAGCCCTTTCGCTGTCTCCACCATGGGCCGAAGCGCCGGAATCAGTCCTAAGAGAACGATAACGATCGCGCTGGTCAGAAATAACGCCACCGACAATTTGGCGCGCGAAGTGACCACCGTATTTTTACTTTCTTTCTGCGCAGGTTTAATTAACCCTTCAGCAAGCCGACGTTGATATTCCGGATCGTCTTTTAACTCTTTTCCTTTATTAAAGGTCGCTATTGCCCCCATCGCTACACCGATTAACGTGGCGGGCACGCAAATCATCATAATGGTTGAAATAGAGACGCCCAACGGCGCCATTAAACCAATCATCGCCGCCATGGCGGCAGATATAGGACTGGCGGTGATCGCCTGTTGCGATGCAATAACAGAAATAGATAAAGGACGTTCCGGTCGAATACCTGAATCCCGTGCGACTTCAGAAATAACCGGCAGCAAGCTATAAACGACATGCCCCGTTCCTGACATAAACGTGAAGATATAACAGATAAACGGCGCTAATAACGTAATGTAACGAGGGTGGCGACGCAGAATTTTTTCCGCCAGTTTGACCAGTAAATCCAGCCCGCCGGAGGCCTGTAAAGATGCGGCCGCCAGGACAACAGAAAGAATTATCAGAATAACATCAATCGGTGGCGTAGAAGGCGTCAGGCCAAAAATAAAAACCATCACGCCGACGCCTAACCCGCCGACCATCCCTAAAAATACGCCGCCGATCCTGGCTCCTATCATCAGGGCCACAAGGATAAAACATAATTCCGTCCAAAACATACTTCCTCCTGGGTTATCTGGAGTGAGTGTCGCTTTACATTGAGGGACGTAACCTATTGTGCAAACGGTTTACCAAAACCAAATGCGCCGTAATGAGATAAAATCTGCGCCGCCGATTTCCCGCCCTGCCACATGGCGCGTAACACGCTTTCTTTATCGGGTTCCGCCATACCCGATTGCAAAATGGAAAGCAAAAAACCGGTTAAGAAGGCGTCGCCTGCGCCCAGCGTATCGACAGGTTCGATATAAACAGGTTGCCACTCCAGATAATCCGCGCCGGAAAAATAATAAACTTTTTCATGCCCGCAGGTGGCAATAAGATGCCGACAGCCATAACGATAAAGTTTATTGAGTTTTATTTTTATTTCATCTGGCGATAACCCGCTGCAGGAGATAAATCCGTAATCTACCCACGGGCATACCTTTTCAAAATAGTCGTCTGTACCGCGCCCGGAAAAATCAAAAGAGAGTAAGACGGTTTGTTGTTTAATTTTCTCCAGCTCCGATTCCAGATGGCCGTTAATACTGGAATGGACTAAGGTAAATTGTGATATATAACGAAGATCGTCGTCAGAAAGGCTAAAAGGATGTTCCCGCAATACGCCGTTTTTGTTGCTGGCGACAAATTGTCGATCGCCATGCGAGAGACGGATACAAGCATATCCATTTTCGCCGGTATAATGGCGGCTGTGAGAGATATCTATCTGTAGCTGGTGTAATACATCCTGTACGTGCTGCGCGGCGTCGTCATTGCCAAACGCCCCCATAAACGCGCTGGGGATGTCTGCTAATTTCGCATAGACAGCAAAATTTAATGCATTACCGCCGGGGTACATGATGCCGGAATGCAGGTATTTATCGACAACGTTGTCGCCAATACCCAATACGCTGATGCTCATCATTATTCCTTGTTTGTCTTTACAATAAAAAGCGTCCCTGCTTTTTTATCCATCCTGATGTAATTAATATTCCACTTTCCACATATAGCGGCGCGTCGTTAACGGATGCTGGCGCGCCTCAGCTAACGCCCGATTGTAAACGGGATAAACGTTATTAAAGAGAGAGTGGTTAAAGTAATCAATAACCGTGGTTTTAATGGTCGATAGCCCCAGCTCTTTCGCATCGACAACTTCAATCCGGCGGCCATATTTTTTCAGGAAGTTTAACGCGCGTTCATCCACCGCCCGCGTATTGCCCTCGGAAAACTGGAAGAAGAAAGGCGTATTCGCATCGGTAATTTCAAACGGCCCGTGGAAAAACTCACCGCTATGAATACAGGCGGAATGTATCCATTGCATTTCCATAAAGATACAGATGCTCTGTAGGTAGGCTGCGCCATAGCCCGCGCCGCTGGCGACGGTGTAAATGACTTTATCGTCTTTATATTCCTGCGCGAACGCCTGCGCACGCTCCGCAACCTGCTCGCAAGCGCGCCAGACGATACGGTTGATTTTGCTGACGCCATCCTGAAAATCGTCGTAGTGCGCATACCCTTCCGTCTGCTGGAGCAGTTCGACCGCACTCAGCAGGCCTTTCATCGTTTTCTCTCCGGCAATATCTTTACCGTCGCCAAACGTGTACGTTTCCACATAGTCGCAATGCGCCACCAACGGTGAATCCATTACCCAGGTTAAACCAATGACCGGCGCGCCGTGTTGACGGGCGATTTCAGCCGCTTTAATTGTCTCTGGCGTATTACCTTTGTGGGAGGCGACAACCACAACGGCATTTTCTCCCAGCGCTACCGGCGGGTTGTTAATAAATTCTCCGCTGTTATACAGACCGACAGTCAACGCTTTCGCTTCTTTTTCTAAAAATGCTTTCGCCGGATAGAATGCCGCATAAGAACCGCCGCACGCCACATAATAGACGTGTTTAACGCCTCCTTTCTCTGCCTGGCTGGTCACAATATTGCTAACTGTCTCTTTCATACCCATCATGCTTTCCTCTGGTTCCATCAATGATACAGGCGAGGATTCGCCATAAATGACTCATAATGTATTGTTATTTTTATATGACATTTAAAGACATTTATTCAAGATGGAAACCAAAAAAAATCGGGATCCGCGATCGGGATCCCGATTCAGCCTGCTCTTCGTTAGCGTAATGCTGACATCATACGGTAAACCGTATTTTATCGCCGACAATCAACTGTTGCGAAACGCAGGAGAGTTCTCCTTTGTTATCAATCATTTCACTTTTTATCAGGATCAGCGGATAACCCTCGTTGACGCCAAGATAATGGGCGACTTCAAAGCTGGCATAAACCAGTTCGATCATCTTACGGGAGTGGGTAAACCATAAATGGTATTTCTCGCGTAAGCATTCATACAAAGAGTGATTATTAAGATCTTCGTCCAGCAAAAACGCAAAACGTGGGGGAAGATGTACGGTTTCCAGCGATACCGCCACATCGTCGGCATAGCGGATACGTTCAATGACGACCGCTTTTTCGCCATCGTTCATATTCAGTAACGCTTTTGTCTCATCGTCTACCGATTCAAAAACGGATTTGATGGTGCGTGACCCCGGGCGACGTCCCTGGGACTGGCATAACTCGCTGAAACTCATGATGCCGGTCATGCTACGCTGAAATTTCTCACCAGAGACAAAGGTGCCTTTGCCGGAGACACGGGTCAGCAAATTTTCACGCGTCAGCGCATCCAGCGCCTTACGGACCGTGACCCTGCTCACCTGCCAGCGCGCGCTCAGTTCATTTTCCGTCGGGATCTGCTGGCCTGGTTTATACTCTCCACGCGCAATGGCCTCTTTTAAGGCGGCTTCAAGCTGCTTATAAAGCGGTTTGGCGCTTTTACTGTCGGGTTGCTCGATCATTTGTATCCATTTGTATTATCATGGTGCCATAGCTTGTATTATAACTATTTACGTTACCTTTGCTTGTGAATCCACGCCATGCGGCGATGTAGTGATACCGCTATGAAACGAATGTTCTGATTTTAGGTCTGGGACGGGCGTCATGAAAATAGGATTTTCGCAATATTATTCAGTAACTTATGAAGTGTTTTTCTTGAGAGGCAAATTGTAAAATGTGATCTACCGCACACTTTGCCACTCAGGTATCGAAGCGAATGTCTACGCTTAATAGACAGCCGGGCAACACCCGTATCTTTTACGACGCAAGCCGGAGGTCCTTGTCATTATGCTCAACCAGAAATTAAACCCCACGCCTTCTGAAGATCTGACTATTGATGTCGATCTGCTTTATGAAACAGACCCGTGCGAGTTAAAGCTGGATGAAATGATCGAGGCGGAACCGGAGCCGGAGATGATCGAGGGGCTTCCCGCCTCTGACGCCCTGACCCCTGCCGATCGGTATCTCGAACTGTTCGAGCATGTACAGTCAACAAAACTGTTTCCAGACAGTAAAACGTTCCCGGACTGCGCGCCGAAGATGGACCCGCTTGATATCCTGATCCGCTACCGTAAGGTCAGACGCCACCGTGATTTTGACTTACGCCGCTTCGTCGAGAACCATTTCTGGCTACCGGAAACCTTATCCAGCGAGTATGTCTCTAACCCCGAAAACTCGCTCAAAGAACATATTGACCAGCTTTGGCCGATACTGACGCGCGAACCGCAGGATCATATTCCGTGGTCTTCGCTGCTGGCGCTGCCGCAATCCTATATCGTGCCGGGAGGCCGTTTTAGCGAAACCTATTATTGGGACTCTTATTTTACCATGCTGGGTCTGGCGGAAAGCGGGCGCGAAGACTTACTTAAATGTATGGCGGATAATTTCGCCTGGATGATTGAAAACTATGGCCATATTCCCAACGGCAACCGGACCTATTATCTGAGCCGCTCGCAGCCGCCGGTTTTCGCCCTGATGGTTGAACTGTTCGAAGAAGATGGCGTGCGCGGCGCACGGCGTTATCTCGACCATCTCAAAATGGAATACGCCTTCTGGATGGACGGCGCCGAATCGCTGGCACTCAACCAGGCTTATCGCCACGTTGTGCGGATGCCGGACGGTTCCCTGCTGAACCGCTACTGGGACGATCGCGACACGCCGCGCGACGAGTCCTGGCTGGAAGATGTCGAAACCGCAAAACATTCCGGTCGTCCACCCAATGAAGTCTACCGGGATTTGCGCGCCGGGGCGGCGTCCGGCTGGGACTATTCTTCACGCTGGCTACGCGATGCGGGCCGGCTTGCCAGCATACGTACGACCCAGTTTATCCCTATCGATTTGAACGCTTTTCTGTATAAACTGGAGAGCGCTATCGCCAATATTTCAGCACTGAAAGGCGAACGTGACACCGAGGCGCTATTTCGCCAGAAAGCCAGCGATCGACGCGCCGCCGTGAACCATTATCTGTGGGATGATGAAAACGGCTGTTATCGGGACTATGACTGGCGACGCGAAGAAATGGCGCTCTTTTCCGCCGCCAGTATCGTGCCGCTGTATGTCGGTATGGCGAACCATGAGCAGGCCGACCGTCTGGCAAACGTGGTACGCAGCCGTCTGTTAACGCCCGGCGGGATTATGGCGACCGAATACGAAACCGGCGAACAGTGGGATAAACCGAACGGCTGGGCACCGCTGCAATGGATGGCGATTCAGGGCTTCAAACTGTATGGCGACGATATGCTGGGCGATGAAATCGCCCATAACTGGTTAAAAACGGTGAACCATTTTTATCAGGAGCACCATAAACTGATCGAGAAATACCATATTTCCGGCGGTACGCCCCGCGAAGGCGGCGGGGGCGAGTATCCGCTACAGGATGGATTCGGCTGGACCAATGGCGTGGTGCGCCGCCTGATTGGCCTTTACGGAGAGCCTTAACCTGCTCCGGCCTCAGTGAATCGCATCATAAATGGCTGACTGAATTTTCAGCCATTTTTTATTGTCTGCGCTGGGCCGTGCCTGAGCGCGCAGCCGGGCCTGCTCCGTATCGTGCTGCTGGCGCGTCACAACAGCCGGAACGGTGCAAAACGTTTGCAAATAGGTTTTATGCATCGCGGTCAGCGGCGCGCCGCTCGACATGTCATGACTTAACGTTGTGATAAATCGTCGGCAGGGTTTGACCTCATCCATCAGCGCGGGATAACGCAACAACAGTTGCAGCACCTCGGTATGTCCTGCCGCAAACGCCTGCTCCGTCCACGCGAGCTGCCAGTTCATTCCGCCCTGGAGGAACAGCGCCGTCACCCGCGTATCATTGCGCTCTATCGCCGCCCGCATGGTAAACGCATCCCAGGTAATCCCCATATGATTGAGCGTTTCCCGCGCGGAAGGCGCCTCGCGCGGCGGTTCATCCTGCGCCATTGCGGGAGCTTGCCCGTTATCGGAGCCTGGCGACGACGAACTAAATAGCCAGAACGCGCCCGCCAGTATCGCCAGCGTCATGACGCCAACCCCGCCCCACAAAGCGCCGGAAATAAGTTGCTCACGCTCTTCAGGCGTACGCGGAGGCCGCTTACGCGGTGGTTCTATGCCCTCGCTAATCTCATGCTTATCTCCCCCGGCCTGCCGATCTTTAAGCCGCGCGGTTTCCCAGAACTGGCGCAATTCACGTTCATCCGCCAGCAGAAACGAAGCGGGATTCACGCGGGTACGTTTTTCGGCATAGGCGCGCTGGATGGGCCGAACGATTTGCTGATACTGAACGTTTAGCAGCATAAGCTGCGCTGAGGTGAGCGGCTGCCTGGCGATAACCTCGTTTCGCGCGAGGCGACAATCATCCAGAAACATACGCAGAGTGGTGCGCGACTCGGCGAACAGCGTTAACGCTGAGGCGTCATTAAAAATTCTGACGTAATGACGGGCAAACAATTTTTTATCGACCACCATAAGCGCCAGTTCGCTGAACAACATGCCCTCCAGCGCATGTTGATCTTCTCCCTGTTTTAACCACTGGCGCAAACGGTCCGGGCCAAAATGTTGCTTGAGGTAGTGATTCAGCGACGCCCGATCCGGCCATGCGCGCGCAATAAGCGCTTTTAACGTCAGTTCTATCGCCCGAAGCTGACGCTGCGCCTCAAGATGCGCCTCCTGGTCGGGGTCTTCCAGCTCAGTTTGATACGTCAGTAGCGGCTGCTGCTGACGTAGATGTTCCAGCGAGGTGACAAAACGCAACGCGGCAAGGAGTTGATTTTCGCTCACCTCTTGCCCGCTGTCATACTGGGGAACATGCTGCTGAAGATGACGCAGTTGCAGCATAAACTGGCTCAACTGCGCGTCATTTATCCGCAATTTTTTCGCCACTGCGCCCCAACCGCCCAGGTTAAGACGCGCCTGCTCAAGTTGTTCCATGAACCACCGGGGCTCTTTTCCCTCTGTGGTATGAATACCCAGCAACAGCAGGATTTCTATTGATGCCTGGCGGATAATCCCCAGGCTATGTTCAAAAGGCGCGCGTGTCGCCTGCGAAGCGCTATTCGTCATTATCTTCCCTAAAAAGACGATCCCGCGACGAGATCTTCGTTTTCTTTTAATTATGTTTTTTCATAGATATAACAGATTTAGCCACATTTCAGTGACTTAATCTTAATGATTGCAAATTTATAAGAAGATCGGTTACTAACCAAAAACATCAGTTTTTCATTCTGTCAACGCGGCGTGACGCTGAACGGCATAGACCTTTTCCCTGCCTGCGTTTGGCCATCTGACCGCTAGCCACGCGTGCAGCACACTTTATAATCGCGCTTTTTATGAGAAAGATGCCATGCCGCACATTTCATCTCGCTTTAGCTCCGCCTGCATCGCGTTTATTAAACAGTGGCAGGGTCTGTCGCTGGAAAAGTATCGCGATCGGCAGGGTAACTGGGTGATTGGTTACGGGCATATGTTGACGCCGGATGAGACGCTGACGTTCATTACGCCCGACCAGGCGGAGGCATTCTTGCTGGATGACCTCAATAGCTGCGATATGCTGCTACAGAATTGTTTGCCGGAACTTAATGATCGGTTTCAACGCGAAACGCTTATTGCGCTGATGTTCAGCATCGGACATCAGCGTTTTTTATCATTAATCAATACGGGTGATATTTCACAGCCAGAAATAAGCGGACTGCGAATTTAACGTCGTTAATTCGATTCATTTAACATCATGGCGGCCTGGGTACGATTTTTTACATCCAACCGCCGGTAAAGCGACTCCAGATGCGCTTTAACCGTCCCGGTACTAATATTTAACGCCCGCCCAATTTGTTTATTTGATTCTCCTGCGGCAAGCATCTGTAAAATTTCCCGCTGGCGGGCGCTTAACGCTTTTATATCACGGGACTCCAGCTCCGTTGAATTTAACCAATCCCCCGGTAAAAACATCATCCCGCGAGCGACAGCATTGAGCGCAAGGACAAAGGTTTCGGCATCAGAATCGCGTGGCACCACGGCCTGAACGTTAAATTGCATGACTTCATGCAGCCACTTTTGACTGCCATCCATCGCCGTGATAATAATCTTCACCTCCGGAAATTGCTGCGCGATTCTTTGTAACACCTCGCGGCAAAATTCAGCATCCAGGCCGCTATCCAGCATGACCAGCGCATCCGGCGCGCTTTCTATTTTTTGCCAGAGTTCTTCTGCCTGACCGACACTCTGGATACTTATTCCTGGAATGTGCTGCTGCAAACTGATTTTCATTCCATGAATAAATATTGACTGCCTGTCAAACATGATTACCTGCATTACTTTTCTCCACCTGGGTAAGATAATAGTCTCAAGATGAGGAAGGGTATTACCCGTAGGGTAAAATAAGAAGTCGCCATTTGGTATAGGCCATTTTACCGATAGTCATTGGTTGAGGAAGGGAAAGGTTATGAATATTTACAGCTTCAACATCGGGATTACAGAATTCGCTAAAATTAGCCTTTTAAAGTAAGGAATATCTTATTAGTACAAACAGACAAGGCTAATTTGAATATTAATTCAATGAAGAGTACGCCTGGCGCGTCACAAAGGAAATATCTGCTTTTCGCCTGATGTGTTACAAAAAATAAAGTAGCACATTTTGTTAAAAAATAGCCAATCTGCCTGAAAACCGCGACGATGGGTCAATGACAATACCGTGTATGTACATGCATTTCTCTCTCCCACTACACCCGCGGCTATCAGCGTGTTTTACCGCTCTCGTCCCGTTTATCGGCTTTTTGGCGCTAAAAAGCCTGGCCGGAAGGCGATAAATCCGCCGCGCAACGTGATCAGACGTATTCGTCACGCGAGCAATGATTGCGAAAGGGCTTATTAGATGCTAGAAAATCAATAAAACCAGCCGCTTCAGCGTCACTGTTTCAATAAAAACAATAATAGAGCCTGATGATGGATAAAATATATGCAATGAAATTGTTTGTACGCGTGGCGGAACGGGAAAGTTTTTCCCGTGCAGCAGAGGATATCGGCCTTCCCAAAGGCAGCGTCTCACGGCAAATACAAGCGTTAGAACATCAACTGGGCATCCGCCTGCTCCACCGCACCACCCGGCGGGTACAGCTTACTCAGGACGGAATGGTTTACTACGAACGGGCAAAAGATCTGTTGAGTAACCTTGATGAACTGGAAGGTCTTTTCCAGCCTGATCCCGCCAGTATCAGTGGCAAAATACGGGTAGATATACCGCCATGTCTCGCAAACAGCCTCATCATGCCGCGCCTGCCCACTTTTTTGCATCAGTATCCCGGCATTGCGCTGGAATTTTGTAGTAGCGATCGACAGGTCGATTTACTACGGGAAGATTTCGACTGCGTGGTGCGCACAGAGCCGCTACATGCGCCAGGGATACTGACGCGCCCGCTTGGCAAACTGAGGATGGTGAACTGCGCCAGCCCACAATACCTGGCGCGCTTTGGGTATCCAGAAAACCTTGACGACCTCGCCTCACATGCGGTGGTGCATTATTCATTAACACCGGGAGTCTCTTCACCGGGTTTTGCCTTTGAAACTCCCCACGGTATGCAGTGGGTAAAAACCGGCGGAATGCTAACGGTAAACAGTACGGAGACCTGGCATACGGCCTGTCTGGCAGGATTAGGGATCATTCAGACGCCGCGCATTGCTGTACGGGAGGCGTTACGCGCCGGAACGCTCATTGAAATTTTACCGCAATATCGCGCCGCTCCACTGCCGGTGACGCTGCATTATCCCCATCGCCGTAATCTTTCCCGCCGGGTACACCTGTTTATGGTATGGCTGACTGAAACCATTAAAGAGGCCGCAGAGTAGCCGCATTTTCAGCATCCACCGGGGAGAAGCTATACTGACATATTCTATTAATGATGAAGGACTACCGACCTGATGACGCAGGAAAATGACGTAAAACGCCCTATTCAGGAACTGGAGCACGACCCGATACAAAAAATAGAAACGCAGCCGCATGACGCCCCGGAAAAAAACGAAAAGGCAAATCAGGCGTTGCATTCCGTCACCTCCCTGGTGCAAAAAATTCAGCGTCAACCAATGGTGGCCCACCTCATTCGCGCGACCGAACGTTTTAACGATCGACTGGGTAATCAGTTTGGCGCGGCTATCACCTACTTTTCGTTTCTGTCGATGATCCCGATAATGATGGTGTCCTTTGCCGCGGCAGGTTTTATCCTCGCCTCGCACCCTAATCTACTGGAAGATATTTTCAGCAAGATATTGATGAATGTGAGCGATCCTACGCTGGCGTCCACGCTTAAAAATACGATTAATACGGCGGTTCAACAGCGTACCACGGTAGGGCTGGTCGGACTGGGTATCGCGCTCTATTCCGGCGTTAACTGGATGGGCAACCTGCGGGAAGCGATTCGCGCCCAGTCACGGGACGTCTGGGAGCGCAAGCCGCAGGATCAGGAGAAAATCTGGCTCAAATATCTACGCGATTTTATCTCGCTGATTGGATTATTAATCGCTTTAATCATTACGCTGTCCATTACTTCCATCGCCGGTTCCGCCCAGCAGATGATCATCTCCGCCTTGTATCTCGACAGCATCGAATGGTTAAAACCGGCCTGGCATTTGATCGGTCTGGCCATCTCTATTTTTGCCAACTATCTGCTTTTCTTCTGGATTTTCTGGCGACTGCCTCGCCATCGTCCCCGTAAAAAAGCGTTGATTCGCGGGACATTTATTGCCGCTATCGGTTTTGAGGTGATTAAAATCATTATGACCTATACGCTGCCGTCACTGGTGAAATCGCCTTCCGGCGCAGCGTTTGGCTCCGTACTCGGTCTGATGGCCTTCTTCTACTTTTTTGCCCGTCTGACGTTATTCTGCGCGGCCTGGATAGCCACCGCCGAATACAAGGACGACCCGCGAATGCCGGGTAAAACGCAACGCTAGTCTGCGGCTTGCTGCCGAATGGCACGCACGGCGTCGTCATTCGGCCTACTGCTGTGTGTACCCAGGCCGGGCAAGCAAAGCGTACCCGGCGGTACAATCAGGCACGTCCTTCCGCCTCATCTCATTGTTTCAGCATATAAATCCAGTAATTAACTTTTATTTAACCAGAAACCAGTTTTATCCACCAATTCTAAAATTATGTGAAGCATTTCATAGACGCAAAATGGCTGGCTTAAACATTATCCCCTTTTTGCGCTTTTTTTGACCATTTTTGGCTTTTGTTACACATTGAAATATAACTTTTGCTGTGCGTAATATGGCTATTCGTTCGCTAAAAATAAGAAAATAGTATGCAAGCAACCGCCACAACACTCGACCATGAGCAGGAACATGTTCCGGTAAACTCACGCAATAAAGTCGTTATTGCCTCGCTTATCGGCACCGCAATTGAGTTCTTCGACTTCTATATTTACGCCACCGCTGCGGTGATCGTGTTCCCCCTTATCTTCTTCCCCCAGGGCGATCCCACTGCGGCAACGCTACAATCGCTCGCCACCTTCGCTATCGCGTTTGTGGCGCGTCCGATCGGCTCTGCGCTATTCGGCCACTTCGGCGACCGGGTAGGCCGCAAAGTCACGCTGGTGGCTTCGCTGCTGACGATGGGGATCTCCACGGTCATTATCGGTCTGTTACCGGGCTACGCGACGATAGGTATTTTCGCGCCGTTGCTGCTGGCGCTGGCGCGTTTCGGTCAGGGACTGGGGCTGGGCGGCGAATGGGGCGGCGCAGCGTTATTAGCGACGGAGAATGCGCCGCCGCGCAAACGCGCGCTGTATGGCTCCTTCCCACAGTTGGGCGCGCCGATCGGCTTCTTTTTTGCCAATGGCACCTTCCTGTTGCTCTCCTGGCTGCTGACCGACGAGCAGTTTATGAGCTGGGGCTGGCGCGTGCCGTTTATCTTCTCGGCGGTGCTGGTGATTATTGGCCTGTATGTGCGCGTGTCGCTGCATGAAACGCCGGTGTTTGCGAAAGTCGCCGCAGCGAAAAAACAGGTAAAAATACCGCTGGGCACGTTGCTGACGAAGCATGTCCGCGTAACCATTCTCGGCACGTTTATCATGCTGGCGACCTACACGCTGTTCTATATCATGACCGTCTATTCCATGACTTACAGCACTGCCGCCGCGCCGGTAGGGCTTGGCTTGCCGCGCAATGAAATACTGTGGATGCTGATGATGGCGGTGATTGGTTTCGGCGTGATGGTGCCCGTCGCCGGCCTGCTGGCGGACGCATTTGGCCGTCGGAAAAGCATGGTCATCATTACCACGCTCATCATTCTCTTCGCGTTGTTCGCCTTTACCCCGCTGCTGGGTTCAGGCAATCCAGCGCTGGTATTCGTATTCCTGTTGTTAGGCCTGAGCCTGATGGGACTGACCTTCGGCCCAATGGGAGCGCTGCTGCCGGAGCTATTTCCGACGGAAGTGCGCTATACCGGCGCATCGTTTTCCTACAATGTGTCATCAATTCTGGGCGCTTCCGTCGCGCCATATATTGCCGCATGGCTGCAAAGCCACTACGGGCTGGCGGCGGTAGGGGTTTACCTGGCGTCAATGGCGGCGCTGACGCTGATTGCACTGCTGTTAACCCATGAGACGCGTCATCAGGCGTTGTAATAGGACGCCGGATGGCATCATCCGGCGCTACGTTTCACGTTACTGCTTCATCTGCGTTAAAATCGTCCGGCACTGATTGGCTTCGCCTTCAGAGGGCGAAATGAGCGCCAATAGCGCGGCGGCGGGCGTTACCAACGTCGCCAGCGCTGCCGCAACCGCGCCGCGCGCAATCAGCGGGCCGGGCTTGACGCCCGCCTGCGGATTTTTAAATGTCCCACGCACGTACAGCGGCGATCGCAGCGTAATAATACGAATCCCCTTACTTTCCGGATCAATGGTTAAATCGAGCTGTTCAGAGGCGAAGCTCGCCGTACCGGTCACGTTAATCAACGCATTTTCTGTATCAAAAGCAAAAATTTGCGGTCGCGCCACGCCGTTCGCAATATTGAGATTCGCCGCCGCGCAGTTAACCCGCACTTCGTCATCGCCAAAAATCTGCCCGACAATATAGTTGCCGACGTTCAGCCCCACGATTTCCATCAGGTTGCGGCTAATCAATCCATCATTCATCAATAATTTCAGATTGCCGTTACTGTTGCCAAGCAGCGCGGCGACCGAGTTGCCCGTCCCGCGAATATCCGCATCGCCGTTCAGCTCGCCCAGCGTTTTCTGCATCAGCTCCACATCCGGCATCAGTTCTTTAAGCTTCAGCCGACGCGCCTGTATATCCGCCCGCCCCTGCATTGGCTTTTTATCCCCTTCCAGATGGATGTTGGAGACAATACTGCCGCCTGCCAGACCAAACTTCAGCGGCTGTAGACGTAAGTCGGCGTTTTTCAGGATGATATGGGTCGAAAGATCGCTAATCGGTAGACTGCCGCCATGCTCAATACGTCGGCCTTTAAACCGGACATCGGCGTCCATAACGTCCCATTTGTCGGTTTCAAAGCGATCGTAAGGCAACACTTTATCCGCCGGCTGAACATTCTTCTCGCCTTTGCGCTGTTCAGACCGTTTCGACTGCTCAGCGTCTTTCCCGGAATCCACGCCAATCAGCGGCCCAAGATCGGCCAGTCGTAACTGGCGCGATTCGACATCGCCTTCCAGTTTAGGGCGCGGTTTACCGGTGGTATAAGTGAGGGAGCCGTGGATATCACTGTCGCCAATGCGCCCGTTAAAACCGCGATAATCAAATACCGATGACTTTTCGGCGTCAATTTTCGCCACCAATCGCCCATCGGTCTCAAACGGCGGCGTATCCGGCAGCAGCACGCCGGTTAAATCATATAAATCGCCCAGTGAATCGCCAGAGAATTTAAGCCGCAGATCGACGCCGCCCATTTTCATCGGCTCGTTCACCACGCCGCTAAAAGCCACCCGCGTGTTGCCAGAGCGGAAATCGGCCTGCACAGGAAAAGGCGTACTTTCGCTGCGTAGCGCCAGCATACCGCCTATTTTGCCCGTACCGGTCAACGGTTCCCCGTTATAACGCCCCTGCGCCTTCAGGCCGAAGACATAGTCGCCCACGCTGGATTTGTCTTCTTTTCCTTTCGTTCCCGTCACTTCGCTGAACGGCAACGGTTTGCCTAACGGATCGATCAGAATAGTGATATCCGCTTTGCTGACCTTATCATCGATCGCGATTCGCCCCTGGTCGAAGAGAATATTATCCAGCCGGAAGGACCAGGCGGAAGGTTTAGCATTGGGGTCCGTATTCTTGTCTTGCGCGAGGTTAAAGGTCCAGTTATTGGTTTTCTCAGACAGGCGAATAAGACGCGCGTCGGGTTTCACCAGTTTGATCCACGGCAGCCAGACGGTTTTGGTCAGGAGCGCCAGTGGGGCAAGCGTCGCCTCAACGCGTGGCAGATGTACCATCGTGACTTCCGGAATATCCGGCGGATTGCCGACAATGACGTCTTCCGCGTGAACATGCGGCCACGGTACCCAGCTTCGCCAGCCGGTCTCCTGTTTTTGGCGCTCCCACACCACGCCTAAATCGCCGCGAATAGCGAAAGGCCGGTTCAATTCGGTAGAGACTTTCTGGTTGATGGTCGGTTTGAGGCGGTTCCAGTCAAATGTTGCGATCAACAAAATCACTATGGCGATCAACAACAAGAAAGTCCCTGTGATGGCGGCGGTTATTTTGCCTGCTTTAGTCATGTGTTATTTCCTCACTTCTTCCCTTGCCTGTCCTAAAGATAGTTCAGCCAGACGAAAAAGGAGGATGACCGCGCCTCGTAATACCACGTATTACGGGAACAGTCTGGCATTACAGGGTCAGAATCACCTCTTCGAGCGATATCAGCGGCACGGGTCGAGAAAGAAAATAGCCCTGGGCGGCAAAGGCGGGCGAACGCTGCACATCACGCCACTCTTCCAGCGTCTCCACGCCCTCGACAATAACGCCGCGGCAGTAGCGGTTCATCAGTTGCAGCAGCAGAATGAACAGGTTGCGCCCCTCCGCGGACTGGCGCAGCATGACGAACAGCTCGCGCGCCACTTTAATGTAGTCATAACGCACTTCGCTCAGCGCTGAAAAATTGGCCATACCGGTACCAAAATCATCCAGCCACAGCGGGCCGAACTCACACATCGAGGCGAAAGAGGAGTCTTTCGGCAAACGAATATGTTCCACCAGTTCGAAACGCAGCCAGGGTAAGCGCTCCATCGCTGCCAGAATGTCCGGCTGTCGTCGCATGGCAATCAGCGTAGGACCGTCAACATTGACTGATGCCAATAAGTGATGGCGAGTGAAAAAATCCGCTTTTTGTTCAAGCTGATGAAGTTGTTCTTTCACTACGTCAATGCGGTGTCGAACCGCTAACTCCGCGAAATAACGATCCGGGGCAATACGTCTGGAAGGGTTATCAGGATGGGTGACGACAGTGAGAAGTTCAACCGCCATCAGACGGCCATCCGTCTGGTATATCGGCTGGTAAGTATAGGCACGCTCGCATTGCAGCCAATAGCGCCGTTCCTGCAAATTTTCTATACCTGCATCAGGAACGCGTAGCTGCTGGATAACCTGCTTTATCATCTCAGTTGTCCTGTTAATGGGAGTGTGACTGTCCGGACTCGTCAAAGGTTATCGGCGTTCAGGCAGAGAACTTTACCCTCAGTCCCTGGCAAAATAAAAACAGACCACGAAACTTGTCAAAAATACGCACTTGCTCAAAAAAATAATGGACCGATGTTTTAATATTATTGACCACTAAACATCCACAGCGCACACTAACGCTAATTTTTACAGATCAGGTTCACGACTATGTCTAAAAAGATTGCCGTGATTGGCGAATGCATGATTGAGCTGTCGCAGAAAGGCGCTGATGTTCAGCGCGGCTTCGGCGGCGACACGCTGAATACCTCCGTTTATATTGCCCGTCAGGTCGATTCTGCCGCTCTGGCCGTTCACTATGTGACGGCGCTGGGTACTGACAGTTTCAGCCAACAGATGCTGGAGGCGTGGCAGCATGAAAATGTGGATACCTCGCTAACGCAGCGGATGGAAAATCGCCTGCCAGGCCTCTATTACATCGAAACCGATGATACTGGCGAGCGTACCTTCTACTACTGGCGTAACGAAGCGGCAGCGAAATTCTGGCTGGAGAGCGAGCAGTCAGCGGCTATCTGCGAGGCGCTGGCGACCTTCGATTATCTCTACCTGAGCGGCATTAGCCTCGCGATTTTAAGCCCGACCAGCCGTGATAAGCTGCTGTCTTTATTGCGTGAATGTCGGGCCAACGGCGGGAAAGTCATTTTTGATAATAACTATCGCCCGCGTTTATGGACAAGTCGCGAAGAAACGCAGCAGGTCTATCAAAAGATGCTGGAATGTACTGATATCGCCTTCCTGACACTGGACGATGAAGACGCGCTATGGGGTCAGCAACCCGTGGAAGAGGTCATTGCCCGCACCCATGCGGCAGGCGTGCAGGAAGTGGTGGTAAAACGCGGGGCGGACTCATGCCTGGTCTCGATTCAGGGCGAGGCGCTCATTGACGTTCCGGCAGTGAAACTGCCGAAAGAGAAAGTGATAGACACCACTGCCGCAGGCGACTCCTTCAGCGCCGGTTATCTGGCCGTTCGTTTGACGGGCGGCAGCGCGACGGATGCCGCGAAGCGCGGACACCTGACGGCCAGCACGGTGATTCAGTACCGTGGGGCCATTATTCCGCACGACGCGATGCCGCAGTAAATCATTCGCTCTTGCCCGGTGGCGCTGCGCTTACCGGGCCGACAGGCGGCAGCTTACTGTGCCGCCGGTGTCTCCGTCACTTCCGGATGCGCCTCATCTGCTTCAACAGCGGCGGCAGTAGTCGGGACCATGATTTCATCCCACGTCGCCTTTAACGCCTTCATATTAAATTCCGGCTCGCCTTGCGGTTGCAGCAAAATTAATGCCATCTCCTGCGATAGCTGCTGACGTAGATTCTGATTGAGCATATCGACGGTCAGGCTGTTGAGGAAATTCTGGCGCAGCTTCTGATACTGCTCCGGCGCGATATCCACCACTTGATTCTGCAGCGAGCGCATACGCTGTCCAGTCAAAATGTCAGTATCGGTACGCGCGTAGGTCGCGAACAGCTTTTGCAATTCGAGATTTTTCTGCGCCACCAGCGCAGTAAACTCCTCTTCCGACAAACCTTTGTCGCGTACTTTCGCCAGTTCATTCGCCACCAGGCTCAAATTGGTATTGAGCTTATCATTAGGTGATTCAATGTTGATGGCGCACTGCGCGCGCAGAAACAGAACCCGGCAGTCAAACCCCAGACCAATATCTTTCGCGTTATTTTTAGTAAGCTCTTGCTGGATATGCCAGAACAGCGCTTCGCGCGCCAGATCCGCCTGCCAGTAGCGCAACAGCGCCGCCGACTCGCGAATCGGTTGCCACGGCGTATCCCACATAATGGAGAGACGATCCTGGCGCACCGCATCGGTCATAATGCTCACTGATTCCGCCCGCAGCGGCGAAAGCGTCGGCACCGGGGCGGGCGTTTCGCGTTTACCTTTCAGCGTACCGAACGTTTTATTGATCTGCTCGGCGACGGAGCGCGCATCAATGTTGCCGACAACAATCAGCGTCATGGCATCCGGGGTGTACCATTTTTCATAGAAAGCCTGAATTTTGGCTGCGTCTACCGGTTGCTTTAACGGTTCCGCGGGATCGTGCCCCAATAACGCTGACCCTTTCAGCCGATAACGCCACCAGCCCTCTTTAGTATCTGCTGGCCACGTCGCAACCATATCTTCGCTGCTTAACGCATGATTCACCGTCTCTGGCGTAATGGTTAATTTACCGGAGACGTTAGCCAGATAGGTCAGCGCTTCTTTCAGCAGATCGTTACGGTTATTGGGTAAACTGAGGTTATAGAGCGTGGAATCATAAGAAACAATAACGGGCGGCATGGGACGTTTCGGATCAAACCCTTGCTGCCATAAAGAACGTGCCTGTGCGGCATCCAGACCACCGCTTTGCGTCAGCGCGATACGGGGAATCGCATGGCTGAACCCGCTCTGTTGCGTACTTTCGGTGAGCGAACCGGTATTAACCTGGAGACGAACTTCAATACGATCGCTGGGGCGCTGAGGCGTAGCCAACACTTGCCACTGTAACCCATTAGCCAGCGTCCCCTGTTGCCATGCCGGATCGGGCTGGAGCGCATCTGCCTGCACATAGCCGGCAGAGGCCAGCATCAACAGACTGCCCGCTAAGAGTCGAATTTTTGTGCCCTGCATGTGAACCCCTGATCAACAATCCTGGTAATAAAAAGACAGCCCCGGCAGGGATGCCTGAATATGACGTAAAAACACTTCGTGTTAGACCGCGAGAACCTAAAAATGTCACGGAAGAAGTGAAATAATCCCTAAGCATCATGCTGTATGCTTTGGGCGCAGGGGTCAATTATGCGCAAACACCCGCAGTCCTGGAAGGGACTACGGGCATAAGTGGCGAGATTAGGAGGAAATTTCGTGCGTTTTGCCATCCGGCGCACGATTATTAAGCACATCGTCCAGCTTTTGGTGATCTAACTCTTTCACCCATTTGGCAACCACCACCGTCGCCACGCCGTTACCCACCAGGTTAGTCAGCGCGCGCGCTTCGGACATAAAGCGGTCGATACCGAGGATTAACGCCAGTCCCGCAACCGGTAAATGGCCTACGGCGGAGATAGTGGCCGCCAGCACAATAAAGCCGCTTCCGGTCACGCCCGCGGCGCCTTTTGACGATAGCAGCAGCACGACCAGCAGCGTTATCTGGTGGAAGATATCCATATGGCTGTTGGTCGCCTGGGCGATAAACACCGCCGCCATCGTCAGGTAGATAGAGGTGCCATCGAGGTTGAACGAATACCCCGTCGGGATCACCAGCCCTACCACCGACTTACGGCACCCCAGTTTTTCCATCTTATCGAGCATACGCGGCAACGCTGACTCGGAAGAGGAGGTGCCGAGCACAATGAGTAATTCTTCCCGGATATAGCGAATAAATTTAAAAATGCTAAAGCCCGTTACCCGTGCAATCGTCCCCAGCACCACCACCACGAAGAGAATACAGGTGATATAGAAGCAGATAATGAGCTGCCCCAGTTGCACCAGAGAACCGACGCCGTATTTACCGATGGTGAAGGCCATCGCGCCGAATGCGCCAATCGGCGCCAGGCGCATGATCATATTGATGATGCCGAAAATGACCTGCGAAAAACTCTCAATCACATTGAAAATGAGCTGGCCTTTGCTGCCCAAACGGTGCAGCGCAAAACCAAACAACACCGCAAACAGTAAGACCTGCAGAATGTTGCCGCTGGCAAACGCGCCGATCACACTGCCCGGTATAACATCCATCAGGAAGGCAATAATGCCCTGCTCCTTGGCTTGTGCGGCATAAACGGCCACCGCCTGCGCATCCAGCGTTGCCGGATCGACGTTCATCCCGGCGCCAGGCTGCACGACGTTGACGATGATAAGACCGATAATCAGCGCAATCGTACTGACAATTTCAAAGTAAAGCAGCGCGACCGCGCCGGTACGGCCCACCGCTTTCATGCTTTCCATGCCTGCGATGCCCGTCACGACAGTACAGAAAATGACAGGAGCGATGATCATCTTAATGAGCTTAACGAACGCGTCGCCAAGCGGTTTCATTTGTGCGCCCAGTTCAGGATAGTAATGGCCAAGGAGAATACCAATGGCGATTGCTGTCAGGACCTGAAAATAAAGACTTTTGAACAGAGAGGTTTTCATAGGGTGTCCTTGAAGTAAAAACCACAGGTCTTGTAAGGTTATGAGTAACCTGCGGCCTTAAAATAACACCCACACAACATGACAGAAATGCGCCAGGATCATAATTGAAACAAAAATGTTAAAAAGTTTGAGCTGGCTCGCACAAGCGCGACCTTTTTTAACTTTTGTAATCAGGATTTTCGTGCGACAGATACCGTTCTTCAAAGATATCCGCGGGAACGGGCCGAGCAAACAGGAAGCCTTGCGCGACGTTGACTCCAGCCTGTTCCAGCCACGCGCGTTGTGCCTCGTTCTCCACGCCCTCGGCAATCAATTGTAAATTAAGACTGCGGGCCATCAGGATAATCGCCGTCACCATACTGTGATCATCTGGTAACCCATCGACAAACATTTTATCAATTTTAAGGATATCGACCGGTAGCGACTTCATATGCTGTAACTGGCGCAGCCCCGCGTAACCCATGCCAAAATCATCCAGTGCGATACGCACGCCAGCATTACGTAACGGACGTAAGATGGCGACGGCAGCGTGCGGATCGTCGATACGGCGGCTTTCAGTGACCTCAAGAATCAGCGTACCTGGTTGAATACGATAGCGGTTTAACAATTCCAACAGCTCCGATACCATGCCAGGGTGCATGAGCTGTAACGCGGAAAGATTGACGGAGAGCGGCAATGTCACGCCGCGCTCCTGCCAGGCGGCAAGCTGGCGGCAGGACTCTTCCAGCACCCAATGGCCCACCGTGACCATCAGGCCGCAGGATTCAATGCGCTCAATCAGCCCCTCCGGCAATTCCCAGCTACCGTCCGGCTGCTGCATACGTAACAAGGCTTCGGCGCTTAATACGTTGCCGCTGCGCATCTCGACCTGCGGCTGCAGCCAAATGGCAAACTGATGGTTATCCAGCGCGGTAAGGATATCGCTCTCTTCGGTAAGGCGCTGTTGAGCGGCCTCCATCTGCGCCGGGTCAAAGAACTGGATCTGATTTTTACCTTTTCGGCGCGCGGTAAACGCGGCGGAGACGGCGCGACCATAGAGCTCTTCGGCGGTCAGATCGCCATAATACATCGCAATGCCAATACTGCAGCTTGGGCGCAGTTGAATACCCTGAATGGGTAGTCGTTCATTAATGATAGTGAGTATTTGCTGACCTAATGTGATGGCGTGCCACGGCTCTTTGACGCCGTGGGCGATAATGGCAAAGTCATAGCCGCTGACCTGCGTAAGCACCATGCGCGGCGCCAGCACCGACTTCAGCTTCTCAACCAACGTCAGTAATAGAATCTCCCGCTGCGTTTCTTGCAGCACGCCTGCCGTGTCACGCAACGTTTCGCACGTCACGATAATAAGCGCGGTGGTCTGTTGGCGGGTGATAACCTGTTCCAGCAGCGCCATTAAAAAGGCTTTATTGGGCAGCTCGGAAACCGGAAAACGCATCGCGTTGTCCGTTTGCTCCTCGCGTTGACGCTGCATAAGCTGCTGGTTGAGGTTATAGCTGCGCACCAGCATCCCAATTTCATCATCCTGATGCAGACGCGGCAACGCCAGCTGATGTCCGATCAGCTCCTGCTGCGGAATGTCGTTCAGCTCGCGGGCGATTTTGCGCAGCGGATGCACAATCAGGCGGTTTACGCACCAGGCGATGGCCACCGTCAGGATCAGCGATAAAAGTAAGTAAATGGTCACTAACGTAGAGAGCGCGCTCATGACGAATTTGTACATACGGTACGAATCCGCCTGCAATACAAGGTAGGCCAGCGGTTGCGGATTGGCGGGACGCTCCAGCGAATAAACCGGCAAAGAAATTTGTACCGGCAGTTCGAAGAGACGCGTCACCATAACCGGGACGGGGCGTTCAGGAATGAAGCGCTTACGCAACGCCTGGAACTGATTCGGCAATACCACATCGGCGCGACTCACCACGCCCGCAGGTTTAATACTTTCCAGAATGGTTTCCGCGCCGGGGAGATCCGCTTTTAAAATCGCGGAAGAAAGAGGTTCCCGAACAGATCGCGCGATGCTTTCCAGTTGCGTAGCCGTGTTGTAGCGGTTCTGCTGTACCAGATGGAACAACAAAACGGTGCAAAAGACAAAAACAAACACCATGACAACGGCCGCAACCATTGCCATCTGTTTAATTGTTAACGAGCGGCTGACGCGCAAATTGACTCTCCCTGGATATCCCGGACTGCCGCCTGAGTATACCCGATTGCAGCGGCATTAAGAGAGGCTGTATCTGAAAAGGACTTTTCTGAATAACGGTTAATAATAGCGTCTGATGGCGCTGCGCTTCTCAGGCCTACGACGCCTGTCAATACGTAGGCCTGACGCAATAATTACCAGTCAGCGTAAGGCACCAGAGGCTGCGGCGGTAAATCCATATCCCCCTGCCAGCCCGCCGCGGAATAACGGACATACAGCAGCAGATGACTGGGGGTATAGTCTTTCGCCTGCTGAATATCGACAGCCGTACCCACAAACCAGTTGGCAGTGACCCGGCGTTCAATGAGCGCCCGTGCGGTATAGCCAAATCCCTGGCTGCTACCGCCGCCGTTGGTCTGGTCACGCGCATCCTCCTCATAATCCGCCGGGATCAAATTCATCAGCGGATAACGCGGCATGGTACGGTTGCGGGAGTGCGACCAGGATACCGAGCCGCCTAGCTCCCACGACCAGTTTTCCGTACGCTGCCGCCACATCACCGGCACCGCAAACGACAGGTATTCCTGCGGGCTATAATAACCGCCCTGACCCAGTGAATAACCGCTCAGATCTTTGTCGTAATGCCAGATCATGTTATTCAGCCCGACGGTAACGCGGCGGTTATTCTCGTTAATCACCTTATAGTAATAACCGGTCATCCAGCGCACGCGCCAGTTATCTTCCACATTTTTACCGCTCAACTGGTCGCCGCTGAGCGACGCCCAAACACCGTTTGCTTCGCCTTTATCATAGCTGAGACTGACGCCGCCGCCGTTGGCCCGCACGCCGCCCCATTTGGTGCCGGTATTGCTGCTGGCGTCCTTTTGCCCGCCAAACGCCAGCAGCGAGCTGGAGATCGGGCGACGATGCGCGTTCAGGGTATAACCCAACGGCCCGATATCGTCGCTATAGCTGACGCCGCCGACCACATCAACGACATTAAAGCCCATCGGCGTCGTGCCGATATCCCAGCGCCAGGTCTCATTCTGCCAGCCGACCGCCACGCTCGCGCCCGTATCGGCCTGGCTACGATGTCCGCTGCATTTCTCCAGCGTACAGGTACCCCAGTTATTATCGTATTTTCCATCCGCATCCGTAGAGAAGCGGCCAACATCCATATTCACCATATCAGTACGAAAGAACGCCCGCCCGTCCGACCAGGGCGCATCCACCTGAAGCATCGTGGTATGCGCCTTCAGATCGGAGTAGCCGCCAGTCCCGCTCGACCCCCAATAATCGTGCGCCAACGTGACATTGAGATCCTGCTGACGGTACAACTCCGCCGCATCGCTACGCACGCCGCGTTTTAGCCAGTCATCTTTTTCATCATTGTGCGTCAGGCGGGTAAAGGTATCGTTATCCTGGGGACGAACCGGCGTAATCGCCGCGGCGACCATTGCGTCTTTGTAGGTCTCCAGCGCCCGCTGCGGCTCGCCCGTTTGCGCCTGAAAAGCGGCGGCGTCACGCAATACCATCGCGCTTTCCATTGATGGCGGCTGTGCTTTTGCCTGCGGCGTAATGCGGTTGAAGGTCCGCGCCGCCGCCGTGATATCGCCAAGCTGGAGCTGCGCCTGCGCGACGCGGCGCTGCATGTTAAGAGAGGTGATTTGCGACGCAGGCAGCGCCGCCAGTTGAGCGCGCGCCGCGGCGTTATCGCCCTGTGCGATGTCGATTTCCACCCGCCCCAGCATGGCATCGACATTACCCGGTTCCCGCGCCAGAACAGCGTCATAAGCGGCGCGGGCCGCTGCATTATCGCCACGCTGCTGCGCCCAGTCCGCCAACGTTAACGCAATGCGCGTAGAGGGAGGCTGCTGACGTAACAACGCTTCCGCTTCGCGTTCTTTGCCGCTATCGCGCAAGCGGTTAGCGCTTTCCAGCACCTGGTTACTTTGCAATCGGCCCGCCAGTTCCTGAATATTGCTGTTCCACTGGCTGGTCGGCAGGGTATTGAGATGCGCCAGCGCCGCCCGGTCCCGATCGCTGCCGGAAAGATAAAGCCCATAAGCATAGACCTGTTCCGGATCGTTTGGCTTCTGCTGCGCCAGAGAGCGCATTTGCGCATCGGCCTGGGCGTGCTGCCCGGCCTGCCACAGATCGCGTGACAGTCGGTACGTCACCCACACGCTCCCCGGATCTAATGCCAGCCGACGACGGTGCAGTTCTGCGGCCTGCGCCCATTTGCCCTCGCTTTCCAGTGTTTCCGCCTGCTGCGCCAGACGGTCATTTTCCAGACTGCGTTCGATATCGTCGATACTGCGCCGCTGGCTGGCGGAAAGAGAAGCGATAAACGCGGCGGCTTTTTGCGGCGACTGCTGGCGATAAAGATTCGCCAGCCCGCGTACAGCATTTGTATTACCGCTATCCATACGCAGCGTCTGCTGATAATAACGTTCGGCGGCGGCATTATCTTTGCGCGCCATCGCCACATCCCCCAGCCCCAGCACAGCGTAGCTGTCGGTGTTATCCACTGCTCGCGCCTGCTGATAGAAACGCTCCGCCTGGGCCAGATTATTCGCTTTTAAGGCCGCGTCGCCCTGCTGAATTAACAGCCAGTAGCGATTGACCTTCAGCAGACTCTCCCACTTATCGCGGCTGCTGCTGTGCGGCGCCATCGCCAGCGCTTTTTCAAACTGCACGACGGCGCGGGCGCGATCGCCACGCTGTGAGTATGCCTGCCCCAGCGCGCCGACCGCCTCGCTGTCGTCCTGCCGGGCGCTTACCGCCTGCTGCAATTGCGCAATAGCGTTGCCGCCTTCTCCGGCATTAACCGCCGCGATGCCCTGCGAGCGCGCGCGGAACGCCGGATCGGCTAACTGTTTTTGCTGCTCGCTAAGCTGGGCGCGGGCGGCAGACACGCTATCGCCTTCGCTAAACTGCGTCAGATAGTCTTGCAACGCTTTTACGCTGGCGTCGCTCACCGGGAGATCTTTTATCTGCTGGTACCAGATGGCGGAGGCCGCGCTGCGTCCCGTACTGGATTTCGCCATCTGTTTTAGCACCGCGAATCCCTCATCGCGCCGCCCGCTGGCGAACAACAGTTGCGCCAGCGCATTTTGCAGAGCGTTATTACCCGGACTGACGGCATTGATTTTCTGTAGCTGGTTAATCGCTTCGTGACGGCGGGCGGGCAATTTCGCCACGGTCGTCCAGTATTCGACCGCCAGTTCGCCCTCCGGCGGATAACCTTTAAACAGCTTGTCGTAGCTGGCGATCGCTTGTTCAGTATGGCCGGTCGTCGCCAGTAAACGCGCCTCCTGCAAAGACTGGCGTCCTTGCGGCGTGGAGAGCAGCATCGCGGTGCGGGAAGATTGATACGCCGTCGACTCCGGCGCCAGTTGCGCCAGCCGGTCAAGTAGCTTCTGCGCCCCGTCGCTATCCCCCTGACGCAACAGATAGCGGAAACGGGCGGCGATAACCTGTGGATCATTGGGGTCGATCAGCTCCAGGCGATAGAGCGACTGACGGACTAAGTCCTCACGGTGCGTGGCCTCGCCCAGCCGAACCTGCTCCAGCAACTGTTGCTGCGCGGAGGTCGCTGCGCCGGCAAGCGGTGTTAGCGCCATACCAAGCGATAAACCCAACAATGCCCGAGAAACGCCCCTTTTGCCAGGTAAGGCATTTCGACCGCCAGCCGGCAAAAAAGCGTGCATGAGACTTAACGTGAACTTACGCATTCCTGGCCCCAGTCAGGTAATAATTCACCTTTGACGGTGAAGCGAAAACGGTGCTGATCCCAGCCTTGTCCAAAGAGAGTCAGCACATAGTTGTAATAGGCATCGCTGCCAGGAAAATGGTCTGCGACCCGCTGTCGCTGCACGGCCTGGGCGTCGCGATTTTGCAGGAAAGGCAGTAAGGCGGCGGAAAACCCGACCGGCCCCGTCCCTTGCGCGTTCCCGCTGACGACATCCACTTTCTCCGGTGGAACGCCGTTTTTCATCGTTAACGTCGCCATCGGTTTAAATCGCGCCAGTAAACGCGCTTTTTGCGGATCGCCATCATGCATCATTCCCGCCCATAAATAGACGCGAATCGCATCGTAGCTACTGATCAGCGTCTTTTCCGCTTTCAACTGCCAGCCTTGCTTGCTTTCATAACGCACCCAGTCCGGCGAGAAACCTTTCGGCGCGGTTTCCAGCAAAAGCCGCAAATTGGTTTCCCGTAGCGTCGACCACGGCGCGCCAAAACGGCTAAAGTATTGCGCCAACTGCGGCGGCAGATAGCTTGGGTTAAAACGCCAGCTATTCGCCTCGGCAAAGCCGATTTTGCCAGGTAGCAGCATTGAGCCCAGCCCCGGCACATTCACGACCTCTTCGCGGGCGATGCGTTTTAGCAACGCCGTGCCCACCTCGGTATAACGCGTCTCTTTCCACAGACGACCGGCCTCCAGCAGCGACCATGCCATCCAGATATCGCCGTCGGACGCGGAGTTGCTGTCCAGCACCGACCAGGTGTCGGGATCTTTTTGCCCCCACAGCCAGGCGGGCAGATGTTCACGCAGCGATCCCTGCGCCAGATTGTTTTGCGTCCAGTTAAACAGTTGCGCGAACGCCGGTCGATCGTTCGCTGCCAGGGCAAAGAACATGGCGTAGCTTTGCCCTTCGGAGGTGGTAATTTTTCGCGCATCGCCCGGATCGATAACGCGTCCCTGCTGGCTAATGTAATCTTTCTTGAACTGTTCCCACGCAGGCCAGCTACAGGCTGCCTGCGCATTTATTGCCGTCAGCATGACGAGCATCGTTATCCATCCGCGCAGCATAGTCATCATGCGTTACTCATGGTCAGGGTCGAGACGACGGCGACTGAGAATACGTAGCAGACGCCACAATACCCACGCCAGTAATACCACACTGAGGGCCGCCAGTACCGCCAGCAGCACCGGGTGATTCGCCAGCGCATACCACAGCCGCTCAAACCACGGCAGATGTCCGACGTAATAGATATCGCCAACGCGCAGACTGTGAACGCCGGACTCGCGGATCACTGCCACGGAACCAAACATCGCGGCGCGTTTACCGCTGTCGTTCACAGCGTCGTTCAGTAGCTGGTAACCGCGCGGGCTGTCAGCCAGCAGAGCAATCACGCTGCGCTGATCATTAAACGGCGACTGGAAGCCCACCACCGCCGCCATCGGGCCGCTGGCGGTGACGGTGGACTGCGCATCCGCCGCGCGATCGGCCTCATCCGGCATAATCGACGGGAAAGCGGTCTGCCGCATCGGGGTTTTTACCCAGCTTTGTGTCGCCTGCACCAACAGATCGATACGCTTATCATCTTTTAGCTTGCCCGGAATAGCGCCAATAATCAGCAGATCGGCGTCTTTGTCGGCTATCTGAGCGCTATCATCGGTGATGGTCAGATTAATTGCCGGGAAACCGGTCTGCCCGCCAATGGCGCCGACCGTATTCAGCAGCGTTTCCATTTGCGCTTCGGTTGGGGTCTTCGGCATCACCGCCAGCGTGTCAGACAGGTCGGCCATCCGGCTGAACGGGAAACCCGCATTGGCGAACGCGCGTAAATCCGGCATCGCGATAAAGTGGTAATATTTCGAAAAATCGATAGTGGAGTCATCCCCTATCACCACATGATTCGGTACCGGCTGGAAGGTAATACAGTTGTCCACCGACCCGCCCGGCATCGGGTTCATGTAGCGGAAGTCAAAACGTAGTTGGTTCATCGCCCCCAGTTTGAGCGCCGGAATAGACACATCCGTTTTACCATCCAGCAGTCCCTGAAGTACCGGCAAGCGCAACAGGAGTCGATTAGTTTCCTGCGTGCTATTAAGGCTAAAGGCTTGCAGGAACTGGTTATTCAGACTGATATCCAGCCGTGAACTGTCTTTGGTCGGCGGCGAGGTATAACGGTAGTTGAGATCCATATCAATACCGTTGCTACGCAGCAAATAGAGGTCCGGCGGCAGATTCAAAGAAACGTTGATGGGCGCCGGCTCCAGCCCACTCGACTGGAGCTGCTCTTCATAGGTTTTCAGCTCGCCAAAAGTGACCGGGCGATCGGTACGCACCCAGTTCGGCGCATCATACGGTTTGCGCGCCAGCAGCGGTTTTACATCGTTGACCACCACGCTGGAACCACGGAAGAGAATATTCCCTTGCGCGATACCTTTTGCCGCCTGCAACAGGTCTTTATCATCTCGACCAAACACAACCAGCAACTTCACATACGGATTATCCGGATGGCTCATCATCTCGATAACCGGCGCGTTAACCGCAGGATGATCGCGCAGGAAATCGGGGCGTCGATCGTTGGTGGCGAACACGATCGCATTGCGATCCGGCAGGTGATTATACAACACCGGGAAGCGCTGACCGCGCCAGCCCGCCCGCGAGCCAAACCAGGACGCGACAATAGAAGCCGCCTGCTGCTGCGCCAGATCCGGCATGTCAGCAAACACTATCGGCAACGTCACCGGACGGTTATCCCGCGGATCAAAAAACGGCACCGGGAAGTGGGACAGATCGTTATTCACCGCCAGCATGTTATAGGTCAGATCCAGGGCGCTATTTCGCCCGATGTCTAACCACAGAGTACTGCTGGCCGGGTTTTCACACACGTCGCGATAGTGGCCGACAAACTCCAGCCGCACCCGGTTAAAGTCGGTGATAAATAGCGGATTGATAGGTACCTGCGCCAGCGTCTTTTTCCCCAACTGCTCTTTTGTCACCGGCAGTACGCCCATCAGTTCATCATTGAGATAAACCTTGAGCTGCGACTGAACCGGCAGGAGCGACGGCGAGGGCGTATATTCCAGATTCAGCACCGCTTTCGACGCCACTTCATCGCTGCGCATACCAAATTCAATGCCGCCGTTAGGGTTAACGCCACGCAGCGCCATACTGCCCGGCGGCGGCGCGATTTGCGCAAAGGTCAGCTTGACCTCGCGCGAAGGCGCGGTCTGCGCCACGACGGGCGCCTGAGTTGCGGGCGACGGCGCAGGCTCGGTGGGTTCAGCATTTATCAATGGCGGCGTAGCAGGCGCCGCCGCCGTCATGAAAGCAGGAAACGCGCTTAATCCTATTACCGCCGCACAAATCCAGGACAATTTTCTTTTCATCGCATTATCATCATTGTTGAGCCTGAGCCATAACCCGATCCGACGGCTGTATCGCCGCTTGCCGCTCCGGGCGACGCGGAATAAACGATACAATCCAGGCAATTAACGCCGTCAACGATCGGAAAATTACTTTTACTGAAGGCGGCGCGAACTCCGCGAGGTGGCGATATCCGCGGAAGCCCAGCTTCAGAATATCCAGCAAGCTTTCCAGCGGTTTATCTTCCGGAAAGCTATCTTGCCAAAGCGCCCACGTATCGGCGCGCGCGAAGGTACACTGCACAAAATCAATATGTTGTTTGGTGGTGAGCGGCATCAGTTGCAGTCCGACCTCATTGCCCGTTACGCGCACCACCTGCGTTGGAAAGACATATTCCTGCTGCCCGCGTTTAAGCAACAGATTCACTTTCTGCCCTTCCAGCACCTGCGCCTGACCGTTGATCTTGATGCCTAACCCGCCGTCGGAGAAGTCATGTACGGTACAGGAGAACAAATGTCCATCTTCACGGGCGATGGCCCCCGGCATGGCAATCTCGACCCGATGCGCGCGTCTGACCTGTTTACTCTCTACCGAAACCGCAACCGCGCCGCCGAGAATGACCAGGTTATAGAAGACCCACACCAGGCTAACGATGACGGTCAGCGTTTCATTTTCCGGCCCGTAATAGTATCGCCATACGCCCGCCGCCACGCCGAGCAGGTTAAGCAAGACAAGGAAGATATACGGACGCGAGATTACCCAGTCGACGTACTTCTCTTCCACCAGCCCGCCTTTCGCCGTGACGTTAAATTTCCCTTTGTGCGGATTGATCAACGCGACCAGAGTCGGCGGTGCGATATACCATGCCAGTACCGTTTCATAGATTTCACTCCAGAAAGAGTGACGATACTTGCCCTGAATCTTCGAGTTAGTCAGGCTGGCGTGGACCATGTGCGGTATCACAAATAGCGCAATCATCAACGCAGGCGCATAAATGATATAGGCGTGCAGCAGCAGAAAAGCCAGCGGCGCGGTCAGAAAGATCAGACGCGGAATGCCGGACAAGAAATGGAACATCGCGTTGAGGTAGCACAGCCGCTGCGCCAGTTTTAAGCCTTTACCAAACAGAGGGTTATCGAGGCGGAAAATTTGCACCATGCCCCGCGCCCAACGAATACGCTGCCCGATATGCGCCGACAGGCTTTCCGTCGCCAGCCCCGCCGCCTGCGGAATGCGCATATACGCTGAGGTATAACCTCGCCGGTGCAGCCGGAGCGAAGTATGCGCATCTTCCGTCACCGTCTCAACGGCGATACCGCCAATCTCATCCAGCGGCTTACGGCGAATCACCGCGCACGATCCGCAAAAGAAAGTGGCGTCCCACATATCGTTACCGTCCTGCACCAGTCCATAAAACAGCGTGCCTTCGTTAGGCGTTTTACGAAAACGTCCCAGGTTGCGCTCAAACGGGTCCGGGGAGAAGAAATGATGCGGCGTCTGCATCATCGCCAGCTGTTTTTCTTTCAGGAACCAGCCCATTGTCATTTGCAGAAACGAGCGTGTCGGCACATGGTCGCAATCGAAGATCGCCACAAACTCGCCTTTCGCGTGTTTTAGCGCATTGTTGATGTTGCCGGCTTTGGCGTGTTCATGCGTGGCGCGGGCAATGTAATGCACGCCGACATGCCGGGCAAACTGACGAAATGATTCGCGTCCGCCGTCATCAAGGATCCAGATATTCAGCTTGTCCTTCGGCCAGTCAATGCCAAGCGAAGCGTAAATGGTATTTTTGACCACGTTAAGGTCTTCGTTATAGGTCGGTACAAAAATATCCACCGTCGGCCACTGCGACATCTCTTTCGGCAACGGCACCGGTTGACGATTTAACGGCCACACCACCTGGAAGTACCCCAGCACCAGCACAATCCAGGCGTAGGTTTCCGCAAACAGTAGGATCAGCCCGCACACCAGACTGACCGGGTCGTCCCAATTTAGCGTCGAGGTATAGCGCCACCAGATATAACGACAGGAGACCGTTAGCGACAGCACGATGAGCATCAGCGCGGAAAAGCGTCCCGGCATACGTCGTACCAACAGCGCAACGCCCCACAGCAATAGCAGAAAGATAAATTGCGATAGCGGGTTAAATGGCTGCGTAATACAGATCAGCGCCAGTATCAGTGAAAAGGTCACGATAACGCCCAGAATAAAACGCCGGGCGCCGTTGCTAAGATGTCCCAGCTCTTTTTCCTTTTCCAGATGCGTTGTCTTTTGGCGCACCCGTTCCGGTAAGGTATCCATCCATTGATGGTAACGTCCACGAACGTCCTTCAGGCGCGCAAATGACCGCCAGCGCGGTTCATGACGTTCTTTAGTCGACGAGATCATCACCAGCCAGAGGGTCTGAATGAGGTAACGGGCCGGGTCCAGCGGGCGCGGGCGGGCGGCGTTAATATGCGGATAAAGCGCTTTATGCCCGTCGCGAATACGCTGCCAGCGCGGATGCTCAAGCGGAAACACTATCCACGCCAGAATCATCCACAGGCAGCCGAGCGCTGCGCTAAACGGCGACGCGCCGTGGCGGCGGTAACCCTGATAGCGCTCGCTCAAACGCGCGCTAACCGGCGGGATAAGCAGCCACCGGGAAAGGGCGCTCATCGCAGGCTCCCGGCGGACGTTTTGTCGCCCGCATCATGCAGCAGGCACCAGTTCGCCAGCGTTAACACCTCTTCGGCGGCTAACGAATCGCTGCGATATTCGCCTAACGGTTGTTTCGACGCCATGCACTCCGCCATCGCCTCATCGCGATGGATCACAATGGGCAGCAACCGGCGCTGGCTTTGCAGCCAGACCTGGTACAGATCGTCCTGTAACTGACTGCCAATGCGTAAGTCATTGATCAGAATATGCGCCCCGGCAGGCAACGCCTGCTGATGAAGGCGAATATGGCAGTTAGCGTCAACCTGGGCTATCGCCAGCGTATGGTCGCAGAGGCTCACCAGCTGCCGTGTCAGCGGTGACGCGCCGTAGGGCAAGTCCAGTAAAATCCAGCTATAACGCCCGCTCGCTTTCAGCGCCTGGATAGCCGATCCGATCTCTCCCAGCGTCTCCTGCCAGGCCTGCGGATTTTCCCGCTCTTGCGCGGTGAGCTGTCCAAACGGCAGTAGATCAAGCTGTGAGGTATAACGTAATCCGGCATCGCGCCAGTCCTGGCCGTCCAGCAACGATCGCGCCCAGCCGCCCTGATGGACAAAGTCGACGTTAAACGACATGCGCAGCAGGTTATCGGGGCTGGCGTCAATCACCAGGACATTTTCCCCTAAGATTTGTAACGCCCAGGCGAGTGCTGCGGTGAGAGATGTGGTTCCCACCCCGCCGCGCACGCCCTGCAGTCCCAGAATCGCCATTCATGGCTTCCTTAATGAATGTGGTTGCGCAAATTCAGCCAGGAGTGGCCATCTTTTAATCGCCGCCGCCAACTGTTCGCGTTGGGAAATATCGGTATAATCTATTTCGGGTAGAGAAAACGCCTGGCTTAATGCCAGAAAATCATTTTGAAAAGTGTAGCCCAACGTTGGATCGGACTGAGCGCCAGGTTCATTGTTATACATTCTGGTTGCTCCTTTTTAAATATTTCTCACTGGCAGCATTACGCCCCGTCGTCAATACGGGAGAACGCGCATTTTTCATCTTTCCGTGACATCATTTATAATGTGTAAAAATGCAAAGCGCAGAGTTACAGGGCATCCTGCCGGACAAATTGATTCACATGCTAAATCTGATGCGTTTTAATTTCAATGTTAGGTTTATTTCTGTGCTTTCGCTAGTAAACTGATAAACAGTTAAAATAGTGACATGAGGGACACTGTGGACCCCGTATTTTCTCTCGGCATCTCATCATTATGGGATGAACTGCGCCATATGCCAACCGGCGGCGTCTGGTGGGTTAACGCCGATCGCCAGCAAGATGCCATCAGCCTGGTGAATCAAACGATTGCGTCACAAACGGAGAATGCAAATGTCGCCGTCATCGGCATGGAAGGCGATCCTGGCAAAGTAATCAAATTAGATGAATCTCACGGTCCGGAGAAAATCCGCTTATTTACCATGCCGGATTCAGAAAAAGGGCTATACTCTTTGCCCCACGATTTGCTTTGTTCTGTTAACCCGACGCATTACTTTTTCATTCTTATTTGTGCAAATAACACGTGGCGGAATATAACGTCAGAAAGCCTGCATAAATGGCTGGAAAAAATGAATAAATGGACTCGTTTTCATCACTGTTCATTGTTGGTTATTAACCCTTGTAATAATAGCGATAAACAGTCCTCGTTGTTGATGGGCGAGTATCGCTCACTTTTCGGCCTCGCCAGTTTACGTTTTCAGGGCGACCAACATTTGTTCGATATTGCCTTCTGGTGTAACGAAAAAGGCGTCAGCGCCCGACAGCAGTTATTGCTGTGTCAGCAGGACGAACGCTGGACGCTATCCCATCAGGAGGAGACGGCAATTCAGCCGCGTAGCGATGAAAAACGCATTCTTAGCCACGTCGCCGTCCTTGAAGGCGCGCCGCCGCTCTCGGAACACTGGACGCTTTTCGACAATAACGAAGCGCTATTCAACGACGCGCGCACGGCGCAGGCCGCGACAATTATTTTTTCGCTTACACAGAACAACCAAATCGAGCCGCTTGCTCGTCGCATTCATACTTTGCGGCGCCAGCGGGGAAGCGCGCTGAAAATTGTCGTGCGCGAAAATATCGCCAGTTTGCGCGCCACCGATGAGCGCCTGCTGCTGGGCTGCGGCGCGAATATGATCATTCCCTGGAATGCCCCGCTTTCACGCTGTCTGACGCTTATTGAAAGCGTGCAGGGGCAGCAGTTCAGCCGTTACGTACCGGAAGACATCACCACGCTACTGTCGATGACGCAGCCGTTGAAACTGCGCGGTTTTCAGCCGTGGGATACCTTCTGCGATGCCATCCATACGATGATGAGCAACACCCTGCTCCCCGCCGACGGGAAAGGCGTTCTGGTCGCGCTGCGCCCGGTGCCGGGCATTCGGGTTGAACAGGCGTTAACATTATGTCGGCCAAACCGAACCGGCGACATTATGACCATCGGCGGCAACCGTCTGGTGCTGTTTTTATCATTCTGCCGGGTCAACGATCTGGATACCGCGTTAAACCATATTTTCCCTTTGCCGACGGGCGATATTTTCTCTAATCGTATGGTCTGGTTCGAAGATAAACAAATCAGCGCCGAGCTGGTGCAGATGCGCTTATTGTCGCCGGAACTGTGGGGAACGCCGCTACCGCTGGCAAAACGCGCCGACCCGGTAATAAATGCCGAACACGATGGCCGTATCTGGCGTCGTATTCCTGAACCCCTGCGATTGCTCGACGACACCGCGGAGCGTGCATCATGATGACCATCAGCGATATCGTGCAAATTATTCTTTTTTGCGCGCTGATTTTCTTTCCGCTGGGGTATCTGGCGCGTCATTCGCTACGCCGTATCAGTGATACGACCCGGCTGCTATTTGCCAAACCTCGTTATGTAAAACCAGCCGGAACTCTGCGCCGCGCTACGAAAGTCAAGGCAGACAAAAAATGACTCAGCATACTCAAACTCCTTCAATGCCTTCTCCGCTCTGGCAATACTGGCGCGGTCTTTCCGGCTGGAACTTCTATTTTCTGGTCAAGTTTGGCCTGCTATGGGCAGGCTATCTGAATTTTCATCCTTTACTGAATCTGGTATTCATGGCGTTTCTGCTCATGCCAATACCAAAGTATCGCCTTCACCGGTTGCGCCACTGGATTGCCATTCCCGTCGGCTTCGCGCTGTTCTGGCATGATACCTGGCTGCCCGGCCCGCAAAGCATTATGAGCCAGGGGACGCAGGTGGCGGAATTCAGCTCCGGTTATCTGCTCGATCTGATCGCCCGTTTTATTAACTGGCAAATGATCGGCGCCATCTTCGTACTGCTGGTTGCCTGGCTTTTTTTATCACAGTGGATTCGGGTCACGGTGTTTGTGGTCGCCATCATGGTATGGCTGAATGTCCTGACATTAACCGGCCCGGTTTTTACGCTGTGGCCGGCAGGCCAGCCAACCGATACGGTGACGACGACTGGCGGTAATGCGGCCGCTACCGTCGCGACAGCGGGCGATAAGCCGGTCATCGGCGATATGCCTGCGCAAACCGCGCCGCCGACGACCGCAAATCTGAACGCCTGGTTGAACACCTTCTATGCCGCGGAAGAAAAGCGGAAAACGACGTTCCCGGCGCAGCTTCCGCCTGATGCGCAGCCGTTCGACCTATTGGTCATCAATATTTGTTCGCTCTCCTGGTCGGATGTCGAAGCGGCAGGCTTGATGTCACATCCGCTATGGTCGCACTTTGACATTTTGTTTAAACACTTTAATTCCGGTACGTCTTACAGCGGCCCGGCGGCCATTCGTCTGCTGCGCGCCAGCTGTGGTCAACCATCGCATACCCGACTTTATCAACCAGCCGATAACGAATGTTATCTGTTTGATAACCTGGCGAAGCTGGGTTTTACTCAGCATCTGATGATGGATCATAACGGTGAATTTGGCGGCTTCCTGAAAGAAGTTCGCGAAAACGGCGGTATGCAGAGCGAACTGATGAACCAGTCCGGCCTGCCAACCGCCCTGCTGTCATTCGACGGCTCGCCGGTATATGACGATCTGGCGGTCCTGAACCGCTGGTTGACAGGGGAAGAACGTGAAGCCAATTCCCGCTCCGCGACTTTCTTTAACCTGCTGCCGCTGCACGATGGCAACCACTTCCCCGGCGTCAGCAAAACGGCGGATTATAAAATCCGCGCGCAGAAACTGTTCGATGAACTGGACGCTTTCTTTACCGAACTGGAGAAATCCGGGCGTAAGGTGATGGTGGTCGTCGTACCGGAGCACGGCGGCGCGCTGAAGGGCGACAGAATGCAGATCTCAGGCCTGCGCGATATTCCCAGCCCCTCCATCACCAACGTCCCGGCGGGCGTGAAATTTTTTGGCATGAAAGCCCCGCATGAGGGCGCGCCGATTGATATTAACCAGCCGAGCAGCTACCTGGCGATTTCCGAACTGGTCGTACGCGCCGTGGACGGTAAGCTCTTTACCGAAGACAGTGTGAACTGGAACAAGCTGACCAGCAATCTGCCGCAAACCGCGCCGGTTTCAGAAAACGCTAATGCGGTGGTAATTCAGTACCAGGGTAAGCCCTACGTTCGTCTGAATGGCGGCGACTGGGTGCCTTACCCGCAGTAAACCGAAAAAGGCCGCAAGGTTTCCCCTGCGGCCTGGTTCGGGCGCATGTTGCCATTACGGCGGACAGACGCTCAAAACGCGTTACTTCCTGTCACGTAGCCAGTTGACGATCACACTGGCGATAATGCCAGCAATGATCGGCGCCGCCAGATCGTGCCAGAAGGCCACGCCCAACTGCGTAAGCGTCATATAGCCGCCTTGTTGCAATGGCAACCGTTCGCGGCTATCCTTGATGTGTTGAGGTTCAAGTTAGCCCCCGTCAGGTTGCCAGGTTTATACCAGTTAACGTGCGGGGGTTTTCTCTATCCAGCAACCTATGCCGCCGGGGATCAAGCCCCCGCAACATTGCGCCTCACCGGGTAAACCCGGCTTGCTGCTGATATTACGGCAAAATCCCCGTCCCGGCACGGCGCTAACGTACAATCTGCGTGACGCTTCGCAGACGATTACTTTTATTTGCCAGAATACATTCAGCATTTCTGAGGCTGGCAGTCAGCCGCTCAATTCTGTAAATTATGCCTCCTCGCGGCCAGTCCCGGTGATACCGAAACCCTCGTTCAGCATCCTGCGTCTATGACATATTCGCCTGTTGCGCCAGAGGAATGGCTAAAAGCAGGTATTACCGACGAACTTATCCGTCTTTCAGCGGGACCTGAAGATCCCGACGATATTATTCATGACCTTGAACGCGCCAGCAGAAAAGCAGCATTCTGACGATTGCTCGGCGAACCGCTGTCACCGGTTTGCCGCATCGGGTATCAAGGCACTATAGCCTGGTTATAGGCAGCATTCTTTATGAGAGAGCTGCCTATATTTTGGGCAGGGGGCTCTATGCAGGACGACACATTACCATTAAATAACAGTAACGCTACGACCACACCGCTTTCAACGAGATTACCGTTTACAAAATATGATTTTGGCTGGGTGCTCTTGTGTATCGGTATGGCGATCGGCGCCGGTACCGTCTTAATGCCAGTGCAAATCGGTCTCAAGGGGATCTGGGTATTTATTACCGCTTTTATCATCGCCTATCCCGCTACCTATATTGTGCAGGATATTTATCTAAAAACGTTATCTGAAAGCGAAACCTGTGACGATTATACGGATATTATCAGTCACTATCTTGGCAAAAACTGGGGCGTTTTCCTCGGTGTAATCTATTTTCTTATGATTATCCACGGGGTGTTTATTTACTCCCTGTCGGTGGTGTTTGATAGCGCCTCCTATATCAAAACCTTCGGCCTTACTGAGGCCGATCTTTCGCAGTCTATTATCTATAAAGTCGCGATTTTCGCCGTGCTGGTGGCGATTGCCTCCGGCGGGGAAAAATTATTATTTAAAATTTCCGGCCCGATGGTGGTGGTAAAAGTCGGGATCATTCTGATATTCGGTTTTGCGATGCTCCCACACTGGAACCTTGATAATATTTCCGCCTTTCCCGCCGCATCGGTTTTCTTTCGCGACGTACTGCTCACTATCCCATTTTGCTTCTTTTCTGCGGTCTTCATTCAGGTACTAAACCCAATGAACATCGCCTATCGTAAGCGCGAACCTGACCGTGTGCTGGCCACCCGGATGGCGATTCGCACGCATCGCATTAGCTATATTACGCTGATTGCCATTATTCTCTTTTTCTCGTTCTCGTTTACCTTTTCGATTAGCCATGAAGAGGCGGTATCAGCGTTCGAGCAGAATATTTCCGCCCTTGCACTGGCAGCTCAGGTAATCCCTGGCCATATCATCCACATTACCTCTACCATCCTCAATATTTTTGCCGTACTTACCGCGTTCTTTGGTATTTATTTAGGTTTTCACGAAGCGCTTAAAGGTATTGTGCTGAATGTATTGAGTCGTATTATGGATGTCAAAAACGTCAACCCACTGTTACTGACATCTGGAATCTGTGTCTTTATCGTGGTGACTCTGGTTATTTGGGTTTCGTTTCGCGTCTCAGTATTGGTCTTTTTCCAGTTAGGCAGTCCGCTTTATGGCATTGTCGCGTGTATTATTCCCTTTTTTCTGATTTATAAAGTAGCGCAACTGGAAAAATTACGCGGCCTGAAAACCTGGCTTATTCTGTTATATGGAATATTGTTGTGCCTGTCGCCGTTATTAAAATTGATTGAATAAGTCGTACCGGAGAGCCATGCCCGGTGGCGCTACGCTTACCAGGCCTACAGGTACGGTGTAGGCTTGATAAGGCGCAGCCGCCATCCGGCATAAAACGCAATTAACTCAGCGGTTTCTGCGGATTTTCATCCTGATCGACGGCAAAGCAGGCCACCAACTGGCCGTCGTACTCTTTAAGCTGCGGCTGTAACTGCGTACAGGGTCCGAAGCGACGGCGGCAGCGGGCGTTGAAGGCGCAGCCCGGCGGCGGGTTCAGCGGGCTCGGCAACTCGCCGGTCAGCTTAATCCGCTCACGGCGATCGTCCGGATTCAGCCGCGGCGTGGCGGAGAGCAACGCCTGGGTATAGGGATGACGTGGATTGTTAAAAATCTGCTCTTTGGTCCCTTTCTCCACGCAGCGGCCTAAGTACATGACCATCACTTCATCGGCGATGTGTTCCACCACCGACAGGTCGTGCGAGATAAAGACATAAGACAGCCCCATATCCTGTTGCAAATCCATCATCAGGTTCAGCACCTGGGCGCGCACCGACACGTCGAGCGCGGAGACCGGTTCATCGGCAATCACTACGTCCGGATCAAGCATCAGACCGCGGGCGATAGCGATACGCTGACGCTGGCCGCCGGAGAACATATGCGGATAGCGGTCGTAGTGCTCGGTTTTCAGCCCCACCTTCGCCATCATCGCCAGCGCTTTTTCACGACGCTGCGCTTTACTCAGGCTGGTATTGATCAGCAACGGCTCTTCCAGAATCTGCCCCACTTTCTTGCGTGGGTTCAGGGAACCGTAGGGGTTCTGAAACACAATCTGAATTTTCTGCCGCCGCAGTTTCTGCGCGTGCGGATCGTGTTTGAGCAGATCCTGCCCCTGGTAATAAAGCTCGCCGCCGGTTGGCGTTTCAATCATCGTCAGCAGGCGGCCCAGTGTGGATTTTCCACAACCGGACTCCCCCACTACGGCCAGCGTTTTACCGCGTTCGAGATTAAACGACACGCCGTCCAGCGCTTTTACCAGCCGTTCCGGAGAAAAGATCCCCTTCTTCACCGGATAGTGTTTTTTCAGGTCGATAGCCCGCAACAGCGGCTGTTGCAAGGTGGCCTCATGCGTACTCATAGTGTGGGCCTCCCGGCATCATCAAGTGGGTAATGACATTTTGACTGACGTCCATCGTCCAGTTGGTTGAGAGCAGGTTCTTCCGCACGACATCTGTCCGTGGCGTAGGGGCAGCGCGGGTTAAGCAGACACCCCGTCGGTCGGTCATATTTCCCCGGCACCACGCCCGGCAGCGACGCCAGACGCGCTTTATCTTGCGCAAACTCCGGCAACGCGCGTAGCAGTGCCTGCGTGTAGGGATGACGCGGCGCGCGGAAAATATCCTGCGCAGCGCCAGTTTCGACGACCTGCCCGGCGTACATGACGATAATTTTGTGCGCCGCTTCCGCCACCAGCGCCAGGTCATGGGTAATCAGCACCAGCGCCATGTTCTCTTTTTGCTGCAACTCCAGCAGCAGCTCAATGATTTGCGCCTGAATGGTCACATCCAGCGCCGTGGTCGGTTCATCGGCAATTAACAGCTTTGGTCGACAGGCTATTGCCATCGCAATCATCACGCGCTGACTCATGCCGCCAGAAAGCTGGTGCGGATAGACATCCAGACGAGAAGCCGGATCGGGAATACCCACCTGGTTCAACAGGTCAATCGCTCGCTGACGACGGGTTTTCTTGTTCCCGCCCTGATGTACCTTGATGGCTTCCATAATCTGAAAGCCAACGGTATAGCAAGGATTGAGGCTGGTCATCGGGTCCTGGAAAATCATCGCCACTTCAGCGCCCACCAGGTTGCGACGTTCCTTCTCGGAAATGCGCTTCAGATCCTGTCCGTTAAAGAGCAGGTTTTCCGCCATCACGCGGCCTGGGTAATCGATAAGCCCCATAATCGCCAGCGAGCTGACGGATTTGCCGGAACCAGACTCGCCGACAATACCGACCACCTCACCCTGCTTCACGCTGTAGCTAATGCGGTCGACGGCTTTGAACGGTGTCCCTTCATCGCCGAAGTGCACCGATAATTGATCTACATTTAATAACGCCATCTCGAACCTCTTACTGCTTCAGTTTGGGATCGAGCGCGTCACGCAGACCGTCACCCATCAGGTTAAATGCCAGTACCGTCAGCAGAATCGCCAGCCCCGGGAAGGTCACGACCCACCAGGCGCTTTGCGCGAACTGCAATACGTCAGAGAGCATGGTGCCCCACTCCGGCGTTGACGGCTGCGCGCCCATGCCAAGAAAGCCGAGGGCGGCCATATCGAGAATGGCGTTAGAGAAACCGAGCGATGCCTGAACGATCAGCGGCGCAAGGCAGTTCGGGAAAATATTGACGAACATCTGACGCATCGCGCCTGCGCCCGCCACGCGGGAGGCAGTCACATAATCGCGGTTCACCTCTACCAGAACCGCCGCGCGGGTTAAGCGGACATAGTGCGGCAGCGCCACAAACGTCAACGCCAGCGCAGCGTTGCCGATGGAGGGGCCGAAGATCGCCACCAGCACCAGCGCCAGCAGCAGGCTCGGCAGGGCCAGCATAATATCGACCACGCGCATGATGATGTTATCGACCAGACCGCCGAAGTAGCCCGCGACCAGGCCGAGAATAATCCCCATTACCAGCGACAGGACAACCACCAGACAGCCGACCAGCAGCGACAAACGCGCGCCATACATCAGGCGCGAGAGGACATCGCGACCAACATCATCCGTTCCCAGAATATGCGCCCAACTGCCGCCTTCCTGCCAGACCGGCGGCGCCAGCAGCGCATCGCGGAACTGCTCTGCCGGGTTGTACGGCGCAATAAAGTTGGCAAACACCGCAATCAGGATCACGATGAGAACATACGCCAGCCCGACGACCGCGCCTTTATTGCGTTTGAAATAGTGCCAGAACTCCCGCAATGGCGTCATGGGCGCCGGTGCGGCATTAACATTATTTTCAGTAACCTGTGACATGATGGCCCCTTACTTCTTATGCCGAATACGCGGGTTCACCACGCCGTACAGCAGGTCTACCAGCAGGTTGACGAGAATAATCATCGTCGCTACCAGTAACACGCCGCCCTGCACTACCGGATAATCGCGGCGTTGCAGCGCATCGATCAGCCAGCGCCCCAGACCGGGCCACGAGAAGATAGTTTCTGTCAGAATCGCGCCCGCCAGCAGCGTCCCGACCTGCAGGCCGATCACGGTGACGACTGGCAGCATGGCGTTACGCAGAGCATGGACGATAATGACGCGCATCCTGGTCAACCCTTTGGCGCGTGCGGTACGGATGTAATCCTCCCCCAGCACTTCCAGCATCGACGAACGGGTCATACGCACAATGACGGCCAGCGGGATTGTACCGAGCACCATCGCAGGCAGGATCATATGCGCCAGCGCATCAATAAAGTTACCCTCTTCGCCCCAGATAGCGGTGTCGATCAGCATAAAGCCCGTCAACGGATTGGTATCATCAAGGAACACCATATCGCTCACGCGCCCGGAAACCGGCGTCAGGTTCCAGTGGACGGAGACCAGCATGATCAGCATCATGCCCCACCAGAAGATAGGCATAGAGTAACCGGTCAGCGCCAGGCCAACAGCAGTGTGATCGAAGATAGAACCGCGCTTCACTGCGGCCAGCACGCCCACCGGAATCCCCACGGCGACGGCAAAAATCATGGCGCAGACGCCAAGTTCCAGCGTCGCTTTAAAGCGAGGCACAAACTCGTCCCACACGGGGATTCGGCTTTTCAGCGAGATGCCTAAATCGCCATGCATCACCCCCCAGATATAATGGAGGTACTGCTGCCACATCGGTTTATCAAGACCGAGTTCAGCCAGCAGTTGAGCATGACGCTCAGGGGAAATACCTCGCTCACCCGCCATGATCATCACCGGATCGCCGGGGATCATGTGGACAAAGGCAAAGGTGAGAAGGGTAATACCGATAAACGTCGGGATAACGAGTCCCAAACGTCGGAGAATGAACTGCAACATAACCCGAATTCTCTCTCATGACCCACGGCCTGGAACCGTGAGTCTGTATTGCTCACAAATCTTATCCCACGCAAACTGCATCGCGGATAAAGCATTACGCCGGATGGCGCTGCGCTTATCCGGCCTACACAACACCGGGGCGCAGCGCTCTTTTAATTATTCGACAGAGACGTTTTCGAAGTGATGTTTGCCTAATGGATCAACCACATAGCCTTTAACTTCTTTACGCACTGGCTCATAAACCGTGGAGTGAGCGATGATCAGCGCTGGCGCCTGGTCATGCATCACGACCTGGGCCTGTTTATAGAGTTCAATACGCTTGTTGTGGTCATCGGTCGCACGCGCAGGCTGAATCAGGTCTTCAAACGGCTTGTAGCACCATTTTGAATAGTTGGAGCCTTGCTGGGCGGCATCGCAGCTGAACAGCGTGGCGAAGAAGTTATCCGGATCGCCATTATCGCCGGTCCAGCCCATCATCACCGTCTGGTGCTCGCCATCTTTAGCGCGCTTGAGGTATTCGCCCCATTCATAGGTGACAATTTTGGCCTGAACGCCAATCTTCGCCCAGTCCGCCTGGATCATTTCCGCCATACGACGCGCATTCGGGTTATAGGGACGCTGTACCGGCATCGCCCACAGATCGATGGTGAAGCCTTTTTCCAGACCGGCTTCTTTCAGCAGCGCCTTCGCTTTTTCCGGATCGTAGCCGTAGTCTTTAATATCGTCGTTGTAGCCCCACATTGTCGGCGGGATCAGGTTTTTCGCCGCAACGCCCGCGCCCTGATAAACGGCTTTGATGATGGCCTCTTTATTCACGGCATAGGTCAACGCCTGGCGAACTTTGACGTTATCCAGCGGTTTTTTCTGTACGTTGTAGGAGAGATAACCCACGTTCAGACCGGCCTGCTCCATCAGGTTGATGTTTTTATCTTCTTTCATGCGCGCAATATCCGCCGGGTTCGGATACGGCATCACCTGACATTCGTTCTTCTGCAGTTTGGCGTAACGCACAGAGGCGTCAGGGGTGATGGAGAAGACCAGACGGTCGATCTGCGGCTTCGTGCCCCAGTAGCCGTCAAAAGCTTTGTAGAGAATGCGGGAATCTTTCTGATATTGCACCAGTTGGAACGGGCCAGTGCCGACCGGGTTCAGATCCACTTTTTCCGGCGTACCGGCTTTCAGCATGTTGTCAGCATATTCTTTAGAAAGAATAGAGGCGAAGTCCATGGCTAAATCGGCAAGGAACGGCGCTTCCGGACGCGTCAGCACAAACTGCACCGTGTGATCGTCTACCTTCTTCACTTCGCTAATCAGATCCGGCAGCCCCATGCCTTCAAAGTATTCATAGCTGCCGCCAGACACTTTATGGTACGGGTTCTGCTCGTTTTTCTGCCGGTCAAAAGAGAACACGACATCATCGGCGTTCAGCTCGCGCGTGGGTTTGAAATCCTTGCTGGATTGCCATTTCACCCCTTTACGTAGGTGGAACGTATAGGTTTTACCGTCTTCGCTGATATCCCACTTCTCAGCAAGACCCGGGATCACTTCCGTGGTGCCGGTTTTGAATTCAACCAGACGGTTATAGATAGGTACGGAGCTGGCATCATAGGTGGTGCCAGACGTAAAGAGCTGTGGGTTAAAGCCTTCCGGCGAGCCTTCTGAACAATAAACCAGGGTTTTGGCCTGCACGCTGGCTGCAACGGTCATGGCCACCAGGCTCAAACCAAGCTTCAGCATCCCTGACTTCTTCAAGGAAATACTCATTCTTCTGCTCCAATAATTGTGATGTATGTTGTTTTGCCCTTTGCAAAGGCTTTTACCGCCCGGCCTTTTTTGTTTTTTACCTGGTCAGGTCAGTAGTGAGAGGTGGGGATTCCGTTCGCATAATCGACTGAGTTGCAGTGCGGATTCTCCATAAAATGCCCCTCATTCCCTACAATCTGTCAATAGAATGTCAAAACGTCAATACAGGTAACCAGCTTTTACAACAACGGTGAGAATTAACAAACAAAGATTAAAAAAAGTTCAGAAGGGTATTTTCAGCAGGGAAATTTGTGCTATGGGCAGAAAGGCAGAGTTATTCACTTAATATTTTGCAACAGTTAGTGATTAACAATTAGCCATTAATTGAAAAATTTCTTTCGATATGTTGATTATCTGAGCGATTAATACCACTAACGCTAAAACGCACAGGCGAAAATGCTGAGGTTATCCATAAGCCGTGTGCAAAAAAGAGTTATCCGGACATTGAAAAACACCATCGAATATGTCACAAAATTGTAAATAAGTAGGCCGTCGTGCGGCCTACCGCGATCACAAAAACTAACTTTTGACCCTGGCCTGCGTGCGCTTTTCGCTCCAGTTAAACAACGAGTTCACCAGAATCGCCGTCAACGTCCCCGCTGCCATGCCGTTGCCAAAGACCATCTGTACGCCCGCCGGGAAATTCTGATACAGGCCGGGTACCAGTATAGGTAGCATTCCCATGGCCAGCCCCATCGCCAGCGCGTAGGTTTTACCCGGCGTATGCAGTGGCTCACGCGCAATCATATCAATACCGATAACCCCGATAATGCTGAAGACAATCACCGCCGTACCGCACACCACCGAACCTGGCAGACAGGTCGCCAGACGTACCAGCGGCGCGAATATGGCAATCAGGATTAACAACCCTCCGGCAGCCGCAGTCACGAAACGCGATTTCACATTAGTGGTGCGTACCACCCCAATATTTTCGCCGGAAGTGATAATTAAGGAGGTGCCAAAAATCCCCCCCAGCAGCGACATTACCGCATCACCACGAATGGTACGTGGAATCGCCTGCTGCACATTTTGCGTGGAATTGACTATTTCCGCGGTAGCAATCGTTTGCCCGGTTGCTTCAGCCATAGAGATGACCGCGTAAATCAGTAACGGCAGCGAGGCGGAGAGATCAAAAATCGGCCAGCCGAACGGCAAAAGCTGTGGGAAACTAAACAGCGGCCCGTGACCAACACCGCTAAAATCGGTGCTACCCAGCGCCATTCCCAGCAGCGTTCCCGCTAAAAGGCCGAACATCACCGCCAACTGGCGCAAAATACCGCTAAACGCCAGCGCGAAAATCAGCGTTATCAGGATAGTCCCCAGCGATAAAATGATACTGGTTGGATGAGCGAAGTCGGCGCTCCCTGGCTGGCCAATGATCAACCCGCCGTACAGGCGAATAAGGTTAATCGACACCATTAGCAGCATGATGCCAATGATAAAGGGGGGAAAATGGTGCAGGCAGCGGCGGAAAATCGGCAACGCGATAAAGTAGAACAGCGAGGTCAGAATTACGGCGCCAATCGCGGTCTGGATATTGGTCTGTAAAGCGATCGCAACGAAAATCGCAATCGGCGCGCCCCCCGGTACCATAATAAACGGCAAACGCGCGCCCACCCCTTTCACGCCCAGGCTTTGCAAAATAGCGCCCAGACCGCACATCAGAAAGGTCGCGCTAAGTACCGAGGCTGTCACCGTATCGGTAAAGTGCAGCGCTTTGGCGATCAGGAAGACGGAGGTAATGGGGGTGGCGGCAACGACCAGCACATGCTGAAGCGCCAAAAGTAAGGTGGTTTGCCAGGGTAATGCATCGTTATCCGGCGTAGTAAGGCCAGGTTGCGGCATGATTAACTCCCATAAAACATCAAAAAAATAACCGCCAGCGCGGGCTGGCGGTCTGCATTATTTCAACCAACTAATGGCATCAGCGGCATAGCGATGCGCACGGAAGGCGCTGTTCTGTTTTCCAGGAATAATGCCTTTACTGAGGTGCTCCGGATATTCATTAAAGAACGGAATGATATATTCCCATACCGTTTCGCCTTCCGGGGTGACTTCAAACAGGCGGCCAAACGCCGATTCACAGATAAAGGTGTTGCCGTTCGCCAGCCGCTGCGCGCTCCCCATATACGGCGAGAAAAACGCCGGCGGGAAGATATCGCGATACTGCCAGGTAATCGCTTTGGTCTGCGGATCGAACTCCAGCACCGTGGAGTGCGGCGAGGTGACGCCGGGACGCAGGTTGCCGTTATCGAAAACCAGAATCGATCCGTTCTCCATCTCAACCGGCGTGTGCTGCTGCGCTACGACTTCCGGCCCTGCATGCCAGATAACCTTCCCGCTCTCTTTATCCACGGCAATGACACCGGAAGTGGTACGCAGGCTCATCAGTACCAGGCCATCACGGGTGACGGACAGGCCGTTAATCATCGGCCAGTGGCGGCGATCGAAAATATCATGAATCGGGAAATCTTCCGGATTCAAATGCTCCCAGGCACGCCATTCCCAGACCACTTCACCGTCGCGATTGACCTCTTTGACGACGTCGCTCTGAATCACGCCGTCCGGCGCATCGCGGCGTGGGTCGCCGCCGGTAACACGGGCGGCGATATCGGCAGGTAACGGCGACGCGGCGGTATACAGCAGGTTACCGTTTTCCAGCCACTGCGCATCGTGGTGATGGTAAATATCTTCGTAATGCCAGACGATTTCGTTATCCGGCGTCACTTCGTAGAAGTCGCCGCCGTGCCAGAGATCCCACGCCGGATAGAGGTTCGCTGAAGTGCGGTGGCTGCCGTTATAACCCAGATTACCGTTCGGCAGCAGCACTGCATCACGCCCGGCGCGAACCGGAAGCTGCCACTGATGCGCGACTTCGCCCTGCTCGTCCACCAGGTAAACCCGCCCTTCGGCGGTTTGCGGCGCAAAAAGCGTATAGCCGCCAAAGCTCTTCGCCTTATCAGCGTAGATAAGGCCCGCCAGACGGCGTCCAAGGGTGAAAGTCGAATCCTGAGTTAAGTGTGCCACATCGCCTCCTGAGGAATAAATTTGCGCCAAAATACCCCATTAAAACGTTTTAATGAAGAGTTTTTTACGATCCTCACCGAAAAAAAGCAAACGTTACCGTCTGGTAAATATGCTACCCTGTGCGCAAACTTTCGAAGGTCAGGAAGCAGATGGCTGTTCAAAATAAAAAACGCGCAAAGTTGATTGATGTTGCCCGCCATGCAGGCGTGTCGCCAGGGACGGTATCCAATGCCTTGCACAACACCCGCTTTGTCGAGCCGCAGACGCGACGGCGTATTGAAGAGGCCATTGTTGCGCTCAACTACACGCCGAATATTCGCGCCCGCCAGTTGCGAACCGGCAAAACCAATACCATTGCCTTGCTCTCTTCGGTGCCGCTGGCGATTGCCTCCGGTGCGTCACGACTGGGATTTATGATGGAGGTGGCGTTAACGTCCGCGATGATGGCGCTGGAAAAACAGCATGCGCTGATTCTGGTGCCGCCGGGGGCAAATCCACTGGATGCCGTCAGCTTTGACGCGGCGATCCTGATTGAGCCGGCGGAGAACGACCCGCAGCTCCAGGCGCTGGCGCAAGCGGGCATTCCCTGCGTCACCATTGGCCGCACGCCGGGCACCGACACGCCTGTGCCGTGGGTTGAGCTGCACTCGGCGGCAACAGCACAGCTTCTGCTAACGCATCTGGAGGCCTCCGGCGCCAGCAAATGTGCGTTATTTGTCGGTAACACTCGGCGAACATCAGTTCAGGAGAGCGAAGCGGCTTACCAGCGCTGGTGCGCGGGGCGCCAGGACCCCGTCGTCTACTCTCTCAATGAAAGCGAGGGTGAAAATGCCGGCTACCAGGCCGCGCAGCAGCTATTACAGGCGCATCCCGACGTTGACGGCGTGCTGGTGCTGATCGATACCTTTGCCAGCGGCGCGGTACGCGCTTTTCAGGAACAGGCAGTAGCTATCCCGGAGCGGATGCGCGTGGTCACCCGCTATGATGGTATCCGCGCGCGCGAATCGCTGCCGCCGCTGACGGCAGTGAATATGCATCTTGATGAGGTGGCGCGACAGGCAATCACACTATTATTTGATTTGCTGGCGGGCAAGAAGGTCAGTCACAGCGACGGGATCATGCCTGAACTGGTGGTGCGAGCGTCAACCTGCTGGTGATAGAGGATGACTCGCCACTGCGTGGCTCGCCCTGCGGGCCGTTGCTGACGCAACGTTCTCTCGCTTCGCTCGAGTCGAACCTCTTGCCCCCGGAGGTTCTCATCCTCGTCAGGCTTCAGATACAAAAAAACCCTGCTCATTGAGCAGGGTTTCTGAATTTGGTCGGTGATAGAGGATTCGAACCTCCGACCCCTTCGTCCCGAACGAAGTGCGCTACCAGGCTGCGCCAATCACCGAATGCGGGCGCATCTTACTGCTCAGGCGCACGCCCGTCAATCCCTTAGTCGCAAAATACAATTCAATCGGCGAGAAAGTCGGCAGACAACCTACTTCGCGGCGACTTTCTGCGCATCGGGAATATGGCACCAGTTGTTGTTCTGGTTAATGCCGCCATCCGGCGATGTATACCCCAGGCAGCCCATTATCGTATCGTATAGCTCCACATGACGACGCGGCACTTTGATCTCCGCCTGCTGCTTCAGGTGAGCGAACATCTGCGCATGTTGCGGACTGGCAAGATATTTATCCGACATCCATACCAGCATCGGAACACGGAATTGCTCCGGCGGCGCCATATTGCGCGGCGTACCGTGCAAATGTTCGCGTTCGTTAATCGACTCGCCGTGGTCAGCCGCGTAGAACACAATCGCTTTTTTATCACGTAGCTGATCGAACACACTGGTAATAAAGTGATCCACATAGGTCACGGAGTTATCGTAAGAGTTGATCATCTGCGCTTTCGTGCAGCCGCTATCGACCCCAATACATTCGGGCTTCCACTGAGCGTAGCTGCGCGGATAACGTTGCGTATAGTTAAAATGCGACCCCTTAGTATGCAAGATAATCAGATGCTTACCCTCCGGATTCTGGGCAAGCGAGTTCTGCATCTCATCAATCAACAGCATGTCATCAACCGTTTTACCACGGTTACGCGGCTCGGCGCCGATCTGCTCGCGGTAGGAGATATTATCCGCCATGGTATTGCTATAGAACCACATCTCGCTCTGCATGGCGTACAGATCGGAACTGAATCCGAGCTGTTTGAGAACGGCAAACACATTCTGCTCTTTTAAGGTACGCTGCGGGTTATTATCCGCCCCGCCTTCCCGTACAAACATACAGCGTAAAGAAAGCTTCGTCGCGGTATCGCAAGAATAGCCGCGGAACGCCGCCAGATTTTTTTCCTGCGCCAGCTTCGGCGTGGTATTACGCTCGTAGCCGAAAATCCCCATGTGATCCCAACGGGTCGTCTCACCGATAATGAAAACGACGTAGGTGTCATCCCCATCCTTCGGCGCAACATAGGTAAATTTCCTGGCCGGGTTTATTAACGAATTATTGTCCGACGACTCATCTACCTGCGCCCAGGCATACAGCCCTAACGCAGATAACCAGTTTGAAGGCAGATAGGAGTTCGCCACCACGCCGCCATAGCTGGGTAAGTCGATACCTGTCGCCCGTTCAACCTTTTTTTGCTGTATATCCAGCAGGCGGATAGGCGCCCACACCATTACGCCTGCGAGTACCACTACAGCGGCGCTGCGAAAACGCTGCCCCGGCGTACGTAGCTGGCGCAACAACGTGTAGCGACAGTGGTTACTCCAGATAAAGATGAGCGGAAGCACGCTCACGGCAATCAGCCACAATACGAAGTGCAGCCCCACCACCTCTTTCGAGAGATCGATATCGGTGGTCATAACAGACGCAATAATGCCGTAGCCAATCACCACGTTCAGGAAGGTCATGTAATAACTGGCGCCAGCGGAAAACAGCACCACCAGCGTGGCCAGCACACGCCAGACGCGTCGGCCAAACAGTGAAAGAAGACGAAGTAAGAAGAAAGTGACCAGCACCGTGGCGCCAAGTTCGACAACTGCGGAGAGGCCTTTCCAAATGGTAAATTCTTGCGCATAACTGCCGAAACGGCGGTAAAACACGGCGCAATTCATAAACAGACCGATATAGAGCGCAAGCAAGAAACTAAGTTTCTGTTGCGTCATCGATTTAATGTATCTCATGCAAACAAACCCTGGGAATCGGGATAAAAACGACCTGTACAACGATTCTTTAATCAAACAGGTAAATATGCGGCTAACGCAGATGTGAGAAAGTCTACAAGCGCGGCTAAGTAGACCACAGGAAGCGCAAAAAGTGTCTATAGAGAATGTGATTGACCTATATATTTTTGTAAATATATAGACAGGGTATTAGATGAACTTCTAATAAGTCCAGGCGGCGGTTTATCTCGTTAAAAGCGAGCGCTCACCCCCAGGGTATACAAATAATCGCTATCCGTAGCGCTATTTTCCGCCTGGGAAAACGCCGCATACGCCGCCATGTGCGGGTTAAGTAACACGTCCGCGCCTACGGTGACATCCAGCCAATTTCCCGCCTGATTTCCTGCGGTCATACGACTCAACCCGGACTGCGCTTTCCAGATATTTTCCCCAAACTGTTGGTTATAGCTAATTTGCGCCCAGGGACGGACATCGCCGAACTGCGAGTTTACCCGCCAGCCTAACGTACTGACGCTGGCGTGCCATAACGGATCGGTAAGCGCTAATGTCGTCGCGCTATCGCCATATTCGTTATACATTGATGACGTCGAACCGTCGTAATGCAGCGCCGCGACCGGCCCAGTGGTCACGCGTCGGGAAAGCGGAAAATTCCAGCCCATACTGATACCGCTGGTCGCATCAAGCGGGGTTTCATCCGCCAGGCTAAGCACCGGACCCACCATATTTTGCGTAGACTGAATACGTTCGGCCAGTATGTCGTTGTAATTCGGTTGGTGATCGCTGTCCCAGGTATAGCGTTCCGTCGTATGCCCCGGAGCCGCTTCAGCGATATATTCTTGTTGCCAGGCATACGTGGTATTGATAAAAAACGAGCAGGCCATAAGGCCCGCCAGACAACGCAATGTCCGGCGACCACGGCGTTTTCTTACAATCATCAACGCGACTCCAGAGTAGAGCCGAATTCGGCGATATTATTGTCATTGAATGAAGGATGTCGGGCATCAGCCCTGTATTAACTATTGTCCTTTTAGCGGGCCCGTCAAGGCGGGTTGAAGGAAATTTTCGCGGTAACCACAATAACGAGGAAGTCTATGCAGCGTTGCGACTGGGTCAGCCAGGACCCCCTTTATATTGCCTATCATGATAACGAGTGGGGCGTGCCGGAGACTGACAGCAGAAAGCTGTTTGAAATGATCTGTCTTGAAGGTCAGCAGGCCGGTTTATCCTGGATCACCGTGCTTAAAAAGAGGGAGAACTACCGCGCCTGTTTTCATCAGTTTGACCCGGTACGCATCGCAGCTATGCAGGAGGAGGATGTTGAACGCCTGCTGCAGAACACGGGCATCATACGACATCGCGGTAAAATTCAGGCCATTATCAGTAACGCCCGCGCCTGGCTTGCGATGGAGCAAAACGGCGAGTCTTTCGCCGATTTTGTCTGGTCATTCGTTGATGGCCAGCCGCAGATCACCCAGGCGGCCAGCCTGGATAAGATCCCCACCTCAACACCTGCGTCCGATGCGCTTGCTAAGGCATTGAAAAAACGCGGTTTCAAGTTTGTCGGTACGACTATCTGTTACTCCTTTATGCAGGCGTGCGGACTGGTCAACGACCATATTACCGGCTGTTTTTGCCATCCGGGAGAAAAACATGATTCGCAAATCCCAGAGTGAAGACATGGCGTCTATTCTGGCGCTGTGGATGAAAAGTACTATTTATGCCCATCCCTTTATCGAAGAACGTTACTGGCACGAGAGCGAAGCAATTGTACGCGACGTCTATTTACCCGCCGCGCAAACCTGGGTATGGGAGGAAAATGGACAACTGAAAGGCTTCGTCAGCGTACTGGAAGCCCGTTTTGTCGGGGCGCTATTTGTCGCCCCCGACGCGTTAAGACACGGCATTGGCAAAGCGCTTCTGGAATATGTCCAGCAACGTTTTCCTCTGCTGAGCCTTGAGGTTTACCAGAAAAATCAATCCGCCGTAAACTTCTACCATGCGCTTGGTTTTCGTATTGAAGATAGCGCCTGGCAGGAGGATACCGCCCACCCCACCTGGATTATGAGTTGGCAGGCGGATCAAACGCCGTAAGCGGTAGCGCCGGGCCGGTATATTTCTCAAACCAGACCAGCGCGGTGTTGCCCGCACAACCGTTCCCCAGCCGGGAACTGGGAAGATCTTTTGTCAGGACGTTTACCGCGCCGTTTTTGCATATGCCGCCTGCGGTAGGTTCAGGGTCCGGCCATGCGCCTTCGTGAATACAGATCACGCCAGGCCGAATTCCGTCGGTAACGACCGCGCCCGCCAGAACCTGCCCGCGATGATTCCAGACGCGTACCGTATCGCCATCGACGATTCCACGCGTTGTCGCATCCTGCGGATGAATCGTCACCGGTTCGCGTCCGGCTACCGCATACCGCTCCCGTAACGAACTGTAGTTAAGCTGGCTATGCAGACGGTGCGCCGGATGCGCGGAAAGTAGCTGAACCTGCCCCGCATCAGCGTTCCCGTGCCACTCATCCGGCACCAGCCACATCGGATGGCCGGGACAATCCGCGTAACCATAGCTGGCAATGCGCGCAGAATAGATTTCGATTTTGCCGCTGGCCGTTTTTAGCGGATGGTTATCAGGATCGCGGCGAAAATCCGCGAAGCGCACAAACTGCGCGTTGGCGGGATTTTCCGGCATCTCCAGTAAACGGTTAGCCTGCCAGAATGCGGCAAACGGCGGCAGCGTCACCCCCTGGCTGGCGCCACGCTGGGCGGCAATGTTGTAGAAAGTCTCCAGCCACGCCAGCTCACTTTTTCCTTCGGTGAACCGAGCGTAACCGCCGACTTCCCACCGTTCGCTCAGTTCAGCAAAAACGTCAAAATCATTCCGCGCCTCCCACCGGGGCGACACGACCTGCTTCATCGGCGCCAAATGCTGATTGCTATAGTCGCCGGTCATGGTTAAATCGTTACGCTCATAGCTGGTGGTCGCAGGCAGAACAATATCCGCGTGTTTCGCGGCGGCCGTCCAGAAACATTCTGAGATAACGACCAGTTCCGGTTTTTGCCACGCGCGAATCAGACGGTTGGTATCCTGATGATGGGTAAAATTCGCGCCGCCCGCCCACCAGATAAAACGAATATCCGGGAAGCGGCGATCCATCCCATTGTGTTGGTAAAACCCACCGGGGTTTTCCAGCGCCTCGACAATACGCGCCACCGGTATTTTATCTACCGCATCGACCCCGCCAGGGAGGCTTCCCTGCATCGAGGCTAACACGGCGGCGCGGCGCGTCGGGTTTCCGCCGTTAGCAAAATGATAAGTAAAACCAAACCCGCCGCCAGGCGTACCAATTTGCCCCAGCATTGCGGCCAGCGTGACGATCATCCAGTGCTTTTGCTCGCCGAACTGCTGACGCTGCATTCCCCAACCGGCCATCAACATGGTGGTGTTATGATGAAATATTTCCGCCAGTTCGCGGATTTTCACCGCAGAAACGCCGCAAATTTCCGCCGCCCATTCCGCTGTTTTGGCCGTACCGTCGGTCGTGCCCAAAAGATAGTCGGCGAAGCGATCATAACCCGTCGTGCAGCGGGCAAGGAACGCTTCATCCTGCCAACCGTTTTCCACCAGCGTATGGGCGATTCCCAACATTAACGCCACATCGGTGCCCATATGTGGGGCGATCCACTCCATCTTATCGCCAAAAAAGTCGACGCTTTCCGATCGCATTGGATCGATGCAGATCAGGCGTTTGCCGCTTTGTCGCAACGCCGCAAAATAGTCGAGCCCCTGTTCATCCGAGGCGTTCCAGGCAATTTTCAGAGTATTCAGCGGGTTCGCGCTCCAGAGCACCACCACCTCGCTGTGTTCCAGCACCACCGGCCAGCTAGTCTGCTGCTGGTAAACCTCGTTACCACCCACTACATAAGGCATGATAGCCTGCGCCGCGCCGGTGGAATAATCGCCAAGATGGCCGGTATATCCTCCCGCCAGCGCCATGTAACGCTGCAATAGCGTAGCCGCTTTATGCAATACGCCGTTCGAACGCCAACCGTAGGAGCCGGCGAAGATGGACGATGGTCCATAACTTTCGCGAATACGTTTGTGCTGAGCGTGGATCAGATCCAGCGCGTCATCCCAACTTACGCGAACAAACTCATCCTGCCCGCGTATGCCTTGCGGCTTATCGGGAGAAGCCAGGAACCCTTTACGCACCATCGGGAAGCGAACCCGCGTTTTACTGTGAACCTGGTCATGCACAACGGTTTGCAGGGAGTTTTGGTGTGCCGTCGGGAGTTCGCCATACGAGGCAAAAATGCGTTCTCCGTCGGTTTCAACGCGGACTGGCCCCCAGTGTGCGGCGGTCAATACCGAATGACGCGATGGTACGTGGGTCAAGGTTCGCTCCTGAATTATTGGGATTATTTATTTTGCCGATCAATGTTACTTACAAATTTCAGAGTTTTCCCTGGAATTTTCTTCATGTGCAGACGTCATAATCAACCGCCACGGTCGCTGTGGTAAAAATAAAAAAGTGATAAGGATTTAAGATGAAAAAACGTGTATTTGTGATTGCTGCCATCGTGAGCGGCGCCCTGGCAGTATCTGGCTGCACAACAAACCCTTACACCGGCGAACGCGAAGCAGGTAAATCCGGCATTGGTGCGGGTATTGGATCGCTGGTCGGCGCAGGCATCGGCGCACTCTCCTCCTCCAAAAAAGATCGCGGTAAAGGCGCGCTGATTGGCGCGGCAGCTGGCGCGGCGCTGGGCGGCGGCGTGGGTTACTACATGGACGTACAGGAAGCGAAACTGCGTGACAAAATGCGGGGCACAGGCGTTAGCGTGACGCGAAGCGGCGATAATATCATTCTGAATATGCCGAATAATGTCACCTTCGACAGCAGCAGCGCGACGCTGAAACCGGCAGGCGCTAACACGCTGACCGGCGTGGCGATGGTGCTGAAAGAGTATCCCAAGACCGCCGTCAATGTGGTGGGCTACACCGACAGTACCGGTAGCCACGATCTGAATATGCGTCTGTCGCAGCAGCGTGCTGACTCCGTCGCCAGCTCGCTGATCACCCAGGGCGTCGACGCCAGCCGTATCCGTACCAGCGGAATGGGTCCGGCGAACCCGATCGCCAGCAACAGTACGGCAGAAGGTAAGGCGCAAAACCGCCGCGTCGAAATTACCTTGAGTCCATTGCAGTAAACTACCGTACCGGGTAAAGCGGTATGCTTTACCCGGCCTGCATTACTCCCTCGCCATTCCCTCGCCAAACCGGATACATCGCGCATCATTCGGTATTCATTCATCATTTACCACAACACGGCTGCCGACAGCGGGGAAATTGGCTGGTCGATGATGGCTAAACGGGTTAATAATAAGCCTGTTCCGGTTGGCGCATGCCGCGCTTACCTTTTGATTTACGGAGAGTCGCATGAAGCCGTCCATCATTCTCTACAAAACCCTGCCTGATGATTTGCTGCATCGCCTGGAGGCGCATTTTACCGTCACCCAGGTACCGAACCTGCATCCGGAAACGGTCGCGCGACACGCGCAGGCATTTGCCAGCGCGCAAGGCCTTCTGGGCGCCAGCGAAACCATTAACCGCGCGCTGCTGGAAAAAATGCCGGCGCTACGCGCGGCGTCGACCATCTCGGTGGGATACGATAATGTCGAGGTGGACGCCCTTACTGCCCGCAAAATAGTCCTGATGCACACGCCTGCCGTTTTGACGGAAACCGTTGCCGATACGGTGATGGCGTTGATGCTGGCCACTGCCCGCCGCGTGGTGGACGTCGCAGAACGGGTTAAAGCGGGTGAATGGACAGAAAGCATTGGCCCGGCGTGGTTTGGCGTCGATGTGCATCACAAAACACTCGGTATCGTTGGGATGGGGCGTATCGGGATGGCGCTGGCGCAGCGAGCGCACTTTGGGTTTACCATGCCGGTTCTCTATCACGCCCGTCGGCGGCATCAGGAGGCGGAAGACCGTTTTAACGCCCGCTACTGCGATCTGGATACGCTGTTGCAGGAGGCTGATTTTGTCTGCGTGATCCTGCCGCTAACGGCAGAAACGCGACATCTGTTTGGCGCAACACAGTTTGCCAGAATGAAATCGTCCGCCATTTTTATTAATGCCGGACGCGGCCCGGTGGTCGATGAAAACGCGCTGATTGCCGCGCTGCAAAACGGTGAAATATATGCGGCAGGTCTGGATGTTTTTGAACAGGAACCGCTATCCGTGGATTCGCCCTTGCTGAACATGTCTAATGTCGTCGCGGTACCGCATATTGGCTCGGCAACGCATGAGACGCGCTATAACATGATGGCCTGTGCGGTGGATAATTTGATTGATGCGCTGCAGGGAAAAATAGAGAAGAACTGCGTCAATCCGCAGGCGGCGGGATAACGCTACAGGCCCGATAAGCGCTGGCTTGCGCTTATCGGGCAGACTGTCATCACTGAGTCGCGTTTACCGCCGCCGTCCAGGCCTGATTAAACGCCTGATGCTGCGAGGCCAACGGCCCAATCAGCGCATTATATTGGCTGGCCTGCTGTGAGGTCGGGAACTGAATGCCGTTCGCGACAAAGCTCACCTGCTCGCCCTGTTGCGCAATATAATCGCCCACTTGTACCAACTGCTGCGTAAAGATCTGCGCCGCCGGGATCAGCGGCTGCAAAGCATCTGCCGGCACGGTGACCACTTTTTTGTAGACCTGATCAAACACAGGCTTCAGGTCATCGGCCTGCTTTAACGCGCCATGCGCGGCATCAGCCTGCAGTTTTGCATTCTGCAACTGTTGCGCCAGCACGCCTAACGAACCATTTGCCTGCCGCAGCGGCTCACGTTGCGTCATATAATCCTGCGGAACGCGGATGGCGTTAACGCTATCGACCACCGGGCGCAAACCGGAATCCATCGCCTGGTTTACCTGCTGCGAGTAGCCATACAGTATCGCGTAATCAGACACGAACGGACCAAACTGTTTTTTCTGATCGGCCGTCAGCGTTGGTAAACGCTCTCCGCTACGCATTGCTGTATTCTGCAGGAAATCGACAAACGCTTTGCGCTGATCGCCTTCTTTATCAAAACACCCGCTCAGGCTAAACACCATTAATAACGCCACAACAGGCGCAAACCAGCGAGAGCAGGACTTACCTGTCGCCATTGTTAATACTCCTTTCACCCAAAAATGCGCACAACGACACCTGCGTGCCTGACGGCTTACAAGGATAGTCCAGGTCAGGCTTGCAGGATACCCTTTCCACGCGATCTTGTAGCGGAAAATTATGTTTATCTGCATCAATGCTTAATTTGTTATTTTATTGTTAATTTTTGACCTGACACTGCGATAAAAAACGCGGCAAGAGAGCTTTCCAGCGGGGAATGTAATATTTTTTTAATCTTTACAATTATTTTCTGAAAGACGGATATACCTTCCTGGATCAAATTGTTAGCGTCCTAAAAGTCGCGTAGCGTAAGGCATCGAAACGAATCGATAGCGCTTCCTGGCGGCGCGTCACCCCCCACCCGCAAGTTTCCCGACTATTCTTAAGAGGCTTCGATGCACTTCACGATCCCGCTGTATGATTTACAGGAGTTCTCAATGGAATATAAAGATCCGATGTTTGAGCTGCTGAGCAGCCTGGAACAAATTGTTTTTAAAGATGAAACGCGAAAGATCACCCTGACGCAAAAACCCAATCCTTTTACCGAATTTGAACAGTTACGGAGAGGGACGGGACTAAAAACAGATGAATTCGCCAGAGCGCTGGGCGTAACGGTTGCCATGGTTCAGGAATGGGAATCGAAACGCGAAAAACCCACGCCAGCAGAGCTCAAATTGATGCGCCTGATACAGGCAAACCCACGCTTAAGTAAGCAATTGATGGAGTAATTTTTACCCCTTTCTGTTTTAACGGTCCTGCGCAAGGACCGTTTTCCCCGCTCGATTCCTGACCTGGAGAAATAAAGTAAAATAAAAGTTGCATCGCCCGGCATTACATGAGTTAATGTGCTCAACGGTTTGACGTACAGACCATTAAAGCAGTTTAGTAAGGCAAGTCCCTTCAAGAGTTATCCATTAGATACCCCTCGTAGTGCGCATTTCCTTAACGCTTAAAAAATCTGTAAAGCACGCCATAACGCCGAAAGGCACACTTATTTTTTAAAAGGTAATACACTATGTCCGGTAAAATGACTGGTATCGTAAAATGGTTCAACGCTGATAAAGGCTTTGGCTTTATTACTCCTGATGACGGTTCTAAAGACGTGTTCGTACACTTCTCCGCTATTCAGAACGATGGTTACAAATCTCTGGACGAAGGTCAGAAAGTTTCCTTCACCATCGAAAGCGGCGCTAAAGGCCCGGCAGCTGGCAACGTAACCAGCCTGTAAGCTTAAAAAGCTCAGAATTTTGAATCCCTGCCTGATGGCGGGGATTTTTTTTATTCCAATTCCCCCTCTCCTCCCCCCAGCATAACTTTGCATTACTTTACCCTGCGTCCCTTTGACCTTTCCCTTAGGGGAACCCCTATAGTAGGCAAGGAGATTGTTCACAAGGAATTGAAGTTATGTCGAAATCATCATGGTTATTACTTTTGGGTTTATGCGCCAGCGGCTCCGCGCTTGCGGCATCCGCAGAATCCGCTTTTCTGGCGCAACATGGGCTGACGGGAAAAACGGTTGAGCAGATCGTGGATACGATTGATCAGACGCCGCAGAGCCGTCCTTTGCCTTACTCCGCGTCGATTACCAGTACCGAACTCAAATTATCTGACGGAGAGCAGATTTATACGCTGCCGTTAGGCGACAAATTCTATCTCTCTTTTGCGCCCTATGAATGGCGGACACACCCCTGTTTTAACCACAGCCTTTCCGGCTGTCAGGGAGAAATGCCGAATAAACCGTTCACTGTAAAAGTGACAGACAGTAAAGGCGCTGTCATCGTACAAAAAGAGATGCAAAGCTATCGAAACGGATTTATCGGTGTTTGGCTACCGCGCAATATGGAAGGGACGCTGGAAGTAAGCTACAACGGTAAAACGGCGTCACATGCCATTGCCACCAGAGATGACAGCCAGACCTGTCTGACGGAATTACCATTACGTTAAAAATAAAAAAACCTGCCCGAGAGCAGGTTTTTATTTATTTAACTGAACGCTTATTGCAGTAACGAAATATCCGCAACCTGCAGGAACAGTTCGCGTAGTTTCGACAACAGCGTCAGGCGGTTGATACGGATATCTTTCTCTTCCGCGTTAACCATGACATTTTCGAAGAATTCATCCACCGGCGCGCGCAGAGCAGCCAGCTCAATCAACGCTTCCTGATAACGACCATCGGCAAAGTACGGCTGAAGCTTATCACGCAGCACAACCAGATGTCTGGCCAACTCAATTTCCGCCGCTTCTTTCAGTACGGAGGCGTGGACGATATCGTTCAGCGGCTCAGTGGCTTTCGCCAGGATGTTGGAGACGCGCTTGTTCGCCGCCGCCAGCGCAGAGGCTTCTTCCAGGGTGCGGAAGTGCGATACCGCTTTCATACGAGCATCGAAATCTGCCGGACGGGTCGGACGACGCGCCAGTACCGCCTGGATGGTGTCGACGGTGTAACCTTCGTCCTGATACCAGGCGCGGAAGCGACCCAGCATAAAATCGATCACATCATCGACTACGTTAGCATTGGTCAGCTTGTCGCCATACAGACGCGCCGCTTCTTCGGTCAGCGTTTGCAGATCAAGAGCGAGGTTCTTCTCAACGATGATGCGCAGCACGCCCAGCGCGGCACGACGCAGCGCAAACGGGTCTTTGTCGCCTTTCGGATGCTGACCGATACCGAAGATACCCGCCAGAGTGTCCATCTTATCGGCGATCGCCAACGCACAGGCCACCGGGTTAGACGGCAGGTCATCACCGGCAAAGCGCGGCTGATACTGCTCGTTAAGCGCCACAGCGACATCTTCCGCTTCACCATCGTGACGCGCGTAGTGCATCCCCATCACACCCTGGGTGTCGGTGAACTCGAAGACCATGTTGGTCATCAGGTCGCACTTGGAGAGCAGGCCCGCACGAGTGGCGTGGTTAACGTCAGCGCCAATCTGACCGGCAATCCAGCCCGCCAGCGCCTGAATACGGTCGGTCTTGTCGCGCAGCGTGCCCAGCTGTTGCTGGAACAGCACGGTTTGCAGACGCGGCAGATGATCTTCCAGACGTTTTTTACGGTCGGTATTGAAGAAGAATTCAGCATCCGCCAGACGCGGACGCACCACTTTCTCGTTACCGGAGATAATCTGGGTCGGATCTTTCGATTCGATATTCGCGACGAAGATAAAGTTCGGCAGCAGCTTGCCCGCGTTGTCATAAACCGGGAAATACTTCTGGTCGCCCTTCATGGTGTACACCAGCGCTTCGGCAGGCACGGCGAGGAATTTCTCTTCGAATTTCGCCGTCAATACCACCGGCCATTCCACCAGCGAGGCGACTTCTTCCAGCAGGCTTTCGCTCAGGTCGGCATTACCGCCAATCTTGCGTGCTGCTTCTTCAGCGTCCGCTTTGATTTTGGCTTTACGCGCTTCGTAGTCCGCAATGACTTTACCGCGCTCCAGCAGAATTTGCGGGTACTGGTCAGCATTGTCGATAGTGAACTCAGGCTCACCCATAAAGCGGTGGCCGCGAATGACGCGGTCAGACTGAATACCCAGGATGGTCGCCGGAATGACCTTATCGCCCAACAGCAGGGTCACGGTGTGCACCGGACGCACGAAGTGGACGTCAGACGCACCCCAGCGCATCAGTTTCGGGATCGGTAGTTTCGCCAGCGAGGTGGCTACCATGTTCGGCACCAGCGCTTCGGTACTTTCGCCCTTCACGTGGGCACGATACAGCAGCCATTCGCCTTTGTCGGTCTTCAGACGCTCGGCCTGATCAACGGTGATCCCGCAGCCGCGCGCCCAGCCTTCTGCCGCTTTGCTCGGTTTGCCTTCGGCGTCGAACGCCTGGGCAATCGCCGGACCACGTTTTTCGACTTCGCGATCGGGCTGAGATTCAGCAAGGTTCGCCACTTTCAGCGCCAGACGGCGCGGGGCGGCAAACCATTCAACGTTACCGTGCGCGAGGCCGGCGTTATCCAGCTCCGCAGTGAAGTTCGCAGCAAAGGACTCAGCCAAACTGCGCAGGGCTTTTGGTGGCAGCTCTTCAGTGCCGATTTCCACCAGAAAAGTTTTCTCAGACATGGCCGCCTCTTACTTGTCTTTGTTGCACATCGGGAAGCCGAGGGCTTCACGGGAAGCATAATAAGCCTCTGCCACTGCTTTGGTCAGGGTGCGAATACGCAAAATGTAGCGCTGACGTTCGGTGACGGAGATAGCTTTACGCGCATCCAGCAGGTTGAAGCTATGGGCGGCTTTCAGAATACGCTCGTAGGCCGGCAGCGGCAGCGGGTTTTCCAGCGCCAGCAGCTGCTGGGCTTCTTTTTCATACTGCTCGAAGCAGGTGAATAAGAAATCCACATCGGCGTATTCAAAGTTATAGGTGGACTGCTCCACTTCGTTTTGATGGAACACGTCACCGTAGGTGGTTTTACCCAGCGGGCCATCGCTCCAGACCAGGTCGTAAACGCTGTCCACGCCCTGGATATACATCGCCAGACGTTCCAGACCGTAGGTGATTTCACCGGTCACCGGCTTGCACTCCAGGCCGCCGACCTGCTGGAAGTAGGTGAACTGCGTCACTTCCATGCCATTCAGCCACACTTCCCAGCCGAGTCCCCAGGCGCCCAGCGTCGGGTTCTCCCAGTTATCTTCCACGAAACGGATGTCGTGAATGGTCGGGTCCATACCCAGCTCTTTCAGAGAACCGAGGTACAGCTCCTGAATATTCTCCGGAGACGGCTTAATCACCACCTGGAACTGATAGTAGTGCTGTAAGCGGTTCGGGTTTTCGCCGTAGCGGCCATCGGTCGGACGACGAGAAGGCTGCACATAGGCAGTCGCCATCGGCTCTGGCCCCAGCGCGCGCAGGCAGGTCATTGGATGAGAAGTTCCCGCGCCGACTTCCATGTCCAATGGTTGAACAATGGTGCAGCCCTGGCGAGCCCAGTAATCCTGTAAGGTCAGGATCAAGCCCTGGAAGGTCCTGGTATCAAACTTTTGCATATTATTTCGTGCTGGATACGTGTGGATTTAAAGGAAGGAGCCAGTATACCCGCTGGATGCGAGATATACAGTATGAAACCGGTTTGTTTAGCGAAAATTGCCGGATTTCGCGGCATCACACCTCACCAGGCGCGGCTTTTACCGCATAGAAAGATGTAAAAACTGCCCATCTGCATCAAAAGAGCAGACAAAACTCTCTTTACGGAAGGTATTACCACGCATCTCATAGCTCCCCTGAAACTGCTCGAAGCCGGTAACAGCAATTTTCTGTGCGCCAGTGTTGTAACGCTGCGCCGCCTGGGCTTTACACAATGCTTCCATATCCAGCGTGCGTGTTGGGCTCACTTTACTCTGCTGGGCTTTTTGCGTCGGTGGCGGTGTCGCTGTGCATCCCACCAGAGCGATGGCTATCATCACAGTACAGAAATACTTCATTATCATTTTTATTACCGTCTGGTTTGCTGGTCAGTCTTATTATTAAGGTTTGTGGGTAGCAGACACATTGTGCGAATCTCCTTACGCCATCACAAGATGTAGCGTAGAAAGTCAGATTTTTCCAGTGAGCCACCGCGCTGGAACTCTATTGAAACGGAAGCTGAGGAACTGATGCAGCCTAAAATTAACTGGATTGATAACCTGCGAGGGATCGCCTGTTTAATGGTAGTGATGATCCATACTACAACGTGGTACATCACCAACGCCCACAGCGTCAGCCCGCTAAACTGGGATATTGCGAATGTCCTGAATTCGGCTTCGCGCGTTAGCGTTCCCCTGTTTTTTATGATTTCAGGCTATCTTTTTTTTGGCGAGCGCTGCGCGCAACCGCGGCATTTTTTACGTATCGCCCTGTGCCTTATCTTTTACAGCGTTGTCGCCCTGGCTTACATTTCACTTTTTACTTCGATCAACGTCGAGCTTTCGCTAAAAAATGTGCTGCAAAAACCCGTGTTTTACCACCTGTGGTTTTTCTTTGCGATTGCGGTGATCTACCTGGTATCGCCATTAATCCAGGTAAAAAACGTGAGCGGCAAAATGCTCCTGACGCTGATGGTGGTCATTGGTATTATTGCTAACCCAAATACTGTGCCGCAAAAAATCGGCGGCGTTGAATGGTTGCCCATCAATCTGTATATCAGCGGCGACACGTTCTACTACATTCTCTACGGTATCCTGGGCCGCGCCATTGGAATGATGGAGACGCAAAAGTCATCGCTGACGCTTATCTGCACTGCCCTGTTCATCATCGCGGTATTTGTTATTTCTCGCGGCACATTGCATGAATTACGCTGGCGCGGAAATTTTGCCGATACCTGGTATCTGTATTGCGGTCCCATGGTGTTTATTTGCGCTGTCTCACTGTTCACGGTAGTTAAAAATAAGCTGAATGCGCGGACGTTACCTGGACTGGGGCTTATCTCCCGCCATTCGTTGGGTATTTATGGTTTCCACGCGCTGATTATCCATGCGCTACGTACTAATGGTCTGGAGTTAAAACGTTGGCCGCCGTTAGACATCGTGTGGGTTTTTGCCGCGACGGTGACAGGAAGCCTGCTACTTTCCATGCTGTTACAGCGTATTGATAAACGGAAATGGGTTAGCTAAACGACAATGATGGCTCCGGCCATCATTCATCATCACTGTAGGAAGCGTAAAGATCGGTTCCATATATACTGACCCCCAGCGCCACCAGACACAGTATTTTCAGCGCGCCCGCCAGCGCCAGGTTAAATACGCCGACCGCGACCATGCCGATGCCAAGCAACAGCAAAGATTTACAACGAGAAAGCAAGCGGTCATTCCCCGTGTGTTCCTGGCGAATTAAGACAGGAAAACCGCACATGACGATTGCCGCAAAAAAATATCCCTTTTCGCTTAATGTATGACAGCCTGGCCACAGTCCCACCAGGTATACCACTGCACCGACGACTAACATTCCCAGGCCGAATATCCGTTTCCTGCGCGCAACGTGATCGTCCATCTCACTCTCCTTGTGGTTGAGTGAGACACATTAAGCGAAGAAATAGCGATGAAAAAGGCGCCTGCTTAGCAATAATATAAAAATCAGAAAACACACATACTTACTTCGATATAATTCAATAGAATCAATATTTACGGGAAATGCCTTTCAGCCAAAACCGAAAGGCATTCTGACTTATGACATCAACGGCAACAGCTGCTGATAGAGTCGACGGAAGGTTTCACGACGTTGTTGATAAACCGCATGACGCTGCGCATCAGGATAATGCGCCTGCTCCAGCGGCAACTGCGGCAATACATCGGCGAGCGGAGTCTGTTTATTCACCGCAATTTGCGCCAGACGCGCCGCGCCCAGCGCTGGTCCCACATCGCCGCCAGTACGATAATCAAGCTGTAGCCCGCTAATATCAGATAGCATCTGACGCCAGTATTCGCTGCGCGCCCCGCCGCCGATAAGCGTCACGCTGGCGGGCTTGACGCCGCAGGCGTGAACCACATCCATGCCATCCGCCAGAGCATATCCCACGCCTTCCAGTACCGCCCGCGCCAGTTCCGCCGGGCCATGCTGATGGGTTAAACCAAAGAAAACGCCTTTTGCCTGCGGATTATTATGCGGCGTGCGCTCGCCGGACAGGTACGGCAAAAACCAGATCGAATCGGCATGCTCATCCGCCTGCTGTGCAGCGGCAATCAGCGCCGGGACGTTCTCCTGCCCGGTGAGTTTAGCCGCCCAGTCCAGACAAGAGGCGGCGCTCAACATCACAGACATTAAATGCCAGCGTTCCGGCAGCGCATGGCAAAAACTGTGTACTGCGCTCTCCGGTTTACTCAGAAAGCCGTCGCTGACGGCAAAATAGACGCCCGATGTTCCAAGTGAGAGCATCGCCTGTCCGGCATCGATCATTCCTACGCCGACCGCGCCAGCCGCATTGTCGCCGCCGCCCGCCACCACAGGTACTGCTGGCATTCCCCATGCGCTGGCTACCTCTGGCAGCAACGTTCCGGTAATGTCACTACCTTCAAATAACGCTGGCATCTGCTGTCGGGTTAAATGACAGGCGTTGAGCATAACGTCGCTCCAGTCGCGCTTTTTCACGTCCAGCCACATCGTTCCCGCCGCATCCGACATATCGCTGGCAAAGACGCCCGTCATTCGCAGCCGTAGAAAATCTTTCGGCAGCAGAACTTTGTCTATCTGGCGGAAAATATCCGGTTCGTGGCGCTGCACCCAGACTAATTTGGGCGCGGTAAAACCGGGCATCATCAGATTACCGGTTATCGCACGCGACTGCGGCACCTGTTTTTCCAGCCAGGCGCACTCTTCGCTACAGCGTCCGTCATTCCATAAAATCGCTGGTCGCAGAACCTGCTGACGGCTATCAAGCAATGTCGCGCCATGCATTTGTCCGGCGATGCCCAACGCCCGGACGCCACTTAACGACTGTTGCCGACCTAAACCTTTAACCGCACGATCCGTCGCCTGCCACCACTGCTCTGGTTCCTGTTCCGACCATAAGGGATGCGGACGCGATACGGTCAGTTTTTCAGTATGCGTAGCCAGCACATCGCCCTGCTCATTCAACAGGATAGCTTTTACACCCGATGTACCAAGATCGATCCCGATATACATAGTGTGGGTTCCTTTACTGAAAGCGCCCGGCAGCGCTACGCTTACCGGGCTAATCACGACTACAGGCCGGGCTAACGCGGAGTCGCCCGGTAGATAGGGTTATTTATCAAACAGATAACGGTTAACCAGATTTTCTAACAGCTCCTGATGACCGCTTTGATGTACTGGCGCCAGATTATGCTGCTCCGCATACTGCGCCAGTTCGCCTAAGGAGAGTTGTCCTTTCAGAATCTGCTGACCCAGCTCGCCATTCCAGCCGGCATAGCGCTTCGCCACGCGTTTATCCAGCTCGCCGTCTTCAACCATACGCGCGGCGATTTTCAGCGACAACGCCATCGTATCCATCGCGCCGATATGACCGTAGAACAGATCGTATTTATCGGTGCTCTGGCGACGAACTTTGGCGTCGAAGTTGAGACCGCCCGTCGTGAATCCGCCCGCTTTCAGGATTTCGTACATCACCAGCGCGTTCTCTTCAACGCTAATCGGGAACTGATCGGTATCCCAGCCCAGTTGCGCATCGCCGCGGTTGGCGTCAACGGAGCCAAAAATACCCAGCGCGATAGCGGTCGCGATTTCATGGTGGAACGAATGACCCGCCAGCGTCGCGTGGTTCGCCTCAATGTTCACTTTGATCTCTTTTTCCAGGCCGAACTGTTTGAGGAAGCCATAGACCGTTGCAACGTCATAATCATACTGATGTTTTGTCGGTTCCTGCGGTTTCGGTTCAATCAGCAGCGTGCCCTGGAAACCCATTTTATGTTTGTGCTCGACCACCATTTGCATAAAACGGCCAATCTGTTCGCGTTCCTGGCGCAGATCGGTATTCAGCAACGTTTCATAACCTTCGCGCCCGCCCCACAGGACGTAATTTTCGCCGCCCAGTTTATGCGTGGCGTTCATTGCCGTAACCACTTGCGTCGCTGCCCAGCTAAAGACTTCCGGATCCGGGTTAGTAGCGGCGCCTGCGCCATAGCGCGGGTTGGTAAAGCAGTTCGCCGTTCCCCACAGCAGTTTTACGCCGCTCTGCTCCTGTTTCGCCGCCAGCACATCCACCATCTGCGCGAAGTTGTTTTTATATTCTTTCAACGACGCGCCTTCCGGCGACACATCCACGTCATGGAAGCAATAAAAAGGCACATTCAGTTTGTGGAAAAATTCAAACGCCACCTCCGCTTTGCGTTTCGCCAGCTCCAGCGCTTCGCCCGGTTGCTGCCACGGACGATTAAACGCGCCTACACCAAACATATCCGCGCCGTTCCAGCAGAAGGTATGCCAGTAACAGGCCGCGAAACGCAGGTGATCTTCCATACGTTTACCTAAAACCAGCTCGTCGGGATTGTAATGACGAAATGCCAGCGGGTTAGTCGATTGAGGGCCTTCATAGCGAACACGATCGAGTTGGTCAAAATAAGCCTGCATAGTGAGCTCCATAATCAGATAAGACGGCAAGTAAACGACATAACGTCATACTGGAATTTCCTGATTTATTGCTCAATTACGTTATTTCACACCGCTATTAAGAGAATCCCCAAATGTGCTCTGGCTCTCAAAAAAACGCTGAAAACCACAGAAGAAAAAAGCGATCGCGATCGAATCCTGGCAAATAAACAAAAAACCGTAATATATAGATAAGAAATGACAATTGTCATCCGCCGTTTGCTGTGATGAATTTCGCATAACGTTTCAGGCGCAAAATAATTTGTCATCATTCGCCAGACCGTTATGTCAGCCGTTTTGATAGTATCCATGAGTCCAGGTTCACTTTTGCAGGATATATCCTCATGTTTGATAAACGTCACCGCATCACTCTGTTATTTAACGCGAATAAAGCCTATGACCGTCAGGTAGTGGAGGGGGTGGGTGAATATTTACAAGCCTCGCAATCCGAATGGGATATATTTATTGAGGAAGATTTCCGTGCCCGTATCGATAACATTAAAGAGTGGTTAGGCGACGGCGTTATTGCCGATTACGATGATGACGATATCGCTCAATTATTGGCCGATGTCGACGTACCCATTGTCGGGGTCGGCGGTTCTTACCATATTGCTGAAAATTATCCCGCCGTTCATTACATCGCCACCGATAATCATGCGCTCGTTGAAAGCGCTTTCCTGCACTTAAAAGAAAAAGGCGTTAACCGCTTCGCGTTTTACGGTTTGCCCGACTCCAGCCGTAAACATTGGGCGGCGGAACGGGAATACGCCTTTCGCCAGCTGGTCGCCGAGGAAAAATACCGCGGCGTAGTCTATCAGGGGCTAGAAACCGCGCCGGAAAACTGGCAGCACGCGCAAAATCGCCTCGCCGACTGGCTTCAGACGCTGCCGCCGCAAACCGGCATCATTGCCGTAACGGATGCCCGCGCCCGCCACGTATTGCAGGCCTGTGAACACCTGCATATTCCGGTGCCGGAAAAACTTTGCGTTATCGGTATTGATAACGAAGAGTTAACCCGTTATCTGTCGCGCGTGGCGCTTTCCTCCGTCGCGCAGGGGGCGCGGCAAATGGGCTATCAGGCGGCGAAGCTGCTGCACCGTTTGCTGGCGCGCGAAGAGATGCCGTTACAGCGCATTCTGGTGCCGCCGGTGCGCGTCATTGCGCGCCGCTCGACAGACTATCGCTCCCTGACCGATCCGGCGGTTATCCAGGCGATGCACTTTATTCGTAACCATGCCTGTAAGGGCATTAAAGTCGAGCAGGTGCTGGATGCGGTTGGGATTTCACGTTCAAACCTGGAAAAACGTTTTAAGGAAGAAGTTGGCGAGACGATACATGCGCTGATCCACGCCGAAAAGCTGGAAAAAGCGCGTAGTTTGTTGATTTCTACCACGTTGGCGATAAACGAAATTTCGCAAATGTGCGGCTACCCGTCACTGCAATATTTCTATTCGGTGTTTAAAAAGGAGTACGTCACTACGCCTAAGGAGTATCGCGACCAGCATAGTGAAGCGTTGTTGTAGTTTATCCAGCCTACAGACGCCTTGTAAGCCGGATAGCGTAGCGCCATCCGGCACACAGAATTACATATGCGCGGCGATCAGACGCTGGTTGTCCTGGTACATCGCGAACAAGTAGTTGTTATAGCGCGACCCCTGGGTAGAGTAACCCTTCAGCTTATGAATCATCGCCGTGGCGGTGACTTCCTGATCCGCCTTACGCAGTTGGGCGCGCGACTTGCGGAAAGAGGAATAAGCCGGATGCGTGTTCAGGTTGGCGACATACGCGCTCACCGACTCCTCAACCGACGCGAATTGCGAGTAACCTTTCACCTTACCCGGCGTATTGGTACAACGCCCTTTCGTGCACTTCATGCCGAACAGGTTATTGTTACTACGCGCCAGTTTAGAGGTTCCCCAGCCGCTTTCCGCCGCCGCCATCGTCGCCACCATGCTGGTTGGGATAATGTCGACGCGCTCCAGCAACGTATTCCACGGAATACGACGCGTGTTGCCGGACCAGCTCACTTTATAGCGCTTCGCGATATCTTTCATACGCGCGCGCTCAGACGGCGACCAGCGGTTCTGGTACTGTTTTGAGATCAGCCAATTACGGTCCGCGGTAATCGCGGCATTTTGGCTGGTGATGTAAGGCATAACGGTCCGGAGAAACGCTTTTTTTCTGGGGGTTCCGGAAGGGTATTTTCGCAAATCAGGAAGTGAACTGCTCTTTGCACTATTGCGAGAATACTCTTGTTTACTGCTAACCTGTTTATAACTTTTCTCGGTTATGTGGGACTTTTGACTCGTTTGCGTTGCGTGCGTCTTTGCCAGCACCTCACCCGAAAATGCGATGGTGAGTAACATAAGAATCATTGCCCCATATCGTCGCATGGGAGTCAATATCATTAGGTCTCCTGGTCGGATTGATACATTCCAACACCTTTTATTTTTCACGAAGTTAAGGTTTGAACCCCAAATTCTAGCAAAAATAGGCTTAAAAAGCACCTCAGGGAATAGTCTTAATCCGAAACTATGTCAACTATTAACGATAACAGACAGCAATAATGCCAATAAAATGTGGCGCTTATCGCAAATAGAGGCGTTTTTTTGCGCCTCGTCGCTCACCCTCGCGCCTCCTCCTGCGCGACTCTCTGCGGGGGAGGAGTTCATTCGCCTAAAAACCAGGCAAGCTGATGAATATTGCCCACAAAGGATAGCGTGATGAAACTTGCCGCCTTCGCTCTGACGCTGATACCCGGTATCGCGATCGCCTCATCATGGACCTCGCCCGGTTTTCCGACGTTCTCGACGCAGGAAACCGGACGCTTTACCAGCCATGCTGCATTAACAAAAGGTACACGCGCGTTAACGCTCCATATTGACCAGCAGTGCTGGCAGCCCTCCGGCGCCATAAAACTCAACCAGATGTTGTCGTTAAAACCCTGCGAAGGCGCGCCACCGCAATGGCGTTTGTTTAAAGATGGCGACTATACAATAACGGTAGATACCCGCTCCGGTACGCCGACTCTGCTGTTATCGATAAAAACTGAACCTGAACGCACCGCGCAGCTCGCCTACCAGTGTCCCGTCTGGGATGGTTCGCCGCTCACGCTGGATGTTCGCCAAACCTTTCCGGAAGGGACGGTAGTGCGCGATTATTACAGTGGTCAAACCGATACCGTCCAAAACGGACAAATCACGCTGCGACCTGCCGACAGCCACGGGCTTTTATTGCTGGAACGCGCGGAAACCCATGCATCAGCGCCTTTTAACTGGCGCAACGCCACCGTTTATTTTGTGCTTACGGATCGCTTTCGCAATGGCGATCCAACCAACGACCACAGCTATGGTCGCCATAAGGATGGTATGCAAGAGATTGGCACTTTCCACGGCGGCGATTTACGCGGGTTGACGAGTAAACTGGACTATCTACAGCAATTAGGCGTGAACGCCTTGTGGATAAGCTCGCCGTTTGAACAGATCCACGGCTGGGTCGGCGGCGGAACAAAAGGCGATTTTCCTCATTACGCCTATCACGGCTATTACACTCAGGACTGGACAACGCTGGATGCCAATATGGGCAGCGAAGCCGATCTCCGCGCGCTGGTCGACGGCGCGCACCAGCGCGGCATCCGTATTTTATTTGACGTAGTAATGAATCATGCCGGTTACGCCACGCTGGCGGATATGCAGGAGTATCAGTTCGGCGCGCTCTATTTATCCGGCGCGGAACGGCAAAAAATTCTCGGCGATCGCTGGACAAACTGGCGACCCGCCGCCGGACAAAGCTGGCACAGCTTTAACGACTACATCAACTTCAGCGACAGCGCCGCCTGGGAAAAATGGTGGGGGAAAAAGTGGATTCGTACCGATATTGGCGACTACGACAGTCCGGGATTTGACGATTTAACCCTGTCGCTGGCCTTCCTGCCGGATATAAAAACGGAATCTACCACGCCTTCCGGCCTACCCGCGTTCTATGCCAACAAACCCGATACTAAAGCAAAGTTCATTGAAGGCTATACGCCACGGGATTATCTGACTCACTGGTTAAGCCAGTGGGTGCATGATTACGGCATTGACGGGTTCCGGGTCGATACTGCCAAAAATGTTGAGCTTCCTGCCTGGCAACAGCTAAAAACCCAGGCCAGCGCGGCGTTACATGAATGGAAGCAGGCCAATCCGGACAAAGCGCTGGATGATAGCCCGTTCTGGATGACTGGCGAAGCGTGGGGCCACGGCGTCATGAAAAGTGATTATTATCGCTATGGTTTCGACGCGATGATCAATTTTGATTATCAGGAGCAGGCGGCGAAAGCGGTCGATTGCCTGGCGGAAATGGGGCCAGTCTGGCAGCAGATGGCGGATAAAATGCAGGATTTCAACGTATTAAGTTACCTCTCCTCGCATGATACGCGCCTTTTCCGTGAGGGCGGTGATAAGGCGGCGGAACTGCTGCTGCTTTCACCGGGCGCGGTGCAGATCTTTTACGGCGATGAATCCGCTCGTCCCTTCGGCCCCACCGGTTCCGACCCGCTGCAAGGCACCCGTTCAGATATGAACTGGCAGGACGTGAGCGGAAAGTCAGCCGCAGCCGTCGCGCACTGGCAGCGTATTAGCCAGTTCCGCGCCAGACATCCCGCCATCGGCGCAGGCCAACAAACCACGCTGACGCTAAAACACGGGTACGGTTTTGTACGCCAGTACGGCGACGATACGGTGATGGTCGTCTGGGCAGGCCGCCGCTAATCATGGCGCTACCGGTCCCCTCGCGTACCGGTAGCCCCTTCAAAATAAAAAACTAACCTGATAAAAATTTGTAGCATAAAACATCAACACTACCGCCTGACCCCCATTTGCGCCCCGCCATTTGTAGCGTTATGGTTATCCACTTTGACAGACAGTTCGATAGATCACCCGTTATGACATTTTCACTTTTCGGCGATAAATTTACCCGCCATTCAGGCATTACCCGCCTGATGGAGGATCTCAACGACGGCTTACGCACGCCAGGCGCCATCATGCTTGGCGGCGGTAACCCGGCACACATCCCTGCAATGCAGGATTATTTCCAGACGCTACTGACAGATATGGTAGAAAGCGGCAAAGCCGCTGATGCGCTTTGTAATTATGACGGTCCCCAGGGAAAAACGGCGCTACTGAATGCACTGGCCGTACTGCTACGTGAAACGCTGGGATGGGATATCGAACCACAGAATATTGCGCTGACAAATGGCAGTCAGAGCGCGTTTTTCTACTTATTTAATCTCTTCGCCGGACGTCGCGCCGACGGCAGTACGAAAAAGGTACTATTCCCGCTTGCGCCGGAATACATCGGCTATGCGGATTCCGGTCTGGAAGACGACCTCTTCGTTTCGGCGCGCCCGAATATTGAACTGCTGCCGGAAGGCCAGTTTAAGTATCACGTCGATTTTGAGCATCTGCACATCGGCGAAGAAACGGGGATGATTTGCGTCTCGCGCCCGACCAACCCAACCGGTAACGTTATCACCGACGAAGAGCTGATGAAGCTGGACAGACTGGCGAACCAGCACAACATCCCACTGGTGATTGATAACGCTTATGGCGTACCGTTTCCGGGCATTATCTTTAGCGAGGCGCGCCCGCTGTGGAACCCCAATATTATCCTATGCATGAGCCTCTCAAAGCTGGGACTGCCCGGTTCCCGCTGCGGGATTATCATCGCCAATGATAAGACGATTACCGCCATTGCCAACATGAACGGCATCATCAGCCTTGCGCCCGGCGGCATGGGTCCGGCGATGATGTGCGAAATGATTAAGCGTAACGATCTGCTGCGGCTGTCGGAAACGGTTATCAAACCTTTCTACTATCAGCGCGTTCAACAGACGATCGCGATCATTCGTCGCTATTTATCCGAAGAACGCTGCCTGATTCATAAACCGGAAGGCGCAATATTTTTGTGGCTGTGGTTTAAAGATCTGCCGATTACCACCGAGCTACTCTATCAACGCTTGAAAGCGCGCGGCGTGCTGATGGTGCCGGGCCACTATTTCTTTCCCGGGCTGGATAAACCCTGGCCGCACACACACCAGTGTATGCGGATGAACTACGTGCCTGAACCGGACAAAATCGAGGCGGGCGTAAAAATTCTGGCAGAAGAGATAGAACGCGCCTGGCGTGAAGGCTGACGGCTATTCCGGCCATCATGCAGGCCGGAACGACATTCAGAAAGGTTGAGAATAGAGGCGCTGGCGCTGCACGTGTGCTGCGTCAACGCACTGTAACGCACTGGTCGGGCAGGCTTCCACGCACGCCGGCCCCGCTTCCCGATGCCAGCAAAGATCGCATTTAATCGCCTGCGCGCCTGACGCGGACGCCACCACGGTCATCGCACCAAACGGGCAAGCCAGCATACAGCTTTTACAACCAATGCAGCGCGATGGCGTCACGAAGATATGCCCCCGATCACGGCGAATCGCCCGTACCGGGCAGACATTCGCGCACGGCGCGTCCTCACACTGATGGCAGACCGTGGCCGTGGTGAAGCTATCCTCTTTTATCACCCGGATACGCGGCACAAAGTCCGCCGTCGTCACCGCCGCGCTATTCTGCTGTTCCTGGTGCGACACCACGCAGGCGACCTCGCAGGTACGACACCCGATACACGCCGACGCATCCGCCATAATAAACCGGTTCATTGTTCTCCCCCTGCGTTAAAACGCCAGAATGCCAGAGAGCCATTCCCCGCCGCTTTGATCCCACTACGCAAACGGACAAATTTTGTCAGATGCCTGATAAAACCTGGTGAGCTGTCTTATTCGCGAACGGTAAATCCCAGCTCATTAGAGATAGCCTGTGCGGTTTCACGCAACGGTTTGAGCAGATTTTTCTCGCCGATCTGTTTTAGCCGTGACGTCGACAGTGAAATAGAAATGGCGTAAGGCACCCGATGGTGAATATCAAACACAGGCACAGCAATACAGGAAACGCCCAGTTCATTTTCTTCGCGATCCATTGCCATGCTGGTTTCACGAATTTGCGCCAGCTCATCGTACATTGCTGGTAAATCGGTAATGGTATTACGAGTCAGCGGCTGGATCTGATCTTTATGGCTTTCCCAGTAAGACGCCACATAATCCGGCAGACCAAACGCCATATAAATTTTCCCCATCGCCGAGCAGTACAGCGGCATATGCTGGCCAATGTAGGCACGCGTGCGCAGCATACCGGTGGTCGGTTCCAGCTTATAAATCAGGATAGCGTGATCATCTTCACGGCTGGAAAAATTCACCGTCTCGCCGGTGGTCAGGTTGAGCGCCTCAAGGTGCGGTGCCGCAACGTGGATGATATTCAGCGATGACAGGGCTTTTTGGCCGACGGCAATAAACTTTGTCGTCAGACGGTAGCTCCCGGCCGCCGGCGCTGGCGTCACGTATCCGCAGGATTGAAGCCCCTGCAACAAACGATGGACGGTGCTCTTGTTCAACCCCGCCAGCTCCGACAGGTGCGCCAGTGGGCAACCGTTCGGGTAGTTACTCAAAATTTCTATCAACATCAGGCCACGAAACAGGCTCTGACTCCCCGCAGGCTTCTCTTTATCGTTGTTCTGGCTCATCAGAAAACTCTCTCCTTTCTTGGGCGATCAGATGGTAGCTCAAAGTGTGTTGCAGTTCACGATATCAGCATAAAAAACATAACCCGATGATTTTAATCGTTTTTAAAAACCTTCTCTGGCGTTGCCATGTCAATTTTTGATCTATATATTTGGAACTACATTTCGTATTATGAAATTTATCGACAAAAAAACATACTAAAATTTCTAACAATCGACCAGGAGAACAGGGATGAAAGTAACTTTCGAAGAGTTAAAAGGGGCCTTCTACCGCGTCTTGCGGTCGCGGAATATTGCGGAAGATACCGCCGACGCCTGCGCGGAAATGTTCGCTCGCACCACCGAGTCCGGTGTCTATTCCCACGGCGTGAACCGTTTTCCTCGCTTCATCCAGCAACTGGATAACGGCGACATTATTCCTGATGCTAAACCGCAGCGAGTTACCAGCCTCGGCGCCATCGAACAGTGGGATGCTCAGCGCGCTATCGGCAACCTGACGGCGAAAAAGATGATGGACCGGGCCATCGAGCTGGCTTCCGATCATGGTATTGGCCTGGTGGCGTTACGTAATGCTAACCACTGGATGCGCGGCGGCAGCTACGGCTGGCAGGCGGCGGAAAAAGGCTATATCGGCATTTGCTGGACCAACTCCATCGCCGTCATGCCCCCGTGGGGCGCGAAAGAGTGCCGTATCGGTACCAATCCGCTGATCGTCGCCATCCCGTCTACGCCGATCACGATGGTAGATATGTCGATGTCGATGTTCTCCTACGGGATGTTAGAAGTTAACCGTCTGGCGGGCCGCGAACTGCCGGTGGACGGCGGTTTCGACGATAACGGTCAGTTGACCAAAGAACCGGGCGTTATCGAGAAAAATCGCCGCATTTTACCAATGGGTTACTGGAAAGGCTCTGGTCTGTCGATTGTGCTGGACATGATTGCCACCCTGCTTTCCAACGGTTCTTCCGTTGCCGAAGTGACCCAGGAAAACAGCGATGAGTATGGCGTTTCGCAGATCTTCATCGCCATAGAAGTGGATAAGCTGATCGATGGCGCAACCCGCGATGCCAAACTGCAGCGGATTATGGATTTCATCACCACTGCTGAACGTGCTGACGACAACGTCGCGATTCGGCTGCCTGGCCACGAATTTACCAAATTGCTGGATGACAACCGCCGTCACGGTATCACCATTGACGACAGCGTCTGGGCCAAAATTCAGGCGCTGTAAGGAGCCACATCATGATTTTTGGACATATCGCGCAGCCTAATCCGTGCCGGTTACCGTCGGCCATAGAGCAGGCGCTCGATTTCCTGCGCAATACGGACTTTCGCACGCTGGAACCCGGCGTAGTGGAAATCGACGGCCAAAATATCTTCGCGCAGATAATCGATATGACCACCCGCGATGCTGCTGAAAATCGTCCGGAGGTTCATCGCCGCTATCTGGATATTCAGTTTCTGGCATGGGGTGAAGAGAAAATTGGGGTTGCCATTGATACCGGTAATAATCAAATCAGCGAGTCATTATTAGAACAGCGCGATATTATTTTTTATCACGACAGTGAACATGAATCATTCATTGAAATGATACCGGGAAGTTATGCCCTGTTTTTCCCGCAGGATGTTCATCGTCCAGGTTGTAATAAAAACATTGCTACGCCGATACGGAAAATAGTCGTAAAAGTCGCCATAGACGTTTTATAAAATAGAGTTTACTGGAGCACAAAATGAAAAATAATACCGGTTATATTATCGGTGCGTACCCTTGTGCACCCTCATTTCACCAGAAGAGTGAAGAGGAAGAGACGGAATTCTGGCGGCAACTCTCTGGTACTCCGGATATCCGGGGGCTGGAGCAGCCTTGTCTTGAACATCTTCACCCGCTCGGCGACGAGTGGTTATTGCGCCATACACCGGGAAACTGGCAAATCGTGGTCACCGCGATAATGGAAACCATGCGCCGCCGTAGCGAAAACGGTGGTTTTGGATTAGCGTCCAGTGACGAGGAGCAGCGTAAAGCCTGCGTGGAATACTACCGTCATCTTTATCAGAAGATAAATAAACTCAATGCGAAAACCCCCGGCAAAGTCATAGCCCTTGAGCTTCATGCCGCCCCACTGGCGGGCAATCCGAACGTGGCGCAGGCAACCGACGCCTTTGCGCGCTCATTAAAAGAGATTGCCAACTGGGACTGGTCCTGCGACCTGGTGCTTGAACACTGCGACGCGATGACCGGCCCCGCACCGCGCAAAGGATTCTTACCGTTAGTAAACGTACTGGAAACTATTGCCGACTATGACATAAGCGTCTGCATTAACTGGGCGCGCTCCGCTATTGAAGGGCGGGATACCTCTCTACCGCTGATCCACACGCAGCAGGCCAAACAGGCTGGAAAACTCGGGGCGCTGATGTTCTCCGGTACAACGCTGGATGGAGAATACGGCGAATGGCAGGACCTCCATGCTCCGTTTGTACCTTTCTGTCCACAAAGCCTGATGACGGAGAAACATGTTCAAGAACTCATTACCGCCGCAGCTCCCGAACTGTTGCAGTTTACCGGCATTAAATTGTTGGAAATCAATGCCAGCGCCGATATTAATCACCGCATAAATATATTACGCGATGGTATTAACATGATGAAAAAGGCCACACGCAGCTAACCTGAATTAAACATAATCACCTTAATTCTCGGCCTGCAACTCAACGTTGCGCCGACCTAATATAAACCAAACATAAGAAATTAAGTTCCACTATTCAGCATCGAAAGAAATAAGTTTCCATAACCTGATGGAGTCGTTATGAAGCGGGTACTTGAGGGCATACTTGCGGTATTAATTGCCGTACTTTCCTGCATTGTATTTATTAACGTTATTTTACGTTACGGTTTTGAAAGCAGTATTTTGTCGGTAGATGAACTATCACGTTATCTATTTGTATGGCTGACGTTTATTGGCGCCATCGTTGCATTTATGGATAACGCTCACGTTCAGGTCACTTTTGTGGTGGAAAAACTTTCGCCAGCGAATCAGCGTCGTCTCTCGCTGCTGACGCATTCACTGATTTTATTGTTATGCATCGCATTAGGCTGGGGCAGCCTACAAAAAGCACTGCAGGACTGGAGCGATCACTCGCCAATCCTCGGTTTACCAATCGGTCTGATGTATATCGCCTGTCTGCCCACAAGCGTTGCCATCGCGTTAATCGAGCTGCGTCGGCTTTATCACTTAATAACGCGTAACGATTCCTTTCAACAACCACAGCAAGGAGCCTAATCATGGCCGTGGTGATATTTCTCTGCTGCCTGCTCGGCGGGATCGCGATAGGTTTACCCATCGCCTGGTCGCTGCTGCTTTGCGGCGCTGCTCTGATGGCATACCTGGATATGTTTGACGTGCAGATTATGGCGCAAACTTTGGTTAACGGCGCGGACAGCTTCTCCCTGCTGGCCATTCCCTTTTTTGTTTTGGCCGGTGAAATCATGAACGCGGGCGGCCTGTCAAAGCGAATCGTCGACCTGCCGATGAAGCTGGTCGGCCATAAGCCCGGCGGCCTGGGCTACGTGGGCGTTATTGCGGCAATGATTATGGCCAGCCTTTCCGGCTCTGCGGTAGCAGATACCGCTGCGGTCGCCGCGCTGCTGGTGCCGATGATGCGCTCCGCAAACTATCCGATCAACCGCTCCGTTGGGTTAATCGCTTCCGGCGGGATCATTGCGCCAATTATTCCGCCCTCGATTCCTTTTATTATCTTCGGCGTTTCCAGCGGCTTGTCGATCAGCAAGCTGTTTATGGCCGGGATCGCACCGGGCATCATGATGGGCGCGGCGCTTATGCTCACCTGGTGGTGGCAGGCCGGGCGATTAAATCTCCCTTCTCAGCCTAAAGCAACACCGCGTGAAATCTGGCAATCATTGGTTTCAGGTATCTGGGCGCTGTTTTTACCGGTGATTATTATCGGCGGCTTCCGTTCCGGACTTTTCACGCCAACGGAAGCAGGAGCGGTTGCCGCGTTTTACGCCCTCTTTGTCGCCGTGGTTATCTATCGGGAATTAACGTTTTCCAGTCTCTACCACGTGCTGGTCAATGCCGCCAAAACGACGTCAGTCGTCATGTTTCTGGTGGCCGCAGCTCAGGTATCCGCCTGGCTGATTACGATCGCGGAATTACCCATGATGGTGTCAGATTTGCTGCAGCCGCTGGTCGACTCTCCGCGACTCTTATTTATCGTCATTATGATCTCAATTATGGTCGTCGGTATGGTGATGGACTTAACGCCAACGGTGTTAATTCTTACCCCTGTATTATTGCCATTAGTTAAAGAAGCCAATATTGACCCGATTTATTTCGGCGTCATGTTCATTATTAACTGCTCTATTGGATTAATCACACCGCCCGTTGGCAACGTCCTCAACGTTATTTCCGGGGTAGCAAAATTGAAATTTGATGACGCGGTAAGAGGCGTATTCCCTTACGTTGTCGTACTGATGTCGTTGCTGGTTTTATTTATTTTTATTCCCGAGCTAATTATCACACCGCTTAAATGGATTAATTAAAGGATAATATTATGAAATTACACGTTATTGCTCGTTCATTATTGATAGCTGGTCTGACGGTTTTCAGCGTGTCGTCTCTGGCGGCGCAATCTTTACGTTTTGGTTATGAAACACCGCAAACTGACTCCCAACATATTGCCGCGAAAAAATTTAACGAATTATTAAAAGAAAAAACCAACGGCGAATTAACGCTAAAACTCTTTCCTGACAGCACATTAGGTAACGCCCAGGCAATGATCAGCGGGGTGCGCGGCGGAACCATTGATATGGAAATGTCCGGTTCGAACAATTTCACCGGCCTGGCCCCTGTATTCAACTTACTTGATGTCCCCTTCCTGTTTCGCGATACCGCGCATGCGCATAAAACGCTCGACGGTAAAGTCGGCGATGAACTGAAAAAATCACTCGATTCAAAAGGGTTAAAAGTCCTCGCCTACTGGGAAAACGGCTGGCGCGACGTCACCAACTCCCGCGCGCCGGTAAAAACGCCGGGCGATTTGAAAGGCTTAAAAATCCGCACTAACAACAGCCCAATGAATATCGCGGCCTTTAAAATCTTCGGCGCGAACCCTATTCCGATGCCGTTCTCCGAAGTCTATACCGGCCTCGAAACCCGTACGATTGATGCCCAGGAACACCCTATCAACGTCGTGTGGTCAGCGAAATTCTATGAGGTACAGAAATACCTCTCCCTCACTCATCACGCCTATTCGCCTCTGCTGCTGGTGATCAATAAAGCCAAATTCGACGCTTTAAGCCCGCAGTTCCAGGAGGCACTGCTGAGTTCCGCCAAAGAAGCGGGTGACTATCAGCGCAAACTGGTCGCCGAAGATCAGCAAAAAATTATCGATGGCATGAAAGAAGCCGGAGTTGAAGTCCTGACCGATATCGACCGTAAAGCCTTCAGCGATGCGCTGGGCAGCCAGGTGCGCGATATGTTCCTGAAAGACAACCCGCAGGGCGCCGATCTCCTGAAAGCCGTGGACGAGGTGCAATAAGTCATGAGCAACTACTGGCTGGGGTTAGATTGTGGTGGGAGTTGGCTAAAAGCCGGGTTGTACGATGGCGCAGGCCGGGAAGTAGCGGTGCAACGCCTGCCGCTACACGCTTTAAGCCCGCAGCCAGGCTGGGTTGAACGCGATATGACCGAACTGTGGCAACAGTGCGGCTCGGTCATCAACAAACTGCTGGCGCACACGGGGGTGAGCGGCTCACAAATCCGCGGTCTGGGCATTTCCGCTCAGGGTAAGGGCCTGTTTCTGTTAGATAAAAGCGATCGGCCATTAGGTAAAGCGATACTCTCTTCCGACCGTCGCGCCATGGAAATTGTCCAGCGCTGGCAAAAAGAGGCGGTTCCGCAAAAACTCTACCCTCTGACCCGACAAACCCTGTGGACCGGGCATCCGGTCTCCCTTTTACGCTGGGTAAAAGAGAATGAGCCGCAGCGCTACGCGCAGATAGGCAGCGTCATGATGACGCATGACTATCTGCGCTGGTGCTTAACCGGCGTTAAAGGCTGTGAGGAGAGCAACATCTCCGAGTCCAACCTCTACAACATGGCGACGGGCCAGTACGACCCGCGCCTGACCGAGTGGCTGGGCATCAGTGAAATCGACAGCGCGCTGCCCCCCGTGATGGGTTCAGCCGAAATATGCGGGGAGATCACCGCTCAGGCGGCCGCCATCACCGGTCTGGCGGTGGGCACCCCCGTCGTCGGCGGCCTGTTTGACGTGGTTTCCACCGCCCTTTGCGCCGGTATTGAGGATGAATCAACGCTCAATGCGGTGATGGGGACCTGGGCCGTCACCAGCGGCATCGCTCACGGTCTGCGCGACCATGAGGCCCATCCTTACGTCTATGGCCGCTACGTCAATGACGGGCAGTATATCGTTCACGAAGCCAGCCCGACCTCTTCCGGCAACCTTGAATGGTTCACCGCCCAGTGGGGCGACCTCTCTTTTGATGAGATCAACCAGGCGGTTGCCAGCCTGCCGAAAGCCGGTAGCGACCTCTTTTTTCTGCCGTTTCTCTACGGCAGCAATGCCGGACTGGAGATGACCTGCGGTTTTTACGGTATGCAGGCGCTGCACACCCGCGCGCACCTGCTGCAGGCGATTTATGAAGGCGTGGTCTTCAGCCATATGACCCACCTCAACCGGATGCGTGAACGTTTTACCGAGGTTTGCGCCCTGCGCGTTACCGGCGGACCGGCCCACTCCGACGTCTGGATGCAGATGCTGGCGGACGTCAGCGGCCTGCGCATTGAGCTGCCGCAGGTGGAGGAGACCGGCTGCTTCGGCGCGGCGCTGGCTGCCCGCGTCGGCACCGGCGTATATCGCAATTTCCGCGAGGCCCAACGCGACCTCCGGCACCCGGTGCGCACGCTGCTGCCGGACATGGCCGCGCACGCCCTCTACCAGCGCAAATACCGCCAATACCAGCATTTGATTGAAGCACTACAGGGCTATCACGCCCGTATTAAGGAGCACGCATTATGAGCCGACCACTACTGCAACTGGCACTCGACCACACCAATCTGGAAGCAGCCCAGCGCGATGTCGCCCTGCTACAGGATCATGTCGATATCGTTGAGGCTGGCACCATCCTCTGTTTAACCGAAGGTCTTAGCGCGGTGAAAGCCCTGCGAGCGCAGTGCCCGGAAAAAATCATCGTCGCCGACTGGAAAGTGGCCGATGCCGGTGAAACCCTGGCGCAGCAGGCTTTTGGCGCTGGCGCTAACTGGATGACCATCATCTGCGCCGCGCCGCTCGCCACGGTCGAGAAAGGCCATGCCGTTGCCCAGTCCTGCGGCGGTGAAATTCAAATGGAACTGTTCGGCAACTGGACGCTGGGCGACGCCCGAGACTGGTATCGCGTCGGGGTTCGCCAGGCGATTTACCACCGCGGACGCGATGCGCAGGCCAGCGGGCAGCAGTGGGGAGAAGCGGACCTGGCGCGTATGAAGGCGTTGTCCGACATCGGCCTTGAACTGTCAATTACCGGCGGCATTACCCCAGCGGATCTGCCGCTGTTCCGCAACATTAACGTTAAGGCATTTATCGCCGGACGTGCGCTGGCGGGTGCCGCCCATCCGGCGCAGGTCGCAGCCGAATTCCACGCCCAAATTGACGCCATTTGGGGAGAAAAGCATGCGTAATCATCCATTAGGTATTTACGAGAAAGCGCTGGCGAAAGACCTCAGTTGGCCGGAGCGGCTGGTGCTGGCAAAAAGCTGCGGTTTTGATTTTGTTGAGATGTCGGTGGACGAAACGGATGAACGCCTTTCTCGCCTGGAGTGGACGCCAGCCCAACGCGCATCGCTGGTGAACGCGATGCTGGAAAGCGGCGTCGCTATCCCGTCAATGTGTCTCTCCGCCCATCGCCGTTTCCCTTTTGGCAGCCGCGACGAAGCGGTACGCCAGCGGGCGCGTGAAATCATGACCAAAGCCATTCGCCTGGCGCGCGACCTGGGGATCCGCACCATCCAGTTGGCAGGTTACGACGTCTATTACGAAGAGCACGACGAAGGCACCCAGCAACGTTTCGCCGAAGGGCTGGCGTGGACGGTGGAACAGGCCGCAGCGGCGCAGGTCATGCTGGCGGTGGAGATCATGGATACCGCGTTTATGAACTCCATCAGCAAGTGGAAAAAGTGGGACGAGATGCTTTCGTCACCGTGGTTCACCGTTTATCCAGACGTCGGCAACCTCAGCGCCTGGGGGAACGACGTGACCGCCGAGCTGAAGCTGGGTATCGACCGTATCGCCGCTATCCACCTGAAAGACACGCTGCCAGTGACCGGTGACAGCCCCGGCCAGTTCCGCGACGTGCCGTTTGGCGAAGGGTGCGTTGATTTTGTTGGCATTTTCAAAACGCTGCATGAGCTGAACTATCGCGGTTCATTTCTGATTGAGATGTGGACAGAGAAAGCCAGTGAGCCGGTGCTGGAAATTATCCAGGCCCGACGCTGGATTGAATCACGGATGCAGGAAGGAGGTTTCACATGTTAGAGCAACTGAAAGCCGAGGTGCTGGCGGCAAACCTGGCCCTCCCGGCGCACGGGCTGGTCACCTTTACCTGGGGCAACGTCAGCGCGGTCGATGAGACGCGCAAACTGATGGTCATTAAGCCTTCCGGCGTTGAATATGAGGTAATGACCGCCGACGATATGGTGGTGGTAGAGATCGCCAGCGGTAAGGTCGTTGAAGGCAACAAAAAACCGTCGTCCGATACCGCGACCCATCTGGCGCTCTATCGGCGCTATCCGCAGATCGGCGGGATCGTGCATACCCATTCCCGCCATGCGACGATCTGGTCGCAGGCCGGGCTCGATCTGCCCGCCTGGGGCACCACCCACGCCGACTATTTCTATGGCGCGATCCCCTGTACCCGGCTGATGACCGTTGAGGAAATTAACGGCGAGTACGAGTATCAGACCGGCGAGGTGATTATTAAAACCTTTGAAGAGCGCGGTCTGGATCCGGCGCAAATCCCGGCGGTATTGGTTCATTCACACGGCCCGTTTGCCTGGGGTAAAAACGCCGCCGATGCCGTCCACAACGCCGTGGTGCTTGAGGAGTGTGCCTATATGGGGCTGTTCTCGCGCCAGCTGGCCCCGCAGCTACCGGATATGCAGCCTGAACTGCTCAATAAACACTATCTGCGTAAACACGGCGCGAACGCCTATTACGGGCAGTAACAGCCTATGTCGGATGGCGGCTGCGCCTTATCCGACCTACAAGACTTGCAATATCAATACGTTGTGATGAACTCTTGTAGGCCCGATAAGCAAAGCGCCATCGGGCATTCAGTTTGCAACCGCGTTGTCAGAGGGCCAAAGATTATACTCAAGAATTAACGTGTTCCTTACTGTAGCGCCGCTTCCAGGCGGTAGGCGTCAGGCCGGTGTGCTTGCGGAAGATCTGGCGAAAGTAACCAACGTCATTAAAACCGCACCGCTCCGCCACCTCTTTTAACGAACGCGCGTCGCTAATCAGCAACTTTTCCGCCTCGCGCACCCGCTGGCGGTGGATGGCTTCCGTTAGCGTAAGGTGAAATACCCGCCGATAAACGCGTCCCAGATAATCCACATTGCAATGCAGTTCTTTCGCCAGAACCGAGCTGGAAAGCGGCAGGTGATAGTGCGTTCGAATCAGCTGCTGTACTTTCCAGGCCAGCGACACGCCAGCGGCCTCGGCGTTTTCATTCTGCCGGGCGTCAACGGTAAGCTGCTGCAAAATCAGCAGCACGATGAACTCCAGCGCCGGGCTGCGCTGGTGCTTTTCCTGCTCGTTCATAAACTGGCGAAAAAGCGCAATCAGCGCCTGCGGATCGGCAACCTGGGTATGCTGCGGCACGGAAAGATGCGTCAGCCAGCGCGGGTCGCTGTCCGGCGCTTTGACCTCAAAATGGAGCCAGTAAAATTTAAGATCGGCGGGAAACTCCTCAACGCCAATATGGCGGCGATGCGGCCAAAGCAACAGGCTTTCCCCGGCTTCAACACAGAAAACACATTCTTCTTCCTGAATTTTCAGGCAGCCTTTTTCCACAAATATAATTTCCCACGATTGCAGACGCCTGGCAGGATGACGCCCAATGCCGCGAGAAATAAATAATCCGCCGTTTTGGACTTTAATCGGTAATGTTATGGATAATTCGAGCATTAATATGTCATTTCCCGCTCATTCAGCACCGTATTTCATATTAACCTTTGATTATTAACTAAAAATAGTCATTTCACTCGATCCATCTCACATTTTTAAATACGGGTCGGAATCGTCATCTTTTTTTACTCTTTTATCGCCTTGTCGCTCACCGCTATCTGGGCAAAATGAATCAGGTCATAACGCGAAAATAAAAATTACTGCCATAAAATACCCCGTCAGCGAGGAATATCTATGACCTCTACAGCCTTAAGGAGCACGAAATGAACGTACTGGAAGTCGATCTGCATAAACTGACGGTCAGCGATCCGTTCCTCGGACAGTATCAACAACTGGTTCGCGATGTGGTTATTCCTTACCAGTGGGATGCGTTAAACGATCGTATTCCAGAGGCTGAACCCAGCCATGCCATTGAAAATTTCCGCATTGCCGCAGGACAGCAGACGGGCGACTTTTACGGCATGGTCTTTCAGGACAGCGACGTGGCGAAATGGCTGGAAGCGGTTGCCTGGTCACTGTGCCAGAAGCCCGATCCCGCGCTTGAGAAAACCGCCGATGAGGTGATTGAACTGGTGGCTGCCGCGCAGTGTGACGATGGCTATCTCAATACGTACTTTACGGCAAAAGCCCCGCAAGAACGCTGGAGCAACCTGGCGGAGTGCCACGAGCTTTATTGCGCCGGGCATCTGATTGAAGCGGGCGTCGCCTTCTTTCAGGCCACCGGCAAGCGTCGGCTGCTAGACGTCGTTTGTCGACTGGCCGATCATATCGACAGCACTTTCGGCCCTGGCGAAAATCAGCTGCACGGCTATCCGGGCCACCCGGAAATTGAGCTGGCGCTGATGCGTCTGTATGAGGTAACAGAGCAGCCGCGCTATATGGCGCTGGCAAGCTACTTTATCGGGCAGCGCGGTGCCCAACCGCACTTCTACGACGAAGAGTACGAAAAACGCGGCCAAACCTCTTACTGGCACACCTACGGCCCGGCGTGGATGGTCAAAGACAAAGCCTACAGCCAGGCGCATCTGCCAATTTCGCAGCAGCAGACGGCCATTGGCCACGCGGTACGTTTTGTCTATCTGATGACTGGCGTGGCGCATCTCGCTCGCCTGAGCAACGATGAAGGCAAACGCCAGGACTGCCTGCGCCTGTGGAAAAATATGGCGCAACGTCAGCTGTATATCACCGGAGGCATCGGTTCACAGAGCAGTGGCGAAGCCTTTAGCTGCGATTACGATTTACCGAATGATTCGGTCTATGCGGAAAGCTGCGCTTCAATCGGCCTGATGATGTTCGCCCGCCGGATGCTGGAAATGGAAGCCGATAGCCAGTACGCCGACGTGATGGAGCGCGCGCTGTACAACACCGTCCTCGGCGGTATGGCGCTGGATGGCAAGCATTTCTTCTACGTCAACCCGCTGGAAGTGCATCCAAAATCGTTAAAATTCAACCATATTTACGATCACGTTAAGCCCATTCGCCAGCGCTGGTTTGGCTGCGCCTGCTGCCCGCCGAACATCGCCCGCGTGCTCACCTCCCTTGGTCACTACATCTACACGCCGCGTGCGGATGCGCTGTACATCAATATGTACGTGGGTAACAGCGTGGAAATACCGGTTGAAAATGGCGCGCTCAAACTGCGGATTGGCGGGAACTACCCGTGGCATGAGCAGGTGAAGATCGCCATCGACTCTGTGCAGCCGGTACGTCACACGCTGGCGCTACGTCTGCCGGACTGGTGCCCTGAGGCAAAAGTGACGCTCAACGGGCTGGAAGTGGAGCAGGATATTCGCAAAGGTTATCTGCATATCCGTCGAACCTGGCAGGAGGGCGATACGATAACCCTGACGCTGCCGATGCCGGTTCGCCGCGTGTATGGCAATCCGCTGGCGCGTCACGTCGCCGGTAAGGTCGCCATTCAGCGCGGGCCGCTGGTCTATTGCCTTGAGCAGGCCGATAACGGCGAAGAACTGCATAATCTGTGGTTACCGAAAGAGAGTGAGTTCCGGGTCTTTGAGGGCAAAGGGCTTTTTGCGCATAAGATGCTGATTCAGGCTGAAGGCGAGAAGCAAAGCGCCCCAGATGCGCAGCATCAGGCGTTGTGGCACTACGATAACGCGCCGTCATCGCGCCAGCCGCAGACGCTAACGTTCATTCCGTGGTTTAGCTGGGCCAACCGCGGCGAGGGCGAAATGCGGATTTGGGTCAACGAGCGGTAATACTGTGCCGGATGGCGGCTGCGCCTTATCCGGCCTACAAGATTTGCAATATCAGTACATTGCGATGAATTTTTGTAGGCCCGATAAGCGAAGCGCCATCGGGCATTACCTCTTGCGTCAGAACAGCCCCAGCGGCTTATCGGAATAGCTCACCAGCAGACACTTGGTTTGCTGGTAGTGTTCCAGCATCATCTTATGCGTTTCGCGCCCGATGCCCGACTGCTTATAGCCGCCAAACGCCGCGTGTGCCGGATAGGCGTGATAGCAGTTGGTCCATACGCGCCCGGCCTGAATGCCGCGACCCATCTTATAAGCCAGATTGCCGTTGCGGCTCCAGACGCCTGCGCCGAGGCCATACTGCGTATCGTTAGCGATTTCCAGCGCCTCCTCCATGGTTTTAAAGGTGGTTACCGCCAGCACCGGGCCAAAGATCTCCTCCTGAAAGACGCGCATATTATTCTTACCAAACAGGATAGTGGGCTCAAGGTAATAGCCCTCTTTAAGTTCGCCATCCAGCTCCTTGCGTCGCCCACCGGTCAGAATATCGGCCCCCTCTTTTTTACCGATATCGATATAATTGAGGATAGTCTCAAGCTGGCCGTGGGAGACCTGCGCCCCCATTTGCGTACCGCTATCTAGCGGGTTCCCACTGCGAATGCTCTCTACCCGGCGAATAGCGCGCTCCATAAAGCGCTCATAGATGGACTCCTGGACCAGCGCACGGCTTGGACAGGTACACACCTCGCCCTGGTTAAAGGCAAACAGGGCAAAACCCTCCAGCGCTTTATCAAAGAACGCATCTTCTTCATCCATCACGTCAGCAAAGAAGATATTTGGCGATTTACCGCCTAACTCCAGCGTCACCGGAATAATATTCTGCGTGGCGTACTGCATGATCTGTTGACCCACTTCCGTCGAACCGGTAAACGCCACCTTCGCGATACGTTTCGAGGTCGCCAGATATTCACCGATCTCGCCGCCCGCGCCGTTCACGACGTTGACGACGCCCGGCGGTAACAGATCGCCAATGACTTCCATTAACAGCAGAACGGAAAGCGGCGTCAGGCGTGCCGGTTTAAGCACCACGCAGTTACCCGCCGCCAGCGCTGGCGCCATTTTCCAGCTTGCCATCAACAACGGAAAGTTCCACGGGATTATCTGCCCCACGACGCCAAGCGGTTCGTGAAAATGGTAGGCCACGGTTTCGCTATCAACTTCGCTGATCCCGCCCTCCTGCGCACGTATACAGGAGGCGAAATAGCGGAAATGATCGATCGCCAGCGGTACGTCGGCGGCGCTGGTTTCACGAATCGGTTTACCGTTATCCCAGGTTTCCGCTGTCGCCAACAGTTCGAGGTTTTGTTCCATCCGATCGGCGATCTTAAACAAGATAGCGGCACGGTCTTGTACTGACGTATGCGCCCACTTATCTTTCGCCTTATGCGCGGCGTCGAGCGCTAAATCGATATCTTTTTTACCGGAGGAAGCGACTTCACATAGCGGCTGGCCGGTCACTGGCGTCAGGTTTTGATAATATTCGCCGTCGGCGGGCGCAACCCAGTCACCGCCAATAAAATTGTCATAGCGGGCTTTTAATTTCAGTGGGTACCCGTATTCACCTGGCTGAATACGTGTTGAAGGGGGATTGTTCGTCATGACCAACTCCTTATTGTAAAGGTACTCCACAAGGGTAGACGGTACTGGTGAATTTTTCGCCAATGGTTTTCCGCTTTACGACAGCAATCACGAATTACTTTCCTTTACGTTTCTCCGTCTGGTTTTAGCCATACTAAACAGGTGCCTGTTTAACGTACGGAGAACACTATGCAGCAATATATCGGCATTGATGTGGGAGGAACTCACGTCAAATATGGCGTGATTAACAGTGACGGCGAAGAATTAACCCATCATCAATTCGATACGCCAGAGGACGCCTCCACGTTTACCCGCAAATGGCAGGATGTGGTGGCGCGTTGCCAACAGGACTATGACATTGCGGCAATCGGGGTCAGTTTCCCCGGCCATATTAATCCCCATAACGGTCATGCGGCAAAAGCGGGCGCGCTGGCTTACCTGGATGACGTCAACCTGATGGAGTTGTTCAGCGGGCTGACCGATCTGCCGCTGGTCGTGGAGAACGACGCGAACTGCGCGGCGCTGGGCGAAATGTGGCGAGGCGCCGGGCAGCATTATGACAATCTGGTCTGTATCACCATTGGAACCGGCATTGGCGGCGGTATTATCGTCGGACGAGAACTGTATCGCGGCGCACATTTCCATGCCGGTGAATTCGGCGTCATGCCGGTCGGGAACAATGGCGAAAGTATGCATAAAATCGCGTCAACCAGCGGATTAATGGCGTCGTGCCGCCAGGCGCTGGCGCAGCCTGCCGAAGAGATGCCGCCTGCGGATGTGATCTTCGAACGAATGGCGACCGATGTTCATCTGCGTGAGGCGGTCAATGACTGGGCGCGTTATCTGTCACGCGGCGTTTACAGCGTGATCTCTATGTTTGATCCGGGCGTGGTGCTGATCGGCGGAGGAATAAGCGAACAGGAAAAGCTCTACCCGCTCCTGACGCGGCATCTTGAAACGTTTGAAATGTGGGAGGCGCTCCAGGTGCCGATTCAGCCCTGCCAACTGGGAAATCAGGCGGGCAGGCTGGGCGCCGTCTGGCTGGCGCAGCAAAAGCTCGACCGAAGCTAACGTATTACGCCTTATCCGGCCTGCATCGTCTACGCAGGCCCGGTAAGCGTCCGCGCCACCGGGCAAAGGCGTTACATCGCCGCGCGATAAATTTCCACAATCTCATCGTGAGTCGCCTGAATCGGGTTCGTCAGACCACAGGCATCTTTAAGAGCATTGGTCGCCAGAACCGGGATATCTTCTTCCTTCACGTTTAGCTCGCGCAGTCCCGCCGGAATGTTGACTTTCTGCGACAGTTGGCGAATGGCCGCCACACACGCCTGCGCGCCTTCCGCCTCGCTCATATCTGATACATCGACGCCCATCGCCGCTGCGCAATCACGCAGGCGAGCCGCCGCTACCTGGCTGTTGAATACCTGCACATGCGGCAGCAGAACCGCGTTACATACGCCGTGCGGTAGGTTGTAGAAACCGCCAAGTTGGTGCGCCATAGCATGAACGTAGCCCAGCGACGCATTGTTAAACGCCATTCCCGCCAGAAACTGAGCATAAGCCATCGCTTCACGCGCCTGGACATTGCTCCCCTCTTCAACCGCAACAACCAGATTTTCCGCAATCATCGTTACCGCTTTCAACGCGCAGGCATCGGTAATAGGCGTTGCCGCAACGGAAACATAAGCTTCAATCGCGTGGGTTAACGCATCCATACCGGTTGCCGCCGTCAGGGATTTCGGCATACCAACCATTAAAGAGGAGTCGTTGACAGAGAGCAGCGGCGTAACGTGTTTATCGACGATAGCCATTTTAATATGACGTTCTTCGTCGGTGATGATACAAAAACGGGTCATTTCAGACGCGGTGCCGGCGGTCGTATTAATCGCAATCATCGGCAACTGCGGTTTCGCGGAGCGGTCAACGCCTTCATAGTCACGAATATCGCCGCCATTCGCCGCCACCAGAGCGATACCTTTCGCACAGTCGTGCGGGGAACCGCCGCCCAGCGAGATAACGCTGTCGCAGCCATTTTCTTTCAGAAGCTTCAACCCAGCTGCCACATTGCTGGTGGTAGGGTTAGGCTGCGTACCATCATAAATCACGCTAAAAATATCACGTTCCTGTAGCGCTTTTTGAATATCACCCGCCATCCCTAATTTTGTCAGCATAGCATCCGTAACAATTAATGTACGGCGAAAACCATATTCCGCCATCGTATTCATTGCGTTCTTTAATGAATCGGCACCAATTACATTCACGGAAGGAATAAAAAACGTTGAAGCTGCCATTATACTGTCCTTAATTACCAGAATAAGGTGCGAAGAATACGGGTGAAATTATCCTAATAATATGATCACGATGACTATTTTAAGAAGTCAGAAAAATAAAAAGCACATTAGGTTAATTTCCTGATGTGCTTTTATAAATCAACTCAATAATTGTATTGATTCATTTCTGATTTAATTTAACCATTTCATTCTTTTTGCGGAAATAATAACGCATCACGTAATAAATGATCATTCCCACGACGCCGTGTAAATCCAATCCGGTCAAAATATTCAAGGATCTGAATAGCCAGTTTCCGCCCTACATTCAGCCTGTCGCGAAAATCCGCCGCACACGTTGATCCTCTCTCTTGATCCAGCTCGCGGATCATATTGGCGAAAGCGACAATCCGATCGTTACGATAGTACCGATCTTTTACGATCGCGGTAATGATGCCTTGCTGTGCCGCCTGCCGCAGCACCAGCCGCATCAATTGTTCTTCCGTTCCGGTTTCTTTCGCCAGATCGCGTACCCACCAGGGCTCATCGCCAAATAGCGGTTCAACTTTTTGCCAGACGGCCTGCTGCTCATCGCTAAATCCCGCTTTATGATCCGGCAGATGCAACCAACCGTGATGGCTATGAATCAGGCCGTCGTCGCGCATCCGCTCGATCAGCATCAGGACCAGCGCTTCATCTTCCATTGGCAGGGCCATGCGGCGTAAACGCTCGCGTCCCGGCCCCGGTTCATCGCGGTGCTGTTCGTGGTAGGTCGCCAGCGTATCGAGAATCTTACGCTGCCAGCGGGCGGCGACGGGCGCGCTTAGCAGATTGTCTCCGGCCTGGATAAAACCATGTTGCTCAATAAGCTGACGCATACCGAGAGGATTAAGCTGACGCGCCCAACCGAAATCCGGCAGGTTGACGGCGCCGCGTTCCAGATGAATGGCCAACGCCGCGCTATCGTCCTGCGCGGCGGCAAGCGTTGAAAGCCAGTGCAAATAATCTGGCTTACGTTTACCGCGACGCGGCGCCTTAAGCGTCACCACGCGTGCGCCGGCAAGGGTGGCGCGTGCGGAAATATCACGCAGCACCAGTCTGTCGTTATCGGCCAGCCACAACGGCGTATCGAAGATCAGCTCGGTCAGCCCGCCTTCCAGCAAAGAGACGCGACCGGTCACATGGCTGGCGGCATGGTGAATATGTAGCGGCTGCCATTGGGAAAGCGGCGCATGAAGTGCCAGAGAAACGATCACCCGGGAAAAAGCTTCCCCCACCGGCGCATCGGAAAGCAGCCAGTCGCCGCGGTTAAGCTGTTCCTTCTCCGCATCGCCCGCAATATTGAGCGCAATACGTTGCCCAGCGTGCGCATGGTCGGTAGGCTGATTTTGTGCGTGCAGGCTACGCACCCGCATCGGTTTATTTACTCCGGTTAACCACAGCGTATCACCTACCTTCACCTCTCCGCTCAACGCCGTTCCGGTCACCACCAGTCCCGCCCCTTTCACCGTAAACGCACGGTCGATAGCCAGACGGAAACGATGCTGCGCGGCGTGCAAACGTGCAGGAAGCTGCTGTAAATGAGCGCGAAGTTCTGCAATACCGCGTCCTTCATTGGCGGCGGTGACAAATAAAACGGTATCGGCGAAGCCATAGTTGTCGAGCGCCGCCAGTACCTCTTCACGTACTTCACCGATACGCGCCTCGTCCACGCGATCGGCTTTGGTCAGCGCGACGGTGAGCTGGAGATTGCCCGTCAGTTGCAGGATCTGTAAATGCTCGCGCGTTTGCGCCATGACGCCGTCATCACAGGCGACCACCAGCAAAGCGTGATCGATACCGCCTACGCCCGCCAGCATGTTAGAGAGGAATTTTTCATGCCCAGGCACATCGATAAAGCCCAGCACACGACCATCCGGCTGCGGCCAATAGGCGTAGCCCAGATCGATAGTCATCCCGCGTTTTTTCTCTTCCGGCAGGCGATCGGCATTGACTCCGGTAATCGCCTGGAGCAACGTCGTTTTACCGTGGTCTACGTGTCCGGCAGTTGCAATAATCATTTCAGCATCATCTCCATAAACCGGCTTTCGTCTTCAAGACAGCGCATATCCAGCCATAAACGGCCATCATAAATTCGGCCAATGACCGGTACAGGCAGCGTGCGCCAGCGGGCCGCCAGCGCCTCCAGCCGGCTACCGCGCCCGTCGTGCGGGGTAAAGGTCATGGCGGCGCTGGGAAGGCGGTCTACCGGTAATGAACCGCTACCGATTTGCGACAGGCAGGGTTTAACCTCCAGCGCAAATTCATCGCCGTAACGTGCCGCCAGCCGCGCCTGTAACCGCTGCGCTTGTTCGCGAATCGACGCTTCACTGCGGGTTAACAGACGCAGGGTGGGTAATTTCTCCGCCAACGCTTCCGGGTGCAGATACAGACGTAACGTGGCCTCCAGCGCCGCCAGCGTCATTTTATCCGCGCGCAGAGCGCGTTTCAGCGGATGGCTTTGCAGTTGGGCAATCATCGCTTTTTTGCCGACGATGATCCCGGCCTGCGGCCCGCCCAGCAACTTATCGCCGGAGAAGCTTACCAGGCTGACGCCTGCGGCAATGAGCTGCTGCGGCATCGGCTCTTTGGGTAAGCCATATTGACTTAAATCCACCAGCGAACCGCTGCCCAGATCCGCCACCACCGGAATATCCAGCTCTCGCCCGATTTCCGCCAGTTCCGCTTCCTCTACCGTTTTGGTAAAGCCCTCAATGCTGTAATTACTGGTATGCACCTTCATCAACAGCCCGGTATTTTCATTTACCGCCTGACGGTAATCTTTCGCGTGCGTCCGGTTGGTGGTGCCTACTTCATGCAGCGTACAGCCCGCCTGGCGCATAACATCCGGAATACGAAACGCGCCGCCGATTTCGACCAGCTCGCCACGCGAAACCACCACCTCTTTGCCGCTGGCGGTCGCCGCCAGCATCAGCAATACCGCCGCCGCATTGTTATTGACGATACAGGCGTCCTCCGCCCCGGTGATACGGCATAACAGCGTCGCCAGCGCCCGGTCGCGATGCCCCCGCCCGGCGCCATCCAAATCATATTCCAGCGTCACCGGCGCGCGCATCGCCTGCGTTACCGCCTCAATCGCTTCTTGCGCCTGCAATGCGCGGCCAAGGTTGGTGTGCAGCACCGTCCCCGTCAGGTTAATCACCGGGCGCAGCGCGCTTTGCGCCGCATTTTCCAGCCGGAGTTTCGCCTCTTGCGCCCAGTCTGCGTACCAGTCGGGAAGTGTTTGCGTATTCCGGATGACGTCGCGCGCGTCGTCAAGCATCCGCCTAAGCAGATCAACCACCTGGGTATGGCCATACCGATCGCGCAGAGAAAGAAAAGCGCTATCGTGCAATAAGCGATCGATAGCAGGAAGCTGGCTGTAGAGTGTACGCGTTTCGCTTGTCATGAAAATGCCTGGCTGTTGGTGGCCCTCTCCTGGCGGGAGAGGGATATCGACATAAGGGGGATTGTAACGTGAGTTTGCTCAGGCGGACATAATGCGCGTCAAGCCTTTGGCGCTTCGGTGCGGGCAAAGCTTTCGCGTTGAAAAAGCGTTTCGACCAGTTTGACCAGGTGGGGGCGGCTAACGCACCAGCCAGGCGCGACCCGGCGGAAGTTGAGATAGCCTACCGCACAGGCAATCGCGATAGTCGCCAGATTGACCGTATCCGTTTTTAGCGTCCCGTCGCTCAGATAACTTTCGAGCATATCCAGGCTGCGGTTGATTTTTTCCCGCTGGCGCAGCAGTTCCGTTTCCGATTGTTGCGCCGCCGGGCGCGCCTGTTCGCGTACAGACACCAACGCTGCATCCATAATACCGTCAGCCAACGCTTCGAGCTGGCGAACTTTAAGCGCTGCCATCGGGTCACGCGGGAGCATCGCTGGCGCGATATCCAACAGCTCAATATATTCCGCGATGATCGGCGAATCGAACCAGTACTCCCCTTTCTCCGTCACCAGCGCTGGCACCTTACCCAGAGGGTTGTATTGCGCCACGCCGTTATCCGCCTCGTAGGGTAATTCATTAATAAATTCGAAGGTAATGCCCTTTTCGAGCAGCAGAATAGAGATTTTGCGCACAAAAGGGCTGGTGTAGCTACCGATGAGTTTCATGCCGTGTCCTTTTTGCCAACCAGTAAAAATCATAGTATGGCTCAAATAAGACGAAAAGAGACGCAAAAAGAGGTTGCTGAATGACATAACGTGAGAAGGCTCGCGACAAAATGTTTGCCGGATCGTATTGACGTTACCCGGGCTTAAAATTTCTTGTGAAGAAGATCACAAAAATTCAACAAAGCACCAAAATAAAAATGTGAAATATCTCACATAAAATTGCCTTTTAAGAGCTAAAAATTAGATTCGTTGTTTTTTTACACAGCCACTTTGTGATCAATATCACATCAATTACCTCTCTACCCCCTATATTTATGTGACACAAATCACATAAATTGTCCCTGTCTGGACAGTTGAACGATTCAGTGCCAGATTGCGCAGTATCTACACTACAGGGTCCGGCTACCTCTGCCGCTACATTAACAAACCTCGGGCTTTCAGCCTGCGCGACAGCAACATAAGAAGGGGTGTTTTTATGTCATCCGATATTAAGATCAAAGTGCAAAGCTTTGGTCGATTCCTCAGCAATATGGTGATGCCTAATATCGGCGCGTTTATCGCGTGGGGTATTATCACCGCATTATTTATTCCAACAGGGTGGTTGCCTAACGAAACGCTGGCGAAACTGGTTGGTCCGATGATCACCTACCTGCTGCCGCTGCTCATCGGTTATACCGGCGGTCGTCTGGTTGGCGGCGAACGCGGCGGCGTAGTGGGCGCTATCACTACCATGGGCGTTATTGTCGGCGCGGATATGCCGATGTTCCTCGGCTCGATGATCGCCGGTCCATTAGGCGGCTACTGCATTAAGAAATTCGACAGTTGGGTAGACGGTAAGATCAAATCCGGTTTTGAGATGTTGGTGAACAACTTCTCCGCTGGCATCATCGGTATGATCCTCGCCATCCTGGCGTTCCTCGGTATTGGTCCGGCGGTTGAAGTCCTGTCCAAAATTCTGGCGGCGGGCGTTAACTTCATGGTGGCGCACGATATGCTGCCGCTGGCGTCCATTTTTGTTGAACCGGCGAAAATCCTGTTCCTCAATAACGCGATTAACCACGGCATCTTCTCACCGCTGGGTATCCAGCAGTCCCATGAGATGGGTAAATCCATCTTCTTCCTGATTGAAGCTAACCCGGGTCCGGGGATGGGCGTCCTGCTGGCGTACATGTTCTTCGGTCGTGGCAGCGCTAAACAGTCTGCGGGCGGCGCGGCAATTATCCACTTCCTGGGCGGTATCCATGAGATCTACTTCCCGTACGTGCTGATGAACCCACGCCTGATTCTGGCGGTGATTCTCGGCGGTATGACCGGCGTATTCACCCTGACCATCCTGAACGGCGGTCTGGTCTCTCCGGCATCTCCGGGTTCCATTCTGGCGGTACTGGCGATGACGCCAAAAGGCGCTTACTTCGCTAACATCGCTGCCATCGTGGCGGCAATGGCGGTTTCCTTCGTGGTGTCTGCAATTCTGCTGAAAACCAGCAAAGTGAAAGAAGAAGATGACATTGAAGCGGCCACCCGTCGTATGCAGGACATGAAAGCGGAATCTAAAGGCGCCTCTCCGCTGGCGGCTGGCGACGTGACCAACGACCTGAGCCATGTGCGTAAAATCATCGTGGCTTGCGATGCCGGTATGGGTTCCAGCGCGATGGGCGCAGGGGTACTGCGTAAGAAAGTACAGGATGCGGGCCTGAGCCAGATCTCCGTCACCAACAGCGCCATTAACAATCTGCCGCCGGATGTGGATCTGGTCATTACTCACCGTGACCTTACCGAGCGCGCGATGCGTCAGGTACCGCAGGCGCAGCATATTTCGCTGACCAACTTCCTGGATAGCGGCCTGTACACCAGCCTGACCGAACGTCTGGTTGCCGCACAGCGCCACAATACTAATGAAGAGAAAGTACGCGACCATCTGAAAGACAGCTTTGAGGAGGGTGATAACAACCTGTTCAAGCTGGGCGCGGAGAATATCTTCCTGGGCCGTAAAGCCGCTAACAAAGAAGAGGCGATTCGCTTTGCCGGTGAACAACTGGTGAAAGGCGGCTATGTTGAGCCGGAATACGTCGAGGCGATGCTGGACCGCGAAAAGCTGACGCCGACTTACCTCGGTGAATCCATCGCAGTACCGCACGGCACGGTAGAAGCGAAAGACCGCGTGCTGAAAACCGGCGTGGTGTTCTGCCAGTATCCGGAAGGCGTACGCTTCGGTGAAGAAGAAGACGATATTGCCCGTCTGGTCATTGGTATCGCCGCACGTAACAATGAGCACATCCAGGTCATCACTAGTCTGACCAACGCGCTGGATGATGAATCCGTGATCGAACGTCTGGCGCACACCACCAGCGTGGATGAAGTGCTGGAACTGCTGGCAGGTCGTAAGTAAGCGTTATTGCCCGGTGGCGCTCACGCTTACCGGGCCTACAAAATCCTCTCCCTTGTGGAGAGGGTTAGGTTGAGGGGAAATCTATGCAGTCCCTCACCCCAGCCCTCTCGGGTAAAAACATTAATGAAGGTTAATACTATGAAAGCATTACATTTTGGCGCAGGTAATATCGGTCGTGGCTTTATCGGCAAACTGCTGGCTGACGCGGGGATACAACTGACGTTTGCGGATGTAAACCAGGTCGTACTCGATGCCCTGAATGCCCGTCATAGCTATCAGGTTCATGTTGTGGGTGAAAATGAGCAGGTGGATACCGTTTCCGGCGTCAACGCTGTCAGCAGCATCGGCGATGATGTTGTCGACCTGATTGCCCACGTTGATTTAATCACTACTGCCGTGGGTCCGGTTGTGCTTGAGCGTATCGCTCCGGCCATCGCTAAAGGGCTGGTAAAACGTAAGGCGCAGGGCGTGGATGCCCCGCTGAATATCATCGCCTGTGAAAACATGGTGCGCGGCACCACACAGCTCAAAGGCCATGTAATGAACGCGCTGGCGGGTGGCGATAAAGCCTGGGTTGAACAGCACGTCGGTTTTGTGGATTCCGCCGTTGACCGTATTGTGCCGCCATCTGCTTCCGCCACCCATGACCCGCTGGAAGTGACGGTAGAAACCTTCAGCGAGTGGATCGTCGATAAAACCCAGTTTAAAGGCGCGTTGCCGACCATTCCGGGGATGGAGTTAACGGATAACCTGATGGCATTTGTCGAACGTAAACTCTTCACGCTGAACACAGGTCATGCTATAACCGCGTACCTCGGCAAATTAGCCGGTCATCAAACCATTCGCGACGCCATTCTCGATGAGAGTATTCGCTCGGTGGTGAAAGGCGCGATGGAAGAAAGCGGCGCGGTGCTGATCAAACGCTACGGTTTTGACGCCGACAAACATGCGGCATACATTCAGAAAATCCTCGGTCGTTTTGAAAACCCGTATCTGAAAGATGATGTTGAGCGCGTTGGACGTCAGCCGCTACGCAAACTCAGCGCGGGCGACCGTCTGATCAAACCGCTGCTTGGCACCCTGGAATATGGTCTGCCGCATGTGAATCTGGTCAAAGGGATCGCGGCGGCGATGCATTTCCGTAGTGAAGAAGATCCGCAGGCACAGGAACTGGCCGCGCTGATTGACGAAAAAGGCCCGCAGGCCGCTCTGGCGCAAATTTCCGGGCTGGATGCCAATAGCGATGTGGTGGCGGAGGCGGTTAACGCTTATAACGCGACCAAATGACGCAGAACCCGGCGCAGGTTAGCCTGCGCCCAAATAACAGATTGTCAGATATGCAGGCAATAATGGAACAAACCCAGGCCTTTGAAAATCGTGTGCTTGAGCGTCTGAATGCTGGCAAAACCGTACGGAGCTTCCTGATTACTGCCGTCGAGTTATTGACCGAGGCGGTGAATATTCTGGTGCTCCAGGTGTTTCGCAAAGACGACTATGCGGTGAAATACGCTGTGGAACCGTTGCTGGACGGCGACGGACCGCTGGGCGATCTTTCGGTACGTCTGAAACTTATCTATGGCTTGGGCGTACTCAGCCGCACCGAATATGAAGATGCGGAGCTGTTAATGGCGCTGCGCGAAGAGCTGAATCACGACGGCAATGAGTACGCCTTTACCGACGATGAAATCCTCGGGCCGTTTGGCGAACTACACTGCGTCATGGCGCTGCCGCCGCCGCCGCATTTTGATACGTCCGACGCGGCGCTCTACGCCATGCAAATTCAGCGCTACCAGCAGGCGGTGCGTTCGACGATGGTTCTCTCCCTGACCGAGCTGATTTCTAAAATCAGCTTAAAAAAGGCCTTTCAAAAGTAAATCCCGCCGTTAACCTCTTTCTTCTTCTTTTGGTCGGTACAGCCGCCGGTAATATTCCAGACGCTGCAAATAAATGGGCGCGCTCTCCGACGGCACCTCGGAAGGAACATAATCACGCGGCGGCGTTTTATTCAGGTATTCACGGAACGCCTGGCTGGACGCCATAAAATCGACGGCTTTATCAATAAGAAGTGGTACGTTCTCACCTATTTTTGCCATGATAGATCCTCCATGTGTGACCCGCGTCTGACTCCCGCGGTCGCTTATTTGAGTTTAGGATCAATTTAGCGTTGTCATTGAGGAAAATGTGCTTAATCGCTTTTCTTGCCGGCAAAAAAGGCGCTTCATCTTTTCTTTCGAAAAAAAGATTTTATTCTCAAAGAGATAACTAAATAATTAGCGGTGTAATACTTGCCATAATTGATTATCTTTACGTCATGAGTTGTGAAGAATCACTCACTGCGCGCATACTATAGGGTATCTATCCCATTTCTATCAGAAGCAATCCCATGAAAGAAGTTGAAAAAAACGAAATTAAACGCCTGAGCGATCGTCTTGACGCTATTCGCCACCAGCAGGCAGGTCTCTCTCTGGTTGAATCCGCCGATAAATACGCGGAGCTGGAAAAAGAAAAAGAGACGCTGGAAGCAGAAATTATCCGTCTGCGCGAAGTACACAGCCAGAAACTGAGTAAAGAAGCGCAGAAGCTGATGAACCTGCCGTTTCGCCGCGCGATCACTAAAAAAGAGCAGGCCGATATGGGCAAACTCAAAAAAAGCGTACGCGGCCTGATCGTGGTGCACCCGATGACGGCGCTGGGCCGGGAAATGGGGCTCAAAGAGATGACAGGGTTCGCGAAGAGCGAGTTCTAAACCTTCCGCATCTCAGGCTCTCAGGACACCCGTGTACGGAGGATGTCTTGAGAGCATCGGGCTATATTCCGAATTTTTATCCAGACGTATTTACACCGCTTATATACAAGTTCATTTTTAACGGTAATCCCCGCTTTTTCGGGATGAAAAATTCCACTATCATGCCTATTTGTATTTATGCAATGAATTTTTTCATCCCCTTTTCTCATATCCCGCAGAATATGATTGACCCGCAAAATTAAATAACATTATCATCCATGAAAAAAAATGCTCATACATAAATATTATAATTATATTTTTATAAAGTATTGCTATGAATAATTGATAAACAACGTCGGGTATTTGCACATTCCTATAGAAACAATGAATGTTTTAATTATAACCATATATTAATGGCTATTGGCAATGCTCGCAAAATGATGAGTTAGCTGTATAAATAACAGGTTAACTATTTATATTATATAAATTATTAACAAGGATATTTTATATGCACAAAAATGGAAAATTTATCCCCCTGCTTGCGTTGGGATTCACATTCTTTTTATCTGGTTGTGATTACTTTGCAGATAAACACCTTGTTGAAGAACTGAAAAAACAACAAAAAGAACAAGAAACAAAGATAAATCTGTTAGAAAAACAACAAAAAGAACAAGAAGCAAAGATAAATCTGTTAGAAAAACAACAAACTACGATTATCAACACGACCCAAAAGGTCGCCGAAGTCGTTGGCCGCGTTGAACGCAAACAACGGCTATTCGACTACACAGAACTGGATCCATCACAAACGCGCTATTTTATTATTAACAACGGCAATATCGGATTAGCCGGGCGTATTCTATCTATTGAGCCAATAGATGATGGAAGTGTTATTCATCTTGATTTGGTTAACTTACTCAGCATTCCCGTATCAAACCTTGCGTTTAATATGACATGGGGTACGAAAAAACCTTCCGAGGCAAAAGATCTGCCTCGCTGGAAACAACTCCTGCTTAACACGAAAATGGATTCGACAATCGAACTTTTACCGGGAACATGGACAAACGTCACGCTAACATTAAAAGGCGTATCGCCCAATAATCTTAAGTATCTAAAAATAGGTATTAACATGGAGAATGTCATATTCGACAGCATACAACCTATTAATGATACGAAAAAGAAGCCAAAAAAATAATAGCCATTGATACAACTATTTTAGAAAAGGAAAGCACTTATCCATGAACAGAATATTTAAAGTCCTCTGGAATGCCGCTACGGGAACATTTGTTGTCACCAGCGAAACCGCAAAAAGCCGCGGCAAAAAAAGCGGCCGCAGAAAGCTGGCGGTTTCCGCACTCATCAGTCTTAGCAGTATTATGGTCTCTGCGGATGTATTGGCCAATGCAGGTAAAGATACTGGCAGCGGTGTTACTCCATCCGACTCCACTGCAGGAACAGGGTGGATTGCAATTGGTACCGATGCCACAGCCAATACTTACACCAACGTTGATGGCGCAAGCGCCGCAATGGGTTATCACGCCTCCGCGATGGGGAAATGGAGTACCGCCATTGGTTCATACAGCCAGTCCACCGGCAACTCTTCGCTAGCGCTTGGCGTAAAATCCGTTTCAGCCGGTGACCGGGCTATTGCGATGGGGGCCTCATCCTCAGCTGGCGGGAGTTATTCGATGGCAATGGGCGTGTATGCCGATTCGAGCGGCGCAAACTCGGTTGCATTAGGTTATAAATCTGTCGCAAGCGGAGCAACTTCCGCTGCATTAGGTTATCAAGCCACTGCGAGCGGCGACGACAGCGCTGCATTTGGTAATGGCGCACAAGCGATAGGCACCAACTCAGTTGCCCTTGGCGCGGGCTCTACCGCTCTGGAAGACAATTCGGTCGCCGTGGGTAACAGCACCACTCAGCGACAGATCACCTACGTTGCTAAAGGCGACATCAATGCCAACAGTACCGATGCCGTTACAGGTGCGCAAATTTATTCTTTAAGTCAATCCGTCGCCGATCGACTAGGCGGAGGGGCTTCCGTTAATTCTGATGGTACAGTGAATGCGCCCCTCTACAAGGTGGGCACAGGCATCTACAATAACGTAGGCAGTGCGTTAAGCGCACTTAACACTTCTATCACGAATACAGAGGCCTCTGTCGCAGGATTAGCCGAAGACGCGCTGTTGTGGGATGGCAACACAAGCGCATTCAGCGCTAACCACAGCGGAAGCGACAGCAAGATTACCAATCTGGCGGCAGGTACCCTGGCCGCAGACAGCACTGATGCGGTTAACGGCTCCCAGTTGTTTGATACAAATGAGAAAGTGGATCAGAACACCGCTGATATCACTACCAATACCGACAGCATTAACCAGAACACAACCGATATCGCCGCCAATACGGCCAGCATCAATCAGAACACCACTGATATCGCCACCAACACCACCAATATCAACAGCCTGAGCAATTCCGTTACCACGCTCACCGACGATGCCCTGTTGTGGGATGGCAGCGCAAGCGCATTCAGCGCCAACCACAGCGGAAGCGACAGCAAAATCACCAATCTGGCGGCAGGTACCCTGGCCGCGGACAGCACCGACGCCGTTAACGGCTCCCAGCTGTTTGCCACCAATGAAAATGTGTCTCAGAACACCACGGATATCGCTGCCAATACTGACAGCATTAACCAGAACACCACTGATATTGCCACCAACACCACCAATATCAACAGTCTGAGCAACTCCGTCACCACGCTCACCGACGATGCCCTGTTGTGGGATGCAGCCTCTGGCGCATTCAGCGCTAAGCACAACGGAAGCAACAGCAAGATCACCAATCTGGCGGCGGGCACCCTGGCCGCGGACAGCACCGATGCTGTTAACGGCTCCCAGCTGTTTGCCACCAACGAAAATGTGTCGCAGAACACCACGGATATCGCTGCCAATACAACCAGCATCAACCAGAACACCACTGATATCGCCACCAACACCACCAGTATCAACAACCTGAGCAACTCCGTCACCACGCTCACCGACGATGCACTGCTGTGGGATGCAGCCTCTGGCGCATTCAACGCTAACCGCAACGGAAACGCCAGCAAAATCATTAATGTCGCCGCCGGTGACCTTTCTGAAGACAGTACAGACGCGGTGAACGGCTCCCAGTTGTATGAAACCAACCAGAAGGTGGATCAAAACACCTCTGCTATCGCAGATATTAATACGTCCATCACTAACCTTAGCTCTGACAACCTGAGCTGGAATGAGACAACGAGTTCGTTCTCTGCCAGCCACGGAAGTAGTACAACAAACAAAATCACCAACGTTGCCGCCGGGGAGCTGTCTGAAGGAAGTACCGACGCCGTTAACGGATCGCAGCTGTTCGAAACCAATGAAAAAGTGGATCAGAACACGACCGATATCGCTGCCAATACCACCAACATCACTCAGAACAGCACCGCGATTGAGAACCTGAATACTTCTGTCTCCGACATTAATACGTCCATTACCGGCCTCACTGATAACGCTCTGTTATGGGACGAAGACATCGGCGCTTTCAGCGCAAACCACGGTGGAAGCATCAGTAAAATAACCAATGTCGCCGCCGGGGCGCTTTCTGAGGACAGTACAGACGCGGTAAACGGCTCACAGTTGTATGAAACCAACCAGAAGGTAGATCAAAACACCTCTGCTATCGCGGATATCAATACGTCCATCACCAATCTTGGTACCGATGCACTGAGCTGGGATGACGAAGAGGGTGCGTTCAGCGCCAGCCACGGTACCAGCGGTACCAATAAGATAACCAATGTGGCAGCAGGTGAAATCGCCAGTGACAGTACTGACGCTGTTAATGGCTCTCAGCTTTATGAAACTAACATGCTGATTTCTCAGTATAATGAATCTATTAGCCAACTAGCCGGCGATACCAGCGAAACCTATATCACGGAAAATGGTACCGGCGTGAAATACATCCGTACGAATGATAACGGGCTTGAAGGCCAGGATGCATACGCAACGGGTAACGGCGCAACGGCAGTGGGTTACAACGCCGTCGCATCCGGTGCTTCGAGTCTGGCGCTTGGAGAGAACAGCAGCAGCAGCATTGATGGCAGCATCGCTTTGGGCAGTGGCTCCACCTCTAACCGCGCTATTTCATCAGGTATACGAGCAACGAGCGTAACAAGCGATGGCGTCGTCATTGGCTACAATACAACAGACAGAGAGTTGCTGGGCGCGTTGTCATTGGGGACGGATGGAATAAGCTATCGTCAAATTACCAACGTTGCGGACGGCTCTGAAGCGCAAGATGCGGTAACAGTTCGTCAGTTACAAAATGCCATTGGTGCGGTCGCCACTACACCGACCAAGTACTACCACGCAAACTCAACGGAAGAAGATTCACTGGCTGTCGGGACTGACTCACTGGCAATGGGTGCGAAAACCATCGTCAATGCTGATGCAGGTATTGGTATTGGTCTGAATACACTGGTGATGGCTGATGCCATCAACGGTATTGCTATCGGTTCTAACGCACGCGCCAACCATGCAAATAGTATTGCAATGGGTAATGGTTCTCAGACCACTCGCGGCGCACAGACTGACTACACCGCCTACAACATGGACACACCGCAGAACTCTGTCGGTGAGTTCTCTGTCGGCAGTGAAGACGGTCAACGTCAGATCACTAACGTCGCGGCGGGTTCGGCAGACACCGATGCCGTAAACGTTAGTCAATTGAAAGTCACCGACAGCCGTGTTGCCGCAAATACCGAAAGCATTAATAACCTGAACACGCAGGTGAGTAGTCTTGATACTCGCGTCACCAATATTGAAAACGGCATTGGCGATATCGTCACTACCGGTAGCACCAAGTACTTCAAGACCAACACTGATGGCGTAGATGCAAATGCCCAGGGTGCGGACAGCGTCGCGATTGGATCTGGCTCTATTGCTGCCGCTGAAAACAGCGTAGCGTTGGGCACAAATTCAGTCGCAGATGAAGCTAATACTGTGTCTGTCGGCTCTTCTACCCAACAACGCCGTATTACCAACGTTGCCGCAGGGGTGAACAACACTGACGCGGTTAATGTGGCGCAACTGAAAGCTTCAGAAGCAGGCTCCGTGCGTTATGAAACCAATGCAGATGGTTCGGTTAACTATAGCGTGCTCAACCTGGGAGACGGGAGTGGCGGTACCACTCGGATCGGCAATGTTTCAGCGGCGGTGAACGATACGGATGCGGTTAACTATGCGCAATTGAAACGCAGCGTCGAAGAAGCAAACACCTATACCGACCAGAAAATGGGTGAAATGAACAGCAAAATCAAAGGGGTAGAAAACAAGATGAGCGGCGGTATCGCCTCAGCGATGGCCATGGCCGGTCTGCCACAAGCCTACGCCCCAGGTGCCAACATGACCTCGATTGCTGGCGGTACATTTAATGGTGAAAGTGCCGTCGCTATTGGTGTCTCCATGGTAAGTGAAAGCGGGGGCTGGGTGTATAAATTGCAAGGAACCAGTAACAGCCAGGGCGATTACTCTGCAGCTATTGGCGCTGGCTTCCAGTGGTAATGGAATAACAATACTCCCGACATCAAAGGCAATGGCATTATGCCATTGCCTTTTCACTTCCCTTTGTTGTCCTCACCCCTTAATTGGACCTACCAATTCCCGCTGAATGCGACCACATGTTCACATTTCATTAAATTACCCCTACAATATCGTTGCCAATAAATAACATCTGTTTAACTATTCATTGTCATTATCCATACACAACAATATTGGCAGGACCACTTTTACACATAATGTGACCCCAACGAGATGAGCAAAGATTCATCCCATTATGCGTGTGGTTCTCAGGAGACCTGCAATGAACCTCTGGCAACAAAACTATGACCCGGCGGGTAATATCTGGCTTTCCAGCCTGATCGCATCGCTCCCAATCCTGTTCTTCTTTTTCGCCCTGATTAAACTCAAGCTGAAAGGCTACGTTGCCGCTTCGTGGACGGTGGTTATCGCGCTCGCCGTCGCGCTGCTGTTCTATAAAATGCCGGTCGATCACGCGCTGGCATCAGTCGTGTATGGCTTCTTCTATGGGCTATGGCCGATTGCCTGGATAATCATCGCCGCGGTCTTCGTCTATAAAATTTCGGTAAAGACCGGGCAGTTTGACATTATCCGCTCGTCAATTCTGTCGATTACCCCCGATCAACGTCTGCAAATGCTGATTGTCGGCTTCTGCTTCGGCGCGTTTCTTGAAGGCGCGGCGGGTTTCGGCGCGCCGGTGGCGATAACCGCCGCGCTGCTGGTGGGTCTGGGCTTTAATCCGCTGTATGCGGCAGGGCTGTGTCTGATTGTAAATACCGCGCCGGTCGCCTTTGGCGCGATGGGTATTCCGATTCTGGTTGCCGGACAGGTCACGGGCCTGGACAGCTTTGAAATCGGTCAGATGGTAGGCCGCCAGTTGCCATTCCTGACCATTATCGTGCTGTTCTGGATTATGGCGATTATGGACGGCTGGCGCGGCGTGAAAGAAACCTGGCCTGCGGTAATGGTCTCTGGCGGTTCATTTGCTATCGCCCAGTATCTCAGCTCCAACTTTATCGGGCCGGAACTGCCGGACATTATCTCTTCTCTGGTATCTCTGGTGTGTCTGACGCTGTTCCTCAAACGTTGGCAGCCGGTACGCATCTTCCGCTTCGGCGATATGGGCGCGTCGCAGGTCGATCAGACGCTGGCCCGTACCCGTTATACGACAGGACAAATTGTTCGCGCCTGGTCGCCGTTCCTGTTCCTGACCGCCACGGTCACTCTCTGGAGCATACCGCCGTTCAAAGCGCTGTTTGCCCCCGGCGGCGCGCTGTATGACTGGGTAATTAACGTTCCGGTACCGTATCTCGATAAACTGGTCGCCCGTATGCCGCCAGTCGTACACGAAGCGACCGCTTACGCGGCGGTGTATAAATTTGACTGGTTCTCCGCCACCGGCACAGCGATCCTGTTTGCCGCGCTGTTGTCTATCGTCTGGCTGAAAATGAAACCCTCAGCCGCAATCCAGACCTTCGGCAGCACGCTGAAAGAGCTGGCGTTGCCGATTTACTCCATCGGCATGGTGCTGGCGTTCGCGTTTATCTCGAACTATTCCGGGCTTTCCTCCACGCTGGCGTTAGCGCTGGCGCACACCGGCAGCGCCTTCACGTTCTTCTCGCCGTTCCTCGGCTGGCTGGGGGTATTCCTGACCGGCTCGGATACCTCATCTAACGCGCTGTTTGCCTCTCTACAGGCTACCGCGGCGCAGCAAATCGGCGTTTCGGATGTGCTGATGGTGGCGGCAAATACCACCGGCGGCGTGACCGGCAAGATGATCTCGCCGCAATCTATCGCCATCGCCTGTGCGGCAGTGGGATTAGTGGGGAAAGAGTCTGATCTGTTCCGCTTTACCGTGAAACATAGCCTGATTTTCACCTGCATGGTGGGGGTGATTACCACCCTGCAGGCCTATGTCTTAACCTGGATGATTCCGTGATTGTGATGCCAAAACGCCTGTCCGACGAGATTGCCTCTCGCGTGCGGGCGCTGATTGAAGAACAAAACCTGGAAGCGGGCATGAAATTGCCCGCCGAGCGCCAGTTGGCTCTACAGCTTGGCGTATCACGCAACTCTTTACGCGAAGCGCTGGCGAAGCTGGTCAGTGAAGGCGTGCTGGTGAGTCGTCGCGGCGGCGGGACATTTGTCCGCTGGCAACACGAAACCTGGTCTGAACAGAATATCGTTCAGCCGCTGAAAACCCTGCTGGCGGACGATCCTGATTACAGCTTCGACATTCTGGAAGCCCGCCACGCCATTGAAGCCAGTACGGCCTGGCACGCCGCCATGCGGGCCACCAGCGCCGACAAAGAGAAGATCAGACTCTGCTTTGATGCGACGCTCAGCGAAGACCCGGATCTCGCCTCCCAGGCCGACGTGCGCTTTCATCTGGCGATCGCGGAAGCCTCGCACAATGTGGTGCTGTTGCAAACCATGCGCGGTTTCTTCGACGTCCTGCAATCCTCCGTCAAACAGAGTCGCCAGCGTATGTATCTCGTTCCGCCCGTATTCTCAAAGCTGACGGAACAACACCAGGCGGTGATGGACGCCATTCTGGACGGTAACGCCGACGGCGCGCGTAAAGCGATGATGGCGCACCTCAGTTTTGTCCACACCACGATTAAACGATTTGATGAAGACCAGGCCCGCCAGGCGCGTATTACCCGCCTGCCCGGCGACCATAATGAGATGACCAGGGAGAATAAATCATGATTATTTCAGCAGCCAGCGATTATCGCGCCGCAGCTCAGCGCACACTGCCTCCTTTCCTCTTCCACTACATCGACGGCGGCGCGTATGCGGAATATACCCTGCGCCGAAATGTGGAAGACCTGTCGCAAGTCGCTCTGCGCCAGCGCGTGCTGAAAAATATGTCCGATTTAAGCCTGGAAACGACCCTGTTTAACGAAACGTTGTCGATGCCGGTGGCATTAGCGCCGGTAGGCCTGTGCGGCATGTACGCCCGTCGCGGCGAAGTACAGGCCGCCGCCGCCGCAGACGCAAAGGGCATTCCGTTCACCCTTTCCACCGTCTCCGTCTGTCCGATTGAAGAAGTTGCACCAACCATTAAGCGCCCGATGTGGTTCCAGCTTTATGTACTGCGTGACCGGGGCTTTATGCGTAATGCACTGGAACGAGCAAAAGCGGCGGGCTGCTCCACGCTGGTCTTTACCGTGGATATGCCGACGCCGGGCGCGCGCTACCGTGACGCCCACTCCGGGATGAGCGGCCCAAACGCGGCCATGCGCCGTTACTGGCAGGCGGTGATGCACCCTAAATGGGCGTGGGATGTCGGCCTGAACGGTCGCCCGCATGATTTAGGCAATATTTCCGCCTATCTGGGTAAACCGACCGGCCTTGAGGACTATATCGGCTGGCTGGCAAATAACTTCGATCCGTCCATCTCCTGGAAAGATCTGGAGTGGATACGCGAATTCTGGGACGGCCCAATGGTGATCAAAGGGATCCTCGATCCAGAAGATGCCCGCGATGCGGTACGTTTCGGCGCTGACGGTATTGTGGTGTCGAATCACGGCGGCCGCCAGCTCGATGGCGTGCTCTCTTCCGCCCGCGCCCTGCCCGCCATTGCCGATGCGGTGAAAGGTGATATCGCCATTCTGGCGGATAGCGGGATTCGTAACGGGCTGGATGTCGTGCGTATGATTGCGTTGGGGGCCGATACCGTACTGCTGGGTCGGGCCTATCTCTACGCGCTGGCGACGGCAGGAAAAGCGGGTGTCGCCAACCTGCTGGACCTGCTCGAGAAAGAGATGAAAGTCGCCATGACCCTGACCGGCGCGAAATCCATTAGCGAAATCAGTGGCGATTCACTGGTGCAGGAACTGGGGAGAAGTTTGCCCGCCGCGCTGGCGCCAATGAGCAAAGGCGATGCCGCCTGAACGCCTGGCGCGTGAGAGCCCGGTAAATTTCTGCTATTCTGCCCCCCGCATTTAAGGGGGCATCATGCTTAACATCGTACTCTTCGAACCAGAAATCCCGCCGAATACCGGCAACATCATTCGTCTTTGCGCCAATACCGGCTTTCGTCTGCACATCATCGAACCGATGGGGTTTACCTGGGATGATAAGCGCTTACGCCGCGCAGGGCTGGACTATCACGAATTCGCCGCGGTTCAGCGCCATCACGATTATGCCGCCTTTGTCGCCGCTGAAAATCCGCAGCGCCTGTTTGCGTTGACGACAAAGGGGACGCCCGCCCATAGCGCCGTAAGCTATCAGGATGGCGATTATTTGATGTTTGGCCCGGAAACGCGCGGCCTGCCCGCCAGCATTCTCGATGCGTTGCCTAAAGAGCAGAAGATTCGCATTCCGATGATGCCGGATAGCCGTAGCATGAACCTGTCGAATGCGGTGTCGGTGGTGGTGTATGAAGCGTGGCGCCAGTTAGGATATCCCGGCGCGGTATTGCGCAGTTGATTTGTGCCGGATGGCGGCTGACGCCTTATCCGGCCTACATTAATATTGATAATATTCGTTTCGAGCGTTATCGGCGCAGCCAGATTGGACACGGACTGCGCTTGTCTACCTGAGCGTACACGCAATACGAGAGGATGACGAGCATAGCCCAGGTTCAATATGGCAAGTAAGATAGCTCGAAATCAGATGCCGTCGCCATACTCAAACGTATGGTGTAGCCCGTTGAAATGCTGGTCCATATCCATCGACGGCTTATCGCTGCCCGGCTTGCCGACAATACGCGCCGGAACGCCTGCAGCGGTAGTGTGCGGCGGGACAGGCTGTAAAACAACGGAACCTGCGCCAATTTTCGCGCCGCGCCCCACCTCGATATTGCCGAGAATTTTCGCGCCCGCGCCAATCATCACGCCTTCGCGGATTTTAGGATGGCGATCGCCGCTCGTTTTCCCGGTACCGCCCAGGGTGACGGATTGCAGAATCGACACATCATCTTCAATAACCGCCGTCTCCCCCACCACAATACCGGTGGCATGGTCGAGCATAATCCCGCGGCCAATTTTCGCTGCCGGGTGAATATCCACCTGAAACGAGACCGAAACCTGATTTTGCAGGAAGATAGCCAGCGCGCGGCGACCTTTATTCCACAACCAGTGACCAATGCGGTAGGCCTGTAGCGCATGAAAGCCTTTCAGATATAACAACGGCGTGGAGTATTTATCCACCGCCGGATCGCGAGTGCGCACGGCCTGAATATCGCAGGCTGCCGACGCGATCATTTCCGGGTCGGCGGCATAGGCTTCTTCAACTACTTCACGGATAGCGATAGCGGGCATGATGGGCGAAGCCAGTTTATTTGCCAGCATATAGCTCAGCGCACTGCCCAGATTTTCATGCTTGAGTAGAGTGGCGTGATAAAAACTGGCCAACATAGGCTCACAGTCAGCTAAAGCGCGGGCTTCAGCTTTAATATTCTTCCAGACGATTTCCAGTTCTTCACACGGCATGGCTTACTCCAGACGGGCAGAAAACGACCAACCCGTTCTGTGCGGGTTGGGTCGTTTATGCAAACAGTTCCTTACGGCTAGTGGCGACTCAGCTCTTCCTTGCGGGCGCGACCTAATAACGTTAATGCTGCCTCGCGCGCGTTTTTTCCGCAATACAATACTTGATAAATTTCCTCGGTTATTGGCATTTCAACACCAAAACGGTGCGCCAATTCACGAACTTCTTTCGTATTGCGATAGCCTTCGACCACCTGGCCAATCTTATCCTGCGCGCCTTTAACGTCCATGCCCTGGCCAAGCATCATGCCAAAACGACGGTTGCGCGACTGGTTGTCGGTACAGGTCAGCACCAGATCGCCTAAACCCGCCATCCCCATAAAGGTGGCGGGATCGGCGCCAAGCGCTGCGCCAAGCCGCGACATTTCGGTCAGTCCACGCGTGATTAGCGCCGTGCGGGCGTTCGCGCCGAAGCCGATGCCGTCAGACATCCCCGCGCCAATCGCAATCACGTTTTTCACCGCGCCGCCAAGCTGCACGCCGATAAAATCCGAATTGATATAGACGCGAAAACTTTTTCCGCAGTGCAACAGTTGCTGGAGATCGTCGGCAAAGGTCTCATCGGTTGAGGCCAGCGAGATTGCCGTCGGCAAACCCGCCGCCAGCTCTTTAGCGAACGTCGGACCGGAAATCACCGCCAGCGGGATTTGATCGCCTAACGCTTCGCGAGCGACATCCTGCAACAGGCGCCCCGTTTCCGCTTCCAGGCCTTTGGTCGCCCATACCAGACGCGCATCCGGACGCATCAGCGGTTTAATCTGCCGCAGCACGTCGCTGAAAACATGGCTTGGCACCACCACCAGAATGTTACGACTGGCCGCCAGCGCGGTTGCTAAGTCGCTTTCCAGGTGTAACGTATCGGGAAAAGGCACATCGGGAAGGAACGCGACGTTGCAGCGATCGTGCTCCAGGGTCGCGATATGTTTTGGGTCGTGGCCCCACAGGACAACCTGGTGGCCGTTTCTCGCCAGAGTGATGGCAAGGGCGGTGCCGTACGAGCCGGCACCGATGACTGTCATTGACGCATTACTTTGGTTCATCAGGCATCCTGATGTTCTTCAGTACCTTCGCCAGCCTGCTGCTGCAAATAGTTCATGAACAGCGCATCAAAATTGACCGGCGCAAGGTTCAGTTGCGGGAACGTACCGCGTGAAACCAGGCTGGTGATGCACTCGCGAGCATACGGGAACAGAATGTTCGGGCAGTATGCGCCCAGGCAATGCGCCATCTGAGTACCTTCAATACCGCTGATGGAGAAAATACCGGCCTGCTGAACTTCGCACAGGAACGCGGTTTCTTCCCCCAGGGAAGCCGTTACGGTAACACGCAGCACAACTTCATAAACGTCATCCGCCAGTTGGGAAGATGCCGTATCAAGATCCAGTTTAACCTCTGGCTGCCAATCTTTCTGGAAAACATGCGGTGCGTTTGGCGCTTCGAAAGAAACATCCTTGGTATAGATACGTTGGATCTGGAAAGCCATTTCAGTGTTATTTTGTTCTGACATGTGTAAAACCCTTTAGTGTTGTCCTTAAATACTTGAGTACGCCTTAACGCAACAGCGGATCCAGTCCACCACGCGCATCCAGCGCATACAAGTCGTCACAACCGCCAATGTGCTGTGCATCAATAAAAATTTGCGGAACCGTCGTTCGGCCACTACGTTTGATCATCTCTTCACGCTTCACGGCGTCGCCGTCAATCGCAATTTCCTGGAAACTCACGCCCTTGCTGTTTAACAGCGCCTTTGCACGATGGCAAAACGGGCAGGTTGCTTTGGTGTAGATTTCAATATTGGCCATGACTTCGCTCCTGTTTTTTACCCGATGGATTTCATGTCGACGCAAGGGCAAGTCATTCCCCTTACGTCATGAAAACGACGGGTAATCACTTACCGCGCACCAGAGGCAGATTCTCGCCGCTCCAGCCTGCTACGCCTTCTTTCAACACAAAGACCTTTTCAAAGCCGGCTTTTGTCAGCGCGTTAGCGGATTCCTGGCACTGCATACCAGAACCGTCGACCACGATAATCGGCTTGTCTTTGTGCTTTTCCAGTTCGCCAACATTGTTGGCTTTGATTTCGCTCGGCAGCAAATTGGTCGCGCCAGCGATATGGCCTTTACGGAAATCATCACGTTGACGTAAATCCACAACAACGGCGTCCTCTTTGTTGATAAGGCGCGTGGCTTCGCCGCGTGTAATCACCTTAACTTTTGAAGTCAGACCTTTGAACGTGGTAAATAAAACCGCCACCAGTAACGCAATCCAGGCGATACTCAGTATGGGATGACGGCCAACAAATTGCATAATTTCTTGCATGGGGGGTAACAACTCCCGACGTAGTGATTAAAAAACCAGGAAAGGAGTATACCTGCGCAGTGGCGCAAATACAGCCAGAGCGTGCACTGGAATGCATTTTTGCGGGGCGCTACGAAAAAAAATCACGCTATTACTTGCCTTCTCACGCCAGCGCGATCCCTTTCTTTGATCTTCTGAGGCTATTTTATCGATTCAGCTGTAGTAAAATTACGCAATTATTTTGTCTATTGAGTATGAGGTTGTCGCAATGTCGGTTTCTAAAAAACCTATGGTACTGGTGATTCTGGATGGCTACGGCTACCGTGAAGAACAGCAGGATAACGCTATCTTAAACGCCAAAACCCCAGTGATGGATGCTCTGTGGGCAAAACGTCCGCATACCCTGATCGACGCATCCGGTCTGGAAGTGGGTCTGCCTGACCGCCAGATGGGCAACTCCGAAGTGGGCCACGTTAACCTGGGCGCAGGCCGCATCGTTTATCAGGATCTGACGCGTCTGGACGTTGAAATTAAAGAACGTACTTTCTTTGCTAACTCAGTCCTGACCAATGCGGTAGACCAGGCGAAAAACGCCGGTAAAGCGGTTCATATTATGGGTCTGCTGTCCGCGGGCGGCGTCCACAGCCACGAAGATCACATTATGGCGATGGTGGAACTGGCCGCAGAGCGCGGCGCAGAAAAAATCTATCTGCACGCCTTCCTCGACGGTCGCGACACGCCGCCGCGCAGCGCTGAAGCCTCGCTGAAAAAATTCGAAGACAAATTCGCCGCGCTGGGCAAAGGCCGCGTGGCGTCTATCGTCGGTCGTTACTACGCTATGGACCGCGACAACCGTTGGGATCGCGTGGAAAAAGCGTATGATCTGATGACCCTGGCCCAGGGCGAATTCCAGGCGGATACCGCTGTGGCTGGCCTGCAGGCCGCTTACGCTCGTGATGAAAACGATGAGTTTGTCAAAGCGACCGTTATCCACGCCGAGGGCCAGGCTGATGCGGCGATGGAAGACGGCGATACGCTGATTTTCATGAACTTCCGCGCTGACCGCGCGCGCGAAATTACCCGCGCTTTCGTTAACGCTGATTTCGACGGCTTTGCGCGTAAGAAAGTGGTTAATCTGAACTTCGTAATGCTGACCGAATACGCCGCCGACATCAAAACTGCCGTTGCCTACCCACCAGCGTCGCTGGCGAATACCTTTGGCGAATGGATGGCGAAAAACGACAAAACTCAGCTGCGTATTTCCGAAACGGAAAAATATGCGCACGTAACCTTTTTCTTTAACGGCGGCGTAGAAGAACCGTTTGCTGGCGAAGAGCGCATTCTGATCAACTCCCCGAAAGTGGCCACTTATGACCTGCAACCGGAAATGAGCTCTGCAGAATTGACTGAAAAATTGGTCGCGGCGATCGAAAGCGGTAAGTACGACACCATCATTTGTAACTATCCAAACGGCGATATGGTCGGTCATACCGGCGTGATGGAAGCCGCCATCAAAGCGGTGGAAGCGTTGGATAACTGCATTGACCAGGTAACAAAAGCGGTTGAGTCCGTTGGTGGACAACTGTTGATTACCGCGGACCACGGCAACGCGGAGCAGATGCGCGATCCGGCGACCGGTCAGGCGCATACCGCCCACACCAACCTGCCGGTGCCGCTGATTTATGTCGGCGAGAAAAACGTGAAGGCGGTTGAAGGCGGCAAACTTTCAGACATTGCGCCTACCATGCTGTCGCTGATGGGGATGGAAATCCCGCAAGAGATGACTGGTAAGCCGCTGTTCATCGTGGAATAATCCCTCCCCATGAGGGGAAAGGCGATTAACACCATTCAACAGGCCGTGAAACCAAGAACGTTTTCAGTCAGGCCTTTGTTCTACGCCAGCGTACTTAGCGCTGGCGTATTGTTGTGCGCCTTTTCCGCCCACGCGGATGACCGTGATCAACTCAAATCTATTCAGGCCGATATCGCCGCGAAAGAACGCGACGTACGCCAGCAGCAGCAACAGCGCGCCAGCCTCCTGGCACAACTGAAAGCCCAGGAAGAGGCCATCTCGGCCGCAGCGCGTAAGCTGCGCGAAACGCAAAGCACTCTGGATCAGTTAAACGCGCAAATTGATGAGATGAACGCCTCAATTGCCAAACTGGAGCAGCAAAAAGCCAGCCAGGAGCGTAATCTCGCCGCGCAGTTGGACGCCGCTTTCCGCCAGGGCGAACACACCGGCATTCAGCTTATTCTTAGCGGAGAAGAAAGCCAGCGTGGGCAACGCCTGCAGGCCTACTTCGGCTATCTGAACCAGGCGCGCCAGGAGACTATCGCCGAACTGAAACAGACTCGCGAACAGGTCGCCACGCAAAAAGCCGAGCTGGAAGAGAAGCAAAGCCAACAACAAACGTTGCTGTATGAACAACGCGCCCAGCAGGCGAAGCTGGAGCAGGCGCGTAATGAACGTAAGAAAACGCTTGCCGGACTGGAGTCGTCTATTCAGCAAGGCCAGCAACAGTTAAGCGAACTACGCGCCAACGAATCACGCCTACGCAACAGTATCGCGCGGGCAGAAGCGGCGGCCAAAGCGCGAGCGGAGCGTGAAGCCCGCGAAGCGCAGGCGGTACGCGATAAGCAGCAGGAAGCCTCGCGTAAAGGCAGCACCTATAAGCCGACGGAAAGCGAGCGTTCGCTAATGTCCCGCACCGGCGGTCTGGGCGCGCCTCGCGGTCAGGCATACTGGCCGGTACGCGGCCCGATATTGCATCGCTATGGCGAACGGCTGCAAGGTGAGCTACGTTGGAAGGGGATGGTGATCGGCGCGTCGGAAGGCACCGAGGTCAAAGCCATCGCCGACGGCAGGGTGATTCTGGCGGACTGGCTGCAAGGCTATGGCCTGGTGGTGGTCGTGGAGCATGGTAAAGGCGATATGAGCCTTTACGGCTATAACCAGAGCGCGCTGGTCAGCGTAGGCGCGCAGGTGCGCGCCGGACAACCTATCGCCCTTGTGGGCAGTAGCGGCGGTCAGGGCAGACCCTCGCTTTATTTCGAAATTCGTCGCCAGGGTCAGGCCGTCAATCCACAGCCGTGGTTGGGAAGATAAGTTTTGCCTCAGTTTCGTCGCTCCATTCTCACGCTGGCCACTTTGCTGGCGTTTGCACATCCCGTTTTCGCTGGCAAGCTCGCCATCGTGATTGATGATTTTGGCTATCGCCCGCACACGGAAAACCAGGTTCTGGCGCTGCCGCCAAACATCTCCGTCGCCGTGCTGCCCAACGCGCCGCACGCGCGCGAAATGGCAACTAAAGCGCACAATAGCGGGCATGAGGTGTTAATCCATCTGCCGATGGCGCCGCTAAGCAAACAGCCGCTGGAGAAGAATACGCTGCGACCAGATATGAGCAGCGATGAGATCGAGCGCATTATCCGCGAGGCGGTAAACAACGTGCCGTATGCCGTCGGGCTTAATAACCACATGGGCAGCGCAATGACTTCCAGCCTGTTCGGTATGCAAAAAGTGATGCAGGCGCTGGAACATTACAACCTCTATTTTCTCGACAGCATGACGATTGGCAATAGCCAGGCGATGCGCGCGGCATCCGGTACGGGTGTGAAAGTGATCAAGCGCAAAGTGTTCCTCGACGATACGCAAAACGAGGCGGATATCCGCCGTCAGTTTAATCGCGCTATCGAACTGGCCCGTCGCAACGGTTCCGCTATCGCGATTGGTCATCCGCATCCCGCAACGGTTCGCGTGCTGCAACAGATGGTTTATCGCCTGCCGGCGGATATCACCCTGGTACGTCCAGGCAGCCTGCTCAACGAACCGCAGGTAGATACGTCCCGACCTGGTTTGACGCCGCAGAAAATTGACGCGCCGCGCAATCCCTTTCGCGGCGTGAAGATGTGCAAGCCGAAAAAACCGCTGCAACCGGTCTACGCTACGCGCTTTTTCAGCGTCATCGGCGAGAGCATTACGCAAAGTTCCGTGGTTGTCTGGTTTCAGCACCAGTGGCAAGGCTGGGGGAAAATCGCCGCGCCTAAAAACGTGAGCGCTAAGACAGATTGAGCGCCTTACGGGCCATACGACGGTGCGACAAGGTTTTGTCGCGCCATTGCCACAGCCGGAAAGACCAGAGCAGCGTCTGATAAGCCGCTTTCGCGCTGCGGACGTTAGCCATCATCCGTCTATACATGCCAGAAGTAAAAATTTCGGCAATCATACGCTGGCGGGTCAAAATATCAGGTTCTTTACGCACCGCATGACAAACGCGTAACGCTTCCCAGGTAATTTGCTGGCGAAATTCCGGGTAAATCGGAATACGGTGGGCATAATCACGATTGAGCTTTTCTAATAATCGCGTAATTTTAATATAATGCCGCTGATAATTAAGATTTTTATTGCCTTGTCTTTGCAAACGGCTTACCGAATTATCATGCAGGAAATATTTATATAATGATTGTTCGGTATAACGTACGCGCGTGGCATTAAACATAACTTCCGTCGACCATAATATGTCCTGATGATGTAGTCCGGGAACGAAAGTAATATTGTTATCGGTAATTAACGCACGTCGATACACGCCCATCCAGACAACATGCGTCCAGCGCCGCGAGGCCAGCGCCATACGCAACCAATCCGGTCCGCTTAATACCCCGGTGGAACGCAGACGATCGGTCGGAATAGATTGCCAGGCGTGCCCGGTTTTTCGGACGCACCAGTCCGCATTACACTGCGCAACGTCCAGATCATCGTTAAGCGCCATGGTCATCAGCGTTTCATACATCTTCGGGTAGACCAGGTCATCCGCATCGACAAAGGCGACGTAATCGCCGGTCGCCGCTTGCAGGCCAAGATTACGGGCGACAGATGCGCCAGCATTGGCCTGATGAAGCAGTCGAACATGCGGGTAATGTTCCGCGTAATGTTTTGCTATCTCAACGGAATGATCAGTCGATCCATCATTCACAATAATAATTTCCAGCGCCGACCACGTTTGCGCGATTAATGACGCCATGCAAGCATTAAAATCCGCTCCCGCATTATATAACGGGACAATGATACTCACTTTGGTTTTACTATTTTTCATAACGATTACCAGAAAAACCTTAATTTACCCTGCCTTTATACTGTGGCTCTATTAAGAAACTATTAAGCCGCCATAATTAATTTTTACAGTAAAAAGCAAGCACAAAAATCAGAGTAGAGCGTGACGTTAGCGAGTAAAATAAGAGTAAAGCGCAATTACGAATGCTTGATGTCTATGACAATTCTTTACGGCTTTCCAGATTTTCCCTAACAAAAAAGGTTGGTGAATGACACCAACCTTTTACGATGAAACGTATATCAGACCCGATAAAATTATCGGGTCTCTATACATATTAATCCCAGCTCAGAATAACTTTTCCTGACTGGCCTGAACGCATGGCGTCAAAACCTTTCTGGAAATCATCAATAGAGAAACGATGGGTGATAATCGGTGACAGATCCAGACCGGACTGGATCAGCGCCGCCATTTTGTACCACGTTTCGAACATCTCACGACCATAAATACCTTTAATGAACAAGCCCTTAAAGATAACTTTTGTCCAGTCGATAGACATATCTGATGGCGGAATCCCCAACATCGCAATACGACCGCCGTGATTCATGGTGTCCAGCATGGTACGAAACGCCGGCGGCGCGCCGGACATCTCCAGACCCACATCGAATCCTTCGGTCATTCCCAGCTCCGCCATGACGTCGTTCAGGCTCTCTTTCGCGACGTTGACCGCGCGGGTGACGCCCATTTTGCGCGCCAGCTCCAGACGGTATTCATTGACGTCAGTAATCACCACATGACGCGCGCCAACATGTTTCGCCACCGCGGCGGCCATTACGCCGATTGGCCCCGCCCCCGATACCAGTACATCTTCGCCGACCAGATCGAAAGACAGCGCCGTATGCACCGCATTACCAAACGGGTCGAAAATAGAGGCTAAATCATCAGAAATGTTATCCGGGATTTTAAACGCATTGAATGCCGGGATGACCAGGTATTCCGCGAAGCAGCCGGGACGATTAACGCCTACGCCGGTGGTGTTGCGGCACAGGTGAGTACGACCGCCACGGCAGTTGCGACAATGACCACAGGTGATGTGACCTTCGCCGGAGACGCGATCGCCGATTTTAAAGCCTTTCACTTCCTGACCGATGCCGACCACTTCGCCGACATATTCATGCCCCACGACCATCGGAACCGGGATGGTTTTTTGCGACCAGTCATCCCAGTTATAGATGTGAACGTCAGTGCCGCAGATGGCTGTTTTACGGATTTTAATCAGCAAATCGTTATGGCCGACTTCCGGTTCCGGAACGTCGGTCATCCAGATGCCCTCTTCCGCTTTCAGTTTGGATAACGCTTTCATCTTACATCCTCAGGCAATCACGCCCAGTTGTTTACCAATACGCGTGAACGCGTCTACCGCACGCGTAATTTGCTCAGGCGTATGCGCCGCAGACATCTGGGTACGAATACGCGCCTGACCTTTTGGTACGACCGGATAGAAGAAACCGGTAACGTAAATGCCCTCTTTTTGCAGTTCGCGGGCAAATTTCTGCGCGACAACCGCATCTCCCAGCATTACCGGGATGATGGCGTGATCCGCGCCTGCCAGCGTAAATCCCGCGGCAGACATCTGCTCACGGAACTGCCGGGCGTTCGCCCACAAGCGATCGCGCAGTTCTGCGCCCGCTTCCACCATCTCTAACACTTTAATAGAAGCCGCCACGATCGCCGGCGCCAGGGAGTTGGAGAACAGATATGGGCGGGAACGCTGACGCAACCACTCAACGACCTCTTTACGCGCCGCGGTATAGCCGCCGGATGCGCCGCCTAACGCTTTGCCCAGCGTACCGGTAATAATATCTACGCGGCCCATTACGTCGCAGTATTCATGGGAACCACGACCGTTTTCGCCGACAAAGCCTACCGCGTGAGAATCATCAACCATCACCAGCGCATCGTATTTATCGGCCAGATCACAGACGCCTTTCAGATTGGCGATGACGCCATCCATTGAGAACACCCCGTCGGTGGCGATCAGGACATGACGCGCGCCGGCCTCACGCGCCTCTTTCAGCCGCGCTTCCAGCTCAGCCATATCGTTGTTGGCATAGCGATAACGCTTCGCTTTACACAAACGCACGCCGTCAATGATAGACGCGTGGTTCAGCGCGTCGGAGATAATGGCGTCTTCCGCGCCCAGCAACGTCTCAAACAAGCCGCCGTTAGCGTCGAAACAGGAGGAATACAGAATCGCATCTTCCATGCCGAGGAAGCTTGCCAGCTTTTGCTCCAGCGCTTTGTGGCTATCCTGGGTGCCGCAGATAAAACGCACGGACGCCATACCGAAACCGTGGCTGTCCATACCCGCTTTTGCGGCATTAATCAGCTCAGGGTGATTCGCCAGCCCGAGATAGTTATTGGCGCAAAAGTTAATAACGTGGCTTCCATCCGCCACGGTGATATCCGCCTGCTGCGCAGACGTAATAATGCGCTCTTCTTTAAACAATCCTTCCGCCCGGGCGGTTTCCAGATCGTTGGTTAACTGTTTGTAAAAATCCCCACGCATTGCGATTCTCCAGACTGGGCAAATTTCAGCACATATTACCCAAAGCGATACGTTGATACGAGATGACGCGTCATCACTTCTTTAAAATGCAGCATAAATCACGCGTATCCTCACGGGTTATCAGTGAATGGATGAATAGTGTTATGATAAGAGCATTCATGTCTGAGACAGTCTCTGACACCATAATTCAAAGGTTACAGTTATGATCATCGTTACCGGCGGCGCGGGCTTTATCGGCAGCAATATCGTTAAAGCCCTGAATGATAAAGGTATCACCGATATTCTGGTGGTGGATAACCTGAAAGACGGCACCAAGTTTGTAAACCTGGTGGATCTGAACATTGCTGACTATATGGATAAGGAAGATTTCCTGATCCAGATTATGTCCGGAGAAGAGCTCGGCGATATCGAAGCTATTTTCCATGAAGGCGCCTGCTCTTCCACCACCGAGTGGGACGGCAAGTATATGATGGATAACAACTATCAATACTCCAAAGAGCTGCTGCACTATTGTCTTGAGCGCGAAATCCCGTTCCTTTACGCCTCTTCTGCCGCCACCTACGGCGGTCGCACGTCTGACTTCATCGAATCGCGCGAATACGAAAAACCGCTTAACGTTTACGGCTATTCTAAATTTCTGTTTGATGAATATGTGCGCCAGATCCTGCCAGAAGCGAACTCGCAGATTGTCGGTTTCCGCTATTTCAACGTCTATGGACCACGTGAAGGCCATAAAGGCAGCATGGCAAGCGTGGCATTTCATCTGAATACACAGTTAAACAACGGCGAAAGCCCGAAACTGTTTGAAGGCAGCGAAAACTTCAAGCGCGACTTCGTTTACGTGGGCGATGTGGCCGCCGTTAACCTGTGGTTCCTGGAAAGCGGCAAGTCCGGCATCTTTAACCTGGGCACAGGCCGTGCGGAATCTTTCCAGGCCGTCGCCGACGCGACGCTGGCATACCATAAAAAAGGTAGCATTGAATACATTCCGTTCCCGGATAAGCTGAAAGGTCGCTATCAGGCGTTTACGCAGGCGGATTTAACCAATCTGCGCAACGCGGGCTACGACAAACCCTTTAAGACCGTCGCCGAAGGCGTCACGGAGTATATGGCCTGGCTGAACCGCGACGCGTAAGTATGAAAATTTTGGTCATTGGCCCGTCCTGGGTGGGCGACATGATGATGTCGCAAAGTCTCTATCGCACGCTTAAAGCGCGCTATCCCCAGGCGATAATCGACGTGATGGCGCCAGCCTGGTGCCGTCCGTTGTTATCGCGTATGCCGGAAGTTAACGAGGCGATACCCATGCCGCTGGGCCACGGCGCGCTGGAAATCGGCGAGCGCCGTAGATTGGGCCATAGCCTGCGTGAGAAGCGCTACGATCGCGCCTGGGTGCTGCCAAATTCGTTTAAATCGGCGCTGATTCCTTTCTTTGCCAATATCCCGCACCGTACCGGCTGGCGCGGCGAAATGCGCTATGGCCTGCTGAACGATGCGCGCGTCCTTGATAAAGACGCCTGGCCGCTGATGGTGGAGCGCTACGTGGCGCTGGCCTATGACAAGGGCGTGATGCGCACGGCGAAAGATCTACCGCAGCCGCTACTCTGGCCGCAGCTCCAGGTTAGCGAGGGTGAAAAGTCGCTGATGTGCAGCGATTTTTCGCTATCTTCTGAACGTCCTCTGATTGGCTTTTGCCCCGGCGCGGAATTTGGCCCGGCAAAACGTTGGCCGCACTATCACTACGCCGAACTGGCAAAACAGCTCATTAACGAAGGGTATCAGGTCGTACTGTTTGGCTCGGCAAAAGACCATGAAGCCGGAAATGAGATCCTGGCGGCGCTGAATAGCGAGCAGCAGGCATGGTGTCGCAACCTGGCGGGGGAAACCCAGCTGGAACAGGCCGTCATTCTGATAGCCGCCTGTAAAGCCATCGTCACCAACGATTCCGGGCTAATGCACGTCGCGGCGGCGCTCGACCGCCCGCTGGTCGCCTTGTATGGCCCAAGTAGCCCGGATTTCACGCCGCCGCTGTCTCATAAGGCCCGGGTGATTCGTCTTATTACGGGTTATCACAAAGTGCGTAAAGGCGATACGGCGCAAGGCTATCACCAGAGCCTGATAGATATCACGCCGCAGCGGGTTCTGGAAGAGCTTCATTCGCTGTTGTCGGAAGAGGGTGTTTAATGCGGGTTTTGATCGTTAAAACATCATCGATGGGCGACGTATTGCATACCCTGCCTGCGCTTACCGACGCGCAACAGGCGATTCCAGGGATTCAATTTGATTGGGTTGTCGAAGAAGGGTTTGCGCAAATTCCGTCCTGGCACAGTGCTGTCGATCGCGTGATTCCCGTCGCTATTCGCCGTTGGCGCAAGGCCTGGTTTTCCGCGCCCATCAAAGCGGAACGCACAGCCTTTCGTCGGGCGGTATGCGCAAACCAATACGACGCTGTGATTGATGCGCAGGGGCTGGTAAAAAGCGCGGCGCTGGTGACGCGTCTGGCGCATGGGATAAAGCACGGTATGGACTGGAGTACCGCCCGCGAACCGCTGGCCAGCCTGTTCTATAACCGTAAACACCATATCGCAAAGCAACAACATGCGGTTGAACGGACGCGCGAGCTGTTCGCCAAAAGCCTGGGATACGATAAACCGCAATCGCAGGGCGATTATGCCATCGCAAAACATTTCCTGCATTGCCAGCAGGCGGTTAGCGATCCGTATGCGGTGTTTTTACATGCCACGACCCGCGATGATAAACACTGGCCGGAAGCAAACTGGCGCGAGCTTATCGGCCTGGTGGGCAACACCGGATTACGGATAAAACTTCCCTGGGGCGCGCCTCATGAGGAGGCCCGGGCTAAACGACTGGCCGAAGGCTTTGACTATGTGGATGTGTTACCGCGGATGAGCCTGGAGGAGGTCGCCAGAGTGCTGGCTGGCGCAAAATTTGTCGTATCGGTTGATACCGGCCTGAGCCATCTCACCGCCGCGCTCGACAGACCGAATATTACGCTCTATGGCCCAACGGACCCTGGGTTAATTGGAGGTTATGGGAAGAACCAAATGGCATGCTGCTCACCAGAACAGAACCTGGCGAATTTAGATGCCACAAGCGTATTTGGAAAGATTCATTAAAGAGACTCTGTCTCATCCCAAACCTATTGTGGAGAAAAGATGCTAACCACATCATTAACGTTAAATAAAGAGAAATGGAAGCCGATCTGGAATAAAGCGCTAGTTTTTCTTTTTGTTGCCACGTATTTTCTGGATGGTATTACGCGTTATAAACATTTGATAATCATACTTATGGTTATCACCGCGATTTATCAGGTCTCGCGCTCACCGAAAAGTTTTTCTCCTCTTTTCAAAAATAGCGTATTTTATAGCGTAGCAGTATTATCATTAATCCTTGTTTATTCCATACTCATATCGCCAGATATGAAAGAAAGTTTCAAGGAATTTGAAAATACGGTACTGGAGGGTTTCTTATTATATACTTTATTAATTCCCGTACTATTAAAAGATGAAACAAAAGAAACGGTTGCGAAAATAGTACTTTTCTCCTTTTTAACAAGTTTAGGATTACGTTCACTGGTTGAAATTGTCTTTTATATTCAGGACTATTCCAGGGGGGTGATGCCATTTACAAACTATGACCATCGACATATATCTGATTCAATGGTATTTCTGTTCCCGGCATTGTTGAATATCTGGCTATTCAGAAAAACATCGCTCAAACTCGCTTTCTTTGCGCTGAGCGCCGTCTACTTATTCTTAATGTTAGGCACCTTGTCGCGGGGAGCATGGCTGGCAGTTTTAGTGGTGGGCGTTTTATGGGCGATTTTGAACCGTCAGTGGAAACTAATGGGAATTGGCGCTGCTATCCTGGTTATTGCTGGCGTTTTAGTTATCACTCAGCAAAGCCATAAACCGGATCAGGAACGACTACTGTATAAATTACAGCAGACAGATAGCTCATATCGTTATACTAATGGAACCCAGGGTACCGCGTGGATACTGATTCAGGAAAACCCGATCAAGGGCTACGGCTATGGTAATGATGTGTATGATAGTGTTTATAATAAACGCGTTGTCGATTATCCAACGTGGACCTTTAAAGAATCCATCGGTCCGCATAATACCATCCTGTACATCTGGTTTAGTGCTGGCATATTGGGTCTGGCGAGCCTGGTCTATTTATACGGCGCTATCATCAGGGAAACAGCCAGCTCTACCTTCAGGAAAGTAGAGATAAGCCCCTACAATGCTCATCTTTTGCTATTTTTATCTTTCATTGGTTTTTATATCGTTCGTGGTAATTTTGAACAGGTCGATATTGCTCAAATTGGTATCATTACTGGTTTTCTGCTGGCGCTAAGAAATAGATAAAAAAACGCGCTGATACTTATTACGGTATCAGCGCGTTTTCCATCATCAGGACTCAATCACTTATCAAACCAGCTTTTCATTTGTTCCTCGAAACGCTGCGCTACATTTTCCCAACTGTATTTTGAAAACACCAGGGATTTTGCTTTTTCGGCAATCTGGTGGCGTTCCTTATCAGCAAGCGCACGGTTAATATCATTAATTATACTGTCGCTCGACATAGGCTCTGCGAGGTGATAGCCCGTTATGCCATCTAACACAAATTCGCTAATTCCCCCTTTTTTGCTGGCAAGAACCGCTTTTCCTGCTGCCATCGCTTCTACAGCCACCATGCAAAATGCTTCTTCAACCTGAGATGGCACAATAACCAGATCGGCTATATGATAGAAGTTATGCATCTGGTCGGGAGATTGCCCCCCAGCCATAATACAATCCGTTCCAATCTCTTTTGCGGCGTCCAGTACTTTCTTTTGATACTCTGCTTTTTCACCCTTGCGGCTTGCATAAGGGTCGCCAACAACGACAAGTTTAATATTACTTCTTAAGGTACGTAATTTTTTGAACGCCTGCAAAAGCAACAGGATGCCTTTATCGGGCGAAATTCTCCCGGCATATAAGAGAACGGTGGCATCTTCCGCAATATTTAATTGCTGACGAAGATTATCTTGTGGGTTTCTTTTATAAGTCTCAGCACAAAAACCATTAGGCACAATACTAACAGCAGCGGCGGGCAATCTTTCTTCATAAAACGCTTTAAGAAACTGACTTGGCACGATAATTTTTGCATCGTTATCAGGAAGTTCTGGTTCAAATGCGTTATGCATGTGCATAACCAGTTTTGCATTCGGATTGCGCTCTCTGATCTGCCGATACAGTTTCATACTATTATGAATAACAATGACGCTATCTTCCTGGGTAGTCACTTTATCTCTAATATTAAGGACGCGCTGGGAATAGGGTAGTGGGTCGAGACGAGTCCATTTCTGAAAAAGACGCTTATAAACTTTACTAAACCCAATGTAATGAATATCACAGTTATCGTTTATTTTATTATATTCAGGATAGCCAGCATTCTTTATACAAGCAATAGCACTCGGTATTGATAGTCGTTTTGCAACCTGGTAAATCCAGGTTTCTACCGCAGCCGCACCACGAGGAGGAATTGAAAATATAGGAGTAACAGTAAATATGATTTTTTTAATCATAATAGCTATAATCCAGAATAGTTAACTTTATAGAAAAAGAAATGTTATAGAAAAAGAAATGCGTGCCAAAGCAACGCAAAATAATGATTTATCTAGTGTCTAGACAATTTTATCGTAATATATTTCATCCTCAAGTTCCGAGGCTGTAATATATGGAATAATATCGTAATGAATTGCAGTATCATCTGATAAATTAAAGATATTTAAATCACTCACATTTTTTCTCATAAAAGTAAAAAATGGCAGTATTTTAAACAGGTCTTTACTAAGCTCAGATGGCATAGGGCTGGTAGATTCGTCATAGAAACGCGGGCAACTGCCTGTTAAGTCAAGCCCAGAACATATAATACGGCTATACTTGAGGGAATAGGCAACCTGAATAGCGGTATAAGCAATAGTATGGCAAGAGCAATAGCCGATGCTGATATCCTTGCAAAATCCAGCCAGTCGTCCTCTTTTCGAAAGAGGAACTGAAATAAGTAATGCTTTATGAACTCGCTTGAGGATATTAAATTTAATTTTCTTTAAAAAGCCCCCTTTTTCTCGGCGATAAAAGGAGCGAATAATTAAACAGTTTTCTTCAATATATTTTTGATCATCCACTGAAGCCTGTTCGTACACATCAAGATTGACGATAGTAAACTGACTGTTACGGCTAAAGTTATAAAAATCTTCGCGCCGACGATGGAGGAAGCGAACATCCGTCAGAAGGTACAAAAATGGCTTGACGTTATTGTTTAGCAAATATTGAACAGAACCATTGACTGCAATGACATCTTTCATTCGTAACAAGGACAGCGGCGTCTTTCTGGACGTAGGACCAGAAAGAAAAATAATACAATCTTCAGCCGTTCTTTTCGCAATAAGTTGCAGAACATCGGCGTGAGTTATGAAGTTAACGCTGCCCATAAAAAACTCGTATGTTTATCATGCAACCTATAAATAAATGTTATATTCAATAACTAATATTACATCTCAAATTCTCTCAAGTATGTCATAACGCTGCAGCAAATAAAAGTCAGTCAGCCCCTTAAATTAAACCAAACGTGCTACATTGATCAGCGCTTTTCCTTACCCTTAATACGACGAAGGAAATTTCGAAGTTTTTTCTTATAAATCAATAAGTAAAATCCGATATCTCTCACATTATTTTTGATACCATAATGTCTTTCTAAATCAATACGATCCTTTGCTTTTCGCTGTCTGGAAGGTCTTTTTCCGGACAAATCGATAATTCTGATCTCATTGCCTTGCAGGATAAAGTTACCTTTATGGGGATCGCCCGAAACCATACCATGCTGATGCAGAGAATATATCGACTGTTTGATTTTCCCTCTCACCTCGTCAGAAATTTCTGGCATATCAACAAGTTCAATACCTTCAATATACTCAATTATCATCACGTATGTTTTTACATAGCGTAATGTTTTAATTTCCGCCAGCAGGTAAAAATCATTAAGCGCCGCAAACCCTTCACGCCGCACACGATCTGTCTGATGAAAAAGCTTTTCGTAGTAATCCCCTTTTACTAACGATTTGAAAAAGCGTTCAGTATTTTTTACTTTTGGACTAAATACTTTGAGAATATATTTTCCGTAGTCTGTATTAATCAATACAACTTTTGTATCTTCTATATTACGGAAGACTTTAATAACCTGATGATTATAAGATAGAAAATCTTTAAATATCTCAATGTATTTTTCACCGTCTTTTTTGACAAAGACAGTATAGTTTTTAATCTTTTTTTCAATAATCATAATGGAGATTTAGGCAGGGGAATTATTTGTGGAAAAGTTTACGATAAAGATATGCGCTTCCAGCCAGAAGGCCTTTAAAATAATGCCCCTGCACGAGAAGATGTTTATATCGCTTCTTAAATTCAACTATGGTACGCGCATCTTTTGCAGGAGAATCTTTCCAGGGCGAATTCAACCGTGCATTTTTATAATAGATAACTGACGGATAATTTGCCCAGGCATGCCATGGTTTTGTAGCGCCCGTATAATGAATTAAAATAGTATTATCATTAATTATATTGCTATATTTTTTATGTGACTTATCTTTCAACTCACTTTTGATAGTATAAATGGTATTATACGGTCGCGGAAGAAAAATGACTTTATCCTGTAGGAGAATATTCAAAACATCCTGATCGGGATATTTAAAAGAGTCAGCCTCTTTACCTGCCAGAAGTAAAAATGCCTTTTCAGTTAAGGCATTCTCTTTCCATAATTTCAGGTTAACAAAAACCACGCCGGAGTTAAAATAACCACCTTGTAAATTAAATGCTCTTAATCTCTCATTTACCTTATTCTGGATGGAATCAACATCTTTTACGACCGCAGCGATCTTCTCTGTCAGATCAAGCTGTAAAAGATCTTGCAAAGATCCTTTGCATACAACATCGGCATCCAAATAAAGTAATGTGTTTACCTTCTTGCTGAGATAATCGAAAGCAAATAAACGAAAATACATTGCTCTCGACCATACTTTAGTTTGAGGCAATACCTCAAGGCTTTCTACTTTAATAAGATAAAGAGAAATTTTTATGTGATGCTGTACGGCTAAACGCTCTATATATTTTACAAAACACGGGGAGTATGAATCACAAATAATATGGAAAGCGAGCGGGATATTATTATTTAATACAACTGAAGCAATTGATACCCCCACACCATCAAGATAGTTTTCATCAACACCATAAGAAATGTTTAATACGTTATCATCATTATTATTATTACTTTCATCAAAAACTTTATATTCAGCTATTTCTATCTCAGGAAATGAATCCATTACATCACCTATGGGTTTTATTCAAGAAGTTTACGTTTAAAGTAGGCTATATAATAATTTATACCCGAAGTATAATGCTTCTGATTAAACATATGCTTTGCCGCATAACGTAACTGATGACTAGTGACTGGATTTAAAAGTGCACAATGAGACCATGGTGAGTTGCTCTTAGCCTGTAAAAAATATTGTGACACAGGATAAGCCCCCCAACTATGCCAGGGCTTCGTTGGTCCGATATAATGAACAAATACAGTCTCAGCATCAATTGGATTAATAACTGAATCTTTTAATTCATAGTTAAGACTAAATTGTGTATTAAATTTTTTATCAACAAAACGTGCTTTATTCACTAACAATATATTTAATACATCCTGATCAAGGTGCGTTATGCGCTGTACTACCTCCGGATCTTTTAGCATTTCAATCGCTTTCTTAGAGATATTTTCTGCGGTCCAAAGAGGTATGTTAATTAAAATAAAACCGGCATTAAAATAGCCAGAAACCAGCCCAGGCGTTGCCAAGCTAACCGAGCGCTTAGTCCACCATTCCAACTCGCCTTCAGCAACGACAGCCGCAATCTCATTTTCAGCGAAGTTAAGATCAATAAGCTCCTGAATACTCCCCTTACATGCAATATCTGCATCCAGATAAAGTACTCTATCTGTTTTATCTGAAAAATAATCGGCGATAATGAATCTAAAGTATGTTGCATAGGTCCAGTTTTTGGTACTGGGTAGCGATTTTAAGCGCTCACAGTCGATTAGGTAAACAACAATCTGCGTAGCGTACTGTTTTGCTAATGCCTCAAATCGCTGCTGGTCTTCAGAGTCAAAGAAATCGGTAAAAACATGGAAAGCTGACGCCTTCTCTGGGTTAGCGAGGAGAACCGATGCAATAGAGACACCACAGCCAAAAAGAAAGTTTTTATCAATCCCATAAGCTATATTAAATTTATCAGCATCACTATGTTGTGCATAGTTATAATCTAAAGTCTGTTGAATGACTTCTTCTTCAAAATATTTTCTGCTCATAGTGATCACTTTTGTAATTTCGAGAATATTGCATTATTAAAATTTTTAAAATATAGCACATCATAAAATCTCTCAATCGTGCCGGGAATAATATCATGCTGATATTTTACTTCACCAGAAATAACGCGATTAAGGTGTCCTACAAAATCATCTATAGCCCCCGGGGTGTAAAGCTCACCATTCAAGCCGGGTTTAATCATATCGCGCGGACCAGACATACAATCAGAACTAATACACGGAATTCCATATGACATTGCTTCCAGCAGGGTCATAGGAAATCCCTCAAATGCAGAGGTAAGTAGTAACGCGGTGACATTTTTTATTTTTTGCTGTACGACTTGCCACGGCTCGCTTTGCCAACCATACCAGATCACACGCTGCTCAATACCAAGCTCCCGACTATAGGCCTGGCACTTTTCAAAATCTGAGCCATCACCAATAATATGTAGCTGCCATTCCCCTGTCGTACGAGCTAAGCCATCAAATAAATCTTTAACTCTTTTCTGTCCTTCAAATTTAAGACGCCCTACATAGAGAAATACAGCGGGTTTATCGCGCTCAGGCGACGGCACAATGATTGTTTTAATAGAGACAGGATTATAAACGACGCTAATATTTTGCGCTGAGATACCCCGTGCCATCATCTGTTCTTTAATACCACTACTGATGGCCAGATGATAATCTGCGTACGTTATACATTCTGCATGTTTTTTATGGTCGAGCGAAAAATGCGGCCACGAGAAAATAGTAAACTGTTTACCACTTTTCTTTCGTGCTTTATTGGCATAAAGACATGAGATGACATCAATACATATCACAATATCCGGTGACGTTTCTTTCAGCCACTGACTAAAATTATAAACATGCTTAGCTCGACGAAGAAAACTTAATTTTATATTTGAGAATGATTGCGCATATTTAATCTCTTTTAGCCATGCTTTATCCATTTTGTCATTACGACAAAAGAAAAACATTTCACAGTTGATTTTCGGAGAGCTATTTTCAAACGTATGGATAACGTTGCTAATAACGGTTTCCATCCCTCCAAAACCAGATACCGCTTCGCCTATAAATGCTATTTTCATATATACCCCAGAGTTAAAACCTTAATCTAAAGACTTTAGATATTAAATAGCAAAAATAGTGATATACTCCTATAGAGTAATTTTTACCTGAGATTTCTCTTTTTGCTTTAAGGCGTATTTCACTTGGGGATGGTGCAAAAAACCTCCTGTTATTTTTCCATGGGGATGCATTAAAGTATCGATCAAAATATCTTGCTTTAAATATCTTATACCATGGTTTATTTGGAGTCACATAATGCATAATAATAGTATTATCTATATTTTTAGCTTCAGCATCAAAATTAACCGACAATGTCGTTTTATTGTTAAATTTTCTTTGGAGATACTTCACCTTTCCATTGAGTAAAATATTTAAAACATCCTGATCGGCATATCTAAAAATCTTACCACTATTAATCATAGACAAAGATTCTTGAGTTACGTTATTTTTTCTCCACTCATCGTTATTAATTAACATCACGCCTGCATTGAAATACCCATTAAAATCCACCCCATAATCTAATTGTTTTACTCTTTTTTGCATATCCGGAGAGTCTAAGATCACTCCTGCGATTTCCCCTTCAAGATTAATATCAATTAACTCAGATAATGAACCATGACAAATAATATCGCAATCCAAATATAAAATTTTTGAAATTCCTTTATTAACAACATCCGGAATTAAAAAACGAAGACATGTAGATAATGGAATACCCAGAATTAATGTTTCCGGATTAATATCGAAATTATTGTTAATATGATATGCTGTAATTGATACATTGGGTTGTTTCAATTCAAGAAAAGGTAATAAATCATACTCCGACACACCCGATATCAATAAATGAAAATGCATGTCAATATCTTTATTATTTTCGATAATGGAATATATTGCCACACCTGCTGGCATTATAAAACCATGATCAAAGCAAAGAGCAATGTCCAGTCTTCTTCCAAAAAAATCATCATGTTGAATTATGTTTTTTTGGTTTGAAATATAACTTTTAATGTCAGACATTCTGTCTATCCTTGTCTCACTCATAAATTACTCACTGAGTGCATAATTATTATAATTACAGATTTTTTCTTATTGTTCTTTCTTTAATTCGAGCGGCTTTAACATCCGCCTGATGAATCAACCCCGATTCTTTTTGCAAAATCTCTCGCAGGGGGAGAGAGAAATACTCACGCATAAACCGGAATATATCTCGCTGAGTCAGGCCAATATTCATTGAAGAAAAATAAAGCCCAATTAAATCCTTGTCACGCCAGCGAAGGGGAACGTGCTGGCGTATCTGCGCGCGATGCAGGTCGATTACGGAGATTTTTAAATCCTCTTCACGACCTGTGAAAGGTAAATGCAGAAGAAAGTGGCAAATATAACAGTCACGATGGTTAATTCCCCCGGCGTGCATTTTACGTACCATAGTCGCAACACGCTTAATAATCATCCACTTCACCTGCGCGTCCGGTGGATTAACAGCCCAGTCAGCACAGTAGTCTTCAAGGCTAATCGTGGGCGTTAAATCTTCGGTGATAATAAATGATGTTCTGGTTAACGGATTTACGCCTTTTTCACCAAAACCAACGCCGTGCATCGTATCAACGCCCAGCTCATGTAGACGATGAATGGCGTGCCATTCTCTGTCAGCGCCCAGAACAGGCATACGTAACGAAATCAGGTTCTTCACAATTTCTTTCAGCGAAGTGCCTTTATGCCACTTCAGGAAGTAGCTTTTGCCGTCCAGCTCAAACCGCAATGTTCGACGCGTCTCCAGCTCTCTGAACACTTCGCCCTGTAACGTTTTCACTTCCTCAAAAGCATCTTTACCGCGCCATAGTGTGGTTAACGGCGCTTTCAGCTCAACCATCTAAATCACCTGTAATAATATCTGCGGCCTTCTCCGGTAAGCTGTATAAATCCTGGGTATCAGCATAATACCGCGCATTTTCAGCCCAGGCGCTGCGTAAGGAAGGCTGTGTCAGCGCTTTGAGTAAAACCTCATTTAGCGCATCCTGGCGGAATGGTTCAGTCATCGCTTCGCCACAGTTTGCATCCACAATATAATGTGCATAACCGCACACCGCGGTTGTCAGCACCGGCAAACCAGCAGTAATGGCTTCCAGCAAAACAATACCAGCAGCTTCCTGATAGGCTGGATGCAGTAAAAGGTCGGCTGCCGCCATTAACTCCGCGATATCATTACGTCCGGAGAAAAAATGCACATTCGTGCCGACGCCGCTTCTTTCAGCCAGCGCTGCAAACTTCTTCGGCTTATCCTGCCCAACAACATAGAGCACCGTATTTTGCCGTAAAGATTCGGGTAGCGATGCCAGCGCTTCAATAGAGCGATCCACACCTTTACGGGTAAAGTCAGACCCTACTTGCAACAGTAATTTTTGCTGTTCTGAGATACCATTTTTCTGACGATAAATTTGACGACTGTTTGGGATCTGTTGGCTATATTTTCTGTCCGGGTAAATCCCCGGAGGAAGAATATGGAAACGCTCCGCTTCAGTCTGATAATGTTTTTGGAAGTCAGCAATCTGCTTATTCGTCAGCATTAATAGTTGCGTCGGCTTGCCGTGTTCAAACGTGGCGCGTTCAAAAGCAGCATAATGCCGATAGCGTGATGTCAGGCGATAGAAAAAACCTTTTTCCTGTGCGACTTTTTCGGCATAACACACGTCTGCGGCGTAATACACATCAAGGCCCGGCATCTTATTGAATCCAACCACCCGATCGACAGGGTGGTCGCGCAAATGGTGTTGCACCCAGGCATAATATTCTGCGTTACGACCGTGGTTCGTCCGGGATTTAACCGGCACGCGGATTAATTCAAAGTTATCCGGGCATTCCCCTTCCCATGACTGAGTATAAACACGAACCTGATGACCTCGCGCCGCCACGGTTTGGGCAATGCGCATAAAATCACGCTGCAGACCGCCAAAAGGAAAATATTTATATAAGCAAAAGGCAACTCTCATAGCAGGCTGTCCAAATCTATGGTGCGTGCCTCATGCGGCAGCATTTTTTCCGTCGCGGCGATAACATCTTCAGCCGGAATCACGGAAAGGTATTTTTTATTACGATCAAGCTCATGCCGTTCAGGCATCGGCTGATAATTGCCTGCCCAAAACTGAATGATGTCGTCGGTCCAGGGACGCCAGAACACATGATCCGTCGCGCCGAAAAGGCAAATGACCGGCGTTTTGACTGCTGCGGCAATATGACCAGGGGCCGAATCAACGCCGATAAAGAGATCCGCATGGTCAATCAACGCGCCCAATTCAGGAAAGCGAGTTTTACCCGCCAGACCAGTAACCGGTTTTGTTTCACAGCCGCGTGCAATAGCATCCACGCAGGCCATCTCGTCTGCGGCCGGGCCTGACGTCAGTACAACTTGATAACCGCGGCGCTGCACGGCATCAATAACCTGCGAGAATTTATCATTATCCCAGCACTTAAATAACTGCCGTGCCGTAGGCTGAATAACAACATATTGTCGGGTCACACCAAGTTGTTTGAGCTGTTGTCGCATGTTTTCCCAATGTTCCGGGCGATAGCTCATGGTGGTTTCCGTGACATACTGTTTTAGCGCTAACGGCTTTAGCGCGGATAATGTGCGCTCAACAGCATGTTCTCCCGCATAAGGTACTAAATGCGTAAAGCTCTTTTTCCATAAAGCAGACTGACGATTACCGAAATCCTGCGAGATTTTTATTTTTGCGTTTAAAAAACGCACAATAAGCGCCACGCTCCACTGATCGGTGAGATTGACGACCAGATCATACGAGTTAGCACGCAATTTTTTGATTAGCGATAGCGCGTTTTTAATCTTCTCTTTTGTTCCTGCGCCTTTGTTACTGATGCCGTAGAGTGCATTAATCTCCGGATTTTCCGACAATATCGGTATGGTGTTCTGGTAAAGAAGCACATCGATTTTTGCATCGGGATAATTCTGCTTCAGCGTACTGATGACAGGGGTGGTAAGTAACATGTCTCCATGAAAACGCATTTTTATAATCAGAATTCTTCGAAATGGCTTTTCCACAAGCGACTCTTTGGTTGAAATTGTCCGGATAAATAAGCAGAAAAAAGCACGCTACCGCCCCAGGCTTCACAGCAACCCGATGGCTAATACCGCACTCATTTTAGATGCGCTAGTGTAACACTTCTTTCGCAGCAATCCGATACGAATAATTTTTATACACAATCATTTTTTTAATCATAAATTCAAAGAGATATTAATTTATCCCTCTCTTGTGAATGGTCATTCCCATTGTCTGGGGCGACAAGGGCGGCAAATTTCAATGGATTGCGTAAAAATGCAAAAATAATGGGGTTCAGCGCCTGGAATCCTCGCTTCTGAGCCAATTTGGCGCAAAAATGGGAAAAGTAATGGTAAAGCCCAGGCTAAATACATAGAATCCCCAGCACATCCATAAGTCAGCTATTTACTATGCTCGAATTGCTTTACACCGCTCTTCTCTACCTTATTCAGCCTCTGATCTGGATACGGCTTTGGGTGCGTGGACGTAAAGCGCCGGCCTATCGTAAACGTTGGGGTGAACGCTACGGATTCTACCGCCGTCCGTTGAAACCGGGCGGAATCATGCTGCATTCCGTCTCGGTGGGCGAAACTCTGGCGGCCATCCCATTGGTCCGCGCTCTACGTCATCGCTATCCCGATCTGCCTATTACCGTAACGACCATGACGCCGACCGGCTCGGAGCGCGTCCAGTCCGCCTTTGGCAACGATGTTCAGCACGTTTACTTGCCTTATGATTTGCCCGATGCGCTCAATCGTTTCCTCAATGAGATTGATCCTAAGCTGGTATTGATCATGGAGACTGAGCTCTGGCCAAATCTGATTGCTGCGCTGCACAAACGTCATATTCCGCTGGTTATCGCTAATGCGCGGCTTTCCGCCCGCTCCGCCGCGGGTTATGCGAAGCTTGGCAAGTTTGTCCGTACGCTCCTGCGCCGTATCACCCTGATTGCCGCGCAAAACGAAGAAGATGGCGAACGCTTTGTGGCATTGGGCGCGAAGAACAATCAGGTCACGGTCACCGGCAGTCTGAAATTTGATATTTCAGTTACGCCGCAGCTGGCGGCTAAAGCCGTTACGCTACGCCGCCAGTGGGCGCCGCACCGTCCGGTCTGGATTGCCACCAGCACCCACGATGGCGAAGAGAGTATCGTTATCGCCGCTCACCAAGCGTTATTACATCAATTCCCGAATTTATTACTGATTCTGGTGCCCCGCCATCCGGAGCGTTTCCCGGATGCTATCAATCTTGTGCGTCAGGCAGGGTTAAGCTACATCACTCGCTCTTCGGGCGAAGTGCCGTCCGCCAGCACCCAGGTCGTGGTAGGCGATACTATGGGCGAATTAATGTTGCTCTATGGCATTGCCGATCTCGCCTTTGTTGGTGGTTCGCTGGTTGAACGCGGCGGTCATAACCCGCTGGAGGCCGCCGCTCATGCGATTCCGGTACTGATGGGTCCGCATACCTTTAACTTTAAAGATATTTGCGCCCGTCTGGATCAGGCGAGCGGACTTATCACGATTACCGATGCGGCTACGCTGGCAAAAGAAGTTTCCTCTTTACTGACCGACGCTGATTATCGTAATTTCTACGGACGTCACGCAGTTGAAGTGCTGTATCAAAATCAGGGCGCGCTCCAGCGTCTGCTGCAACTGCTGGAACCTTATCTGCCACCGAAAACGCATTGAGGACTGTCATGCAAAAACGGGCGATTTATCCAGGCACGTTTGATCCGATTACTAACGGTCATCTCGATATTGTGACGCGCGCAACGCAGATGTTCGACCATGTCATTCTGGCCATCGCCGCCAGCCCCGGTAAGAAACCCATGTTCACCCTGGACGAACGTGTGGCGCTGGCGCAAAAAGCGACCGCACACCTGGGTAACGTAGAGGTGGTGGGCTTTAGCGACCTGATGGCCAATTTCGCCCGCGACAGACAGGCGAATATCCTGATTCGTGGTCTGCGCGCGGTGGCGGATTTTGAATATGAAATGCAGTTGGCGCATATGAATCGCCATCTGATGCCGCAACTGGAAAGCGTTTTCCTGATGCCGTCCAAAGAGTGGTCGTTTATTTCATCGTCGCTGGTCAAAGAAGTGGCGCGCCATCAGGGCGATGTGACCCACTTTCTGCCGGACAATGTGCATCAGGCGCTAATGGATAAGTTGAAATAAATTTCCTTCCTTGCCGGGCCTGGCATTTTACTTCTGACAGTGACGGCAATAGAACGTCGCACGCTGTGCGTGTTTCGTTGCGACTATCGGCGTACCGCATACCCGACACGGCTCGCCTTTGCGCCCGTACACCTGCAACTCCTGCGCAAAATAGCCCGGTTTCCCATCGCTTTGCAGAAAATCCTTCAGCGTTGTCCCGCCTTGTTCAATAGAGCGCAGCAAAACGGCTTTAATCACCCGTGCCAGCAGATCGCACTCCTCTGTCGAGAGTGACGACGCCAGGCGGTCAGGGTGAATACCAGCGGCAAACAGCGACTCGCTGGCGTAGATATTCCCCACGCCGACCACCAGCTTGTTATCCATCAGCCAGGGTTTAATCGCCGTCTTCTTCTTCGCGCATTTCTGCTGCAAATATTCGCCATTAAACTCATCGCTTAGCGGCTCCGGTCCCAGATGCGCCAGTACGTTATGCCCTTCCAGCTCTTTGGTCCATAACCAGGCGCCAAAGCGGCGAGGATCGGTATAACGTAGAATTTTGCCGTTGCTCATCACCAAATCGACATGGTCGTGCTTTTCCGCCGGCAGCGCTTCCGACAGTATCCGCAAGCTTCCCGACATCCCCAGGTGAATAATTATCCAGCCGTCAGGCAGCTCCAGCAGTAAATATTTAGCACGACGCTGAACGCTAAGGACGGGAGTATCACTCAGACGATAAATTTCATCTGAAACCGGCCAGCGCAGACGGCCGTTACGGATATGGGCGTGCAGGATAGTAGCGCCAACTAAATGGGGTTCAATACCCCGGCGGCTGGTTTCAACTTCGGGTAATTCAGGCATAACGTCTCCGGCTGTGTGGCAGGTCTCATTAATATGGGGACGGCCAGAAAACAAAAAACCCCGCCGAAGCGAGGTTTTTATTACATCAAAGCGAGAATTATTTGATTTTCGCTTCTTTGTAGATCACGTGCTGACGGACAACTGGATCGAATTTTTTCAGTTCCAGTTTTTCCGGTTTAGTACGTTTGTTCTTCGTAGTGGTATAGAAGTGACCAGTACCAGCAGAAGAAACCAGCTTGATTTTCTCACGAATACCTTTAGCCATGACTTATTTCCTCTTAGTACTTAGTACTTTTCGCCACGGGCACGCAGTTCAGACAGAACTGTTTCGATGCCTTTTTTATCGATGATACGCATACCTTTAGCAGATACACGCAGGGTGACAAAACGCTTCTCGCTCTCAACCCAGAAACGGTGAGAGTGCAGGTTAGGCAGGAAACGGCGTTTAGTCGCGTTCAGTGCGTGGGAACGGTTGTTACCGGTCACCGGACGCTTGCCAGTAACTTGGCAGACTCGGGACATGTCTATTCTCCAAAAATCAAATTAGCTCGAGCTTCGTATGGGGTATCGGCGCCTCGTCAGGCTTTACAGCCTGGTCATCGCGCAGTTCTATTGAACTCTCGATTGCCAGGCCCAAATGCCAAACCCGAGATTCTCAAAGGTGGCGTAGTATACGCTGACCCGGCGATATGCTCAAGTCCCGAACAGACAAAGATCCCGATGGATCGCGCAAAGAATCTTAAATCCAGCCGCGTTCGGCAAAAGAAACGTACTCTCCGCGCCCAATTATCAGGTGATCGAGCACCCGGATATCCATAAACTGGCAACACTTTATCACGCGCTCAGTGATAAGTTTATCTGCTTTACTTGGCTCTGCGCAGCCTGAAGGGTGGTTATGCGCCAGAATGACCGCTGAAGCATTGAGTTTAATCGCTTCCCGAACAATCTCACGCGGATGCACCTCTACGTGGTTAAGCGTGCCGGAAAACAGGCGGCTGTGCTGAAGCACCCGGTGCTGGGCATCGAGGAAGATCACCAGAAAGATCTCACGCTCTTCACCCGTCAGTTGGCTTTGCAGAAATTCCCGCGTCATTTCCGGACTCAGCAACGCACTTTCCTCATTCATGCGCACGCTGTAATAGCGCCTTGCCAGCTCAGCAATGCCTTTCAACTGCGCGAATTTCGCCAGGCCGATGCCGTTTACGCCGCGAAACTGCGCAAAGTCCGCCGACAGCAGGCCATACAGTGACCCAAAGTGCTGCAATATCTCTTTTGCCAACGTCATAACATCTTTTCCCGGCGTGCCGGTACGTAAAAAAAGCGCCAGCAGCTCCACGTCGCTGAGGGAAGCAATGCCGGATCTGAGCATTTTTTCACGCGGTAATAATTCGTCCAACGTATCCATACGCGCACCTCCTTTTTTAAGGAAGCGGCATAGTGGCATAGCCTTTGGGAGAGATCGACGCCCCGATTTTGTTCTTGCGTAGCGCCTCGCAAAGTGGAGCGCAGGCAACGACACGACGCCGTAGAGATTGTGATAAAATAGCCGCCTTTCAAAGTCACCCAACAGGAAAGACATGATGAGCCTGGCCGGTAAAAAAATTGTTCTCGGCATTAGCGGCGGTATCGCTGCGTATAAAACGCCGGAGCTGGTGCGCCGTTTACGTGAGCGCGGCGCTGACGTGCGCGTGGCAATGACCGAGGCGGCAAAAGCCTTTATTACCCCCCTGAGCTTACAGGCAGTGTCGGGCTATCCCGTATCCGACAGTCTGCTTGACCCTGCCGCTGAAGCCGCGATGGGGCATATCGAGTTGGGGAAATGGGCCGACCTGGTGATTCTTGCCCCCGCGACCGCCGACCTGATCGCCCGTGTAGCATCGGGTATGGCTAATGATTTAGTCTCCACCATCTGCCTGGCGACGCCAGCCCCGGTGGCCGTTCTTCCGGCCATGAACCAACAGATGTACCGCGCTGCTGCCACGCAACATAATCTGGAGGTGCTCGCCTCTCGCGGCCTGTTCATTTGGGGGCCGGATAGCGGCAGTCAGGCGTGCGGCGATGTAGGCCCAGGCCGAATGCTGGACCCATTAGTTATCGTTGATAAGGCCGCCGCGCATTTCGCTGCCGTCAACGATCTGCGACATCTTAATATCATGATTACGGCAGGCCCGACGCGCGAACCGCTCGACCCTGTGCGTTATATTTCCAACCACAGCTCAGGTAAAATGGGCTTCGCTATTGCGGCGGCCGCAGCGCGTCGCGGCGCAAATGTCACGCTGGTCTCCGGTCCCGTTTCGTTACCAACGCCGCCTTTTGTAAAACGGGTTGATGTCATAACCGCGCTGGACATGGAAGCCGCTGTTCAGGCCGCCGTTCAACAGCAGCACATTTTCATTAGCTGCGCCGCCGTGGCTGACTATCGCGCAGAGACTATCGCCAGTGAAAAAATCAAAAAACAGGCGGCGCAAGGTGATGAATTACTAATAAAAATGGTCAAAAACCCGGACGTTGTCGCCGGGGTGGCCGCACTCAGTGACAATCGACCCTACGTTGTTGGGTTTGCCGCGGAAACGAATAATGTGGAAGAATACGCCCGGCAAAAACGTATCCGTAAGAACCTTGACCTGATTTGTGCAAATGATGTTTCTCTTTTAAATCAGGGATTTAATAGCGATAAAAACGCTTTACACCTTTTCTGGCAGGATGGAGATAAAGTCTTACCGCTTGAGCGAAAAGAACTCCTGGGCCAATTATTACTCGACGAGATCGTGACCCGTTATGATGAAAAAAATCGACGTTAAGATTCTGGACCCGCGTGTTGGTCAGCAGTTTCCGCTGCCGACTTATGCTACTTCTGGTTCTGCCGGGCTTGACCTGCGCGCCTGTCTCGACGACGCCGTAGAACTGGCGCCTGGCGCAACAACGTTGGTGCCTACCGGACTGGCCATTCATATCGCCGATCCATCACTGGCGGCAGTCATGTTGCCGCGTTCGGGCCTGGGCCATAAACATGGTATCGTGCTGGGTAACCTGGTCGGGCTGATTGATTCCGATTATCAGGGGCAGCTGATGGTTTCGATCTGGAACCGTGGTCAGGACAGTTTTACCATTGAACCGGGCGAACGTATCGCGCAAATGGTGTTTGTTCCGGTCGTTCAGGCCGAATTTAATCTGGTGGAAGCATTTGACGCCACCGAACGTGGCGAGGGCGGCTTCGGTCATTCTGGCCGTAAGTAAATTTTACGCATCCCCATAACGTCATAATACTGCCGCAAGCGCTGAGTTTGCGGTTATAGCGTGGGTGCTCGCCTGGCAAGTGCTTATTTTCAGGGGTATTTTGTAACATGGCAGAAAAACAAACTGCGAAAAGGAATCGTCGCGAAGAAATACTTCAGTCACTGGCGCTGATGCTTGAATCCAGCGATGGAAGCCAACGCATCACGACGGCAAAACTGGCGGCCTCGGTCGGCGTTTCCGAAGCGGCGCTATACCGCCATTTTCCCAGCAAGACCCGCATGTTCGATAGCCTGATTGAGTTTATCGAAGATAGTCTGATTACCCGTATCAATCTGATTTTAAAAGATGAAAAAAACACCAGCACGCGTTTGCGCCTGATTGTGTTGCTGATTCTGGGTTTTGGCGAACGCAACCCTGGCCTGACGCGCATTCTTACCGGGCACGCGCTGATGTTTGAACAGGATCGCCTGCAGGGGCGCATTAATCAGCTTTTTGAACGCATCGAAGCGCAGCTCCGCCAGGTGCTACGAGAAAAAAGAATGCGTGAAGGCGAAGGCTACACGACGGATGAAAATCTGCTGGCAAGCCAACTGTTAGCCTTCTGTGAAGGTATGCTTTCACGGTTCGTGCGTAGCGAATTTAAATACCGCCCAACGGACGATTTCGACGCCCGCTGGCCGCTCATTGCCGCTCAGCTACAGTAACGCTGACTGGATAGTGGCTCACGCCTTATCCAGGCGACAGAAACATAGGCCCGGTAAAGCGCCACCGGGCAATTCGCTTACACGCCAAATTCTTCCCGGTATGCTCGCACAGCCGCCAGATGCTCAGCCATATCAGGTTTTTCTTCCAGATAGGCAATCAGGTCTTTCAGCGTAATGATGGAGATAACCTTACAACCATAGTCGCGCTCCACTTCCTGAATCGCGGAAATCTCGCCGCGGCCACGTTCCTGACGATCCAGCGAAATCAGTACGCCAGCCAGTGTAGCCCCGTGCGCCTGAATAATCTCCATCGACTCTCGAATCGCCGTACCTGCGGTAATCACGTCATCCACCAGCATCACGCGGCCCTGTAGCGCGCTGCCCACCAGACTCCCGCCTTCGCCATGATCTTTTGCCTCTTTGCGGTTAAAGCAGTACGGCAGGTCTTTATCGTGATGTTCCGCCAGCGCAACCGCCGTCGTCGTCGCGATCGGAATACCTTTGTATGCGGGGCCAAACAGCAGATCAAATTCAATACCGGAATCCACCAGCGCTTCGGCATAAAAACGGCCTAACAACGCCAGGTCGCGCCCGGTATTAAACAGCCCGGCGTTGAAGAAATAGGGGCTTTTGCGCCCGGATTTCAGCGTAAACTCGCCAAACTTTAGTACCTGCTTGTTAAGCGCAAACTCAATAAACTGGCGCTGATACGGTTTCATGGATTCGCTCCTTTTCTTACTTTCATCATTTACGAAATTTACGGACAAAAAAAAGGCGACTTTTCAGTCGCCTTAAAATCAATTTTCTAACGCCGCCTTCTGCGTCGCCACAATGGATTCAATTCCCCCTCGGGCCAGCGCCAACAAAGTGAGAAGTTCTTCATGGCTGAACGGCTCGCCTTCCGCGGTACCCTGTACTTCAATAATGCGGCCGTCTTCAGTCATCACGACGTTCATGTCGGTTTCTGCGGCGGAATCTTCAACATATTCCAGATCGCAGATCGCTTCGCCGTTAACGATGCCTACGGAAACCGCCGCCACCATGCCTTTCATCGGGTTGGTTTTCAGCTTACCGTTGGCAACCAATTTATTCAGCGCATCCGCCAACGCCACGCAGGCACCGGTAATAGACGCTGTACGCGTACCGCCATCGGCCTGGATTACATCGCAGTCCAGCGTAATGGTAAATTCGCCGAGCGTTTTCAGATCGACCGCCGCACGCAGCGCACGCGCGATCAAACGCTGAATTTCCATAGTACGACCGCCCTGCTTACCCTTTGCTGCTTCACGCGCATTACGGGTATGGGTAGCGCGAGGCAACATGCCATACTCTGCGGTGATCCACCCCTGTCCTTGTCCTTTCAGAAAACGTGGGACGCCTTCTTCAATGGAGGCGGTGCACAACACTTTGGTATCTCCAAATTCGACCAGTACCGAGCCTTCAGCGTGTTTTGTATAGTTACGGGTCAGGGTTACGGGACGCACCTGATTAGCGCTACGGCCTGCTGGACGCATATTGAGATCTCCGGCTTAAAACGAATGTGGCTGCGCATTATACGGACTTCCGATGGTTATTCCTATCCTGACAAGGCCTGGATAGCTATAATCCCCTCATCTCTCCTTTAAAAACGGGAACATCTATGATCCGCAGTATGACCGCCTACGCCCGGCGTGAAATCAAGGGTGAATGGGGTAGCGCGACCTGGGAAATGCGCTCGGTAAACCAGCGTTATCTGGAAACTTACTTTCGTCTGCCGGAACAGTTCCGTAGTCTTGAACCCGTCGTGCGCGAACGCATTCGTACACGCCTGACGCGTGGCAAAGTCGAATGTATGCTGCGTTTTGAACCCGATGCCAGCGCGCAAGGCGAGCTTATTCTGAATGAAAAGCTCGCGAAACAATTAGTTAGCGCCGCAAACTGGGTCAAAATGCAGAGCGACGAAGGGGAAATCAATCCGGTTGATATTTTGCGCTGGCCAGGTGTCATGGCAGCGCAAGAGCAGGATCTGGACGCGATTGCCGCAGAAATTCTAGCCGCGCTGGACGGTACGCTGGATGACTTTATCATCGCGCGCGAAACGGAAGGCCAGGCGCTGAAAGCGCTGATTGAACAACGGCTGGAGGGCGTCAGCGCCGAAGTAGCGAAAGTCCGCGCGCATATGCCGGAAATCCTGCAATGGCAGCGTGAACGTCTGGTCGCGAAGCTGGAAGATGCTCAGGTTCAGTTGGAAAACAACCGTCTGGAGCAAGAGCTGGTGATGATGGCGCAGCGCATTGATGTGGCGGAAGAGCTGGATCGTCTGGAAGCGCACGTCAAAGAGACTTACAACATTCTGAAGAAAAAAGAGGCGGTAGGTCGCCGTCTGGACTTCATGATGCAAGAATTTAACCGTGAGTCGAACACCCTGGCCTCCAAATCCATCAACGCTGATGTAACTAACTCCGCTATTGAATTAAAAGTGTTGATCGAGCAAATGCGCGAGCAAATCCAGAATATTGAATAATTCTGGCGCTCAATATGTCACAGAGCCCGCCTTATGCGGGCTCTCGCGTTTATCGGTAGTACGTTTTTAATTTCCGGCGAATAGCGTCGATAAGGCGCCGCTTCCACTCTACCGTTGAAGCCCGATACTGCATAAAAATAGCGCCTTCCGCCTGCTCCCCGGCAAGCGGCAGGACAAAAAGACCGCGCTTATCGGATAAATTTTCATACCAGGGGCGCGGTACAATCGCCATTAGCGGCGCCGACTGGACAGCAGGCGCAAGTTGACTGTAATCATGACAAACAAACGCCAGCGGACGTTCAAACCCGGCACGAGCCTGCTGCCTGTCCAGTTCGTTGTTCTCTTTTGTCCACGGCAAACAGTAAATGTGCTGATAATGCTGTAGATCAGCAAAATTCAACTCTGCGGCATTCTCCAGACGTGAACGCAATGGCGCGCCATAAACCGCAATCAAACGCGTAGTCCCCACCCGCTCGTAATGCAGAGCGCTGACCTGCTTTTGATGGTCGCCAATTGCCAGCACCAAATCAACCGAGCTATCCAACAGTTCATCACGCCAGGGTCGGCGGGCAAAAGGAAGGCACTCGATCACCGCCTGATGAAGATGACCTTTCTCTGCGAGAACGGGCGTAAGCAGCGCGTTCAATGCGGGAGGAAGTACCACCCGGAAACAACGGGAGCCGTTCTCTTTATCGCCAAACAGCTCCTCATTAAGCGAAACAAACACAGGCGCCAATTTGTCACGCAGCGCCTGCGCATAAGGCGTAGGAATCTGGCGGTTCCCTTCCCGTCGAAACAACGGGTCGTTTAGCACATCGCGCAATCTCATTAACGCATGACTTACCGCAGAAGGCGACAAAGCCAGCTTTTGCGCCGTTTTCCCCGTAGAGCTCGTCTCCAGCAGCACATACAGTACTTTTAACAGGTTCATATCCATTTGCAGCAAGTTCATTAAACGTCTCTCTTATTGAACCTGGCTAAATTACTGCCAGGTATACTGCGGGCGCTTCAATCAGGAGAACATTATGAATCGCTATGCATTATTCTTTGTATGTATATTTTCAACATCAGCACTTCCTGCCATGGCGGCATTAGATCCTTCACAACCGTTATCACCCGCGCCTCCGTTATCACTGTTTAAAGCGTGGGCTAAGCCTATAAAGCCGTTTCAAATCACAGAAGGCGTGTGGTATGTCGGCACGGAAAATCTCTCTTCTATTCTGCTGACCACTCCGGCAGGGCATATTCTTATTGATGCGGGGTTGGATGAAAGCGCACCGCAAATTAAAGCGAATATTGAAGCGGCAGGATTCCGCCTCACAGACATACGCTATCTATTGAACAGCCATGCGCGGCTGGATCAAGCGGGGGGCATGGCACGTTTGAAAGCGTGGAGCGGCGCACAATTGGTCGCCAGCCAACCCAACGCCGATCAGATGGCGAGGGGTGGACGAGAGGATTTTGCGCTTGGCGATGCGCTCCCCTTCCCGCCCGTCACCACTGATAAAATTATCCACAACCAGGAAAGCATCAGCCTCGGAGGGATAACCGTGACAGCACTATTCACGCCCGGACATCTGCCCGGCTCAACCTCCTGGCGCGTAACGCTCCGCAACGGCAAGACGCTAATTTACGCAGATAGTCTCGCCACGCCCGACTATCTGCTGATTAACAACAAAAACTACCCTGACCTGGTTACTGATATTCAGAGTAGCTTTAAGACACTGGCCGCCCAGCATGTTGATATCTTTATTGCCAACAAAGGTGACCGCTTCGGGCTACTGGAGAAACGACAGCAACTTCGCAACGGCGATACACAGGCATTCTTTGATTCCAATGGCTTGCAACAGTATGTGGAACGCTCACGTCAGCGCTTCATCACACAACTTACCGCACAGCAGCCATAATGAAATGACTCACCGGCGGCGCGTCCAGGGCGCCGTTCAGGTAATTTATCTAAGTCAAAACAGAAAAACCTCGCATACAATAAACCACAAAAATGACGTTCAATTTATTGATATTTATAATAAATAATTATTAATCATAAATTTAAAATCATTACTAAAATTTATTAATCGTGTAATGCCTTAGAAAATCTCAATCGTGATACAGCGCACAAATCGTTAATCTTCGCCCCCAGTAAATTAGGGGGAAATCATGCTGTTGCACGTTCTTTATTTAATTGGCATTACTGCCGAGGCCATGACGGGCGCACTCGCTGCGGGTCGTCGTCGCATGGATACATTCGGTGTAATTATTATTGCTACCGCCACCGCCATTGGTGGAGGCTCGGTTCGCGACATTCTGCTCGGTCACTATCCGCTGGGTTGGGTGAAGCATCCCGAATATGTCATTATTGTGGCGACTGCCGCTGTATTGACCACCATTGTTGCCCCCGTCATGCCCTATTTACGCAAGCTTTTCCTGGTACTTGACGCGCTGGGGTTGGTGGTTTTCTCTATTATTGGCGCTCAGATAGCCCTTGATATGGGCGAAGGGCCAATTATCGCCGTGGTAGCCGCCGTCACTACCGGCGTCTTTGGCGGCGTGCTCCGCGATATGTTCTGCAAACGCATTCCACTGGTGTTTCAAAAAGAGCTATATGCCGGCATTTCGTTCGCCTCGGCGGTGCTCTATATTGCGCTACAACATTACGTCATGAATCCGGATGTCGTCGTTATCTCTACGTTACTGTTTGGCTTTACAGCAAGGTTATTAGCGCTACGTCTTAAACTTGGCCTGCCGGTATTTTATTACCGCCATGAAGGACACTAAGACCCAAATCCGGGAATATGCTGAGCAGACAGCCATCTGCTCAGCGCTTTGATCTGCGGATTATCCCGCCAGTCGATAACTCTCCCGGCACGGCGCTCGCCCGTCGCTGGCAACTGCCGCCAGTGTTGCTCTGTTCGCATTAATAACTGCTCCCATGAACGATCGCCGCTGGCCTGTAATGCGGCCTGCGTTAAGGGGATATCCATCGCCATGATCCAGCGGGTAAACGACTGCCGGCGCGCCAGGTTAAATTGCCGCCATATCTGCTCGCTTTTTCCTTTAGCAAAGCCTGGCGTGTTGGCTATTTGCGCTGACGTCAGGGCAAGCCAGGAGAAGATATGCTCAAAGCGATGCGTCTGATGCAAGGCCCGCCAGCTGGCTTCGCCCATTCCGTCCAGACCCAACGCCGACCGTGACCCCAACCATACCAGTCTGGAGATAAACTGTTCCTGACACGTTGCCGACGCGTAAAAGCAAGTCAGCGAGTTGAAATGGCTATCAGGCGGTACAGGCTTACTCCGCTCACGACTCCGCCAGACGACCTCATCAAGCCGGGGAATGCCTTGCCCAGCCAAACTCACCAGGATCTGATCGCCCGGCGCGATATCCCACGTTTCCCAACGTTTCACAGAACCGATATTGACCCGCTGAACCCGCTTATCATCCAATATAACGGGGACAAGCGACGCTACTACGGTAATTTTGCCGCTTTTCCCCACCGAGAACTGAATAGCGCTCACTTGCGCGACCTGCGCTACTGGCGGATATTTCCATGCTGCCAGCCAGTCGCCCTGCCCGGGTCGCCAGTATTGTGCCGCGGGCTCTTTAGCCATGCGTATCACTACGCCATCCGTCACAAAGGGCAACGCTGACGTCAGCCATGACTGGCGCGCCCGCTCGACCTCGCTGGCATCTTTTACCGCCAGGGTATATTTCTTCGTCAGACTGAATCCAGCCTTAGCAAGTTGGCTTAATCTTTCGGGCATATTTGCCGGACCGTCCGGCCACGCCCAAATAAAAATACCCAACGAATTTAGCGCGGAGGCGTTATCCTGGCGCATTAACATTCCTGCGACTTTCGAGCGCGCATTCATCCCGCCCATCCGTTGCTGGATATGCCCCTCGCGCTGTAGAAAGATTTCGCCCTGCAACACCGCGTTAGCAAGCGCGCCTTGTATTGTCTGCGGTATAGAGGGGATCAGGCGAATTTTTGGCGTCCAGTCCTCGCCTTGTAGTCCGTTACCTCGGCTGATAGCCCTGGCCAGTTTACCGTTTTGATAAACCAGCGTTACCGCTACGCCATCCACTTTTGGTTGTACCCAAAGCTCGCTGCGCCCGCGCATCCACTGTTCTACCGCCTGCCGGTCCGCGAGTTTACGTACGCCCGTATGCGCAACAGGATGCATTGTTGTACCGTTTAACGGCGGTGAAACCGGAGTAGATGAAACATCCTGACCAACACAGCGTTGCCACTGAACCAGCCTTGCGCTGAGTTGGTCGTACACACTATCGTCAACCGCGCTAACGCCTTGTTTCCAGTAAATGTCATTCCAGTCAGCGAGCTGTTGCTGTAAACGGGCGATTTCTTCAGCGGCCCTTGCTGGCGGCCAGGCCGGGCAAAGCGCCCCACTCTGCGAATGCCACAATAAAATTCCCCACGCCATACTTTTCCATAATCTCATCACGACCTCCTGCGCACATTGCCCGGCAGGTATAGCGCTTTAGTGAATAAAAACCGACAGGTAAAAATGCATCATCCGAGCCGCTTTCCAGATTTTTTGGTGGGTTGCTGCAACGACGCGATAAAAGCGGAAAAAGGGACGCAAAATGCAATAATCTGGCGCAAAAAGTGTGACAAAGACTACGTCGCATAACGGCGATGTGTATAATAAGCCCGTATCAAGGCTCTATTTCGATAATCACAGACGTAAGATACTCATGGCTCAAGGTACGCTTTATATTGTTTCTGCCCCCAGTGGCGCGGGTAAATCCAGCCTGATTCAGGCTTTATTAAAAACCCAACCGTTGTATGACACTCAGGTTTCCGTTTCACATACCACGCGCGCGCCGCGTCCGGGTGAAGTGCACGGTGAGCACTATTTCTTTGTAAATCATGATGAGTTTAAAACCATGATTGGCAGGGAGGCGTTTCTGGAGCACGCGGAAGTGTTTGGCAATTACTACGGCACTTCGCGCGAAACCATTGAGCAAGTGCTGGCAACCGGCGTTGATGTTTTTCTGGATATCGACTGGCAGGGCGCCCAGCAAATTCGCGAAAAGATGCCGCAAGCACGCAGCATTTTTATTTTGCCTCCGTCAAAGATCGAATTGGATCGCCGTTTACGCGGTCGCGGGCAAGATAGCGAAGAAGTCATTGCCAAACGAATGGCGCAAGCGGTTGCAGAAATGAGCCATTACGCCGAATATGATTATCTTATTGTGAATGACGACTTTGATACCGCGTTAAGCGACTTGAAAACCATCATTCGCGCTGAACGTCTGCGTATGAGCCGCCAAAAGCAGCGTCATGACGCTTTAATCAGCAAATTGTTGGCAGACTGAACCCACTTTCAGTATCATGCCCAGTCATTTCTTCACCTGTGGAGCATTTTAAGTATGGCACGCGTAACTGTTCAGGACGCTGTAGAGAAAATTGGTAACCGTTTTGACCTGGTACTGGTCGCCGCGCGTCGCGCTCGTCAGATGCAGGTAGGCGGAAAGGATCCGCTGGTACCGGAAGAAAACGATAAAACTACCGTTATCGCGCTGCGCGAAATCGAAGAAGGTCTGATTAACAACCAGATCCTCGACGTCCGCGAGCGCCAGGAACAGCAAGAGCAGGAAGCCGCTGAATTACAAGCCGTTACCGCTATTGCTGAAGGTCGTCGTTAATCACAAAGCGGGTCGCCCTTGTATCTGTTTGAAAGCCTGAATCAACTGATTCAAAACTACCTGCCGGAAGACCAGATTAAGCGTCTTCGGCAGGCGTATCTCGTTGCACGTGACGCTCACGAGGGCCAGACACGTTCAAGCGGTGAACCCTATATCACGCACCCGGTAGCGGTGGCCTGTATTCTGGCCGAGATGAAACTCGACTACGAAACGCTGATGGCCGCTCTGCTGCATGACGTGATTGAAGATACCCCCGCCACCTATCAGGACATGGAACAGCTTTTCGGTAAAAGCGTTGCCGAGCTGGTAGAGGGGGTGTCGAAACTTGATAAGCTCAAGTTCCGCGATAAGAAAGAGGCGCAGGCCGAAAACTTTCGCAAAATGATTATGGCGATGGTGCAGGATATCCGCGTCATCCTCATTAAGCTTGCTGACCGTACCCATAACATGCGCACGCTGGGCTCGTTACGCCCGGACAAACGTCGCCGCATCGCCCGTGAAACCCTCGAAATTTACAGCCCGCTGGCACACCGTTTAGGTATCCATCACATCAAGACCGAGCTTGAAGAGCTGGGTTTTGAAGCGCTGTATCCCAACCGTTATCGCGTCATTAAAGAAGTGGTAAAAGCGGCGCGCGGCAACCGTAAAGAGATGATCCAAAAAATCCTCTCTGAAATCGAAGGACGTTTGCAAGAGGCGGGAATTCCGTGTCGCGTTAGCGGTCGCGAAAAACATCTTTACTCGATCTACTGCAAAATGGTGCTCAAAGAGCAGCGTTTTCACTCGATCATGGATATTTACGCTTTCCGCGTGATCGTTCATGACTCCGATACCTGCTATCGCGTACTCGGCCAGATGCACAGTCTCTATAAGCCGCGTCCGGGACGGGTAAAAGACTATATTGCCATTCCCAAAGCGAACGGCTATCAGTCTTTGCACACCTCGATGATCGGCCCGCACGGCGTTCCTGTTGAAGTCCAGATCCGTACCGAAGATATGGATCAGATGGCGGAAATGGGGGTCGCGGCGCACTGGGCGTATAAAGAACACGGTGAGACCAGCACCACGGCGCAGATCCGCGCCCAGCGCTGGATGCAGAGCCTGCTGGAGCTACAACAGAGCGCCGGTAGTTCGTTTGAATTTATCGAAAGCGTAAAATCCGATCTCTTCCCGGATGAGATTTACGTTTTCACCCCGGAAGGACGCATTGTCGAACTGCCCGCTGGCGCTACGCCGGTGGATTTTGCCTATGCAGTGCATACCGACATCGGCCACGCCTGCGTCGGCGCGCGTGTCGACCGCCAGCCTTATCCGCTGTCGCAGCCGCTTAGCAGCGGTCAGACCGTCGAAATTATTACCGCGCCGGGCGCACGTCCTAACGCCGCCTGGCTGAACTTTGTCGTCAGCTCTAAAGCGCGCGCTAAAATTCGTCAGTTGCTGAAAAACCTCAAACGTGATGACTCCGTAAGCCTGGGCCGTCGTCTGCTTAACCATGCTTTAGGCGGTAGCCGTAAGCTGGCGGAAATTCCGCAGGAAAATATTCAGCGCGAACTGGATCGTATGAAGCTGGCAACGCTTGACGATCTGCTGGCGGAGATCGGTCTCGGCAACGCGATGAGCGTAGTGGTCGCGAAAAATCTGCAGCAAGGCGAAGCCGTGGTGCCGACCGTTGCGCAATCGAATCACGGCCACCTGCCGATTAAAGGCGCGGATGGCGTGCTTATCACCTTTGCGAAGTGTTGTCGTCCGATCCCAGGCGACCCGATCATCGCTCACGTCAGCCCAGGTAAAGGACTGGTGATCCACCATGAATCCTGCCGTAATATCCGTGGATACCAGAAAGAGCCAGAGAAATTTATGGCGGTCGAATGGGACAAAGAGACGGAGCAGGAATTCATTACCGAAATCAAGGTGGAAATGTTTAACCATCAGGGCGCGCTGGCTAACCTGACGGCGGCGATTAATACCACCACCTCCAATATTCAAAGCCTGAATACTGAAGAGAAAGATGGTCGCGTCTATAGTACCTTTATTCGCCTTACCGCACGCGATCGCGTACATCTGGCGAATATCATGCGCAAAATCCGCGTGATGCCAGACGTTATTAAAGTCACCCGTAACCGAAACTAGCGCTATGAATCCAAAACGTTATGCGCGTATATGCGAAATGCTCGCCAGGCGTCAGCCTGATCTCACGGTCTGCATGGAGCAAGTCCACAAACCTCATAACGTTTCTGCAATCATTCGTACCGCAGATGCCGTTGGTGTCCATGAAGTCCATGCCATCTGGCCTGGTAGCCGGATGCGCACCATGGCTTCCGCGGCGGCGGGCAGCAACAGTTGGGTACAGGTGAAAACTCACCGTACCATTGGCGATGCGGTAGCCCATTTGAAAGGACGGGGAATGCAGATTCTGGCAACCCATCTTTCTGATAAGGCCGTAGACTTTCGCGAGATTGATTACACGCGCCCGACCTGTATTCTGATGGGTCAGGAGAAAACCGGTATTACTCAGGAAGCATTAGCCCTGGCGGATCGGGATATCATCATTCCGATGATCGGCATGGTACAGTCGCTGAACGTTTCCGTCGCCTCCGCGCTCATTCTTTATGAAGCCCAGCGTCAGCGTCAGAACGCGGGCATGTATCTGCGTGAAAATAGCATGTTGCCGGAAGATGAACAGCAGCGCCTGCTGTTTGAGGGCGGTTATCCGGTGCTGGCGAAAGTCGCTAAACGTAAAGGTCTGCCTTATCCTCGCGTCAATCAGCAGGGCGAAATCGACGCCGATGCTGACTGGTGGGCGACGATGCAGGCGGCAGGGTAATCACCATGTCAGGCCGCTTGTTAGACGCTGTTCCGCTCAATTCCCTGACAGGTGTCGGCGCAGCGCAAAGCAGTAAACTGGCGAAAATTGGCCTGCATACCGTCCAGGATTTGCTATTACATCTTCCTCTGCGTTACGAAGACCGTACCCATCTCTACCCCATTGGCGAACTGCTGCCTGGCATCTACGCCACCGTTGAAGGTGAAGTGCTGAACTGCAATATCACTTTCGGCGGTCGTCGGATGATGACCTGCCAGATTAGCGACGGTTCCGGCATTCTTACCATGCGCTTTTTCAATTTTAACGCGGCGATGAAAAACAGCCTGGCGACGGGGCGACGTGTGCTGGCCTACGGGGAAGCGAAGCGCGGCAAGTATGGCGCAGAGATGATCCATCCGGAATATCGCCTGCAGGGCGATCTCAGCACGCCGGAACTTCAGGAAACGCTCACCCCCGTCTATCCGACCACCGAGGGCGTGAAGCAAGCGACACTGCGCAAGCTTACCGATCAGGCGCTGGAGTTGCTCGACACCTGCGCCATTGCCGAACTACTGCCGCCGGAACTGGCGCAGGGTATGATGAGCCTGCCGGAGGCGCTACGTACCTTGCATCGCCCGCCGCCGACGCTCCAGCTCGCCGATTTAGAAACCGGCAAACACCCGGCGCAGCGGCGGCTTATTCTTGAAGAGCTACTGGCGCATAATCTCAGTATGCTGGCGCTTCGCGCAGGCGCGCAGCGCTATCACGCTCAGCCACTAAGTACCAACAACATATTGAAAGACAATCTGCTGGCGTCGTTGCCGTTTAAACCCACCAGCGCGCAGGCGCGGGTGGTGGCAGAGATCGAACACGATATGGCGCTCGATGTGCCGATGATGCGTCTGGTTCAGGGCGACGTCGGCTCAGGGAAAACGTTGGTTGCAGCGCTTGCCGCCTTGCGCGCTATTGCCCACGGTAAGCAGGTCGCGTTGATGGCGCCGACCGAACTGCTCGCCGAACAGCACGCAAATAATTTCCGCAACTGGTTCGAACCGTTGGGCGTTGAAGTGGGTTGGCTGGCGGGTAAGCAAAAAGGTAAAGCGCGTCAGGCGCAGCAAGAGGCTATTGCCAGCGGTCAGGTGCAGATGATTGTCGGCACCCACGCTATCTTTCAGGAACAGGTGCAGTTCAACGGGCTGGCGCTGGTCATTATCGATGAGCAGCACCGCTTTGGCGTCCACCAGCGTCTGGCATTGTGGGAAAAAGGCCAGCAGCAGGGCTTTCATCCGCATCAGTTGATTATGACCGCAACGCCTATTCCGCGCACCCTGGCGATGACTGCCTACGCCGATCTCGATACCTCGGTGATTGACGAGCTACCGCCGGGCCGTACCCCTGTCACTACCGTTGCGATTCCGGATACCCGTCGCCATGAAATCATTGATCGTGTGCGCAATGCCTGCACAACCGAAGGCCGTCAGGCCTACTGGGTCTGTACGCTGATTGAAGAGTCCGACCTGCTGGAAGCGCAGGCGGCGGAAGCCACCTGGGAGGAACTCAAGCTGGCGTTACCGGAGTTGAATATCGGCCTGGTACACGGCCGCATGAAGCCCGCCGAAAAACAGGCGGTGATGCAGGCCTTTAAGCAGGGTGAACTGCATTTGCTGGTCGCCACTACGGTGATTGAGGTGGGGGTCGATGTTCCTAACGCCAGCCTGATGATTATTGAAAACCCGGAGCGACTGGGCCTGGCGCAGCTGCACCAGCTCAGAGGGCGCGTTGGCCGTGGCGCGGTCGCATCGCACTGCGTGCTGCTCTATAAATCGCCGTTGTCGAAAACGGCGCAGAAGCGTTTACAGGTATTGCGCGACAGCAATGACGGCTTTGTGATTGCGCAAAAAGATTTAGAGATTCGCGGCCCGGGGGAATTACTGGGCACGCGCCAGACGGGTAACGCCGAATTTAAAGTAGCTGATTTGCTGCGCGATCAAGGCATGATCCCCGAAGTTCAGCGTATTGCCCGTCATATTCACGAACGTTATCCGCAGCAGGCACAAGCGCTGATTGAGCGCTGGATGCCGGAAACCGAACGTTATTCCAACGCCTAGTGAGCACGGCGGCTTTAATGCCGCCGTACAAACTATTATTGCGCGAAAATCGGTAACAGCAGGTACAGCTTGATTACCAACGCATTGACGATATCGATAAAGAACGCGCCGACCATCGGCACCACCAGGAACGCCATATGCGAGGGGCCAAAACGGTCGGTAATCGCCTGCATATTAGCAATGGCGGTCGGCGTTGCGCCCAGGCCAAAACCGCAGTGACCCGCCGCCAACACCGCTGCATCGTAGTTTTTCCCCATCATGCGCCAGGTGACGAAGATCGCGTACAGCGCCATGAAGATGGTCTGTACCACCAGAATCGCCAGCATCGGCAGCGCCAGCGACGCCAGTTCCCACAGCTTCAGGCTCATCAGCGCCATTGCCAGGAACAGTGACAAACTCACGTTCCCCAGCACCGAAACAGCACGCTCAAATACGCGATAAAAACCCACCAGCGCCAGGCCATTGCTGAGGATCACCCCAACAAATAGCACACAAACGAAGACCGGCAGTTCAAGCACCGTTCCCGCCAGTAGCTGCGCTACGATCTTGCCCACGGTCAGACAGATAGCAATCAGGGCGATAGTTTCGATTAGCACCAGAGAGGTGATCATACGGCCCACATCCGGCTTTTCAAAGGCTGTCGGCACGGCCTGATCATCAGGCATTCCATCCGGCGTGGTGGAGTGTTTCACCAGATAACGCGCTACCGGGCCGCCAATCAACCCGCCCAGCACCAGGCCAAAGGTTGCACATGCCATCGCAACTTCGGTGGCATTGGCAAAACCATAACGTTCGACAAACAGTTTACTCCACGCCGCGCCGGTACCGTGTCCGCCGGACAGCGTAATTGACCCGGCAATCAGCCCCATTAACGGGTCCAGCCCCAACAGACTCGCCATGCCGATACCGATGGCATTCTGCATCAGCAGTAATCCGACCACGACTACCAGGAAGACGCCAACAACGCGTCCCCCCTTGCGCAGGCTGGCAAGGTTAGCGTTAAGGCCGATCGTCGCGAAAAACGCCAGCATCAACGGATCGCGCAGGGTCATATCAAAGTTGACCTCCCAACCGACGCTTTTTTTCAGCACCAGCAGCGCAACCGCGACCAGTAACCCCCCCGCCACCGGTTCCGGAATCGTATATTTCTTCAGTAAGGAGACAGACTGGACCAGCTTGCGACCCAGTAGCAGCACCAGCGTGGCGGCGACAAGGGTCGATAAGGTATCGAGTTCAAACATTTAAAGCTCCTGTAGTGCGCTGTGACATGTGCGCACAAATCATTTCCTGAGTCAGTTTTTTAGCTCTTTGCGAGTCTTCGGCATGGATTTTAAGCAGAAAAAGGCAAAAAGTTATATAAAAAGGTGCATTTATCTTTTTTAAATATTAAGAATATTCGCTCGCAATCGTTTGCTTTTACCACCTGGTCAGATAAAATCACCGCTTTTCCACCACGAGAATGTCCCTGATGTCCGTTAACGCCATCGAGCCGGCAGATGCGCAACCGGTTGCGCAGACGCAAAACAGCGAATTAATTTACCGCCTTGAAGATCGCCCGCCGCTCCCTCAAACCCTTTTTGCCGCTTGTCAGCATCTGCTGGCCATGTTTGTCGCGGTAATCACGCCAGCGCTATTAATCTGCCAGGCGTTGGGTTTACCGGCGCAGGATACGCAGCACATTATCAGCATGTCGCTGTTCGCCTCCGGCGTAGCCTCTATTATTCAAATTAAAGCGTGGGGGCCGGTAGGATCGGGGCTGTTATCCATCCAGGGAACCAGTTTTAACTTTGTCGCTCCACTGATTATGGGCGGTACCGCGCTGAAAACCGGCGGCGCGGACGTCCCGACGATGATGGCGGCGCTGTTCGGCACGCTGATGCTGGCAAGCTGCACCGAGATGGTGCTTTCTCGCATTCTACATCTGGCGCGCCGGATTATCACGCCGTTAGTCTCCGGCGTCGTGGTGATGATTATTGGCCTGTCGCTGATTCAGGTGGGGCTAACCTCCATCGGCGGCGGCTATGCCGCCATGAGCGACAACACCTTTGGCGCACCGAAAAACCTGCTGCTGGCCGGCGTCGTCCTGGCCATTATTATCCTGCTGAATCGGCAGCGTAATCCCTACCTGCGCGTGGCTTCTTTGGTTATTGCTATGGCGGCTGGCTATCTTTTGGCCTGGTTTATGGGCATGTTACCTGAGAATAACGCGCCGGTCTCACAGGACATCCTGATGGTGCCGACCCCGCTGTATTATGGTCTGGGCATTGACTGGAACCTGTTACTGCCGTTGATGCTGGTCTTTATGATTACGTCGCTGGAGACCATCGGCGACATCACCGCCACCTCTGATGTCTCCGAGCAGCCGGTATCCGGCCCCTTGTACATGAAACGGCTAAAGGGCGGCGTACTGGCTAACGGCCTGAACTCATTTGTTTCAGCGGTATTTAATACGTTCCCGAATTCCTGTTTCGGTCAGAACAACGGCGTAATTCAGTTGACCGGCGTCGCCAGTCGCTATGTGGGATTTGTCGTCGCGCTGATGCTGATTGTGCTCGGCCTGTTCCCGGCGGTAAGCGGTTTTGTGCAGCATATCCCGGAACCGGTGCTCGGCGGCGCCACGTTAGTGATGTTCGGCACCATTGCCGCCTCCGGGGTGCGTATTGTCTCGCGTGAGCCGCTGAACCGCCGCGCGATTCTGATTATCGCCCTGTCGCTGGCCGTGGGTCTTGGCGTCTCGCAACAGCCGCAGATCCTGCAGTTCGCGCCGGAATGGGTGAAAAATCTGCTCTCATCCGGAATTGCCGCTGGCGGCATCACGGCTATCGTGTTGAACCTGATTCTCCCGCCGGAAAAACCGTAAAAACCCTGCGGCGGCGACGCGATTCGCCGCTGCTGTAACGCTCTTTCACCATTCCTGTCTTGAGGATTGCACGCAAATCGTGCATAAATCCCCTATGTGCATTTCACGGGATGGAAGACCATGAAATTGATTGGGAGGTTGCTTCTCTATGTGCTGATCGCCTGTTTAGTGGTGATTTTCGGCTTTTATTTTCTGCTGCAAACGCGCTGGGGCGCAGATCACATCAGCAACTGGGTATCAGAGAACAGCGGTTATCACCTCACATTCGACGTGATGGATCATCGTTTTTCCGCCCCATCCCATCTTTTACTGGAGAATGTGACCTTTGGTCGTGATGGTCAGCCTGCTACCCTGGTCGCGAAAACCGTAGATATCGGTCTGAGCATTCGCCAGTTAACCGCGCCGCTGCATGTCGACACGATTCTGTTACAGGACGGCACGCTGAATATTTCAGTGCAAACCGCCCCTTTCCCGTTTGAGGCCGACCGCCTGCAACTTCGCAATATGGCGCTCAATAGTCCCGGCAGCGAATGGCGGTTGAGCGCCCAGCGCGTTAACGGCGGCGTTATGCCCTGGCGCCCCGAAGCCGGTCGGGTATTGGGCAATAAAGCCCAGATCCAACTGAGCGCTGGTTCGCTGACGTTAAACGACGTTCCCGCCACGAATGTGCTTATTGAAGGCAGTATCGACCATAATCAGGTGATGTTAAACACCGTCGGCGCCGATATGGCGCGCGGAGCGTTAACCGGCGTCGCCCGGCGTAACGCTGACGGTAGTTGGGTCGTTGAAAATCTGCGGCTGAATGATATTCGGTTACAAAGCGATAAATCCCTGAGCGAGTTTTTCGCGCCGCTTACTACGGTTCCATCTTTGCAGATTGGTCGTCTTGAAGTGACGGACTCCAGCCTGCAAGGACCAGACTGGGCAGTCACCGATCTTGACCTGAGTTTGCGCAATCTGACTCTGCGCAAAGAAGACTGGCAAAGTCAGGAAGGTAAATTATCGATGAACGCCAGCGAGTTTATTTACGGCTCGCTGCACTTGCTCGATCCAATCCTGAACGCCGAATTTTCACCACAGGGCGTTGCGCTACGCCAGTTCACCACCCGCTGGGAAGGCGGTATGGTCAGAACTTCCGGCGCCTGGTTACGCGAAGGCAAAGCGCTTATTCTGGACGATACCGCTATCGCCGGGCTGGAGTACACGCTGCCGGAAAACTGGAAGCAGTTATGGATGAAGCCGTTGCCCGACTGGTTGAACAGCCTGACGCTGAAAAAATTCAGCGCCAGCCGCAACCTGGTGATTGATATCGACCCAGCCTTCCCGTGGCAAATCACCGCTCTGGACGGCTACGGCGCAAACCTGGAGCTGGTACAACATCATCAATGGGGCGTCTGGAGCGGCAATGCGACCCTCAACGCCGCAGCGGCAACCTTTAACCGTGTGGATGTGCGCCGCCCGTCGCTGTCGTTGACGGCTAATGCCAGCACAGTCAACATCAGCGATCTGAGCGCGTTTACTGGAAAAGGGATACTGGAAGCCACTGCCAGCGTATCGCAACTGCCGCAGCGTCAGACGCAAATCAGCCTGAACGGACGCGGCGTACCAATGGATGTGCTACAGCAGTGGGGCTGGCCGACATTACCGATTGCTGGCGATGGCAATATTCAGCTCACGGCCAGCGGCAATATTCAGGCCGATGCGCCGTTGAAACCGACGGTAAATGGGCAATTACACGCGGTCAACGCACAAAAGCAGCAGATAACGCAGACGATGCAAGCGGGCGTGGTGTCCGGCGGGGAAGTTACGTCAACGGAGCCAGCGCTGTAATTGAGGGCTTGCCCGGTGGCGGTGGCGCTTACCGGGCTTACGGTTCTTGCTCATTTTTAGGCCGGATAAGCGCAGCTCACAGCGCCATCCGGCGATTCAGATTTAAAGCGTAATCACCACTTCATTTCCCTGCGGGGTGACCACTACGCCCAGTTCACTTCCCGCATATGAGCCGCATTTAGTACCGCTAATCTGCGTAATATTACGCAGACACAGCGTCCAGTTGCGCGCCTCGCCTTCGCCGCTCACCGTAATGGTATTGCCAGTGCGTTTCGCCTGCAGCGTAAAGATAGTCGAACCATCCGTAGCAGGGACTTCGCAGACCGCTTCGCAGCCGTCATCCAGATGGAATAACTGGAAGGCCGTACCCTCATGCCAGGCGTAATCGGGCTTCTGGCTATTGTTGCCCAGCGCCAGTAGTGTATTGTCACGCACGTACACTGGCAGGCTCAGGAAGTCATGCTGCTGTTTATGCCAGCGGCTGCCCTGCACTTCATCGTTGCGCCACAGGTGCGTCCAGCGGCCTTCTGGCAGGTAGAACTCCACGTCGCCCGCTTCACTAAATACCGGCGCTACCATGACCGCATCTCCCAGCATGTACTGGCGATCAAGATAATCACACGCCGGATCGTCCGGGAACTCCAGCATCATCGCCCGCATCATTGGCGTACCGGCTTCGTTGGCGCGCGCCGCTTCCCGATACAGATACGGCATCATCCGGCACTTCTGTTCGGTGAAGAAGCGCACCACGTCACAGGACTCGTCGTCATAGGCCCACGGAACCCGGTAGGATTTGCTACCGTGCAGGCGACTGTGGCTGGAGAGCAAGCCGAATGCGCACCAACGCTTGTAGACATGCGCCGGCGCGGTATTCTCGAATCCGCCAATATCATGGCTCCAGAAGCCAAATCCTGACAGGCCAATGGAAAGCCCGCCGCGCAGGCTTTCCGCCATCGATTCGTAGTTGGCGTAACAGTCGCCGCCCCAGTGCACCGGGAACTGTTGCGCGCCCACCGAGGCGGAACGGGCGAACAGCACCGCCTCTTCAACGCCGACGGTCTCTTTCAGCACGTTCCACACCAGTTCGTTGTAGATGTAGGCATAATGGTTGTGCATTTTCTGTGGATCTGAACCATCAAACCACTGCACATCCGTTGGAATGCGTTCGCCGAAGTCAGTTTTGAAGCAGTCCACTCCCATCTCCACCAGGCCCTTCAGCTTGTCGGCATACCATTCGCAGGCTTGCGGGTTGGTGAAGTCGTAAATCGCCAGTCCCGGCTGCCATTTATCCCACTGCCACAAGGAGCCGTCCGGGCGTTTTAGCAAATATCCTTTCTCTTTCAGCTCCTGGAAGACCGGGGATTTCTGGCCGATGTAGGGGTTAATCCACACGCAGACTTTCAGCCCTTTCGCTTTCAGGCGGCGAATCATCCCTTTCGGATCGGGGAAAGTCACCGGGTCCCATTCAAAATCGCACCACTGGAAGGCCTTCATCCAGAAACAGTCGAAGTGGAAGACATGCAGCGGTAGATTGCGCTCGGCCATACCGTCGATAAAGCTGTTAACGGTCGCTTCGTCGTAGTTGGTGGTAAATGAGGTGGTCAGCCACAGGCCAAACGACCAGGCGGGCGGCAGCGCCGGACGACCCGTAAATTGGGTATAGCGGTTCAGCACGTCTTTCGGGGTCGGGCCGTCGATGACGAAGTATTCCAGATACTCGCTCTCAACGCTGAACTGGACTTTGGAGACTTTCTCGGAGCCAATTTCAAACGACACGCACTGCGGATGGTTTACCAGCACACCGTAGCCACGGTTGGTGATATAGAGCGGGATGTTCTTGTAAGACTGCTCGGTGCTGGTACCGCCGTCGCGGTTCCAGGTCTCCACCGTCTGACCGTTACGCACCAGCGCGGTAAAGCGCTCGCCCAGCCCGTAGACGGTTTCGCCCACGCCGAGATCCAGGCGCTCGAACATGTAGTTGCGCCCGCTATTGGTGTCCTGCACATAGCCGTTATTTTTCAACTGACTACCGGTGATACGTACACCGTTGCGCAGAAAATCCAGAGACCAGAGCTCGCCTTTGGTGACGCGCACGCTCAGGCTGCCGCTCTTGAGTTCGGCAAATTCGGCGTTGTTCTGCATCTCTACGTTGATATCTTGCAAGACATTGAGTGGATAATGTGGGCCGTTATCCAAAGCGCCCTGGAAGTGTTCCATCCGTACACCTATCACTCCTTCCTGCGGCGAGAAAAAGCGCAAGGTAAACAACGGGGTATCCAGTTGCCAGGTTCGTTCGCGGACATCGCGCGGCGCGGCATAGACCACCATCTCATTCCCCTGCTGTTCAACGTCGAACACCTGAACCGGGTGAATCAAATTAAGGCCAGGCTGGATCAGCCAGTTTCCGTCGCTAATTTTCATAGTCTGTTCCTTTAGTTCTGCAATTCTTTATGGGGAAATTCTTGTTCGTTGCGGTGTGCGCCCTGCGCCAGTTGTTCCAGAATGGTTTTCAGGAACGGGCTTTTCAGGGTGTAGTAGCGTTTAGCGATCGCGGCGCTCAGCAGATAACAGATGGCCGGGACGATAGTGAACAGAGCGATAATGATGCTGATCGTGGCGCTGTTTTGCGTTTTCGCCGCCGCGTCGTAACCGCCGCCTGCCAACATCCAGCCAATCAGCGCCCCGCCGAGGGCAAGACCCAGTTTCAGCACGAACAACGTGCCGGCAAAACTGATCCCCGTCAGGCGTTTGCCGTTACACCATTCGCCATAGTCGACGGTGTCAGACATCATCACCCACTGGATAGGCGTGACTAACTGGTGCAACACGCCAATCACGAAGATAAAGACGAACATAGCGATCGTGGCGTGCATCGGTACGAAGAACATCGCCACGCTGATTACTGCGAGTAAAGCGTTGGTCCACCAGAAAACGCTCACTTTGCATTTCCAGTCGGTCAACGGTTTTGCCAGCGCCGAGCCAATCAGGTTGCCGACGCAATAGGTAGTGAGGAAGGCGACAAACACGCCCGGCTTGCCCAATATCCAGGTGACGTAATACATCATCGCCCCGCCGCGCACGCATACCGCCAGAATATTCAGGATGGTGAGCAGGCCGACTATGCGCCACTGGTCGTTGTGCCAGATATCACGCAGGTCTTCACGCATGGAGGTATGGGTGGCAGGCGCTTCAACGCGCTCTTTGGTGGTAAAGAAGCAGAACGCCAGCATCAGGAACGCCACCACCGAGAGCGCCGCGATACCCCCCTGGAAGCCCAGCGCCTTATTCTCGCCGCCAATCAGTTTCACCAGAGGCATCATCAGTACGGTAGAGAGCATTCCGCCCGCCGTTGCCAGCACAAAGCGCCAGGATTGCAGGGAGATACGCTGCGTTGGGTCATTGGTTATTACACCCCCCAACGCGCAGTAAGGGATGTTGACCACAGTGTACAGAAGGGTGAGCAACGTGTAGGTGATGGCGGCATAAATCATTTTGCCGTTCAGACTGAGATCCGGCGTGCTATAAGCCAGCACACAAACGATACCAAACGGCAACGCGCCAAACAGCACCCAGGGTCGGAATTTGCCCCAGCGAGAGCGGGTGCGGTCGGCCAGCAGGCCCATGCAAGGGTCGGAGATGGCATCAAGCGCACGCGCCAGTAAAAACATGGTGCCGACAAAACCAGCAGGAATGCCGAAAATATCGGTATAGAAGAACATCATATATAACATGACGTTATCAAAGATGATGTGGCTGGCGGCATCGCCCATACCATAGCCAATCTTCTCCTTAACGGAGAGAATCTCACTTTTCATTACGCATCCTTAACGCTCACAACGCCCACTGATACCGGTTACAGTTTTTGTAAACCTTCCCTGCGAGCGTGAATATTCCGTTATTTAGTTATCAAATTACGATTCTTGTTTTCTGTGATCAGGGTAGCGTCAAAAAGTGTGATGAAATGTAACTAATGGATTTTATGGGGATTTACATGAAACCGATCATGGCAGAAGGAAAGGGAAGTTAAAAAAGCACGGGAGGGGATGTGGAAACGCCAGGAAGTAGCTATAATGCGCGCGCCTCCATGTAGCAATCGAGGCGCGGAAGATCGTCGTCTCCGGTGAGGCGGCTGGACTTCAAATCCAGTTGGGGCCGCCAGCGGTCCCGGGCAGGTTCGACTCCTGTGATCTTCCGCCAATTAACCTCTTCTGACCTCAATAAAATGAATCGCCACGCGCCCGTGGACTTCGGTATCCGACCTGAGCCTTTATCCCCACACGTTGCATCAACCACCAGGCTTTGTTTACACCACATTGTTCCCGATATCCCGCAGATCGATACAGATCTTGCGATAGCCATAAACACAGCCCGATTCCAGCCAGAACTGCCTGATATACCCCGTCAGATTCAGGTCAACATGATGCCGTCGTGAATGTGGCGGCTTTATCCAGGCGTAAAGACTATGGGTAGTAATATCAAGACGTGTTGCGACGCTGGAAACAGAATGGCCGCGCTCAATAATCTGTTTTACCGCTTTAATTTTAAACGCTTCGGGATAACATTTACCGCTCATGGGCTCTTCTCTTTAAGTCATCTTAAATGACTCAGCGGTGTCTGTTAAACCTGTGGCGATTCACTCCTCCGTTTTATCCAGACAAAATTATCCTGATAATGTGCTGTAGCGGCTGAACGACTTAATAACACATCAACCTAAACACTGAATAGTTTCTCAGTTACCTGATTTTTCATTATTATCTATTAGATACTGCAAGCATTTCATCTTTATACCCTTGTTCTCCCATACGTCCTGTTTATTCTTACCCCCCCCCATTATTATATTTCAGTAGTAAAATATCCGTATACATTCTTATACCAGGTACTCATATTACTGGCAGTTAGTTTAATTTTTTGTACGTATCCCACATAATCGTGCTATTCACATTTAGAGATCACGTCATCGAACTGCTGACGAAGGAATCTCTATGCATAAAGCCCGTCTCACTGAGCATCAGAACATCGCCGTAATTAAGTTGGTCGAAGCTGGACGAGCGGTTAAAGATATCTGCCAGGAGGCGGATATTTGTGAAGTGACTGACGACATCTATGGACATTAGGTTTGACCACATTCTGTTTCTCACTAATGTGCTCCGGGAAAGAGTTTTCATCAAATGAGCAATTGAAAAGAGAAGCCAGAAGCTGAAGTTGCTTCGACCGATAAGTCTGTCGGTTGCTCAGACTGTCACGATCAGAATTAAGTCAGATCAACTTATTGGCAAGGTATAACCCCCGGCATTAAGTTACAAGATTTTCTCATGGCATTAGCATTACACCCCCTTAAAGTTTACATGCGTCTCTATAAAATAGTCTTAAATTTGTATATAAGAAGTTGATGAGAGCACAAATGTCACCATTAAGTCATTGAATAACAATGCAATAAAAGAAAAAATCTTAAATTAGGTTTTAATAATAAGAATTCATTACAGGTTTACAGGAATTACTTTTATATTTCATCACATCACCCCGATAGTGACGAAGGCAGCAGACAGATGGTATTGAGAACCGTTATTTATCACTCTCATGATTTAGCAAATAGTGCTGTTTTAAGATTTTTTCTGATATTGGAGATACTGTATAAAAATCCCAATGGGTGAAATACGAATCCGAAATGATGTATTACGACTGTCGGATCTGTCATGGTTCCTTAAAGCTGTACTTTAGGTCTTTCCAGGAGTTTATGACACTGACAATAATTCGCGACTTTTGACAGCCGTAGCACTGTATATTATCTGGATTGACACATTTATTTACCAATGAAATATTAATAGAAACATCGACGGGAGTCGTTCAGGATGATGAGAAAGCCTTCACAAATTGTCCATTGCATTAGTTGCGATTTATCCTGTCAATTATTCCCTGACAGCGCAGTACGGGTGCAATACTGTCATAATGCGGCATTTTCCATCTGGCCAGATGGTAATGCTTTCCTGAAAAAAGGGTTTATTGAAAAGTTATTGCTTGATAGACACAACCATTTATCCAGCGGTTTTATCTTTGTTGATTTTTCTTTCCCGAATCTTCGACGATTTACCGATTTACAATGGGCTGACAGTCTGGCAAACAGTGGTATGCATATTGTCCTGATTTCTGACAGAAGTTTAACTCCGCTGGCCAATTACTGGATTTTGAAAAGCAATAAAATACAAGGAATTATTTATTCCGATGACGATGATATTGTGCAACAGCAAAAGATGCACCGCTTGTTTACCGGTCGGCTCGCCAACAGTAAACGTGGACGAACGCTTAACTATACGGAATTTATATTACTGAAGCGCTTTGTATCAGGAATAAGTATTCAGCAGATTGTAAATATTGACAATATTGATATTAAGAAACTTTATGTGCATAAGCTGCGGCTTGAAAATAAGCTAGGGCATAGCATTCATAAAATAATATCAAATATTTTATAGATCCGTTTCCATTTTTATTATTTCCATATTATTGCGATGTGGAAGACGCTTTACGCCATAATGCAGGAGGCAGAATGCCAACTCCCCAAAATTACTCATTCATCGCCATAGCGGTATCAGCAGCATTAGCCTCTATGGTATTTCCCTCCCAGGCGGCCTGGGTCGACGTTGATAGTCTGCCATCCAGTGGGCTGGTCAGCCAGTTGCCGCCGGAATTACAGGCTATTATTCCCGCTCAGGCCAGTACCGGTTTCACCAAAGTCGGTACCATGCCCAACTACGTTTATCAGTGGAACACCGGCACCATCCCGGTTTATGGCAATGGACTCACGCTTAATGGGCCGGGCGCGGAGGCGTTTGAACACACAGTCACGGTTATTCAAAACAGCGGGACGGGAAGTCCGGGCGTGATTTTTGGCAACGACCTGACCATTCGGACGCAGTCGGCGAATGCCGCGAATAATGGTAGAGACGTCGATGGCATCCGTACTCACGGCGCGAATACTCCGGATAACCCGGTATTTATTATTACCGGTGACCGTACCCGCATCTACGTGGATGGTCAGGATGGTGACGGTATTAACGCCGGATATAACTCACTGGGCCAGGGTTGGACCGGATCGGCCAATATTTACGTCGGCGACGATCTGTATATCAAAACAACAGGTAGCCAGGGACGTGGAATTACAGCTAACGCCATGCGGGATGCGTCACGTGCCAAAAATACGATTGTCGTCGGCAATCGTGCACATATTGTTACTACCGGCGACAGTTCGGAGGGGCTACGTACCGGACAAAGCGGTTCGTTGATTCGTCTGGGTGACGATGCAACCATCGAAACCTCCGGCGCATCCTCAACGGGGATTTACGCAGCATCCTCCTCCAGAACCGAGCTTGGCAACAACGCTACTATTACGGTGAACGGTGCCAGCGCACACGCGGTATATGCAACTAACGCTACCGTTAATTTGGGAGATAATGCCACTATTAGCGTCAACAGCGCCAGTAAGGCTGCATCCTATAGTAAAGCCCCTGCCGGTTTATACGCCCTCTCCCGAGGCGCCATTAATCTGGCAGGCGGTGCGGCTATTACTATGGCGGGCGATAACAGTAGCGAAAGTTACGCCATCAGCACGGAGACTGGCGGCATTGTTGACGGTTCTTCAGGAGGACGTTTCGTCATCGACGGTGATATTCGTGCTGCTGGCGCCACCGCTGCCAGCGGTACGCTACCGCAGCAGAACAGTACGATTAAGCTCAATATGACGGACAACTCGCGGTGGGACGGGGCGTCGTACATCACCAGCGCTACGGCGGGCACAGGCGTTATCTCTGTACAAATGAGCGATGCGACCTGGAATATGACCAGCAGCTCAACGCTCACTGACCTGACGCTGAATAGTGGCGCAATCATTAACTTCAGCCATGAAGATGGCGAGCCATGGCAAACGCTCACCATCAATGAAGATTATGTAGGCAACGGCGGTAAGCTGGTCTTTAATACTGTGCTCAACGATGATGATTCCGAAACGGACAGGCTGCAGGTTCTCGGCAATACTTCAGGTAACACATTTGTTGCAGTAAATAATATTGGAGGAGCCGGGGCGCAAACCATTGAAGGTATTGAAATTGTTAACGTTGCTGGCAATTCCAACGGTACTTTCGAAAAAGCAAGCCGTATTGTTGCCGGAGCCTATGACTACAACGTGGTGCAGAAAGGTAAAAACTGGTATCTGACCAGCTACATTGAGCCGGACGAACCGATTATTCCTGATCCAGTAGACCCTGTTATCCCTGACCCTGTCATTCCCGATCCGGTGGACCCTGATCCAGTAGACCCGGTCATCCCTGACCCTGTTATTCCCGATCCGGTGGACCCTGATCCTGTAGACCCTGAGCCAGTAGACCCGGTCATCCCTGATCCGGTCATTCCTGACATAGGGCAATCTGACACACCGCCGATAACAGAACATCAGTTCCGTCCGGAAGTGGGCAGCTATCTTGCCAACAACTATGCGGCAAATACGCTGTTCATGACGCGTCTCCATGACCGTCTGGGTGAAACCCAGTACACCGACATGCTGACGGGTGAGAAGAAGGTCACCAGCCTGTGGATGCGTAACGTCGGCGCCCATACTCGCTTCAACGATGGCAGCGGGCAGCTAAAAACCCGCATCAACAGCTATGTGTTACAAGTGGGAGGCGATCTGGCACAGTGGAGCACTGACGGTCTTGACCGTTGGCATATTGGTGCAATGGCAGGTTATGCCAACAGCCAGAACCGCACGCAGTCGTCCGTGAGTGACTATCATTCCCGTGGTCAAGTCACCGGTTACAGCGTCGGCCTTTACGGCACCTGGTATGCTAACAATATCGATCGGTCTGGGGCTTATGTGGATACCTGGATGCTGTACAACTGGTTTGATAACAAGGTCATGGGTCAGGATCAGGCCGCTGAGAAATATAAATCCAAAGGAATTACCGCCTCGGTTGAAGCCGGTTACAGCTTCAGGTTAGGTGAAAGCGCGCATCAAAGCTACTGGTTGCAGCCCAAAGCGCAGGTGGTATGGATGGGCGTGCAGGCTGACGACCATCGCGAAGCCAACGGTACTCTCGTGAAGGATGATACCGCCGGTAATCTGCTAACCCGCATGGGCGTAAAAGCCTATATTAACGGCCACAACGCTATTGATGACGATAAATCTCGAGAGTTCCAGCCGTTCGTGGAGGCGAACTGGATCCATAATACGCAGCCTGCCAGCGTGAAAATGGACGATGTCAGCAGCGATATGCGTGGTACAAAAAATATTGGTGAACTGAAAGTGGGTATTGAAGGACAAATTACCCCGCGCCTGAACGTATGGGGTAACGTGGCGCAACAGGTAGGTGACCAGGGCTATAGTAATACCCAAGGCCTACTGGGGGTTAAATACAGTTTCTGATTCAGGTAACAACAGAGCCGCTGATCTTCAGCGGCTTTTACCCGGAAGCGCTTTCATTTGGCTGATACGTTCCATGAACGGCTCCCAAAACCGCTTAATGTGTACAGAAAAATATCGGGCGTTTCCCGATGGTGAACATAAAGCCACGATGGCCCTGAGTCAGGATGGTGTAACTGATACTTTTCCCTGGATAGACATAAAAATCGGGTAAAACCGTCTCGATAACCGCATCGGACAGTGTTTCGTCACGCGTGACTTTGTTGATATCCGTCGATATAAAATGGGTGCTGTCTTTATTTTCACTCCATACATAGGAAACATCACGGCGGATCACGCCGCTCATTTTATTATCGACGTAATACGTTCCGCTGATGGAAACCACCCCAGTGCGTTTTTTCAGCGAATACATAAAGTCCAGCGTCAGGTTAGCCTGAGTGTTGTTATAAAACACAATCACAGGCGCCGTACATTTCTCTGGATCCCGGTTCTTTTCCGTATATAAATGAAAAAGATGCCCAAGCCCTACTCCCAGAAACAGTAGCGTCAGGCAGGCTAACATCAGTGCCTTTTTACCCATGAGCCACCCCGCGGAAAAAAAGCGTCACGCAGCCTGTATCACCGCGCGTTTTATAAGGTTGCTGACAAATCAATGCCGTAACCGCTGGGGTGCGACTGCTGGAAGGGAAATAGACCCATGGGTATTTCTGACAATCCATACCGGTTTTTAGAATCATTGACTTATAGCTTGCAAAGCGGCTACCGCTTTCGATATCTTCATTCCGCGAGAAAAAATGACAACCCTGGGTTGTTTCAACCAGCGTGTAGCGATCATAAAAATCCTTATCAGGAACGGTTTGCCAGCTGATAGTGCCAAGCAAAATACCGACAGCAAATGTCCCGGTCATCCAAAGTACAGGTACATAATGTTTAAACCAACGCTCTGACATACGCGGCGGCGTCTCACCCTTTTTTTCTATTGTCTGAGCGAAGTCTTTGCGGATGGTCATGATGCTCACACCAGGCTCAATCTGAAAGCCTCTACGCGGAACCGTGATTATCAGCGTATCTTCATTTTCGCCAACGGTACGTAATCCGCGGCGAATAATGGAGATATTCTGATAAAGCGTATTTGCCGACACCACCATGCCGTCTTCTTCCCACACTTTTTGAAAGAATGTTTGTTGTGAGACGACGGAGGGGGCGTTTTCCAGCAGAAGGCGCAAGCAGCGGCTGGCGGGCGTTGTCAGAATAATGTTGAGATCTGGCCTCGATAATGACGCCAGGCGATTCATTTCTGGATTAAATTCAATATTATCGTTAATTATCCATAACATCGCATTGTTACCATGCCAAAACATAACGTAGTTGGAGAGGGTTAATAGACACCACTGAGTATAGTCTGATGCTGTGGCTGCGTAGCAGGACATGGATTGTCCCCTGCACATACCGATCATATAGAAGAGCGAGAGGCATAAGACATTAACAGGTAAGCGTAGACACCGCTTTTCTCATTATAGCAGACTCAGGGGTGAAAGTACGTTTGGTTTTCTTGTTCGTTAAGTCACCTGTTTTGTATTGAGGTGAGAATATCACCTTTAATCAGGTGGCCAAATTTACTGTGCCGCTACGCTTTAATATCTCATATATAAATCATGAAAAAATATATCCTGACAATCTATATCATATGAAAGACAGGGTTTTATTGAACGTGTTCTCTATAATGGCTTGTAATATCCAAAAAAGCAGCACTCGTCATGTAGGGATAGTTTTCAAGTTATTAAGAGTTACAGTAGCCATACTTAATGTCAGCACGCTTCCCACTTAATATTTAAGCTACGCTTTATATTATTTAAATATAAATAAGTTAATCCTTAAATTGAACTATTTCAAATTTATACTAAATAAGTTTAAAACTATCTATCAGAAACAATTTGTAGGGATATTGCCTGTTTTTTCAATCAATAATCCTCTCTGACATGTAAAATAGAAACATTTATTCATAATATGAATATTGTTGTGATAACAGATTCGCGTGAAAGTAAATCGACTGAAGGTGATGCCGATGAATATTCCTTCAGAAAGAACTCAACAGGGTAATCCAAAATCGGCAACGGATTACTGTCATCAGCTTAAAAACGGAAATCGCCCCGGCGATTAATGACTTTAACACTGATAGTGATTATCAGTGAAAGGCAACAACAAGGAATGAATTATGTCTACACCCGCGAATTTTAACGGTCAACGCCCTGCCATTGATGCTAACGACGCAGTAATGCTGCTGATTGACCACCAAAGTGGCCTGTTTCAGACCGTCGGCGACATGCCGATGCCGGAATTACGCGCGCGCGCCGCGGCGCTGGCTAAGATCGCTACCTTATGCAATATGCCGGTCATTACTACCGCATCCGTACCACAGGGACCGAATGGTCCGCTGATTCCGGAAATCCATGCCAATGCGCCACACGCGCAATATGTCGCGCGTAAAGGGGAAATTAATGCCTGGGATAATGCCGATTTTGTACAAGCGGTAAAAGCGACAGGCCGTAAAACGCTGATCATCGCCGGTACTATTACCAGTGTCTGCATGGCTTTTCCAGCCATCAGCGCCGTCGCGGAAGGTTACAAGGTATTTGCGGTAATTGATGCCTCCGGTACGTACAGTAAAATGGCGCAGGAAATTACGATGGCCCGCGTGGTGCAGGCGGGCGTAGTACCAATGGATACCGCGGCGGTAGCCTCTGAGCTGCAACGTACCTGGAATAGGGAAGATGCCGCAGAATGGGCGGATGTATATACCAAAATATTCCCGGCCTATCAGCTACTGATTGAAAGTTATACCAAAGCGCAGGAAGTAGTAAAAAATAATGAACTGCTGGATTCTCAGCGCGCATAAATAACGCCCTGAAGCGGCTAAATAGCCCCATTTAATGGGGCTATTTTACTTGCCATTTTGGTCCTGGGCAGTGCTCGCCAAAACGCGTTAGCGTTTTGAACGCCGCTTGCGGCGGCCCGAAGGGCGAGCGTAGCGAGTCAAACCTCACGTACTACGTGTACGCTCCGGTTTTTGCGCGCTGTCCGTGTCCAAACTGGCTGCGCCAATAACGCCTGGTGGGATAGGCTCTTAATCAAATACGCCATTAATAATCGCCGTGACCACCGCGGTACTGAGCGCGATCAGCACCAGATTATCCCCAACGATTTTCCACTCATAGCCCGGATAATAAGGTAATTGTCCTAGCATAGACGCCGGCACCGTTTTTTTAGCGATTCCCGGCGGCAGCGGTTTTCCTCTCGCCAGATTTTTCGCAATCCCCGGAGGTAAAGACTGATAACCCGTCAGCCCTAAATTCACTGCCAGTTGCCTGGCGACAGCATAGCTAATGTCCGACTCGACGTGATCCGGTTTACCGCCATTTTTACGGTGTTCCGTTTTTTGCCCGGCATTTCCTTTATGTCCGTTACCGTTATTACCCTGATTAGCCGCGTTATTACCATGTCCGCCGCCATTGCCATTTCCCGGATTCGCCAGCACAGGCGTAGCGCTCAGGGAAAACGTAATCAACGTCGCCAGGACGGCGGTTAAACCACGACGATTATTCATGATATTGCCCTTCTGATGTGGGATACCATGAAAATAGCGCCCCGCCATAAAAAGAACAACTACATCGATTCTTATTTTAAGCGGGGCTCGCCAACAGCAGCTTATCGTATCCAGATAGTCAGTAAAATCAGGATGATTGCTATCAGGACAACCTGATAAAAAATTTTGTCCAACCCTCTTTTTTGCATGGCGTCACCTCGTTATAAAACGATTTGCCAGAGGGCTAAACACAACACCAACAGGCTAATCAGTAAAAATATCAGCGCGATGATTTTATCGGGTGAGCGATTCATCTGGGCGATCCTCAAACATCATTAAAACCACTGGCCAAAGCGTTTGATATAAAAGCGCTTCATGCCTTGCGCCACCAGACAGTAGCTCAATAATGTCGCCACCAACCACGGGAAGTAGCTCAGCGGCAGCGGCTCCAGTCCAACCATCGCACCCAAAGGTGAGAATGGAATATAAATGCCTATCGCCATAATCAAGCCGGTCGTCAATAATACCGGCAACGTCGCCCGACTTTGGATAAACGGTATTTTCTGCGTCCTTAGCATATGCACGACCAGTGTCTGCGAGAGCAGACCCTCAATAAACCAGCCGGACTGAAAGAGCGCCTGCGCCTCTACGTTATTAGCCGCAAAGACGTACCACATCAACGCAAAGGTTGTGATATCGAAAATAGAAGACGTTGGGCCAATCCATAGCATAAAACGACCAATATTTTTCGCGTCCCATTTCCGCGGCTTACGCAGGAACTCTTTATCCATTTTGTCCCACGGCAACGACAACTGCGAAATATCGTACATCAAATTCTGGATCAACAGATGAATCGCCAGCATCGGCAGAAACGGAATAAACGCGCTGGCTACCAGTACCGAAAAAACATTGCCGAAATTAGAGCTGGCGGTCATATTCAGGTATTTAATGATATTGCCAAAGGTTTCCCGCCCTTTGATGACGCCTTCCTCAAGCACCATGAGATCTTTTTCCAGCAGAATAATATCTGATGACTCTTTAGCAATATCGGCGGCGCTATCGACGGAAATCCCCACATCCGCATCACGAAGCGCGGGCGCGTCGTTGATCCCATCCCCAAGAAAACCAACGGTATGACCATTTTTCTGTAGCGCTTGCAAAATACGCGTTTTTTGTAACGGCGTCAGCCGGGCGAATACTGCGCGTTTCTCCACTTCAGACGCCAGTTCGGCATCTGACATCGCCTCAACCTGGGTTCCGGTCAGGATATCGTGCGTATCAATACCCACTTCCAGACAGATACGCGCCGTCACGACCGGATTATCGCCGGTGAGGACTTTGACCGCCACGCCGTTATCCCGCAACGCGGCAATCGCTTTTCCGGCGCTCTCTTTCGGCGGATCGAGAAAAGTGAGCATCCCTTCGATGGTAAGTTCGGTCTCATCCTCCACACTTAATGTCGGATTGTTCCCGGAACCATCCAGCTTACGTGTCGCTATCAGCAATACACGGAATCCCTGCGCATTGTAATCTTCGGTTTTCGCCAGCAGCAGCTCGCGGCGTGTTTCCGTCAGCGCCACCACACGATCGCCTTCGCGAAGATGGGTGGCTACCATCATCATCTCTTCAACAGCGCCTTTGCAGATCAGGCATCTGTCTCCATGCTGCGTATCCTCCACCAGGACCGATACCCGGCGACGTACAAAGTCGAATGGCAGTTCATCGCGTTTAACGAAGCGCGCTTTTGTCGATGGCGCGATGCGACCCTCGCCAAAACGCAGTATGGCGCGATCCATCACATTCCGGGCGCCGCTCTGGCTGCTACTATTCAGCCAGGCCAGCATCAATACCCGGCTGCTTTTTACACCGCTCACATCCAGATGATGCTCCAGAAAAATATTGTCCTGGGTTAAGGTGCCGGTTTTATCTGTACACAACACATCCATCGCGCCGAAGTTTTGAATAGCGTTCAGGCGCTTGACGATCACTTTGCGCCGCGACATCGCAATCGCGCCTTTTGCCAGGTTGGAACTGACAATCATGGGCAACATTTCCGGCGTCAACCCCACCGCAACCGCCAGCGCGAACAGCGAAGCCTCTACCCAGTCTCCCTTACTGAACCCATTGATCAGCAGGACAACCGGCACCATGATCAGCATAAAGCGTATCAACAGCCAGCTCACGCTGTTGACTCCACGATCGAAAGCCGTCTGGGTACGCGTACCCACAATGGATTTCGCCAGCGAGCCGAACCAGGTACGGCTTCCCGTCGCAACCACGACCGCTTGCGCTCTGCCGCTGGTTACATTGGTTCCCATCAGACAGATATTGCCCAAATCTAACAGGCTTTTATCTTTGTCAGGCAATTGCTCGCTGTCTTTACCTGCCACATCAGCCATAACATCGTATTTTTCTACGGGTAATGATTCACCACTAAGAATTGACTGGCTGATAAAGAGATCGCGCGACGCCAGCAGCCGGACGTCGGCGGGCACCAGATCGCCTGCGGCCAGAAAAACCACATCGCCCGGCACCAGTTCTTCAATGGGAATCTCTTCCTGCACCGCGCCTATATTGCCCGGCCCACGACGCAACACCGTGGCGGTGGTGCGAACCATCTTTTTCAGCGCCTGTGCTGCTCTGTTAGTGCGAAACTCCTGCCAGAAACGCAATAACCCGCTCAAACTGACCATCGTCAGAATAATCAGCACGCCGGTGAGATCGGTCTCTTCGCCACGGCGTAACGGGAGCCAGTAATCCGTGATAAAACTGACCCCTGCCAGTGCGATCAGAACGTAAATAAACGGGTTATTGAATGCCTGCAGAAGCTGAACCAGCACCGGAGGAACTTGCTCATGCGCCACTTCATTGCGCCCATACACTTTCAACCGTTCGCTGGCCTCTTCTATCGTGAGGCCCTGACGATGGCTGTTCAGCCGCGCCAGTGTCTCCTCCGGGCTATGAAAAGCTTCCGCTTCGATCGGAAATACTTTTTTATGCTGCTTATCATTTTCTGACGCCGGGCGATTGAGTTTCCGGTTTTCAATGTTCATGTCAGTCATGATGAATCCCCAAAATTAAGGTGTAGTGTTTCCTGCATATCACGCCCAGGGAATAGCAAACTCACGATTTGAAGGTGAATGCCCCGGGAGAATTATCTATGCATAAAAAAGGTTATTGCTTACTCACTATTTTGAGTGGGTTTTATTTTATCGACTCGGGAATATCCATCATTCCCTCCTTATACGCCTGGCGTAATGTTGCAATTGAATAAAAACTATTATTGACTATCAATGCTCCAGTGAATTGCGGTGATATTATCGTTATCACCTATTCTGGATATAATCAGTTCTCGCGTTTTACGATAATCAGCATGACCCACGAGCTCGGCACGGATTTCTTTATAGCCCTGTTCCTGAGCGGGGACCGAACCTAACCCTTGTAAACAGATCGCGGCCTCTTTTACGATATTCAGTAACCACTGACGAACCTCGCTCTCATCTTCTTTATTACAGGTTACTTTCAGGATATAACGTTTTTCTCCCTCGGCGGATACCGGGAGTTGATTTATACGCTGCGCCGCTTCACGCAGTAAAATATTGGCACAAAGAATAATGATCGTCGCCGCCAGCGCATTTTTGAACTGCCCTAAGCCGCATAACACGCCGATGCCCGCCGAACACCATAGCGTTGCCGCAGTGTTCAGCCCGCGCACATTCATCCCTTCGCGCATGATGACGCCCGCCCCCAGAAAGCCAATACCAGAGACAATCTGCGCCGCAATTCTCCCGGGGCTGTCTGGCGATGTCGTCATGGAGCTCAGAATAAAAACGGCGGCGCCTGTCGCCACCAGCGCATTAGTGCGTAATCCCGCCATACGTTGACGCCATTGTCTTTCCGCGCCAATCAGCGCGCCCAACAGCATAGCGGCCAGTAAATTCAAAATATAAGGAAACATTAACATACGTTCCTCCATTTTTTCTGGAAGAATAAGTACGTGCTATATTTAGCACACGACAAATCTCTGCCCTGAGGCAATTAGCGTCGTGTTAACGGCGGAGGAAATAAAGCGTGTTTAAACATGAACATGACGATTACCTCGCGACAATGCGCGTGTTGTAACATTATTGGGATGACAATCGTCACAAGGGGAGATTGCTGCCCACCGGTTCGGCAAGCAGCGCAGGAATAGCGTGCGTTAACTTGCCAGATGATTTACGTAAAAGTGACTGTCCAACATATTACTCCTGCATGAATTTGCGCTTATTATAGTCAGTCAATATGTTCTGTAAAGTGCAAAGGCGGGGATAGTGACGATTTGTTTAAGTTTGTTTGATATTTTCTATGACAAAAAAATGACAATATTATGTCAATAACAGGCTCGTCTGAAATCATTAAACAATAAATTCCTGCTTAATGCCGGCGATAGCTCTGTTATGATGCCTGCACGTAAAAAAATAAAACAACATGACGAGGAAAAAATGGGTTCCACCAGAAAAGGGATGCTAAACGTCCTGATTGCCGCCGTATTGTGGGGGAGTTCAGGCGTTTGCGCGCAGTACATCATGGAGCAAAGCCGTATGTCGTCACAGTTCCTGACGATGATACGTTTGTTATTCGCCGGGCTGATACTGGTGACCTTCTCCTTTATGCACGGCGATAAGATATTTTCAATTCTTAAAAACCGCAAAGATGCACTGAGTCTGCTGATTTTCTCCGTGGTGGGCGCGCTCACCGTTCAGCTAACCTTCCTGCTCACGATTGAAAAATCCAATGCTGCCACCGCGACAGTGCTGCAATTTTTATCGCCGACCATTATTGTAGCGTGGTTTGCATTAGCGCGAAGAACACGACCAGGCATTCTGGTCTTAACCGCCATTCTTACATCGCTTATCGGCACCTTTTTACTGGTCACTCACGGCAATCCAACATCGCTGTCGATCTCTTCAGGCGCGCTGTTCTGGGGTATCGCCTCCGCATTTGCCGCCGCCTTTTATACGACCTGGCCTTCCAGGCTAATCGCCCAATACGGCACACTGCCAGTGGTCGGCTGGAGTATGTCCTTTGGCGGCCTTATTCTGCTGCCCTTCTACGCTAAAGAAGGAACGCACTTTGCGGTGAGCGGCAGTCTGATTCTGGCCTTTTTCTACCTTGTGGTGATCGGTACGTCGCTGACGTTCAGCCTGTATTTGAAAGGCGCGCAACTGATTGGTGGCCCCAAGGCCAGCATTTTAAGCTGCGCGGAACCGTTAAGCAGCGCCCTGCTGTCGCTGCTGCTGTTGGGGATTAGTTTTACCTTGCCGGACTGGCTGGGCACGCTGCTCATTCTCTCGTCAGTGATTCTGATCTCCCTCGATTCCCGTCGACGCGCGCGGGCCGCTTAACGCCGTTGATAATCACGATGACCGGGCGGAAGAGGGAAAAGTTTAATGGCGCTTTGCCTTAATCTCTTCGTCAGAAAGCCCGGTAATCATCAGCACCATCTCTCGCTCGATCCCCTGTTCCAGCATCGTATGCGCAATACGCAAGGCTTCCTCCTGCTTACCTTGATGTATACCTTGCTGTATGCCTTGTTGCACGCCTTCACGCTTACCTTTTCTGCGCCCCGATTCACGTATTCTGTCTACGATCGTCATTAATCTCTCCTTGTGTTGGGGAACACGACGCGCCACCTCGCGGATAAACTTGCCAAAACGAGGCGTGCTGCCATGCTGTATTAGCAAATAATTAAACAGCGCTTTTAGCTGACTGTCATTAGCGTTTCCCGTAATCAGAAGTACCGCTAAGCGCTCGACCAATCCCATCAGGTCGCGCTGACGTATATGCTTTTGTACCAGCTCCAGCATCGCGATACGTCGATGCTGCATAATCTCGTTATCCGGCACCACCGTAATGTCTACCAGTGGAAATGCCGTCGCATAAAGCTGACGCGCCAGTGCAGGATCGTCAAACTCATCCAGCCAGCACAGCGAAAAGGGATACGGGCTTTTCGCGCCATGGTAAAACAGCATGGGAATCACCAGCGGTAACGTTTTATGGCCAGCATCCAGATGGCGCTGCATCGCGGCAGTCGCGTAACGCATTAACCGGAACGCCATATGCGCGTCCGGCGTACTCTGATGCTCTATAACGACATAGATATAACCGTCGCCTTCACACGTTTTTAGCGACCAAAGGACATCGGAATAAAACGCGCGTAAATTTTTCTCGATAAAACTGTCCGGCGCCAGTTTCAACGTCGTCAGATCGCAACGTATTCTTAGCGAATGGGGAAGATGAATATTGAGAAAATCCCGCGCGGTATCCGGATGGCGTAAAAACGTTTTGAATACCGCATCATGGGGCGTGGACGTGGGGCTTTTTTTCATGGCGATCCGTCACCTGAGGAATAAGATGACGCCACTGTACTCGCCAAAAATACAGGCAGCATTCAGGAAAATTTAACCCTGCGAGGAGGCCCGAAAGGGAATCACTGACGGCTGCAATACGTACATTTTTGCCCGGCCTGCTACGCATTATCGCCCGGTAGCGTAACGCTAACCGGGCCTACAAATACACGTCATCTGTAGGCCAGGTAAACGCAGCGCTCTTCGGCGATAAATCTCACACCAGCGCTTTAACTATCTCCATCAACCGAATGACGTCTTCGGGGCGCGTATTGCCGGTTTGCGGATCGATAATCGAGCTGTAAACATGCGGCATGACGCGCGGCACGCCTGCCTCCAGGCAGGTTTGCAGGATAATACCGAAATTATCCAGTGAGATACCGCCGGTCGGCTCGATGAGCGTCATGCCTTGGCGGGCGGCGGTTGTCGCCAGCGCATAGAGTTCCGGTAACGACTTCTCGCCGCCCATCGGGAAAAACTTCGCCGCATGTGCGCCCATATCCTGCATCATGCGTACCGCCGCTTCACAGGAAACGCGGGCTGGCGTTCCCTGGCTGCTGCTGACGCCGGTAGAAATCACCACCTCGCCAGGCGTTCCCGTCGGGCTGACCAGGGCGTTAATATGTGTTTGCTCGCCGCCTGTCGCCGCCAGTGCGCCCGCTGCGAAGCCGCTGCCGGTAAAAGTCTGGTTGACGTGGGCCGGGTGAGTATGGGCGGCAATCATCGCCGCTTTGTAGTACTGCGCCGGGTCGCCTGCGCCCAGACCCACTGAGATTGACGGCACCTCCGCCATCCAGCGTTTCACCTCCGGCACGCCCTCTTCTACCGTAGCGAACTGCGCGGAAAGTACGCCAATGACCGCATGGCCTTCGGCGGCTTCATAGATAGCCTTCGCGTTGGCGATATCCTTTGCCAGCACGTTAATCGCTACCCGCTGACGATAAAAATTAATCTGCTGCATGTTCTGCAATCTCCCTGAGTCGCGCCACAATCAATGCCATTTCCCCTTCGGCTACCGTGCGTGGATCGAGGCTAAAAACCCCCTGATGAAGCTGATATTTGCGGGCGTAAATCGCTATCTCACCGCCGCGCAACTGCGCTTCGACGTCCTGCGCATTCAGCCCCAATTCAGATGCGTTCACCCGCACACGAATACGCCAGATTGCACGCCCGGCTTCATCCTGTTCGATATCGGCATAAAGACCATGGATGGCGGAAATCGCTTCCGCGACCGGCTGTAACTGTGCTGCGGTCACGGTCGTCTGGCCCTGGTGGTAATTCTCCAGCGCATACACCAGCCCAACCATGTTTTCCTTGCCAATTTTCATCGCCCTGGCAATCCCCTGGTGCTGCGCTTTGCAGGCGGCAATCCACGTTTTCCTACCAGTGATAAAGCCAGAGGTTGGCGCATTAAAGGCTTTCGCGCCGCTATAGATAACCATATCCGCGCCGCTCGCCACCCAGCCGCGCAAATCCTCTTCCGCCGCGGCATCGACAATCAACGGCAGGTGGTTGGCCTGCGCCACCTGTACAAAATCGTCAATGCTCAACATGCCTTTCTGTACGCAATGGTGTGATTTCACATACAGTAGCGCGGCGGTCTTTTCGTTAATGGCGCTTTCCAGTTGCCAGCGGGCCGTCAGATTGCTCGACCCCACTTCCACTATGCGCCCGCCGCCAAGACGAATGGCGCTGGTGACTGGCGCGCCATAGTCCACATTATGCCCGCGCAGCATCACTACCTCATTGGCCATACCGCTACTGTCCGGCATCAGGGCGACGCGCGCCCGATCGCCGTGGGTGATAGCGGCAGCGACGGCAATGGCAATACCCGCCGAGGCGCACGAGGTGATATAGCTATCTTCAGCACCCGTATAGCGTGATACCAGTTCGCCGGTTTTTTCCACCAGCGCGTCAATCTCGACGAAAGCGGAAGCCGCGCGCGCGGTGGCCTGCATGACCTCCGGCGCGACGCTTGAGACGCCCAGAATGGTCATTTTGCCGCAGGCGTTAATGACCTTTTTCAACCCCAGTTGTTGATAGATATTCGGCGTCATGATTTACAGCACTCCCAACAACGAACAGACTATGCTCAGTGCGACAATCGACAGTAAAATGGTGGTGTAGCGCGGCCCTTTTTTTACCAGATAGAAGTAGATGGCGAATACCGCCGCCAGTGGCAGTAAGCCCGGCGCGATAGAGTCGAGGATCTGCTGAACCACCACTTCAGATCCTTTCAAGGCGCTAATTTTTAACGGCGTGGTGATTTTGACGTAGCTGGCGGAAAGCGCGCCCATCATGATCAAACCCAGCACGTTGGCCCCGTAGATCAGTTCTTTGATTCGCCCCCCTTGCAGCAGGCCGATAATCGAATCACGCCCCAGCGTATACCCCTTGTGGACCATGCCGTAGCTGATCGCCAGGGTGATCGCCGGGTAGAGAATCAGCGGGATAATACCGCCCATCGCGCTGCCATTTGCCGCGAACGGAATAAAGATCGCTATCAACAGCGGCATCACCGCCGCCCAGATAATCGAGTCGCCCATCCCGGCAAGCGGCCCCATCAGGCCAGTTTTAATGCCGGTGATAGACGAGTCGTTAATCGGCTCGCCGCGCGTTTTTTGTTCTTCCATGGCAATAGAGATGCCCTGAATCACCGCGCCGAAGGTCTGCTCGGAGTTAAAGAAGTTAAGGTGGCGTTTTAGCGCTTCTACCTGCTCCTCTTTTTGCGGGTAGAGTTTTTTGATGATCGGCGTCATCGAGGCGCAGAAAATCAGGCTTTGTAAGCGCTCATAGGAGCTGGAAACCTCGGCGCCCAGCCAGTAGATAAACCAGGCTTTGGTGATATCTGCTTTGGTCAGCGCCCCGCTTTCCCGCGCGCGCTCAACCAGTTCATGTTGCATTACGTCACTGCTCATCATGCTGCTCCTTCATTTTTCGCCAGGCCTTTAATCAGGAAGGCGACACAGGTGCCGAAGATGGCCATCGCCATGATGTCGACCTTGAGGTACAACACCGCGAAGAACCCGCCGATAAACCACGGCAACAGGCTCTTTTTACCGATCACCATAATGGTGATGGCAAAGCCCAGCGCCGGCAGAATGCCGCCCATGATTTCAAAGGAGTGGGTTAACCAGTGCGGCATCAGTTTAAGGAAACTTTCCACCACATCCTGGCCAAAGTAGTTAGCGGCAAAGACCACCGGGAAGCGCAGTACCAACCCCAGCAATGCCGGGTAAAGAAAGGCGCAACGCATGATGCCCGCCATGTTTGCCGTTTCCGCGTGTTTATCCGCCATATGCACCCAGGCGGCGTTCAGCGTGCGCCTAAGCTGATCGAGAAACACGCCAATCACGCCAAACGGGATTGCCAGCGCGATCGCCAGGTTTGGGTCCATACCGGCCTTCACCGCGATAGGAATGGAGATACAGGCCGCCAGCGCCGGGTCCGACGGCACGTTGCCGCCCGGCGTTGAGGTCACGCCCAAATAAACGAGCTGCATCCCTGCGCCGATAATCATCGCAGTCTGCATATTGCCAAGCAAAAGCCCGACAAATACCGCGATCACCACCGGTTGTAACAGCATCGCGGAGAAGGTGTAGCCGAGGCGTAAACGGGCAAACCAGTAATACAACCCCATCAGGCTTGCAAAGAGTAAGGTATCCATAGTGTTATCCTATACACTTCATCCTTCAGGCTGCCTCTTTGTTGGCTGCCTTCGCTCACCCCAGTCACTTACTTTAGTAAGCTCCAGGGGATTCACTCAGTTGCCGCCTCGATGCATCCAGAATGATTTTGTGTCTATTAAAGGGTTAGAATTTTTTCAGGATATCGTCGAGCGGCTGCGGCTTATCTTCCGGAATGGTCTGGAAAAATACCTGAACGCCACGGTTTTTCAGGTCGTTAAGAATGCCGACGTCTTTTTCATCCAGCGTAATATTCTGAAAAACCGCCTTGCGGTTTGGCCCGCCGCCGAGACCGCCAACCTGAATGCGGGTAACGTCAAAGCCCAGTTGTATGGCGTCCTGCACCGCCGCCAGTGAGGGAAAAAGCACCAGCACGTTACCGTCGCCAAGCTGATTTTCTTTCCATGCGGCGGCAAAACTCTGGTTGCCGAAGCAATCCACTTTGATATTTGGCGGCGCGGCCATCAGGTAGATATTTTTCATAAACGGATCGGCATCCAGTTCATCACTCACAACGGCTATCCGGTTCGCCTGAGATTGTCCGACCCACTTCGTGACAACCTGCCCATGAATGAGACGGCTGTCGATGCGGCATAAAACGATATTGGCCATGATGTTTTCCTTAGAGTGATTGTTGTAGCTGACGTACATGGGCGACCACATCCAGGCAGCTACTGCGCCCGGCCTCAACTAACTCATCCACGCAGGCGGTTAGCATCCCTTGTTCGCGCCTGTCCAGCGCCTCCAGCAGTAGCGACGCATTCAATCCGGCAATCACCGCCACCGGATAATCGGCGCTTAGTCGCGCCGCGACGTTGGACGTCGTGCCGCCGACAAAATCCGTCAGGATCAGCGAGCCTTCCGGCAGCGTTTTCACCACGGCCTCGACGCGTTGATAAAACTCGCCCAGCGTATCGACAGGCATTAGCGCGATTTCCGTCACGCCTTTAATTTCGCCCGTGACCATACGCAGGCTGTTGCAAAGCGGTTGTCCCCAGCCGCCATGCGTCAGCAGCAGGATGTGGGGCAACGGTTGTGTGGTAGTCAAAATGGCCTCCTGGCGCAATTACATGAGGACACCGGCATATATTGCCCGGTGGCACTGCGCTTACCGGGCCTACAGGACACTCCCGGTAGGCCGGATAAGGCGTTTACGCCGCTATCCGGCATAACGCATCATCAGAAGAGCAAAGGTTGTGCCAGAATTTGTGTCACGCGAGGAAGAAGAAAGGTCTGGCGAGGCGCGAAGCCCCGCCAGTAAAAGGATTAGCTATAGAGCAGTTCGTAGATATAAAAATATTCCGCATCTGATAAACGGATGGCGTAGGCATCTTCGATCGGCAGAAAAGCGGATTTGATGACACTAAACGCGCGCGCGTCCAGATTCGGCTGACTTTCCAGCGCCATCTGTAACGGTTTTCGGTTAATCACAATACGCTCTACCATACAGCAGCAGTGGATCAGGAAGCGTAGTGTCACCTGGCGGCTTGGTTTCAGGGAAAGCGAAGACGTCAGATGGTTAAAAACGCCCTCCATCTCTTTCAGAATACGCTGCGGGTTAAGCACGGAAATATGATTGATGATGCTCTCCATCGTTAGCGCGCTGATAAAGCGCATGGCGCAGCGCTCCATCTCCAGACGGCGTTCAGCGTTGGACAGATCGGGCGTTAACAGGCTCAACACCAGTTCCGGCCCTTGTTCGGAGAAAAGCTCTTCCAGCGAAATAAACGGAATATCCGGCAGCCCCGGCTGGAAAGTGCCGACAATCCCCGCCAGCCGCTCGCTGGCATTCAATGCCTGCTGAACGCGCTCCAGACTTCGTACCTCGTTATAATCAAGGATCACCATCCTGGTATCTTGCGACATCAGTTCGCCAAAGCTCTCCTCCAGCACCTTTTTGATTTTTTCCGCCGTTCCCATGCCGGTAATACAGGAGATGACCAGCACTTTGCCGCCGTTCTCCTGCTGCGGCGTACAAAGCTGGCAGGGGATATTTTTACTCTGCAGGAGCGCCGTCAACTGTGGTAAGTCGCTGGTTTCATAGCTTAAATCCAGCCCGACTTCCAGTAGACTGGTCAGCGTGATGTTCGGCATGAGCAAAACATCTATCTGGAATAATTTACTGATGGTGCTGCCGAAATGGATCAATGAACCGATGTCCACCAACAGGATAAGCCGCCGATATTGGCGGGTTTGAATCATTTGGGTCAGCGTTTCCAGCGTGTCATGCACCGACTGTTCAAACGGCATGTCGATGGCGCTGAACAACTCGCGCTCCAGCACGCGGTTGACATATTGCGCCTGACTGGTGGCGGTGGTCGCGCCGTGGGCGATCAAAATGACCCCGCAGTCGGGGCTGGCATCGATACGCTGACGATAATGGCGGCACTCTTTCAGGAACAGGCATAGCCAGACCACTTCCGTCGCCGGACACTGAATATGCAGCAGTTCGTTGATTTTCCGACACAGCAGCGTGGCGTTGTCATATTCGTCTTTGCAGCGATCCAGGATCAAACTGGAAGAGTAAAGCTGCGGGATCAGGCCGCGCTGCACGTAGCCTATCAGCGCCAGGAAGTGTTTACGCAGTGGGTTAACCAGATTTTCCGGCAGCGAAAAACCCAACACCTGCTCTACGCAGCCTATCAGCAGCGTCACGCGCTCTTCAATCTGGTCGCCATAGCGCGGCGGATGCGCCACGCTGTCGCGGCTGTAGAGACCGTATTCAAAAATCGAGCTGAGTTTATTTTTCAGGATCGCCAGCGTCTCCGCCGGGGGGACGTTACTGTTGCGCAAATTAACATACTCGCGCGTCAGGAAGCTGTAAAAGAGGTCGCTCTCTTCAATTTCCGCCCCGGTCGCCAGCGACGTCTTCAATGCGGGCAGCGTGCGCGCGTCTATGTTTAGCCGCGCTTTACCCTCAAACAGAGTATCCACCAATAGACGCTGTTCCGGCGTCGGGTTAATCGACATCTCCGCCAGCCGCTTATCCAGCTGTAGCGTGTCGTTATGCTCGGTCATTCCCGATGCCCACGCCTGAGCGCAGAGAAACTGAATATCGCTTTTTAGCTGACCGATATTGCCTTCAAGGGGTTTATTCAGCAACCAGAGCAACAACGGTTTATCAATGCTGACCGTGCGTTCTATTTTGCGGCTTTCCCGTTGTAAGAACCCCACGATCAGTTCGATCTGTTCTTCAACGGAGCGCTGGCGAATACCCGGCAAATCAATGCATACCTGAATACGCCGCTGGAAAGTACGTAACAGCGCCGACCCGACCGGCTCGGTAGTGGCGCAAATCAGGCGTACCGAAATTGATCGCGGCTGGCTGCTCACGCCAAGCGGACGGTACTCGCCTTTATCCAGAATAGAGAACAGCTTTTCCTGCCCTTCATAAGACAGACGGTGCACCTCGTCCAGCAGCAGATAACCACCGTCCGCCTGCTCCACGAGGCCTGTTTTATGTTCATTCGCGCCGGTAAACGCCCCCTGCCGATGACCAAACAGATGCGAGGAGAGCAGTTCCGGGTTATGGGCGTATTCCGCGCAGTTAAAGTAGACCAGCGGCGGGATAGCGCCGCTCGCCTGTTCACAGGCGAAACGGTGCATCAGTTCCGCAAAAAAGGTTTTACCGACGCCGGACGGCCCGGTAAGCAGAACGTGTAAACCGTGCGGATAGAGCACCGCCGCACGGCCTTTTTCTACCGCATCGCGCAGGCTGCGATCGTAACCAATCAGGCTGGTAAACGGATCGTCGGGCGCGTAATGCTCTTCATGCGGCAGCACATCCGCCACCGACCGCACTTCGCGTTCAGACTCTTCCAGCTGTCGTCCCAGCAACGTTTCCAGCGCCTGACGATGCAGAAAATAGACCGGGCGGCCACGGCTTTTGATTGCCAGGCCGTCATTCCATAACTGATTGAGATCTTTGCTGACGGAGTTACGCGCCAGCCCAAGATTGAAACCTATCGCCTCCGCCGTAAACGCCGTCTCCTGCGCCAAATCGGCAAGACATAGCCCGCGCGTCAGCCGTTCCAGCTCTCCCAGTACGATCTCAATACGTCTCATTACACTACCGCTTACGAAATAAAAGAGTGTTCAGAACATACACTATTCTGCCACGCAAGAAAGTGAAGGCGCAGCGAGAAACCGCCTTCCCACTTTTGCCTGACTTCAACGCCAACGGATAGCACGCCCCGATGAGTGAACGTCGCACGGTCTACACTTACTCTTGAAAAAGTGCAAACCGATAAGGATACCGTTTATGAAACGAAAAACGCTTCTGCTTATTGCCGCGCTTGTCGCGCTACCGGGCGTCACGTATGCCGACTCTCCGTTTAGCTCGCTTCAGACGGCACATGAAAAAACCACGATTTTAAAGGATTTGCGCAAAATGTGTACGCCCAAAGGCGCTCTAACCGATGAAGCCTGGGAGAAAAAAATCATGGCGAGCGAGGGGAACCATCAGCATATTCGGGAGGCGATGATCGCGATAGAGCGCAACAATCAGCATAACTACTGGCAGGCTCTCGGCAAGGTGGAATGCCCGGAGATGTAGCACACCTTTTCCGTTTTTTGGTCGCGAAAATGCGGACTGTAACCGGTTTCTGTTCGCCAAAACCGCGTATTCTGGAGCGAATTTACGCGATCAAGGAGCACGACAATGCGATACCGTTTTCCCGATAACTTCTGGTGGGGCAGCGCCTGCTCAGCGTTGCAAACCGAAGGGGATAGTCTGAATGGCGGTAAAAGCCAGACCACGTGGGATGTGTGGTTCGAGCGCCAGCCGGGTCGTTTTCATCAGGGCATCGGTCCAGCAGAAACCTCAACGTTCTATCGCCACTGGAAGCAAGACATCGCGCTACTGAAACAGTTAAAACACAACAGTTTTCGCACCTCGCTAAGCTGGGCGCGGCTCATTCCAGACGGCGTAGGCGAGGTGAATCCACAAGCGGTGAGCTTCTACAATCACGTCATCGACGAGCTACTGGCGCAGGGCATCACGCCGTTTATTACGCTGTTCCATTTTGATATGCCGATGGTCATGCAGGAGAAAGGCGGCTGGGAAAATCGCGACGTCGTAGAGGCGTTTGGTCGGTACGCGCAAACGTGTTTTACCTTGTTTGGCGACCGCGTGAAGCACTGGTTTACCTTTAACGAGCCGATTGTGCCGGTGGAAGGCGGCTATTTGTACGACTTCCACTATCCCAATGTGGTGGATTTTAAACGTGCAGCCACCGTGGCGTACCATACCGTGCTGGCGCACTCGACCGCCGTGCGCGCCTGGCGCGCCGGGCGCTACGACGGTGAAATCGGCGTAGTGCTGAATCTGACGCCGTCCTATCCACGCTCGCAGCATCCCGCCGATGTGCAAGCCGCGCATCATGCGGATCTGTTATTCAACCGCAGTTTTCTTGACCCGGTATTAAAGGGAGAATACCCGGCGGACTTGGTGGCGCTGCTGAAAACCTATGACCAGTTGCCTGCCTGTCAGCCAGGCGATCGTCAGCTTATTACCGACGGCAAAATCGATTTACTGGGGATTAACTATTATCAGCCGCGCCGCGTGAAATGCCGTGATACGGCGGTGAATCCGCAAGCGCCGTTTATGCCGGAGTGGTTATTTGACTATTACGACATGCCGGGGCGCAAGATGAACCCTTACCGCGGCTGGGAAATTTACGCGCCAGGAATTTACGACATCATCACCAACCTGCGGGATAATTACGGCAATCCGCGCTGTTTTATCTCCGAAAACGGGATGGGCGTTGAGAACGAGCAGCGTTTTGTGCAAGCGGGACAGATTCACGATGATTACCGGATTGACTTTATCTCTGAGCATCTTAAATGGCTGCATAAAGGCATTAGCGAGGGCTGTCACTGTCTTGGCTACCACATGTGGACCTTTATCGATAACTGGTCATGGCTGAACGGCTATAAAAATCGCTATGGTTTTGTACAACTGGATTTAGCCACCCAAACGCGCACGGTGAAAAAAAGCGGAGAATGGTTTGCCGCCACCGCAGAGCATAACGGTTTTGATTAAGCGTTTATTATTGCCGGATGACGACTAACGTCGTATCCGGCCTACAAATGGCAGCAATATCAACTCATTGGCGTAATACGGACTTTCGCCGCCACGACTAACGCCGTCAACAGCATCAGACCACCGGAAAGCGCCAGCGGCGAAAGCAGCCCGAAATTGTCGAGCGCATAACCGCCCACCGCCGCGCCACAGGTATTTGCCAGTTGAATCACCGCGACCTGGATGGAACCGGCTTTTTCCGCCTGATCGGCAAGGGAACGAGTGATCCACGTTGACCATCCCACCGGCACCAGCGCAAACGCCAGTCCCCAGACAATCGCTATTGCCGCCGCCACGGTTTTGTCGCTTCCCCACACAATGAGCGTCAGCGCGCTCAGCGCCAGTAGCAGCGGCGCACCGGCCAGCGCCAGTTTTACCGAACGTTTCAGGACATAAGATGAGAAAGAAGTACCAACGAAGCTGGCAATACCAAAACTTAGCAACACCAGCGTCAGACCATCAACGTCAAAGCCCGCCAGATTCATATAGACCGGGCGAATATAGGTAAAGAAAGCGAACTGCCCGGCAAAAGACATAAAGATGGCGATCATCCCGGCCATCACGCCAGGGCGTTGCAACAGGCTAAACATATTCTGTTTCTGGTGAGAAGGTTCGCCCGGCAGCGACGGCAGTGATTTCACCACCCAGATGACGCACAGTACGCCCATCACCGCAGCGGCGTTAAAGACATTACGCCAGCCAATAATACCGCCCAAAAAGCTGCCCAGCGGCGCGGCGATCACTAACGCGATGGAGACCGCGCCAAAAATCACCGACAGCGCTTTCGGCACGGTACGCGCGGGAACCAGTCGCATGGTCAGCGACGCCGACATCGCCCAGAATCCGCCCAGCGCCAACCCAAGACAGGCGCGGCCCAGCAATAGCAGCGTAAAGCTGTTGGCAAAGGAGACCATCAGACAAGAAGCCGTCAGCAAAACGGCGAACAGAATAACGATATAACGCCTGTCGGTCGCCTGAATAATCTGGGTAATGAACAGGCTGGAAAACATCGCGACAAATGCCGTAACGGTGACCGACTGACCGGCGACGCCCTCGGAGATCCCCAGATCCTGCGCCATCGGCGTCAACAGACTAACGGGCAAAAACTCAACGGTAATCAGGCAGGCGACACAAAACGCCACGGCAAAAACGGCTGACCAGTTAGGCCTGGCAACCCCATCAGCGCGGAATTTTTCTGCGATATTTTCATTCATTGTGGTTACCTGCGTCGTTTTAGTGCGGAAAATCCACGCAGTGTAACATTACAAAATGTGATCTGATTAACGTTTTAGCAACTGACATTGTTGCGCTGCATTTTGCGAGGCTGGTCGAGCGTTGAGAATTATCTTCTCTCGCTGCGTGCAAAACCAAAAGGTAAGACATAGTGTATCACCTGGTGCTATACTTTAGATTACAGGATGTCAACCTGATGCGACTTAAAAACCAGGTGGTTTAACAGAGAAGCGAAGTCCCACACGATAAAAGATGACGAGTTAAGCGAGGCCATCAACGCCGTACTGCAAGGAAAAGCAGATAATCTTGGCGGCGGGGTTTATAAAAAACGTCTCAATCAAAACCGCGATCGCGCAATCGTGTTGGCAAAGGGAGGCGAGCATTGGTTTTACACCTTCCTGTATGCCAAACAGGATATGGCCAACATTAGCTATCGCGAACTCGCGGGTTTCCGTGAGTTAGCAAAACACTATGCTTACCTGACCGAAGATCAGATAACGGCACTCATTAATAACAAAGAACTGGTAGAGGTGCGCCATGTCAGCAAAAACTAAATTCAAAAGCCCTGCCTTTGAAGCGATTCATAGCGCGGCATCTGGATTATTTAGCGTGGATGCCATTCCCCAGGAGACAATGCGCAGTTTTGACACGGCCTGCTTAAGCAGCATCAAAGATCTGCAGCCACTTGAAATAAAAGCGTTACGAGAAGAACTCAACGTTAGCCAGCCGGTTTTCGCTCGGTACCTGAATACCAGCGTATCAACGGTTCAAAAGTGGGAAAGCGGCGCCAAGCGTCCCAGCGGGATGTCACTGAAACTACTTAATGTTGTCCAAAAACACGGGCTAAAGGTGCTGGTATGAGGGTTTTACCGATGGTCTGTTAAGGCTATTCATACGATAATGAGTGCAGGAAGCCTCTACAACTTCCTGCGCTGTTTGACGGGAATTGCACTATACTGACTCACCAAAGCCATCAGCAAATGCAGATTTTAATTCATCCATAAAAGCCAGTTCATCCTGTCCATCACAAATTAAATCAATCATTGTGTTTCCCTTTACGCCAGCCCCCAAAATACTCATCATTCCTTTAATGGGAATTTCTTTGTCATTATTAACTAGCGTTAATGAAGACTGGTATTTTTTGACAATTTTCGCAAGCGTAGCGGCTGGCCGCGCATGAAGCCCCGTACTGTTCATAACGCGTACTTTTTGTCTAATCATATATTTTCCTTAAGAGACTTTGCGGAATGCTGAGTGATTTTTATTCATCATCTTAATTTTAGAATAAACATCATCCTCAACTGCCTGTTTTGCGTTCGCCATGACACGCGCCAGATTAGCCTCGTTGTTATTATTTACCCAAGCCTTACCAACAGTAGTAATAAAGGCTTTGCGCAAATCACTCGCAATATTCACTTTGGCTACTTTGTAATTAACAAAGCTGCGAAGAATATCCGCGTCAATACCAGAACCTCCATGAATAACCAAAGGTACCGGACTGACAGACGCGATGCGTTGTAATAGCGGGATATCAATGCGTGGGATATCTTCAAGACCATGTACATTACCAATTGACACTGCCAGCATGTCGCACCCTGTCTCCTCAACAAAGCGCTGAACCTTCTCAGGTTCAGTTTTGCAGTCAGCCTCGCTGACATGATCATCTTCCTTACCCAGAATAGCGCCTAATTCCGCTTCGACGGGAACACCAAATGATTTACAGAAATCGACAGCTTCTCGGGTAAATGCAATATTTTCTTCGAACGGTAGCGCCGCGCCATCAATCATTACTGAGGTAAATCCGGCCCGGACAGCCTGCTTAACATCTTCCAGAGTTTTCCCATGATCCAGATGCAGGCTGACAGGAATATCCATTTTATCGGCATGTCGCTTAACTATTTCATAAATGTAATCGTAACCAGAAAGCTGTGCATTAGTAGGAGCAATTTGAATAAAATTGGGCAATCCGGAACGTTCTATTGCATTAAGAATGGAAATTGTTGTCTCCAGGTTCGTTGTATTAAATGCCCCCGCAAGGACATGTTTTTCCTGAATACAATTGAGCAGGATCCTACCATTGACTAAAGGCATATTAACTCCAGATATTTATGTGAGCAGTGTAAGTAAATTATCGAACTATTGAGTTATCACAGTTATTCACCAATAAGCGCCCCTTCTTGCCGCAGTTTAAATTGATAAAATGACAGCCATTGCTGCTGATATATTTTCAACTTTGCAGAACGAACCGCGTCAGGAAAATATCGCTCAGCCACAGGAACAGTCGGGGGGACAACATTCGGACAGGCTATCAACAATGCTCCAAGGGAGACGGTTTCATCAAAAGCAATGGCCTCAATTGGACACTGGAGGATGTCAGCCTTCAACTGGAGCCAGTATGGGTTTTTCACCGCAGGGCCAATGACTTTTACTGTCCTGCCCGCCGGGATATTAAAGCACCCGTGACAGTGTGCAAACTCCATCGCCAGGCCGATAAAGACACTCTCAAGCAGAGACTCCGGAGGAAGTGAATCCGTCAGACCAAAAAGCAGGCCACGGGTGTGCCGATTTTTATTTGGCGAACCCGAGCCCCGCAAATGAGGAATAAATACCGGCACATGCTCGACAGACCAGGAAGGTTTGAGGTATTGCTCCATGGCTTTTTCCAGGCCTGTGCTTATTTCCTTATCAGTTAAACGAAAGGTTTTTTTCACCCATTCAAGCGCATAACCGCCGACAGGCAGAGAAGCGAAAAGCGTGAAAAATTCACCATCGGAGTAACAACCATTTGCCAGCTTATCCCTGCGAGCCTGCACATCAAGCGTTGGTTGTGTATTCAGCAGTAAAATACCCTCTGTCGTGCCGGTAGAATTCAGCACATCGCCCGGTTGCAGCTGTAATGCGCGGGCACCGACCATATGATCGTGCCCGGCCAGGGTAACTTTTACCTCATGAGAGAAGCCCAATTCCTCTCTAAGCGTTGCCGTCACCCATCCGGCCACTTCACCTGGCTTTATCAACGGAGCCAGTACACCGAACGGTATGCCGAGAATCCCGGCAGCATTACGAGACCAGGTACGGCGAGCAATGTCCAGACACAACGTTCTACTGGCCAGGGATATTTCCGTCTTTTTCGCACCTGTCATTCGCCACAACAACACTTCTGGTGCATGTAACCAGCAGATATCTTTTCTTTCATGCAAGGAGTAGTTATCAAGCAACCATCTCATTTTAAATGCTGAGTAATTACTGTGAGGTGGCAATCCCGTTATAGAATACAGTTCTTCAGCCTCTGCCTTGCTTAATGACGAGAGATAAGATTCACCACGTCGATCATACCAGGCCAGCATCGGGGTAAGAATGACGCCCTCCTTATCCACAAAGACACCAGACTCACCGAAACTCGCAATACTGATATTTTTTACCGGAAACGGTACTGAAGCCACCAGTTCAGCCATTACCAGTCGCAGTGCCTGCCACAGCGCTTCGATATCGAAATCTACCTCGCCTTTGTCCGACGATATTATTGGCGTCGGAAACTTGCGGACTTCCAGAACTGACACGTCATGACAGGAATAACAGCTGACTTTGCAGTTAGTTGTGCCAATGTCAATGACAAGCGCTGCGTGGTAATCAGGCATAGACCGTTCCTTTTGTCAGGCGAAAAACACCATAAATAATCAGCGCAAGCACAGGAATTAGCCCGATAGCAACAATATTTCCGTTGAATATTTCAAGCAGCCAGAAACGGAAGGGGTTACCGCCATCAAGGAAGCTTGATACCTGACCACTTGACCCCTCAGCCATTTTGAAATTGACATCTTTAGCCATACCGGTAATAAATGGCGCAATTTTGGTCGCAATCCACAAGTCGGCGACAATAACAGGAATTGCGGTTATCACAGCCCGGAAAATATTGCCACGACATGCCAGTACAATCATGGAAGCCATGACTGCCAGGTTCGCAAGGTCTCCGAGTGGCAGGACTTTATTGCCAGGAAGAAGGAATGCAATAAAGACAGAGATGGGTGTCAGAATCAGTGCTGTAGATATAATGGCTGGGTTACCTACTGCTACCGCGATATCCAGTCCGATAAAGAGATCATCACGGCCAGGATATTTGGCATTCAAATATTTCTTAATGGCTTCAGACAGAGGTAATAAACCTTCCATCAAAATTCGTACCATACGCGGAAGAATGAACATGACACCGCCAATGCTGATCCCCAGCAATAGGATATGTTTAAAGTCATACCCGGCAATGATGCCCAACAAGACCCCCAGAATAGTACCCACCATCATAGGCTCACCGAAGATTCCCATTTTTTTCTGAACGTTTTCCGGATCAATATGAATACGGTTAACGCCAGGGATTTTGTCGATAATTTTGTCGAACAGCAATCCAATCGGAAAGAAGACGACAGATGACAGGGTCGGAAGTGAAATACCTTCCAGACCGAAGTACTTTGCCACTAATGGCGCAGACCAGTCCGCCAGTTTGAGAACCACGATCGCGGCAATAGCGGCTGCGGACAGACCCAAAACAAAACTCCCTGTGCTGTAGTAAACCAGCGTTCCAGCCAGGGCAAAGTGCCAGTAGTTCCACATGTCGACATCAACAGTACGTGTCTTATTCAGAGCCAGCATGGCGACATTAATCAGCATCGTCAGCGGAATGACAAAGGGTGCGATTGGTGAGCCCCAGGTAATTGCGGCCAACGGTGGCCAGCCTAAATCGACAACAGGAAGGCTAATACCAGTTCGCTCAACCATTGCCTGTGCAGCCGGGCCTACATTGCTGGTAAGTATGTCAAAGATGGCATAAATTCCGACAAACCCTATTCCGACAATTAATGATGAGCGAAGTGCTTTGGCGGGTTTTACTTTGAAGAACAATGCCAGGAAAAAAAGGACCAGCGGCAATAAAACCGTTGGGCCAAATCCCAGGACATATTGCACAACGGTATAGAGAGTATGTGCTATATCATTCATATCCGACCTCTTATTCAGATGTGACCAGACCTCGCGTTAGCGCCTGGATAATTTATCTGTTTTTTTATTTATGAAATCAGGCTTGGCCTTTAAGGATTGAAACTATTTTTTCAAGAACTTTATCTTCACCTACTCCGGTAATGATTGGCAGGCCACTAACAACCGGAATATCCAGTTCATAAGGAACTTTCGTTGTTGATACAACCAAAGCTGCACCATCGGTATTGTTTGGCAATGAGGCTACATTAGTTTGTGAATAATTAACATCAAGTCCATTGTCTTTACAATATTCCATTACTTTTTCTGCCACAGCCGTGGAAGTAGCAACACCCGTTGCGCAAACAAATAGTATCATTTTACTCATACTTCACCTCTTTCAGATATGCGTGTGTAAATTGACTGATAAATTTCATCATCATTCATGACCAGTAACTGCTGCATAAAATCCTCATCCTGGATCACATCCATAATCCAACCCAGTACGTTGAGCTGCTTATTGCTTTCACCTAAAGCAAGCATAAACACCACCCTGACAGGTACGGGATCTGGTTCCCCGCCCATATCTTCGAAATTGACGGGTTCTGCCAGTATTCCAACGCTAATGGCGTTTTGGCGAACATACCTGTGATCAGTATGTGGAATAGCGACACCTACAGGCTCAACCGGTAGACCCGTTGGAAAATTCTGTTCTCGCGTAATGACGTGATCGGCAAAATCAGATACAACCATACCATCGTTAATTAACGGACTGGCAAGAGCCTTGATTATGTTATTCTGACTCACCTCTTTAGGGAGGTGGCGAACATAATGACGGCGAAAATGAATATCCTGCATAGATTCCTCTTTGCTAGTTAGGCATCCAGGCGCTGTAAAATAGTGCCAAGATAATATTTATTACCTTTTAACCAGACGTTACCAAAATCAATGGCCAATCCACTAGAGAAAAATACCAACTGTTCCAAATGCAAAACAGGTGCGTCTTCACCAATATCAAGATAATGGCCTCGCTCATTACCAATTAATTTGGCTGCGTAACGGCTTTCAGAAAAACTTATTTTCTTATCAGATAATCTTTCTATTGCTGAAAATAAATTCTCCCTGGTAAAATCTACATCAATAATACCGGGGCAGAGATCAATGTTGATACGATTTTCAATCAACATGACTTTTTCATCGCCAATACAACGAAGGCGTTTAAGAAATAAAACATCTTGTCCCGGTTTGATACTCAGTTTCTCTGCTACAAAGCGGTTAGCGGGTTCCAGTCGGGAGGTTATGACGCTGGTTGTGAAGTTTATCTTCTGGCTGGCTAAGGCTTCAGCAAAGGAGAGCAAACCTTCACCCAGTGGGTAAGCAACATTTTCCTTCTTTACGAAAGTTCCTTTACCCTGCACTTGCACAAGAACACCTTCCCGGACAAGTTGGTCAACCGCTTTTTTAACGGTACCGCGACTCACCTCCAGCATATCCATGATTTGAAACTCTGAAGGTATCCGGTCATCCTCAACTAATTCTCCGCTATAAATACTTTCCCTTATCCACTCCACAACCTGTTGATACAGTGGGATGTGTGAACTTTTACTCAATGTTTTCATGGGGCGCGCCTAAACATTTAGAGTTGTCTATAGACAATCATGTACAACTTCGAGTTTATGATAAGAAATTTTGAGACAGGAGGTATGGCAAGGAGTCACAGTTTTAGTGTTCAAAACAAGATCACATTTCCGTGATATATGTCACGGAAATGATGAGCTATAAGTCTCTGACGTTTTGGCATCGTTAGCGGTTATTCGGTGCGTTACTTCTGTGGTTCACCCTTAGCAAATACGCTGGCGGCTACGCTTTATTTGGCTAACGATGAATCGCGTCTCCAGGCCGTTAATCGTGGCTCGCCGCCCTTGCCAGCCTCATTCATCTCGTCTTTTGTTAACGAGATAGTGAAGAGTATCAATGCAGCCAGTGAACACCCTCTTCCGGCTGAAAAAAGGCGTTATAGCGCAGTTGAAACGCGTTGATCTCCTGCATATCGGGTTCCATTTCGCGCAAAAAGCCCAGCGCCAGCCGTACCTGCGTATCGGTGATCGGCGCAGCTAAACGCGCTTTTTGCAGCAACCGATGCCACCGCTGCAAACTCTGATCGCCGCCATCGACAATCACCATTTGCCAGATCAGTAACACCTGAGCGGCATTTTGCAAATGCGATTCATCAGGGCGATGCAGATACTGTAAAAACTCACCGCCCGCCGTTTTACCCATCTGATCAATCATCGATTCTATCGGCACTACATCAATATTCAGACGTTCGCTCAGGCGGCGAATCGCCCGGCGGGTATCCGATGTCAGCACCCGAAAACCCACAATAAACACCACCACAAACGTGGCCAGAATCAACCAAATCATGCGCACATCCGTCACCAAACAGGATGCCCATCATAACGGTAAATTTATAACTGTCGACGTTCTGGCCTGTCAGGATGTGATTTATTAACGCCTGTCTTCATTTACGCCAGACGCCGGATGTCCTGTCTGACGAACGCAAGGCATAAAAAAGCCCGGCGTTAAGCCGGGCAAAACGTTACCAAATGCACACATTTAAGCGATATTGACTTGCTGAATTTTTTTCTCACGGCGGATTTTGCGCTCTTCCATCACGGCGACCATCGCCATCAGGCAGATACAGCCGATCGCGGCGGCGTCCAGCGCGGCGAAGGTGCCCGCCCAGCCGGTCAGACCAAAAACGGGGGTACCGTCGGCAATCATGCCCAGACCCAGCTTGGCAAAGCTATCGCCGATAAGATAAGCGAAGGTTCCCTTGATACCGTCCGCAGCGCCGATGGCTTTTTTCGGTACGAAACCGACTGCCGCCACGCCAATTAATAGCTGCGGCCCAAACACCAGGAAACCGAGCGCGAACAGCGAGGCCAGATAGACATACTGGTTGCTGGCGTGCTGGTAGACGCCGAGGGTGGCGATGATTAACGCCAGCGCCACACAGGCTACCAGCGCACGACGACCGTTCGCCAGGTCAGAGAGCCAGCCCCACAGCAACGTGCCGACCAGCGCGCCCACTTCGAACAGGGTAAAGCCCTGAATCGCCACTTCTTTGGAGAGCTTCAGTTCCTGGAAGGCGTAGACGGTTGACCACTGGTCGATACCAATACGCACCACATACAGGAAGATATTGGAAAAGCACAGCAGCCAGATCACTTTGTTTTTCAACACATATTCAACAAAGATCTGCCACTTGGTCATTTCGTTTTCTTCAGTCTCTTTATCCTCTTCGCTGATCTCTTCGCCGAACAGTTCTTCAGCTTTGCCCAGACCGTAAGATTCCGGGGAGTCGCTGCCAAAACGCAGACCGATAAAGCCAACAATCAGCGCGATAATCGACGGGAAGATAAACATGCCGATGACGTGACCGTCGAACAGGTAGTTGGCGCCGAACAGCGCCACGCCTGCCGCGCCCGCGCCGCCGAGGTTGTGGGAGATATTCCAGAAGCCGAGAAAGGTGCCGCGTTTACGACGCGGAGTCCATTTAGTGATGGTCGAGTAGCTGCACGATCCGCCGGTACTCTGGAAGAAACCGCTCAGGGCATAGAAAGCGATCATCAGAAACAGGCTGGTTGACCCCGCGCCCATGCTGGCGCTGAAGCCGAGCATACAGATAGCGGAGAGGATCAACATAAACGGTAGAAACTGCTTGGTATTTTTACCGTCAGCGTAGTAGGAAACCAGCGTTTTCCCCACGCCGTAGGTGATCGAAAAGCCCAGGCCAATCATCCCCAGCTCGGTCATGCTCAACCCGTAGGTAGAGATCATGTCGTTCTGCGCGATGTTAAAGTTTTTGCGGATCAGGTACATGGTCAGGTAGCCGATAAAAACCACCAGATAGGACTGCATGAACGGCTTGAACCACATTTTACGCCGCACATCGAGCGGCAGATCCAGGGTCGGCTTGCGCACCTGGTTTAAGAAGGCCAGCATGGATTACTCCTGAGCTAATTTTTATACCTGCGAATGGCAGGCATTGTAAAAATCCACAGGAAAAGTGGCCTGCGACAGCGTCCAGGCAAAACCGGGAAAATTTCTTAGTTTTGCCCCATTCAGCGCAAAAAGGTGAGGTGCATCACGCTTCGCTGGTCTCGCGTGGGGCCTGGGCGTTCAGAAATGGCAGCAGCAATAGCGCGGAGATCCCCGCCGCGATGGCGATGACCGCAAAAAAACCGGTCCAGTGCCAGATCTCCAGCACTTTCGCTAACGGCCAGCCGGAAAGCGACGCGCCGAGATAGGCGAACAGGCCGACAAAGCCGGTGGCCGCGCCCGCCGCCTCTTTATGCGAGCACTCCGCCGCCGCCATGCCAATGAGCATCTGCGGGCCGAAGACAAAGAAACCGGTGGTGAAGAAACAGGCCGCCTGCATGGCGTAGCTGGCGAACGGCATCAGCCACAGCGAACCCACAGAGAGCAGAATCCCGGCAGCGAAGATTAAATTCATCGGTCCGCGGTTACCGTTGAAGAGTTTGTCCGAGCCCCAGCCCGCCACCAGCGCGCCGATAAATCCACCCAGTTCAAACATCGATACTGCCGTGTTGGCCGTGACCAAATCCACGCCCAGCGTCTCGGACATATACAGGTTGCCCCAGTCATTGATCGCCGCGCGCACCACGTACACTAAGACGTAACACAGCGAAAGCAGCCAGATATAGGGATTCAACAGCACATATTTAGCGAGGATTTCTTTGCGGCTTAGCCCTGCGCCCTCTTGCTGTTGGGCTACCTCCAGCGCATCGTGCCGCCAGTCGCCTACCGGCGGTAAACCAATCGCCTGCGGACGGTCGCGCAGCCGCCAGCAGAGGACCATGCCCACCCCGATGGCAAGCAATCCGGCCACCATCATTCCGACGCGCCAGCCATAATGCAGGGCGACAGCGGCCATAACGAGAGGGATCAGCGCCCCGCCGACATTATGCGCGGTGTTCCATAACGCCCACCAGCCGCCGCGCTCGGTACGCGAGTACCAGGCAGTCAGCAAACGGGCGCAAACCGGCGATCCAAACCCCTGGAAAAAGGCGTTCAGCGCCCATAGCAGCGCAAAGGCCCACAGCGAGGTCGAGAAGCCGAACAGAATATTCACTATGCCGGTCGCAATCAGCCCGATACCCATAAAATAGCGAGCGTTAGAGCGATCGCTAACGATGCCGGAGACAAATTTCGACACCCCGTAGGTGATGTAAAACAGCGTCGCCAGCAGGCCGATATCGCTGCGGGTCAGAATGCCGCTGGCAAGGATTTCCGGCGCGGCGGCGTTAAAGCTTTTACGGGTGAAATAGAACAGCGCATAACCCAACCAAATGGTGATCAGGATGTGCCGCCGCCAGTAGCGATAGCGGGCGTCAACCTCGTGCTTATCGGTGATGAGCGGCGCGTTGGCCGGGGCTTTTAAAAACGAAAGCATTATCCTTCCTTAAACGTAACGCTGGGGCAACGAGACGCTCACCCGCGTACCGTGGGTACAAGAGATGGTTAGCGTCCCGCCGAGCGCCGACACGCGTTCGCGCATTCCGGTCAGGCCGAAGCCCTGCTGGTGAGAGCCCGGCGGCAGGCCGCTGCCGTCATCCTCAATCACCAGCATCAGTCGCTCATCCTGCTGCCAGCCCTGGAGCGTCACAGCGCTGGCATTGGCATGTTTTACGATGTTATTCAGCCCTTCCTGACAGACGCGAAACAGCGTCACGCGCTGACTTTCACTCAGCGCCGTTTCGTCAATTCGCCAGTCGAGGTGACTGACAATACCGCGGCTTTCCAGCTCCATTTCGCGCAGCAGCGAACGGATGGCCTGCGCCAGCGTTAAGTCGTCTAACTGGCGCGGGCGCAAGCGCCCCAGCAGGCGACGCACGGCGTCATACACGCCCAGCGAAAGCTGCTCGATAAGTTGCCCGCTCTGCTTCACGCCGCCGTTATCCGCCGCCAGTCGTTGCACAATGCCCGCCTGGGTACGAATCGCGGTGATGGTCTGCCCGATGTCATCGTGCAGCTCACGCGCAACATCGCGCCGCACGCTCTCTTCGGTCTCCAGAAGACGCTCCGCCAGCCGATGGTTGCGCGCCAGCTCCTTTTGCAACGACTGGTTCAGCTCGCGCAGACGCTGAATGCCCGCGCCAAGCAGTAACCCGGTCAGGCTTTGCGCCAACAGCGAAAGTAATAAATCGACGGGATGATCGTGCCAGGTCTGGCTGGCGATCAGCGCGATAGCGTTCATCAGTGTGGCAATGAGCGCGCCCTGCCAGCCATAATGCCAGGCGAGCGCGATAATCGGCAACGCCAGGCAGAACGGCGTAAAGCGCGAAAGTTCAGCAGGTAACCCCAGTTGCAGCCACAGACTGACGATAAACAGCAGCAGATACCAGATCAGATGCCGCCCGCGCCAGTTTACCGGCTGCGATACCAGCGATGGTCCCAGCGGCAGCCAGGTAGTGCTGGTGAGATAGTGCCAGAAAACCAGGCAGATGGGGGCCAGCGTCAGCCCCCCCGTGAGGGTCAGCAGTAGCGCGTTCCATGCCGCTTCCCCCTGCCCCAGCCAGGGCAGGGATTGCAGTAGCGCCGCGGCGGTGAGGGCCGCGCCCTGAAGCAATAACGTGCGCCAGTCGCGCTGATGGCGGTAACGTGAGGTTAGCGCCACGGGCAGTAGCGTCAACACACCACCGATCATCAAAAGCGGCAGATGGGCCAGCGCAACTTCCTGCGCTAACCAGTACACCAGCAGCCACTCCGCGCCCAGCAATACTGGCCAGTAGCCGCGCGGGCATTGCAGCATAAGTCCCAGGCGCAGGCCGAAGGGAAAGAGTAGCGCCGCCAGCTCCGGGCGCTCTACCAGATGCAGGCTGATACTCCACAGGCAGAACCACGCGGCGGAGAAAATAAAAAAGCAGGCAACAACGGTGATTAAACGGGAAAAAAAGGTGTTCATTACCAACCGTCAAACATGCGATGCGCCAGTTCAACGTCATTGCTGACGCCTAATTTTTCCAGCAGATTCGCGCGATGGACATGCACCGTTTTTGGCGATAGCCCCAGCTCGGCGGCAATCTCTTTTACCGCCATACCCTGGGCGAGTTTTTCCGCCACCTGACGCTCGCGTTTGGTCAGCGGATCTTGCCGACCCGCCGCCAGTTTCACGGCAATATCGGGGGTCAAATAGCAGCCGCCCGTCGCCACCGTATGCACCGCGGCGATCAGCTCATCCGGACTACAGCGTTTAGAGAGAAAACCGCGCGCGCCGGCGTTCAACGCCTGTTCCACCAGCGCCGGGCTATCGTGAACCGAGAGCATGATCGTCGCCATCCCTTTTGGCAGTTGGCTTAGCAGCTCCAGTCCGGAAATATCCGGCATCGAGATATCGCAGATACACACCTGTACGCCGCGCCCCGGTAAGCCTGCCAACGCTTCGCGCCCGGAACCAAACTCAGCGACCACCTGCAAATCAGGTTCCAGCCCCAGTAGCTGTGCAAAGCCGGAGCGGACGATAAGGTGGTCGTCGATAAGGGCAACGGTGATCATGGGTTCTGTCCTGATGGATAAAAAAAACGCGCTTACCTTAACGATAAGCGCGCGGCTGTTCAAGCCTTGAGCGGTCAGACAATGCCTGTCGTGACGGTGAACGTCCGGGTTTGCTGCGGTTCCAGTTGAAGCAAGGTTCCATTTCGCTGCGCCGCGAGAAAACCTTCAGGCCGACAGGTCGCGGGCAGGGCAAAGGCGGCAACCTGCTGATCGCCGTTATAAAGAATCCAGCGGGTCACGTAATTCAGCTCCGCGCTGGCGAAACGTGTCACGAACGTGGTGCCATCCGGGGCGATCATACTGAATTCCGGGGTATCCGTGTACCTGTCCAGTTCATCGGCGAAGAACACGATTTCCGGGTCGTAAAAGCCAGGCTCGTTGAGCGTTGCCAGCGAGGCTTCACCCTGCAAAAGTCGTTGATTAAACGCCAGCCACTGCGCCGTGGGTTTGACATGCGCCGGCACCGACTCGCGTAGCTTCAGCGCGGTATCCGGGATATTCTGGCGGAACGTGGCGTTCGGCACATAGGCATAGTTCATGTGGCACATGTACTGTAGCGGCATGGCGACTGAAGCCAGGTTAGTCACTGTCATCTGAATATCAAACAGCGCGCTTGCTTTACGCATTACCACCGCAGGTTGCGCCTGATAATGATGACCGAACCCCATCACATACTCGTAGCGCCCGGTCACGCGCAGACTGTCGCCCTCTAACTCCAGCCAGGCGTCGTCCATGGCAGCGCAGGGCATCTCGCCGTGCAGCGGATGTGTATCTTCCGGCGACGGGCAGCCATTCGCCAATAGTCCGGAATGGAAAGCAAAGCAACCATACGTTGCCACCACTTCCGCAGCCGGCTTCGGCTGGCGGAACATGTTGCGCATAGTCAGATCATGACCGTCAAACTGCGCGTCCCAAATCATCTGCCCCATCCAGGGCAGAATCACCAGATGACCGCGGCTGTTTTGTATTTTCAGTCCTTCCACGCCGCTGGCGTAACGAAACGCCGTAACCGTAAAATCATCATTTTCCAGCAAGATACGCGGCTGCTCGCTAAAAAGCTCCCGCCATAATGTAATACGTGTTGTCATGGTTGATCTCCTCAGGACGCGGCGACTTCAGCCAGGTTGCCGCGCACTTTGCTTTCGCGCCAGAAGTAAACGCCAACGTAAACAAAGCACAGCATGGAAACCAGGAATGAGAGCTGTAACGAGTGGAACATGTCCGCCACGTAGCCCTGAATCGCGGGAACCACCGCCGCGCCGACAATCGCCATCACGATCACCGCCCCCGCCATTTCGGTATGTTCGTTATCGACGGTATCGAGCGTTCCGGCATAAATGGTCGCCCAGCAGGGGCCAAACAGAACACTGACCAGCACTGCCACGTATACCGCGCTAAAGCTGGGCGCCAGCGCCACATAGGCCAGGAACAGCGCGCCGATCACAGAGTAAAGGATCAGGACTTTTTCCGGGTTGAAGCGTGTCATCAGAATGTTGGCGATAAACTTGCCGATAAAAAAGCAGGCGAAGCTGTAGACCATAAAGGTTGAGGCATCGCGCTCATTGATATCGCCTAATTCCAGCGCCAGACGGATAGTGAACGACCAGACCGCCACCTGCATTCCCACATACAGGAACTGCGCCACAATACCGCGACGGAAACGGGCGTTGCTGGCGAGATAGCGTAACGTATCCAGCGCCGAAGGGCGTTTATGACTCGCGGTTTGCGCGACTTTACAGGTCGGGAAACGCGTCAGCAGGAACAGTACCATCACCACTACCAGAACCATAATCATGTACTTATCGGGTTCCAGAGTGTTTTCCAGCATCAGCACCTTGAAGTTGTGGACTTGCTCAGCATTCATGCCCGCCATCTGTTTTTCCAGGCTTTCCCCTTCGGAAAAGACCAGATATTTACCCAATAAAATGCCTGCCGCCGCGCCGATCGGATAAAAGGTCTGGCTGATATTCAGCCGCAGCGTGGCGTAGGCTTTCGGCCCGATCATCGAACTGTAGGTATTCGCCGCCGTTTCCAGGAAACTCAGGCCAATCGCAATGGCGAAAATCGCCGCGAGGAACATGGTGTAGGTCGCCATGTGCGACGCCGGGAAAAAGAGCGTACAGCCGACAATGTATAGCGTCAGGCCGATAAGTATCGCCACTTTATAACTGGTTTTTTTAATGACCAGCGAGGCCGGAATAGCAATTAAAAAATAACCGCCATAAAAGGCGCTTTGTACTAATGCCGAAGCAAAGTTGCTCAGCGAAAATACACTTTTAAATTGCGTAATCAGAATATCATTTAACGCGGCTGCGCATCCCCATAATGGGAATAAACAGGATAACAAAATAAACTGGAACAGAGGTGTCTTATTCAGATACCCGTCGGGCATCTGAACGATGTTTTTATCGTTCATAGTGCTACCTTTAACAGTGCAGGGTGATTGTTATTCGTTCAACGAAAGATACTCATTAAATTGCTCAATGCTTGGATAAGAGGATTGGGTGCCTTTCCCGGTGACGCTGAAAGCGGCAAAGAGGACGGCTTTTTTCATGGCGGCTTCCACATCCCCGCTCTGGACATAATAATGCGCGAAACAGCCGATAAAGGCATCGCCCGCGCCGCTGGTATCAACAGCGCTCACTCTAAACGCCGGGACATGGACTTCCTGGTCACGCGTCATCCACAGCGCGCCTTTCTCACCCATGGTGACGATAATATTGTTCAGCCCTTTATCCACCAGCGAACGTGCCGCTGCGCGAATATGGTCATAGGTATCCACTGGCATACCGGTTAATATTTCCAGCTCGGTTTCATTGGGTACAAAGAAATCGCATTTACAGGCATAAGACATATCTAATTCCCGTAATGCTGGCGCAGGGTTTAATAACACTTCAATCCCGTGTTTCTTGCCAAATTCTATTGCGTGATAAACCGTTTCAAGCTGAACTTCCAGTTGCAGAACAATAAGCTGGCATTTTTTTAAATCTTCCGCCGCGCGATCGATATCTTCCGGCGAGAGAAACTTGTTAGCGCCTTTGATGATCAGAATGCTGTTGCTGGAGTTGGCGTTGACGAAAATCGGCGCTACGCCGCTGCTGGTACACGGTACTTTTTCTACATACGTCGTATTGATCCCCCAGGATTCGAGATTACGAATGGTGTTGTCGGCAAAAATATCGTCGCCCACTTTGGTCAACATCAATACTTTTGAATTGAGCTTAGCGGCCGCCACGGCCTGGTTCGCCCCTTTTCCGCCGCAGCCGATTTTAAACGCCGGCGCTTCCAGAGTTTCCCCTTCTTTGGGCATCTGGTTGGTGTAGGTGATAAGGTCCACCATGTTAGAGCCAATAACCGCGATATCCATTTTACTCCCTCTCAGAAATCGTCACACGACAATGATATTAAAATAACATTATCATGTTACTTCCGTATCATTTGTGACTATGATCGCGATTAGAGGATCATTTTGCCATTTACTTCGTGAACAATCCCTGGCGGAACAAATCATTTTTATGGTTACAATTTACTGAAAATTAACTATTTAATGTTATAAAACGCGAATAAACCCACTTTTATTTCCTGACGGCCAGACGTATAGTAGTGCCACACTGTAATGTTCTCAGAAACACATAAATGTTACTGATGGAACATAACAACATGATTTGCGGAGAGGGTGAATGGAGACCAAGCAAAAAGAACGTATCCGACGCTTGATGGAGTTACTGAAAAAGACCGATCGAATCCATCTGAAAGACGCCGCGCGGATGCTGGAAGTTTCGGTGATGACCATTCGCCGCGATCTCAGCCAGGATGATGACCCTTTACCGCTGACGCTGCTCGGCGGCTATATCGTCATGGTAAATAAGCCTACGTCTTCAACCAATATGCCGCTGCCGGCGAAAAAGACGCATCATCGGGACGACCTTCCCGTTGCGATCCTGGCCGCCGGCCTGGTGCGTGAAAACGATCTGGTTTTTTTTGATAACGGTCCGGAAATGCCATTAGTTATCAGCATGATACCGGATGATATTACCTTTACCGGGATTTGCTACTCGCATCGGGTATTTATCGCGCTGAATGAAAAGCCTAATGCCACGGCGATTTTGTGCGGCGGTACCTATCGGGCCAAGAGCGATGCCTTTTATGATGCCAATAATCCTTCGGCGCTGGATTCGCTCAATCCGCGCAAAGTGTTTATTTCCGCCAGCGGCGTACATGAACATTTTGGCGTGAGCTGGTTTAACCCGGATGATCTTGCCACCAAACGTAAAGCGATGGAGCGCGGTCTGCGCAAAATTTTGCTGGCGCGTCACGCCCTGTTTGATGAGGTCGCGCCTGCCAGCATTGGTCCGCTTTCTGCCTTTGATGTCCTGATTAGCGATCGCCCATTACCGACAGATTATGCCGTTCACTGTCGGAATGGTTCCGTCAAAGTCATCACGCCTGATTCGGAAAGTGAATAACTTACTCAAAAAAGACGGCAATTTTATTGAACATGGTGGGATCGGACTGGTTTCGTACCACCTTCGCCACGTCTTCCAGTTTATCGATCTGACTGATCATCTGTTCAAGCCGCTGATCGTCATTGACCAGAAGCCAGATGCGGCTCTGATCGCTACCCTGAATCGGTAAACAGAGAATACCCTCAACGTTGAAAGCGCGTCGGGCGAACAGCCCGCAGACGTGGGTCATCACGCCAGGATGGTTGCGAACGGTCAGCTCCAGAATAACGTTATCATGTGATTGTTTCTGCATGGCTTATTCCCCCACCATCTCTGTATTTGCCGCGCCCGGCGGCACCATCGGATACACTTTTTCTTCCGCATCAATGCGCACGTGGATCAACGCCGGTCCAGGACGACGAATGATAGCCTGCAACGCCGCCTGCGGATCGGCTTCGTTATTCAAATCACAGGTGTCCAGACCAAACCCGGCGGCAATCTGCATAAAATTGATGCTTCCCGGATAGGTTGCCGCAAAAACGCCCTGTTTATAGAACAGACTCTGTTGCTGATGTACCAGTCCCAGCGCGTCGTTATTCATCAGGATGATTTTCACATCCAACTGGTTTTCGCTGGCGGTAGCCATCTCCTGAATATTCATCATCAAACTACCGTCACCGGAAAAACACAGCACCTTGTTGCCCGGATTCGCCAGCGCCGCGCCAATCGCCGCGGGCAGACCAAACCCCATGGTGCCCAGCCCGCCGGAAGTCAGCCACTGACGCGGACGGTTGAGCGGATAAGCCTGCGCGGTCCACATCTGATGCTGACCTACGTCAGTGGTAATAATCGCGTTGTCGTCCACACAGGCGGCGACTGCGTTAATCAACCCATAGTGACTAAGCGGGTTATTTTCCTGGGGAATACTGCAGGGGAATTCTTGCTGCAAGTCCGCCACCAACTGATGCCATGCTTCCCGCGGCTGTGCCTCGATATGGGGAATTAACTGTGCCAGTACATCATCGACATCCGCCTGAATAGCCACATGCGGCTGCTTAATTTTGCCTAACTCGGCGCGATCGATATCCACATGGATGATTTTGGCGTTCGGACAAAACTGCTCCGTTTTGCCAATCGCCCGGTCATCAAAACGCGCGCCCAGGACAATCAGTAAATCGGCCTCTTGCAGAATAAAATTGGTACTGCGCGCGCCGTGCATCCCCAGCATTCCTAACGACAGCGGATGCGCCTTAGGCAGCATTCCCAGCGCCATTAAGGTCATTGTCGTCGGCAGTTGCGCTTTTTCCGCCAGTTCGCGCACGCGTGTCGGCGCATTGATCACGCCGCCGCCCAGATACAGCACCGGACGCTTCGCCGCGTTAATCATTGCGGCGGCCTCGCGGATACTCTCCGCGCTAAACTCCGGCGGGGGTGATTTTTCCGCCGGCGACGGCAACGCATCCAGCTCAATTGTCGCCGTCTGCACATCTTTAGGAACGTCTATCCACACCGGGCCGGGACGCCCCGACTGCGCCAGACGAAAAGCATCGCTCATCACCTGAGGCAGCTCATTGATATTTCTGACCAGATAGTTGTGCTTGGTGATAGGGATAGAGATACCGTAGGTATCCACTTCCTGAAACGCGTCAGTACCGATCATGGACGCCGGAACCTGCCCGGTAATGCAGATTAACGGAATGGAATCCAGGCGCGCATCGGCAATGGCCGTGACCAGATTGGTCGCGCCCGGCCCGCTACAGGCCATACAAACAGCAGGTTTACCCTCCGTCCGCGCCATCCCCTGCGCAATAAACCCCGCGCCTTGTTCGTGGCGCGCCAGAATATGACGGATTTGCGTGCTTTGGCTTAACGCGTCGTAAACGGGGAGGATCGAACCGCCGGGAATGCCGGTGACGATACGAATCCCCTGGCGCTCCAGAAAATGAACAATAAATTCCGCGCCCGTAAAGCGCTGAGGTGTAGATGTTGTGCCCGAACTTGCCATGCTCCATTCCTTTTATTCTGAGCCGACGTTCCGGGAAGGTGTCTTAAACAAAAAACCCCGCCCGGTTTGCGCCGGCGGGGTTTTGGAATCGTGTGTGTTCCGGACCCTACGGCGCATTGCCGACGACCACCACCACACGCACGACGACCACTGCGCGAGATGGCGCAGTTGTTAGTAGGGTCGCGTTCAGCATGGAAGGGTTCATTAGGGGCCTTGTCTGTTTGTTATTAACACGTTTTATACAAGCACAGCGCTTTCAGCATGACAACGGAAAAATTTTCATCTGCACAAAAATGCGTCAGCGATCACATTTTTCTACGAATTTACACGCTTTGAGTATAGGCGTGATAAGCGTAGCGCCCTCCGGTAATCGCCGGGATTGATGATCACGCGTTTCACAATGCCGGAAAACAAAAAACCTCGCCGAAGCGAGGTTCTTACAGCGTAATGCGGGTGGTAGCCGCGAAGCACACTGTGTTATGTCAACAGCAGAAGTATACGCGTTCTGTGCAGAACGCGCAATTTCGGCGCGAATTTTGATGAATTTGAGTATGGATCAGAAGCTCCGTTCTGTCTATAAATTACTGTTAATTTATACAGTACTTAACTATAATGTCTTTGACACAATGTGTTATGCGGGGGCCGCATCGTAAACCGGCGCAACGAAGTCCTGGCTGAAACGGGTGGTGCCGTCAGCGCCTTAACCCCCTCGTGAGCACACTGTGTTATGTCAACACGCACACTATTCCTCGCAAAAGGGATCGCGTGCGCAACAGCTGGCAACAGGCAGCGGAAAGGTACGTCGGCTGGCAGTGCTCCTTAACCACAGGAGACGCGTATGAGCGTAGTGGATATCACCATTCTTATCCTGAAACTCATTGTTGCAGCACTGCAACTGCTTGATGCTGTTCTGAAATACCTTAAGTAATTCAGATTCAAGCCGCACCGAAGGGGAGCGGGCAACCGCTCCCCTTTCACCTTATCCGCTGGTCTTTCGCTTCCCGGGTATGTTACGTTTTTATGACACCCTCAACGACGCCTGACGCTATGACCCTTTCCGTTTTCTGCATTTTGCTGTTCGCCGCGCTGCTACATGCCAGCTGGAACGCCATTGTCAAAGCGGGAAACGATAAGCTCTACGCCGCGATCGGCGTCAGCGGTTCCGCGGCGGTCATGGCATTGATCCTTTTGCCCTTCTCGCCGCAGCCAGCTCACGCCAGTATCCCTTTTTTAGCGGCCTCTACCGCGCTCCAGGTGGTGTATACCGTCCTGGTGGCGAAAACCTATCAGGTCTCGGACATGAGCCAGACCTATCCTCTTATGCGCGGCACCGCGCCGCTGCTGGTGGCGCTCATTAGCGTTCTGTTTCTTGGCGACAGCCTGTCGTCGATGGCCTGGATCGGCATCGCAGTGATCTGTATGGCGATACTTGGGATGGCCTGTAATGGCCGCGCCAGCTCTCAACGTGGTGTCGTGCTGGCATTAACTAACGCCTGTTTTATTGCCGGATATACGCTGGTGGACGGGACCGGCGTAAGACTCTCCGAAACGGCGCTGGGCTATACGCTATGGTCATTTTTTCTCAACGGCGCCTGCCTGTTAACCTGGGCGATGATTGCGCGGCGGCGGGAAGCGTCGCGTTATCTGGCGCAACAGTGGAAAAAAGGCATTTTTGGCGGGATTGGCACTATGGGATCTTATGGGCTGGCGCTATGGGCCATGACCCAGGCGCCGCTGGCGGTGGTCGCCGCGCTGCGTGAGACGTCGATTTTATTCGGCGCGCTGATAGCCTGGCTGCTGCTTAAAGAGAAAGTGGCCGGGCTACGTCTGGTGGCGGCTGGCGGGATTGCCCTCGGGGCGATTTTACTCCGTCTGTCATGATTGCCCAATAACAGCCGCAGACGTAACACATTCTCGGCAACATTTGTTGCCGCTTTTGTTTACATATGCTGCCGTTCCTTCGTCTGCCATTGCTGGTCGCTGTCTGGCCTTCTTTTTCTGGTGTGATAGATTCCTCTCGCATTTATGGGAATGCGCAGCAAGTTATTCTTATTTTTTCTTTTTTTGAAAAGTAATCAGCGAAATGAAAAGGCAGAGAAACGTCAATTTGTTGTTGATGTTGGTGTTACTAGTGGCCGTAGGGCAGATGGCGCAAACCATTTATATTCCCGCCATCGCCGATATGGCACAAGCGCTAAACGTCCGGGAAGGCGCCGTCCAGAGCGTAATGGCTGCTTACCTCCTGACCTACGGCGTCTCGCAACTGTTTTACGGCCCGCTTTCCGACCGGGTTGGGCGCCGCCCGGTAATCCTCGTCGGCATGTCTATTTTTATGGTAGCGACTCTGTTCGCCATGACCACGCATAGTTTGACGGTGTTGATTGCCGCCAGCGCCATGCAAGGGATGGGAACCGGCGTTGGCGGAGTAATGGCGAGAACGCTCCCGCGCGATCTGTATGAAGGAACGCAACTTCGTCACGCCAATAGCCTGTTAAATATGGGGATTCTGGTCAGCCCGCTGTTAGCGCCGCTGATTGGCGGTCTGCTGGACACCCTGTGGAACTGGCGCGCGTGTTACGCTTTCCTGCTGGTGCTTTGCGCTGGCGTCACCTTCAGCATGGCGCGCTGGATGCCGGAAACCCGCCCCGCCGGCGCGCCGCGTACACGGCTGATCGCCAGCTATAAAACGCTGTTTGGCAACGGCGCATTTAACTGTTATCTGCTGATGCTAATCGGCGGGCTGGCTGGCATTGCGGTCTTTGAAGCCTGTTCCGGCGTGCTGATGGGGGCAGTATTAGGTCTCAGCAGTATGGTGGTAAGCATTCTGTTTATTCTGCCGATTCCGGCGGCGTTCTTCGGCGCCTGGTTTGCCGGACGCCCGAATAAACGCTTCTCAACCCTGATGTGGCAGTCAGTTATTTGCTGTCTGCTGGCAGGCCTTATGATGTGGATTCCCGGCTGGTTTGGCGTGATGAACGTCTGGACGCTACTCATCCCCGCTGCACTGTTTTTCTTCGGTGCCGGGATGTTATTTCCACTGGCCACCAGCGGCGCGATGGAGCCGTTTCCGTTCCTCGCAGGCACCGCTGGCGCGCTGGTCGGCGGGCTGCAAAATATTGGTTCCGGCGTACTGGCGTGGCTTTCGGCAATGTTGCCGCAAACCGGTCAGGGCAGTCTGGGATTGCTGATGACCCTTATGGGATTACTGATCCTGGCGTGCTGGCTGCCGCTGGCGTCACGGATATCGCATCAGGGACAGACGGTTTAACGTTCCCCTCGCCCGGCTTTTTGCCGGGCGTTTCACATTCCGGCGCGATCATCGCATTGAGCAGGGGCTCCTGCGCCGGACGCCACGCTCCTTCTTCGCCGTCATAAAACTGAGTGTCCGCGTTTATCGCATACGGAATATGCGCTTTTTTCAGCTCGCAGGCCATAAAACGGGCAAACGCGAACTGTGAAGCGACCGGCGTTATTTTTATCGACTCTCCCGGCGCCCATCCGCCCACCCAGCTTGCATGGCCGGTCTTATGCTGCCAGCGAACTGCAGCGTTAATCCGTGCCCGAATCGCCGCTTTTTCCGCCGCCGTGCCTGACGTCCACGGATATTTACCGCCGCTTTTCAGGGGGCCCCACGGGAAGATGTGCCACTCCGCCAGTACATAGTTCTGGCTTTGCGCCGGCAGTTTAAGCGCCGACAAATCCTCCGGCGCGGCGCGCATGCGGGGGGCAACGAAAATCATCCGCTGTGGGTCAATGGCGTGAATCAGGCGGATGGTTTTGTCATATACGCGATTCAGCGACGCCATATTATGATTAAGTTTGTCGGCAGGCTCATAAATGAGATCGAACCCCAAAAGCGGGGATGTCTGACCAAAATAGCGCGCGACCACGCTCCACCAGTTGATCAGCTCCTTTTCATGGCTGGCGCTGGGATCGGTTTTATACGCATCCGCCTGATAGGCAATAATGGGTATGACGCCATAGTATTCGCAGGCCTCTACCAGCTTACGCAAATGGATGAGGCGCGCTTCCGTCGGCGCGCCTGCCACACGAATACGGACATGCGTTAACCCTTTTGCCTTAAAATCCCGCACGACCAGCGGATCAAACTCGCGAATACCCCGTTCCGTTCGCGCCCAGTCAACATCCATCCCAACGCCAAGCTGCTGCGCATAGCGCGCCGCCGTCAAAGGCATCGGTTTCGCATAGACGACCGCGCTGGTCAGCATGAGAGAGGCAATAAGCGGTTTAAACACGACGCCCCCTAAAATTTTTACCACGGTGATAGCACGTATTTAGCATATTCACTCCCGGCAGGTGTAGCGGCAAAGCGTAATAAATCTTCACACCTGTTCCTGCAACCAGCGAATAAATGCCTCGATTTTCGGCCACTGCCTGCCAGGCAGAGTGGTGACATAATAATGCTGATGACATTTCAGCCTCATGTCACCAAAAGGCGCAATCAGTTCGCCGCTGTCGAGACGCTTTTGCACCAGCCGTTTACGCCCCATCGCCACGCCAATGTGGTTCATCGCGGCAATCACCGCTAAATCAGAACGATCGAAGCCAATGCCGGATGAATCCGGCAAATTTACCGCAAAATGCTGCGCCCAACTGTGCCACTCATCGGTGCCCGAATCGTTACTCCACGCCTGTCTGTCGTGTAAGAGCGTACAGTGCCGCAAGTTATTCAGGTTGTCCTGCAAGGCGAAACGACGGGCGTAATCCGGGCTGCAAACGGGCAAAATTGCCTCATCCATTAAAAAATGGTGCGTGAGCTGCGCCGACGGCGCATCGTCAAAATAGATAGCCAGGTCAATGCCGGCACGCTGTAGGTTAACGTTATCGTTGCCGGTCAGCATAGTGAGAGAAATTGACGGATAGCGACGGGTAAAGTCCCCCAGCGCGGGCACCAGCCAGCACTGGGCGATAGAGGGACGGGAATACACGGTCAACGTGCCGGACAGTTCCTGATTTTTGATATCGAGGATTTCCTGATTCAACGTATCCAGCGACGATTTCAGCGCCCAGAATACCCGTTTGCCTTCATGGGTAAGCTCCACTTTACGGTGAGAGCGGACAAATAGCTGGATTCCCAACTCGGCTTCCAGTTGATTGATACGATGGCTTACCGCACTGGGGCTTAACGACAGCTCATCTGCCGCCAGAGCAAAGGACTGGTGTCTGGCCGCGACTTCAAAAGTATAGAGTTTGGATAACTGCCAGCCGTTGAGTAAGCGGTTTCGGGTATCGCGAAGGGGTTCCATGGCAACCTCAGTCATCTTTTAATTTCCCGAAGTGTAAAAAAACACGCTGAAAAAATCCGCACATAGATGAAGCAAAATGAACCATATCGCAAAATAAAGGCAATATTAGATGGAAATCACATAGTTGATTCAATTTACATCATGTGAATGGCAAATTATATCGTTTGTCAGGAGGTGCTGTTTTTCTGTCCAATAAGAACAGATTAATCACAGGGTAGGTGAGATATGCACGCTCAAATCTGGGTAGTGAGCACGCTGCTGATCAGCATCGTGTTAATCGTATTGACCATCGTGAAGTTTAAATTCCACCCCTTCCTGGCGTTACTGCTCGCCAGTTTCTTTGTCGGCGCGATGATGGGCATGGGGCCGCTGGAGATGGTCACGGCGATAGAAAACGGAATAGGCGGTACGCTCGGTTTTCTGGCCGCCGTTATCGGTCTTGGCACCATCCTCGGCAAAATGATGGAGGTTTCCGGCGCGGCGGAACGCATCGGGCTTACGCTCCAGCGCTGCCGCTGGCTCTCAGCTGACGTGATCATGGTACTGGTAGGGCTGATTTGCGGAATCACGTTGTTCGTGGAAGTGGGCGTCGTGTTGCTCATCCCACTGGCGTTTTCTATCGCTAAAAAGACCCATACCTCGCTGCTGAAGCTGGCCATTCCGCTGTGTACCGCGCTGATGGCCGTCCATTGCGTGGTACCGCCGCATCCGGCTGCGCTGTTTGTCGCAAATAAACTGGGGGCGGATATCGGCTCGGTGATTGTCTACGGTCTACTGGTCGGGCTGATGGCCTCATTGGTCGGCGGCCCGCTGTTCTTAAAGTTTCTGGGTAATCGTCTGCCGTTCAAGCCCGTACCGACAGAGTTTGCGGATCTTGAAGTGCGCGCCGAAAACACCCTGCCGTCGCTGGGCGCAACGCTGTTTACCGTTCTGCTGCCGATTGGCCTGATGCTGGTGAAAACCGTCGCTGAACTGAATATGGCGAAAGACGGCACGTTGTATACGCTGCTGGAGTTTATCGGTAATCCGATCACCGCGATGTTTATCGCTGTCTTTGTAGCGTATTACATACTCGGTCTGCGCCAGCATATGGGTATGAGCACGCTACTTACCCACACCGAAAACGGCTTTGGCGCCATTGCGAACATCCTGCTGATTATCGGCGCGGGCGGCGCGTTCAACGCCATTCTCAAAAGTAGCGGGCTGGCGGACACGCTGGCGGTGATCCTCTCAAATATGCATATGCACCCGATTCTGCTGGCATGGCTGGTAGCGCTGATTCTGCACGCGGCGGTCGGCTCTGCGACGGTGGCGATGATGGGCGCCACCGCGATTGTTGCGCCCATGCTGCCGCTCTATCCTGACGTCAGCCCGGAGATCATTGCGATTGCCATTGGTTCCGGCGCCATTGGCTGCACGATCGTGACCGATTCCCTGTTCTGGCTGGTCAAGCAGTATTGCGGCGCTACGCTGAATGAAACGTTTAAATACTATACGACGGCCACGTTTATCGCATCTGTCGTTGCACTGGCTGGCACATTCCTGCTTTCCTTTATCATCTGATCGTAAAGAGACGTACTATGGAAAACATACAAAAGCTCATCGCCCGGTATCCTTTGGTCCAGGATCTGGTCGCCCTCAAAGAAACCACCTGGTTTAACCCGGGCACCACCTCTCTTGCACAAGGTCTACCGTATGTCGGCCTGACGGAGCAGGACGTAAACGCCGCCCATGACCGTCTGGCGCGCTTTGCGCCGTATCTGGCGAAAGCGTTTCCGCAAACCGCCGCCGCTGGCGGCATGATCGAATCTGACGTGGTCGCTATTCCGGCCATGCAAAAGCGGCTGGAAAAAGAGTATGGGCAAACGATCGACGGTGAAATGCTGTTAAAAAAAGACAGCCACCTGGCAATCTCTGGTTCCATTAAAGCGCGCGGCGGCATCTACGAGGTGCTAACGCACGCGGAAAAACTGGCGCTGGAGGCGGGTCTGTTAACCACCGACGATGACTATAGCGTGTTGCTTTCGCCGGAATTTAAACAATTCTTCAGCCAGTACAGTATCGCCGTCGGTTCAACCGGCAATCTGGGGCTATCGATCGGTATCATGAGCGCCTGCATCGGTTTTAAAGTGACGGTACATATGTCTGCCGACGCCCGCGCCTGGAAAAAAGCGAAGCTGCGTAGCCACGGCGTGACGGTCGTGGAATACGAAGATGATTACGGCGTGGCGGTTGAGCAGGGTCGTAAAGCAGCGCAATCCGATCCAAACTGTTTCTTTATCGACGATGAAAACTCCCGCACGCTATTTCTGGGCTATGCGGTAGCGGGTCAGCGTCTGAAAGCGCAATTCGCGCAACAGGGACGCGTCGTTGACGCCAGCCACCCACTGTTTGTTTATCTACCGTGCGGCGTTGGCGGCGGCCCTGGCGGCGTCGCCTTTGGCCTGAAACTGGCATTTGGCGACAACGTCCACTGTTTCTTTGCCGAACCGACCCATTCACCCTGCATGTTACTCGGCGTTTATACCGGTCTGCACGATGCCATCTCAGTACAAGATATCGGTATTGATAACCTGACGGCGGCTGACGGCCTGGCGGTAGGTCGCGCTTCAGGCTTTGTTGGTCGGGCAATGGAGCGTCTGCTTGACGGCCTCTATACCTTAGACGATCAAACAATGTATGACATGCTGGGCTGGCTGGCGCAGGAGGAAGGAATTCGACTGGAGCCATCAGCTCTGGCAGGGATGGCCGGACCACAGCGCATTTGCGCCGCCACCGAGTATCAGCAAAGGCATGGATTCAGTCAGACGCAGCTCGGCAACGCGACGCATCTGGTATGGGCAACCGGGGGCGGCATGGTGCCGGAGGATGAAATGGAACAATACCTGGCAAAAGGACGCTAATACTCGCTCAGTGCCGGAAAGACGGCAGCGCCATCCGGCACGCCATCGCCTGATGGCGCTACGCTTATCAGGCTTACGACGCTAACGCAGCATCGCCATCAACTCCTCCGGCGAGCGATGCTGTTTCAGTAAATCCCGCATCACCCGCATATGCGGCGAGGAGTAGTTAAAAAAGGTCTGGTAGCCCTCGCAAAGCCGGTTTTTCCCCTGGCTATCCCGATGCTCAGGGCATCCGCCGCCGCAAAATCGTAATAAAGAGCACTTCTGACATTCAGCGCTTAGCGGCGCCTTGTCCGGCGCTTCAACGCCATTCCTGCCGCCGCACCACTGCTGTAGCGTCTCATCAAAAAGGCGGACCGAGATACGCTGAATATCTTCACGTACCCAAATATCAAATACGCTATTTAAAAACCGCCCCCAGTCTGCTGAACACAATGAATCCTCGGTCAACATTCCGTTCCGGTCATGTTCCAACAATGGGATAAAATGGACATTGCGAATGCCGAGCCGTTGTAAGTTACGGTACAGTTGCTGAGGGCGCTGGCTATTCTGGCGATTTACGACGACCTGAATCTGGTCATCACTCACGACAATGTCCTGACGTCCTGTCATATAAAATTCCCGATAAATGCAATAAGTTGGCGAATATGGGTAACAGCAAACAGGATTGCGAGCGACAACACCGCGAGGGAGATCAAAAATTTGTCACGCACGACATGAGTTTCGGAAAAATCGCTATGCGCGACATCCATCAAATTACGACTCAGGGTATAACGCCAAAGAATCACCGCCACTATCGCCAGAACGCTGATCGACACCCAGAACAAGAACCCCGCCTGATGCCAGTGGTGCCTGACGGCTAACGCCATTAACGCCCCGTATCCCAGCAGCGTGCGAAACCAGGCCAGCGACGTACGCTCCGGTTGCAGTCCCGGATCGTTCTGCCGACGGGCTTTACGACTATCCGGCATACAGTACCAGCCCCATCACTATCACCGCGACAATCATCAAAATAACGCTGATGATCAACAGGCTATGGGTATAAGGCAAATCCTCTTTCAGGCGCATCGCTTTTTCATTACGTAACCAGCGTAGATAGCCATAAATCGCCAGGCCGCCCGCAAACAGACACAACAGTAGCGCCAGCAGTTCACGGATCACCGGCGTGGCAAAATCCGGGGCGAGCTGATCAAGACCGACGCCTGCCGCCAGAAATCCCAGCGAGGTGCGAATCCACGCCAGAAAGGTGCGCTCATTTGCCAGTGAGAAGCGATAATCCGGCGCTTCTCCGAGGCGGGAAATCTTCATGACGACTCCTTTTACGTTCTTATGTATTCCCGTTCGTTTTCAGAATACCACTCACGTTGTTGCTGATATGCTTCACATTATCCCGCAGCAAGGGAATCTTATTGCAAAATAAATGTAGTTCACTGGTGATGCGTTTTGGCGCAACCACGCTCATTGCCGCTATTTTTCATTTCAGTTGCGACCTTTTTCAACGCCACCGCCAGGAAAGGCATTATTGCCGAATTAAAAGCTGAAAAACCACCCGTCGCGACGAAAAAAAAGGCGAAAAAGATTGATAACCAACTGAAATAAAATGGAATTATGCTCGTTGCCATTACGCTGATTAGCACGTTCATTGAGGAAGGATATAAGAAGAAGAGCAGAAGTGTGACCGGTGCGGCGCGCGTTATCCAGCCTGGATTTAACACAGTGCGTAGGCTGGATAAGCAACGCGCCATCAGGCGCTAACCCATTCCCCAAAAAATCACCGCCAGCAGTTGTGGCGTGATAATACGCAGGAACATCACTAACGGATAGACGGTCGCGTAAGAGAGCGCCGCCGCGCCGCTGGTGGCATGAAGATTGTTGGCAAATGCCAGCGCTGGCGGATCGGTCATCGAACCGGCCAGCATCCCGCACAGCGTCAGATAGTTCATTTTGGCAAAAATCCGCGCCAGCAAACCGACGGTAATCAGCGGAATAGCGGTGATGAAAATACCATAGCCAATCCAGCTTAATCCTTCACCCTGCGTCAGCGTATCGACAAAATCGCCGCCGGATTTCAGCCCAACGACCGCCAAAAACAAAACGATGCCTAACTCACGCAGCGCGAGGTTGGCGCTCGGCGGCATAAACCAGTACAGCTTACCGATGCTGCCGATACGCCCCAAAATGAGCGCCATGATCAGCGGCCCGCCGGCCAGCCCCAGTTTTAACGCGACCGGGAATCCCGGCACAAACAACGGGATTGACCCAAGCAGAACCCCTAATCCGATGCCGATAAACACCGGCAGCATCTGCACCTGCTGGAGTTTTTGTTGCGCGTTGCCGACCACATTGGCTACCGCATCAATCGAGGCTGGACGCCCCACCAGATTGAGAATGTCGCCAAACTGCAGGCTAGCGTCGCTACTGGCGACCAGTTCAACGCCCGCGCGGTTAAGACGGGAGATAACCACGTCATAACGCTCTTTAAAGTGCAAATCGCGGATACGTTTGCCGAGCACTTTTTCGTTGGTGACGACCACACGCTCGACGCGTAAATCCGTGCCGCGCGTCGACAACGAGGTGTCCACTTCCTTGCCGATCACCAGTTGCGCGTTATGCAGGTCGGTAGATTGGCCGACGAGGTGCAGCAGGTCGCCTGCCTGGATAATCGTCCCCGGCGACGGCACCATCAGCGTGTCGTCGCGTTTCAGGCGTGAGCAAATGATTTTATCGCTGTTCAGGATCGGCACATCCTGGATAGCCATATTATTGAGGTTCGGATTCTCGACACGGATATTCATTGTTTGAATTAATGAATGACCGTTAGCGAGAGAGGATTCGTGCTTCTGCGCCTCCGCCTCGACGTTAACGCGAAAAATCAGCCGCATCAGCCACATGGTGAGCAAAATACCGCAGATGCCAAACGGATACGCCATCGCATAGCTCATCCCCATCTGATCCACCAGATCCACTGGCGTTCCCAGATCGCGCAGGATTTGCTGACCCGCCCCTAACGCAGGCGTATTGGTGACTGCGCCGGAGAAAATCCCCAGCACCACTGGCAGCGGAATAGCGAAAATTTTATGCAGAATCGCGGTGACCAACCCGCCCATAATCACAATCAGAACAGCAAACAGATTGAGACGCAGCCCGGAAACGCGCAGCGAGGCGAAAAATCCCGGCCCCACCTGTATGCCGATGGTATAAACAAAAAGGATCAGGCCGAATTCCTGGATAAAGTGCAGCATATCGCCGCTCAGCGTCACCCCAGCCTGATCGACGAAGTGGCCGACGATAATACCGCCGAACAGAACACCGCCAATACCAAAGCCGACACCGCGCACTTTAATGTTGCCGATCCATAAACCGACAACCGCCACCAACGCCAGAACGCTGACCGTCAATGCGATATCACTCATCTTTTCTTCCCTGTGAGTAACATTTCAATTTATAGGGATTATGACTGAACCGTTAAGGCATATATACAGCATGGCGCACATTCTCATGTTACAAAACCGCCCAGACGTCCTGACTTCGGCAGCGTCTTACCCTTTTTCGTGGCACAAAAAAGCCCCGCCATCTCTGGCGGGGCAAGGCAAGGAGCTCATTAGCTATTTAATGCGGAGCGTTCGTTAATGGCGATACGCTGCGGCGCAATGGTTTCCGGCTCGTTGCGGGTTAAATCAATATGCAGCAGGCCGTTGGTAAACGTCGCGCCGGAAACTTCCATATTCTCAGCCAGCGTAAAGCTCAGGCTAAAAGGCTGCATGACCAGGCCCTGATGTAACCATTTGGGCTCGTTTTCCGGCTGTTCCGGCGTGCCTTTCACCGTCAGGCGCGTGCCTTCCAGTTGAATATCCAGATCTTCCTGACGGAAACCGGCTAACGCTAAGGTAATGCGATAATGGTTATCGTCGCTTTTTTCGATGTTATAGGGCGGGAAGCTCTGGCTTTCGCCGCTGTTTTGCAGCGCATTGGCCAGCTTGTCAAAACCGATCCATTGACGCAGCAGTGGGGATAAATCGTAGTTACGCATAATCATTTCTCCTTCTAAGAAGCGAGTTTTTACCTTCACACTTTACGTGCGAATATGCTCCCTGACGGCGAGCATGGGATGACAGGCCGCGCAACGCGACCCGACGGAATCAGTTAATTTCGATACGGCGCGGTTTGTTCGCTTCCGGAATCACGCGCTCCAGTTCGATATACAGCAGCCCGTTGACCAAGTTTGCGCCGCGAACGTGAATGTTCTCCGCTAACTGGAACTTACGTTCAAAGTTACGCTCGGCAATGCCCTGATACAGGTAAGTACGTTCTTTCTGCTCGTCCGCATGAGCGCCTTTTACCACCAGTAAATTATCCTGGGCAGTAATCTCCAGTTCGCTTTCCGCGAAACCGGCAACGGCAATGGCGATGCGGTAGTGGTTTTCGTCTACCAGCTCAACGTTGTACGGAGGGTAGCCGCCATTACTTTGGCTTTGGTTATTTTCAAGCAGGTTAAACAGACGGTCAAAACCAATGGCAGAACGGTACAGCGGGGATAAATCAAAGTTACGCATAATCATAAACTCCTGAAATCAGCGAGAATGTCAGACCTTCCATCATGGACAGGCCAGGATTGCCAGAACACCCATCAGGCGTGCCCTTCTATTCACTACGTCTTATAAATGGGTCTGAATACGTACTTTTCAAGTATTTTAATCCGACTTTTTTTTGCAGTTTATTGGCTATTGCATAGACTGGTTGGGACAGCACTGATTGTTAAAGTGCGATTACTGCCACAGTGCCGCGTACTGGTGATGTTATTTTTAGCAACGGATCGCTATAACTCATCATGCAAATAACGACAACCAACAGATGAATGAGTGATGATAAAAAACGTGTTGTTAACGCTGATAATATGGAATGGGATGCTTTTATTAGGCGGTTGTTCAAGCGTCATGTCGCACACCGGCGGTAAAGAGGGTACTTATCCTGGCACGCGCGCCAGCGCTACGATGATCGGTAACGATGAGACAAACTGGGGCACCAAATCGTTGGCCATCCTGGATATGCCGTTTACCGCCGTGATGGATACGATCCTTCTGCCGTGGGACATCTTCCGCAAAGACAGTTCGGTAAGATCGCGCGTAGAGAAAAGCGAGGAGGAGACGAAAATGACCAATGCCGTCATCCCCCCGGCGAAGATGCCTCCTCCCTGATTTATCGCCCGGTTTCCGTCACCCATAGCTGACGGAACCCTTTCACCTCTTCCATCCATGCGACGTGTCGCCCATCCGGTGAAAAAACGACGGCGTCCGCAGACGGCGGGTTGTCGTGCCTGGCGGTTAAGAAGTCGATCCTCCCACTTTGTGCGTCGCAGCAGGCAATCCGGTTTTCCAGCACCAATCCCAGCCATTTACCCGACGGATGCCAGTTAAACGCTGACTGTACGCCGGTCGCATGATGCGTTAACTGCCGGGGCTCGCCTCCCTGCGGCGATATCAGCCACAGTTGCGCTACGCCGTTATCGTCCCGCATCAAAAAGGCGATCGCCGTCGCCTGCGGATTACTGCGGACCCAGTGGCGTGGTTCGTTAGTGAGCCCAGGGTAAACACGCTGGTGAGTAAAGGTAAGACGCCGCTGAACTACGCCCAACGGCGGCGATGGCATCGTTGATTCGGTTCCCGTCAGCGGCGTGTCGCCTGCCTGTTTCCAGCCGTTTTCATGACACGGTAAATCGACAATAAACAGCTCCGGGACTTTTTTGCCCGTCAGCGACAGCGTATCGCCAATAAAGGCGATCTGGCGGTTGCCCACCCAGCCCTCTTCATAGGCGCGGTTAATGTCATCGCTGCCAGGTCTCGGCGCAGGCGTCGTGCGGCTAACCAGTACGCACCAGTGGCTACCGCTGTATTCGCGCGGATGCTGAACCGGCACCGTAACCGGCCCATACGGCACGGCCACGCCGACATTACGCAGATCCAGCGCCGGATCTCGCTCATGCAGAACGTGGTCATTATAGGTAAAACTCACCAGCTCGCCGTTCGGGCTAAATACATGGACGTGGCTGCCGCCGCGCAGCGCGCCGGGAGTATACGGCGCAGTAATATCCATCGCATCGAGGTTAGTCACGCCTCCCGGCGTTGCAATAACGCCCCGACGGTGGTGAAAATCGTAATGCCACGTCTCATCAGGGTTTTCAGGGCCATGAATAAACACATAGTGATTGTCGGCAGGATGCACCGTCACCACGCCGACATGCGCGCCCTGCACGGCGCGATAAATCACCTCCACGTCGCCGGTATGCACATTGACACGCTCAATAGTCTTGCCCGTAAATGACGCGCCTGAAGGCCGCACATCAAAGACCAGCCACTGGCTGTCAGGTGTCCAGGTATTGGTGTTGGTAAGCTGGTGATGGCGCGGCGTAAAGGTGATTTGTTTCATGGGATGTCCTGATAAGAGACGATGCTCGCCATCATACTTCACACGGGCTTTACTTTCAGGCTTTAGCGTATCGTTGAGATAGCCAGGCCCGGTGGCGCCACACCACCGGGCCGTCAGGGTCTTATTTCTCCTGCGCCAGCCGGATACTGCGCTCTATCACCGCCCGCCGGGCGTCACCCGCCGGCAGCAGCTTCAGCATCATCTCCCAGGCCGCCACCGCCTCATCAAAGCGCTGCTGCTCAAAGGCGCTGAACGCATACA
>NZ_JAGEQL010000026.1:0-521 GCF_017571995.1 Salmonella sp. 32031103-2018-00083-FB-01-SM-01
ACCACTTTGTGATTCATGACTGGGGTGAAGTCGTAACAAGGTAACCGTAGGGGAACCTGCGGTTGGATCACCTCCTTACCTTAAAGAAACGGTCTTTGCAGTGCTCACACAGATTGTCTGATGAAAAGTGAATTGCAAGGCGTCTTGCGAAGCAGACTGATACGTCCCCTTCGTCTAGAGGCCCAGGACACCGCCCTTTCACGGCGGTAACAGGGGTTCGAATCCCCTAGGGGACGCCACTTGCGCGGTAATGTGTGAAAGGCGTTGCCATCAGTATCTCAAAACTGACTTACGAGTCACGTTTGAGATATTTGCTCTTTAAAAATCTGGATCAAGCTGAAAATTGAAACACAGAACAACGAAAGTTGTTCGTGAGTCTCTCAAATTTTCGCAGCACGATGATGAATCGCAAGAAACATCTTCGGGTTGTGAGGTTAAGCGACTAAGCGTACACGGTGGATGCCCTGGCAGTCAGAGGCGATGAAGGGCGTGCTAATCTGCGATAAGCGCCGGTAAGGTGA
>NZ_JAGEQL010000027.1:0-514 GCF_017571995.1 Salmonella sp. 32031103-2018-00083-FB-01-SM-01
GTGAGACAGGTGCTGCATGGCTGTCGTCAGCTCGTGTTGTGAAATGTTGGGTTAAGTCCCGCAACGAGCGCAACCCTTATCCTTTGTTGCCAGCGGTCCGGCCGGGAACTCAAAGGAGACTGCCAGTGATAAACTGGAGGAAGGTGGGGATGACGTCAAGTCATCATGGCCCTTACGACCAGGGCTACACACGTGCTACAATGGCGCATACAAAGAGAAGCGACCTCGCGAGAGCAAGCGGACCTCATAAAGTGCGTCGTAGTCCGGATTGGAGTCTGCAACTCGACTCCATGAAGTCGGAATCGCTAGTAATCGTGGATCAGAATGCCACGGTGAATACGTTCCCGGGCCTTGTACACACCGCCCGTCACACCATGGGAGTGGGTTGCAAAAGAAGTAGGTAGCTTAACCTTCGGGAGGGCGCTTACCACTTTGTGATTCATGACTGGGGTGAAGTCGTAACAAGGTAACCGTAGGGGAACCTGCGGTTGGATCACCTCCTTACCTTAAAGAA
>NZ_JAGEQL010000006.1:0-381295 GCF_017571995.1 Salmonella sp. 32031103-2018-00083-FB-01-SM-01
GGGTGGTTTTTCCGGCGCCGTTGCCGCCGGTGACCTGCACCCACTCCCCGGCGTCCACGGTGAACGACAGCCCGCGAAACAGCGTCCTCTCGTCCCGCTCGCAGTACAGATCTCTGGCTTCAAGCATTCCCACTCATCAACGTCCTGTCAGAAACCTGGTTTAACATCACGCATATCCGGCAGTTTATGCGCGATCCCTTTGTGGCAATCGATACAGGTCTGTCCATCTTTTACCGCCTGATCGTGCATTTTCGCCGCGACGCCTTTTTGCGCGGTCAGATCCATAAAGTCGAAATTGTGGCAGTTACGGCATTCCTGCGAGTTGTTGTCTTTCATGCGCCGCCACTCATTTTGTGCCATTGTCAGGCGATGAGCTTCAAATTTCTGCGGTGTATCTATCAGCCCAAATACCTTCGCATACAGCTCCTTACTGGCTTTGATCTTACGGATCATCTTCGGCCCCCACTCATGCGGCACATGGCAGTCAGGACAGGTGGCGCGAACGCCACTACGGTTGTTGTAGTGGACGGTTTCCATATACTCCTCATACACCGTGTTGCGCATTTCATGGCAGCTAATACAAAACTCTTCGGTGTTAGCCTTTTCCATTCCGGTATTGAAGCCGCCCCAGAAGATGACGCCGCCGATAAAACCGATTAACAGCAGCGTCCCCAGCGCCAGGCGGCTGGGGCTGCGCCACCATCGCCAGACGCGCTTTATCCAGCCAGGTTTACGGTTAGAATTTTCCATAATGACCTCTTATTTCCCGTAACCTTGCGAGGGGGTAAAGGTATTGTCGATAATCGGCGCGGTATCAGACTGCGGTACGTGGCACTGCAGGCAGAAATAACGACGCGGCGCGACGTTGCCCGACACTTTACCGTCGCTGTCCATAAAGTGCGTCGGACTGATACGCGGCGCGCCCGTCGTACGATAACTTTCCACGCCGTGGCATTGCAGACAGCGGTTGGTATTGGTCGTCACCTGGTAGCCCTCGACGCTGTGCGGGATCATCGGCGGCTGGTTGACGTAATTTAGCGGCATACGTTCCTGCTCTTTCGGCATACGAATCGCCCCTTCCTGCGTCCCGGATACTTCCGGCGACTGGCTCAGATCCACTCCGTTTGCCGCCCAAACCGCACCACTTACCACCAGGGCAAGCGTGGCCATCCATTGACACAGCGCTTTCATCAGGTCATGGCTTTTCATTGTTTCGCTCCCGAACTCCATCGCATTTACACTTCATCCTTCGAGCTGCCTCTTTGTTGGCTGCGCTCGAAAATCCCAGTCACATCGTTATCTATGCTCCTGGGGATTTCCTCGCTTACCGCCGCGATGCATCCCGAATGATGTTGTGTATCGTTATTGTAAAAACATCCTCAGAACAGACATCCACACAGCGACCGCAGGTCAGGCAGTCGCGGTGAGTGACCTGCGCCGGGCTTTGCTCATCCAGCACCGGCGCACGTAGCACATGCGGTTCCGGGCAAACATGAAAACAATCCATACAGCGATTACATTTCTCACGTTTTTTGGCCGTCACGGTCACTACGCCTTTACTGCCCAGCACGCCATACAGCGCGCCCATCGGGCAAATATGACCGCACCAACCGTGCTCAACGACTAATAAATCAAATAAAAACAAAGCAATAATCAGCAACGCGCCGCTACTAAATCCCATAACCAGACTACGGCCTAACAGCGACACGGGATTAATCCATTCCCACAGCAGCGTGCCGGTCAACGCCGAACCGATTAACACCACCACCAGAAGGACGTACCGTATATGGCGTGGAATCGTCGCAGACTGGTTCAGGTCAAATTTCCTGCGCATCCAGTTAGCCAAATCGGTAACGGGGTTTAGCGGGCAAACCCAACTGCAAAATAATCGCTTTCCCGCCAGCGCATACAGCACAGTGATAATCACTGCTCCCGTCAGCGCCACGGTAGCGGGAAGATGTCCACTGGCGAGACTTTCCAGGGTAATCAGTGGATCGGTCAACGGGAGGGTATCGAACAGCAAACTACTGCTGTAGTTGCCATGCAAAACCCAAAAGCCCAGCCACGGGCCGCTGAGAAACATCCCCAGCACCATAAACTGGCTGATACGGCGTAACACCAGCCAGCGGTGGCTACGCCACCAGCCTTTTTTCGCCCGCGCTTCTCGCCCGGCGTCGCGTTTACGATTTGCCATCTTTCCCCTCCAGCCAGCCGAAGCGGTAATGGTGTCCTAACTCCCCTTTCGCCAATGACAACGGCAACACTTTTATCGCTGGTTGCTCCAGTACGCAGACTTTTTCGCATTTGCCGCAGCCGGTACAGGCGTCGCTGTGTACGGTGGGCAGAAAGCGCGCATGTTTGCCGGTGCGCATGTTGCGATCCAGCTCCAGCGTGATGGCCTCATCGATTTTCGGGCATTCGCGGTAGCAAACGTCGCAGCGCAGCCCCTGAAAGTTGAGGCAGTTTTCCTGATCCAGCAGCACCGCCAGCCCCATGCGCGAGTCATCAATGGAGGCGATATCTTTATTCAGCGCCCCGCTGGGGCAGACTTTGGCGCACGGAATGTCTTCACACATTTCGCAGGGGATGTCGCGAGCGACGAAATAGGGCGTGCCTGCCGATAGCCCGGAGGCCAGCGTCGCCAGTTTTAGCGTGTCGTATGGACACGCCTGAACGCACTGCCCGCAGCGCACACAGGCGCTGGCGAAGACATTTTCATTCAGCGCGCCAGGCGGACGCAGCCGCACGCCCGTTGCGCGCGCGGTTTGCTGTTGCAAGCCCAGCGCCACGCCAACCGCCGCCAGCCCGCCCGCAGTGCGCACAACATCACGCAGGAAGCGGCGGCGGCCATTTTGGGGTTTCGCTGTACGGGACATAACGCGTTACACCTTCGCCAGTTTAACGGCGCACTTCTTGAAGTCCGTCTCTTTAGAGAGCGGGTCCGTCGCATCCAGCGTCAGGTTGTTCACTAGCTGAGCGGCATCGAAGAACGGCATATACACCAGTCCCTGCGGCGGACGGTTACGTCCACGCGTTTCGACAATCGAAATCACTTCGCCGCGGCGGGACGACACTTTAACCTTATCCCCACGACGCAGATCGCGCGCTTTCGCATCCAGCGGGTGAATAAAGACCACCGCTTCCGGGAAGGCGCGATGCAATTCAGGCACGCGGCGCGTCATACTGCCGGTATGCCAGTGTTCCAGCACGCGACCGGTGGAAAGCCACAGATCGTACTCGTTGTCCGGCGACTCCGCCGCGGGTTCAAATGGCAGCGCGAAGATCACCGCTTTGCCATCCGGTTTACCGTAGAATTTGTACCCTTCCCCCGCTTTTACATACGGGTCGTTGCCTTCGCTGTAACGCCATTGCGTCTCTTTGCCTTCGACGACCGGCCAGCGCAGACCGCGCGCGTTGTGGTAATCGTCGAACGGCGCCAGATCGTGCCCGTGGCCACGTCCAAACCAGGCGTATTCTTCAAACAACCCTTTTTGCAGATAGAAGCCCAGTTCACGAGACTCATCGTTTAACTGATCCTCTTTCAGCTCGCTCAGCGGGAATTTGCTGACCGCCGGCGTGGCGAACAGAACGTCATACAGCGTTTTACCGCGCAGCTCCGGCTTCTGGGCCAGCAACGCCTCCGGCCAGACCTCCTCGGTTTTAAAACGACGGGAGAACTGCACCAGTTGCCAGAGGTCGGATTTAGCTTCGCCCGGCGCTTTAATTTGCTGACGCCAGAACTGCGTGCGGCGTTCGGCGTTGCCGTAAGCGCCTTCTTTCTCAACCCACATGGCGGTCGGCAGGATCAGATCCGCAGACAGCGCGCTCACCGTCGGGTAAGGATCGGAGACAATGATAAAGTTACGCGGATCGCGCCAGCCCGGCATCCGATCTTCATTGATGTTCGGCCCGGCCTGCATATTGTTATTACACATTACCCAGTAGACGTTCAGCTTGCCGTCTTTCAACGCGCGATCCTGCGCCACCGCATGTAAACCCACTTTTGCCGGGATAGTACCAGCAGGGATCTGCCAGTGTTTTTCGCAGATATCACGGTGTTTTTCGTTCGTCACGACCATGTCTGCGGGCAGACGGTGTGAGAAGGTTCCCACTTCACGCGCCGTACCGCAGGCGGAAGGCTGGCCGGTCAGCGAGAAAGGACCGCAGCCAGGCTGGGAGATTTTTCCGGTCAGCAGATGGAGGTTGTAAACCAGGTTATTCGCCCACACGCCGCGAGTATGCTGGTTAAAACCCATCGTCCAGTAAGAGATCACGCGCTTATTCGGATCGGCGTAGAGCTGCGCCAACTGTTCCAGTTGATCTTTCGGCACGCCGGTCATTTCAGCGGTCTTGTCCAGCGTATATTCCGCCACGAAGGCTTTATACTCGTCGAAGCTCATCGGCTCGGAAGCATCGGAGCCCGGATTCTTCGCCGCTTTTTCCAGCGGGTGCGTCGGGCGTAAGCCGTAGCCGATATCCGTCGCCCCTTTACGCAGGTTCACATGCTTTGTGAAGAAATCCTGATTTACCGCGTTGTTCTGAATAATGTAATTCGCGATATAGTTAAGGATCACCAGATCGCTTTGCGGGGTAAAGACAATACCGTTGTCCGCCAGCTCAAAGCTACGGTGCTGGAAGGTGGAGAGGACAGCGACTTTCACATTCGGGTCGGACAAACGGCGGTTAGTGATGCGCGACCATAAAATCGGGTGCATCTCCGCCATGTTGGAACCCCACAGCACAAACGCATCGGCCTGCTCGATATCGTCGTAGCAGCCCATCGGTTCATCCATGCCAAAGGTGCGCATAAAGCCCACCACCGCCGAGGCCATGCAGTGACGCGCGTTCGGGTCGATGTTGTTAGAGCGGAAACCAGCCTTGAACAGTTTCGCGGCGGCATAGCCTTCCCAGATGGTCCATTGACCCGACCCAAACATGCCGATCGCTTCTGGTCCTTTCTCTTTCAGGGAGGTTTTAAACTTCTCTTCCATCACATCGAAGGCCTGTTCCCAGCTCACCGGCGTAAACTCGCCGTCTTTGTGATAGCTGCCGTCTTTCATGCGCAGCATCGGCTGCGTCAGACGATCTTTGCCGTACATGATTTTGGGCAGGAAGTAGCCTTTAATGCAGTTCAGACCACGGTTGACCGGCGCGTCGGGGTCGCCCTGGCAGGCGACCACACGGCCCTGCTGCGTTCCCACCAACACACCGCAACCCGTTCCGCAAAAACGGCACGGCGCTTTATCCCATTTGATGGCTTCCTGCTGCCCGACAACGGCGCGGGCGACGCCCGGCACGCTCAGACCGGCAGCCGCCGCAGCGGCCGCAACGGCGTTAGCTTTCATAAAGCTACGACGACTGAGTTTCATGGTGTTTCCTCACCTTGCTCATCCTGCTGGTGATAAACCAGCGACACCGCCAGTACGCCCTCAACATTGCGTACTGACTCAATTGTTTGCATCAGCGTTTCACTCTGATCTGCTTCCGCCACCACGATCAGTTGCCCGCTTTCAACGTCGCTTAACGCGACTTCGCAACCCGGCAACGTGTTCAACTGTGTGCCAATGGCGGCGATGTTCTGACTTTTGGCCTGCACGACCAGGCTACAGACCTGCCAGTTAGTGCGCATGGTGGTTCTCCGCTTTGATGGCTGACACGGGGCAGATAGCCACACACGCCCCGCATCCGTTACAGGCCTGCGAGTCAAGCTGCGGCTGGTAAATGCCGGATAGCGTGGGACGAAAGGTAATGGCCATAGGTTCACAACTGTCCTGGCAACGATGGCATTCAACCGATTGCCTGGCGAGGCAGTTTTCCGTGAGTGTAAAAATCAGATCCCAGGCCCTGGTGTGGCGCGGAAGAAAAAGCGATTCAGTACAGGCCTGCGCGCAGGCATAACAAAAGCTGCACTCGCCCCGTTTGAAATCTACGCTCGGATATCCCCCCGTCCCTCGCTGCAGGATGTCGGCCTCACACGCCTGGATGCAGGCGTCGCAACGCAGACAATGTGCGAGAAAATAGGTTGTTTCTCTGGCCCACGGCGGAAGAATCCCATTGCTGGCGTTGCGCCAACTGCCGGTCAACATGCTTCGACGGGATAAATCAACCATGATATCGCCCTTCCATAACGACACGCTTCCATAGGGAGTGAATGCCAATAAAAACCTTACAATTTATGAGTAGTTATTTTTGTAAATAAGATATTTCAGGATGTGTAAGAGATGCATACCCCGATAGAGGTAAATGCTGTTGCCGGATCAAAAGAGTGCCGGGTAAAGACCCGTAAACGTGCTTTTTCTCACATTTCAATGAGTTATATAGCTATCTATATAACGAAAGCCACTAATAGCTGATAATTCCATTTACATTATCAATATCGGAATATTCCACTATATAAAAAGACGCTATTTTATTAATAATCTTGAAAATATGAGTAAATACAGATTAATAGATAATATGAATGTGTTAATCTGTTGTCCGTGCATACCGAAAACAGCAGAAAGGAAATACTGTGAACAATCAAATGAAGATGTTTGTCCCTGCCGTCGTCTTCGCCGCCCTCGCCAGCGCCTCTGCCTGGGCTAACAATAGCGATACCGCCCAGCCGCTGGAGAAAATCGCCCCCTATCCGCAGGCGGAAAAAGGAATGAAGCGGCAAGTGATAACCCTTACCCCTCAGCAGGATGAATCTACCCTCAAAGTGGAACTGTTGATTGGCCAAACGCTGAATGTGGATTGTAACCAGCATCGCCTCGGCGGCACGCTGGAAACAAAAACGCTGGAAGGCTGGGGCTATGACTATTATGTCTTTGATAACGTCACCTCTCCGGTATCAACCATGATGGCCTGCCCTGAAGGTAAGAAAGAGCAAAAATTCGTCACCGCCTGGCTGGGTGAAGACGGGATGCTGCGCTACAACAGCAAGCTGCCGATCGTGGTGTATACCCCAGCGAATGTGGACGTGAAATACCGCATCTGGAAAGCGGACGCTAACGTACAGAACGCCGTCGCGCGATAATGTTACGCTGCCCGGTCACACTTACCGGGCATCTGAACACGCCGGCTCACGCAGCGCTCCGGGGTTCTTTTTAAAACACGTCTGGACACCCGCTCGCCCGATGCCTGGTGGCGACGCGTAGCATCTTATCAGGCCTACCCGCGTGCGGACGTAGGGTTGCCATCAGGTGGTTCATCCGGCGCCATAGTCCATTACGCAGTACGCGCAACCGCATCACGCGAGGCGGCGTCACGTTCGTCGCCGGTGAGTTCGGTTAGCTGTCCGTTACGCATTTCAAGCAGACGATCGGCGTGAATAAAATAGTGATCATCATGGCTGATGGCGAAAATGGTTTTGCCCATTTCCTGCATTAACGGCAACAGTACCTGATAAAATTCCCGGCGGAAATGCGGGTCCTGATCGGCGGCCCACTCATCCAGCAAAATAATATCGCGCTCTTCCGCCAGCGCCAGCAGCAGCGCAATGCGCTTTTTTTGCCCTTTCGACAGTTTAAGATTCAAAATGCGCCCGTCGTTTAGCTCCAGCTTGTGCGTCATTTTCAGGTGCTCAAGCCACTTTTCGACCAGCGCGGGATTGGCGGGTTTCCCCTGCGGCCCCAGCAGGCGGTCGAATAACCACACATCGGTAAACACCGCAGAAAACAGTTTGCGATAATCTTCCGGCTGCCCGGCGGCAATAGGTTGACCATCAAGTAAAATCGTTCCCGATTGCGGCTGGTATAATCCGGTCAATAACATGGCCAGCGTCGATTTCCCGCTACCGTTGCCGCCAATTAAAAACAGCAGTTCGCCGCGGTGAATCGTCAGGTTGATGGGCCCCACGGAAAACGCGTTATCCTGATAGTGAAAAACCACGTTGCGCAGCTCCAGCGTCTTCCAGTCGGGAAAGGCTTTCGGCTGTGGAAAATCAGGCTTATACGGGGCGAGCGCGAATTTATTCAGTTTATTAAACGCCACCTGGGCGGTCAGTAGCGTTGGCAACGCCCCCACCGCAGACAGCAGCGGCGTGCGCAGGAACAGCAACGTCAGTGAATAGGTCGCCGCGACGTTGGTATCCGCCCAGCCGAGACTATTCGCCATCCAGAAGACCAGGCCTATCGCCCCCAGCATCATGATATTCGACCAGTTGACGGCGCTCAGATGAAAAGTATCGGCACGGATAATGTGATGACGGTACTCTTTGGCGTCCGGGGTATAGCATTGCTGAAAAATCTGCTCCGCACGCTCGCGGTTTAGCGTCAGCTCTTTGCGTCCTTCCAGCACCGTCTGATAGTCGTTGTACAGCCTATCTTCGGTCTCGCGCAGGGTCGCCATATGCTGGTAAACCCGCGCCACCAGCACAAATCCGCCCCAGATAGTGACCGCCATCCAGATAGCCGTAACCAGCAGCATTTTTGTCGATAGCATCGCCAGATACGCCGCCGAGCCGACGGTGAGGATAATGCCCTGTACCAGCTCAGGCAGACGCACAAAGGCGATAGTAATATTGCGAATATCGCTGGTCAGACCGGCCAGTAAAGAGGCGCTGCCCAGTTGCTCAATGCGTTCAACGTGCGTATCCAGAATGCGCTTGATAAATTCGCTGCGCAGGCGGTAAACGAAATGGTGTCCCAGAGTGGTAAGCGCCAGTTGGGAACCTAATGTGACAACCATTAGCAACAGGAGCAGACCGAGAAATTCCGGCAGCACCATGACGGTGGTGTCCACCGTTTCAATCAGGCGCTGATTGATAAACGCGATCAGGCCAATCCCCAGCGCCGCGCTGGCGAGGCTCAGCGCCATCACGCTAATAAATGGCCAGCGGTACTGCCGCCAGACAAGAATAAGAAGTTCCATGCATACAACCCGGACCGATAATAACAGCCCGCAGTTTAACTAACTCCACCTGCACAGCAATAATAATTCTTATTTTTATTCTTTTTCAGCCGCCTGACGGAAGGTGAGATTGTAACGAAATTCACCGGTCATGGGATGAAAGCCCGCTTTAAGCGGCTGGATACCATGATAAAACAGCCGGGACTCGCCGCCCCAGACCACGATATCGCCATGCTCCAGTAAGATCCGCTGGAGCGGATCGCTGCGACGCAGGCCGCCAAACTGAAAAATCGCCGGCACCCCCAACGAAACTGAGACGATAGGCGCGCGCAGATCCGGCTCGTCTTTATCCTGATGCAGCGACAGTTTTGCGCCGGGCGCGTAGCGATTGATCAGGCAGGCGTCCGGTTGGAAGCTCGCATACCCTGCCGCGATTGCCGCCTGACGACATACGCTGGCAAACGATAACGGCAGCGCAGGCCAGGGTTTATCGGTCAACGGATCGCGCACGGCATAACAATAACCGTGACGATCGGTGGTCCACCCTAACGCGCCGCAGTTGGTCATCGCCACCGACATGGTGTAGCCGCCCGGCGTCACCATCTGACGAAACGGAGACTGACTGGCGACAAACCCGATATCGTCTAATAGCGACTGCGCCGCGCGAAACGCAAAGCGGCGCAACACCACCGCGCCAGGCGCCAGGGGCTCTTGCCAGGGCGCTTCATCAGCAAATAGATCCAGCATTGCTACTCCTCTTTTTGCGCTTCTCGCTTTAATAGCTGCGCTTTTCGACGCACGCCCCAACGATAACCGGAGAGCGCGCCATCACGACGCACGACCCGATGACACGGGATCACCATCGCCAGTTTATTCGCGCCGCACGCGCTGGCGACCGCGCGTACTGCCGTGGGTTTGCCGATAGTCGCGGCAAGCTGTTGATAGCTTACGGTTTCGCCGCAGGGAATTGCGCATAACGCCTGCCAGACCTGCTGTTGAAACGCGGTTCCCTGGATATCCAGCGGCAACGAGAGCAGCACATCGCGTGTGTTGATAGCCGCGACAACCTGCCGCACCCGTTGCTGAAAAGGCGCGTCAGCAGGTTCGTGGCGGGCCGCCGGGAAAAGGGTGTGTAATTCAGCCAGTAGCGCGTCGTCGCTATCACCGGGGAGAATCGCGCAAATCCCCCGCTCGCTCTCCGCCACCAGGCACCGTCCGTAAACCCAGTCCGTCAGCGCATAGCGAACGGAGACATTATCGCCGCCTTTGCGAAACTGTTTTGCCGTCATGCCCAGCGTCTGGTCGGCATGTCGGTAGTAGCTACTGCTATCCGGGAAGCCGGCGCGGTAAATAGCCGCCGTGATCGGCTCTCCTTTCGCCAACGCCTCACGCAGCCGCCGGGCGCGCCACGCCTGCTGCCACCCTTTCGGCGTCATTCCGGTGCTCGCTTTAAACAGACGGTGCAGATGAAACGGACTCATCGCCACCGCCTGCGCCAGAGACGCCAGCGTTACCGGCGTCTCCTGCTCAAGTAAACGGCAGGCACAGGCAATCTTATCCAACCGCCGTTGCTGCGCGCGCGCATTATCCGGCTGACAGCGCTTGCAGGGGCGAAAACCGGCGTCCAGCGCCTGCTGCGCGTTGGCAAAAAAGCGAACATTTTTACGTAATGCCCGCTTCGAGCGACAAGAAGGGCGGCAAAAAACGCCGGTAGTTCGCACCGCAAAAACGAAACGCCCATCCGCGCTGGCATCGCGCGCCTGCACCCGCAGCCAGCATTCATCATCGGTAAGTAACGCTTTTTTCATCATAGACTCCTTCATTAAGCATAGTGCTTGCTTACATGCAGTGTGTCCGTAAATCCGCCCACAAAAACCCGTAATCTTGCGTTTTAATTCTTATCGCTCACCAGGAACGTTTTGAACTGCGGCGACATCCAGGTTTTAAAGCCTTCACCTTCTTTCATGATCATAAATACCGCCAGCCCTTCCCGCCGCACGACCTCTTGCGCCTTTTGTGTACCGAGCACCATCAGGCCGGTGTCCCAGCCGTCCGCTTCCAGCGCCGTTGGCGCGATAACCGTAACCGATACCAGGTTGTGTTCAATGGGGCGCCCCGTTTGCGGATCGATAACGTGCGAGACACGCTTGCCATCCAGCTCATAATAGTTACGGTAGCTGCCGGAGGTGCTGATGCCATGCCCGTTGATATCCACAATCGCCTGCACCGCGTTTTCCCGGTCGGTCGGCTTCTGAATCGCGACGCGCCACGGCTGCCCCTGCGCATTCATCCCGCGACTGCTTAATGCGCCGCCCACCGAGACCAGATAACGCGCAATGCCCTCCTGCTCCATCAGACGCGCCAGATGATCCGCCGCATAGCCCTCCCCGACCGTGGAGAGATCGACATAAAGATCCGGAAGATCTTTTTGCAAAAACTGATGTCCAGCCCTGTCGATAACCTGCAAATGTTGCAGGCCTGTTTTCGCTTTTGCCGCATCGATTTGTGCTGGTGTTGGGATATGCAGCGGCTGCCGATCCGGTCCAAACCCCCACAGATTGACCAGCGGGCCCACGGTGATATCCATCGCGCCATCCGTCTTCGCGCCAATACGCAGCGCCGAGGTCACGATATCCGCCATGGCTTCGCTGACCGGCCAGGGCGCAAGACTGCGTGAATGGTTAAAACGCATCAGCGCGGAGTCATTTTTATAGGTAGAAAGCAACCAATCATCAGCATCAAGCTGAGTCTGGATTTTAGTCTGTAGCTCTGCGGCGCGTTTCGCATCGATGCCAACCACGCTCACCCGCCAGATAGTCCCCATCGTCTTACCTTCCAGCACCTGAGCGGCAGGTGACGCTGTTGTCGTTTCGGGAGCCTCATCGCAGCCCATAAGTAAAAAAGCCGCCGCCAGACACACGGCCCGGCAAAAAGTCATTTTCATCGCTGTTTATCCTCATTCGAATGGACGCAAGCGTATATCAAAACGTCGTATTTGTACGCCGGAATAAGGCATGAAAAAAGGGCCCGCAGGCCCTTTAGCAACATCTTTTGCTGATTAGAACTGGTAAACCAGACCCAGCGCTACGATGTCGTCGGTGTTGATGCCCGCATCGCGGGTAAAGTCGTTTTTATCCAGCAGGTTGATTTTGTAATCAACATAGGTGGACATGTTTTTGTTGAAGTAGTAAGTCGCGCCGACATCAACGTATTTTACGATGTCCTGGTCGCCATAGCTGGCGCCGTAGCCGTTGCTGATGTCCTTACCTTTAGACTGCAGGTAAGCCACAGACGGACGCAGACCAAAGTCGAACTGGTACTGAGCAACCACTTCAAAGTTCTGCGCTTTGTTGGCAAAACCGTAAGAGTCGGACTTATTGTTGCCGTTAGAGGTACCAAAACGGGTTGCGTTATAGGTCTGAGAATACTGCGCTGCCAGATAGATGTTGTTCGCATCGTATTTCAGGCCGCCGGTGTAGACCGTAGCGCGATCGCCGTTACCATACAGGCGAGCGTCAGCGGTGTTGTTCTGATCGGCAGTACGTTTAGACGTGGTGATAGCGCCACCGACAGAGAAGCCTTCGCCGATTGCATAAGTCAGCGATCCGCCGTAACCGTCGCCGTTCTGGTTCAGCAGGCTGCGACCGTTGGTGTTTTCACCGCTCACGCTGCCGTTTTTGCCCTGATACTGTAACGCGAAGTCCAGACCATCCACCAGGCCGAAGAAGTCGGTGTTACGGTAAGTGGCATAGCCGTTACCACGTTGCTGCATAAAGTTGTCAGCGCCGTAGGTGTCGCCGCCGAACTCCGGCAGAACGTCGGTCCAGGAGGTCACGTCATAGGTTACGCCGTAGTTACGACCATAATCGAAGGAACCTGCGTCAGCGAATTTCAGACCCGCAAACGCCACACGCGTCCAGGAGTCGTTGCTGCCTTCAGTCTGGTTGCCCTGAATCTGATATTCCCACTGGCCATAACCGGTCAGCTGATCGTTAACCTGCGTTTCGCCTTTGAAGCCGATACGCATGTAGGTCTGGTCGCCGTCGCTGCCTTTGTCGTCAGAGAAGTAGTGCAGGCCATCAACTTTACCAAACAGGTCTAATTTGTTGCCGTCTTTATTATAAATTTCAGCCGCATTCGCTGCGCCTGCCACCAGCAGAGCTGGTACCAGGAGGGACAGTACTTTAACTTTCATGTTATTAACCCTCTGTTATATGCCTTTATTGCTTTTTTATGCCACTGCTTACTGGTTAACCCTCATTAACCAGTCGGCAAGTCCATTCTCCGCAAAAATACAGAATAATCCAACACGAATATGATACTAAAACTTTTAAGATGTTACAGTTATCTACATAGATGTTTCAAAATATGAATTTTACGGAACTTTTTTAAAGCAAAAATCAAGTAAAAATAAGCACAAATAGACAAAATATATTCACGAGACTTTTAAAATCAATGGGTTAAATTGATGAAATTCATAGCACTGAATGATAAAACAGAATCTTCATTCGCAACTAAAATAGTGACCGCTATCATCATTAACTTTATTTATTACCGTCATTCACTTCTGAATGTCTGTTTACCCCTATTTCAACCGGATGCTTCGCATTCGGTTTTTTTTACCCTTTTTCAGACACACCCGGCAGATTTATGCTACCTGCCTAAAACTATCACGGTTATTCACTACTCTCGCAGCTCTACCGTTCGTAAGACATTAGCAAATAATTTCTTGATATTTAGTGCTAAACATTTATAAGTAGTCTTTATATTTGTGCCGTTCTGCGAAGGTTGTACGCTTTTTCCGTCCCGCCGACGGAGCGCGTGTTAAGTTGCCCGGCATGACGTAAGAGTCTGGAAATTCATTCATTACCCTTTATACTGCCCTTCACCTTCAGCGTTGCTTTTACAGGTCGTAAACATAAATGAGTCAGTCTGACACAACGGTCTCTACCCGATTCTCCCTTCTACCGGGAAGCATTACCCGTTTCTTCTTATTGCTGATCATTGTGCTGCTGGTAACGATGGGCGTTATGGTACAGAGCGCCGTCAACGCCTGGTTGAAAGACAAAAGCTATCAAATTGTCGATATCACCCACGCTATTCATAAACGCGTGGATACCTGGCGGTATGTTACCTGGCAAATTTATGACAACATCGCCGCGACCACTACGCCATCGACAGGTGAAGGACTTCAGGAAACGCGTCTGAAGCAGGATGTGTATTATCTTGAAAAGCCGCGACGTAAAACTGAAGCGCTGATTTTCGGTTCCCATGACAGCGCCACGCTGGAAATGACGCAGCGTATGTCAACCTATCTGGATACGCTGTGGGGCGCGGAAAACGTGCCGTGGTCAATGTATTACCTCAATGGACAGGATAACAGCCTGATTCTTATCTCTACCCTACCGTTGAAAGATCTCTCTTCCGGCTTTAAAGAGTCCACTATTGGCAATATCGTCGATTCCCGCCGGGCAGAGATGTTGCAACAGGCAAATGCGCTGGATGAGCGCGAAAGTTTCTCCTCATTGCGAAAACTGGCCTGGCAAAACGGTCACTATTTTACGCTGCGCACGACCTTCAATCAGCCAGGACATCTGGCGACCGTGGTGGCGTTTGATCTGCCCATTAATGATTTAATCCCGCCAGGAATGCCGCTGGACAGTTTTCGGATAGAGCCTGACGCAACCCAGGCGACGGGGCGAAGCAGTGAAAAGGAAGCGCCTGATAGCGTCACGATTAGCTTTAACGGTTCAAAAATTGAGATCTCCTCAGCGCTTAACTCTACCGGAATGCGCCTGATCTGGCAGGTACCGTTCGGTACGCTTTTGCTTGATACGTTGCAAAATATTCTGCTGCCTTTACTGCTGAACATCGGGCTGCTGGCGTTGGCGTTATTTGGCTACGCTACGTTCCGTCATCAGCCGGGACGGACGACGGAATCGACATCTGGCAACGCGGCGAATAACGAGCTTCGCGTCTTACGCGCCATTAATGAAGAGATCGTTTCTCTGCTGCCGCTGGGTCTGCTGGTCTACGATCAGGAAGGAAACCGCACCGTGATCAGCAATAAAATCGCCGATCATCTGTTGCCGCATCTTAACCTGCAAAATATTACCAGCATGGCGGAACAGCATCAGGGCGTGATTCAGGCGACAATTAATAACGAACTGTATGAGATCCGTCTGTTTCGCAGCCAGATCGCCCCCCGCACGCAGATCTTTATTATCCGCGATCAGGACCGGGAAGTGCTGGTGAATAAGAAGCTTAAACAGGCGCAGCGTTTGTATGAGAAGAATCAGCAGGGCCGTGCCGCCTTTATGCAAAATATCAGCAACACGCTTAAAGAGCCCGTACGCCAACTGGCGGTTAACGCCGCGGCAGTCACCACGCCGGAAAGCCTGAAACTGGCGGATCAGGCGGATGTATTGGTACGTATGATCGATGAAATCCAACTGGCGAATATGCTGGAAAATGACGCATGGAAGAGCGAAGCAACGCTGTTCTCCCTGCAGGATCTTATTGACGAAGTCGTGCCGGAAGTGCTGCCCGCCATTAAGCGTAAAGGGCTGCAACTGCTGATTAATAACCATCTTAGCGGCAACGATGAACGCTGGGGCGATCGCGACGCCCTGCGCCGGATTTTGCTGCTGTTGATTCAGTATGCCGTCACGACGACCGCTATGGGTAAAATTACGCTTGAAGTCGAGCAGGATGAATCTATCGCGGAGCGTCTGACTTTCCGTATTCTGGATACGGGCGAAGGCGTAACGTTAAACGAGATTGATAATCTGCATTTCCCGTATATGAATGAAACGCAGGGCGACCGTTACGGCAAAGCAAATCCGCTCACCTTCTGGCTGTGCAATCAACTGGCGCGCAAACTGGGCGGTCATCTCAACATTAAAGCGCGGGAAACGCTGGGCACGCGCTATACCGTTCATGTCAAAATGCTTCCTCACGATCAGCATACCCAGGTCGAAGAGCGCCTGCTGGACGACGTGAGCGTGATGGTCGATGTGACGTCCAACGAGGTTCGCGCGATTGTGCTGCGTCAGTTAGAAAACTGGGGCGCCACCTGCATCACGCCGGATGAAAGGCAGATAAGTCAAGAATATGATCTCTTTTTAACGGATAATCCGTCTAATCTTACTGCCTCGGGCTTGCTTTTAAGCGATGATGAGTCAGGCGTGCGGAAAATTGGCCCGGGTCAGTTGCGCGTCAACTTTAATATGAGCAATGCTATGCAGGAAGCTGTACTACAACTTATCGAAGAGCAGCTGGCGCAGGAAGAGATTCCCGCCTCCCCGCTCGGCGGAGATGAAAATGCCGAGCTTCATGCCAGCGGCTATTATGCGCTATTTGTAGACACAGTACCGGATGATGTTAAGAGGTTGTATACTGAGGCGGCAACCAGCGATTTCGCTGCGCTGGCCCAAACGGCCCACCGCCTGAAAGGGGTGTTTGCCATGCTTAATCTGGTACCCGGCAAGCAGTTATGTGAAACGCTGGAACATCTGATTCGTGAGAAAGATGCTCCAGGTATAGAAAAATATATCAGCGACATTGACGCCTACGTCAAAAGCTTGCTGTAGCAAGGTAGCCCAATACATGAACAATATGAACGTAATTATTGCCGATGACCACCCGATTGTACTGTTCGGTATTCGCAAATCACTTGAACAAATCGAGTGGGTGAATGTTGTCGGCGAATTTGAAGATTCCACAGCATTGATCAACAATCTGCCGAAATTAGATGCGCATGTGTTGATCACTGACCTCTCCATGCCGGGAGATAAATACGGCGATGGGATCACCTTGATCAAGTACATCAAGCGTCATTTTCCGAGCCTGTCTATTATCGTTCTGACCATGAACAACAATCCGGCGATCCTGAGCGCCGTGTTGGATCTTGATATTGAAGGGATCGTACTCAAGCAGGGTGCGCCAACCGATCTGCCTAAGGCGCTGGCCGCGCTGCAAAAAGGCAAAAAATTCACCCCAGAAAGCGTTTCTCGTCTGCTGGAGAAAATCAGCGCAGGCGGTTACGGCGACAAGCGCCTGTCGCCAAAAGAGAGCGAAGTATTACGCCTGTTCGCCGAGGGCTTCCTGGTCACCGAAATCGCCAAGAAGCTCAACCGCAGCATTAAGACCATCAGCAGCCAGAAGAAATCGGCGATGATGAAACTGGGCGTAGAGAATGATATCGCGCTGCTCAACTATCTCTCTTCCGTCACCCTGAGTCCGACAGACAAAGAATAAATCACTTTTACGTTACCCAGCCTGATGGCGCTACGCTTATCAGGCCTACCAGTCGACTCATCTTTTGCAGGCCGGACAGGCGACGCCGCCATCCGGCATTTTTTATGCCCGCGTTTTACGTACCCGCTCGGCATACACCGCCAGCGTCTGTTTCAACACATCCAGCGTCACAGGCTTCGACAAACAACTGTCCATACCGGACTCCAGGCAACGTTGTTTCTCTTCCGCCAGCGCGTTCGCCGTCACGCCGACGACCGGCAGCGTCAGCCCAAGCTGACGGATACGCTGCGTCAGGCGATAGCCGTCCATGTTCGGCATGTTCACATCGCTCAGAACAATATCGATAGCATTTTTACTCAGCACATTCAGAGCGTCCACGCCATCATTGGCTGTCTTACACTGATACCCCAGCGATCCCAGTTGATCGGCCAGCAAGCGGCGATTGATCGGATGATCGTCAACGACCAGAATCATCATGTCGTCATTTGAATCTGCGGTTTTATCCGTCGTCGGCAATGCGCTGGAAAGCGCTTCACTATCCAGCTCAATACTATAGATACGCGCCAACAGCGCGGGCAACTCATGCACCGACGCCACACTATGCACCCACTCGCCCGGCGCTCTTTCCAACGGAATCCCGATATGGCGGCGGCAAAAGACGACCGCCGCCCTCCCCTGCCAGGTATGCTCCAGCGCGTCATCGACAATCAAAATATCGTCAGCAGCGGGTTCTTGCCCTTCATAACGCTGCGTATGAACGCCGCTACGCGCCAGACTGGTCTCAATAAACTGGCACAAAGAAGTATTGCGCACCGCCAGCCAACAGCAGGTTCCGGCGAGTCCTTCCACGCTCTTTTTCACAGGGTATTGCGCGCCATAAAGCGGGATGCGCAGCGTAAACTGGCTTCCCATGCCAGGCTCCGAATCGACGGAAATATCGCCGTCCATCATGCTGATCAATTTTTCGCAAATCGCCAGCCCCAGACCGGTCCCCTGAAAGTTACGCTGTACGCCGGTTCCCACCTGGAAGAAGGGATCGAACAGGCGAACCACCTCTTTTGCCGGAATACCAACCCCGGTATCCCGCACGCGAATGCTGAGATAATCCCCATCACAGCGCACATGCAGCACGATGCAGCCAATATCGGTAAACTTAATGGCGTTGCTCAACAGGTTTGAAATGACCTGCTGTAAACGCATCGGGTCGCCGTTCAGCGATACCGGCACGTTAGGCTCAATAAAACAATACAGGCCGAGCTGCTTACGCACCACCAGCGGCAGATAATTGGCGGTGATATGGTTCATCACCTCTCGCGGTGAAAATTCGCGCGGCTCAATCTTTAGCTGTTCCGACTCAATTTTCGAGAAGTCGAGAATGTCGCTGATAATTTTCAGCAACAGGCTGGAGGAGTTATTCATCGCCGTGACCAGACGATCCACGCCTTTTGGCAACTCTTTGGTTTGCAGCAGATCGAGATTGCCGATGATACCGTACAGCGGTGTGCGCAATTCATGGCTGACCGTTGCAAGGAACATGGATTTAGACTGGCTTGCCTGTTCCGCCGCCTGCGCCATCTCCTGCAGCGACTCTTCCATTTTGACGCGCGTACTCACATCTACCAACACGCAAATCGCGACGTTTTCATTACGATAGCGGGAATGGACGAAGCTAATTTGCAAATTGGTATTATTGCTGGTCAATACATCAACAAAGTTGACCTGCTGGCCGCAAATGATTTGCGTCAGGCGCTGTCTGTCTTCATGCGTGAGCATGTTCAGGTAGGTGTGCGCCAGTTCGTTACTCAGAATATTGACGCCATCAATAGTGCGCAGAATACAGATCCCCACCGGCGCGGAGGCGACGATTTTACGGTTGAACTGTTCATGCTCTTCCAGACGCTGGGCATCGCTCTCCGCCGGAATAAAAATTCGCCGCTCATACATCCGCGCAAGCGTAAACAGCCCTGCGCCCACCAGCACGTTCAGCAGGATAGCGTTCAGGATAAGGATACGAATACGCTCCAGGACTAAATCTACAGGCACAGAATAGACAATACTGAGCGAGGATGGCGGCAGGCTTTTTTTGAGTACCAGTTCGCGAAAACCTGGCGTATAACCAAACCAGGAGCGCTCCTGCATCCAGCGCGGCTCCGCTTTAATAATGCCGTCAGGACCGGCCAACGAAATCAGCGAATGGCCGTTCTCATCAATAATGGTGACGCCCATCGGCAAACTGCCCGGCGTGAAAAAATTTTCCATGCGGATGGACTGCTCGACGCCCAGCAGCGCCTGCAGACGGTTGGCCAGATACACCGGCGTCAGCGCATAAAAGTAGCCCACGCCCTGACGCGCGCCCTGGCTTATCCAGAAAAGGTTATTCCCACTTTCTTCTTGCGGCGCGTTGCGGTATTTCATAATCCGCTCATGTAACGCTTTTAACGCATCATCGCGCTCCACGGGCATTTCACGCAGGCCGAAATTCGCCATACAGAGGTTATCGCTGCCAATCAGGAAAACGCGGTTAAGATCATACGCCGCTGAAAAGTTGTCGCGCCAGTAACGCATAAACCAGGCCAGCGACTCCAGCGAACCGCGCCATGCGGAGCCCATCGCCGCACAGTCTGAGTCGGCGAATAGCGGTTCAAAGTCCGGTACCACCATTTTGTCATCACGCGCACGCGACGACATGACGCCGTTTTCCGCCGTTAAACGGTTCTCGGCGATATATTTGAGCTCTTTCATCACATCCGACGTGCGCTGGATAAAACGCTGCGCCTGATCGGAGCTAAGGTTGAACTCCTGACGAATTTCAGACTCCCGCTGGTGCAGGGCATTGACGATGTAAAACACCGAAACAAAGGCGATTAAGAGCCAAATGAGTAACGCTAACGCTCTGAATAAGTAGCGCGAGACTTTCAGCGTAGTTCGAAAGGAAGCAAGGTATTTCAAAGGGGCGAAGCTCCGCCTCAGGATGTAAATAGAGTGTGACTAAGGTAGCGGTAAATGACGTAGCCCGCAACGGCAAAGAAAAAGGGCCGGATATCCGGCCCTCGCACAGCAATAACATTACTCGTCAGCGTCATCCGCAACGTCGTCATCGCTTTCCGCTTCCGGGGCGATATCCTCATCCCCTTCCGCCACGCTGCCGTCGATAGCGTCGAGTTCTTCGTCATCTACCGGTTCAGCAACGCGTTGTAGACCCACCACGTTTTCATCTTCCGCCGTGCGGATAAGGATAACGCCCTGGGTATTACGTCCCACTACGCTGATCTCGGACACACGGGTACGCACCAGAGTACCGGCATCCGTGATCATCATGATCTGGTCGCAATCGTCCACCTGTACCGCGCCAACAACGGAACCGTTGCGCTCGGTGACTTTGATAGAGATAACGCCTTGCGTCGCACGCGACTTGGTTGGATACTCTTCAGCTGCGGTGCGTTTGCCGTAACCATTCTGCGTGACGGTCAGGATTGCCCCTTCGCCGCGTGGGATGATCAGAGAGACGACTTTATCGTCTCCCGCCAGCTTAATACCGCGCACACCGGTCGCGGTACGCCCCATCGCACGGACGGCGTCTTCTTTGAAGCGCACCACTTTACCCGCGGCCGAGAACAGCATGACTTCGTCAGAACCAGAAGTCAGGTCAACGCCAATCAGCTCGTCGCCGTCGTTGAGGTTCACCGCGATAATACCGGCGGAACGCGGACGGCTGAATTCGGTCAGCGCCGTTTTCTTCACGGTACCGCTGGCGGTCGCCATAAAGACGTTCACGCCTTCTTCGTACTCACGAACCGGCAGAATCGCGGTGATACGTTCGTTGGCTTCCAGCGGCAGCAGGTTGACGATCGGACGACCGCGCGCGCCACGACTGGCTTCCGGCAACTGATAGACCTTCATCCAGTACAGACGGCCCCGGCTGGAGAAGCAGAGGATGGTGTCATGAGTGTTGGCCACCAGCAGGCGGTCGATAAAGTCTTCTTCTTTAATACGCGCGGCAGATTTACCTTTCCCACCACGACGTTGCGCTTCGTAATCCGTCAGCGGTTGATATTTGACGTAACCCTGGTGAGACAGCGTCACGACAACATCTTCCTGGCTAATCAGATCTTCGATATTAATATCGGCGCTGTTAGCGGTGATTTCGGTACGACGCTCATCGCCGAACTGATCGCGAATTAACTCCATCTCTTCGCGGATCACTTCCATCAGGCGATCGGCGCTGCCCAGAATGTGCAGCAGTTCAGCAATCTGCTCCAGCAACTCTTTGTATTCGTCGAGCAGTTTTTCATGCTCCAGGCCGGTCAGTTTCTGCAAACGCAGATCCAGAATCGCCTGCGCCTGCTGCTCAGTCAGGTAGTACTGACCGTCACGCACGCCAAATTCTGGCTCCAGCCATTCCGGACGCGCAGCGTCATCACCAGCGCGCTCCAGCATCGCAGCAACGTTGCCCAGATCCCACGGACGCGAAATCAGCGCCGCTTTTGCTTCTGCCGGCGTTGGCGCGCGGCGAATCAGTTCGATAATCGGGTCGATGTTGGCCAGCGCAATCGCCAGAGCTTCAAGGATATGCGCGCGGTCACGGGCTTTACGCAGTTCAAAAATAGTACGACGCGTCACCACTTCACGGCGGTGGCGCACGAACGCTGAAATGATGTCTTTCAGGTTCATGATCTTCGGCTGGCCGTGATGCAGCGCCACCATGTTAATACCGAAGGAAACCTGTAGCTGGGTCTGGGAGTAGAGATTATTAAGCACCACCTCGCCCACCGCATCGCGTTTCACTTCAATCACGATGCGCATCCCGTCTTTATCGGATTCGTCACGCAGCGCGCTGATGCCTTCCACGCGTTTATCTTTCACCAGCTCGGCGATTTTCTCGATCAGGCGCGCTTTGTTCACCTGATAGGGAATTTCATGGACGATGATGGTTTCGCGGCCCGTTTTGGCGTCAGCTTCAACTTCCGCGCGGGCGCGGATGTACACTTTGCCACGACCGGTACGGTAGGCTTCTTCGATACCACGACGACCGTTGATGATCGCGGCGGTCGGGAAGTCCGGACCCGGAATATGTTCCATCAGCCCTTCAATGCTGATGTCTTCGTTGTCGATATACGCCAGGCAGCCGTTAATCACTTCCGTCAGGTTGTGCGGCGGGATATTCGTCGCCATACCTACTGCGATACCGGAAGAACCGTTCACCAGCAGATTCGGAATTTTGGTCGGCATGACGTCCGGAATTTTTTCCGTACCGTCATAGTTATCCACGAAATCCACCGTCTCTTTTTCGAGATCGGCCATCAGTTCGTGGGCGATTTTCGCCAGACGGATCTCCGTATAACGCATTGCCGCCGCGGAGTCGCCGTCAATAGAACCGAAGTTACCCTGACCATCCACCAGCATGTAACGCAGCGAGAATGGCTGCGCCATACGAACGATGGTGTCATACACTGCGGAATCGCCGTGGGGATGGTATTTACCGATTACGTCACCAACGACACGGGCAGATTTTTTATAGGCTTTGTTCCAGTCATTGCCCAATACGTTCATGGCGTAAAGTACGCGACGGTGTACCGGCTTCAGGCCATCTCGGACATCCGGCAGCGCACGGCCAACAATGACCGACATCGCATAATCCAGATAGGAGCTCTTCAGCTCTTCCTCAATGTTGACCGGTGTAATTTCTCTCGCAAGGTCGCTCATCTAACCGCTATCCCTCTACTGTATCCCGGATTCAAAGGTCGCAAATTATAACACATTCGCCCACGTACTGGTAAACGGAATGCAGCCAGACAATGCTTTATTCGGGTGCCGCATGCTCTCTTCATTTATAAGCGTGGTCTCGGCGTTTATCGGCGATCGGCTTCAGAGGCGACACAGGGGAGATCGGGGCCTGGCCAGGAAGAGGCTGGAAAATCAATACCTCCCGCGTATACCCGTCATACTTCAAGTTTCATGTGCGTTGGCGGCAAGTTACTCGGCCCATCCCTGGGCCTCGCCCCGTCGGGGTTAGCGCAAGCGCTGTTCAAGACGGTTAACCATTTTATCCTGCAACTCGAATTATTTAGGGGATATGCCGGGAGGCATAAACCATAATCAGTATCACCAGATGCTATTTAATCACATAGGCCAGGTATTCTTTCACTACCTGATCGTTTAATTCCTGACCCAATCCGGGCTGTTCCGGCGCGACATAATAGCCATTTTCCGGCTGATAATCGTGGGTACAAAGTTCCCGAATAGATGCTTTCATCGCATTAGTATGATGCTCATGAATAATAAAGTTGGGAATTGCTGTTTCCATATGCAGCGCGGCTACCGTGGAAACAGGACCGCCGCAAACATGCACCTGTACAGTGGTGTCATAAATATTAGCATAGTCACAGATTTTCTTTCCTTCGGTAATTCCGCCGCAGAGACACAAATCAGGTTGTGCTACGGCAATAGACTGCTTCTCCAGTAATTCCCTGTATCCCCATCTTGTGTAGGAACGCTCGCCAGTGGCGATTGGAATCGTTGTTGAACGGGAAACTTTCTGCATATTATCAGAATTTAATGGATGAATCGGTTCTTCATAAAGAAAGATACGATACTTTTCTATCGCCTTCGCAAATTGAATAGCTGAGTTTGTACCGAGAAGAGAATGGATTTCCACGATAATATCAGCATCATCCCCCATTGCTTCACGCATAGCGGCAATTCGCGCTTCCCCCATTTTTAATTGATCGGCCAGTAACAATCCTGAATAGTTACGATTTTTATTCTGAAAAACACAGTCATCGCCATTACGATCGATTTCGAGTGGATCCACTTTAATCGCATCATATCCATCGTCAAGAGCCGCACGCGCCGCCTCAGCATATTCATCAGGTGTCACTAATATCTGGCGTTTATCCCCCCAGCCAAATTGTAACTGACTAGCATAGGTTCTTAATTTTTCATTAGTTTTCCCACCAAGGAGCTGATAAACAGGTACACCTAAATATTTACCTTTGATATCCCAAAGTGCAATATCAATAGCGCTCATTCCGGCATAAAAAACGTTTCCGCCCCCCATCCCCCAAAAAGTCTTTCTGAAAAAGAACTCCCAAATTTTTTCGATATTTAATGGATCTTCACCCACAATCAATGGCGCCAGATCTCTGATGATCCCTACGCCAGCTTTAGCGCCTGCGCCATAGGCCAGTCCTACTTCGCCAATACCACTTAATCCTGAGTCGGTATTCACCCGAATAAGTACTGGATTATAGGAGGACATCGTTTGATCTCTTTTTTTTAATTCACAGTCAAAAACTTCAATAGACGTAATTTTCATAATTTCTCCATTTTTCAGGTTCGTGATACAACATTTGTTTGTTGGCTTTTTTCTTTTTTCACATCAATTTTCATTAACGCCAGAACGGCTACCGCAGCGAAGCAAAGTATTGCCTCTACAATAAATATTCCTGTCGCACCATAATGAGTAGAAACGAATCCTAGTGATTTATTAATCAGGAATCCGCCAAGACTTGAACATGAGTTAATAAACGCAATGCTGATAGCCAACCCTGACGGCGACAATAATGCAGAAGGCAGCGCCCAGTAAGGTCCGTAATAGCTGAGGATCCCAACACCATAGAACGTTAGCCCCAGCATTCTCAACGACATTGAGGGGACAAGAGCAATCATCAGAAAACCACAGCCCGCCAGAAACATGGGTAATGCAGCATGCCATTTTCGTTCATTCTTTTTATCGGAATGCCAGCCCCACCAGGGCATGCTGAACATAGCGAAAATAAACGGAATACTCATGATTAAACCAACGTCAGTATCCGTAAAATCAGCTGAAAATCCCTTCACCAACCCCGGCAACCAGTAGTTTGCCGCCAGAGCAGCCGCCTGAATCAACATGTAGGCGAAAGAAAGCTGAAGCAAAACTGGATTTTTGATTACGGAAAGAAAGGATGAGTTGGTATTTTTATTTAATGCAGCTGCGGTTTCATTGTCAGTGCGTAATTTATTAACTAAGGCCGATATCTGCTGTGGCGTAAGCCATTTAGCCTTTTCTGGACTGTCAGGCAGTAAATAAAATGTCAGGATGCCAAGGAATACGGTTGGGATACCTTCAATAGCAAAAAGCCAGCGCCAGCCTTCATAATCCGGGGTATTCAAATGCTCGATGATCCAACCAGACATCGGTGCAGCCAATACCGATGCAACAGCAATAGATAACATGAAGAAACTATTGACTTTTCCGCGTTCACGAGCCGGGAACCAGCATGCAAGATAATAAACCATGCCCGGGAAAAAGCCAGCTTCAAATACCCCCAAAAAAATGCGAGCCAGCAAAATATGTTGAGTATCTTTAGCAAAAAAAATCAGCCCAGTTACCGCTCCCCAGCCGATAATAATGGAACTAATCCATTTTCTTGCGCCAAGCTTTTGCAAGCCAATGCTACTCGGAATTTGAAAGATTAAATATGATATGAAGAATATAGAAGAAATATTAGCGAAATCCTCAGGCGTAATACCAAGAGATTCATTCATGCGTAATGCAGCAAACCCAATATTGACACGATCCATATAGTTAAAAAAGTAAAGAATAAAGGCCAAAGGAATGATTTTCCTTTTTACAATACGAATTGCATCGTATAAATTTTCTTGTGGACTACTCATTTTGCATCACCTTTTATGATTCAATGAATAAGGGTATTGACCGGAATCGATGTTACGTAAAAAACAATACAATTCAAAAGCTAATGTGTCATATCTAATATATCAGCAAGCAAACTTAATGAAATATACAATAACAACAATAAAGTATGTAAATTTTCTTATATCTGATATATTAGATCCGTTAATTTTGAATAAATTAATTACAATGGAGCCGGGTTTAACCATGGAGGAGAAGAAAATGAAAAATAGATTAAAGCGTGACTTTAGTCACATATCAATTGAAATACCCAAATCCATCACCCAGGTGATTAAAGAGAAAATAAGGGAGATGATTATCCATGGCGATTTCGATCTTGGGCAAGCGATCAGTGAAAATGAACTATCAAATATTCTGATGGTAAGTAAAACACCAATTCGTGAAGCTTTTATTTGGCTGAGCTATAATGAAAACCTGGTCAACATCATTCCCCGCAGTGGGACATTTGTTTTTTCTGTCACCGACGAGGATATCAATGATCTCATCAAAATGAGAGTTATCCTTGAACAGGGCGCAATTCGTGAAGCGATGGAGAAAAATGCTAACAATGTCATAGTCGAATTAAGCAATATTTTATCGAAGTCAGCAAAAATTAATGCAGAGCGAGATACGCAAGCTTACCTCAAACTGGATCATGATTTTCATTATGTTTTTGTGAAATATGCCGATAATAAATACATTTCGCAAGCACACCTGTTGATCTCAGCACGTTTATTGGCAATTCGCTACAGACTGGATTTTACCGCTGAATATATCACCAGCTCTAACCGGGGACATGCCACTATTTTGGATATGTTAAAAAACAACAACGTCGAGGGCGTCTGTAATTTTATCACGCACCACATCGGTAGCGGTTTTACAGAACGCGCAAGAAAACTTCTTGCGCTGAAAGCGTAATAAAGACGGCAGTAGATATAACGCAGCGACTTTGCACCTGCTATACTGCCCCGATAGATCAATAGCGGAATCTCATGTACTCATGAACACTGAAAAACCGTCGGTAGCTCACAACGTTGACCATAATGAAATCGCCAAATTCGAAGCCGTCGCGTCGCGCTGGTGGGATCTGGAGGGCGAATTCAAGCCATTGCATCGCATCAACCCTCTACGCCTTGGCTACATTACTGAGCGCTCAGGCGGCCTGTTTGGTAAAAAGGTACTCGACGTCGGCTGCGGCGGCGGTATTCTGGCGGAGAGCATGGCGCGTGAAGGCGCAACCGTCACCGGGCTGGATATGGGCTTTGAGCCTTTGCAGGTCGCCAAACTGCATGCGCTGGAAAGCGGCATCGAGGTAGAGTACGTGCAGGAGACGGTTGAGGAACATGCGGCAAAACACGCTCAGCAATACGACGTCGTCACCTGTATGGAAATGCTGGAGCACGTTCCCGATCCGCAATCGGTCGTCCACGCCTGCGCCCAACTGGTTAAACCCGGCGGTGAGGTGTTCTTCTCAACGTTGAACCGCAATGGGAAATCCTGGCTGATGGCAGTCGTCGGCGCTGAGTATATTCTGCGCATGGTGCCAAAAGGCACGCACGACGTGAAGAAATTCATTAAGCCTGCTGAACTGTTAAGCTGGGTAGATGAAACCGTCCTGAAAGAGCAACATATCACCGGGCTGCACTACAACCCGATAACCAATACTTTCAAACTCGGTCCCGGAGTAGACGTTAACTACATGTTGCATACCCGCGCTAAAAAAGCCTGACATCAAAGAATTTTCCTATAAGGGTTGCGTTAGATCATCGGGCGCAACCTTTCTCTTCGATGAAGAAATCAGCATTCGATCAAATTTTGATTTTTTTTTATGAATTGTTGACATCCTCTCCAGGCCTTATCAGACGCGCATTTAGCGATTCTTACGCTTTTACAACCGCAATTTAACGCCAAAATCAACTCTTGTACTCAAAAGAATCCCTACTAGAATACTCACCATATAGCGTTTCACTTATCGATCACCCCCTATATATAGTATTTATCCACAGAGTTAGTCACAACGTGACGTTGTGGATAAGCGGGGGGATATTTTTCTTTCACGGACAGGTAAACAGGTAGAAAACCACATGAATCAGAGTCTGCTGGTGACAAAGCGTGACGGCCGTACTGAGCGCATCAATCTCGACAAAATTCATCGCGTGCTTGATTGGGCGGCAGAAGGACTGAATAACGTATCGGTTTCTCAGGTCGAGCTACGCTCGCATATTCAGTTTTATGATGGGATTAAGACCTCCGATATCCATGAAACTATCATTAAGGCCGCCGCAGACCTGATCTCTCGCGATGCGCCGGATTATCAATACCTGGCTGCGCGTCTGGCGATTTTCCACCTGCGTAAGAAAGCCTTCGGCCAGTTTGAGCCGCCCGCACTTTACCACCATGTGGTAAAAATGGTTGAGCTTGGCAAATACGACAATCATCTGCTGGAAGACTACACGGAAGAAGAGTTCAAGCAGATGGATTCGTTTATCGTTCACGATCGCGATATGACCTTCTCCTACGCTGCCGTTAAGCAGCTGGAAGGGAAATATCTGGTGCAAAACCGCGTGACCGGCGAAATCTATGAAAGCGCACAGTTCCTCTACATTCTGGTAGCGGCCTGCCTGTTCTCGAACTACCCGCGTGAAACGCGTCTTGACTATGTAAAACGTTTTTACGATGCGGTCTCTACGTTCAAAATCTCGCTGCCGACGCCCATCATGTCCGGTGTGCGTACCCCGACCCGTCAGTTCAGCTCCTGCGTACTGATCGAGTGTGGCGACAGTCTGGATTCCATCAACGCCACCTCCAGCGCTATCGTGAAATACGTTTCTCAGCGCGCCGGTATCGGCATCAACGCGGGACGCATTCGCGCGCTGGGCAGCCCGATTCGCGGCGGCGAAGCGTTCCACACCGGCTGCATCCCGTTCTACAAGCACTTCCAGACGGCGGTGAAATCCTGCTCGCAGGGCGGCGTGCGCGGCGGCGCGGCGACACTGTTCTACCCGATGTGGCATCTGGAAGTGGAAAGCCTGCTGGTGCTGAAAAACAACCGTGGCGTGGAAGGCAACCGCGTGCGTCATATGGACTACGGCGTACAGATCAACAAACTGATGTACACCCGTCTGCTGAAAGGCGGCGACATTACCCTGTTCAGCCCGTCCGACGTGCCGGGGCTGTACGACGCGTTCTTCGCCGACCAGGACGAATTCGAACGCCTGTACGTGAAATATGAAAACGACGACAGCATCCGCAAACAGCGTGTGAAAGCGGTCGAACTGTTCTCGCTGATGATGCAGGAACGCGCCTCTACCGGTCGTATCTATATCCAGAACGTTGACCACTGCAATACTCACAGTCCGTTCGATCCGGTTGTCGCCCCGGTACGCCAGTCTAACCTGTGTCTGGAGATTGCCCTGCCGACCAAACCGCTGAACGATGTCAACGATGAAAACGGCGAAATTGCGTTGTGTACGCTGTCTGCATTCAACCTGGGCGCCATTAAAACTCTGGACGAGCTGGAAGAACTGGCTATTCTGGCAGTACGCGCTTTGGATGCTCTGCTCGATTATCAGGATTACCCGATTCCGGCTGCCAAACGCGGCGCAATGGGCCGTCGTACGCTGGGCATTGGCGTGATTAACTTCGCCTACTGGCTGGCGAAAAACGGTAAACGTTATTCCGACGGCAGCGCCAATAATCTGACGCATAAAACCTTCGAAGCCATTCAATACTATCTGCTTAAAGCGTCCAACGAACTGGCGAAAGAGCAAGGCGCCTGCCCATGGTTCAACGAAACCACCTATGCAAAAGGCATTCTGCCGATCGACACCTACAAAAAAGATCTGGATGCGATCGTCAACGAACCGCTGCACTACGACTGGGAACAGCTGCGTGAATCGATCAAAACCCACGGTCTGCGTAACTCCACGCTATCGGCGCTAATGCCGTCGGAAACGTCCTCCCAGATCTCCAACGCCACTAACGGTATCGAACCACCGCGCGGCTACGTCAGCATCAAGGCCTCGAAAGACGGTATTTTGCGTCAGGTCGTGCCGGATTATGAGCATCTGAAAGACGCTTACGAACTGTTGTGGGAGATGCCGAACAACGACGGTTATCTGCAACTGGTGGGTATCATGCAGAAGTTTATCGATCAGTCTATTTCCGCCAATACCAACTACGATCCGTCACGTTTCCCGTCAGGAAAAGTGCCGATGCAGCAACTGCTGAAAGATTTGCTCACCGCGTATAAGTTTGGCGTGAAAACTCTGTACTATCAAAATACCCGCGACGGCGCGGAAGATGCGCAGGACGATTTGGCGCCTTCTATTCAGGACGATGGCTGCGAAAGCGGCGCTTGTAAGATCTGATGAATAGTGCCGGGTAGCGCTATGCTTACCCGGCCTACGATTGTACGGTTTGTAGGCCGGATAAGGCGCTTGCGCCGCCATCCGGCGCTCATCCCATAAAGGATTCACTTCAATGGCATACACCACTTTTTCACAGACGAAAAACGATCAGCTCAAGGAACCCATGTTCTTTGGCCAGCCGGTCAACGTTGCACGCTATGACCAGCAGAAATATGACATCTTCGAAAAACTGATCGAAAAACAGCTCTCTTTCTTCTGGCGTCCGGAAGAGGTCGACGTCTCCCGCGATCGTATCGATTATCAGGCGTTGCCGGAGCACGAAAAACATATCTTCATCAGCAACCTCAAATACCAGACGCTGCTGGATTCCATTCAGGGACGTAGCCCGAACGTCGCCCTGCTGCCGCTCATTTCCATCCCGGAGCTGGAGACGTGGGTAGAGACCTGGGCGTTTTCTGAGACGATTCACTCACGATCCTACACCCACATTATTCGTAACATCGTCAACGATCCGGCGGTCGTGTTTGACGATATCGTGACCAATGAGCAAATTCAGAAGCGCGCCGAAGGTATCTCCGCCTACTACGACGGACTTATTGAGATGACCAGTTACTGGCATCTGCTCGGTGAAGGCACCCATACCGTTAATGGCAAAACGGTTGTCGTGAATCTGCGTGAGCTGAAGAAAAAACTGTATCTGTGCCTGATGAGCGTGAACGCGCTGGAAGCCATCCGCTTCTACGTCAGCTTCGCCTGCTCTTTCGCATTTGCCGAGCGTGAACTGATGGAAGGCAACGCCAAAATTATCCGTCTGATCGCCCGTGACGAAGCTCTGCATCTGACCGGCACGCAACATATGCTGAACCTGTTGCGTAGCGGCGTGGACGACCCGGAGATGGCGGAAATCGCCGAAGAGTGTAAACAGGAATGTTATGACCTGTTCGTGCAGGCGGCGCAGCAGGAAAAAGAGTGGGCGGACTATCTGTTCCGCGACGGTTCGATGATCGGCCTGAATAAAGATATCCTGTGTCAATACGTTGAATATATTACTAATATTCGTATGCAGGCGGTAGGGCTGGATCTGCCGTTCCAGACCCGCTCCAACCCAATCCCGTGGATCAATACCTGGCTGGTGTCCGATAACGTTCAGGTCGCGCCACAGGAAGTGGAAGTTAGCTCTTATCTGGTCGGACAAATCGATTCGGAAGTCGATACCGACGATCTGAGTAATTTCCAGCTCTGATGGGACGCGTCACGCTGCGTATCACTGGCACACAGCTGCTGTGCCAGGATGAACACCCTTCTCTGCTGGCCGCGCTGGAATCGCATAACGTTGAGGTGGAGTATCAGTGCCGCGAAGGTTATTGCGGCTCCTGTCGAACCCGGCTGGTTGCCGGTCAGGTTGACTGGATTACGGAACCTTTAGCGTTTATCCAGCCGGGAGAGATTTTGCCCTGCTGCTGCAGGGCAAAAGGCGATATCGAAATCGAGATGTAACTCAGTGCAACTCGCTGGTGGAAACCAAAGGCATCACGCCACGTTTTTTCATCTGCACGGCATACAGTGCGCCAGCGAGTACCACCAGCACCGCGCCAGCGACATAAATCATACGATAGCCAACCGACTCAACCATCATTCCCATGATAAAGGCGCCAATCGCCATTCCGGCATCCATCGCGTTAAAGAACAGTGAATTCGCCACGCCGATTTTATGCGGTTCAACCGAGCTGATAATTTGCGTCTGGAAAACCGGCGTGACCGAACCGTAGCCGATACCGATTAGACCGCCGGAAATAATCATCATGATGCTGCCATTGGTGTAGCCCAGCGCCACCAGACCGATGGTAAAAGCCAACAGGCATGGGAAAACAACATATTTCGGCCCTTTTTTATCACAAATATTCCCGGTGAAGGTACGGCATATCATCAGGAAAATCGCGTAGCACAGCAGGAAATTACTGGCCGCCGCCATTAAATCCAGCTCACGCGCATACAGCGCCAGGAAAGCCGACACGCCGGCATAGGAGAAAGTCATAAAAAAGGTGACCAGCGCAAAAGGCAAGGCGGCGCGGTCAAACATCGCGGCAAAACCCAGATTCGGTTTCGAACCATCGGCATGACGAATTACCGGAGGGACCGTCACAATCAGGGAAAGCACAATCCCTAACGCCGCTACAGCGGAACAAAGCCAGAATGCGGCAGTGAACGCGTTCCAGCGGGCCATATTCAAACCGATCCACGGTCCTACGACCATCGCCAGGCCCATCGCTAAAGAGAAAAAGCTGATGCCCTCTCCACGTCGGGAGGCCGGAATTAACCGCGCTGAAATAGTTCCTTTTACCGTGGTAATAATACCAAACGTAATCCCATGAAGTACGCGGATAAAGAGCAGCGACTCGATAGAATGGCAAACCGGATACAGCGCGGTAATCACCAAAAAAGCCAGAGAAGAGAGCACCAGAATCTTTTTATTCGAATATTTTCCCACCCACTGTCCGGCAAATGGCCGAATAACAATTGCCGCGGCCAGGAAACATGTCACTAACAGCCCGGCCTTATCTGCAGAAGCATGCAGGCGGTCAGCGATATAAATGGGTAATAAAGTTAGCAGTACATAAAAAACAAAAAAGATAATAAAACTGACTATGGTGATTGCCCAAAAATCCTTCGTCCATAATTTTTCTTTCATTCTTAACGACCCGTTCAGATGGCGCACGCAGGCAACGCTCAGCTCAACTGAACACCTATCAGGTGCGTCAAAATGTGATGTATTCGATAGAATCACAGTATAAACAAGTGCACTCTATTAGAAAAATTAATCGTTTTAATTATATTGATTAGGTTTTACTAATGACGCTAACCCAAATCCACGCCCTGCTTGCCGTACTGGAGTACGGCGGATTTACCGAAGCCAGCAAACGGCTATACATGACGCAATCCGCCGTCAGCCAGGCCATCTCCGCGCTTGAGGAGGAGCTCGGCGTTGACATATTGATTCGTGAGCGTCGTAAAGAGATTGAGCTTACCGCCGCCGGTAGCCGCATCGTCAGGCACTTACGCGCGATCCAGCGCGACGTCAACGCGGTAAAAGAGATTGCCGAACAAGAAAAAAAGAACCCGGCCCGTACGCTACGGATTGGCTGTTTTCCCAGCGCCTGCGCCTGCATTTTACCCGGCGTCATTCGCTATTTTGAAAGCCATCATCCAAATGTAAAAATTATCCCCTATGAAGAGAACAGTACGGCTATTATTGATTCGCTGCAGGACGGAAGTATTGATGCCGGTTTCGTTCCTTTTCCGGTCAACGGTATGTATTGCGTCCCCATTTACCGGGATAAATTCACCGTAGTGGTGCCTGAAAATCATCCCCTGGCGGCCAATAGTACAGTAACGGTTGAAGAACTGATGGACGAACCCCTTATTGTCAGTAAAGGTCGTTATGAATTAAGCATTATGGCGTTGTTTAAAGAAAAGGGTATTGAGCCGATATTTAAATATGAATTTAACCATCCCGATACTGCGCTGAATTTTATTCGCCAGGGATTAGGTATCGCCTTATTGCCAGAATTAACCTTAAAAGCCACGACAGGAAAATTATGTTCCGTGGCGCTGGAACCCACCTTTTATCGACAAATTTCCCTGTTAGCAAAAGAACCGCCAGTAGAAGGAAGCCCGCTATTTTTATTACAAAAATGTATGGAAACACTGACCGATGAGGGGTTGCTATAAAACAACACCGCCTGATGGCATTGCGTTTACCAGACTTACGCTGGCAAACGTTGCGCCAGGCCGGATGAGGCGTTTATGGCCTCATCCGGCGCGTCACTTCGACTATGGCAAACCTTTAGTCATTTTTTTGCAGGAACATGACCGCCTTATCCGGGAAGTCAGTGAACAGCCCGTCGACGCCCGCCTTGTTATACAGGATGTCGTACAACTGATTGACGTCTGTGGCATAGTCCGGCAATTGATCGGCACGCACAGTGTAAGGATGCACTACCATCTTATTCTGATGCGCGTCTTGCACCATTCCAGTCAGCTTGATATTCCCTTTCGTTGAGCCTTCCGCGACCAGCATATGGTAATCCGGACCAATACCGTCCGCATATTCCGCCACCTGCTTCATAGCGCCCGGCTTAAACATCCAGTCGTAGTTGTAATTTACCCAACGACCGTCCGGCTGTTTCTGCTGTGTTTCATTCCAGTCGGTATACGCAATAAGTTGAACCAGATTGAGATCCATCCCCATTTTGGGTTCCAGTTCATTCTTAATACGTTTCAGCTCAGCGACATCAAAACACTGCAAATAGACATTGTCCTGCTTGCCGGTGTAACCATACTTCTTCAGCACTTCCAGCGTTTTCGCGGCAATATCTTTCCCTTCCTGATGATGGAACCACGGCGCTTTAATTTCCGGATAAATACCGATATTTTTACCGGTAGAGTGATTTAATCCCTGAACGAATTCAATTTCCTCTTCAAAGGTATGAATGCGGAAATCAGATTTTCCCATCGGGAAACGGCCCGGATAAGTTTGTACTTTTTTGCCGTTTTCAATATCAAACCCTTCGGTAAACTTCAGGGATTTAATTTCATCCAGCGTAAAATCGATAGCGTAATAGCGCCCATCTTTACGCGCCCGGTCCGGAAAACGGTCAGCGACGTCAGTCACCCGGTCAAGGTAGTGGTCATGGAGGACGACCAGATGGTCGTCCTTTGTCATCACTAAATCTTGTTCCAGATAATCTGCCCCTTGCGCATACGCCATCGCTTTCGCCGGTAGCGTATGCTCCGGCAGATAACCGCTGGCGCCACGGTGGGCGATAACGACTTTTTCAGCCGCCACGGCACAGCTTCCGATGGCCATTCCTGCCAACATCAACGCCACGCTAAGGTTTTTCAGTGTGGTTTTCATGTTATTAGCCTCCGTTGCGTTTTAACTGCAGCTCATCATGATGGCGTTTTTCGCCAATCATCACGACCACCAGCAGGATTACCGCCAGAATGCTGCCGCCAATCATCACCATAAAGCCGCCATCCCAACCGAAGAAGTCAACGGTATAACCCACAATGGCGCTTGCAGCGACAGAACCGCCCAGGTAACCAAACAGACCGGTGAAGCCCGCCGCCGTACCCGCCGCTTTTTTCGGCGCCAGTTCCAGCGCGTGCAGACCGATCAACATTACCGGGCCGTAGATCAGGAAGCCGATGATAATCATACAAGCCATATCAACGTTCGGGTTTCCTGCCGGGTTCATCCAGTAAACGATGGTCGCGATAGTCACCAGGGTCATAAAGAACACGCCCGTCGCACCGCGGTTGCCGCGGAAGACTTTATCCGACATCCAGCCACACAGCAGCGTGCCCGGAATACCCGCGTATTCATACAGGAAATATGCCCAGGAAGATTTATCCAGTGCGAAATGCTTCACTTCTTTCAGGTAGGTCGGCGACCAGTCGAGGATGCCGTAGCGCAACAGATAAACAAACACGTTGGCGATGGCGATGTACCACAACAGTTTGTTTGGCAGTACGTACTGCATGAAGATCTGCTTCGCAGTCAGCTCTTCTTCCGCTTTTTCGTTGTAGTCATCCGGATAGTCGTTTTTATACTCTTCGATAGGCGGCAGACCGCAGGATTGCGGCGTATCGCGCATCATTGCGAAAGCGAACAGCGCCACCACAATCGCGCCAAAGGCTGGCATATAGAGCGCCGCTTTCCAGTCGTTAAACCACGCCATCCCCAGCAGGAACAGCAGTGGCGGGATCCCGCCGCCGACGTTATGCGCACAGTTCCAGACCGACACAATGCCGCCGCGCTCTTTCTGCGACCACCAGTGAACCATCGTACGTCCGCACGGCGGCCACCCCATCCCCTGGAACCAGCCGCAAAGGAACAACAGTACAAACATCACGGCGATGCTGGATGTCGCCCACGGTACAAAGCCCATAAACAACATGACTGCTGCGGCCAGAATCAACCCTGCCGGCAGAAAAACGCGCGGATTCGAGCGATCGGACACCGAACCCATTATAAATTTCGAAAAACCATAAGCGATGGAAATCCCGGACAGCGCAAAGCCCAGATCGCCGCGTGAAAAACCCTGTTCTACCAGGTAGGGCATCGCGAGGGCAAAGTTCTTGCGCACCAGATAATACGCAGCATAGCCAAAGAATATCCCCAGGAAAATCTGCCAGCGTAATCGGCGATAGGTCGGATCAATCTCCGCCGCTGGCAAGCGCGCTTTATGCGGCGCTGGTTTAAAAATACTCAACATATCGTAGCCTCCGTGGCCCATATTTTATTTAGAGGTAAACACCGCAGTTCGTTCAAACAACCCCGCTGCTCCCAGTGTGGCCGCGATGTTAAGTAAAGATACGTCACGTTAATGTGAATTACAGCACATATTGTTACAGATTTATGACTAATGTTCAGAAAGGCGCACGAAATCACGTTTCATTTTCGAATAGTGAGCGTTTATGCGCGAAATCAAACATTCCATATGATTTGTATGGCTAAATGATAAAAAACGAACTGTGAGGAAAAACAATGAAAACTCGCGACTCGCAAGCAAGTGACGTGATTATCATTGGCGGTGGAGCAACAGGCGCAGGGATCGCCCGCGACTGCGCGCTGCGCGGTTTACGTGTCATTCTGGTGGAGCGGCATGATATAGCGACCGGCGCAACCGGGCGTAACCACGGGCTGCTGCACAGCGGCGCTCGTTATGCGGTTACCGATGCGGAATCCGCGCGCGAGTGCATTAGTGAAAATCAGATTTTAAAACGGATCGCCCGCCATTGCGTCGAACCGACGGATGGTCTGTTTATTACGTTGCCGGAAGATGATCTTGCGTTTCAGGCCACCTTTATTCGCGCCTGTGAAGCGGCAGGCATTCGCGCTGAAGCCATCGATCCGCAGCAGGCTCGCATCATCGAACCTTCCGTTAACCCTGCGCTCATCGGTGCGGTAAAAGTGCCGGATGGCACCGTGGACCCTTTCCGCCTTACCGCCGCCAATATGCTGGATGCCAGAGAACATGGCGCAATCGTGTTAACGGCGCATGAAGTGACCGGGCTCATTCGTGAAGGCGCAACGGTCTGCGGCGTCCATGTGCGCAACCATCTCACTGGCGAAACCCAGACGCTTCACGCGCCGGTGGTGGTCAATGCGGCAGGTATCTGGGGGCAACGGATCGCCGAATACGCCGACCTGAGTATTCGCATGTTCCCGGCGAAAGGCTCGCTGTTGATCATGGACCATCGGATCAACCAGCATGTCATTAACCGCTGCCGGAAACCATCGGATGCCGACATTCTGGTACCTGGCGATACGATTTCACTGATCGGCACCACCTCTACCCATATTGATTACAATGAGATAGACAGCAACCGCGTCACCGCAGATGAAGTCGATATCCTGCTGCGTGAAGGGGAAAAACTGGCCCCTGTCATGGCGAAGACGCGTATTCTGCGCGCGTATTCCGGCGTCCGCCCGCTGGTGGCCAGCGATGACGATCCCAGCGGTCGTAACGTCAGCCGCGGTATTGTGTTGTTCGACCACGCCGAACGCGACGGGCTTGATGGCTTCATTACCATTACCGGCGGGAAGCTAATGACGTACCGCCTGATGGCGGAATGGGCGACCGACGCCGTGTGCCGCAAGTTGGGCAATACTCGCCCCTGCATCACGGCGGATACGCCGTTGCCTGGCTCAAAAGAGTCTACGGAACATACGCTGAAACGCATTATCTCGCTTCCCGCGCCGCTACGCGGATCGGCGGTTTATCGGCATGGCGATCGCACGCCGGGGTGGCTGAGCGAAGGCCGCCAACACCGTAGCCTGGTCTGTGAATGCGAGGCCGTCACGGCGGGAGAAGTGCAGTATGCCGTCGAAAACTTAACCGTGAATAGCCTGCTGGATCTGCGTCGTCGCACCCGCGTAGGGATGGGCACTTGCCAGGGCGAGCTGTGCGCCTGCCGCGCGGCCGGGCTATTGCAGCGTTTTAATGTGACGACCGCGGCGCAATCTATTACGCAACTCTCTGAATTTCTGAATGAGCGCTGGAAAGGCGTACAACCTGTCGCCTGGGGAGACGCGCTGCGCGAAAGCGAATTCACGCGCTGGGTTTATCAGGGATTATGCGGTCTGGAGAAGGAGCACCAGGATGAAATTTGATACGGTTATTATGGGCGGCGGTCTCGCCGGTTTGCTGTGCGGACTGCAACTCCAGCAGCATGGATTACGCTGCGCCATCGTCACCCGCGGACAAAGCGCACTGCATTTTTCCTCCGGCTCGCTGGATCTACTCAGCGCCCTGCCCGACGGCCAACCGGTGACCGACATTACCGCCGGGCTTGATGCGCTGCGCCGCCAGGCACCTGAACATCCTTATTCACGTTTGGGCGCGCAAAAAGTCCTTACGCTGGCGCAACAGGCGCAAACGCTACTTAACGCCAGCGGCGCGCAGTTATACGGCGACGTACAGCAGGCGCACCAGCGTGTCACGCCGCTTGGCACATTGCGTTCAACCTGGCTTAGCTCGCCGGAAGTACCGGTCTGGCCGTTATCCGCACAGCGAATTTGCGTCGTCGGCGTTAGCGGATTACTGGATTTCCAGGCGCACCTTGCGGCAGCGTCGCTGCGTCAACGCGATCTCAACGTGGAAACCGCAGAAATCGACCTTCCGGAACTGGACGTACTGCGTGATAACCCGACGGAATTTCGCGCGGTCAATATTGCGCGTCTGCTTGATAACGAAGAAAAATGGCCGCTGCTGTACGACGCGCTGTCGCCAATAGCGACAAACTGCGACATGATCATCATGCCCGCCTGTTTCGGGCTGGCGAACGATACGCTGTGGCGCTGGCTTAACGAACGTCTGCCCTGCGCGCTCACGCTGCTGCCGACGCTGCCGCCATCGGTGCTCGGTATTCGTCTGCACAATCAGCTCCAGCGCCAGTTTGTCCGTCAGGGCGGCATCTGGATGCCGGGCGATGAAGTGAAGAAAGTCACCTGCCGTCGCGGTACCGTGAGCGAAATATGGACCCGCAACCATGCCGATATCCCACTGCGCCCGCGTTTTGCCGTACTTGCCAGCGGTAGCTTCTTTAGTAGCGGTCTGGTTGCCGAGCGTGAAGGGATCCGCGAACCTATTTTAGGGCTCGACGTACAGCAAACGGCCACCCGCGCCGAATGGTATCAACAACATTTCTTCGACCCACAGCCCTGGCAGCAGTTTGGCGTCGTGACGGATGACGCTTTCCGCCCCTCCCTTGCGGGCAACACGGTAGAAAATCTGTATGCAATAGGTTCTGTGCTGGCGGGATTCGATCCTATAGCTGAGGGATGCGGCGGCGGCGTCTGCGCAGTCAGCGCCCTCCAGGCCGCGCACCATATCGCTGAGCGTGCAGGAGAACAGCAATGAGCGACACACGTTTTGAAAGTTGTATTAAATGTACGGTGTGCACCACCGCGTGCCCGGTCAGCCGCGTTAATCCTGGCTACCCTGGCCCTAAACAGGCCGGACCGGATGGCGAACGCCTGCGTCTGAAAGACGGCGCGCTGTATGATGAGGCGCTGAAATATTGCATTAACTGCAAACGGTGTGAGGTCGCCTGTCCGTCGGACGTGAAGATTGGCGATATCATCCAGCGCGCCCGCGCGAAATACGATACGACGCGCCCGTCATTGCGTAACTTTATTCTCAGCCATACCGATCTGATGGGCAGCGTTTCAACGCCGTTCGCGCCGGTGGTCAATACCGCCACCGCATTAAAGCCAGTGCGCCAGTTGCTTGATTACGCGCTCAAAATCGATCATCGCCGCACCTTACCAAAATACTCTTTCGGCACCTTCCGCCGCTGGTATCGTAGCGTGGCAGCGCAGCAGGCTAAATACAAAGATCAGGTCGCCTTTTTCCATGGCTGTTTTGTGAATTACAACCATCCGCAGCTCGGAAAAGATCTGATTAAGGTGCTGAACGCAATGGGTACCGGCGTACAGCTACTGAGTAAAGAAAAGTGTTGCGGCGTACCGCTGATCGCTAACGGTTTTACGGATAAAGCTCGCAAGCAGGCTATCAGCAATGTGGAGTCGCTACGCGAGGCGATTGCCGTCAAAGGTATTCCGGTCATCGCCACGTCATCCACCTGTACGTTTGCGTTGCGCGATGAATATCCTGAAGTGCTGGACGTGGACAACGCCGGGCTGCGCGAACATATCGAGCTGGCCACCCGCTGGCTATGGCGCAAACTGGATGCCGGGAAAACGCTGCCGCTTAATCCTTTGCCGCTGAAAGTGGTCTACCATACGCCGTGTCATATGGAAAAAATGGGCTGGACGCTTTACACGCTTGAACTGTTGCGGCAAATTCCGGGGCTTGAATTGACGGTACTTGATTCACAGTGCTGCGGCATTGCCGGTACGTATGGATTTAAAAAGGAAAACTATCCGACATCACAGTCCATCGGCGCGCCGCTGTTCCGCCAGATTGAAGAGAGCGGCGCCGACATTGTCGTCACCGATTGTGAAACCTGTAAGTGGCAAATTGAGATGTCTACAAGCAAACGCTGCGAACATCCCATTACGCTACTGGCCCAGGCGCTCGGCTAAGTAAAAAGCGCCGGAGCCCCTCCGGCGCCATTACCCTGATAACCGGGACCGATTTTCCATCAGACATATACCCTTCATACTTCAAGTTGCTTATGTGTTGGCTACGGATTATTTTGGGTATAAACGCGGATGTCTCTTTGCAATAACCTGCCCTATTTGGTTAACCATGACCGCTAACCCACGGTGGCATGACAGATAACGACGTTACTGTTTATAGAGCAATATCTCTTGTATCGACGCACTACCAGCCTCCTTTAAAGAGGGGGATAACTGAATATCTCCAATAATAATTGAGTGCTATGTGAATAATAATAAAATCAGGTCTATGCCTGATTTAATATATCCCCCACTAACAATAATATTTTTACAAATAATTATAAATTACATCATATTCGCTACTTTCACCTACCAGGAAACAGAGCAAAATGAATATATGTGTAAATTCACTTTACCGATTGAGCATACCGCAATTTCAAAGCTTATATGCAGAAGAGGTGAGCGATGAGACGCTTGCGTTGTTGTTTAGCGCCGTAGAGAACGGTGATCAGAATTGTATTGATCTGTTATGCAATCTTGCGTTACGCAACGATGACCTGGGACATAGAGTTGAGAAATTTCTTTTTGATCTCTTTAGCGGAAAAAGATCGGGATCACCAGATATAGACAAAAAAATCAATCAGGCTTGCCTTGTATTACATCAAATCGCCAATAACGATATAACAAAAGATAATACTGAGTGGAAAAAGCTACATTCCCCTTCCAGATTACTTTATATGGCCGGTTCCGCGACAAGCGACCTTTCTAAAAAAATAGGAATAGCACATAAAATTATGGGCGACCAGTTCGCTCAGACAGATCAAGAACAGGTGGGAGTTGAAAATCTTTGGTGTAATGCGCGAATGATGTCGTCAGATGAGCTGGCAGCTGCAACGCAAGGTCTGGTTCAAGAATCACCTTTTCTCTCGGTAAACTATCCTATTGGGCTTATTCATCCTACCACCAAAGAAAATATATTACGCACTCAGCTACTTGAAAAGATGGCTCAATCAGGATTATCTGAAAATGAAGTCTTTCTGATAAATACAGGAGATCACTGGCTTCTCTGTTTATTTTACAAACTTGCAGAAAAAATAAAATGCCTTATATTTAACAGTTATCATGATTTAAATGAAAATACTAAGCAAGAGATTATAGAAGCAGCAAAGATTGCAGGTATATCAGAAAGCGATGAGGTTAATTTTATCGAAATTAATTTACAGAATAATGTACCCAACGGCTGTGGCCTATTTTGTTACCATGCAATTCAACTCTTATCGAATGCCGGACAAAACGATCCTGTTACCACACTACGAGAATTTGCGGAAAATTTCTTAACGCTTCCAGTAGAGGAACAAACACTATTTAACACCCAAACCCGGCGACAAATATATGAATACAGTCTCCAGTAATGGTGAGTACTTAGAGCCTATCCCATTAGGCTATTTTATTCGCCATTTTGGGACCGGGCAGTACTCAAAATCCTCACGTACTACGTGTACGCTCCGGTTTCTGCGCGCTGGCCGGCCCCAAACTGGCTTCAACAATTACGCCTGGTGGGATAAGCTCTTATCCTGAAATGATGCCCTGCGAAGAATTTATAAGTATATAAGGGTGGGAAGGCCAGGCCTTCCCACTAAAAGTTCTATGCCGTCAATGATTCAACCACGTCTATCCAGCCATGCTCGCTGGTAATGTCCTCGCCATTAAGCCAGCGGCGCAGCATATTTAGCGCCATCATCGCGCAGACCTCCTGACGTATTGCCAGACTATACCGATTGGCGCTAAAACGCACGCGTAAGGCATACGTGCCATCCGGCGTCGCCAGCGCGAAATTAAGATGTTCGTTTTCCAGCCCCGACACGGCCAGCGCCAGACCGGCATAATGATTGCTGCGCCGTTCTGTCGTCCAGTGCGCCGTTTGCGCCAGCGTCTCTTCCTGAGAAGGAACGACTTCGCTGGCGAGAACCGGCGCCCCGGCGCGGGAAAGCTGTAGCGCCAGTAAGCCGCTGGTGTATTGCTCGCTCAACGTCAGACTCAACTGCCTTTCCTGCAGGCGGCGGGCTATTTGCGCCGGCAGGTTTTCCGTACCTTCAAAAATCAGGTTCTGCCCGGCAACCCGTTTGACCTCTGGCCATAACGCCAGCATCGCCTCCCGTTGCGTCGCCGGGCCGGTTAACTTCAGTTCAATGATAGGCATTGATGAGCGATACCCCATCGTCACGCCGGGCGGCAACGGCAGTGCGTCGAGACGCTGCGCCAGGTCGCTTTCTGAACGTCCAAAAGTCGTTAACCGCAGGCAAAGCGGCGGCTCCGGCAGCGAAAAACGCGCGCGTAACCGCGGTAAGATTTCCTTCTCCACCATAACCTTAAATTCAGACGGTACGCCGGGGGTGAAAAACATCAGGCAGCGGTTGAGCTGTAGCGCAAATCCACAGGCAGTGCCGACCGGATTATTAATAAACTCCGCGCTGGCAGGCAGTTCCGCCTGTTTACGGTTGCTCGGCGCCATCACACGACCGCGCTGCTGAAAATAACGTTCCATTTCGGTCAGCCACGCCTGGTGCAGTACTAATCCTTCGCCTTTTGCCGTTGCCGCGGCGAGCGCGCTTAAATCATCGCTGGTCGGCCCTAACCCGCCATTAACAATCAAAACATCAGCATGTTGACTGCGTTCACGCAAGATAGCGACCAGACTGTCCAGGTTATCGCCTACCGTATTTCGCCGTGATAACGGAACGCCCTGATGAAAGAAAAAATCAGCCAGCCAGGCGGCATTGGTGTCAACGATTTGTCCGTGCAACACCTCATCCCCGGTGGATAGCATTTCCACATTTAGCATTGTGTTCTCCTGCTCTTATGATGAAAACACTATAACGCAAAGACGAATATGACGTGGAAAGAAGAATGACGGGAAAAGGAGGAATATGGCGCGACGATTGCCGCGCCGTTAGCATCAAAAGCTGGCGTTTACGCCAACATAAGGGCCGTCAGCAATCGCATTGTCGCGGTTGCCGTCTTTACCCGCCAGGTTCAGGTAACGATAACCGGCTTCAATGCTCAGCGGGCGCATAATGGTGAAACGCGCGCCTGCATTCGCTTCTTCATAACTTTCGATACCGCTGGACAGCGAATCTGGTGAATAATAATACTCGCCGAACAGACGGAAGCTGTCGCCGATTTTCCATTGTAACCCACCGCCGACAGCCGCCGCATAGCCTTCATCACTGTCTTTCGGATTGGTATAAATACCTTTACCGCCGACCGTCGCCAGCAGCGGTCCCACCGGAATGTTCAGCCCCAGACCCACGCCCGCAGCATCGCCATCATCATCGTTGTGCATCCAGTTACCGCTTAGCGCCAGTCCCGTCGATTCCGTACCAAAACCCACGCCAATGTTGGTGTAATCTTCGCCCGCCTGGCCGCTAATACTGATAGCCTGCGCCGATGCAGAAACGAACAGCATTCCGGCAAAACCTAATAATATGCTTTTTTTCATTTTTACCCTTTCCAGCAAGCACATAAAGAAAAACTCCCCAAAACGGCAGAATTGTACTGCCAGACGCTGAGGAATCAATGCACTAAGAAACCATTCCAAAAACATATTGTAACGAAATACTACTTTCGCCATGACGCATCATTGCGCCATCACATGGCGACGCCTGCATCAACAAAATTAACCAAAAACGCAGTCTGCGTTATCGCTTCCATTTTTCACAAAGAATTTCGCAGAATGATTTGTTAAGCTGATGACCTGGTGGTTTAAGGAAGCGACTTATGCGTCAACGAACTATAGTTTGCCCATTAATTCAAAATGATGGCTGTTATCTGCTGTGCAAAATGGCCGACAACCGCGGCGTCTTTCCCGGTCAGTGGGCGCTGTCGGGCGGTGGGGTCGAGCCAGGCGAACGCATTGAAGAGGCGCTGCGTCGGGAGGTTCGGGAAGAACTCGGCGAACAACTGATTCTGAGCGATATTACGCCATGGACCTTCCGCGACGATATCCGTGTTAAAACGTACGCTGATGGCAGACAAGAAGAGATTTATATGATTTATCTCATCTTCGACTGTGTTTCCGCTAATCGCGATATATGTATTAACGATGAATTTCAGGACTACGCCTGGGTCAAGCCAGAAGAACTGGCGCTGTATGATTTGAATGTAGCGACACGCCACACATTAGCATTGAAAGGGTTATTATAATGACGACAGCCGCTTCAGGCTGTCTTTACGCTTTTAACATGCCGGCTAGCCGGGAACAAATTCACCATCTAAAAAGAGTTTTCCGTTTTCCGCATGCATAACGAGCGCATCAAGATAGTCCGGATCAAACTTTACGCCGCGCTTATTTTTTGCAATATACGTCAAACAATGATTATGGGTAAAAATGACTATATTTTTATTCTGCGACTTTTTCAGTAACGTATTGATTGAAGCATAAATACCGCTGCCGCAATCCATCATTTTTTTATCCACCGTAAGCGACCTGCCCGCAGAAAACCAGGTTGCCGACTGGATGGTGCGCACCGTATTACTGGAATAGAGATTGTAATTTTGTATATCGGCACTGAAGGCTTTACCCAGCGCTCTGGCGTCTTGCGCACCGTTGACCGTAATCCCCGTGCTGTCTGACAGGCAGGTATTATCGGAACGATCGCACCGCTCGGCATGGCGGAATAACACTACTACCGGATGCTGCTTCGCCAGCGCCGCCAGCGCTTTACCGTTAATCTGCGGTAGACCGTTACCACTCCAGGCATGTTGTGAGATCAACCCGGCGATAATAACCAACGCCCCCGCCAGAGTCGCGCGATAGCGTTTGTTTTTAATAAAGCGTAGGGTAAATGCCAGCACATTAACCTCTCAGGCAAACAGTGCAGCTAACTTAATAGCAATACGATTAAAATGAAATCCCGCGACGGAAGACCAGACCAGAAACATAAAAACAGCTTTTGGGCATGCATAAAATGCCTTAAACTTTCGGCGAAAGCAAAGCATAATTCCATTAAAAATTATCTTTTTACTTCACCTTAATTTCTTAATGTTAATTTAATATTCATCCAGTAGGGTTCAGTTAAATGCGTTAAAAAATAAGCCCTTTTCTATTCCCGAAATATTTGAAAAGCGGCTTTCAATGGCTGAAGGAAAAATGATGTCGGACTTTTTGCCTTTCTCTCGTCCGGCGATGGGCGCGGAAGAGCTCGCTGCCGTTAAGACCGTACTGGACTCAGGTTGGATAACAACCGGCCCGAAAAATCAGGAACTGGAAGCGGAGTTTTGTCGGCTAACAGGCAATCAATATGCCGTTGCCGTCAGTTCAGCCACTGCCGGTATGCACATCGCGTTGATGGCGCTGGGCATTGGTGAAGGCGACGAGGTCATTACACCGTCAATGACGTGGGTTTCTACGCTAAATATGATCGTTTTACTCGGCGCGAACCCCGTCATGGTCGATGTCGATCGCGATACGCTGATGGTCACGCCTGAACATATTGAAGCCGCGATTACGCCACAAACCAAAGCAATTATCCCCGTCCACTACGCTGGCGCGCCCGCCGATCTGGACGCTATTTACGCTCTTGGCGAGCGTTATGGCATTCCGGTGATTGAAGACGCGGCGCACGCGACAGGAACCAGCTACAAAGGTCGCCACATTGGCGCCCGGGGCACCGCGATTTTCTCCTTCCACGCCATTAAGAACATTACCTGCGCTGAAGGCGGTATCGTCGTCACGGATAACCCGCAATTCGCCGATAAACTGCGCAGTCTCAAGTTTCACGGGCTTGGCGTTGATGCCTGGGATCGACAGAGCGGAGGACGCGCGCCACAAGCGGAAGTCCTGGCGCCGGGCTACAAATATAATTTGCCCGACCTCAACGCCGCTATCGCGCTTGCCCAGTTACAGAAACTGGATGCGCTTAACGCTCGCCGCGCCGCCATCGCAGCGCAGTACCACCAGGCAATGGCAGACCTGCCTTTTCAGCCTCTGAGCCTTCCGTCGTGGGAGCATATTCACGCCTGGCATTTATTCATTATCCGGGTCGATGAAGCCCGCTGCGGTATTACCCGGGATGCTCTGATGGCATCGCTGAAAACGAAAGGCATCGGCACAGGGCTGCATTTCCGCGCCGCGCATACGCAAAAATATTATCGCGAACGTTTCCCAACGCTCACGCTGCCTGACACCGAGTGGAACAGCGAGCGGATCTGCTCACTGCCGCTCTTCCCGGACATGACCGAGAGTGACTTTGATCGGGTCATTACCACCCTTCATCAGATAGCAGGACAATAAGCATGTTTGACGCCGCCCCCATAAAAAAAGTCTCGGTGGTTATTCCTGTCTATAACGAACAGGAAAGCCTGCCGGAATTGATAAGACGCACCACCACCGCCTGCGAGAGTCTGGGCAAAGAGTGGGAGATTTTATTGATAGATGATGGTAGCAGCGATAGCTCGGCGGAGCTGATGGTTAAGGCGTCCCAGGAGGCCGATAGCCATATCATCTCTATTTTACTCAACCGTAACTACGGTCAACATGCAGCGATTATGGCGGGGTTTAGCCATGTAAGCGGCGATCTTATCATTACGCTGGATGCCGATCTGCAAAACCCGCCGGAAGAGATCCCACGTCTGGTGGCGAAAGCCGATGAAGGGTTCGATGTGGTAGGCACCGTGCGACAGAACCGACAGGACAGCCTGTTTCGCAAATCGGCGTCAAAAATCATTAATCTGCTGATCCAGCGCACAACGGGCAAAGCGATGGGCGATTACGGCTGCATGTTACGCGCCTATCGCCGCCCTATTATCGATACTATGTTGCGCTGCCATGAACGCAGCACCTTTATCCCTATTCTGGCCAACATTTTCGCTCGTCGGGCTACCGAAATCCCGGTGCATCACGCTGAACGTGAATTTGGCGACTCTAAATACAGTTTTATGCGTCTCATTAACCTGATGTATGACCTGGTGACCTGCCTGACGACGACGCCGCTGCGCCTGTTGAGCCTGCTGGGCAGCGTTATCGCCATCGGCGGGTTTAGCCTGTCGGTATTGCTTATTGTACTTCGCCTGGCGCTGGGACCGCAGTGGGCCGCGGAAGGCGTATTTATGCTCTTTGCCGTCCTGTTTACCTTCATCGGCGCGCAATTCATCGGTATGGGACTGCTGGGCGAATACATCGGTCGCATTTATAACGATGTCCGCGCCCGCCCCCGCTATTTTGTTCAACAAGTTATCTACCCGGAAAGCACGCCGTTTACTGAGGAAAGTCACCAATGAAAGCCGTTATTTTTGCCTATCACGATATGGGATGTCAGGGTGTGCAGGCCGTACTGGATGCCGGGTATGAGATTGCCGCGATTTTCACTCATGCCGACAATCCTGCGGAAAACACCTTTTTTGGCTCCGTCTCCCGGCTGGCGGCAGAATTAGGGATTCCGGTTTATGCGCCGGATAACGTAAATCATCCTATCTGGGTCGACCGCATCGCTGAGCTTGCGCCGGATATTATTTTTTCATTCTATTACCGTAACCTGTTAAGCGAAGAAATTCTGCACCTCGCCCCGGCTGGCGCGTTCAATCTGCACGGTTCTCTATTGCCTGCCTATCGTGGCCGTGCGCCGTTAAACTGGGTTCTGGTTAACGGCGAAAGCGAAACGGGCGTAACGCTGCATCGTATGGTCAAACGTGCCGACGCCGGAGAGATTGTCGCCAGTCAACGCGTCGCTATTGCGCAGGACGATGTTGCGCTTACCCTGCATCATAAGCTATGTCAGGCCGCGCGCCAGTTGCTTAATAGCGTCCTGCCCACCATGAAATGCGGCGATATACCTTCTGTTCCTCAGCGTGAGTCTGACGCTACATATTATAGTCGCCGCAGGCCGGAAGATGGCCTTATCGACTGGCACAAACCGGTTTCCACGGTGCATAACCTGGTGCGGGCGGTAGCCGCCCCCTGGCCCGGCGCGTTCAGCTATAACGGCTCGCAAAAATTCACTATCTGGTCTTCCCGAATTTGTCCGGATGCGCAGGGCGCGCTTCCCGGCTCGGTAATTTCGGTCTCTCCGCTGCGGGTCGCCTGCGCCGATGGCGCGCTGGAGATTATTACCGGCCAGGCCGGAGACGGTATTACTGTACAGGGCTCGCAGCTTGCACAGACGCTTGGTCTGGTGGCGGGCGCGCGTTTGAACCGTCCACCAGCGACCAGCGGTAAACGTCGCATTCGCGTTCTCATCCTCGGCGTCAACGGTTTTATCGGCAATCATTTGACCGAACGGTTACTGAATGAAGAGAATTACGAGGTCTACGGTATGGATATCGGCAGCAACGCCATTAGCCGGTTCCTGCTCCACCCTCGCTTTCATTTCGTGGAGGGAGATATCAGCATCCACTCAGAATGGATCGAATATCATGTCAAAAAATGCGATGTCGTACTGCCGCTGGTAGCGATTGCTACCCCGATTGAATACACCCGCAACCCGCTGCGCGTCTTTGAACTTGATTTTGAAGAAAACCTGCGGATTATCCGTTATTGCGTGAAATACCGTAAACGCGTGGTTTTCCCGTCTACCTCTGAAGTGTACGGCATGTGTACGGACGCCTCTTTTGACGAGGACAAATCGAATCTGATCGTCGGGCCGGTGAATAAGCCACGCTGGATTTACTCCGTTTCCAAACAGCTTCTCGACCGGGTGATTTGGGCTTATGGCGAAAAAGAGGGATTGCGCTTCACGCTTTTCCGTCCCTTTAACTGGATGGGGCCGCGGCTGGATAGCCTGAACGCGGCGCGTATCGGCAGTTCACGCGCGATAACGCAGTTGATTCTGAACCTGGTAGAAGGGACGCCGATAAAGCTTATCGACGGCGGTCAGCAGAAGCGCTGTTTCACCGATATTCGTGACGGGATCGAAGCCTTATTCCGCATTATTGTGAATGATGGCGATCGGTGCGATGGCAAAATCATTAATATCGGCAACCCTGACAACGAAGCCAGTATTCAGGAACTGGCGACGCTGTTGCTCGACAGTTTTGATAAGCATCCGCTGCGCTGCCATTTCCCACCGTTTGCCGGTTTCCAGGTCGTCGAAAGCCGTAGTTATTACGGCAAGGGTTATCAGGATGTCGCACACCGGAAACCCAGTATCGACAATGCCAGGCGCTGTCTGGACTGGGAACCGTCTATTGCGATGCGGGATACGGTTGAAGAAACGCTGGACTTCTTTTTGCGCAGCGTAGATATCGCGGAACGCGCATCATGACGAAAGTCGGTTTACGCATTGATGTTGATACCTTGCGAGGAACGCGTGAAGGTGTTCCCCGGCTGCTGGAGACATTGCATCGCCACGGCGTTCAGGCCAGCTTTTTCTTCAGCGTCGGGCCGGACAATATGGGACGTCATCTTTGGCGTCTGATAAAACCGCGATTTTTATGGAAAATGCTACGTTCAAACGCCGCTTCGCTCTACGGTTGGGATATTCTGCTGGCCGGTACTGCCTGGCCGGGAAAAAATATCGGCAACGCCAATGCCGGGATTATTCGTGAAACGGCAACATACCATGAGACGGGACTACATGCCTGGGATCACCATGCGTGGCAGACTCACAGCGGCCACTGGAGTATCCGCCAGCTTGAAGAAGATATCGCGCGCGGCATAACGGCGCTTGAGGCCATTATCGGAAAACCCGTCACCTGCTCAGCCGCGGCCGGCTGGCGAGCGGATGGGCGCGTTGTTCGTGCGAAAGAACCGTTCAACCTGCGGTATAACAGCGATTGCCGTGGAACCACCTTATTCCGTCCGCTACTGATGCCGGGCCAGACAGGGACGCCGCAAATCCCCGTCACCTTACCCACATGGGATGAGGTTATCGGCCCCGCCGTTCAGGCGCAGTCGTTCAATACCTGGATTATCTCCCGTATGTTGCAGGACAAAGGCACGCCGGTATATACCATCCATGCGGAAGTCGAAGGTATTGTCCATCAGCCGCTGTTTGAAGATTTGCTCGTTCGTGCACGTGACGCGGGGATCACCTTTTGTCCTCTGGGCGAACTGCTGCCGACATCGCCTGAGTCTCTGCCGTTGGGGCAAATTGTACGTGGACACATCCCTGGCCGTGAAGGTTGGCTGGGGTGCCAACAGGCCGCGAGCGCCTCATGATGAAATCGATACGCTATTATCTGGCTTTCGCCGCGTTTATCGCGCTCTACTATGTTATTCCTGTCAATAGCCGTCTGCTCTGGCAGCCGGATGAAACGCGCTATGCCGAAATAAGTCGGGAGATGCTGGCGTCTGGCGACTGGATCGTGCCGCATTTTCTGGGATTACGTTATTTTGAAAAACCGATAGCCGGTTACTGGATAAACAGTCTGGGTCAGTGGCTTTTTGGCGCTACCAATTTTGGCGTGCGGGCTGGCGTTATTTTAACGACATTGCTGGCTGCAGCGCTGGTGGCGTGGCTGACGTTCCGCTTATGGCGGGATAAACGTACCGCGTTGCTCGCCTCCGTTATCTTTCTCTCCCTCTTTGCCGTTTACAGTATCGGGACGTATGCGGTACTCGACCCAATGATCGCGCTTTGGCTTACGGCCGGGATGTGTTGTTTCTGGCAGGGGATGCAGGCCACGACCCGAACGGGCAAGATTGGGATGTTTTTGCTACTGGGTGCAACCTGCGGTCTGGGTGTATTAACTAAAGGCTTCCTCGCCCTGGCCGTACCGGTGGTGAGCGTGTTGCCGTGGGTCATTGTTCAGAAACGCTGGAAGGACTTTTTGCTTTACGGCTGGCTGGCGGTCTTGAGCTGCTTTGTGGTTGTCCTTCCCTGGGCGATCGCCATTGCGCGACGCGAAGCCGATTTCTGGCATTACTTTTTCTGGGTGGAGCATATCCAGCGATTCGCCATGAGCGATGCCCAGCATAAGGCCCCTTTCTGGTACTATCTGCCGGTACTGATCGCGGGAAGTTTACCGTGGCTGGGATTACTGCCTGGCGCGCTTAAACTAGGCTGGCGCGAGCGAAACGGCGCATTCTATTTGCTCGGATGGACGATCATGCCGCTTCTCTTTTTCAGCATTGCGAAAGGGAAACTGCCTACCTATGTTCTTTCCTGTTTCGCACCGATAGCGATACTCATGGCGCGCTTCGTCCTGCATAACGTAAAAGAAGGCGTCGCCGCGCTACGTGTCAACGGCGGGATCAACCTGGTGTTCGGGTTAGTCGGGATCGTCGCAGCGTTTGTCGTCTCCTCATGGGGCCCGCTGAAATCGCCGGTGTGGACGCATATCGAAACCTATAAAGTTTTTTGCGTCTGGGGCGTCTTTACTGTTTGGGCGTTTGTGGGCTGGTATAGCCTCTGTCATAGCCAAAAATACCTATTACCCGCGTTTTGTCCGCTGGGACTGGCGCTGCTGTTCGGCTTTTCCGTCCCCGACAGGGTGATGGAGTCCAAACAGCCACAGTTTTTTGTCGAAATGACCCAGGCGCCTTTGGCATCAAGCCGCTATATTCTTGTCGACAACGTGGGCGTCGCCGCCGGGCTGGCCTGGAGTCTGAAACGAGACGATATTATGCTCTACGGACACGCGGGCGAACTCAGGTATGGTCTTAGCTATCCTGATGTGCAGGATAAATTCGTTAAAGCCGACGATTTTAACGCCTGGCTCAACCAGCATCGTCAGGAGGGCATTATTACGCTAGTACTTTCAATAGCCAAAGATGAAGACATCAGCGCTCTTTCCCTTCCCCCTGCGGACAATATTGATTATCAGGGGCGTCTGGTGTTAATTCAGTATCGGCCTAAATGATCGGCGTCGTTCTGGTGCTTGCCAGTCTGCTCAGCGTTGGCGGTCAGCTCTGCCAGAAGCAAGCGACACGGCCATTGACGACAGGCGGACGCCGCCACCACCTGATGCTGTGGCTGGGCCTGGCGCTGATATGCATGGGTGCAGCGATGGTGCTGTGGCTGCTGGTGCTACAAACCCTGCCGGTGGGAATTGCTTACCCGATGTTGAGTCTGAATTTTGTCTGGGTCACGTTGGCGGCATGGAAAATCTGGCATGAACAGGTTCCGCCCCGCCACTGGTTGGGCGTCGCATTGATTATCAGCGGCATTATCATTCTGGGGAGTGCGGCATAATGGGCGTAATGTGGGGACTGATAAGCGTTGCGATTGCCTCCCTCGCCCAGTTGAGTTTAGGATTCGCCATGATGCGGCTGCCATCGATAGCGCATCCACTGGCGTTTATTTCCGGACTGGGCGCATTTAATGCCGCGACCCTGGCGCTATTCGCCGGTTTGGCGGGGTATCTGGTTTCCGTCTTCTGCTGGCAGAAAACATTACACACGCTCGCGCTCAGCAAAGCCTATGCGCTGCTGAGTCTCAGCTATGTGCTTGTCTGGGTAGCCTCAATGCTGTTACCCGGTTTGCAAGGCGCCTTCAGCCTAAAAGCGATGCTCGGCGTATTGTGTATTATGGCGGGGGTAATGCTGATTTTTCTGCCCGCCAGATCATGAAGGCTTGCGCGTCAACCGCTGCCATTCGTCGCAGGAATAACAGCGTGCATCAACGATTTTTAAGGTCTGGTGTTTTTCCCGATTAATACAATACTGCGCATCCTGTAAAGGCGACAGGATATCGCCGGGACTCAGTAATATCATGGAATTCGCCTCGGCGATCATTTTTAGCGAACCGCCGCTATCGCACAGCACCAGAACATGGCACGCCCTCTTTTTGACATAATGCGATTTCTTAACCAACCATTCCATAGCGCCCCCGTTTCACGCTGATTGTTCATAACACGTTACACATCAACGGATAAACAAAACGGCAATAGCGATGGAATGGTTGTATATTAACCTAACATTAATTTTTACAGCTCTCACACACCCACTGCTGGAGCGCACGGCGAGATATTTTAATCCCTCCGTTTTTCAGTTCTGACGGCAGCGTTAGCCAGCGAACCGGCTGCTGAAAACGCGCCAGCTTATCACGGACCCATTCAGCGAGGTTCACGTCTCCGGCCTGCGATGCATACTCCACAACCGCAACGGGACGATGACCAAACTCTTTATCTTCTACCGGCACGACGAAGGCTTGTTGCACCAGCGGATGCGCGTTAATAACGCGTTCGACTTCCTCCGGCTGAATGCCTTCGCCGCCGCTAAAGAACAGGTTGTCCAGCCGCCCGGCGATGGTTAGCCTGCCGTGGTTCAGCTCGCCGCGATCGCGCGTGGCAAACCAGCCCTCGTCATTAACCAGCGGGATCAGCTTGCCATCACGCCAGTAACCTTCTGCCATACTGGCGGCACGCAGCCAGACTTCATTATCGACGATTCTGATCTCTCTGCCGGGGAGCGGCGCGCCCACATCATCCGAACCATCGGCCTCTTTGGCGCATACCGTAGACGCGAACTCCGTGAGCCCATACCCGCACCAGCAGCGAATCCCTTGTTTGCTGGCCTGGTCGGTGAGTTCAACCGGAATCACCGCGCCGCCGAGCAAAACGGCTTTTAGCGTCACCGCCGCCCGATTCGCCAGCAACCGCCATAGCTGCGTCGGCACCAGCGAAGCATGAGTACACCCTGCCAGCATCTGCTCCAGCGGTTGCTTATCGCGTACCGTCATGCGCGCCCCGGCGAAGAGCCAACGCCACATAATACCCTGCCCGGATACATGAAACAGCGGCAGCGATAGCAGCCAGTCATCCTGAGGGCCAAACGGCATTAGCGAAAGCGCCCCCTGCGCGCTGGCAAGATGCGCCTGGCACGTATGTACAGCCGCTTTTGGCAATCCTGTGGAACCCGATGTCAGCGTCATAGAAACCAGACGCTGCGGTTGCCAGGCCACGGCATACGCCGCTGTACTCTTTTGTATCTGCAACGCGGTTAACCCGGAAAATACGTTTTCGCCTTCCAGTGTCAGCGCAAAACGCAGCGTTAACTCCGGTAACAGCGCCTCCAGCAACGTCTGGGGCAACTGCGGGTTGACGGGCAGAACCCGCGCGCCGCACTGCATCAGCGCAAGCCATGCCAACAGAGTGCGCGGCTGATTCCCGGCGCGCAGCAGGACACCGTCGCCCTCCCGTACGCCCTGCGCGGCAAACCCATCCGCCAGCGCATCAATACGCTCACAGAGGGCGCGCCAGCTTAGCACTTCATCGTTCAGGCGCAGAGCGGGCGCCTGACTGCGAACCTGACGCCAGTGGCGCCACGGCCAGTCCGTGAATGTCATAACAGTCGTTCCAGCTCATCACGCTTCAGACAAGGCAACGCGCTACCGGGCCAGGGGCGAACCTGTTGCGCCTGCATCAGATGTAAGGTATCCAGTCCAGGCAGCGTTCCCGGCGTCAACCAGGCGGCAATCCGCGCCAGTTGCGTCAGGCCGAGGCTGGACTCGATCGAAGAGCTGATGACCGCCGTCAGTCCCAACGCATGGGCGGCGGCGACTTGCTCACGCACTTTATCAAGCGATCCGGTCAGCGTAGGTTTGATAACCACAGCCTTGACGCCCTCTTCGGCTTCAAAGGTGAAATCCGCTTCGCGCAGACTTTCGTCCCAGGCAATCGCGATACCGGTTTCACGGGCAAAGGCGCGGGAATCATCCCGCGCCTTACACGGTTCTTCGAGAAAGGCGATACGAGCGCGGTAGTCCGGATTAACATACTTTGCGAACTGTTGGGCTTTTAGCGGCGTCCAGGCGCGATTCGCATCCAGACGCAGATGCAGATCCGGGATCGCCTCCAGCAGCAAATTAACCACCATGCCGTCACGTACCGCTTCATAGAGACCCACTTTGACCTTAGCGATTTTCTCACCGGGCATATCGGCAAGCCGCAGCACCAAATCGTCAGGATCGCCAGTGCATAACGGCGCGGCGCGATAGTCCGCCGCCTCCGGCAAGACGCCAGTCAGTTCCGCCAGCGCGCAGCTTGCACCAAACGCGACCGAAGGCATCTCCGGTAATCCCTCGCTCCCCTGAAGCCAGTCGTTCACCCATGTCAGGAGCGCCGTCTGCGCCTCTTCCCACGTTTCCTGACTGAACCCCGGCAGCGGAGAGATCTCTCCCCACCCTTCACGCTCGCCGTCACGCAGACAAACATACAGCCCGTCGCGAGTTTTTAACCGCCTGTCGCGCAGAACCACCCCCGCGTCCATGGGGATCTGCCAGCGGTATACCTGCGCGCTACGCATTATGGGTTCCGTTTGAATTTGCTGAAGTCAGGCTGACGCTTCTGGTTAAAGGCGTTACGGCCTTCCTGCCCTTCTTCGGTCATGTAGAACAGCATGGTAGCGTTGCCCGCCAGCTCCTGTAGACCCGCCTGACCGTCACAATCGGCATTCAGCGCCGCTTTCAGGCAACGCAGCGCCATCGGACTGTTTTGCAACATTTCGCGGCACCAGCGCACGGTCTCTTTTTCCAGATCCGCCAGCGGAACCACGGTGTTGACCAGGCCCATATCCAGCGCCTGTTGCGCATCGTACTGGCGGCACAGGAACCAGATTTCACGCGCTTTCTTCTGACCAACGATACGCGCCATATATGAAGCGCCCCAGCCGCCGTCAAAGGAGCCGACTTTCGGACCGGTCTGGCCGAAGATGGCGTTTTCCGCCGCGATGGTCAGGTCGCACATCATGTGCAGCACATGACCACCGCCGATGGAATACCCCGCGACCATCGCGACAACCGGTTTTGGACAGGTGCGAATCTGGCGCTGGAAATCCAGCACGTTCAGGTGATGCACGCCGGAGTCATCCTGATAACCGCCGTAATCGCCGCGCACCTTCTGGTCGCCGCCCGCGCAAAACGCTTTATCGCCTTCGCCGGTCAGAATAATCACGCCCACGTTGTCGTCGTAACGGGCATCCGCCAGCGCCTGAATCATCTCTTTGACGGTCAACGGACGAAATGCATTGCGCACCTGCGGACGATTAATAGTGATTTTTGCAATACCGTCGGTGGATTTTTCATAACGAATGTCGGTGTAACCCTCCGAGCAGTCGTGCCATTCTACCGGTGCGTAAAGCATTGTTTCATCAGGATAGATCATAGTGTGTCCTTTAGTCAGAGACGCAGAATCTGAGCCAGACTGTCTACCACGCCAGCGGGGTTTTCCCGATGCGCGTTGTGTCCGGCGTTACGAATAACATGGCATGTCGCCGCCACTTCCTGCGTCAGGGCGCGGAATTTGCTGTCGCGTTCGCCACATAAATAATAAAACGGAAATGCCAGCGCGTTGAGCGCCTCGCGTAAATCCGGCTGGGCGGCAAGCGATGTCGCCTCCAGCATCGCAGCCAGCGTTTCGCCGTTATTCTGGCTACGCAGCGCCGTCAGCGCCTGCCTTTGCTGCGCCGTCAGCGAGGCGAACACCGGCTGCTGATACCAGTCGTGAAAAACCTCAGTCAGGGGTTCACGACGAAAACGCTCTGCCCAGCGCCCGTCGGACAATCGTCTTTCAGCGCGCGCCTGTTCATTTTGCAGCCCCGGATGACCGCCTTCGACCACCAGGCCGCACAGGCCTGGTATTCCCTGACAGGCTGCCATCATCGCCACCCGGCCTCCAAGAGAGTATCCCACCAACCAGAACTTTAGTATGTTGTAACTAATTAACGTAGCGCGCAGTAATCTGATGACATCGGCAAATCCGCCGACCGGAATAGCCGCAGATCCGCCATGTCCCGGTAAGTCAATATAGAGCCGCGAACAGCCGTGAAACTGTTCGCCAACCGGCTGCCATTCACGGCAATCGCCAGAAAAACCGTGCAGGAAAACCAGCGAGGGCGCCCCAGGCTGTCCGGGCATGTGCTGCGCGTGCAACATCATAGATGGCTTACCTGAGCCAAAAGTTGCTGCAACGTCTGCGCGCCGTCCGTATCGTTTACCACCAGCTCAATCACCGTCGTCGCCGGGGTTCGCCACGCGCCAGCCAGCGCAGACTCCAGTTCTTCCCAGTTTTCCGGGCGATGATAGCGCAGGTTAAACATGGCGGCCGCATGGTCAAAATGGACGTTTTGCGGCATCAAATAAAAGCGCTCACGTTTGCTTTGCGGCGTCGGCAGCAGGGAAAAGATCTGCCCGCCGTTATTGTTGACCACAATCAACACAAACGGCGCGGATACCTGACGTAGTAACGCCAGCGCGTTAAGATCGTACAGCGCGGATAAATCGCCGACGATAGCCAGCGTCGATTTGGCGCTGGCGCGCTGCACGCCCGCCGCTGTGGAAAGCAGGCCGTCAATGCCGCTCGCCCCGCGATTGCTGTATACCGGATAGCCAGCCGGCAACTGCGACAGCGCGTCGATCAGACGCACCACCAGACTATTGCCCACGAACAATTGCCCCTGCTCCGGCAGATAGTCGCGGATACGGTGCGCCAGCTGTGCTTCGCCAAAGGTGTCTCGCTGCGCGACCACCCGTTGCCACGCCAGTTCCGCCAGACGCGGGATCTCTACACACCACGGTTTACGTTTTTCCGCCGGATGCATCTCCAGCCAGTCGGCGATTTTCGCTATCAGTCTGCGTCCACGATGGTGCGCCGGGTCCAGACGACCTTCAATATTGTCGATTACCCAATACTCTTCCGGCTCGCAGGTTGCCTGCCATTGCAGTAAGCGTTTTCCGGTAAGGCTACTGCCAAGCTGGACGACAATTTGCGCCTGCTGCAGTTCGGTCACCGCTTTGGCGTTGCCGAGCCACAGGTCGGCGCACGGCAGCGGCTGCCCGGTTTGCGACAATACGTCGCCAATTAATGGCCATCCCAGAGTTTGCGCCCACTGCGCCACTTTTTTGCCTTCTTCCGCGCTCATACGCCCGGCGACGACGACGCCGCGTTTTTGTCGCCAGAAGAACCAGTCGCGCTGTTTGTCGCTTGCCAGTCGACGCGCTTCGCGCAGCCAGGGTTTTTCATCCTGCCACCAGTCGCCGAGACGCTGCTGCCAGACCAGGCCGGTGTCATTCATATCGCCATACAGCGGTTCGGCAAAAGGACAGTTAATGTGCAGAGCGCCCGCATGAAGCATGGCGAGCGCATTATCGATGGTCGACACCAGCCAGCGCGCCGGAATATCCTGCGTGGGACGCGGCAACGACAGAGTTTGGGAGGGGTGCGAGGAAAACATCCCCGCCTGACGGATCGCCTGGTTGGCGCCGCAGTCAATCAGCTCCGGCGGGCGATCGGCGGTAAGTAAAATAAGCTTCTCGCCCGTCAGCCCCGCCTCAATCAAGGCCGGATAGAGGTTCGCCACGGCGGTACCTGAAGTGACAATAACGGCAACAGGCTGTTGGCTGACTTTCGCCAGCCCTAACGCCAGATGACCAAGCCCACGCTCATCAAAGTGCGTATGGTGAATAAAAGCAGGATTCTCTGCCGCCGCCAACGTGAGCGGCGTGGAACGGGAACCAGGGGCGATACAAACATGCCTGACGCCATGACGGGTTAAGGCTTCCAGGATGACCGCCGCCCAGCGCCGGTTAAATGCACTTACTGACATGAGTTTGTCCGGTATCAATCATTGGGACTAAGTATAAAGAGCTGCAAAAATGGATTATTGATATGGGTCGGGAATATGTGACTCATTACACATCCATCTGCAATAAGGTACGTAACCCGGCCGCTTTATTATCTATTTCCTGCCATTCCTGTTCCGGATCGGAGCCGCGGACGATTCCCGCGCCGGCATACAATCGCACCACATTGGCCGTCACTTTGGCTGAACGTAACGTCACGCAAAACTCACTTTGCCGCGTGGAGAGATAGCCTGCCGACCCGGCATACCATTCACGTTCGAACGGCTCATGTTGTTCTATAAAACAACGCGCGGGTTCACGAGGGATCCCCGCGACCGCTGCGGTAGGCTGTAACTGGTGCAGGCAGAGCGTGTCGTCCGCCTGATTAAGCGCCGTCCAGATACAGCGGCGCAAATGCTGTACCTTGCGCAGTCTGAGCACCTGCGGCGGCAGCACATCCAGCGAGTGGGTGCAGTTTTGTAGTCGCTGGCAGATGTCTTCGACAACCAGCATATTTTCTCGCTGGTTTTTATCGTCTTTCATTAACCATTCGCCAAGCTGCCAGGCTTTATGGTTATCCGGATGGTTCGCCACCGTCCCGGCCAGCGCTTCGGTACGTAGCGCCGTTTCACGCCGCCGCCAGAGCCGCTCCGGCGATGATCCCAGAAAGGCGGTATCGGCGGAAAAGGCCATAAAAAAGTGGTAGCAGTTGAGATTTAAACGACGACTGGACGCCATCATCGCGGCGGCATTGACCGGACGGGAGAATTGTAAGTCGGTGGCCCGCGCCAGCACAACTTTATCAAACGCCTCTTGCGCAATGGTGTGGGTGGCCTGCTGAATCAGCTTCACCCAACCGTCTTTGTCCGGCCAGTGCTGTTCGCTCGTGAGCGAAAGGCGCAGCGCCGGAACAGGCTTAATACCGACCAGAGAAGCGAGAAACGCTTTCGCCTGGCGCGCATCATCGCGTAGCGAAACGTCACTGTGCAGATGTAAGCGTAAGGTCGCCGTACCACCGCTACGTCGCCACTCCAGCCGCGGCAGCAATAAGTAGCCCTCTTTCGGCTCGAACGCATTCAGCCCCCAAATACGCAGGTCAGGCTGCGCGTGCTGACGTAAAAACCGTTGCGCCAGATCGAGCGATGAAAAAACGGTGATTGCCCCGAGAACGGCAGCTTCTTCGTCGCCATTGCGCTGTTGCCAGTAGAATTGCGGAAAGGATGACTGGCTGGCCAGCCAGCTCAATGCATCGAAGGCATCGTTTAAAGGGAAAGGCGCATCGAAAACGCAAAGCCCTGGCGTCGCCGGTATCTCTTGCGATAGCTGACGCGTCAGATTTTCCAGCGCAGTAGTAATAGAATGCACGCGGACCCTCCCTGTTAAAAACCCCACATTATACGGGGTACTGCCCTAAAAAAGCAGTACCTCATTTAGGGAGGGTTGCAATTCTGTTCAGTGGGAGGGATTTAGCGCCGCGCCAGCAGCAGTCCAAGTACCAGTCCTACCGCCGCGCCTACGCCAATACCCTGCCAGGGTTTTTCATGAACGTAGTCATCCGCTTTATAAACGGCCTGCTTTGCCCGGTAATAATAGCTATCCGACGCGTGGCTTACGCGGTTTTTCACCTCTTCCAGCGCTTGTTCCGCGCGGGCTTTCAGCTCAATGTATTTTTGATCGGCGGGATCGCCTGAGGAACGTAAAACCTCTTCCAGCGTTTCGCTGAGCAAAGTCAGATCATCATCAACACGTGATTCACCAAATTGATATGACATTCTCATTCTCCGTTGTGTTAACACCTGCTCCTAACTATAGTCAACGGTTTCGGTTTATGCCTGATGAACCTCCCGCGCCATTCCCCGGTGCGGAATGCCATCTTCGTCATAAACATCGGTGACCGGAATAAAACCAAACCGCGCATAAAAAGGTTGCAGATGCGCCTGCGCCCCCAGATATAGCGGCTTATCCGGCCAGTGCCGCCCACAAGATTCCAGCGTTTTCGCCATTAATTGCTGGCCCAGTTTCGCCCCTCGCCAGGCATCGCTGACGATCACCCGGCCAATAACAACCGGGTCTGATTCGTTATCGCTTTTCAGAATCCTCGCATACGCCACCAGCTCATCCTGATGCCAGCCCAGAATATGCCGATTGTCGCCGACTAAATCATCGCCATCCACATCCAGGTAAGGACAGCGCTGTTCTACCACAAAGACCGCGCAGCGCAATTTGAGTAACGCGTAAAGTTGAGGAACGGTAAGTTCGCTATGGTGGAGATCCTGCCAGTCAATCATGATGCGCTCCTGTGTTGTGGTAATCTTGGGTTAAACGATAACCAAACGTGTATGGACAAGATGGAATTAATTTTTTTAGGTACGTCCGCAGGCGTTCCCACGCGCTCACGCAATGTAACGGCAATTTTATTACATCTGCAACATCCAACGCAGCCGGGAGTATGGCTTTTTGATTGCGGCGAAGGGACACAGCATCAAATGCTTAATACCGCGTTTCATCCCGGTAAGCTTGAGCGCATTTTTATCAGCCATCTTCACGGAGATCATCTGTTTGGCCTGCCGGGTCTGCTATGCAGCCGGTCGATGGCGGGGAATCCCCATCCGCTAACCGTATACGGGCCTCAAGGCGTGCGTGAGTTTATTGCAACCACACTGCGCCTTAGCGGTTCATGGACCGATTTTCCGTTGCAAATTGAAGAAATTAGCGCAGGCGATATTCTTGACGACGGTCTGCGTAAAGTGACCGCGTTCAGGCTGGAGCATCCACTGGAGTGCTACGGATATCGCGTTGTTGAACATGACAAGCCTGGCGCGCTGAATGCCAGGGCGTTAAAAGCCGCAGGCGTTACGCCCGGCCCGCTGTTTCAGGCGTTGAAGGCAGGAAAAACCGTCACGCTTGCCGATGGAAGGCAGATCAATGGCGCCGACTACCTTGCTCCCGCCGTGGCCGGGAAATCAGTGGCGATTTTCGGCGATACCGCGCCCTGCGAGGCCGCCCTCGCGCTGGCGCAAGGCGTGGATGTGATGGTACATGAAACCACGCTGGATGCGTCAATGGAGGAGAAAGCCAACGCTCGCGGACACAGCTCCACCCGTCAAACCGCGACGCTGGCGCGGGAAGCTGACGTCGGTCGGCTGATCATGACCCATATTAGCTCACGCTATGACGATAAAGGCTGTCAGCGCTTACTGGCGGAATGCCGCGCTATTTTCCCGGCGACGGAACTGGCTTACGATTTTTCTGTTTTCCCGGTTTAGCGCTCCATTTTTTGTCCTCATTGCCGATAACACTAAAAAAGGCAGGCTTTCATAATGAGGTGAGGATGGACAATTTTCAGAAAGATATTGATGACAGGGCGAATTTAACCCTGTCAAACCGTTTTGAGCTGCTGTTATTCCGTCTTGGTACATCGCTGCATGAACAGAAGTCAGAGCTGTTCGGCATCAATGTATTTAAGCTGCGCGAAATCGTACCGATGCCCGCCTTTACGCGCCCGGCAGGCATGAAAGCGCCGCTATTGGGCATGGTCAATATTCGGGATCAGGTCATTCCGGTGATTGATTTGCCAGCGGTAGCGGGCTGCAAGCCGGAAACCGGGCTGAATATTTTGCTGATCACCGAATATGCGCGCAGCGTACAGGCATTTGCCGTCGAGTCGGTAGAAAATATTATGCGTCTTGACTGGCAGCAGGTGCATACCGCCGAGAAAGCCGTCAACGGTCGCTACATCACCAGTATTGCCTGCCTGGATGACAACAAAGAAACCAACAACCTGGCGCTGGTGCTCGACGTTGAGCAGATCCTTTATGATATTGTCCCCTCCAGCCACGATCTGCGCGCCACCAATCTGAAGACCAATAAATTTTATATTACCCCAGGCGCGGTAGCCATTGTGGCGGAAGACTCCAAAGTCGCCCGCGCGATGCTGGAAAAAGGGCTGAACGCAATGGGAATTCCGCATCAGATGCATGTGACCGGCAAGGATGCATGGGAGAGAATCCAGCAACTGGCGCAGGAAGCGGAGGCCGAAGGTAAGCCAATTAGCGAGAAAATCGCGCTGGTCCTGACAGATCTTGAGATGCCGGAGATGGATGGCTTTACGTTAACGCGTAAAATTAAAACCGATGAACGGCTGAAAAAGATCCCGGTCGTTATTCACTCTTCCCTTTCCGGCAGCGCCAACGAAGATCATGTGCGTAAGGTAAAGGCCGACGGCTACGTCGCCAAATTTGAAATCAATGAACTCTCTTCAGTGATACAGGAAGTGATGGAGCGCGCGGCGCAAAACGTCAGCGGCCCGTTGGTAAGCCGGCAGTTGCTAAGTTAAATTCCGGTCGCTGAGACCTTACCTGCCGGATGGCGGCGCAAGCGCCTTATCCGGCCTACAATCCATAGTTATTTCAACGTATTACATCAGATAATAAAAAACCCGCTTCGTGAAGCGGGTTTTTCGTTTTTACTTATTGTTTACATCAACGGCGTCGCTAACTGCACAAGGCTAATCAGCGGCTGCGGCCAGACGCCCAGTACCAACACCAGCAACGCGGAGATCAGCACCACGATCCCACCCGCGCTGTACTGCCAGTTTGTCGGCGCGTCGCGTCCCGGTTGCTGCGGCGCGTGCAGGTAGAGACTCACCGCAACGCGCAGGTAGTAGTACAAACCAATCGCGGAACCCACCACCACGGCGGCGACCAGCCACCACAGACTGGCCTGAACGCCGACCGCCAGCACGTAGAATTTGCCGATAAAGCCCAGCGTCATCGGGATACCTGCCAGCGACAGCATCATCACCGTCATCACTGCGGCAAGAACCGGACGGTGCCAGAACAGACCACGGTAAGAGTACAGAGAATCCGCATCCGGACCGCGGAACGGGCTGGACATCAGGCTAACCACGCCAAACGCGCCGAGGCTGCTGAACAGATAACCGGCCAGATAAACGCCTACCGCTTCCATCGACATCTCGCCGCTCTGCAGGGCAATCAGCGCCACCAGCAGATAGCCGAGGTGAGAGATAGAAGAGTAACCGAGCAGACGTTTGATGTTGGTCTGGCTCAGCGCCATCAGGTTACCGAAGATGATAGAGGCAAAGGCGATAATGCCCAGCACCACGCGTACCGCTTCGCTGTCGCCTACCGGCGCATAGAGGAACAGACGCATCACCACGCCGAAGATAGCGATTTTGCTCGCCGTCGCCAGGAAGGTGGAAACCGGCGCAGGCGCGCCCTGGTATACGTCTGGCGTCCACAGGTGGAACGGCACCAGAGAGAGTTTAAAGCCCAGACCGACAATCATCAGGCCAAAGCCCGCCAGCAGCAACGGCTCGTGCAGCATACCATCGCCGAGGCTCTTACCGAGCGCTTCGAAAGACAGGTTGCCGGACTGCGCATAGACCAGCGCCATCCCGAACAGCAGGAAAGACGAGGCGGCGGCGGAGAGGATGGTGTATTTGATACTGGCTTCCAGCGAGCGCTTCTGGCGGAAAGCATAACCAATCAGGCCGAACAGCGGCAGCGAGATCAGTTCAATACCAAGGAACAGCGCCGCCAGGTGGTTGGCGTTCGCCAGCAGAATTCCCCCCAGGCTGGCGATTAACACCAGCAGGTAGAACTCTTCCTGGTTATCGTTATAGCCTTCCAGCCACGGGTAGGCAAAGGTGCAGGTGGCGAGGCTCGCCAGCAGCACCAGCCCGGTGTAGAGCATCGCAAAGCCGTCAACGCGCATCAGCGGCGTGACGTCCATTGCCCCGGCCTGGCCGACAAACCAAAGCGAAACCAGAGCAGCGTTAAGCCCAATGACCGACAGCGTGGCATTGAGGAAGTGATTGCGTCGCCACGCAATGGAGAGCATCACAACCACCACCGTCAAGCCGACGATCAGCAGCGGTAGCAGCGCAATCAGGTGTTGTGGAGTTATTGTCATGGCGATTTACGGCCTTGTAGTAGTAACAGAATTAACAAACCACTGCTGGATGTTGCTCATCGCAGAATGCGAGGTATCCAGAATCGGCTGCGGATAGAAGCCAAGCAGTACCAGAAGCACCACCAGCAACAGAATGATAAACAGCTCGCGCAGCGACATCCCCGGCAGTTCCTGGCTGGCAATCTGGCTCTTCGCTTTACCAAAGTAAGCGCGATGCAGCATCGCCAGCGAGTATACAGAGGCGAATACCAACCCAAAGGTGGAGATAACGGTAATCACCGGCACCACCTGGTAGCTGCCGAACAGAATCATAAATTCGCCGACAAAGTTACCGGTGCCCGGCATCCCGAGCGTCGCCACCGCAAAGAACATGGACAGCGCAGGCAACCACTTCATCTTGCCCCACAGGCCGCCCATCATACGCATGTCACGCGTATGCAGACGTTCGTACAACTGGCCACACAGAATGAACAGACCGGCTGCGGACAAACCGTGCGCAATCATCTGAATCACCGCGCCCTGGTACGCCAGTTGGCTGCCGGTGTAGATAGCGATCAGCACGAAGCCCATATGCGAAACGGAGGTATAGGCAATCAGGCGCTTGATGTCGTATTGGGTAAAGGCCATCCACGCGCCGTAGAAAATGCCGATAACGCCCAGCCACATGGCGATCGGCGCAAACTCCGCCGACGCGTTCGGGAACAATGGCAGGGAGAAACGCAGCAGACCGTAAGCGGCGGTTTTCAGCAAGATACCGGCCAGGTCGACGGAACCGGCGGTCGGCGCCTGGGAGTGCGCATCTGGCAGCCAGCCATGCAGCGGCACCACCGGCATTTTCACCGCGAAGGCGATGAAGAAGCCCAGCATCAGCAGATATTCCACACCGTGGGACATCGGCGTGTTCAGCAGCTCTTCATAGTTGAAGGTCCACACGCCGGTCGCGTTGTAGTGCACAAAGACCAGCGCCAGGATGGCAATCAACATCACCAGACCACTCGCCTGGGTATAAATGAAGAACTTGGTTGCCGCCGTGATACGCGTTTTCCCGTCAGAAGCTTTATGCCCCCACAGCGCTATCAGGAAGTACATCGGCACCAGCATCATTTCCCAGAAGAAGAAGAACAGGAACATGTCGATGGCCAGGAACACGCCGATAACGCCGCCTAAGATCCACATCAGGTTCAGGTGGAAGAAGCCCTGATATTTTTCGATTTCTCGCCAGGAGCAAAGCACCGCCAGAACGCCGAGCAGGCCGGTCAGCACCACCATTAGCAGCGACAGTCCGTCGAGCGCCAGATGGATAGAGATGCCAAAACGCGGGATCCACGGCAGGACAAATTCAGATTGCCACTGTGGAATACCGGCGGATTGCGTCAGTGAGTAGCCGCCCTGCAACCACAATTGCAGACCGAGCGCCAGCGTCAGCCCCATGGTAATCAGCGCTATCCAGCGCGGCACCTTCACGCCAAAGCGTTCGGTCTGCCAGCACAGAAAGCCGCCGATAAAGGGAATCAATATTAGCCAGGGTAGTAACATGGCGATTTTTATTCCTTTTTAAGGCCTCTGACAGAGGCCTGATTTTCAACGAATTTGGATAAAATTCACTTTACGATCAACGCAGTGCCATCAACAGTGCCAGCACAACGACAGCGCCAATGCTCATTGATGCCACATACCAGCGCAAATAACCGTTCTCGCTCAGTACCAGGCCTTTGCCTGCAAAACGGGAAAGGATAGCCGGAATGTTCATCAACGCATTAAGCGGGTCGCGCTTCAGCAGCCAGGCGATACCGAGGAATGGCTTGACGAATACTTTGTCGTACAGCCAGTCAAAGCCCCAGGCGTTATACCACCAGGTCCCCAGCAGACGGCCCGGCGCGCTGTTGGCGATCGACGTCACCAGCGTGCGTTTACCCAGCCACAGCCATGCGGCAATCAGGATGCCGGCAATCGCTACTACGCCAGAGGTAATTTCCAGCGTCATGACGCGACCATGCGCCAGTTCAGTTGTCTGCGGCAGCACTCCCTGCAGCGGCGGCACAATCAGCGCGCCAACAAAGGTAGACAGAATCATCAGGACAATCAGCGGCAGATGGTGGGTAATCCCCTTCCCTGCATGAGCGTGAATTTGTTCTTTACCGTGGAAGACGATGAAAATCATCCGGAAGGTGTACAGGGAGGTCATGAACGCGCCGACCAGGCCCGCCACCATCAGATTGATATGACCGTTCGCCATCGCGCCAGCCAGGATCTCATCCTTACTGAAGAAGCCCGCAGTGACCAGCGGCAGCGCCGACAGCGCCGCGCCCCCCACCAGGAAGCAGGCATACACCAGTGGAATCGACTTACGCAGACCGCCCATCTTAAAGATGTTCTGTTCGTGATGGCAGGCCAGAATGACCGAGCCGGACGCCAGGAACAACAGCGCTTTAAAGAAGGCGTGCGTCATCAGGTGGAAAATTGCCGCATCCCACGCCTGTACGCCGAGCGCCAGGAACATGTAGCCAATCTGGCTCATGGTGGAATAGGCCAGCACGCGTTTGATGTCGGTCTGCACCAGCGCGGCGAAACCCGCCATGACCAACGTAATCGCCCCGATAATGCCCACCAGATGCAGAATTTCCGGGGTCATCAGGAACAAACCATGGGTACGAGCGATCAGGTAGACACCGGCGGTCACCATGGTAGCGGCGTGGATCAGCGCGGAGACCGGCGTCGGGCCGGCCATCGCGTCGGCAAGCCAGGTCTGCAACGGAAGCTGCGCAGATTTACCGACCGCGCCGCCCAGCAGCATCAGCGTCGCCCACATCAGCATGTTGTTGCCGTCAGCAAAGTGCGCTGGCGCCAGCTCGACCATTTCGCGGAAGTTCAGCGTGCCCAGTTCGTTGTAGAGGATGAACAGCGCGAAGGCGAGGAATACGTCACCGACACGGGTCACCACGAAGGCTTTCATTGCCGCTGCGCCATTCTTCGGATCGCTGTAATAGAAGCCGATCAACAGATAAGAGCACAGGCCCACGCCTTCCCAGCCGAGGTACATCAACAGCAGGTTATCGGACAGCACCAGAACAACCATGCTGGCGATAAACAGGTTGGTATAAGCGAAGAAGCGGGAGTAACCCTCTTCTCCACGCATGTACCAGGACGCGAACATGTGGATCAGGAAGCCGACGCCGGTGACCACAGAGAGCATGGTCAGCGACAGGCCGTCCAGCACCAGGTTAAAACCGATGTTGAAGTTACCGACCGACATCCACGTCCACAGCGGCTGGCTGAACGCCTGTTTGCCGTTGGCGAAGAAATCCATCCCGACAAACGCTGTCACCAACGCCGCCAGACCAACGGAGCCCACGCCAATGGTCGCGGAGAGATTTTCCGACCAGCGTCCGCGAGAGAACGCCAGCAGTACAAAGCCAATCAATGGCAGAATAATGGTTAAGGCAAGCATGTTCATCCACGCATCTCACTTACTGAATCGATGTTCAGGTTCTGGCGACGGCGATGGAGTTGCAGCAACAGCGCAAGTCCAATACTCGCTTCCGCAGCCGCAAGGCTGATGGCGAGAATGTACATCACCTGACCATCGGTCTGGCCCCAGTAGCTCCCGGCGACCACAAAGGCCAGCGCGGAGGCGTTAATCATGATTTCCAGCCCGATCAGCATAAACAGCAGATTGCGGCGGATAACCAGACCGGTTAAACCCAGGACGAATAAAATCGCAGCGAGGATCAGTCCGTGTGTTAAGGGGATCATGCGCGCTCCTCCGTTTTTCTTTTCGCGCGGTCATCGGCGCGGTTGCTTAGCACTTCACCCGCACGCTCTTCACGACCGACATGGAACGCCACCACCAGGCCTGCCAGCAGCAGCATCGACGCCAGTTCCACCGCCAGAACATAAGGCCCGAACAGCGTGATGCCCACCGCTTTCGCGCTAATCGGCGTGCCGTCGATGCCCTGGTCGTTAACGCCCAGAATGGCGTACACAATAACCGCCAGCATAATGGCCGACAAAACCGCCGGACCAATCCACACCTGCGGCTTCAGCCACTGGCGTTCCTGTTCGATTTCGCTGCCGCCGAGGTTGAGCATCATCACCACGAACACAAACAGCACCATGATGGCGCCTGCGTAGACGATAATTTCCAGCGCACCGGCAAAATAAGCGCCCAGCGAAAAGAACACCCCGGAAATCGCCAGTAGCGATATCACCAGATACAACAGCGCGTGTACCGGATTGGTATGGGTGATCACTCGCAGGGTCGCGAGGATGGCTATCAGGCCACAGATATAAAAAGCGAATTCCATTGCCCTCTCCTTACGGTAACAGGCTCTTGACGTCGATAGGCTTGGCTTCGTTCTCTGCTTCGCCTTTATCTTTGCCGTCGATTGCCATACCCGCCATCCGGTAGAAGTTATATTCCGGGTATTTGCCCGGACCGGAAATCAGCAGATCCTCTTTTTCGTACACCAGATCCTGACGTTTGTATTCGCCCAGTTCGAAGTCCGGGGTCAACTGAATCGCCGTGGTCGGGCACGCTTCTTCGCACAGGCCGCAGAAGATGCAGCGTGAGAAGTTAATGCGGAAAAATTCCGGATACCAGCGGCCATCTTTGGTCTCCGCTTTTTGCAGAGAGATACAGCCTACCGGACAGGCTACCGCACACAGGTTACAGGCAACGCAGCGCTCTTCACCGTCCGGGTCGCGCGTGAGCACGATACGGCCACGGTAACGGGGCGGTAAATAGACCGGCTCTTCCGGATACATCCGCGTTTCGCGTTTGGCGAACGCATGCAGGCCGATCATCCAGATACTACGTACCTGAGTGCCGAAACCTACTAATAATTCTTTTAAGGTCATGGTCTTTGTGTCCCTTATTGCGCCTGCCACAGAATGACAGCCGCCGTTACCAGCAAGTTGATGAGCGTCAGCGGCAGGCAAACTTTCCAGCCGAAGGACATTACCTGGTCATAACGCGGACGCGGTAACGACGCACGAATCAAAATGAACATCATCATGAAGAACGCGGTTTTCAGCGCGAACCAGACGAATGGCGGTAAGAACGGGCCATGCCAGCCACCGAAGAACAACGTTACCATCAGCGCGGAAACGGTGACGATGCCGATGTACTCCCCCACAAAGAACAGACCGAATTTCATACCGGAATATTCGATGTGGTAACCGTCCGCCAGTTCCTGCTCGGCTTCCGGCTGGTCAAACGGGTGACGGTGACAGACCGCTACGCCCGCGATGGCGAAAGTAACAAACCCAAAGAATTGCGGAATCACGTTCCACAGATGCGCCTGGTTATTGACGATATCGGTCATATTAAATGAACCGGCCTGCGCCACCACGCCCATCAGGGAAAGACCAAGAAACACTTCGTAGCTCACCGTCTGGGCAGACGCACGCATCGCGCCCAGCAGCGAGTATTTGTTGTTGCTCGACCAACCGGCGAACAGCACCGCGTAAACCGCCAGACCGGCCATCATCAGGAAGAACAGAATCCCGATGTTTAAATCGGCCACCACCCAATTAGGGCTAACCGGCACAATGGCGAAGGAGAGCAGCAGCGAAGTAAACGCGATCATCGGCGCCAGGGTAAAGATGACGCGATCCGAGAATTTCGGGATCCAGTCTTCTTTAAAGAACATCTTGATCATGTCCGCGACCAGCTGGAGCGAGCCGCCCCAGCCAACGCGGTTTGGTCCATAACGGTTCTGGAACAGACCCAGCAGACGACGTTCGCCAAAGCTCATGAAGGCCCCGCAGGTAACGACCACCAGCAGAATCACCACCGCTTTGAGAATGCTCAGCAGGATCTCAATCAGATCCGGTGTAATCCAACTCATTGTTGCGCCTCCCGCAGATCCTCAAGACGCGCGCCAGCCAGAACCGGCGCGATGCCAGGCATACCCATCGGCAGCCCTACCTGCCCTGCCGCTAACCCTTCAGAGATTTCAACCGGCAGCGTCACCGTATTGCCATCGTAGCTAAAGGAGACGCGCGTCCCGGCATTGACGCCCAACTTCGCGGCATCCGCCGGGTTAAGTTTGATATACGGCTGCGGCATACGGCTCTGGAAGACCGGAGAACGCTGAGACAATTCGTCGCTGCCAAACAGGTGGTAATACGGCGCAATACGCCACTGACCGTCCTGCGCCTGGAAGCTTGCCGGCACGGTAGTGAAATAATCCAGACCGCCCTCAGTCGCTTCAATCAAACGCACGCCCGGATCGCCGTGACGCAGTTTGCCGCCCACTTCATCCTGGAATTTGTTCCACGCCTGCGGGGAGTTCCAGCCCGGCGCCCAGGCGAACGGAATTTCAGATCGCGGGGCAGTCGGTTGGTTATTCCCTTCCATTGAGAAGGCGAACATGGTGTCTTTATCCTGCGGCTGACGTGGTTCGTGCACGCTGATATTGGCGCGCATTGCGGTACGACCGCTGTAACGATGCGGTTCGCGCGCCAGCTTCTGCCCACGAATGCGGAAGGTCGCATCCGGCGCGGCGTCTTTAATACCGGCAAATTGCGGCATGGCGGCAATGACCGCGTCGATCACGTGGTCAAGCTGAGTCCAGTCCACTTCGCGGTTTTCGACGGTGCTGTGCAGTGAATGCAGCCAGCGCCAGCTTTCCAGCATAATCGTCTTGTTATCGTAGTAGGCCGGATCATAAACCTGGAAGAAGCGCTGCGCGCGCCCTTCGTTGTTGATGACCGTACCATCGCTTTCGGCGAAGCTTGCCGCGGAAAGCACCAGATGCGCGTTTTCCATAATCGCCGTGCGCTGATGGTCAACCACCATCACCAGCGGCGCTTTGGCGAGCGCAGCGTTCACGCGCGTAGCGCTTGCATGACGGTGGAGATCGTTTTCCAGCACCACCACCGCGTCCGCACTGCCGGTTTCCAGCTCGCCCAACGCATCATCAAGCGAACCGCCGCCCATCATACCCAGCCCCATGCTGTTCACGGAGCGGGCAATCATAGTAATACCGACGTCGGCGCCACGGCCTTTCAGCGCTTTCGCCACGTTGGCGGCCGCCTGAATCACCTCACTGCTACCGGCGTTAGTGCCGGAGATAATCAGCGGTTTTTTCGCGCCGGCCAACGCCTGCACAATGACATCAATTTTGTTTTGTAAGTCGCTGTCGATACCGTCAACCGCAGGCGCTGTATTGTCCAGCGCATGAGCAATCGCAAAGCCCAGGCGCGCCTGATCTTCCACCGGCGCGCGATAGGTCCAGGCGGCGATATCATCCAGACGGGTGCCGTCCACGTTGGTCACGAACAGCGGATGTTTGGCACGCTGGCCGATGTTCAGGATGGCCGCAATCTGCCAGTCGGCTACTTTCTGCGCCGCCGCCATTTCACGCGCTTTACCTTTCACCGCCTGGCGTACCGCCAGCGCAACGCGCGCGCCGGTCTGGGTAACGTCTTCGCCCAATACCAGTACCGCGTCATAAGATTCGATTTCCCGCAGCGCCGGGGTGTAAATTCCGCCTTCACGCAACACTTTCAGCGCCAGTTGCAGACGTTCCTGCTCGCCGCGCGCGATACCGGTGTAGAAGTTTTCCGCACCAACCAGCTCACGCAGCGCAAAGTTGCTCTCAATGCTGGCGCGTGGCGAACCGATACCGATCACTTTCTTCGACTGGCGCAGAATATCCGCCGCGCCCTGCATCGCCTGCTCGGCGTTGAGAGTAATAAAGTCATCACCACGGCGCTGAACCGGCTGACGCGGACGGTCTTTCAGGTTCACATAGCCATAGCCGAAACGACCGCGGTCGCAGAGGAAGTAGTGGTTAACGGTACCGTTGTAACGGTTTTCGATACGGCGCAGTTCGCCATAGCGCTCGCCCGGGCTGATGTTACAGCCGATGGAACACTGCTGGCAGATGCTCGGCGCAAACTGCATGTCCCATTTACGGTTGTAACGCTCGGAATGCGTTTTATCGGTGAAGACGCCGGTCGGGCAAATCTCGACCAGGTTACCGGAGAATTCGCTTTCCAGCGTACCGTCTTCCGGACGCCCGAAGTAGACGTTGTCATGCGCGCCATAGACGCCCAGATCGGTGCCGTCGGCATAATCTTTGTAGTAACGCACACAACGGTAGCAGGCGATGCAGCGGTTCATTTCGTGAGAGATGAACGGCCCCAGATCCTGGTTGCGGTGGGTACGTTTGGTGAAACGGTAGCGACGGAAACTGTGACCCGTCATCACGGTCATATCCTGAAGATGGCAGTTACCGCCCTCTTCACAAACCGGACAGTCGTGCGGGTGGTTAGTCATCAGCCACTCCACCACGCTTTCACGGAACTGTTTCGCTTCTTCGTCGTCAATAGAGATAAAGGTACCGTCGGTGGCTGGCGTCATACAGGACATCACCAGGCGACCACGCGTATCTTCCGCGTTTTGGTATTGCTTCACCGCACACTGGCGGCAAGCACCGACGCTTCCCAGCGCCGGGTGCCAGCAAAAATACGGAATATCAAGGCCGAGGGACAGACATGCCTGTAGCAGGTTGTCCGCGCCGTTGACCTCGTATTCTTTGCCGTCTACATGAATCGTAGCCATTAGCATGCTTCCAAATTAAAAATCGTTAACTCACCAGCGCTCTTTGAGCAGGTTCGGCTGAATACCATTGATTAAATGGGTATTACTGAACGGCTGCTTGATGCCAGCTTCGAATTCTTCGCGGAAATACTTAATTGCGCTTTGCAGTGGCTCAACCGCGCCCGGCGCATGCGCGCAGAAGGTTTTACCCGGTCCGAGGAAACGACACAGTTGCTCAAGTGTCTCGATATCCCCCGGCTGGCCTTCGCCACGCTCCAGCGCGCGTAGAATTTTCACGCTCCACGGCAGCCCGTCGCGGCATGGCGTACACCAGCCGCAGGATTCGCGGGCAAAGAACTCTTCCAGGTTACGCACCAGCGATACCATGCCGATTTCGTGGTCTACCGCCATCGCCAGCGCGGTGCCCAGACGGCTGCCTGCTTTACCGATGCTTTCGAACTCCATCGGCAGGTCAAGATGCGCCTCGGTCAGGAAGTCGGTTCCCGCCCCGCCCGGCTGCCAGGCTTTGAATTTCAGGCCATCGCGCATACCGCCCGCGTAGTCTTCGAGGATCTCGCGCGCGGTGGTGCCGAACGGTAATTCCCACAGGCCCGGATTCTTCACGCGGCCTGAGAAGCCCATCAGCTTGGTACCCGCATCTTTGCTTTTCGAAATGTTCTGGTACCACTCCACGCCGTTGGCGAGGATTGCCGGGACGTTGCACAACGTTTCGACGTTATTCACACAGGTCGGTTTGCCCCATACGCCGGAGGTCGCAGGGAAGGGCGGCTTGGAGCGTGGGTTCGCGCGGCGGCCTTCGAGGGAGTTAATCAGCGCCGTTTCTTCACCACAGATGTAACGCCCTGCCCCGGTGTGGACAAACAGTTCAAAGTCGAACCCGGTGCCCATGATATTTTTGCCAAGCAGCCCGGCCTCGGTTGCTTCAGCAATCGCACGGCGCAGATGTACAGCCGCTTCGATATATTCGCCGCGCAGGAAGATGTAACCACGATACGCTTTCAGCGCGAACGCGGAGATCAGCATACCTTCCACCAGCAGGTGCGGCAGCTGTTCCATCAGCAGACGGTCTTTATAGGTGCCCGGCTCCATTTCATCGGCGTTACACAGCAGGTAACGGATGTTCATGGATTCATCTTTCGGCATCAGGCTCCACTTCAGACCGGTGGAAAAGCCCGCGCCGCCGCGCCCTTTCAGACCGGCGTCTTTTACCTGGCTGACGATTTCATCCGGAGACAGGCCGGTCAGCGCCTTACGCGCGCCTTCGTAGCCGTTTTTGCTACGATATTCATCCAGCCAGACCGGCTGTTTGTCATCGCGCAGACGCCAGGTCAGCGGGTGGGTTTCGGGAGTACGGATAACGTTTTTCATTTATACCGCTCCAGTAGTTCAGGAATGGCTTCCGGGGTCAGATGGCTGTGAGTATCCTCATCAATCATCATGTTCGGCCCTTTATCGCAATTCCCCAGGCAGCAGGTCGGCAGCAGCGTAAAGCGACCATCAAAGGTCGTCTGCCCCGGTTTGATGTTGAGATTTTTTTCCAGCGCGGCCTGAATCCCCTGATAGCCGGTGATATGGCACACCACGCTGTCGCAGTAGCGAATCACGTGGCGACCGACCGGCTGACGGAAGATCTGGCTGTAGAATGTGGCGACGCCTTCGACGTCGCTCGCCGGAATACCCAGCACATCGGCAATAGCGTAGATCGCGCCGTCCGGCACCCAGCCACGCTGCTTCTGAACGATTTTCAGCGCTTCAATGGACGCCGCACGCGGGTCTTCGTAGTGGTGCTTCTCGTGCTCTATCGCTTCACGCTCTGCCGCACTCAGCTCAAAAGCCTCGGTTTGTGGTTGTTGATTCTCGTGCATAATTAGCGGTCCACATCTGACATAACAAAATCGATACTACCCAGATAGACAATCAGGTCGGAGACCAGGCTACCGCGGATCGCCGAGGGAATCTGCTGCAGGTGCGCAAAGCTCGGCGTGCGCACGCGGGTACGGTAGCTCATAGTGCTGCCGTCGCTGGTCAGGTAGTAACTGTTAATCCCCTTCGTCGCTTCCACCATCTGGAAGGACTCCTGCGCCGGCATTACCGGGCCCCAGGAGACCTGCAGGAAGTGGGTGATCAGGGTTTCGATATGTTGCAGCGTGCGCTCTTTCGGCGGCGGCGTGGTCAGCGGGTGATCCGCTTTGAACGGGCCTTCCGGCATGTTATCGAGGCACTGCTGAAGAATGCGCAGACTCTGGCGCAGCTCTTCCACTTTCAGCATCACGCGGGTATAGCAGTCGGAAACGCCGCCGCCCACCGGCACTTCAAAGTCAAAGTTTTCGTAGCCAGAGTATGGACGCCATTTACGCACGTCGAAGTCGATCCCGGTCGCGCGCAGCCCTGCGCCGGTGGTGCCCCACTCCAGCGCCTCTTTCGCGCCGTAAGCGGCAACGCCCTGCGAACGCCCTTTCAGAATGGTGTTACGCAGCGCGGCTTTCTCGTAAGAATCCAGACGCTTCGGCATCCACTCAAGGAACTCTCGCAGCAGGCAATCCCAACCGCGCGGCAAGTCGTGCGCGACGCCGCCGATACGGAACCAGGCCGGGTGCATACGGAAACCGGTAATGGCTTCCACCAGGTCATAAATTTTCTGCCGGTCGGTAAAGGCAAAGAAGACCGGCGTCATCGCGCCGACGTCCTGAATAAAGGTCGAGATGTACAGCAGATGACTGTTAATGCGGAACAGTTCGGAGAGCATCACGCGGATGACGTTCACACGATCCGGGACGGTGATCCCTGCCAACTTTTCTACCGCCAGCACGTACGGCATTTCATTGACGCAACCACCGAGGTATTCGATACGGTCGGTATAGGGAATGTAGCTATGCCAGGACTGGCGCTCGCCCATTTTTTCGGCGCCGCGGTGGTGATAACCGATATCCGGCACGCAGTCGACGATTTCTTCGCCGTCAAGTTGCAGGATAATACGAAACGCACCGTGCGCAGACGGGTGGTTCGGGCCGAGGTTGAGGAACATAAAGTCCTCGTTGTCAGTCCCGCGCTTCATCCCCCAGTCTTCCGGCTTAAAGGTCAGCGCTTCCATTTCCAGATCCTGCTTGGCTTTGGTCAGCTCAAACGGGTCGAATTCGGTCGCGCGCGCCGGATAATCTTTACGCAGCGGATGGCCTTCCCAGGTTTGCGGCATCATGATGCGCGTCAGGTGCGGGTGGCCTTCGATATCAATACCAAACATCTCCCAGGTCTCACGCTCGTACCAGTTGGCGTTAGGGAAAAGTTTAGTGAAGGTCGGCACGCGCAGGTCGTTTTCAGACAACGCCACCTTGAGCATGATATCGCGATTACGCTCAATGGAAATCAGGTGGTAGAAAACGGAAAAATCCGCGGCGGGTAACCCGTCACGGTGCGTACGCAGGCGTTCATCCATGCCGTGTAAGTCAAACAGCATGACGTAAGGTTTCGGCAGTTTCTTTAAGAAATCGCCAACCTCCAGTAGTTGTTCACGCTTGACCCAAACAACGGGGATACCGGTGCGGGTCGCCTGAACGGTAAAGGCATCCGGCCCAAAACGGTTGCGCAGTTCGCCGATAACCGGATCATCAAGATGATCGCGGGTACTCCATGCAGCGTCTTGCGCGGTTAAGTCGGTCATATTGTTCACCATTGCAAATGGTCCGTGGTGGTCGGCAGTGCTTCGCGCTATTAAAATAGTGGTTAGCGAAGTGAAGTGCTGCTGCCGACAGGCGCAAATTAAATCTCGTCCGGGGTACGCAGGTTCGTGACGGCAATACGCTCGCCGCGTTTACGTTCGCGTTCTGGCTGCATATTGGCGCGATACACGCCCTGATCGCCCACCACCCATGAGAGCGGACGGCGCTCTTTGCCAATCGATTCTTGCAGCAGCATCAACGCCTGCATATACGCTTCCGGACGCGGCGGACAGCCAGGGATATACACATCCACCGGGATAAACTTATCAACGCCCTGCACTACCGAATAAATATCGTACATGCCGCCGGAGTTGGCGCAGGCGCCCATAGAAATGACCCATTTTGGCTCCAGCATTTGGTCATACAGACGCTGAATAACCGGGGCCATTTTGGTAAAGCAGGTACCGGCCACCACCATCAGGTCAGCCTGACGTGGCGACGCACGCAGCACTTCCGCGCCGAAACGGGCGACGTCATGCACTGCGGTAAAAGAGGTCACCATCTCTACATAGCAGCAAGAAAGGCCGAAGTTGTAGGGCCAAATTGAGTTTTTACGGCCCCAGTTAACCATGTCATGCAGTTTGCCCATGAACACGTTTTTGTTAACTTCCTGCTCCAGGGGGTCAGTTACGATCTCCTGTTTTTGCAGGGGGTAACGGTCATTCTCACCGTTAGGATCTATGCGGGTGAGCGTATAATCCATCTTAATGCCTCGCGGTTAGCGTTGACGATTAGCGATACTGTTCGTTTCCGGGTTCATACGCTCGCGGCGTGAACGCGCGGGCGTCCAGTCCAACGCGCCAATACGCGCCAGATAAACCAGACCAGCCAGTAACACAAAAATAAAAATTGCAGCTTCCACAAAGCCAACCCAGCCGCTTTCGCGGATAGAAGTCGACCATGCGAACAGATACAGCGCTTCAACGTCGAAGATAACGAAGAACATGGCTACCAGGTAAAACTTGGCAGACAAGCGTAAGCGGGCGGTGCCGACCGAGTCGATACCTGATTCAAACGGAACGTTCTTGTGCCTCGCGCGTGCGCGACCGCCCAAAAACCAACCGCCTACCAGCATCAGGCAGCACAGGCCAATGGCAACGATAAGAAAGATAGCGAATGCCCAGTGATGAGCGATGACTTCAGTGGATGTTGACATACTCATTGCTTACTCATCAAAAGTAGCGCCAGTTTCTCTGCTCTTTACGGCAGATGGGCGCCACATCGATTCATGGGGAGGAATAAAAAAAACCCTACAATTACTGTAGAAAATGATAAAAACAGCTAATTGATGTGGTTTTTTACTCCTTTCTATAACCTTTTGTCAACTTTAACAAAAGTTCCTTCACATTAATTTACATCAATTCATCATCATTAACATTAAGTGCCATCCTGGAGAAAATGACTCTTCGACCAGGGGGGATTTTATGTTGTTGAATCGTGTCCGTTGTGAAGCAAAAGAAATAACACACATCTATTTTGACAGGAATTTGTGAAGATGCCTCCCCCTAAATGGGAGTATTTTCTTGATCTGTGACACGCTTTTGTTAATTCACCCCCTAAAACAGCAACAATTTCTCTAGTTTTTTAACATGCAAATTCATAAAATGAATGTTCTGGTTATTTTTTACCCACATTGAACTGCGAATCGCTACTGGCTGATTTACCGCAACTTTTACAATTTGTGCGGTTAAGCGCGTACAGATGGGCACAAAAAAAGAGCCACTGAGCGTTTTTTCATCGCCAGCGGCTCTTTTTTACATTTACGACTTAGCGCCTTTTGCCTGCGAGCTACTCAAAACCCCCTTCCACCATCAGCGGATCATCTCCGCCCTCTGCAGAAAACTGGTTGTAATGCCATGGGTTTTGATAACTTTCCATCGCATGGAAAATCACCATCGCCAGCTCGTTCTGGCTATTGGGATCGCGGCACAACAGATATTCCGTATCCGGCAAAGGCGGTAATCCGTCTGCAGCGCCCAGCACGCGAAGGTCGGGACTCATCATTTCGACAGGTCGAGCCGTTACGCCAAGACCGGCTTTAACGGCCGCACGTACCGCCGGTAATGTAGACGCCACATAGGCCAGCCGCCAGGGAATACCCGCTGCATTTAGCGTCTCCAGCACCATATCGCGGAATGGGCTGGGATCGTCCAGCAGGACTAGTGGTACAGGCTCTCCCCTTTGCAAAACATACTCAGCCGCACAATACCAATGGGTGGGCGAGGTCCGCAAATTCAGACAGTCCAGCGAATGAGGTTGGTTAGTCGTCACCACCAAATCTACTTCCTGCGATTTAACCATGTCCACCATATAGGCGTTGCGTTTTACCCGTACATCAAGCGCGAGTTTCGGATAAACCGAGCTGATTCGGCTAAGCAAAAAAGGCAGGATAGTATCAGCTGATTCATCAGAAGCGCCGATTGTTAACACTCCCTGAAGATTACTGAACATTAATGATGAACACGCCTCATCATTAAAACGCAGGATTTTTCTGGCGTACCCCAGAAGCTGGATACCGTGTTCGGTCAAAAGTTTGTTACGACCATGGCGGGCGAACAATTCCTTTCCCACGAGTTGCTCAAGACGCTGCATTTGCTGACTGACCGCAGACTGAGTACGACATACCGCCGCCGCCGCCGCGGCGAAGGTGTTCAGATCGGCAACGGCCACGAACGTTCTCAGCAGATCGAGATCGAGGTTAATTATCGGACGATTTGCATTTATCATAATTTTTCACTTACTGGCGGGTCATATCGGGCTGACCTGGTTAATGCTGTGCATTCAGAAACAAGCAATTCCATTTGTAATGTGCATCCTTCGCAGTACCGCCTGGTTACCCAGGTAAATGTTAGAATGTAATTGAAAATACGACCAAAACACTTCTCTTACTTACTGATATAATACCAAATGCAACTGATCGGGATATATCAAAGAGAATGTGTCATACCTTTAGGCGTCTACAGATTTCTGCTAATGATGGACGTGTAAATCTTGTAACAGCGTCAAATAGTTTACCGAGACGCACAGATACAAAAACAATATATTGAACAATAGGTTATGTATAAAATCGCGTCATGATAATTAGCAGACAACGCAGACTACGCCCCCGTTTCGGATCATTATCTTAACCTAAAACCGCTATATTTATAAGTATTATTACGAATAATCTTAACCTGGGATATGTTATACTAATCGGACCAGAAAGATATTATTACGACTTTAGTAAATGCTTTTTAAATATTAAATAATAATTAATTAAGATTTCTACCATTCATTAATTATACTTAACAATAGTTTCACACCCCCCGCCGCCGGAAAGGTCTAACCTTCTCATTTTACCTTTAATACTCAGTATTTCCGAAATAGCCAGCGCGACACTAATGATGAATGCTTATCTCTCATAAAACAGATAATTTCCAACAACATAAAAAACTACATTACGCGCAATCACATAGAATAAAACACTATACATACAAACAAAAATAGAAAATACATCTAACCAAATGATTTTATGAAGTTTTAAACAGTACGAAAGCGCGTTAAAAATAAACAAAATCTTCTTCTGTTCACTCTTCAAAACTCACCGTCGTGGGAGTACATTGTTTCGTGCTGACTTCCACGGCAGGGAGTGGCAATAACAGCTAAAAGGTCAAGATTCATGTCCCCCATTGAAAAATCCAGCAAACTCGAAAATGTCTGTTATGACATTCGTGGCCCCGTTCTGAAAGAAGCGAAACGCCTTGAGGAAGAAGGTAATAAAGTTCTTAAACTGAATATCGGCAACCCCGCCCCCTTCGGATTCGAAGCGCCGGACGAAATTCTGGTCGATGTCATTCGTAATTTGCCGACGGCGCAAGGATATTGCGACTCGAAAGGGCTTTATTCCGCCCGTAAAGCAATTATGCAGCATTATCAGGCCCGTGGAATGCGCGATGTAACCGTGGAAGATATCTATATCGGTAACGGCGTTTCCGAGCTGATCGTTCAGGCGATGCAGGCGTTGCTTAACAGTGGCGATGAAATGCTGGTTCCCGCGCCCGATTATCCGTTATGGACAGCGGCGGTATCGCTCTCCAGCGGCAAGGCGGTACATTATCTTTGCGATGAATCTTCCGACTGGTTCCCGGACCTTGACGATATCCGCGCCAAAATCACCCCACGTACGCGTGGTATTGTCATTATTAATCCAAACAACCCTACTGGCGCCGTCTATTCTAAAGAATTGTTGATGGAAATTGTCAACATTGCGCGCGAGCATAATCTCATCATCTTCGCCGATGAAATTTATGACAAGATTCTCTATGACGATGCCGAGCATCACTCTATCGCCGCACTGGCGCCTGATCTGCTGACCATCACCTTTAATGGTTTGTCTAAAACCTATCGCGTCGCCGGCTTCCGCCAGGGCTGGATGGTGCTGAACGGGCCGAAAAAACATGCGAAGGGCTATATTGAAGGGCTGGAGATGTTAGCCTCAATGCGCCTGTGCGCCAACGTCCCGGCGCAACATGCTATTCAGACCGCGCTCGGCGGCTATCAAAGCATTAGCGAATTTATTCTGCCGGGCGGCCGACTGTATGAACAGCGTAACCGCGCCTGGGAGTTGATTAACGATATCCCCGGCGTTTCCTGCGTAAAACCGCGCGGCGCGTTGTACATGTTCCCCAGGATCGACGCTAAACGTTTTAATATTCACGACGACCAGAAGATGGTGCTGGACTTCCTGCTACAGGAAAAGGTGCTGCTGGTACAAGGTACCGCCTTTAACTGGCCGTGGCCGGATCACTTCCGCATTGTGACGCTACCGCGTGAAGATGACCTGGAGATGGCCATCAACCGTTTTGGGCGTTTCCTCTCAGGTTACCATCAATAATCTTAAATTCAGGCTACTTCGGTAGCCTGAATTGCATCTTCATCTCCCTCCCCGCACAATGAAGTCTGCCGCAGTGAAAACAAAAGGTAATCTATGAAGCAGAGCCATTTTTTCGCCCATCTCTCCCGCATGAAGTTGATTAACCGCTGGCCGCTGATGCGTAACGTGCGTACGGAAAACGTCTCCGAACATAGTCTGCAGGTGGCGATGGTCGCCCATGCGTTGGCGGCGATAAAAAACCGTAAATTTGGCGGTCAGCTCAATGCTGAACGCATCGCGCTTCTGGCGATGTATCATGATGCCTCGGAAGTACTGACCGGCGATCTGCCGACGCCGGTAAAATATTTTAATTCCCAGATAGCCCAGGAATATAAAGCGATCGAAAAAATCGCCCAGCAAAAGCTGGTTGATATGGCGCCGGATGAATTGCGCGATATTTTCGCACCGCTTATTGATGAGAATGCCTGGAGCGAAGAAGAACAGGCAATCGTAAAACAGGCCGATGCGCTTTGCGCCTACCTGAAATGCCTGGAGGAGCTATCGGCGGGAAACAATGAGTTTGGCCTGGCAAAAACGCGGTTGGAAAAAACGCTGGAATTACGTCGCAGCCAGGAGATGGACTATTTTATGGCGGTGTTCGTACCAAGTTTCCATCTTTCTCTTGACGAGATAAGCCAGGATTCACCGCTTTAGTTGCCGGATGGCGGCTAACGCCTTATCCGGCCTACCGTTCTTCCCGTAGGCCTGATAAGCGCAGCGCCATCAGGCCTTTTCCTGTCTGGGGTTAAAACGGAAACAACATCGGAATCATCACAATACAAACCGCCATCACAATAAGCGTGAACGGCACGCCAAGCTTCACAAAATCGCTAAAGCTATAGTTTCCCGGCCCCAGAACCAGAGTATTGACCGGCGATGAAACCGGCGTCATAAAGGCGGCGGAGGCCGCCATCGCCACCGCCATCGCAAACGGATAGGGCGACACCCCCATCGATTTCGCCGCCGCCAGCGCAATCGGCGCCATCAGCACCGCCGTTGCCGTGTTAGAAATGAACAGTCCTATGACGGCGCACAGCACGAACAGGCATCCCAGCATCATATACGGCCCATAGCCGCCGCCGATATCCATTAACCCTTGCACGACCAGAGAGACGCCGCCGGTTTTTTGCAACGCCAGCGCAAACGGCATCATACCCACAATCAAGATAATGCTCGGCCAGTGGATCGCTTTATACGCGCTTTCAGCATCAATACAGCGAAATTTTCCCATCAGCAGGCAGGCGATAATCGCCGCGATCGGGTTGGGAATTTCATCGGTCAACATCAGCGCCACCATCAGTACCAGGCAGAAAATGGCGTGCGGCGCCTGGCTGTGCGCAGGAGAGGCTTCGCTGACCTCGACCGGCATATTCAGCACCACAAAGTCGCGGCCTTTTTGCCCCAGCAGGCTGATTAACTTCCAGTTCCCCACGACCAGAATGATATCGCCCATCAATAACGGCTCATCGGCCAGCGACCCTTCCAGCGCGACGCCGTCGCGTTTCAGGCCGACCACATTCAGCCCGTAACGTGTACGGAAGGCGATTTCACGCACCGACTTGCCAATCAGTTCAGACTCCGGAATAAGCGAAATTTCCGCCATCCCGACATCCAACGCCTGATCGGAAAAATATTCTCCTCGCAATACCATCGGTTCCAGCAGTTGCTCGGCGCAGAACTCTCTGAGGTCAACCTCCGCCGCCGACATATCAATCAGCAGAACGTCGCGAGCGCGAAACTCCGATACGCCGTTCACATTGACGATAACCCGCCGAAAGCGCCGCCAGCGTTCAACGCCGATGACATTGGCGCCGTAACGTTCGCGCAGTTTAAGGTCGTCCAGTCGCTGTCCCACCATCGGCGAACCGGGGCGAATCGCCAGACGGCGAGCGCGCCCCGTCAGACGGTACTCGCGGATAAGATCGCGGAAAGTGCGCCGCTTACCGGCCTGTTGTCCGGGCGCATCGCCTTTTAGCATGAAGCGCATCACCAGCATATAAACAATGCCGAGCGCTAACACCACTACCCCCAGCGGCGTCACACTAAAAAAGTTGAACCCGTGCAGGCCTTCACGCAGCAGTTCACTGTTAACCACCAGGTTCGGCGGCGTTGCCACCAGCGTCATCATTCCGCTGATAAGCCCGGCAAAACTCAGCGGCATCATCAGGCGCGAAGGCGAGGTCTGCATATGCATAGAAACGCTAAGAACAACGGGGATAAAAATCGCCACCACGCCGGTTGAACTCATGAAAGCGCCAAGTCCGGCGACGGTGATCATCAGTAAAACCAGCATTTTGATTTCACTGCTGCCCGCCATTTTAACCAGCCAGGTACCGACCACCGTAGCAACGCCGGTGCGCACGAGGCCGTCGCCAATAATAAATAAGGCGGCGATAAGAATGACATTCGGATCGCTAAAGCCGGAGAAGGCTTCCGGAAGGGTCAAGGTACCGCTAAGGACAAAAGCAACAATGACGAATAAAGCCACCGCATCCATACGTACTTTGCCCGTCGCAAACAACACGACGGCAATCGCCAGTAAAGAGAGAACCCAAATCAATTCACCGTTCACAACATATCCTTGTCAGATGAGAAGATAACGAGATTCTGCCATAAATATGCCCCGCCAAAGCGGGGCGATATCATGATCAGGTCTTTCTTAACACCACCACATCGCCGTTTGGTTGTTTAGCGACCGATAATTGCGTCAGGCTATCCAACGCAAAATCAACATCCGCCAGACGCGGCGTGTCGGCCGGCGCATTGACCGCAATGACGTGGCAGCCCGCAGCCAGTCCGGACAGCACGCCAGCCGGGGCATCTTCTACTACGACGCACTCCTGAGGGGCCAGGCCAAGCAGTTGTGCGCCCAGCAAATACGCATCCGGCTCCGGTTTGCCGCGTTTGACTCGTTCGGCGGTGACAAACACCTCTGGCGCTGGAAGGCCCGCGACCTGATGGCGCGCACGCGCGACCGGCATTGAACCGGAGGTGACGATAGCCCACGGAATGCCCGCTTTATTCAGGTGATTGAGTAAATCGACTGCCCCCGGCAGCGCGGTGATCCCTGCGGTTTCAGTGGCTTCTATTTGCTCCAGGCGCGTAAACTCAGCGGCAATTTCCGCCTCCGATTTACCCGCCATAAAATGCCGCAACGAGGTGATCGCCTGTTTGCCATGAATAAAGCCCAGCACCTCATCATGAGCAAGGTTAAAACGATCGGCCCAGCTACACCACGCGCGTTCGACGGCAGGTAATGAGTCAACCAACGTTCCATCCAGATCAAACAGAAAACCTTTACACTGCACGCGAGCCTCCTCAGGCATTAATGATTTGATTGATTTCATTCGCGCTCAGGTGGTACTGACGCGGGCAGGCATGCCAGACATTCAACATCCGCTGGTATTTTTCCCACATCGGCGTCTGGGCATTAAAGCCGTGCGTCCCGGCGTCAAAGTGAGTGTAGCGTCCTTCTATATTCACCATAAAACGGACATAGCCGAGGTAACGCGCTTCCGTCGCAGCGTCAAACCCCAGGAAGGTGACGCGACGTTCGTCGATGGCTTGCGTATCTTTGAGGTTGGTCCAGGAGACGTGCAGCGCATGGTACATCTCCATAATATCGATGATGGTACGACAGGTCTCTTCCGTCAGCTCGCCAAACTCGCGATCCAGCTCGCGCATCTGCAGGCCGTAGCCGCGTTCAATAATTGTTTGTAAGCGACGGTAACGCTCGGCGTTGGTGGGATCGAGCATCGTCATCATTTTGTACTGGTTAGACAAAATCAGACGTTGCGCGTTGGTCATTTCCATTTTGAACTCCTGTATCACGCTATGGCGATGAAAAAAGAAGGCATTGGTATGCCTTCTTTTATATGCGTAATCCGGGGTCAATTACAAATCATCCAGGAAAGTTTTATCCAGTTGTTTGAAGGCGCGCTTAAGCGTGTCAGCTAATGCCTGGTAATCCGGCTTTCCTTCTACCGGCGCCAGCGCTTGTCCAGCCTCCTGCAATTTACCGCGAACTTCGTAAAACCAGTTAAGGATTGAAGGCGGCAACGGCGTCACGGAACGTTTCCCTAACCACCATAATCCCTGCATAGGCAAGCTCAGGGCGAACAGGGCGGTCGCCACGGCCGGACCTAACTGACCGCCCAGTGCTATCTGCCAGCATAATGTAAAAACGGCGACAGGCGGCATAAATCGTATGGCATAGCGCGTCATACGAATGACGCGGTTTTCGATGAAAACGGGCGCCAGCCGTTTTTCCATCGGCCACGTCTTCGCGTAGTGCTGCCCCCGGCGAAATAAGCTAAAAAAATTTACGGAGCGATTATCCGGTGTCGACATGGCCTACCTCAACTTCACATATAAAATTTAAAAAATTTGTGCAAAACAACAACTGCGAGGGACAACGTTCAAAACATTTTGTCTTCGATACCCACTATCAGGTATCCTGTGTCGGCCTGTCAAAGGCCGGTAGTTTAAAATCATTGAGTCGTCAATATTACACATAGTATGCCATTGGCTGAAAAATACGCAAAATGGCATAGACTCAAAGGTATTTCTTCCATCATGCCCAAAAAAACTCCTGCGCATGATGTTAATCATAAATGTCAGGGCTATCATGCGCTACGCTCTATGGCTCACTGACGTTTTTTTAGCCACGTATCATAAATAGGTACTTCCATGTCGAGTAAGTTAGTACTGGTTCTGAACTGCGGTAGTTCTTCACTGAAATTTGCAATTATTGATGCAGTTAATGGTGATGAATACCTTTCTGGTTTAGCCGAATGTTTCCATCTGCCAGAAGCACGCATCAAATGGAAAATGGACGGCAGTAAACAAGAAGCGGCTTTAGGTGCAGGCGCCGCTCACAGTGAAGCGCTGAACTTTATCGTTAACACTATTCTGGCACAAAAACCAGAACTGTCTGCGCAGTTAACTGCAATTGGTCACCGTATCGTACACGGCGGCGAGAAGTATACCAGTTCCGTAGTCATTGATGAGTCCGTCATTCAGGGCATCAAAGATTCCGCCTCTTTCGCACCGCTGCATAACCCGGCTCACCTGATTGGTATCGCCGAAGCGCTGAAATCTTTCCCGCAGCTGAAAGATAAAAACGTTGCAGTATTCGACACCGCCTTCCATCAGACCATGCCGGAAGAATCTTACCTGTATGCCCTGCCGTACAGCCTGTATAAAGAACACGGCGTTCGTCGCTATGGCGCACACGGCACCAGCCACTTCTATGTAACTCAGGAAGCGGCAAAAATGCTGAACAAGCCGGTAGAAGAACTGAACATTATCACCTGCCACCTGGGCAACGGCGGTTCTGTTTCTGCTATCCGTAACGGTAAATGCGTGGATACCTCTATGGGTCTGACCCCGCTGGAAGGCCTGGTCATGGGTACCCGTTCCGGCGATATCGACCCTGCGATTATCTTCCACCTGCACGACACTCTGGGCATGAGCGTAGATCAGATCAACAAAATGCTGACCAAAGAGTCCGGTCTGCTGGGTCTGACTGAAGTGACCAGCGACTGCCGTTATGTCGAAGACAACTACGCCACCAAAGAAGACGCAAAACGTGCGATGGACGTTTACTGCCACCGCCTGGCGAAGTACATCGGTTCTTACACCGCTCTGATGGACGGTCGTCTGGATGCAGTCGTGTTCACCGGTGGTATCGGTGAAAACGCCGCGATGGTTCGCGAACTGTCTCTGGGTAAACTGGGCGTGCTGGGCTTTGAAGTCGACCACGAACGTAACCTGGCGGCCCGCTTCGGCAAATCTGGTTTCATCAACAAAGAAGGTACCCGTCCGGCGGTGGTGATCCCAACCAACGAAGAACTGGTTATCGCGCAGGACGCGAGCCGTCTGACTGCCTGATTTGACACCGCCAGCCTCGCTGGCGGTGCTGTTTTGTAACCCGTCTCCAAAAGACGGTAACGAAAGAGGATAAACCGTGTCCCGTATTATTATGCTGATCCCTACCGGAACCAGCGTCGGCCTGACCAGCGTCAGCCTCGGCGTCATCCGTGCTATGGAACGCAAAGGCGTTCGTCTGAGCGTCTTTAAGCCTATCGCCCAGCCTCGCGCTGGCGGCGATGCGCCTGACCAGACCACCACTATCGTTCGCGCGAACTCTACCCTGCCGGCGGCTGAACCGCTGAAGATGAGCCACGTTGAATCTCTGCTCTCCAGCAACCAGAAAGACGTGCTGATGGAAGAGATCATCGCGAACTACCATGCGAATACCAAAGACGCGGAAGTGGTGCTGGTTGAAGGTCTGGTTCCGACCCGTAAACATCAGTTCGCTCAGTCTCTGAACTATGAAATCGCGAAAACGCTGAATGCGGAAATCGTTTTTGTCATGTCTCAGGGGACCGACACGCCAGAACAGCTGAACGAGCGTATCGAATTGACGCGCAGCAGCTTCGGCGGCGCGAAAAACACCAACATCACCGGCGTTATCATCAACAAACTGAATGCGCCGGTTGATGAACAAGGCCGTACTCGCCCGGATCTGTCGGAGATCTTTGACGACTCTTCCAAAGCGCAGGTGATCAAAATCGATCCTGCTAAACTGCAGGAATCCAGCCCGCTGCCGGTTCTGGGCGCGGTGCCGTGGAGTTTCGACCTGATTGCGACCCGCGCTATCGATATGGCGCGTCACCTGAACGCCACCATCATTAACGAAGGCGATATCAAAACCCGCCGCGTTAAATCCGTCACGTTCTGCGCGCGTAGTATTCCGCATATGCTGGAACATTTCCGCGCAGGATCGTTGTTAGTGACCTCCGCTGACCGTCCGGACGTACTGGTCGCAGCTTGCCTGGCCGCGATGAACGGCGTAGAAATCGGCGCCCTGCTGCTGACCGGCGGCTATGAAATGGACGCGCGCATTTCTAAACTGTGCGAACGCGCATTCGCCACCGGTCTGCCGGTCTTTATGGTGAACACCAACACCTGGCAGACTTCACTGAGCCTGCAAAGCTTCAATCTGGAAGTCCCGGTTGATGACCATGAGCGCATCGAGAAAGTTCAGGAATACGTCGCGAACTACGTTAACGCTGACTGGATCGAGTCGCTGACCGCCACTTCCGAGCGTAGCCGTCGTCTCTCTCCGCCGGCGTTCCGCTACCAACTGACTGAGCTGGCGCGTAAAGCCGGTAAACGCGTAGTGCTGCCGGAAGGCGACGAACCGCGTACCGTCAAAGCGGCGGCAATCTGCGCTGAACGCGGCATCGCCACTTGCGTACTGCTGGGCAACCCGGATGAAATCAACCGTGTCGCGGCATCTCAGGGCGTTGAGCTGGGCGCAGGTATTGAAATCGTCGATCCGGAAGTGGTGCGTGAAAGCTATGTCGCTCGCCTGGTTGAGCTGCGTAAGAGCAAAGGCATGACCGAACCGGTTGCCCGCGAACAGCTGGAAGACAACGTGGTGCTCGGCACGCTGATGCTGGAGCAAGACGAAGTCGACGGCCTGGTTTCCGGCGCGGTTCATACCACCGCCAACACCATCCGTCCGCCGCTGCAGCTTATTAAAACGGCGCCGGGTAGCTCCCTGGTCTCTTCTGTGTTCTTTATGCTACTGCCGGAACAGGTTTACGTTTACGGCGACTGCGCAATCAACCCAGACCCGACTGCAGAGCAGCTGGCAGAAATCGCGATTCAGTCTGCGGATTCCGCCATTGCCTTCGGCATCGAACCGCGTGTGGCAATGCTCTCCTACTCCACCGGCACCTCTGGCGCAGGCAGCGACGTAGAGAAAGTACGTGAAGCGACGCGTCTGGCGCAGGAAAAACGTCCTGACCTGATGATCGACGGTCCGTTGCAGTACGACGCCGCGGTCATGGCTGACGTAGCGAAATCTAAAGCGCCGAACTCGCCGGTTGCGGGTCGCGCTACCGTGTTCATTTTCCCGGATCTGAACACAGGTAACACCACCTACAAAGCGGTACAGCGTTCTGCCGACCTGATCTCCATCGGGCCGATGCTGCAGGGTATGCGCAAGCCGGTGAACGACCTGTCCCGTGGCGCGCTGGTTGACGATATCGTCTACACCATCGCCCTGACGGCGATCCAGGCTTCTCAACAGCAGCAGTAACAGTAAAAGCCAATGCCGGATGGCGGCGTGAACGCCTTGTCCGGCCTACAGGGGAAATACCGTTGTAGGCCGGATAAGACGCGTTAGCATCGCCATCCGGCATTCTGCTATTTACCCTGCAAAGCGGAATTTTTTGCTTAACTGCGCTGCATCAATGAATAACTATTCCCTTCTTCTCATACTTAGCCTCTTGCTTTGCAACAGGGATAGTCTGTCATGTCTGTCGTTACAGAATCAAAAACAGCCAGAAAATGGGCAATGCCCGATACGCTGGTCATCATCTTTTTTGTCGCCATTTTAACCAGTATCGCCACCTGGGTCGTCCCCGTTGGGATGTTTGATAGCCAGGAAGTGCAGTATCAGGTCGATGGCCAGACAAAAACCCGCAAAGTCGTCGACCCGCACTCTTTTCGCATTGTGACCAATGAGGCCGGGGAAGCGCAGTATCATCGCGTACAATTTTTCACTACCGGCGATGAAAGACCAGGGCTGATGAATTTTCCGTTTGAAGGGTTAACATCCGGATCGAAATTCGGCACTGCCGTCGGCATTATTATGTTTATGTTGGTGATTGGCGGCGCATTCGGCATCGTGATGCGTACCGGCACCGTGGATAACGGCATTCTGGCGCTTATTCGCCACACGCGGGGCAACGAAGTCCTGTTTATTCCGGTGCTATTTGTCCTCTTTTCGTTAGGGGGCGCCGTATTTGGCATGGGCGAAGAGGCGGTCGCCTTTGCAATTATCATAGCCCCGCTGATGGTCAGGCTGGGCTATGACAGCATTACCACCGTCCTGGTGACCTATATCGCCACCCAAATTGGCTTTGCCAGTTCGTGGATGAACCCTTTCTGCGTAGTCGTCGCCCAGGGGATTGCCGGCGTGCCGGTACTTTCCGGCTCCGGGCTGCGTATTGTGGTCTGGATTGTCGCCACGCTGATTGGGCTGGTTTTTACGCTGGTCTACGCCTCACGCGTGAAAAAGAATCCGCTGCTTTCCCGCGTCCACGAATCCGATCGCTATTTCCGCGAACAGCAGGATGAAGTCGTCCAGCGCCCTTTCACCTTCGGTGACTGGCTGGTACTGCTGGTCCTGACCGGCGTAATGATTTGGGTCGTCTGGGGTGTGATTGTCCACGCCTGGTTTATTCCGGAGATCGCCAGCCAGTTTTTCACCATGGGCGTGGTGATCGGCCTCATCGGCGTTATCTTCCGCCTCAACGGTATGACGGTCAACGTGATGGCGTCCTCATTCACCGAAGGGGCGAGGATGATGATCGCGCCCGCCTTGCTGGTGGGTTTTGCCAAAGGCATTCTGCTGCTGGTCGGCAACGGCGAAGCCGGGGAACCCAGCGTGCTCAATACGCTGCTTAACAGTATCGCGCATGGCATCAGCGGGCTTAATAATGCTATCGCCGCCTGGTTTATGCTGCTCTTCCAGGCGGTATTTAATTTCTTTGTCACGTCCGGTTCGGGTCAGGCGGCATTAACCATGCCATTACTGGCGCCGCTCGGCGATCTGGTCGGTGTTAACCGTCAGGTGACTGTTCTGGCCTTCCAGTTTGGTGATGGCTTCAGCCATATTATCTATCCGACATCAGCTTCGCTGATGGCCACGCTGGGCGTGTGCCGGGTCGATTTTCGCAACTGGCTGAAAGTGGGAGCGTCGCTGCTGGGACTACTGTTTATTATGTCCAGCGTGGTCGTCATTGGCGCGCAGATGATGGGATATCATTGATCCAAAATGCCGGATGAGCATCAGCGCCATCCGGCAATATCTCCATGATTAAAGCAGTGATTTCGCGGCTTCTACAATCGCTGCGGCGGTGAGTCCGTACTCTTGTTGTAAGAAATCCTGCGTTCCTACCTGCCCATAACGCTCTTTGACGCCAACACGGCGCATCGGCACCGGGCAGTTTTCCACCAGCACTTCCGCCACCGCTGATCCCAGTCCATTATGGATGCTGTGGTTTTCACACGTGACGATACGCCGCGTTTTTTCCGCGTAGTTTTTCACCAACATGCGATCGATAGGCTTTAAGGTGAACATATCAATGACTGCGGCGCTCACGCCTTCCTGCTCCAGTTGGCGCGCCGCCTCCAGCGCCTCCGCCACCATAATGCCGTTGGCGATAAGCGTAATATCATCGCCCTCGCGCAGTACGTTGCCCTTGCCAATGGTAAAGGTAGAGCCTGGCGCATAGATACTCCGCGCCTGCTTACGGATGGTACGCAGCCAGTAAAAACCGTCCAGGTCCATTAGCTGGCGTAAAATATCCGCGAACATCACCGCATCCGTCACCTCCAGTACTACGGAGTGCGCCAGCCCGCGAACAATGCCCATATCTTCAAAAGACATATGGGTGCCACCGTTATGGCACGCTGTCACTCCGGCATCGGAGGCGATCACTTTGACGTTGTTACGCTGATAATCCAGCGCCATAAAGAGCTGATCAAAACAGCGACGGCTGGCAAAAGCGGTAAAGGTATGCACAAACGGTTTACGACCGGTCAGCGCCAGCCCCGCCGCAGTGCCAATCACATTCGCCTCCATAATACCGCAGTTAATGACATGCTGCGGGTAGTCACGCGCCACGCTGTCCATCGCCATTGAGCTCATTAAATCAGCCTCAAGCGCAATAATTGGGCTTCCGGCCTCAATCTGCCCGGCGACAAAACCGGCGTAAACTTTGCGCATTTCGATATCGTCTTTAAGCCCTGCGGGCGCAAGCTTAATCATGCATGACCTCCAGTTGATGAATGGCCTCATTGAGCGTCTGCTTCATGCCATCCGTCAGGCGTAAGTGGTGAGAATTCGTTAACTGCTCCAGGCATGGCACCCCCTGCCCTTTAATGCTGTCAAGGATCACTACCCTTGGCCGGGCATCAGCGGGCGGCACTGGCTGAACCACCGCCAGTAGTCCGGCGATATCATCGCCTTTGACAGTGACGACATCGAAACCAAACGCGCGGAATTTCCCTTCCAGATCGAATGGATTGATAATCTCCTCCAGCTCACCGTCAAGCTGCTGTTTGTTCCAGTCAATGAAAACGGTCAGATTATTCAGACGATGGTGGGCAATAAACTGAAACGCCTCCCAGCACTGCCCTTCATTGAGCTCCCCATCACCGACAATGCAAAATACCCGGTTGGGTCGCCGCGCCAGTTTATGCGACAAAGCCATTCCGCCCGCAATAGAGATGCCCTGTCCCAGTGAGCCGGTCGTGGCATCCACGCCGCGCGTTTTTAGCCGATCCGGATGGCTGGGAAGACGGGTGCCGTTCTGGTTAAGCGTATTCAGCTCTTCGAGCGGGAAATAGCCTTTAATCGCCAGGGTACTGTACAACGCGGGGCCCGCATGGCCTTTCGACAGCACGAAGTAATCGCGCTCCGGCCAGTCCGGGTCGGCAGGGTCGATTTTCATCACCGCGCCGTACAGAACCGCCAGAGTTTCCACTACCGACATGCTGCCGCCATAGTGACCAAAGCCAAGATGGTTTAAGGATTTGAGCGTGGCGACGCGAATGTCGCGCGCCAGTTGGGTGATTTCGGTTACGTTCATTCTTTCGCTCCGCTATTTTCCTGCACTTCGGCATTCACTTTTTTGTTTTTGGCCAGCACGTTGTACGCCACCAGTAGCGCGAATAGCGCCACCACCAGCCCCGTGATAGCCATCGGCGACAGATAACGCGCCAGGTTGCCCAGCAAAATACCGATTACGCCAAAGTCAGCATCCGAGAACGTGGTATTGGCGAAGCCGATCGCGCCGAGAACCGGCAGTAACAGCACTGGCAGGAAAGTGATTAATAGACCATTAGCAAATGCGCCGATCATCGCCCCGCGGCGACCGCCGGTGGCATTGCCAAAGACGCCTGCGGTCGCGCCGGTAAAGAAGTGCGGCACAACGCCAGGCAGGATTAACACAAGCTTCATCTGTCCAAGCAGGAACAGCCCCACCAGCCCGCCGAGAAAACTGAACAGGAAGCCAATCAGTACCGCGTTAGGGGCATAGGGATACACCACCGGGCAGTCCAGCGCCGGACGCGCGTTTGGCACCAGTTTTTCTGAAAATCCGGTAAAGGCCGGAACAATTTCCGCCAGAATCAGACGGACGCCTTGCAGAATGATGAATACGCCGGCGGCGAAGGTGATTGCCATGATGATGGCGTACACCAGATAGTTTTGCCCGCCGCTAAACGTCGCTTCAACATACTCACGCCCTGCGCTGACTGCCATGATCAGATAGATAATCATCATGGTCAGCGAAATCGAGATAGAACTGTCGCGTAAAAAACTGAGGTTTTTCGGCAGGTTCATCTCTTCCGTGGAGCGGGAGCCTTTACCACATAGGCTGCCAATCCAGCCGGAAAGCACATATCCCAGGGTACCGAAGTGACCAAACGCAATGTCATCGGTACCGGTAATCCGCCTCATATAACGTTGGGCCAACGCCGGGAAGAAGGCCATCACCAGCCCCAGGATTAGCGATCCGGTGAAGACCAGCCCTACGCCCTCAAACCCCGCCACGGTCAGGATTACGCCAATCATACAGGCCATGTAAAAGGTGTGATGCCCGGTCAAAAAGATATATTTAAGACGCGTAAAGCGCGCCACGACAATATTGGCCACCATACCAAATGCCATAATTAACGCCGTGGACGCGCCATATTTCTCCAGCGCGATTGAAACTATCGCTTCATTATTAGGAATAATGCCCTGAATATTAAAAGCGTGTTCAAACATACCCCCTAGCGGATTTAATGAACCCACCAGTACGGTTGCGCCGCCGCCAAGCACAATAAAACCTAAAATGGTTTTAATCGTGCCTTTTACCACATCGGAAAATGCTTTTTTCTGCGCCACCAGACCAATCAGCGCAATTAATCCTACAAGCACCGAGGGCACTTTTAAAATATCAACAACAAAATTCAGCGTTTCAAGGATAAACATATCCACCTCGCCAGCAATAATTATTGTTTAGCGAACCATGCGCGCAGCTGCGTTTCCAGTTCGTTGATGTCGATGATGTTATTGATCACCACCAGTTGGCTTTCCGGTACGCTAGCGCTGGCCGCAATATCTTTGGCCATTACAAAAAGATCGGCGGCCCCGGGCGTGGCCGATGAGAGATCGGAGTGTTCCACTTCAGCGTCAATATTGAGTTTCTTTAATACTTTTTTAATGTTCATTTCTACCATAAAACTACTACCCAGGCCGGAACCGCAAATTGCCATGATTTTCATTATTGTCACCTTTTAAAAGTAGAGTTGGTCTGCATCACGCACGGGCGTAATGTTATTTACCGCAAGAAAATGGAATAAAATCAGAAACGGTCAATAATCGTTTTAATGTCCTCCAGGTTTTTTGCCTGATGTAATTTTTCCATATCTACATCACTGGAAAATAATTCCGCCAGCGCCGATATCATTTCGATATGACTGTGCTTATCAGGCGCCGCCAGCATAATAATGATGTCAACCGGATCGAATTCGTCTGCGCCAAATGAAACGCCGCGCTGTAGTTTCAGTAACGATAAACCTAACCCTTTCGCCCCCTCTTCCGGCCTCGCATGCGGCATCGCTAACCCTGGCGCTAATACATAATACGGCCCAAGCTTTTGGTGCTGCTGAACAATCGCCGTAATGTATTCCGGTGCGATAACACCTGCGTCCAGCAGGGGTTTGCCGCAAATTTCCAGCGCCTGCGGCCACGTTTCCACGCTCTCCTGTAGCGTGATGGTTGCGTCAGATAACCAGGTTCCCAGCATGTTATTCGCCCCCACGGTGTATGAAATTATGAACAAACTTTATTCAAGCCATTCGATATTAGCTGCGATCGTTATCACAAAGATAGCGCTACCAGCGACTATTACTCAGAATTGTGATAGCGCTATCAAATTAAAATCATGGTGTGAAATCACAGCAAAAAAGCGGATTTAAGGCGTATACTGCCAATTATGCGAAGCAAAGAACGACAATAAAAAAGCATCTCAACATGTTGTAATGACGCAGGAATTTGTATGTCGATACCCCGTAAACGGCGCAGTACCGGTAAAGTGACTATCGCCGATGTAGCCCAACTTGCCGGTGTAGGCACGATGACCGTATCACGAGCCTTACGCACGCCGGAACAGGTCTCTGATAAACTCCGGGAAAAAATCGAAGCGGCAGTGCATGAGCTGGGCTATATGCCTAATCTCGCCGCCAGCGCGCTGGCGTCTGCCTCCTCGCACACCATCGCGATGGTCGTACCGAACCTTGCGGAAGCGGGGTGTTCTGAAATGTTCGCCGGGCTGCAACAAATTTTACAGCCCGCTGGCTACCAGATTATGCTGGCGGAATCGCAGCATCGCGTGGAACAAGAGGAGAAGCTGCTCGAAACGCTGCTGGCCTCCAACATTGCCGCGGCGATTCTGCTTAGCGTCGAACATAGCACTACCGTGCGCCAGTGGCTGAAAAATGCCTCTATCCCGGTGATGGAGATGGGCGCGATTCGCAGCGATCCTATTGATATGAATATCGGTATTGATAACGTTGCGGCAATGTATGAGCTGACGGAAATGCTGATTCAGCGCGGTTATCAGAATATCGGGCTGCTATGCGCCAATCAGGAGCAGTGGATTTTTCAGCAACATCTGCACGGCTGGTACAAAGCGATGCTTCGCCACCATATGTCGCCAAACCGGGTGATTAATGCCGCCTTGCCGCCCAATTTTTCTACCGGCGCGTCGCAACTGCCGGAGTTTTTACTGGCGTGGCCGGAGCTGGACGCGCTGGTATGCGTATCGGATGAGCTGGCCTGCGGCGCGTTATACGAGTGCCAACGACGGCGGATCAAAGTTCCGGACGATTTAGCGGTGGTCGGGTTTGGTGATAGCGATGTCAGCCGGGTCTGCCAGCCGCCGTTAACCACAATGGCCGTACCGCACCGTAAGATTGGCAGTGAAGCCGGACGGGCGCTGTTGGAAAGGTTAAATCAGGGAAACTGGAGCGATCGAAAATCCATCGCCTCCAGTTTATGTATGCGGGAAAGCTGCTAAAACGCTTATTCCGTCTCTTCCGGTTTCTCCTGGAGCGCGGCTTCGTTTTTGGCGTTGCGGGTCATCCACAGCGCCAGCGCTTTGAGCGAGTCCGGCGTAAACTCATCACAGCGCGCGGTGATCTCCTCCGGAGTCAGCCAACACACTTCGCTGACTTCATCTTCCTGAAGCGCGAAAGGCCCGTGGGAAACGCAGCTAAACAGAGCGCCCCAAACCCGGCAATGTGGGTCTTCAAAGTAAAACAGACCGTGTTCGGCAAACGGCACGCCTGCAATACCCAACTCTTCTTCCGCTTCGCGGCGGGCAGATTCCAGTAGCTGCTCATCAGCCTGGACCACGCCGCCTGCGGTAGCATCTAACATACCGGGCAAAAAATCTTTTGTTTCGGTACGACGCTGCACCAGAATTTTACCCATACCATCATGAACGACGATATACGTCGCACGATGCCGTAAGCGTTGCGCACGCATCTGTTCCCGGCTGGACTGTGCAATGACTTCATTGTCTTCATTCACAATATCCACCCATTCCGTACTTGCCAAACGACGCTGTTCCACCATCAGGAAACCTTCTTATTTCTGGCGCTCTTACGGCGCATTTACGTTTGTGAGGTAAATTACGAGTTAATTGCAACCTGCGCAATGATACTTTGATCATTGAGTGCGATTACGCTCAACACATTATCATCCAGAATACCGTAGCTTGCCGCATACCCGCCTTTCGGGATGCTCACTGACCCAGGATTAAAGTGATACAGTCCTTCCTGCTGTTGCGCCACCGGCAGATGCGTATGACCATAGACCAACACATCGCCAGTATGCAGAGCGGGCAGATTCGTCGGCCCGAAGAGGTGCCCATGCGTTAAAAATAGCCGCCTCTCTTGCGTCAATATTTGCTGCCACGGCGCTGTTATCGGGAAATGCAGCAGCATCTGATCCACTTCGCTATCGCAGTTGCCGCGCACGGCAATGATTTGCGTCGCCACCGCGTTCAGGCGTTCGGCGACCTGGGCGGGCGCATAGCCTTCAGGCAGCGCATTGCGCGGCCCGTGGTTAAGGACATCGCCTAATATCACCAGCCAACGCGCGCCGCTTTGCGCGAACCGCTCAAGCACGCGTTCCGTGGCGGGTAAAGAACCATGAATGTCCGATGCGAACATCAGTTTCATCGCTCACTCCTCGTTGTGAAAAACGGCGTTATGATACTGGAATATGAATAGATTTTCAGCCTGAACGCTTCGAGGAAAGCGCAATAAAACGCTGTACGGAAGCACGCTGCCACTGGAATGTCGCATACGCCGCCAGCGACGCCGGCACGTCATCGCCATGCAGCGCCAGACGATTGATCATCAATGCCAGATCGGTATCGGCAATGCACCATTCACCAAATAAATTTTGCGTCCCCTGCCCCAATAGCGCTTCAGCCGTCGCAAACAGTTTTGCCGCGCTGGCTTTTCCAGCCTCGCTTAGCGGCGCTTTTTTCGCCCCGGCAAACACCACGTCGGTAGGCCGTTCTTCGCGAAGCGGCAGTAAATCGCTGCGTAGCCACGCCTGAATCTGTCGCGCGCGGGCGCGTTTTTGTAAATCGTGCGGGTAGATACGCTCCCACTGCGGCGGCGCGAAACGCTCCTCCAGGTATTCCGCAATAGCGGACGACTCGCTCAGCTCAAAATTGTCGGCCTCAAGCACCGGTACGCGCTGCGTCAGCGCATATCCCCGCCAGCCAGGTTGCAGATGTTCTCCCTGGTCCAGATCGCGGGTTTTCAGAGTAAAGGAAAGCCCTTTTTCTTGTAATGCCACCCAGGCGGACAAGACGTAGGGAGAGAAAAAGTTCGCATCCGACCACAGCACAATAACAGGCTTACTCATAATGTCCTCTTGAGGGCGTATTAGGTTTCTTCCCAAAATATAGCGTCTTTCGCCTGCTGTCACCTGATGAAAACTCACACACATCAGGAGGCTTTCTATACTTAATTCAGCCCAGACTCTTTACGCATATGCAGGAGCCAAAATGATTGACCTTTACTACGCCCCCACGCCCAACGGGCATAAAATAACGCTGTTTCTGGAAGAGGCGGAGCTGGCGTATCGTTTGCTAAAAGTAGATATCAGCAAGGGCAATCAGTTTCGCCCTGATTTTTTGGCTATCTCTCCCAATAATAAAATTCCTGCCATCGTCGATCACGCCCCGGCAGACGGCGGTCAACCGCTTAGTCTTTTTGAATCCGGCGAAATTCTTCTCTACCTGGCGGAAAAAAGCGGCAAACTGCTTAGCGGGGAGCTGCGTGAACGCCATACCACGCTGCAATGGCTGTTCTGGCAGGTCGGCGGGTTAGGGCCGATGCTGGGCCAGAATCACCACTTTAACCACTTTGCGCCGCAGGCCATCCCCTATGCGATTGAACGCTATCAGGTTGAAACGCAACGCTTATACAACGTCCTGAATAAACGCCTGGAAACCTCCCCGTGGCTGGGCGGCGACCACTACAGTATTGCGGATATCGCCAGTTGGCCGTGGGTTAACGCACATCAGCGTCAGCGAATCGATCTTGATACCTACCCGGCGGTGTATAACTGGTTTGAACGCATTCGCACGCGTCCTGCGACAGCGCGCGCACTGTTACAAGCGCAACTGCACTGTAACAGTACGAAAGCGTAACGCGGTAGCATACATCATGTATGATGTAGAGGTGTATACACGGAAAAAACCTGCGTCCGGCACCCTTATTCGTATTAAAAACCTGACATTAGGGAAGAGGAAATCCTCCCTACTCTGGAGGTCATATGCAGATTCTGATTACCGGCGGTACGGGCCTGATAGGGCGTCATCTCATTCCCCGGCTGTTAACACTGGGGCACCAGGTGACGGTCGTTACGCGCAATCCCGATAACGCGCGTCAGATTCTCGATTCCAGAGTGACATTATGGAAAGGGCTGGCGGAACGTGAGCACCTCAATGAGATTGATGCCATCATCAATCTGGCGGGCGAACCGATTGCCGACAAGCGCTGGACGTCGCAACAAAAAGAACGGTTGTGCCAAAGCCGCTGGGCTATCACGCAAAAGTTGGTGGATTTAATTCATGCCAGCGCTACGCCGCCCTCGGTGTTGATATCCGGCTCCGCCACGGGCTATTACGGCGATCTGGGCGACGTTGTCGTCACTGAAGATGAGCCGCCGCACAACGAATTTACGCATAAACTTTGCGCCCGCTGGGAACAGATTGCCTGTCGTGCGCAGAGCGACCAGACCCGCGTCTGCCTGCTGCGTACCGGCGTTGTCCTGGCGCCGCAAGGCGGGATTCTGGGGAAAATGGTTCCGCCGTTTCGCCTCGGGCTCGGCGGTCCGGTGGGTAATGGTCGGCAATATCTGGCCTGGATTCACATCGACGATATGGTCAACGGCATCCTGTGGCTGCTGGATAACGATCTTCGCGGTCCCTTCAATATGGTCTCGCCGTATCCCGTCCATAATGAGCATTTTGCTCATGCGCTGGGTCGCGCGCTGCGCCGTCCGGCGATTATTCGCATTCCGGCGACGGCAATTCGCTTATTGATGGGAGAGTCGTCAGTGCTGGTGCTGGGCGGACAGCGGGCGCTGCCAAAACGGCTTGAAGCCGCCGGATTCGCATTTCGCTGGTATGATTTAGAAGAGGCGCTGGCGGATGTGATTCGCTAGTTCCCAAAGCGCCGTATCCTGCCCGGTGAGCGATGCGCCGCCGGGCTTCTTTTATTTCAGCGAGCCTTTCAGGAATTGCTGTAAACGCGGGCTTTGCGGATTGCCGAACACCTGCTCCGGATCGCCCTCTTCTTCAATTTTCCCCTGATGCAGAAAAATAACGTGCGAAGAGACATGGCGAGCGAAGCCCATTTCATGCGTGACCACCACCATCGTTTTGCCTTCTTCCGCCAGTTGTTGCATGATGCGCAACACTTCGCCGACCAGTTCAGGATCGAGTGCCGATGTGGGTTCATCGAACAGTAAAACGTCAGGTTCCATCGCCAGCGCGCGCGCAATAGAAACGCGCTGCTGTTGGCCGCCGGAGAGATGGACGGGATATTTGCCCTGAGCGCGCTCATCAATCCCCACCTTCGCCAGATATTTCAACGCCCGCTCGCGCGCGTCGTGCTTGCTTAATCCCAGTACCTGAATCGGCGCTTCCATCACATTTTCCAGCACCGTCATGTGGCTCCAGAGGTTGAAGTGCTGAAACACCATCGTCAGGCGGGTACGCAACAAGCGTAGCTGATTTTTATCCGCCACTTTGAGCTGCCCGTCTTTGTCGCGCACCAGATTAATGTTCTGACCGTTCACGATAATCGCGCCTTCGCTCGGTTTTTCGAGGAAGTTAATGCAGCGCAAAAAAGTGCTTTTACCGGAGCCGGACGAGCCGATGATGCTAATCACATCTCCGGCGCGGGCCTGCAGCGATACCCCTTTCAGCACTTCATGACCGCCGTAGCGTTTGTGCAAATCGATAACGTGTAATTTATTTTCTGACATCATGTTACTCGAATTATTTAGAGGACACGTGCTGCAACCAGCGTCTTTCCGCCCGACGGAACAGGCTTATCAGGACATACGAAATGAGTAAATACAACACGGCGGCAATGCCAAACGCGGTAAACGGCTGGTAAGTCGCTGAGTTAATATCGCGGGCGATTTTCAACAAATCCGGCACCGTCGCGGTAAACGCCAGCGCCGTAGAGTGCAGCATTAAAATCACTTCGTTGCTGTAGGCAGGCAAGGCGATGCGTAATGCCGACGGCAAAATAATGCAGCGATACATTTTAAATGACGAGAAGCCATAGGCCCGTGCCGCTTCAATTTCACCGTGCGGCACCGAGCGAATCGCCCCGGCGAAAATTTCCGTGGTGTACGCGCAGGTATTCAGCGTCAGCGCCAGTACGGTACAGTTCAGTCCGCTGCGGAAAAACGCGTTAAGAAGATCGGTGCCTTTGACTATCTCCAGCGTATACATCCCCGAATAGAACACCAGTAGCTGTACGTACAGCGGCGTGCCGCGAAAAATATACGTAAACAGCCAGATGGGAAAACGGATGAATTTATTACTGGAAACGCGACCTACCGCCAGAATCACCGCCAGAAGACCGCCCATCACCACCGATGAAATTAACAGCCACAGCGTAATCGCCACGCCGGTAAAACGATAGCCATCCGTCCACAGCAGGGATTTCCAGTACTCCTGAATGATCTCAATCACAAATCGGCCCTCTTCACGCCCACGGAATAGCGACGCTCAAGTAAGAGCAGCACACCATTGGAAACGGTGGTAAATACCAGGTAGATAAGTCCACAGACCACGGCAAAATAGAAAGGCTCCCAGGTGCTTTTACCGGCAAGCTGCGTGGCTTTGACGACATCTTCCAGACCCAGCAGCGACACCAGCGCCGTCGCTTTGAGTATCACCTGCCAGTTATTGCCGATCCCCGGCAGGGCGTAACGCATCATCGCCGGGAACATAATCCGCCGGAAGGTTTGCCCGTGGGTAAAACCAAAGGCCGTCGCCGCCTCGATATGGCCTTTCGGCACCGCCATAAACGCGCCGCGAAAGGTTTCGGTAAAATAGGCGCCGTAGATGAAACCAAGGGTGATAATACCGGCCACCATCGGATCAATATCTATCTGGTCGATACCCAGCGAATCGGTCACCACGTTAAGCGCGATTTGCAATCCGTAAAATATCAGCAGCATTAAGACCAGATCCGGCACCCCGCGAATCAGGGTGGTGTACCCTTCAAAAATAAGCCCCGTTACCCGGTTTTGCGAAAGCTTCGCCCCCGCGCCGACGAGACCAATAAGCACGGCCAGCACAACGGAACTGAGCGCCAGTTCCAGCGTGACGATCGCGCCCTGTAAAATTACGCCTGAAAACCCGTACAACATGCAGCCTGTCCTGTTGTGTGTGGTGAAGTAAGAAGCCTCTTTTGCATTTTTGCCTCACATCACGCCGGATGGCGGCTGTGCCTTGCCCGGCCTACGATGCTCCCCGTAGGCCTGACACGCACAGCGCCATCAGGCAATGCAGACAGTCAACATTCTTTGGGCTTTATCTGCACCGACGGTGATTAACCGCCATAAACATCAAAATCAAAGTACTTTTTCGCCAGCTTTTCGTAAGTACCGTCAGCACGCATTTCAGCAAAGGCTTTGTTCAGCGCTTCGCGCAGCTCGTTATCCTCTTTGCGCAGCCCCATACCGGTTCCTACGCCGAATAACTTCTCATCTTTCACCGCCGGGCCGCCGAATTTATAGTCTTTTCCGACAGGCTGTTTAAGGAAACCTTCGCTGGCCGCGACCTCATCCTGGAACGCCGCATCAATACGGCCAGCCGTCAGATCGGAATAAATGTTGTCCTGCCCCTGGTAAGAGACGATCTCAATCTCTTTCGGCGCCCAGTGCTCATTGCCGAAGGTCTCCTGCGTCGTCCCCTGTAGCACGCCGACGCGCTTGCCTTTCAGCGACGCGACGGTTGGCTGAATATCAGAGTTCTTCGCCACCACCAGACGGGAATCAGCGGCGTAAAGCTTGTCGGTAAACGCGATTTCCTGCTGGCGCTTTTCAGTGATGGACAGCGAGGACATGATGGCATCAATTTTCTTCGCTTTTAAAGACGGAATCAGCGCATCCAGCGGGTTTTCCACGAACGTACACTGTGTGTTGATACGTTTGCACAGCTCTTTGGCCAGATCGATATCAAAGCCGACCAATTCACCTTGTGCATTTTTGGATTCAAACGGCGCGTATGTAGGATCGGTACCGATACGAATCTTTTGTGGAATAGCGGCAAATGCTGCGGTAGCGCTGGAAAATGCCAGCACCAGAGAAAGGGATAACGCCAGTTTTTTCATAACTATCCTCAACAGACTGTCTTTCCAGGAGATCTTTACAGATCCGATGCGACTATCGTGCCATTAATCAGGCCGACAAGGCAAAGCATTCTACCTTGTCAGCCGGTTTATTTTGCATAAAAATCGATTAAGTATGCATTTATGCGCCTGTTCCGCAACGGCTTATGCACCAAAAAGGTGCAAAACATCTATTTTGCACCGTGATAGTTCCCCAGCGCGGCGCGTTATCCCCTTCCCTCAATCGCCGTAAACATTAAAATCGAAGTACTTTTTGGCCATTTTGTCGTAAGTTCCGTCCTGGCGCAGTTCGGTCAGCGCTTTATCAAACGCGGCTTTTAGCTCGGTATCGTCTTTACGCAGCCCAACCCCCGTCCCGTCGCCAAAATATTTTTTATCCTTCACGGAAGGACCGGCAAACGCATACTCTTTGCCCGCTGGCTGCTTCAGGAAACCTTCGCTGGCGGCGACTTCATCCTGTAATGCGGCATCCAGACGACCGGCAGTTAAATCGGAATAGATAAGATCCTGGTTGGCATAAGCCACCACATCCACACCTTTTGTGCGCCAGTTATCATTGGCGTAAGCCTCTTGCGTGGACCCTTGCAGCACGCCGACATGCTTGCCTTTCAGCGATTCCAGCGTCGGCTGAATGGGAGACCCTTTTGCCGCAATCAGGCGTGAATCCGCAGCGTAAAGTTTGTCGGAAAACGCAATTTCTTGCTGGCGTTTATCGGTGATAGAGAGCGATGAAATAATGGCATCAATTTTTTTCGCTTTTAGTGAGGGAATAAGCGCATCAAAGTCGCTGGCGACCCAGGTACATTTCACCTGCATACGCTTACACATTTCATTACCGAGATCGATATCAAAGCCAATAAACTCGCCTTTGGCATCTTTTGATGAGAAAGGCGCGTAGGTGGTATCTGTTCCAATACGAACCGTTTGCGGGAGCGCGGCGTAACTGGCCGCCGTCGCGCCCAGACCTATCAGCAAAGACAAAGCGAGAACGGTCTTCTTCATACATACCCCTCAAGTGGCGTCATTTTCTTATGTTTTACGTGGTGTTGTGTGTTTGCAGACTTTTTCATGCAGGTCTTATGCCATTTTCACGTCAGCAAAACGATTCGACGTTAAATTTGTTAATAAAACGTTGCAATATTGTCCTGATGTTGAAGATAGCAGGTATGACGGTTGAACCGCAGCGTTTCGGCGGCTTTTAACGAATTAAATGTTGAGGATATGATCGCGGTTACAAAATTGCCCTGAAACAGGGCAACAGGGACAATAATGCACGCTAAACAGACAACGCTATGCGCCCTGCCAGCGAACAAAAAGATCGTGCGGAAGGGGGATATCAAACTGATCCAAAACTCGGTTAACCGTTTGATTTATAATATCATCTAACGTCTGAGGAAGATGATAAAAAGCCGGAACCGGCGGCATAATCACCGCGCCTATCTCAGCGGCCTGGGTCATTAAACGCAAATGCCCGATATGCAGCGGCGTTTCGCGCACACACAGCACCAGAGGTCGCCGCTCTTTTAATATCACATCCGCCGCGCGGGTAAGCAGTCCGTCAGTATAACTGTGGACAATCCCCGACAGCGTTTTAATCGAACAAGGCAAGATAACCATTCCCGCCGTCGGGTAAGAGCCCGAGGAAATGCTGGCGGCAATGTCGCGCGCATCGTGCGTCACATCGGCCAGCGCCTGCACCTCGCGCAGCGAAAAATGGGTCTCCAGCGCCAGCGTTTGCCGGGCCGCCTGGCTCATCACCAGATGCGTTTCCACGCTATCGACATCGCGCAAAATTTGTAATAAGCGCACACCATAAATCGCTCCGCTGGCGCCGCTAATTCCTACAATGAGTCGTTTCATGTTCTCTTACCGTTTACGAGCGCCGTTCATCCCACTGTGTTACGTAATCGGCTCAAAGTGGGTCTGAAGAGATACCATGACAAAAGAATCCCTATCATAAAAGCCAGCTCAACCAACATTATCACTACCCCTTGCTCACTAAACCAGGTGCCGACCATAATGGCAAAATTGGTGATAATGACAAATCGGGCCGTCCAGGGGAAAAGCGGCGATCGATAGCGTAGCAAATCGCTGGCGTACGTTCCATTACGCACCGATTGTCGGAAACGATACTGGCACCATCCGATGGTTATCCATGCCAGGCAACCCACCTGCCCGGTACTGGCGATCAGATATAAATAAAATTGCTGTGCGGGAATATAGCGGGTCAGCAACGACACCAACGCCAGCAAGGCCGTGATTAAAATAGCATACACCGGCACGCCGCCGCCGTTCGTTTTACCAAAGCAGGCTGGCGCAAAGCGATCGCCCGCCATAGACCACAGCATACGCGAACTGGCGTAAATGGCCGAGTTAGCGGCAGAAACCGCGGCGGAAAAGATCACCAGCGTCATCAGCGTATCCGCCCCCGGAATGCCCGCGTGGGAGAATACCCATACAAAGGGGCTTTGTCCATTTGGCGTCAGTTCATGCGGATAGACCAGCGCCAGCACCGCAATCGCCAGGCCGTAAAACAAAATGATTCTGAGACCGATCCCCAGGATCACTTTCGGTAAAATAATGTGCGGCGATTCGGTCTCCCCTGCCGCATTTCCTACCAGTTCCACCCCCTGGAAGGAGTAAATCACGATCGTCATACAGACCACAATTTGCTCCCAACCGTGGGGAAACCACATTCCGTCTGCTTTTAATGTCGGGTGCCAGTCGCTATGGCCCATTAGCGAGTAGATCATGACCCCGCCCGCGCAGATAAACAGCACGATCGCGAAGACCTTAATGGCCGAAAGCCAGTATTCGCATTCGCCAAAACTTTTTGCGGAGGTAAGATTGATGGCCGTCAGGATGAGCAGAATCGCCAGGCAGAACATATATACCGGAACCGCGGGGAAAAACTGGTGAGCAATAAACCCTGCGGCAGTGAGGTCGGCTGCCAGGGAAAACACCCAGCTAAACCAGTAAAGCCAGCCAATGGTATAGCTCCAGCAAGGTGACGGCATAAACATCAGCGCGTAATGTTGAAATGAACCGGAGTGAGGAAAGGCGCATGATAATTCGCCAAGACACATCATCGTCGCCAGCATAATGGTTCCGGCAAACAGATAGGCCAGTAAGGTTCCCGCCGGCCCGACGCTGCTTAACGGTTCGGCAATGCCGATAAATAAGCCGGTGCCAATCGTGCCGCCCAGCGACATCATCAGCAGGTGCCGCTTCTTCAGGTTACGCCGCAGACCGCCTTCAGGCTCTGCTGGCGGAGATTGTTGCAGGGTATCCATCGTTACTCCCTGTCTTTCGTGAGGTCAAAGATGCCGCCGCGACATAGCCGCGGCGGTTATGCGTTAACGCGTAAACCTCCAGGCGACGCCTTTGGTCTGGCAGGCCATTAACAGGCCCGTATAATCCAGCTCAAAGCGAACCACATCGCCTACTTTTAGCGACTGACGACAATCTTCAATATCCACCAGCGTATGATCGCTGGTTTGCCCTAAGATAGTGATAGCGTCGTCGCATGGCACACAGTTATCCGACGGCACATCCTGACGACCAAACGCCAGCAATGCGCGTCGGCGTATGCCACGATCGACAAAGGTTTTACTTTGCAAAAAGGCATCGACGCCCAGCTCCCCAACCGGGACGGTCGGTTTACTGTTCAGTTCGATGATTTCCGCTTCCAGGATATACATATCGGAACAGGCTTTATCGACCGGTTTTGCGGAGTGGTGAAATTCATTCAGGTATTTCATGTCCACATATTCAATGCCGAATTCATGCAGTCCGCCGATGCGCAGATGATTCAGCCCCTGCGGCCAGATACCTTTATCCAGCAGGTGATAGCTGGTGCAGTTTCCCGCAGAAAGCCGCCGGACAGGAATACCGCTGTCGGCTTCCAGCCGGGCGGCCAGCGCCAGAAAATCCTCGCCATTTTTTACCGTTGGCAACACGGTGCCGTAACAATTAAAGTTGGTGCCCAGTCCATATAATTCCAGACCGGGCAGACCAGTAATCAGAGTCACGGTCTCAAGAATGCGTTGATATTCACCAAACCAGATACCCTCGCGTAAATCGCCCATATCCACCATCAGTAATACCTGATGCGTTTTCCCCTGGCGTTGGGCTTCTTGCGATAATGCCCGTAATACCACCGGCTCGCTATTTAAACTAATATCCGCGTAGCGCACCACATCTTCGATTTCACTCAGACACGGGCTGCGTAACAGGCAGGTCGTACATCCTGTCTCGCGTATTTTTTTCAAATTATAGGTTCGTGATTCAGCAATAACGGTAATTCCGCCGTTGAACACCGCCTGCGCGGTTTCCACGCAGCCGTCAAAAACTTTATTGACAGCCATCACGTCAATACCGCTACTTGCCAGCAGAGCTTTTTCCGTGCGGGCGTTTTCTTCCAGCTTGCGTAGATTTATTTCCAGAACTGGCATATACATTTTATTTTCCTCCCGCCATGCTTAAACGGGCATTACGTTTCTGCGCCCGATGGTAAATGTACTCCGCGACGACAACCGCCAGCACGGCTCCGCCAATAATCTTCCCGGCGTACTGGAAATATCCGCCCATATCAATTTGAGAAGGCGGAATAAATAACAGCGCAACGGCAAAGGCGATAGAAAGAAAACCCAGCGCGGGTAAAATAGCCGGTAAAACCTTGCCCGGAATTTTAAAACTTCTTGGCGTATCCGGCTGAGTCTTACGTAAACGCCAGAACGCCGGGAACATCACCAGATAAGGAATAAAATAGGTGATGGTCGTTAGCGCCGTTAACATCCAGTAAGCCGCCGCAACGCTTGGCGAAATAAAAGTCGAAAAACACAGGACCGTGACAATAATCGCCTGTACAGTCAAGGCAAAGGCGGGCGTTTTCCACACCGGATGTAATTTGCCGATTCGGTCCCCCAGCAGATTATCTTCACGCGAGGCTTCCTGGAGCATATAAATCGGCCCCACCAGCCAGGAGTTAATCTGCCCGAGTGCGCCAAAAAACATACAGATGGCCATAACAGGAATTAACCACGGCATATGCAGCGTGTCCGCAGCAGCATGCATAGCCTGCATGACGCCTGCCACGATGTCGGTTTTCCCGGCGGGTAAAAGCGTGTTTAGCGCCCAGGTGCCGACCATATAGATCCCAACGATAACGGCGGCGGAGACGGCCATCGCTCGCGGAAAATCACGCTGTGGATTACGGGTACGCCCGGCAATCATCGGGGCGACCTCCAGTCCGGCAAACGCAAACATCATGCTGGATAAGAAAACGATCGTATCCCAGTGTCCGAGATCCGGAATCCAGTTTTTCGCTGTAGTGTAGTCCGTCTGCATCTGGTGTCCGGTACATAGCCATACCACCGCCAGTAAAATGAGGATGGCGGAGGGAATAAATACGCCGCACCAGGCGCTGATGCTATTAATAATTTTTGTCCATTCCATCCCGCGGATATTCATCAGCGTTAATAGCCAGAAAATTACCGCGGAACCAATACCGATAAATGCTTTATTTTCCGCCAGGCCGCCGCCGATCATATAGCCCAACGCGGTAAAGCCGAATTGCAGCATTAATGGGAAAAACAGTACGCAGGAAAAGAGAAAACAAACCACGACAATCCATGCAATACGTTTACCAAATGCCTCTTTAATCCAGACAAATATCCCGCCATCTTTCGGCCAGCCGGTTGACAGCTCGCCGCATACCATCGCTAAAGGAAAAAACAAGCAGAATGCGGCTATCACCCATAGCAACATGGCCGATGCCCCGTAAGGCGCCACGTTAGGGATTTGCCGCAAACTCAGAATAGCGATGACATTCATAAAGACAATGTCTTTGATGCCAAGTAAGCCAGAATTTGTGTTACTCATGGCCATCTCCTGTTATGCATTCAGGCATCACTGCCCTCTTCTTATCATCTGACGACGGGCTTCAGCATGAAACTGAAGCCCAAAACAGTATTAATAAATGTCGTACTTGACCATGTCTTCGTAACTGTCTTCCCGACGAATCAGACGCGTTTCACCATTTTTATCGATCATCACCACGCCCGTGCGCGGACGGTTGTTATAAACGGTTTGACTTTCAATGGTGTATGCCCCGGCATCAAGAAACGCGACAATATCGCCAACATGAGTCTCCTTCGGCAGTAAAAACTCTTCACCTTTCACTCCCATGTGGAAATAATCTCCGCCATCACATAGCGGCCCGGCTAATTTTATCCAGGCGTCGTGCGCTGCCGTCATGCGAGAGGCGTTATAGACATAAAAGAACCAGTCAAAATGCTGGCTGTCAGAGAGTACGCTGTAACCAGCGTCGACAAATTTCCATTCAACGTGGCATTCCACATTGCCGTTAAGATCGTAATTTGTTTTACGTTTTTCGCAGGAGACTTCCGTCAGTAAAACCGCCGCCGACCCGGTCACTTTACGTCCCGGTTCAATACATATTTCCACATCGGTACGCCATTTATGCACTTCGCGAATGACCGCATCGGCAAAATCCTGGGCGGTAATACCGGCATACATATTATCTTTTAACGGGTCGCCATTCTCGTCGTCATATTTATAGGGAACCGGAATTCCGCCGCCCACGTTGATCAAATCAAATTTAATACCGAGCACCTCTTCCAGGCGACGGGATTCATCCACCAGCACTTTAGTCGCTTTTGCGAAAGGCTCTGACTCCGGCACCTGATCGCCCACATGCATATGCAAGCCGCGCAAATGCACATAAGGCATCGCCAGAATGCGGCGGCAGGTTTCTTCCGCCTGTTCCAGGTCGAGACCCGACTTCGCATGGAAAGCGGTAACCAGTTCCGCATGCGTCGCCGAGGGAACATTCGGCTCTACGCGGACGCAAACATTGGCGACTTTCTTCAGCCTGCGAGAGATGGCATCAATATGTTCCAGCTCATACAGGCTATCAACATTAATAAGATACAGATCGTTAGCGATGGCATATTCCAGATCGGCAGGCTTTTTCACCACGCCGTTGAAGACGATCTGATCGCCGCGAAAGCCTATCTCCAGACACTTGCGAACCTCATATTGTGAGTTTGCCTCCGCGCAAATTCCGGCGTCACGAATGGCTTTCAACACCCCCATGACCGAGCAGGTTTTTGACGCAAAGAAGGTTTTGGTATTTTTATGCGCCGCAAATGCCTGCTGGATTTCATGAATGTTACGAATAATCTCCGGCTCAGAAAACACATAGAACGGCGTGGGGTACTGGCGCGCCAGAGCGTCCAGATCGACCCCTTCAAAACACAAATGACCGTCTTTGTGCTGGAAACGGCGATCGCCGTTGATTACCTGCTCACGTAGCTGGTTGTAATTCTGCATAATCGAGTCAGTCATAACGCCCTCTGCTTAATGTTTATGGTAAAAATCCGTATTCTTTACAGGGATAAAGCAAAAGGTATGCCACTATTTTTTGTCAAATAATCAATTAGTTATAAAAATAAGTTTTTCCTCATTTTCGTCATTGAGTTTGCTATTCATCACAACGACGAAAATTCGTCACTTTTATAATGGCAACATGAACAATAGATATGAGGAATGCATGTATGGCATCCACCAATCAGGAACTGGCCTCGGCGCTCAGGATGTTTTCCCGCTTTTTCGATTTGATTCATCAGCCGTTGGCCGTCATTAATGAGCGTGGTGAATACGTTTACTACAATCAGGAAAGCGCGGATCTGGACGGCTACAGTATTGAACGGGCAATGGGAAAACATATGCTGGATGTCTATCCGGGCATGAAAGAGACCCAAAGTACGATGCTTTCATCGTTAAAAAAAGGCGTGGAATACATTGGCCATTATCAAATTTATTACAATGCGCGAGGCCAGGCCGTTGACTATCAGCACACCACCGCGCCGCTCTATGCAAGCGATGGCGGCATGGTCGGCGTTATCGAAATCGGCAGGAATATGTCCGGCGTCAGGCGGCTCCAGGAGCAGGTGGTAGAACTGAACCAACTGCTGTATGCCGATCACCATGAGAAGCACCATGCCATTATTACCGAAAACCCGGAAATGCTCAGTAATATCGCCAAAGCCAAACGGCTGGCCGCCAGTAATATTCCGGTGACGATTGTCGGGGAGACGGGAACGGGTAAGGAGCTATTTTCCCGCCTGATACATCAATGCAGCAAGCGGGCGAATAAACCATTTATCGCCCTGAACTGCGGCGCTCTACCGCCTACGCTTATCGAAAGTACGCTTTTCGGCACCGTGCGCGGCGCCTATACCGGCGCGGAAAATAGCCAGGGCTATCTGGAGCTGGCAAACGGGGGAACGCTCTTTCTTGATGAGCTGAACGCCATGCCGATAGAGATGCAAAGTAAGCTGCTGCGATTCTTGCAGGATAAAACCTTCTGGCGGCTCGGCGGACAACAGCAGCTCCACTCTGATGTCAGGATCGTTGCCGCCATGAACGAAGCGCCCGTCAAATTAATTCAACAAGAACGTCTGCGGGCAGATCTTTTTTATCGGTTGAGCGTCGGAATGTTAACGCTACCGCCGCTGCGCGCCCGCCCGGAAGATATTCCCTTACTGGCGAATTATTTTATTGATAAATACCGTAATGACGTGCCGCAGGATATTCACGGATTAAGCGAGACGGCGCGTGCTGATCTGCTCAATCACGCCTGGCCGGGTAATGTCAGGATGCTGGAAAACGCGATTGTACGCAGCATGATCATGCAGGAAAAAGACGGGCTGCTCAAACACATCATTTTTGAACAGGACGAGTTAAATTTAGGCGTACCGGAAACCGCGCCGGAAAATCCCCTTCCCTCGTCACCCGATCCGCAGTATGAAGGGTCGCTGGAGGTACGGGTTGCCAACTACGAAAGGCATTTAATAGAAACCGCGCTGGATACGCATCAGGGGAATATTGCCGCCGCGGCCCGCAGCCTTAACGTATCGCGCACCACGTTACAGTACAAAGTACAAAAATACGCTATTCGCTTCGGCGTGGTGCGTAATTGACATCGGCCAGCGGCATTGCGCCGCTGGCAAAGCCATTAGCCTTCGTTATGCATTTCCAGGTTTTCCATTTCGTTCTGGAACAGCACCGCTTTGGCGTCGTCATTACGTAATGAATCCAGGAAGTCGAGGTATTGCTGGTCTACGTCTTTGGTGACATATACCCCGTTAAATACCGAACACTCAAACTGCTGGATATCCGGATTTTCCGCGCGCACGGCTTCGATCAGATCGTTTAGATCCTGGAAGATAAGCCCGTCTGCGCCGATGATCTGACGAATCTCATCCACCTCGCGACCATGCGCGATCAGCTCATTGGCGGTCGGCATATCAATGCCATAGACGTTAGGGAAACGAATTTCCGGCGCGGCGGACGCCAGATAAACCTTCTTCGCGCCGGCTTCCCGGGCCATCTCGATGATCTGCTCTGATGTGGTGCCACGCACGATGGAATCATCCACCAGCAGGACGTTCTTATCGCGGAATTCCGCGCGATTAGCATTGAGCTTACGGCGCACGGATTTACGGCGTAGCTGTTGGCCCGGCATGATAAAGGTACGTCCCACGTAACGATTTTTGACAAATCCCTGGCGGTACGGCTTGCCGAGAATACGGGCAATTTCCAGTGCGATATCGCAGGAGGTTTCCGGGATAGGGATCACGACGTCGATGTCCAGATCTTCCCATTCACGAGCGATTTTTTCGCCAAGTTTGGTGCCCATATTCACACGAGCGCTGTAGACGGAGATCTTGTCGATAAAGGAGTCCGGGCGAGCAAAATAAACGTACTCAAACAGACAGGGGTTACTGACCGGGTTATCCGCGCACTGGCGCGTGAACAGTTGCCCCTTTTCGGTAATATAGATAGCTTCGCCCGGCGCGACATCGCGCAGGAATTCAAAGCCCAGCGTATCCAGCGCCACGCTTTCAGAAGCGACCATATACTCCGTACGACCATCGCCAACGTCACGCTTGCCCAGCACTAATGGGCGAATGCCGTGCGGATCGCGAAAAGCCACCATACCGTGACCGATAATCATCGCCACGCAGGCATAGGCGCCGCGGATTTGACGGTTAGTCGCGGCAATCGCGGCAAAAATATTGTCGGCTTCCAGCGGATAGTGACGGAAGTTGTCGAGCTCGCTGGCGAAAATATTGAGCAGGATTTCGGAATCGGAGGTGGTGTTGATATGACGGCGCTTTTCTTCAAACAGCTTTTTACGTAGCTCGTGCGCGTTAGTCAGGTTGCCATTATGGGCCAACGTGATGCCATACGGCGAGTTAACGTAAAAAGGTTGCGCTTCCGAAGCGCTGGAGCTGCCTGCGGTAGGGTAGCGCACATGGCCGATCCCCATGTTGCCCTGCAAACGCTGCATGTGGCGAGCTTCAAAAATATCGTTCACCAGTCCGTTTGCCTTACGCAAGCGGAAGCAGTTATTCGCATCAATGGTGATGATACCGGCAGCATCCTGACCACGATGCTGGAGCACTGTTAACGCGTCATAAATCGACTGGTTGACCGGCATAACACCGGCGATACCGACAATACCGCACATACGTCATTTTCCTCGTTAAGCCACATCTCAGAACCTGTTACGTCCTGGGCAAGAAACTCGACGAGCTTTGCAGATAGTCAAAGAACCATCTGATGATGAAGCTGAACTGCGGGATGAGCTGCGATTTGCTCCAGTCTTCGCTTTTCGACAAGCCGGTAAAGGTATCAAGGAAGAACAGAATGGCGGCGACAATCAGCGCCCCTCGCAGTGCGCCGAAACAGATCCCCAACACCCGGTCAGTTCCCGACAGGCCGGTCTTTTCTACTAGCTGACCTATCACAAAATTCACGATAGCGCCGACGATAAGCGTCGCGATAAACAGTACCGCGATAGCAATCCCATTACGAACCAGTTCGTCTTCAAAGCCCGTAAACCAGACAGACAGGTAAGTGTAGTAGTGACTGGCGACAAAGAAAGCACAACCCCACGTCACCAGCGATAACGCTTCACGAACAAAGCCGCGGATCAGGCTAACCAGACAGGAAAAAGCAATCACCGCGATAATGGCGTAATCAATCCAGACCATAGATGTCCCACGATTTTACGCCCTGTCGTCCTGTTCGGGGCGCATTCTAACAGAAAAAGAAAACGTTTGCGTAGGGATTTCCTTCCCACGCGTAAATAAAAATGGCGCTGAAAAAATATTCAACGCCATCACACTTTTTATCTCTTCGGGCACAACCAGAAGAGCTGCCATCGGCCTGATAAGCGCAGGATACCAGGTTTATTCCTTCTGCCGGATGGCGGCGTAAACGCCTTATCCAGCCTACAGAACTTCGGCTATTACCAGATGAACACCGTAGGCTTTAACGCTGCGCGCTCAGGCAAAACGCGCCTTAGTTCGGGCTATACCCCATCACCACGCCGCTTAACCCGGAAATCTGCTTGAGCTCGCCAAGCGATCCTTTCATCTTATCTTTCGACGCATCCGGCCCGACGAGAATACGGGTTATTTTACCCTGTACCGGCGTTGAGGGGGAAGTATAAACCCGGAACCCGGCGGAACGAAGCTTGCCGACTATCTCGTTGACTTTATCCGCGTTTTTCAGCGCGCCCAACTGTACGACATAAGCTTTGCCGGTCGGCGCAGGTTTATCGTCGGCGGCCGGTTTCGGCGCGGGCGTCGGCGTGGAAGCGACGACAACCGGCTGTTGCGGTTTAAGCTGCGGCTTCGGTTTTTCAACCGGCTTCAGTTTAGGCGTCTCCGCCGGTATCGGATCAAGCTCGACATTATTAGACGCCATGCGCGACGGGTCCAGCGATGGCGCTGCCGCATCTCCCGCCCGCACCTCTTCAGCCGCCCCTTCCGGCGGCTGTGTCGGTAGCGCCTGCGTTGCGGCAGGCATCATATCCGGCTCATCGCGGTCGCCAGGCTTCGGTACCAGTGGAATCGCAGCAAATTCATCCTGATAATGCTTTTTCTGTCCGTCCAGCAGACCGGGAAGCACAATAACCCCCAGCGCGACTAACACAATCGTGCCGACTAAACGATTCTGAAACTTACTCGCCACCGATTCTCCCCGCGTCTATCACTTCCATAACATGTGCGACGGTGTGGAACGATCCGCACACCAGCACGGTATCTTCTGGCTGCGCCGCGTCGATAGCGGCCTGCCATGCCTGCGCGACGCTATCATAGACATTCCCTTTCCCCAGATGTTCCAGAAGTTGTTCCGCCGTCGCGCCGCGCGGCCCCTCTAACGGAGCACAATACCAGTCGTCAACCACGCTTTTCAACCAGGCTAACGTGCCGGCGATATCTTTATCATGCAGCATACCAATCACCGCAAGCACGCGCCCGCGTTTCGGCAACATTTTCAGACGACCCGTCAGGTATTCCGCCGCGTGGGGATTATGGGCGACATCAAAGATAACGCGCGGCGACTCACTCACGATTTGAAAACGTCCCGGCAAGGTAGCCTGCGCAATACCGTCGCGAATCGCCTGCTCGTCAATGTTCAACCTGCTGGCGCGCAGCGCGGCCAGGGCGGTGGCGGCATTCGGCTGGGGAACCTGCGGCAACGGCAGTCCGGCAAGCGTACCGTCGCCATCGGTAAACGCCCAGTGGGTCGCTGTCACCTCATAACGCCAGTCAACGCCGCGACGCCGCAACAGCGCGCCGGTCTCCTGCGCGACATCCGCGATGGTTGCCGGCATTTCCGGTTCGCCGACGATAGCGGGTTTTTCCGCGCGAAAAATCCCGGCCTTCTCGCGGCCGATACTTTCGCGATCCGGCCCCAGCCAGTCAGTATGGTCAAGCGCGATGCTGGTAATTACCGCTACATCGGCATCCACAATGTTCGTGGCGTCCAGGCGGCCACCCAACCCGACCTCCAGAATCACCACGTCAAGGTTAGCCTGTTTAAACAGCCACAATGCCGACAACGTACCATATTCAAAATAGGTCAATGAAATATCGCCGCGCGCCGCTTCTATTTCCGCAAAGGACGCGGTATGCGCGGATTCCGCTAATTCTTTCCCCTGCACGCGCACGCGCTCGGTGTAACGTACCAGATGAGGCGAACTATAGACGCCCACACGGTATCCCGCCGCGATTAACACCGACTCCAGCGTTCGACAGGTCGTACCTTTACCGTTGGTTCCCGCCACGGTAAAAACGAACGGCGCAGGCTTGAGGATGTCCAGACGCGCTGCCACCTGGCTTACGCGCTCAAGGCCTAAATCGATACTCTTGCTGTGCAGGTTTTCCAGATAAGAAAGCCACGAGGCCAGGGGCGACGCAGCTTGAGGTATAGATTTGTTTTTCATTGATTCCGCTGCTTCTTTACGGTGAAAAGCAAAAGGGCAGAGCCTGCGGCCCTGCCCTTTTCAGTTATCAGGCCTCAGACTCCTGATCCGGCGCCGGAGGCACCACCACGCCTTCACGCGGGGCGTCCGGGTTCGGCGCGGGCAGATTCATCAGCTTCGCCAGAATGCTCGCCAGCTTCAGGCGCATTTCCGGGCGGCGGACTATCATATCAATAGCGCCTTTTTCGATCAGGAACTCACTGCGCTGGAATCCTGGCGGCAGTTTTTCGCGAACGGTCTGTTCGATAACGCGCGGGCCGGCGAAGCCAATCAGGGCTTTTGGCTCGGCGATGTTGAGATCGCCCAGCATCGCAAAACTGGCGGAAACGCCGCCCATTGTCGGATCGGTCAATACCGAGATGTAGGGCAGACCACGTTCCTGCATTTTAGCCAGCGCCGCCGAGGTTTTCGCCATCTGCATCAGCGACATCAGCGCTTCTTGCATACGCGCGCCGCCGGAAGCAGAGAAACACACTAACGGACAGTTATCTTCCAGCGCCTGTTCAACGGCGCGAACGAAGCGTGCGCCAACGACAGACCCCATTGAGCCGCCCATGAACGCGAATTCAAACGCGGCGGCGACAACCGGCATACCGTGAAGCGTCCCTTTCATGACCACCAGCGCGTCTTTCTCGCCGGTTTCTTTCTGCGCGGACGCCAGTCTGTCTTTATATTTTTTGGAGTCGCGGAACTTGAGCACGTCTTTTGGCTCCAGCTCGCTACCCAACTCCACAAGGGAACCTTCATCTAACAGGCTATGCAGGCGATTGCGCGCCGACATGCGCATATGATGGTCACACTTAGGACAGACCTCAAGATTACGTTCCAGCTCAGCGCGGTATAAAACCTGACCGCAGCTATCACACTTGGTCCACACCCCTTCAGGAATGCTTGCCTTGCGGGTGGGAGTAATGTTGCTTTTAATTCGTTCAATCCAGCTCATTGGTGACCTTTCTGCCTGAACCTTAGTCAGCTTTATTATAAGGGGCGCATAATGCCATTTTTGCCCCCAACAGACCATGAATGTTGCACATTAAAACATAACAGCCCGAAACTTTGGATAAAAAAGTGGTCGAACCGCTGAGTTACTTTCTATTTTGCGGCACGCGACGCAGCGCGCTTATGCCGGACAATCTCAATGACGCCAGGTAATATCGAAACCACGATAATCCCCACAATCAGCAGCTTAAGGTTATCCTGAATCAACGGTATCGTACCGAAGAAATAACCGACGTAGGTAAAGAGCAGTACCCACAGCAGCGCGCCGATGACGTTATAGGCTGCAAAATGCCGATAGGACATGTGCCCCATCCCTGCCACAAACGGCGCAAAGGTTCTGACGATCGGCACGAAGCGAGCGAGAATGATAGTTTTACCGCCGTGTTTTTCATAAAACTGGTGGGTTTTATCCAGATAACTGCGGCGGAAAATTTTCGAATTCGGATTACTGAACAGTTTTTCGCCGAACAGTCGACCAATCGTGTAATTTACCGCATCGCCGACAATTGCGGCGATCAGCATTAACGCCACCATAACATGCACATTGAGATCGTTGGTTTCCAGCGAAGCCAGCGCCCCGGCGACAAACAGCAGCGAGTCGCCCGGCAGGAACGGCGTGACGACCAGGCCGGTTTCACAAAACAGAATCAAAAACAAAATAGCGTACACCCAGACGCCGTACTCCGCGACCAGCTCCGCCAGATGCACATCGATGTGCAGAATAAAATCAATAATAAAGTAGATCAGGTCCATATTTGTCTTTGCCTTTCTACCCGACACGTTTCGGGTGTACGATTCGGATTAGTCCGCCAGAAATAGCGGGCCCATTGGCGGTTTTGGAAGGTCAAACCGGTCAGGGTAATCCACCGCAACCAAATATAGCCCTTCCGCCTTCGCCGTTGCCGCCGCCAGCGTTCTGTCCCTGGCCGCTAACAGCTCTGCGATCCAGCTCTCCGGCTGGTTGTGAGCACCTACTTCCAGCAGGCTGCCGACAATATTCCTGACCATATGATGAACAAAGGCATTCGCTTTGATATCGACCACCACATAAGGGCCGTGGCGAGTAACGTTGATGTGCATCACATTACGCCACGGCGTGCGCGACTGGCACTGCACTGCGCGAAACGAGGTAAAATCATTTTCACCAAGCAGACACTGCGCCGCGCGATGCATCCGCTCTGCATCCAGCGGCTCATAGTGATGCGTCACGCCTTTTGCTAACACCGCAGGACGCAGTCGATGATTGTAGATGATATAGCGATAACGGCGAGCCGTAGCGCTAAATCGCGCGTGAAAATCATCCGGTACAGTTTTCACCCAGCGCACGGCAATGTCACCAGGCAAATTCGCATTTACCCCCAGCGTCCATGCCGCATCTTTGCGCAATGCGGTCGTTTCGAAATGGACAACCTGCCCGGTGCCGTGAACGCCGGCATCGGTACGCCCGGCGCAGAACACGTTAATAGGTTCATTTGCCACCTGCGAGAGCGCTTTTTCCAGCTTTTCCTGCACGCTGCGCACTTCATTCTGACGCTGCCAGCCATAATACTTGCTGCCGTCGTACTCAATACCCAGCGCAATTTTATAGACCGGCGATGATTGCTGTCCGGACATCAGTACAGATACTCCTGCACCAGCTTCTCCGCAATTTTAACGGCCATCAGCGCGCCGCCGAAACGCACGTTGTCCGCCACTGACCAGAACTGAATTTGTTCCGGCATACCGTAATCATTATGCACACAGCCAATAGAGAGCTGTGGATTGCCGGAAGCGTCGCCCACCTGCGTCGGGTAATCCGTCTCTTCTGACAGTACGATATCTTCACCGCGGGAAAACGCCTCGCGCGCCTCTTCCGCCGCCAGCGGACGGAGCGCTTCAAAGCTCACCATCTGCGCATGGCCATAGAACACCGGCGACTGCACGACACTGGCGGAGATCATCACGCCATCGTCCTGCAAAATTTTACGCACTTCATCGACGATACGACGTTCCTGGCGCACGCTGCCTTCACGATCCGGCAGCAGCGGCAGCATATTGAACGCCAACTGGCGGCCAAAGAAATCATCTTCATCAATCGGTATGCCGTTAAGCAGCTTCGCACTCTGTCCGGCCAGCGCATCGACCGCTTTTTTCCCCTGTGCGGACGCTGATAACATACTGGTGACGGCGATGCGCGACAGTCCCCCCTGATCGATTAACGGCTTGAGCGCCGCCAGCAGTTGACTGGTCAGACTATCGGCGACCGCAATCACGTTACGGTTACGGTAATCCGCCAGTACATACGGGTTAACTTCCGGCACGACCAGCGGCACATCAGGCTCCAGCGCGAACAGACCGCTGGAATCTATCACCAGGCAGCCTGCATTGGTCGCGTCGTCTATCCAGGCAGCCGATGCCTCTGCGCCGGCAACGAAAAACGCCAACTGCGCCTGCGTCCAGTCAAAGTCCGCCGCATCCTGGACAATGACCGACTTGCCACCAAAACGGAGGTGCTCGCCCGCGCTTTCATGACGCGCCAACGCATAAATTTCACCGACCGGGAACTGGCGTTCAGCCAGTGTTTCAAGCAGGGCTTCGCCTACGGCGCCCGTTGCGCCCAGAATGGCAATGTTCCAGCCTTCAGACATGGTGATTTACTCCAGAAATACATAAGCGTCCCTGTCGCATTATTCGACAGGGAGCATTAAGAAGACATTAATGTGCCGGGTGATGAACAGCGTTAAAACCTAGCTTACACAGCAAGGCGGCTGCCGTTTCGTCGTCACACATCACGTATAAAGACGACCATTCACGGCGCTCAAGATAATTTTTACGCAATTTATCAAATTCACCCGGAATTCCAGCGACTTTACGCAGTGGCGCATCGTCGCGGCGCACATCATACACCAAATGCGCCAGTCTTTTCAGCGTCGGTTGATCCAGCGGGCCGTGAAGCGTAATACGACCAAACTCAGGCGCAGGCAGTAATGTCTCCAGCGCGACATGCTGCTCGCGACCGATAAACGCGCTATACGCCTCAAAGACCTGGGTGGTGCCGCGCGCTTTGCCTTCCAGCGTATAGCCGGCAATATGCGACGTGCCGATATCCACGGCTTCCAGTAGCGCGACGTTAAGATCCGGTTCGCCCTCCCACACATCAAGCACCACGCTCAGCGGCTGCCCGGCATTAAGTCGCGCCAACAACGCGGCGTTATCCACCACCGGACCGCGGCAGGCGTTAATGAGAATGGCGCCGGGTTTCAGTCGACGGATCAGCGTCTCATCGGCCAGATGCAGCGTTTTGTACGGTCCGTCTTTATAAAGCGGCGTATGGAAAGTCAGGACATCCGCTTCCTGCACCAGCTCATCCAGCGTACGAAAATCACCCTCGTCCCCGCGTGCGGCGCGTGGCGGATCGCACAGCAACGTGCGGATACCCAACGCTTCAAGCCTGGTCTGTAGCCGGCTTCCGACGTTACCCACGCCGACAATCCCTATAGTGCGATCGCGTAACGAAAAGCCGTCACGTTCGGCCAGCATCAACAGCGCGGAAAACACATACTCCACCACGGCGATAGCATTACAGCCGGGCGCGGCTGAAAAACCGATGCCCGCCTGCTTCAGCCATGCCTCATCCACATGATCGGTGCCTGCCGTAGCAGTACCAACGAAGTTAATCGGCGTGCCGCTCAGCAGCGATTCATTCACTTTCGTGACCGAACGCACCATTAACGCATCGGCATGGTTCAATTCTTCAACGGGGATCGGGCGACCCGGCACTGCCTTTACCTCACCCAGGCGGCTAAATAATTCGCGGGCGTAAGGCATATTTTCATCAACGAGAATTTTCACGACTGTCGTACCTGTTTGAGAACGAGAGTTAACCGAACAAGTGTGCCATAATCTGGCCGCCAGGCATATATTGCTCAGATTTATGGTTAAAGGATAATTAATTATGCATCCCATCTCCGGTGCCCCTGCACAGCCTCCAGGCGAAGGGCGTAATCCTCTTTCCGCTGCGAGCGAGCAGCCGCTTTCCATGCAACAGCGTACGGTACTGGAAAGGCTGATCACGCGCCTGATTTCACTGACCCAGCAGCAAAGCGCGGAAGTATGGGCCGGAATGAAACACGATCTGGGGATAAAAAATGACGCGCCGCTACTGTCGCGCCACTTCCCCGCCGCTGAACAGAATCTTACCCAGCGTCTGGGCGTAGCGCAGCAAAATCACGCCAATCGTCAGGTGCTTTCACAGCTAACAGAGCTGCTTGGCGTCGGGAATAATCGTCAGGCCGTCAGCGATTTTATCCGTCAGCAATACGGTCAAACCGCGCTTAGCCAGCTTACGCCCGATCAACTCAAAAACGTGCTGACGCTCCTGCAACAGGGGCAGCTTTCCATTCCGCAGCCGCAGCAACGTCCGGCAACGGATCGGCCATTATTGCCTGCTGAACATAATACGTTGAATCAGTTGGTGACGAAGCTGGCGGCCGCGACCGGCGAGTCAAACAAACTTATCTGGCAATCAATGCTGGAACTCTCCGGCGTGAAAAGCGGCGAGCTCATTCCGGCAAAGCAGTTTACCCATCTGGCGACATGGCTACAGGCGCGGCAGACGCTGTCACTACAACACGCGCCTACGCTACATACGCTGCAGGCTGCGTTAAAACAACCGCTTGAGCCAGACGAGCTCACAGCGATCAAAGAGTATGCCCAACACACTTATCAAATTCAGCCGCAAACGGTGCTGACCACCGCCCAGGTACAGGACTTACTTAACCATATTTTCCTGCGTCGCGTAGAGCGGGAGGCGAATGAGCTGGAACCGCTCTCTATTCAACCCATCTACCGCCCGTTCGCGCCGATGATTGAAACCGTGAAAAATCTGTCTGCGCGACCAGGCCTGTTGTTTATCGCGCTAATAATTGTACTGGCGCTTTTCTGGCTGGTTTCTTAACCACGCCGGAACGATAATATCGTCACCAGGATGCCAACCACCGCGGAGATCGCTCCCGCGAGGAATACGGAAGGATAGCCGCATGACGTGGCCAGCATGCCCGCCAGCGGGCCGGTAACGCCGTAGGAGATATCCTGAAACGCGGCGTAGCCGCCGAGCGCCGTACCGCGTACCTGTGCAGGTACGCGTTTCACAACCTCCACGCCCAGCGCCGGGAAAATCAATGAACACCCTGCCCCGGTGAGCGCCGCGCCTACCAGCGCTATCCAGGCCGTCGGCGCCAGCCACAAGAGCAGCAGTCCTGCCGTCTCAACCAGCAATGAGACAACGGCGACCTTCACGCCGCCAAAGCGGTCCGGCATCCAACCGAACAATATGCGCATCAGTACAAACGCACCGCCAAACGCGGTCAGGGTGAATCCCGCCATCGTCCAGCCATTGCTGACAAAATAAAGTGAAATAAACGTACCGATGACGGCAAAGCCCACGCCCTGCAATGCCAGGCCCAGGCCCGGTTTCCAGATAAGCCCGACCACGCTCCACAGTGAAGGTCGCTCCCCCGTATACGCAGGCACTTTACGCACGGTGCCGTTGAATGCCCAGGCCAGCAGCGGTAAAACCATCGTCGTTCCCGCCAGCGCCGCGAAGCCAAAGTGGCTATGGATCAGCAAGCCCAACGGCGCACCGGCCGCCAGCGCGCCGTAAATCGCCATTCCGTTCCACGACATCACCTTACCGGAACGCGTTGGGCCAACCAGCCCCAGTCCCCAGGTCAGGGTTCCGGTCAGCAGCTGGCTTTCGCCAAATCCGAGGATCAAACGCCCGACAATAAGCAGCGCGAATTTTACCGGCGCGGAAACCGGCAACAGCGCTGCCAGGAGCCAGGCGGCGCCCGCCAGCCCGCAGGCAAACATCCCCTGTAACGCCGATCGTTTAGCGCCATATTGATCCGCCAGCCGTCCGGCATAGCCGCGCGTCAGTACCGTCGCAAAAAACTGAATGCCCACGGCGATCCCAACCATCGTATTGCTATAGCCCAGTTCGTGATGGACAAAAAGCGGGATGACGGGTAACGGCAGGCCGACCGTCATATAGGTCAGGAAAACCGCAAAGGCGATGCGGAACAGCGAAAAATTCGCAGACGGGGTCGTTGTTTTTTGGCTAACTGCTGTCATGCATTACTCCAGAATGCAGAGTAAGGCGGGGAAAGGCCACGCCCCCCTCTACCTGAACGTCAGGATTAAGGTGCGTTGGATAACGTTAAACGCTTACGCATTATCGGAAGGATAATGTAGAGAGTGAAGTCTGCCTGTGAGACGCGAAACTTGTCAACCTTGAAATTGCAGCCAGGGTATCAACGCGGCGGCGTGTCATCAAACAGAAAGGGAAAGACCGCTTTCATCCCTCTCACCTTAAACCGCCCGGTCACCTGCTTGCGCTGTTCTGGCGTCAGTAACCTGAACATCATCTCCCAGATATCTTCAGGCTCCGCTTCCTGTAAGGAAATGGGTTCTGGCGTCGGTTCCTCTCCGCTGTCGTCCAGATAACGATGAACATAAAGAGGGAAAACAGATATATGAAACTCCTCGGCCTTTGATTTAACACGCTTACGCCTGACACCCTCTTTCCCTTCGCTGTACTTATACAAACGGCGCCAGAGTGGATTCCACAGTTACGGGTTGGGAAGGCACACCCTTTCCTCGGCGGAGAAAAAGTGGATGTTCTGTTGGCTACAGGGTCAACGCCCATCCACCTGGAAGTTTATACCCGTTGGGAAGAGGGACGCTGGAAAATTTACCGCGTTCGGGATGCTGATAAGGGTTATGAACAGCCGATTTATGACGCAGGCGCCATCACCCAAGCTGAGGCCTGGTCAGCGAAAGTCGCGCCGGAATATAAGAAGCATTAAAAAAGGGAACCGCCATCGGTCTCTTGTTCGTACCGGAGAGGTTAAAGCGCCTATTGCATCAGGCGCTTATTCCGTCGCTGAAAACAGTAAGCCGAAAATAACCCAGGCATTATTTAAAATATGAAGTATTATCGGTATCATTAGCCCACGGCTTCTCATTCGAACAACGCATAATATCGATGAAAAAACAAACAGATAAACAAAAGTCACCGCAAAGAGATATTGTGTATGCATAAACGCAAAAGCGAGTGAGGTAATAATAATACCGGAAACTCTTGAGTACCGACCCCAACCGATACTGCTGTTTAATAAAAACCCTCTGAATATAATTTCCTCCGCCACAGGAGCCAGAAAGCACATCGCCAGCGTGTTAAGAAATTTATGAAGAAAAAATTGCCTTGATAACTCGGCCATCCAGGGTTCCGGGCCACTAAAAGCATTGTAGAGAACGGTAAGGCACACCAGGGCCAACGCCGGAAAAAAACATTCCACAAATGATAAGCGGCCCAATGATAAAAACGGATAATACTTTGAATAAATACTCCAGGCGGCAATCGCATAGACAAAAACAATACTATATATAAAAGGCGCAGCCAGACCTGCCAAATAAAGCCAGGCATAGGAAGGCGAAAATGAGGCAAAAACAAAAATGCCAAGCAAACCAAATAAAACAGCCACACAACTCAAACTATGCCTAATTTTATCTAATGTATTAGTTGGCATTTATAGAATATCCATATAATTTGTTGTTCCCTGAATGAAAAAACAGGTCGCATTAGCGACCTGTTTCATTATTGATACTACAACGTAATAGTCAGGCTTACAACTTACGCATCACCAGCGTGGCGTTGGTGCCGCCAAAACCGAAGCTGTTAGACATTACAGTAGTCAGTTCACGCTCGGTCGTTTCGGTCACGATGTTCAGGCCCGCGGCCTGCTCATCCAGCTCTTCGATGTTGATACTCGGCGCGATAAAACCGTGCTCCAGCATCAGCAGAGAGTAGATAGCTTCCTGCACGCCTGCGGCACCCAGCGAGTGGCCGGTCATCGCTTTGGTCGCGGAGATAGCCGGGCTGTTATCGCCAAACACTTCACGGATTGCACCGAGTTCTTTCACGTCGCCTACCGGAGTAGAGGTACCGTGAGAGTTCAGGTAGTCGATCGGCGTGTCTACGCCGTGCATCGCCATCTGCATGCAACGTACTGCGCCTTCACCAGACGGAGCAACCATGTCTGCGCCATCGGATGTTGCGCCGTAACCGACGATTTCCGCATAGATATGCGCGCCGCGCGCCAGAGCGTGTTCCAGCTCTTCGACAACAACCATACCGCCACCGCCTGCGATGACAAACCCATCACGGTGCGCATCATAGGTACGGGACGCTTTTTCAGGCGTATCGTTATATTTGGTGGACAGCGCGCCCATCGCGTCGAACTCACAGGCCATTTCCCAGCACAGCTCTTCGCCGCCGCCAGCAAAAACGATGTCCTGTTTGCCCAGTTGGATCTGTTCAACCGCATTGCCGATACAGTGTGCGGAGGTCGCGCAAGCGGAGCTAATGGAGTAGTTCACGCCATAAATTTTAAACGGCGTAGCGAGGCAGGCGGAAACGCCGGATGCCATTGCTTTCGTCACCACATACGGGCCCACGGCTTTCAGACCACGCGGGCTACGCATGGCGTCTGCGCCAAAGACCTGGAATTTCGGGGAGCCGCCGCCGGAACCTGCAATCAGGCCGACACGCGGGTTATTCTGATAGACTTCCGGCGCCAGACCGGCGTCGGCCACTGCCTGCTCCATAGACAGATAAGCATAGATGGAGGCGTCGCTCATAAAGCGCACGACTTTGCGGTCAATGAGGCCAGTGGTATCCAGTTTTACGTTGCCCCATACCTGGCTACGCATGCCGGCGTCCTTCAGCTCCTGAGAGAAAGTGATCCCTGAACGTCCTTCACGCAGAGATGCCAGGACTTCCTGCTGGTTATTACCGATGCTGGAAACGATGCCCAGGCCAGTAATCACTGCACGTTTCATTCAATACCTCTGTAATTCGCACTATTTTTAAGTTTCGATTGGCACAATAGCGTACACTTGTACGCCGAACAAGTCCGATCAGCCATTTAGTACGGAAATTTGCGCCGTCAGGCACACATCGTTAAGATCGCGATACCGCCCGTCAGACGAGTAACTTACGTGAAACAATACGCCATACAACCCGCCACACTCGAATTTAACGCTGAGGGTACACCTGTTTCCCGAGATTTTGATGATGTCTATTTTTCTAATGACAATGGACTCGAAGAGACACGCTACGTTTTTCTTGGCGGCAATCGTCTTGAGGAGCGATTTCCCGTACATTCACATCCATTATTTATAGTCGCGGAAAGCGGTTTTGGCACCGGACTCAACTTCCTGACGCTGTGGCAGGCGTTTGACAGCTTTCGTTCTGCGCACCCACAGGCGACGCTGCAAAGGTTACATTTCATCAGTTTTGAGAAATTTCCGTTAACGCGCGGCGATCTGGCGCTGGCGCACCAACACTGGCCGGAGCTCGCGCCTTGGGCAGAGCAACTGCAGGCGCAATGGCCGCTGCCGCTCCCGGGGTGCCACCGCCTATTGCTGGATCGGGGTCGGGTGACGCTGGATTTGTGGTTTGGCGATATTAATGAACTGACCGACCAACTGGACGCCACGCTGAATCAAACAGTCGACGCCTGGTTCCTCGACGGTTTTGCCCCGGCGAAAAATCCGGATATGTGGACGCCAAACCTGTTTAACGCGATGGCTCGGCTGGCGCGGCCCGGCGCAACGCTGGCGACGTTTACCTCGGCGGGTTTCGTCCGTCGGGGATTGCAGGAAGCCGGTTTTACCATGCAAAAACGCAAAGGCTTCGGACGTAAACGCGAGATGCTTTGTGGAGTGATGGAACAACACCTCATGCCGACCCTTTCCGCGCCCTGGTTTTACCGCAGCGGAAGCGAAAAACGTGAAACGGCGATCATTGGCGGCGGCATCGCCAGCGCGCTGTTATCACTGGCGTTACTGCGTCGCGGCTGGCAGGTGACCCTCTATTGCGCGGACGACCAGCCCGCCCAGGGCGCTTCCGGTAATCGACAGGGCGCGCTTTATCCGCTCCTTAGCAAACATGACGCCGCCATTAATCGCTTTTTCCCGACCGCATTCACCTTTGCCCGTCGCCTGTATGATGCCCTGCCCGTCTCTTTTGATCATGACTGGTGCGGCGTGACGCAGCTCGGATGGGATGAGAAAAGCCAGCAGAAAATTACCCAGATACTGTCCCTGGCGCTGCCCGCCGGACTGGCCTCGGCGCTCAATGCCGAAGAGGCGGAACAGGCGGTTGGCGTGACGACACGCTGCGGAGGAATTACCTATCCGGCAGGCGGCTGGCTGTGCCCGGAACAATTAACTCGCGCAGTCATCGCACTGGCGACCGAACAGGGTTTACAAACGCGCTTTTGCCATACGCTCACGTCGCTCGTTGCGCAGGAGTCGCGCTGGCAACTGCGCTTTACGTCAGGTGAAACCGCCAGCCATGAGACCGTCGTCCTGGCGAACGGCCATCAGATTAACCGTTTTGATCAGACCCGGCCGCTGCCAGTTTATGCCGTCGGGGGGCAGGTCAGTCATATTCCCACCACCCCCGCCCTCTCGGCGTTGCGTCAGGTGTTATGCTACGACGGCTATCTGACGCCGCAAAATCCGCATAATCAGCAGCACTGTATTGGCGCCAGCTATCACCGGGGCGATGAAAGCACCGTCTGGCGCGAAGAAGATCAGCGTCAGAACCGACAGCGTCTGCTTGACTGTTTTCCGGATGCGAAATGGGCCACAGAGGTTGACGTTAGCGGCAACAGCGCCCGTTGCGGCGTGCGTTGCGCCACCCGCGACCATCTGCCGATGGTGGGCAATGTCCCGGATTACCACGCCACGCTGACGCATTACGCCGATTTAGCCGATAATAAAACGTCGGCGGCGCCTGCGCCTGTGTATCCAGGTTTATTTATGCTCGGCGCGCTGGGATCGCGCGGTTTGTGCTCAGCGCCATTATGCGCAGAAATTCTGGCGGCGCAGATGAGTAACGAGCCGATTCCACTGGATGCCGGTACGCTGGCGGCGTTAAATCCGAATCGGTTATGGGTGAGAAAGTTATTGAAGGGAAAAGCGGTGAAGTAATGGGTCAGTCAATAGCGGAAGGCGGCAAGCGTCGCCTTCCGGCCCACGGCGTTATTGTTTTGCCTTGTCGAACAAATTGTCCCACATCGCTTTGACTAACGCCTGATCGCGCGGCGACAGTTCGCCGGCGCCGATCGCTTTTTCCAGACTTTGGCTAACGTTGGCATAGACCGCCTCGACGGAGTGGTCATCACCGCTCTCCAGCTCGGCAATGGCTAACGTCAGGTGGCCACGCAGGTATCCACTGGCAAAAAGCTCATCGTCGCTGGCGTGCTCTACCATATCGTCAATTAATGCCAGAATGCGTGATTCAAACTCCGCGATCATCTTCTTTCCTCATTGTAAACGTGGCGCTGGCTTTAATTAAGCGCTTCCGGCCACGGGAACTGTTCCGCCTTAAGTTCGGGCGTGTGATAGTAATTCTGTAGCGCTTTGATGAAGCGGGCCGGACGTTCAGGAATGCCCTGCTCCAGATACGCCATTACCTGCGCATGAACCCGGCGCTGAAACGCCACGCGATCCGGCTCAATATCGCCTTCCAGATTGTCGCAACTGACGTTAAAGGGATACCCCGCCGCCACGCAAAACAACCAGTCGAAAGCCTGTGGCTTCACCTCAACGTCTTCGAATTGACTTTGGGTCTGCGCGTCGCGTCCGTCCGGGCAGTACCAGTAACCAAAGTCAACCAGTTCGCGGCGCGCCTTACCGGCGATACACCAGTGAGAAATCTCATGCAGCGCGCTGGCGTAAAACCCATGCGCAAAGACGATGCGGTGGTACGGTACCTGCGCGTCAGCAGGAAGATAGATCGGTTCGTCGTCGCCTTTAATCAGACGGGTATTAAATTCTTCGGCAAAGCAGCCGTTAAAAATCTCAATTAACTGTTCGTAATGGTGCGTATTGTTCATTAATTCATCCCCAACCAGTGGAGGATCTCCTGTCCGTGGCTATCATAAAGTAACCTGGCGCTCATTACCGCCGAGACAATAACGATCATCGGTCTGATAAGCTTTTGGCCTTTGCTCAACACCAGACGCGACCCCATTCGCGCCCCTAAAAACTGACCAACCAGCATCACGAAGCCCGTCGCCCAGATCACTTTGCCGCCGATGATAAATAACAGCAGGCCGCCAACGTTGGAAGTAGCGTTAAGCACTTTGGCATGTGCCGTGGATTTCGCCAGGTTATAGCCACATAAGGTGACAAACGCCAGAGCGTAAAACGACCCGGCGGCAGGCCCGAAAAAACCGTCGTAAAACCCGACGCATCCCCCGGCTATCAGCGCGAACGGTAATCCATACAGGCGGCGCTGGCGATCTTCCTCGCCCAGCTTCGGCATCAATAAAAAATAGAGGCCGATGAAAATCACCAGGATAGGCAAGATCTGGCGCAAAATATCCGCCTGCACGTGCTGCACCAGCAGCGCACCGCTCATCGAGCCAATGAACGTCATCAGAATATTGAGCTTTTGCTCCGCCAGGTTTACCACTTTACGGCGAATAAAATAGAGCGAAGATGAGAGGGAGCCGCCACACGCCTGTAATTTATTGGTCGCCAGCGCATTTGCCGGCGACATCCCGGCGGCCATCAGCGCAGGGATAGTGAGCAGCCCTCCGCCCCCGGCGATAGAATCAATAAATCCTGCCAGTACGGCGACAAAAAACAGCACCACCAGCAGCAGCGGGGAGACCATAAACAGATCATAAAAATTGTCCATCAGAGTACATGCTCATCCAGTAGCGCCTGGCAGGAAGGCGGCAACGGCGGCGGTGTCTTCTTCTCAGGCTTTGTGGTGCCAGGTTTTGGCGGTTCGAACCAGCTTTGCAGTTCAGCGCCGCATCCATCGCCCGGCGGGGGTAAAGGTTGATCTTCGCACTCCAGGCTGTCGGCAGGGCAGCGTAAACGCACGTGCATATGCGCGCGATGCTGGAACCAGGGGCGTACTTTACGTAGCCAGTCACGATCGTTTCCGGCATCGAGGCAAAGCTGTTGTTTAATAGCCGGATTGACGAAAATACGGGTGACGTCATTGTCTTGTGCCGCCAGTTTGATCAGACTGGCGATATCCGACGACCAGCGCGACGGCACGACATGTTTACCGTCGCGGGACACCAGATCTAACGCCTGCGGGCGCAATAGCTGCGCCTGGCTCCAGCGCGTTTTCGGCAACTGCAAGAAAATATCCACATCAAGCCCGGTCTGATGACTGGCGTGTCCGCCATTAAAGCGGCCTCCGGCAGGCATCCCCATGTCGCCTATCAGGACGGTTCCGAGCCCCCGTTGCTGCGCCTGATGACTCAACCGCTGGATAAACATGACCAGATCCGGGTGGCCGAAATAACGGCGCTGATCGGTGCGCATCACCTGATAATTATCGGACTGTACCGGCAACGTGTCGGCGCCAATGATGCATCCGTTGGCAAAGCTACCGATAGACTGGGCTGCGCCGGGGACAGGATGAGTTATTTTCTGCCACGGCGTCGCCGCCAGGCTGGCGCTACTGACAAACCATGCCAGCAGCGCAATCGCGGTTTTTTTCATTTCTTACCAGCGTGGAATCTCTGTCTTTACATCCGCATTCTGTGCCCGATGGCGCAGCAGGTGATCCATCAGCACGATCGCCAGCATGGCTTCTGCGATCGGCACTGCGCGAATCCCCACACACGGATCGTGGCGCCCTTTGGTGATCATCTCGACTTCTTCACCCATCCGGTTGATCGTACGTCCCGGCACGGTAATGCTGGAGGTAGGTTTCAGCGCCATATGCGCCACAATGTGTTGCCCGCTACTGATGCCACCGAGGATGCCGCCAGCGTGGTTGCTCTGAAAACCCTGCGCCGTGATTTCATCGCGATTCTGGCTGCCGCGCAGCGCCACCACGTTAAATCCTTCGCCGATCTCCACGCCTTTCACCGCATTGATGCTCATCAGCGCATGGGCGATGTCCGCATCCAGTCGGTCAAACACCGGTTCGCCAAGCCCTGCCGGCACGCCGCTCGCCATCACCGTCACTTTCGCGCCGATGGAGTCGCCCTCTTTTTTCAGCGCGCGCATCAGTTCGTCCAGCGCGTCAAGTTTGTCCGCATCGGGACAAAAGAACGGATTAAGCTCAACCTGACGCCAGTCTTTAATCTCCAGCGGAATGTCGCCCATCTGGCTCAGGCAGCCGCGGATTTCGATACCGAACTTTTCCGCCAGGTATTTCTTGGCGATCGCCCCTGCCGCTACGCGCATCGCGGTTTCACGCGCAGAAGAACGTCCACCGCCACGGTAATCGCGCAGGCCGTATTTCTGCTCATAGGTGTAATCCGCGTGTCCCGGACGAAAAACATCTTTAATCGCGCTGTAGTCCTGCGAGCGCTGATCGGTGTTTTCAATCAGCAGGCCAATGCTGGTGCCGGTCGTCACGCCATCAAACACGCCGGAGAGAATTTTTACCTGGTCCGGTTCGCGGCGCTGAGTAGTATAGCGCGAGGTGCCAGGGCGGCGTCTGTCGAGATCGTGCTGCAGATCGGCCTCCGTCAACGGGATGCCGGGCGGCACGCCATCGACGATACACCCAAGCGCCAGCCCGTGTGATTCGCCGAAAGTGGTTACGCGAAAGAGTTGTCCAATTGTGTTTCCTGCCATCACGGCTCCGTTATCGTTGTTGTCGTTTGCGTGTTTTAATCTTTATAAATATTGAAATGTTCACGGGCCGCGAGCAACTGCGCTTTGGTCAACATAAAGACGCCATCGCCGCCGTTGTCAAACTCCAGCCAGGTGAACGGCACATCCGGATACTGCTCCATCAGATGTACCATGCTGTTTCCGACTTCACAAATCAGAACGCCGTCATCGGACAGATAATCCGGCGCATTCCCCAGGATACGGCGGGTCAATTTGAGGCCGTCAGTGCCGGACGCCAGCCCCAGCTCAGGTTCGTGGCGATATTCGTTCGGCAGATCGGACATATCCTCCGCATCGACATAAGGCGGGTTAGTGACAATCAGATCGTACTGAACTTTCGGCAGATCGCGGAACAGATCGGAACGGATTGGCGTCACGTGATGGATAAGACCGTGTTCTTCAATGTTATGCTCGGCGACAGCCAGCGCATCCGGCGAAATATCGACCGCATCAACCTCTGCGTCCGGGAAAGCATAAGCACAGGCGATGGCGATGCAGCCGCTACCGGTACACATATCCAGAATATATTTCGGCTGTTGGCTAATAAGGCCGGCGAAGTGGTTATTAATCAGCTCGCCAATCGGCGAACGCGGCACCAGCACGCGCTCATCGACATAAAATTCGTGGCCGCAGAACCAGGCTTTATTGGTCAGGTAGGCGACCGGGATACGCTCGTTAATGCGACGAATCACTCGCTCGACAATGCGGTGTTTTTCGCTGGACGTCAGCCGCGCGGTCCGCATATCTTCCGGAATATCCAGCGGCAGATAAAGAGACGGCAACACCAGTTGTACCGCTTCATCCCACGGGTTATCGGTACCGTGTCCATACCAGATATTCGCCGCGCTAAAGCGGCTTACCGCCCAGCGCAACATGTCCTGAATGGTATGCAGTTCACTTACTGCTTCATCGACGAAAATTTTATCCACGTATTCCTCCAGGGCATGCTCGCATTAAATTCGGCGGCTAGTTTGCCACGAAGACAGGGATAAATCAGCATTGACGCGGCGGGAGAATACGAAAAATCCGTTTTGACCGTTCGGATATCCTCCGGGTCGGGTAAACTAAGGCAAAAGATCAGACGAGACCCACGAATGAAAAAGAAAACATCGCTCAGCGAGGAGGACCAGGCGCTGTTCCGTCAGCTGATGGTCGGCACCCGAAAGATTAAACAGGATACTATCGTCCATCGGCCACTGCGCAAGAAAATCACGGAAGTCCCTACCCGAAGGTTAATTCAGGAACAGGCGGACGCCAGCCACTATTTTTCTGATGAGTTCCAGCCGCTGCTCAATACGGAAGGGCCGGTAAAGTATGTCCGTGAAGATGTCAGCCATTTCGAGCTAAAAAAAATGCGCCGCGGCGACTATTCGCCGGAACTGTTTCTGGATTTACACGGCTTAACGCAGCTTCAGGCCAAGCAGGAACTGGGGGCGCTGATTGCCGCCTGCCGTCGGGAACATATTTTTTGCGCCTGCGTCATGCATGGACACGGTAAACATATTCTGAAACAGCAAACGCCGTTATGGCTGGCGCAGCATCCGCATGTGATGGCCTTTCATCAGGCGCCGAAAGAGTACGGCGGCGACGCCGCGCTGCTGGTGTTGATTGAAGTGGAAGAGTGGCAACCGCCCGAATTACCCTGATGCGGAATTGCCGGATGGCGGCGCAAGCGCCTTATCCAGCCTACGAACAGCCAGCGCTGTCGTAGGCCTGATAAGCGAAGCGCCATCAGGCAGCAAAGATTAAATCGCTTTCGCCATTTTCAGATTGCAGGGACTCATTTGCCAGTTGAATGTCCCCTTGCCGCTTTCATCAAGCGTAACGTTGGCAATTGCGGACGTCGTGAACATCGGCGGCGTTTCGCCCGGACAAAGCTCAGATACCAGGTATCCGACCAGAGGTAAGTGAGAGATCACCAGCACCGATCCGATCTCTTCATTGGCCAGCGCCTGGAGGTAGGCGCTGACCAGACCGACATCGCCACAGGGCGTTAGCTCCGGCAGGACATCCACCTGAGCCGGCAGATTCATACAATCGCCGACCACATCTAACGTCTGTTCGGCCCGAAGAAACGGACTCACCAGAACACGTTCGATATCCACTTTTTGACCTTTCAGCCAGTTCGCCATCAGGCGAGACTCGTCACACCCACAAGAGGTCAAGGGACGAACCGAATCACTGGCGGCATCGAGGGCTGCGTCGCCGTGACGCATGATAAAAACTTGCATATTGCACCGCTTTTGTTAACCAGTTTCACCAACACGCTTACCACATGCCCCTATTGGCTGCGGCAAAAATGCGGTGGCCGGCATTGTGCCTTATCCATTCACTGAATGAAACGCTGTTTTTTACCTCAATGGCGTAAGTATAGTCAATCCTTGATTATTATTTCGCCACTAAGGAGGCATTCAGTGCGGATTCATATTCTCTTTGACCTCAATTTCCCTGGTCAGTTTCCCCATTCGTCCAGAAATGCTCCCTGCGCTCCGCCATGCGCACTAATTGTTCACAAGGCGCGTAACGAGGACCGTAAAGTGCGGCCAGGTGCTGTAATGTCGCCACCATTTCACCCGGCCCGAGAGCATCCATATAGCGGAACGGGCCACCGAGAAACGGCGGAAAACCGATACCAAACACGGCGCCGATATCGCCATCGCGCGCGCTGCGAATCACTTTTTCGTCGAAACAGCGCGCCGCTTCGTTAAGCATTAACATGACACAGCGCTCTGCCACCTGCTGCGCAGACAGTCGACTCTGCCCTTGCACGCCAATAAGCTTATAAATAGCAGGGTCAACCTGTTTTTTGCTTTTACGCCCTTTTTCGCCATAAAGATAGAAACCGCGACCATTTTTTCTACCTTTGCGATCGTCATTCAAAATTGAAGCGACAACATTTGCAGGCGCGCTAAAACGTTCTCCATACGCCGCCTCAAGCACAGGAATAATTTTAGTGCCCGTGTCGATTCCTACCTCATCCAAAAGTTGGATTGGCCCCACCGGAAAACCAAATTTTACCAGGGCGGCGTCAATATGTTCGACGCGTTCGCCTTCAGTCAGCATCCGAATCGCCTCATTGATATATGGCGCAAGAATTCGGTTAACATAAAACCCGGCTTTATCGCTGACGACTATCGGGGTTTTACCCTGTTTTTTCGCCAGCTTAACGGTCGTGGCGATGGTCTGCGCGGAAGTAGACGCATGAGGAATAACCTCAACCAGCGGCATTTTTTCGACCGGGCTAAAAAAGTGCAATCCAATCACCTGTTCCGGTCTGGCCGCATTCGCCGCAATATCGCCAATCGGCAGGGAAGAAGTATTGGAGGCAAAAATGGTGTGAGCAGCGCAATTTTGCTCCACTTCCGCCACCATCTGTTGTTTTAACGGCAGATCTTCAAACACCGCTTCAATGACCAGATCACGATGACTGAAACCACGGTAATCGGTAGAACCTGATATCAACGCCAACTGTTTATCGCGTTCGCTGGCTTTGATATGGCGGCGGCGTACTTTTGTTTCAAGCAGATCCCAGCTGTACTTCAGAGCATGATTGATCCCCTGAGTATTTATATCCTTAATTCGTACTGGCAAGCCGCCTTTACAGGCCGTAACCCAGGCGATACCGCCGCCCATTAACCCGCCGCCTAAGATGCCCACGCTGTTCAGCGGGCCGGGCGGCGCATCGCTACCGGGATCTTTTTTCACCTCGGTACTGGCAAAGAAAATAGCACGCAGCGCCTGCGATTGAGGCGTCATCGCCAGCTCGCCGAAAGCGCGCGCTTCCGCGTCATAGCCGCTACTGCTGCCCTGCGCCAGTCCGGTTTCAATCACATCAATGATCCGCTCCGTCGCCGGATAATTACCCTGCGTTTTTTGCGCCGTCTTTTTACGCACCAGGCGAAATAACAGCGCGCGCCCCAGCGGCCCCGCCAGGATACGTTCACGGACCGGTAATGTCCGTTGCGCCAGACGTTCTTTTTTAGCCAGCTCGACAGCCGCTTCCAGTAAAATAGTTTGCGGCACCACATCATCAACCAACCCGGCTTTAAGCGCCTGTCTGGCGCGAAGCTGTTTACCTGTCAGGATCATATCCAGCGCGGTACTGACCCCCACCAGCCGTGGAAGTCGCTGCGTTCCGCCCGATCCCGGTAAAAGCCCTAACTGTACCTCCGGCAGTCCGAGAACGGTTTTAACGTCGTCGGTACAGATACGCCGATGGCAGGCCAGCGCCATTTCAAGACCGCCACCCAGGCAGGCGCCGTGAATGGCGGCGATAACCGGAACAGGCAACGCCTGGATCTCCGCCATCAGTTGTTGCCCCTGACGCGCCAGCGTTTCCGCTTCCTGCGCGTTTTGGCAGTGGCCTATCATGTTGATATCAGCGCCAGCAATAAAGTTATCTGCTTTGGCTGAGATAAAAACAACGCCCTGCAACGCTTTATTTTCCCGGATCTGCTTCAGGATGGCGCGTACCTGCGCGGCAAACTCCGCTTTCAGGGTGTTCACCTTTTCTCCAGGGACATCAATAGCGACAACCGCGACATTATCCAGACGCACGTTAAGCATAAAAGCTGATGTGGTAGTCATTATTCCGCCTCCAGAACCATCGCCGCGCCAAGACCGCCAGCCGCGCAGGCCGTGACCAGGCCAAAACCTCCTCCCCGACGCCGTAATTCATGCAACGTTTGGGTTATCATCCGCGCGCCCGTTGCGGCAAAAGGATGCCCGTAGGCGATTGAGCCGCCGAGCACGTTGAATTTAGCGTCATCCACCTCCCCTGTTGCCTGCGCACGACCAAGCACCTCACGGGCAAATCGTTTGCTGCCCAGCAGTTGTAAGTTCGCCAGAGTCTGGGCGGCAAACGCTTCATGCATGTCAAAAAGCGCCAGATCGGCCATCGTCAACCCGGCCCGCTCCAGCGCCAGCGGCGTTGACCAGGCCGGCCCCAATAGCATGTCCTGCCAGACATCAATAGCGGTAAAGGCGTAGCTGCGCAGATAACCAAGCGGGCGCAGCCCCAGCTCTTTAGCGCGGGATTCGGTCATCATAATAACGGCGGCAGCGCCGTCGGTCAGCGGTGTACTATTGGCGGCGGTCACAGAGCCATGTTTTCTGTCAAAAGCGGGACGCAGTTTGGCGTAGTCCGCCAGCGTGGAGGCGCCGCGAATGTTGTTGTCTTCTGCAAAGGGGTTTTTATACGGCGGCACATAGGTCGTCATCACTTCTTCCGCCAGTTTACCCTCCGCCCATGCCTGCGCGGCGCGCTGATGTGAACGATGCGCCAGCGCGTCCTGCTGTTCACGCGTAATACCATACGTTTTCGCCATCTGTTCGGCGGTATCGCCCATGCGCAGACCGGTGGAATACTCAGCAACGGCGGGAGGAACGGGCAGCAGGTCGCGTAAGCGCAGACGAGAAAAAAGCGTCAGCCGTTGGCGGGTCGTCCGGGCTTTATTGACATCAACCAGTACCCGCGCCAGGGCTTTACTCACGCCTATTGGCAGTACCGACGACGAATCTGCGCCGCCAGCGATACCCGCGCGTATCGTGCCGGCCATCAGGCTTTCCGCCACATTCGCTACCGCCTGAAAACTGGTGGCGCAGGCGCGGCTTACGCTATAGGCATCGGTATGAACATTCATCCCCGTACCCAGCACAATTTCGCGCGCAATGTTGGGCGCTTCCGGCATTTGTACTACCTGACCAAAAACCAGTTGCTCAATGGCATCGGCTGGAATTTCACTGCGCGCCAGCAGCTCGCCTACCACCATCTTGCCGAGATCAACAGCGGGAATACCATGAAATGCAGTGGCCTGACGAGCGAAGGGGGTTCGTAACCCACTGACAATAGCAATGCGATCGCCCTGGCGGGTGACCAACGGTAAAGCCTGACGCATAGTACTCCCCTGTAAAAAATAAATTAGTGGTCTGACCTGATCACAGTCTTAACCAATTTTTTACATTTAGCCAAGCAGAGAGAAAAGAAAGTGGGAGCTAAGGCACAGTGAAGGGAAGCGACAAAAAAAGAAAACGCCTCCGCCAGATGATGACGGAGGCGTCGTGAATGAACGGATTAACGCAGGCCGAGCTGGAAGATCAGCGTTTCTGCTTCGCAGGCGAAAACAAAATCAATATCCAGACGAACGCCTTCGGATTCCTCGGTAAAGGTTGGCGTAATTTGGCAAGGTTCAGACTCCACGCTACGCGCTTTTTCGGTTAACGCCGCCAGCGTCTCTTCAGCCTCTGCGCGGGTAGCGAATACGCGGCTGTATGACGCGGTGCAATCGGAGTTGTCCATGATGGTTCCAACGTCCATACAGCAGCAAACCGGGGTTTCATCAGCACTGCATTTACTCATTGTAGATTTCCTCTGTATTTGCACCCAGGGTGCCAGATAAACGATGGGGATATTTTACGCTCCCGGCATTCGCCTCTCCAGTCGTTAATGGAGGGAAACGCGTTAAGTGACCGAAATCACACTTAAAAATGATCTAAAACAAAAATCGCGCGATCGGGTGACCGTTAAGCCCGCCGATTTTGCCAGCCAGATCTCGTTTCTAAGATCACAATTGAAAAAACTTATAAACATACTTGCAACATTCTAGCTGGTCAGACCTATACTCTCGCCACTGGTCTGATTTCTAAGTCGTACCGCAGACCCTACACTTCGCGCTCCTGTTACAGCATGTAACATAGTTTGTATAAAAATAATCAATGAGGTTATGGTCATGAGCCAGAAAACCCTGTTTACAAAGTCTGCTCTCGCAGTCGCAGTGGCAATCATCTCCACCCAGGCCTGGTCTGCAGGCTTTCAGTTAAACGAATTTTCTTCCTCTGGCCTTGGCCGGGCCTATTCGGGTGAAGGCGCAATCGCAGATGATGCGGGTAACGTTAGCCGCAACCCGGCGTTAATTACCATGTTTGACCGCCCGACGTTTTCAGCGGGCGCGGTTTATATTGATCCTGATGTTAATATTAGCGGGACATCGCCATCTCGTCGGACGTTAGATGCGGATAACATCGCGCCGACGGCCTGGGTGCCGAACGTCCATTTTGTCGCCCCGATTAACGATCAGTTTGGCTGGGGGGCTTCTATTACCTCTAACTATGGTCTGGCGACAGAGTTTAACGACACATACGCCGGCGGCTCGGTTGGCGGTACGACCGATCTTGAAACCATGAACCTGAATTTAAGCGGCGCTTATCGCTTAAATGAGGCCTGGAGCTTCGGCCTTGGCTTTGATGCGGTATACGCGCGCGCGAAAATCGAACGTTTTGCGGGCGATTTAGGCCAGTTGGTCGCGGCACAGAATCCGGCGCTGGCGCCGGTCGCGGGTCGGATTCCCAGCGATACCAAGATTGCCCACCTGAACGGTAATCAGTGGGGCTTTGGCTGGAATGCCGGGATCCTTTATGAACTGGATAAAAATAACCGCTACGCGCTGACCTACCGCTCGGAAGTCAAAATTGACTTTAAAGGCAACTACAGTAGCGATCTTCCCATCGCTATAAACCAATTTAATCTGCCCATCCCAACGGCAACCGGCGGCGCGACGCAGTCAGGCTACCTGACGCTGAATCTGCCGGAAATGTGGGAAGTGTCCGGTTATAACCGTGTGGCGCCACAGTGGGCCATCCACTATAGCCTGGCCTATACCAGCTGGAGTCAGTTCCAGGAATTGAAGGCAAAATCGACCGCTGGCGATACGCTCTTTGAGAAGCATGAAGGCTTTAAAGACGCTTATCGCATTGCGTTGGGTACCACCTATTACTACGATGACAACTGGACGTTCCGTACCGGTATCGCCTTCGATGACAGCCCGGTACCAGCGCAAAACCGTTCTATCTCTATTCCGGACCAGGACCGTTTCTGGCTGAGCGCCGGTACGACTTACGCCTTTAATAAAGATGCGTCTGTCGACGTTGGCGTCTCTTATATGCATGGTCAGAGCGTGAAAATTAATGAAGGCCCTTATCAGTTTGAATCTGAAGGGAAAGCCTGGCTGTTCGGTACTAACTTTAACTACGCGTTCTAATCTCTTTCTGAAGCGGATCAAAAAGGTGAGCATTGCGCTCACCTTTTTATTTACTGCCGTTTATTCCGAGTCGATCTCTTTGAGTTCGTCCTGAATCGCCTGCGCGTTCGGGTTTTCCTGCGGCTTGAGTTTTCCGCCATTGGCGATAAAGTCATGACGCTGGAAGTACGCCTCGCGCACCATAATATAAGGATCGGAAGACTGACGTAGCAAACCATCGGAGTCCAGCAACTGCGCGCGGGTTTCTATCCCTTCGATAGTCCATTTTCCTATGGACATTGGCCAGGTCAACCACGAGAGCACCGGATACAAGGTATCCGCCATATCCCCGCCATCTTCACGCAGCGTGAAGCTGCCGTAGAACGGAAGTTGCACATAAGGCCCATACCCCACGCCATAATGGCCCAGAGTACTGCCAAAGCGATGCGGTTCAACGCGCTGCAGCTTAGGATTCGCCATTCCCGCGACGTCAATAAAGCCGCCCATCCCTAATAAGGTGTTCAGGAAGAAACGGGTGAAATGCACCATACCCTGATAAGGATCGCCCTGCAGGAAATAGTTCACCATGATCGCCGGTTCTTCGAGGTTGCCGGTGAAATTACTTAAACCGTTACGCGCAGGCTGTGGAACATAATCACGCCAGGCGACCGCGACCGGCCGAACAACATACGGGTCCAGCACATTAAAGTTGAAGTTGTACATGGTGCGGTTAAACCCTTCAAATGGGTCTGAACGCCCCTGCTGTTCTGTACCGGAACTCGCACACCCGACCAGCAGTGTGGTTCCCAGCGCCAGCGCCGACAGGCGAAGCTTCATAGATGTCTCCCTGTGAATTATGGCTATCGCTGATTGCCATCCATGACGGAACGCTACCGTATCCGCCTGTTTAGGTGTGAGCGATTTTAACAGCACGTCAAACGATGTCTATATGCGCGATCTCATTGCTCTGAGCATAGCCTGGTAACGCAACAACGTGACGGCCCTATTCTAACGAAACAGATAAAAACGAGCGTGATCATTTTTATTTTTTCGGAGAATGCCCCGGCCTGGGTAAATGAAAAACCGCTACGCTTTATTAATATGTGTTAATCAGCAGGGATCATCATGGATAGCCTTAACGACGATAAAATTAACCGGCACAGCAGTGACCTGGAAGTTGAAAGCGAAGAAAAACAAAGCGGTAAAGAGATTGAGGTGGATGAAGATCGTCTTCCTTCCCGCGCCATGGCGATTCATGAACATATTCGCCAGGATGGTGAAAAAGAGATGGAACGCGATGCGATGGCTTTGCTCTGGTCAGCCATTGCCGCAGGACTTTCTATGGGGGCATCACTCCTGGCGAAAGGAATTTTCCACGTGCAGCTTGAAGGCGTTCCCGGCGGCTTTTTACTGGAAAATCTCGGCTATACCTTTGGTTTTATCATTGTCATCATGGCCCGCCAGCAATTATTTACTGAAAATACCGTTACTGCCGTATTGCCGGTAATGCAAAATCCCACTCTGAGTAACGTTGGCCTGCTGATGCGCTTATGGGGCGTAGTCTTATTGGGCAACCTTATTGGCACCGGGGTTGCGGCGTGGGCATTTGAATATATGCCTATATTTGATGAAGAGACCCGCGACGCCTTTGTCAAAATTGGCATGGAGGTCATGAAAAATAGCCCAACGGAGATGTTTGCCAACGCGATTATCTCTGGCTGGATCATCGCCACAATGGTATGGATGTTTCCTGCTGCAGGCGGGGCAAAAATTGTGGTCATTATTTTGATGACCTGGCTTATCGCGCTGGGCGATACCACCCATATTGTCGTCGGTTCCGTTGAAATTTTGTATTTGGTTTTCAACGGCACGCTGCCCTGGAGCGACTTTCTCTGGCCCTTCGCCCTTCCCACACTTGCCGGAAATATCTGCGGCGGCACCTTTATTTTCGCATTGATGAGCCACGCGCAGATCCGCAACGATATGAGCAATAAGCGTAAGGAAGAAGCGAGGCTACACGGCGAGCGCCTGGAACGGGAGCGGAAAAAAGCGGAAAAACAGCGCTGAGTGGCGACGGTTTAACCAGTCAGGCGGCGCTACACTTACTCCGGCGAATAAAAAACGCTATACTGGCGCCGCGTTGTCCCCTTAGTTAAATGGATATAACGAGCCCCTCCTAAGGGCTAGTTGCAGGTTCGATTCCTGCAGGGGACACCATTGATACCCAGGACATTCTCTTCTTGCTGTATAGCCTTTCGAGCGGTTCCCCTTTCATGTTGCTTTTATTGCCCCTATGCAATATCACCAGACATGCCATATGTTCAGCAAAAAGTCGTCATCGGCCGGTTATGACCGATGACATCCCGATGTGGTCTAGAAGCGGTACTGCAACCCCGCGGTAACCGTATAGTTATTATTAGCTATACCTGCGGCATCGCCACCAAAATACGCCGTATCACCGCTGGTTTTATCTATGATTTGCGTACCGCCCTTACCTTCTTCATATTTACTGTAAGCAAACTCAGCAAAGATTTTTGCATTACTGGTAATATAATATCCGGCGTCAATAGAAGCGCCATAATATCGTGAATTTTCCGTTTTTTCACGGAAGGTAAGTTTGCGCATGTAGTGTTCGTCATTATCATGCGCATTTACCCAGTCGCTGTATTTAAACAGTACATTACACTCAAAGTCATTAATACGATAATCACCCGCCAGCCCGATATAGGGCATTTCGAAACGCTGGCTATAACCTATGCCGCGCACGCCATGAGGAAAATTACCAATATATCGACCATTATCATAAATATAAGACCCGCCTCTTGCCGTCCAGCTAAAACGGGTTTCCTGATAGCCCGCTGTTACGCCCGCCTTGTAGTTATCGCCCTGCAATAACCAACCTTTCACGTTCAAATCGTATTCATTAGCATAGTTGACGCTGGTGTCCGGATGAATTGAACGATCGGTCCAGCCTGGCTGCTCACTGCTCATCCAGTCATGGTCAACCATATGACCCGATCCCGACGCCAAAGACGTCCAGCCGCGGGCGTCCAGCGTCATGAACGAATAGGGTTCCCATGATAAATCCCCCTGCAACGTGGCGACATTTTTTATTTTCCAGTCCAGTTGACTCAGCTTCCGCCCGGTGTCGGTATCATAAACCAGCTCCCTGGATTTACCATTTAACACTCCCACGGAAAGGGATGTCGTGACGCTCTCAGGAGAGACGTCCGGAATAAATAAGGTAGACTCCGCATAAGCCGACTCAGAAAATACGGCGATCATCATTACTGCAATAGCATGTTTTTTCATTTCTCTTGTCCTCATATTCAGATGTAATCTGGAGAGGTAATGAAGTTTTCATCTTGTCAAATCGTCGGACAAGAGTACATTTATTACGCCAGAGAAATTGACGCATTTTTACTTTATATTGAAGTTAAGAAATAGAATTCGATGCTCAGGAGAATAATAAGCAAGCTATAATCATGATGGAATGATTTACCATTACGGTGATGCGACGTTATCTGGCTAACGACATCGTTGCTGATGTTGTCAGCCAGATTGAAAGTAACTGTAATATCAGAATTTATAATGCTCTTTACTTAGACCATATTTTTTCATGCGCAGATAAAGTTTTTTACGGGGAATTTGCAGGTACTCCGCCACTTCATTAATTCGTCCCTGATGAATATTTAATGCTTCGGTAATGATTTGTCGCTCATACTCTTCAACGCGCCGGTCAAGCGGGGTCGGCTCCTGCAGAAGTAACTGCGGGTTGACCGTTTCCGCCAGCGGCAGCACGCCAACAGCGAAAAGCTCCGCCGCATTAGCCAGTTCGCGCACATTGCTTGGCCAGGCGCGTCGCATTATTCCTTTCAGTAATTCCCCCGCTATTTCCGGCACTGGATGATTGAGTCGCAGGCAGGCTTTTCGAAGATAATGGCGAAATAACGGCTCGATATCATCCGGTCGCTGAGAAAGAGACTGGCAGGCGATTTGGGTCATGGCGAAACAGTAGTAAAGCTCGGCCGCAATCTGGTTAGCTGCCGCCTGCTCCACCAGCGAAGCGCTGCCAACGCCCACCAAACGAAAAGGCCGATGCTCCAGGCTTTGTAAACGCGCCAGATGGTGCTGCTGTTCGCGTGTCAGATATTCGGGATGACTCAACACCAGCGTACCTCCTTGCGCCTGGTCGATGAATGTCTCCAACTGCCCGGCATTCTCCGGCGTGAGTTCATAGCGTACAAACGGCCCTTTCGCGTTACGCCCCAGTTGATGGAGATAACGGGCGCCAGTCATACGTCCAGTGCCATGCTCACCGTAAAACCATACGGCAATGTCCGTTTCCGCCAGTTGTTGTAACCGTTGTCGAAACTGATTCATCCACTCGCTGCGCCCAATCAGTTCAACCTGTAACGTCTGCTGGCAATATTGCCGCCGTGCAATGACCGACCGGCGCTGGCGTAGCGCGTCTTCAATTAATATCAACAGCTTGCCCGGATCGACGGGTTTTTGCAGAAAATCCCAGGCGCCCTTTTTCACCGCATCAACCGCCATCGGTACATCGCCATGTCCGGTAATCAATAAGATTGGCAGTTGATCGTCATCCTGATGAAACAGCGTCATAAGATCGATACCGGAACACCCCGGCATACATACATCGCTCAAAACGATCCCCTCCCAATCCGCTTTTACCCACTCTTTGGCCTCGAAAGGATGGGTAAAGCCACGCACGCGGTAGCCTGCCTGCTCAAGCATTTGGGTATAGGCGTCAAGTACATCAACGTCATCATCAATCAGCAAAATAGAACATTCATCATTCAACATCATCGACATCCGTTACCGAGAATTGCAGCACCACGCAAGCGTTACGCGTCAGCGTCGACGCCAGACGCAGGTCGCCCTTCATTTGCGCCATCAGCGACACGCTAATCGACAGCCCAATACCCAACCCGACAGCTTTACTGGTGGTAAACGGCTTGAGTAAAGAGGGCAACAGCGCCACAGGCCAGCCAGGGCCGTTATCTGCAATATAAACCTCCAGCGCCTCTCCCTGCGTCTGCCACGTCACCGCGATCGCCGCATCATGCGAACAGGCGTCAAGCGCATTCGCCAGCACATTCACCAGAACCTGCTGAATACGCACTTCATCGCCGCTAACCCATACGGTGTCGGTTGGCAGTGAAAGCGCTCCCTGCCGGGATTGGTGGCGCATGGCTAATAACTCCCATGCCGCCACGAAGGTTTGGCGCAGATCAACGGGATACAATGGCGTTTCCAGCTCCGCCCGGCGGGTAAACTGCCGCAGCGAACGGATAATGGCGTCAATCCGGTTAATGAGCCCTTCCGCTTTGGTGAGCGTATTTCTCGCTTGTCCGCTCTGACCTTGTTCAATCGCGCGTCCCGCCGTAAATAAATACATTGAAAGCGCATTCAGCGGCTGGTTAATTTCATGCGCCAGCGTGGTCATGGTCTGGCCGACTACCGCCAGTTTCGCCGTCTGAATCAACTCATCCTGCATGGCGCGCAGGTCGGCTTCTATCTCTTTGCGCTCGGCGACCTCTTGTTCAAGCTGCCTGCGTTGCATATTGAGCTGGCCCAGCGTATGACGTAGCAAACGGGCTATCCGTCCTAGCTCATCGCGCCCGTAAACCGGGATAGTCGAGTCGGTTCTCCCCAGCCCTATCTGTACCACAGCCTGATTAAGCGCGGTAAAACGCTTTACCAGCCGGGAACGGATAAAATAGTGGTTGAGTCCCCAGGCCAGCAGCAACGCCAGGAGCGTTGCCACTAAAATAAGCCCGCCGCTAACGCGGACAATCTGTTCCAGGCGTTGATTGAACGTCTGCATTTGCTGGTGACTACTACCTAACTGCGCCTCAAGCAGCGTGCGAAAGCGCCCTAGCGTAGCCTCTCTGGCGCGGCTGGCGTCCAGTAAGGCTTTTTGCGCCGCAACATAATCGCGCATGGTATCGGGCATCTTATTTTTTACCATCCCGATTTCCAATAGTTCGTCGATGGTTTGCCGCAGCGTGATCGTACTGGGCCAGTCATCCAGCGCACGAATATTCTCATCCGCCGTTTTTTTTAGGTTTTCCAGATAGCGAATATGGGTCTCCACCAGCATCCCGTCATTATTGCCGGACTTGAGCTCATTCAATCTGTCGCGCAGGTCGTCAACAATCTGATTTTCAATTCGCGCCAGGGTATATACCTGCTGCTGCTCGTTCTGCACCTCGCGCGAACGTTGCAAATACTGCGCTGCATCGCCCTGATTCGCCTCAATTTGATCGAGCAGCGTCCCCTGCTGCCAGGTAAAATCCTGTACCAGCGAATTTAGCTCCGTGGTGAAATCATCATGGAGCCAGTCAATACGAGCGGAAAGCTCGCTGACTTTCTCCCGCACCAAAAACATGTTGTAGAGGGCGTTGTCCAGCTCCGCCAGCAAGGTCCGGCTATCCTGTAAAATGACGGCCAGTTGCCGGCGCTCAGCAAGCTGAAGCCCCTGACTGAGACGCTCAATCTTATCCAGATGCTGAATAATCTGCGTACGTAACTGCAAACGTACCGTCGTGTTCGGCGCCAACAAAAATTCATTGAGTTGATCCACGGCCAGATTCAGGTTCCCCTCAATTAAAAAAGCGGAATGGATGCGAGGGAAATATTCATCAAGCGAATAACGAACCTGCGAACTTTGCTCATGCCAGGAATAAAGGCTGACCATACTGACAATCAGCGTCAGTAATGCGCCCGTTAAAAATGCACCCCGTAAACTGTTGCTGATACTGAGCTGACGAAGCCGTTGCAATAATCTCCCCTTCATTTCAGCTCTTCCAGTTTGTGAATCGCCAGCCGCTGATTGTTCAGAAACCAGATCTGCCACTCCATCATTTTTTGTTCGGCAAAGCTTTTATTATCAAACTGCGCCAGCCAGGTTTCATCTTCGCTGCTTGCCGCATCCACCGGGACGCTGGTCAATAAGGCTCTGATTTCAGGTAAGGGGCGTTTAAGCCGCGTTTCTGCGCTGTGCAACGCTCGCCATGCATCTTTAAGCTGCGCAAGACGAAAACTGATCGCGGTATCAAACATGCGTTGTACCAGTTGCTGACGCTTCAGGATCAGACGATAGTTCAACGGCGGCTGGGCCATCAAACGCTGTTGTTGCGCGGCGCGAGGATTATCGGCGCTAAGCGGTGCGACGGGATACTTACCGGTATTCGCGTCAGCCAGTATCCTTTGCCCTTTCGGACTTAATAAGTAATGAATAAAAGCACGCGCTTCGTCTGCATGACGGCTGTTTTTCAACACCGCGACGTAAGTGGGCGACACCGCAGAATACGGAAAATAGGTAAAAGCAAGATTAGGATCGTTAAGTAGCAAATTAGCATAGTTATCAATGACCGGCCCGGCAACGCCAAGCCCGCTTTTGATTTTATCCGCTACGCCGAAACTGCGAGAGGAAATCGTGACCAGATTACCCGAGATTGCCAGCAGCGTCGCCCATCCTGCCGTCCAGCCTTTTTGCTGCAACAGCGACTCTACCATCAAATGATTCGTGTCTGAGCGTGACGGACTGCTCATTAATAAAGCGCCCTGGTAACTGGGCAGGCCCATATCCTGCCAGTCAGCAGGTGGCGGAAGATGGCGCGCAGCGAGCGCTGAACGATTGATCAATAGCCCAAATCCGGATACCGCTACCGCCACTGAAGTTGAGCGGATAGAACGCGGCACCAGCTTCTGGCTGGCGGCAGGCGCGCTATCCAATAGCGCCAGCTTTTGGTGCTCCTGAAGGTGTTGCAACAGCATGGGGGATGACGTCAGGATCAGATCGACATTTTCCGCATTTGCCGTATCAAGTAATTGCTCTAAAGAACCGCTGGTACGGTTGAGCGTACGAATCATGACGGAACCCGGCTCCGTCTGCCAGCGCTGGATAATCCAGGCGGTCGCGCTGGGTGAAAAGGTCGTTGCCATCACCAGCTCGCGGCTGTACGCCTGGCAAGAACCGAACATCGCCGCCAGCCATAGCGTAAAAGCGCCCACTCTGGCGAAACGACCACAGCATGAGAAAAGTCGATTTGTGATCCCGTTCATAAATATCGATATCACATAAAGAAAATATTGAGACAAAACTTACCCTTTTATTTCTGTTGGCATCCAGAACAACGTTATTTGAATAATAACGGGTCCGTCGCTCGAAAACATCAATAAAGCGTATCAGATTACTGGCAGCAAATTTGTTAATATCCGCACATGCTAACGATAAAACGGCCATGCCAATAATTAAAGTTTCACCACACCCTTCAGGATGGGTCAAAAATAACCTTTAAATTCACCCAATTGAGTCAATTTTGACACATTTCTTCGACTTGAATTTTATTGTCACTCCTTTCACTCTACCGACAAAACCTCCTGATGTTCATCTCACTATAAAATACAGGTGACTCCATGTTAACAATATTAAAAACAGGGCAATCGGCGCATAAAGTCCCACCGGAAAAAGTCCAGGCTACGTATGGTCGATATCGTATACAGGCATTGTTAAGCGTATTTCTGGGATATCTCGCTTACTATATAGTCAGAAACAACTTCACATTATCGACGCCTTATTTAAAAGAGCAATTGGATCTCAGCGCTACGCAAATCGGCCTGCTGAGTAGCTGTATGCTTATTGCTTACGGAATCAGTAAAGGCGTAATGAGCAGTCTGGCGGATAAAGCCAGCCCAAAAGTCTTCATGGCGTGCGGTCTGGTACTCTGCGCGATTGTTAACGTTGGGCTGGGATTCAGTAGCGCATTCTGGATATTTGCCGCTCTGGTGGTCTTCAATGGCCTTTTTCAGGGCATGGGCGTCGGCCCCTCGTTTATTACCATTGCAAACTGGTTCCCTCGTCGGGAGCGCGGACGCGTAGGCGCCTTCTGGAATATCTCGCATAACGTTGGCGGCGGGATCGTCGCGCCTATCGTCGGTGCGGCTTTTGCGATATTGGGCAGCGAACACTGGCAAAGCGCCAGTTATATCGTTCCGGCCTGCGTCGCCATCATTTTTGCCTTAATTGTTCTGGTATTGGGAAAAGGTTCGCCGCGCGAAGAAGGTCTTCCCTCCCTGGAACAGATGATGCCGGAAGAAAAAGTCGTACTGAAAACGAAGAATATGGCAAAAGCGCCGGAAAATATGAGCGCATGGCAAATCTTCTGTACTTATGTGCTGCGCAATAAAAATGCCTGGTATATTTCGCTGGTGGATGTCTTCGTCTATATGGTGCGGTTTGGCATGATTAGCTGGTTGCCTATCTATCTGTTGACAGTAAAACACTTTTCAAAAGAACAGATGAGCGTCGCGTTTCTCTTTTTCGAATGGGCGGCGATTCCCTCTACGCTACTGGCAGGCTGGCTGTCAGATAAACTGTTTAAGGGCCGCAGAATGCCGTTAGCCATGATTTGCATGGCGCTGATTTTTGTCTGTCTGATCGGATACTGGAAAAGTGAATCTTTGCTGATGGTAACGATTTTCGCCGCCATTGTAGGTTGTCTGATTTACGTCCCGCAATTCCTCGCGTCCGTACAGACAATGGAGATAGTCCCCAGCTTTGCCGTAGGTTCCGCCGTCGGTTTACGTGGGTTCATGAGCTATATTTTCGGCGCCTCGTTGGGCACCAGCCTGTTTGGCGTCATGGTGGATAAACTTGGCTGGTACGGCGGATTTTATCTTCTGATGGGCGGCATCGTGTGCTGCATTCTATTCTGTTACCTCTCCCATCGCGGCGCGCTGGAACTGGAACGCCAGCGCCAGAATGCGTTACATAATCAGGACTCGCTGCAGCTTGCGGACGCGCAATAAACGATTAGCCTTCCCGGGGAACAGAAGCGCCGACATTGTCGGCGCTATCTATTCGCTGACATCGTATATACCCAAAATAATTCGAGTTGCTTAAAGGCGGCAAGGGAGTGAGTCCCCAGGAGCATAGATAACGATGTGACTGGGGTGAGCGACAAATCTGCCGGGAGCAGATTTGAACGTCGCGTGCGACGGCCCGTCAGGGCGAGGCCCATGGATGGGTCGAGTAATCCGTAGCCAACACATAAGCAACTTGAAGTATGAAGGGTATGTACTGACTAACGCTTACCGTATCCCACCATAAAGCGAATAATTAACCCACATGCCGGTGCGAGAAAAAGCAATAATCCGCTAACGATGTCATCGCCATCCTGCAGCCATACATTGAGTAAATAAATCAGCGCGGCAAGGATAACCATTCCCGTAAAAGAAGAAACCGCAGAAAAAGCCCCCATCACCTGACCGATATAGCCACTCACGGCAAGTATACTTATTGCAAGAAATGTCCATAAATAGATCATCTATAATACCTCCTGTCTATGGCAAGGCTTCCATATAGCCTTACGGTCCCTCTCACTTCTCCTTTAAGATAAACCTTATCAGCAAGTCATTTCCATAACATTTATCTCACATTTTATTTTTTTAATCATTTTTCAATGACCTTCGTCTGAAATAAAATTATTACTGTAAAAACAATGCATTAAAAATAATGATTAGCTTATTTTTGCTACGGGAGAAATATTTACGCTTCTTGATAAAGAATTTCTGGGCGCGAGTAAATAACTGGTGGTACATTAGCTTGCCTGGCGTTCATGCCCTCGTGGTTTAGTACTGACTTAGTTTTACACTCCTTACGGGAACCATTGTCGTACATGATGGCCTAACTATACGTAAATCATTCAAGTTACCCTGATGGGCTTACTCAAGTAAGTGCTTCGGATAAGCGAACGCAACTTGAAGGATGATGCGTATTTCAGAGTGTACCGCTGCGGATAATGACTCTTCTGCGATACATTATTTTCGTATCTACAGAAGGTATTTTATGTTTCCTCAAAGCAAATTTTCACGCGCGTTTTTGCACCCGCGCTACTGGCTGACGTGGTTTGGCGTTGGTGTCCTCTGGTTACTGGTGCAGCTTCCCTACCCGGTTTTGCGTTTTCTGGGCACCCGCACCGGTAAACTGGCGCGCCCCTTCCTGAAGCGACGTGAGTCGATCGCCCAGAAAAATATTGAACTCTGTTTTCCGACCCTCTCCCGGGAAGAAAGGGAAAAACTGATCGCCGAGAATTTCCACTCTCTTGGCATGGCGCTGCTTGAAACGGGCATGGCCTGGTTCTGGCCTGATAGCCGGGTTCGCAAATGGTTTGATGTGGACGGGCTGGACAACCTTACCCGTGCGCAGGCGCAAAATCGCGGCGTAATGGTCGTTGGCGTGCATTTTATGTCGCTGGAATTGGGAGGCCGGGTAATGGGTCTCTGCCAGCCGATGATGGCGACCTATCGTCCGCATAACAATCCGCTCATGGAGTGGGTACAGACGCGCGGTCGTATGCGCTCAAATAAAGCGATGATTGGCAGAAACAATCTGCGCGGCATTGTGGGCGCGCTAAAAAAAGGGGAAGCCGTTTGGTTTGCTCCCGACCAGGACTACGGCCCTAAAGGTAGCTCCTTTGCGCCATTTTTCGCGGTTGAAAACGTCGCCACCACCAACGGCACCTATGTACTGTCCAGGCTGTCTGGCGCCGCCATGTTGACCGTTACAATGGTAAGGAAATCCGATAACTCGGGTTATCGTCTGTATATTACCCCTGAAATGGAAGGTTACCCGGCAGATGAAAATCAAGCCGCTGCCTATATGAATAAAATTATTGAGAAAGAGATCATGCGCGCCCCGGAGCAATATCTCTGGATCCATCGCCGTTTCAAGACTCGCCCGTTGGGGGAAGCGTCACTCTACATCTGAAAAAGGCCGCAAGGCCTTTTATTTTGGCATTTCGCATTGTCATAATATTCATATCGTAAATTACTCATTCCTGCTTTTAGCGATAAGTCTCCTGTTTACAGGCGATTTTTTACTGTGTCGGCGGCGTCGCTCAATAGCGATTCATCACTGTCAGAAATTAAACTGTCGCCGATTCCCGACACTTGTAAGTTACTAAAAGTAAATAAGAAAATGCCTCTTGTTTCACCTCATTTTTAGGCGTACATTAGCGCCGTCTGGAGCGATGACGCGCAGAATTCTGAGGTGATGCAGGCGGTCGAAACACGAATAATTCTCAATTTCGTATTGTCCGGCATCAACTCTCTATAATCAGGTAAGTGTAAGTTCATTTAGGCGTACGACAGGTACGCGGAGAGATGAAACGTGAAATATTTCTTTATGGGCATTTCATTTATGGTCATTGTTTGGGCCGGTACTTTCGCCCTGATGATTTAAAAGTACAATGCAAAGAAAAACAGGAGCCATGGGGCTCCTGTTTGCTTTTCTACTCCGTGCTCGCCTCAACGGGTTTTGGATGTGACGGCAGCACGCCATCGGCGCGGAACATCGCTTTAATCCCTCTGACGGCCTGGCGAATGCGGTCGCGATTCTCTATTAATGCAAAGCGTACATGGGTGTCGCCATAATCACCAAAGCCTATCCCTGGAGAAACGCAAACCTTCGCCTCATTCAGCAGCTTCTTGGCAAACTCAAGCGATCCCATCGCCGCATATTGCTCCGGGATTTTCGCCCAGACGTACATTGAGGCTTTCGGCATTTCAACCATCCAGCCCGCCTCATGCAGCCCCTTCACCAGCACATCGCGACGACGTTTATACTGCTCGGCGATATCGCGCACGCACTGCTGATCGCCTTCCAGAGCGGCGATAGCCGCCACCTGAAGCGGGGTAAAGGTGCCATAATCGTGATAACTTTTAATGCGCGCCAGCGCGCTGACCAGGGTTTTATTGCCCACCATAAACCCAATACGCCAGCCCGCCATATTATAGCTTTTCGACAGTGTGAAAAATTCGACCGCCACGTCGCGCGCGCCAGGCACCTGCATAATGGATGGCGCTTTCCAGCCGTCGTACACGATATCGGCATACGCCAGATCGTGCACTACCAGCACATCATAACGTTTAGCCAGAGCGACCACTTTTTCAAAAAATTCCAGTTCGACGCACTGGGCCGTAGGGTTAGACGGAAAACCCAAAATCATCATTTTCGGTTTCGGATAACTTTCGCGAATAGCGCGCTCCAGCTCGTTGAAGAAATCCACCCCCTCTACCAATGGAACCGAACGCACCTGCGCCCCGGCGATAACGGCGCCATAGATATGAATCGGGTAACTGGGGTTCGGCACCAGTACCGTATCACCATGATCCAGCGTCGCCAGCATTAAATGCGCCAGTCCCTCTTTGGAACCGATGGTCACAATCGCTTCGGTTTCCGGATCGATATCGACATCATAACGTTCCTGATACCAGTGAGAAATCGCGCGGCGTAAACGCGGTATGCCGCGAGACGTGGAATAACCGTGCGTATCCGGACGCTGCGCGACGGTGCAAAGTTTTTCGACAATGTGGGGAGGGGTTGCGCCATCAGGATTACCCATACTGAAATCAATAATATCTTCGCCGCGCCGACGCGCAGCCATTTTGAGTTCAGCGGTGATGTTAAAAACATAGGGCGGAAGGCGATCGATACGCGTAAAGCGACGTTCAGGGCGGAAGTCAGCCATAATATCCTCAGATTAACGTTAGCGCCCGGACCGTCCGAGCGACGCTGCCACGATGGTGGCTCCTTTAGAAAATAGCCTGAAAATTTTCTTCCTGTCGAGAGGCTAATGAAAATATTTTTTAGCGACGAAAAAGAGGAACAACAGTAAAAATTTACTTTTTAAGCGTGTCGTTATAGCATCAAAAAAAACAATATTATTAACAAATTGATATCTTTGAATTTACCTAAAGCGGTACAGCCGACGATAATTTCCTGTCAATAAACCTTATCTCAAATAATCCCCTTTTGATTTTGTGGTTTTTCCTCTTTAACCAAAATCCTTACTAAGGATAATGGTATTCAATCATGTCATATTGCGGTGTTTTTCAGGGACATTTCCCCGAAAATAAAGATCCTTTCCGGCAAGATGCCGCGATGAAACCGTAAATAAGGCAGCGAACCGGGTACGTATAATAAAATAAATCCCTGTTTTCGCCTGACTAACCGCCATGACGTGATGACTCAACGCGCTGGTGTTTGACCTTTCGCTCAGCAAGAGTAAAGTGAAATAATTCAGTCAGTTGAAGTATTCATGCACAGGAACGGCAATGAAAAAAACCGCGTGAGGCACGCGGTTTGAGACTGGCAAGAGAATGATTAATTGCCTGATGACGCTGCGCTTATCAGGCCTACAGATGACACACTTTTGTAGGCCGGATAAGGCATTTATGCCACCATCTGGCTTATAGAATATGACCTAATGTCTGGCGCAGATGCGCGCCGGAACCTAACAAGCCAGGATTATCATGGACAATCAGATAGACCGGAATACCGTGTACATAATCTTTAAAGCGGCCTTTATCTTCAAAGCCACCACGGAAGCCGGACGCTTTAAAAAATTCCAGGAAGCGCGGGACAATACCGCCAGCGATATAAACGCCGCCAAATGTCCCCATAGTTAACGCCAGATCGCCGCCAAATCGCCCCATGATGACGCAAAAGAGCGATAACGCGCGGCGACAATCGATACAGCTATCCGCCAGGGCGCGTTCGGTAATATCTTTCGGGCGCAGATTTTCCGGCAGACGGTTGTCGGACTTAACAATCGCCCGGTAAAGATTCACCAGCCCGGGGCCAGACAGCACGCGCTCGGCGGAAACATGGCCAATTTCGGCGCGCAATATTTCCAGAATCATAGCTTCTTCTTCGCTATTAGGCGCAAAATCGACATGCCCGCCTTCGCCCGGAAGGCTAATCCAACGCTTATCCACATGCACCAGATGCGCCACGCCCAAGCCGGTTCCCGCGCCATACACCGCAATAGGTTTGCCGTCTACCGGTTCGCCGCCGCCGAACTGAATTAAATGCTCTTTTTTTAGCATCGGGATCGCCATCGACACGGCGGTGAAATCGTTAATGATTTCCAGATGGCTAAAGCCGAGATTTTTTTTCATTTCCGCAATAGAAAAAGCCCAGGTATGGTTAGTCATCGCTACCCAGTCACCGGTAATCGGGCAGGCTATGGCGATACAACCATCTTCCACGTTGACGCTATGCTCATCGAGATAAACGCGCACCACGGCCTCAAGACTGGGATAATCCAGGCCGGAATACGTTTTGGCCTGCGAGATTTCTCCACTGGCGATATCACACAGGGCAAGACGCGCATTCGTGCCGCCTACATCTCCTACTAAAGCATACTTTGTCATTCTTCTACTGCTCCGCTAAAGTCAAAATAAGTCTTTGTCACACTGTAAATTCATGGGGGCATAACAACAACGGCCATCAGGCTGACTGCCTATAAATATAGATCTTCATCACAGAATTACTTTCTTGTTTCAGCACCAATTGCAGCAATGCCGTCGGGCAGGCTGTGCAAAATAGGTATACGACCCCGTGTAAGGAAGAGATTATGTTCCACCCGCGTGCCCGAACGATGCTGCTGCTGTCGCTCCCCGCACTGATTATTGGCGTAGCGTCAAGCCTGGTTTTAATCGCCTCGATGAAAGTCGCGTCGGTTTTTCAGCAATTTCTTTGGCAACGACTGCCCGCCAGCATCGGCATCGCTTATGATTCGCCGTTCTGGATAGTGGGTATGCTCACGCTAACCGGGATCGTGGTGGGTTTGATTATCCGTTACAGTCCCGGACACGCTGGCCCCGATCCGGCCATCGAACCGTTAATCAGTATGCCGGTCTCGCCATCTGCGCTGCCCGGGCTGCTTCTCGCCTTAATCATCGGCCTTGCTGGTGGGGTAAGTTTGGGGCCAGAGCATCCGATAATGACAATAAATATCGCGCTGGCGGCGGCTTTCGGTTCCCGCCTGTTTCCGCGTATCACGGCGTTAGACTGGACGATTCTGGCCTCAGCGGGCACCATCGGCGCGCTATTCGGCACGCCCGTCGCCGCAGCGCTGATTTTTTCGCAAACCCTTAGCGGCTCTAACGATATTCCCATGTGGGATCGCCTGTTTGCGCCGTTAATGGCGGCAGCGGCGGGGTCACTCACCACCAGCCTGTTCTTTCATCCGCATTTTTCGTTACCCATCGCCCATTACACGCAGATGCGGCTGGTGGACATTGCCAGCGGAGCGATCGTCGCGGCGATCGCCATTGCCGCCGGGATGGTCGCCGTCTGGTGCCTTCCGCGTCTGCATGAGTTGCTGCACCGCCTGAAAAATCCGGTCCTGATTCTCGGCATTGGCGGTTTTATACTGGGTATTCTGGGCGTCATTGGCGGGCCGCTTACCCTCTTTAAAGGACTGGACGAAATGCAACAAATGGCGTTTAGCCAGACGTTGGGCGCGGGAGATTATTTTACCTTAGCCGTCGTCAAACTCGCCGCGCTGGTCATCGCGGCGGCGAGCGGCTTTCGCGGCGGGCGCATTTTTCCGGCTGTGTTTATCGGCGCGGCGCTGGGGCTCATGCTCCATGCCCATGTTGAGGCCGTACCCGCGGCGATTACCGTCTCCTGCGCGATTCTTGGCTTAGTGCTGGTAGTGACACGTGACGGCTGGCTCAGTCTGTTTATGGCGGCAGTCGTCGTACCGGATACCAATCTGCTGCCGCTGCTCTGCATTGTGATGCTCCCCGCCTGGCTATTGCTGGCGGGAAAACCGTTGCTGGCCGCCAACCGTCACGAACCCTAATCCGGCGCAGCGGGGGCCATTATCCCCCGTTGCGAGCTTCAAGCGCCCGGGTCACGGTACGCAGTAATTCCGGCAGATCGGCTTTTGGCAACATCACTTCAATAAATGACAGACGTTGTGGGCGCACCAGACGTTCGAGGACCTCCGCCAGTTGGATAGCCTGCGTCACCCGCCAGCACTCCGCCTGTTGCGCCGCGTTTAGCGCCGATGGTATCTGCGTCCAGTTCCAGCTCGCGATGTCGTTATACCGCTGGGCCGCGCCGTGAATGGCGCGCTCTACGGTATAGCCGTCATTGTTGAGCAGCAGGATGACCGGCGCCTGCCCGTCGCGTAACATCGAGCCCATCTCCTGAATCGTGAGCTGCGCCGCGCCATCGCCGATAATCAGAATCACCCGCCGATCGGGACAGGCGGTTTGCGCGCCAAACGCGGCGGGCAAGGAATAGCCGATAGACCCCCACAGCGGCTGAACCACAACTTCCGCGCCGTCAGGAAGCGACAGCGCGGCAGCGCCAAAGGCGGCGGTCCCCTGGTCGACAAGGATAATATCGCCGGGTTTGAGATACTGCTGTAAAGTTTGCCAGAAGCTTTCCTGGGTCAGTTCTCCCTTATCAATCCGCACTGGCTGTCCGGCGGAACGCGTCGGCGGCGGCGCAAAAGCGCATTCCAGGCACAGTTCGCGCAGCGTAGACACCGCCTGCGCCATCGGGAGGTTGAACCAGGTTTCGCCGATGCGCGACGCGTAAGGCTGAATCTCCAGCGTGCGTTCCGCCGGCAATTGTTGGGTAAATCCGGCCGTAAGGGTATCGACAAAACGGGTGCCGACGCAGATAACCCTATCGGCGTCCTCTATGGCCTGACGCACTTCTTTGCTGCTGGCGCCAGCGCTATAGGTGCCAACGAAGTTCGGGTGCTGCTCATCAAAAAGCCCCTTCCCCATCAGTAGTGTCGCATGAGCGATGGGCGTTTCCGCCATCCAGCGCTGCAACAGTGGTCGTAAACCAAAACGCCCGGCAAGAAAGTCGGCCAATAGCGCAATGCGCCGACTGTTCATCAGGCACTGACGGGCGTGGTAACGAAAAGCCGTCTCCACACCGCTTTGCGCTTCATGCACGGGCAACGCCAGCGCCTCCGTAGGCGGGATGGCCGTTTTTTTCGCCACGTCGGCGGGCAACATGATGTATCCTGGCCTGCGTGCGGCAAGCATTTCACCCAATACACGGTCAATCTCGAAACAGGCGTTCTGTTCATCCAATATTGAGCTGGCAACAGATATCGCCTGACTCATGCGATAAAAATGACGAAAATCGCCGTCACCGAGGGTATGGTGCATCAATTCGCCACGCTGCTGCGCAGCGCTACAGGGCGCGCCGACGATATGCAAGACCGGGACATATTCCGCGTAACTGCCCGCGATACCGTTAATAGCGCTAAGTTCTCCCACGCCAAAGGTGGTGAGTAGCGCTCCAGCGCCCGACATGCGCGCATAACCGTCCGCGGCATAAGCGGCGTTCAGCTCATTAGCGCATCCCACCCAACGCAAGGTCGGGTGGTCAATCACATGGTCAAGAAACTGCAAGTTATAATCGCCCGGTACGCCAAAAAGATGGCCAATGCCGCATCCTGCCAGTCTGTCCAGCAAATAGTCGGCCACGGTATAGGGGTTTTGCATGACAGCTTTCCTTCTGACGTTGACATTATGTTGAGTATTAAGGAATGGCGATGGCTGTCCAGCACGACGGGGATGAAAGCCTGGAAAACAATGTTTACAGCGGCGAACAGTAAAATCCGGATACCGCCTGGCGAGTGTAACCGTATACACTATTTATTCACGCCACAGGGGGAAAGGTCATGATTTATCAGCCCGATGAAAATCGTTATCACACAATGGAGTATCGTCGCTGCGGGCGCAGCGGCGTCAAACTTCCCGCCATTTCGCTGGGGTTATGGCACAACTTCGGCGATGCGACACGGGTAGAAAATAGCCGGGCGCTGCTGCAACGCGCGTTCGATCTGGGCATTACCCACTTTGATCTCGCCAATAATTATGGGCCGCCGCCGGGCTCCGCAGAATGCAATTTTGGCCGCATTCTGCAGGAAGATTTTTTACCGTGGCGTGATGAATTGATCATCTCCACCAAAGCGGGCTACACCATGTGGGATGGCCCTTATGGCGACTGGGGTTCACGGAAATACCTTATCGCCAGCCTCGATCAAAGCCTGAAACGTATGGGGCTGGAGTATGTCGACATCTTTTATCACCATCGTCCCGATCCCGAAACGCCGCTTAAAGAGACGATGAAAGCGTTAGATCACCTTGTGCGCCAGGGCAAAGCGTTGTACGTGGGGATCTCTAACTATCCTGCCGATCTGGCCAGACAAGCTATCGATATTCTGGAGGATCTCGGCACGCCTTGCCTGATTCATCAGCCTAAATATTCGCTTTTTGAGCGTTGGGTAGAGGACGGGCTGCTGGCGCTGTTGCAGGAAAAAGGCGTCGGTAGTATTGCCTTCTCGCCGCTGGCGGGCGGGCAGCTCACTGACCGTTATCTGAATGGCATTCCGGAAGATTCCCGCGCGGCGAGCGGAAGCCGTTTCCTTAAACCAGAACAGATTACCGCCGACAAACTGGAAAAAGTTCGCCAGTTGAATGAACTGGCTGCGCGACGGGGCCAAAAATTGTCTCAGATGGCGCTCGCCTGGGTGCTGCGTAACGATAACGTTACCTCGGTACTGATTGGCGCCAGCAAACCGTCGCAAATCGAAGACGCCGTGGGAATGCTGGCCAATCGCCGTTTTTCAGCGGCGGAATGTGCAGAAATTGACGCTATTCTGGAGGGCCGGTTTTAGCAAAAAATGCTCTCCTTCATGATTTAAGAGTTAAGGCGATGAAACAAATCTTTACTGCTTTGTAATATTGCATTAACAGGCCGGCGACGGCTCGATCGTGAAGGAGAGAAAGTATGTTCAGGTCACTGATTCTGGCGGCAGCCTTGCTGGCTTTTACACCGCTTGCCGCGAATGCGGGCGAAATCACCCTGTTGCCCTCAATTAAATTACAGATTGGCGATCGCGATGATTACGGTAACTACTGGGACGGTGGTCGCTGGCGCGACCGTGATTACTGGCACAACCATTATGAATGGCGTAAAAATCGCTGGTGGCGTCATGACAACGGCTATCATCGCGGCTGGGATAAGCGTAAAGCGTATGAACGCGGTTATCGGGAAGGCTGGCGCGATCGCGACGATCATCGTGGGCGAGGCCGGGGTCACAAACATCATCACTAAGCCTCCTGCTGAATAATAGCCCGATGACGCCCACGCATCGGGCCTGCTATCTTTCTGTCTTTATGACAATCCCATTACCGTTCCAACCAGCAACCAGATATTCAGGGCGACGACCAGCACGACAATTATCCAGCCAATCTGTTTTACCCGCCGCGTGTTCACCAGCTCGCCCATTAGCGTAGCGTTACTGGTGAAAATCAGGAGCGGCACCAGCGCCAGCGCAATACCAAAACTCAGCAGCACCTGGCTCATCACCAGAATTCGGGTAGGGTCCAGCCCCATCAAAATCACAATAAATGAGGGCAGCATGGTAATGGTGCGCCGTACCCACAGCGGAATGTGAAAACGGACAAACCCTTGCATCACCACCTGCCCCGCCAGAGTCCCTACCACGGTGGAGGAAAGCCCTGCCGCTACCAGACTAAGACCAAACACCGTTGCCGCCGCATGGCTTAGTAACGGTTCCAGCGTCAGGTATGCCTGATCGAGGTCGGCGATGCCAGTGTGGCCGCTAAAATGAAACGCCGCCGCGGAGGTCGCCATCATTGCCAGATTGACAAAACCGGCAATCGTCATGGCAATAGCGACATCCCATTTTGTTGCTGAGTACCGTTGTTGCCGCGTTCCGTCGTGCAGATGCTGCGTTAATGACGAGTGCAGATAAATCACGTGCGGCATAATCGTCGCGCCAAGCACGCCGGCGGCTAAGAATACGGCTTCCGGGTTCGGTAGCGCCGGGATAACCATTCCTTTTCCGAGCTGCGCCATATCAGGCTGAGAGAAAAACAGCTCCACAATGTAAGCAGCGGCGACAAAAAGCAGTAAACCGCCGATGACTTTTTCAAGCGGTTTTTGACCGCGGCGTTGTAACATTAAAATCAGAAACGTCGCGATACCGGTCAATACCGCGCCCTGTAATAAAGAGACGCCCAGGATCAGCTTAAAACCTATTGCCGCGCCGATAAATTCAGCTAAATCGGTGGCCATCGCGATGATTTCCGCCTGTACCCAGTAAAACCAGACTACCGGGCGCGGATAATGGTCGCGAATTTGCTCCGCCAGGTTTTTGCCCGTGGCGATTCCGAGTTTTGCCGAAAGGATTTGAATCAGCATCGCCATCAGGTTCGCCCAGACCACCACCCAGAGTAGCTGGTAGCCAAAGCTGGCGCCGGCCTGAATATTGGTCGCGAAGTTACCGGGATCGATATAACCAATCGCGGCAATGAACGCAGGTCCCATTAATGCGAGCCTTAGCTTGCGCGCCGCCCGTCCGCTGCTATTCTCTACGCGATTGTCAGTCATCTTTTGCCTCAAAAACATAGCCTTTGCTATGTTTTATGCTATGTTCATTGATAATGATTATCAAGTGCATTTCAATGGGTACGGGTGATTACTTTGATAGTGTGAAACGATAGACCGATACGATGGCGACCTGTATCAGAACAGTTTGGCTTAACATTACAAGATTAGCACACTGATATAACTTTTCATTTTCATATTCAGTACAGTAAAAGTGTATTACAGATCACTAATTTTGAATCTCGTCACAGGTCCTTATTATAGTGTGTGTTGGATCTCGTTTTCTTTACGGCTGTTGCATAGAATGTGCACGAAAATTAAACCTGCCTCATATTTGGAGCAAATATGGACCGCGTCCTTCATTTTGTCCTGGCGCTTGCCGTTGTTGCGGTACTCGCACTGCTGGTTAGCAGCGACCGTAAAAAAATTCGCATTCGTTACGTCATTCAGTTACTTGTTATCGAAGTATTACTGGCCTGGTTCTTCCTGAACTCGGATGTTGGCCTTGGCTTCGTAAAAGGTTTCTCCGAGATGTTTGAAAAACTGCTCGGATTTGCCAACGAAGGGACAAACTTCGTCTTCGGCAGTATGAACGATCAAGGTTTGGCGTTCTTCTTCCTGAAAGTATTGTGCCCGATCGTCTTTATTTCCGCGTTGATCGGTATTCTTCAGCATATCCGTGTTCTGCCAGTGGTCATCCGCGCTATTGGTTTCCTGCTGTCCAAAGTAAACGGTATGGGCAAACTGGAATCTTTTAACGCCGTCAGCTCGCTGATCCTCGGCCAGTCTGAGAACTTTATCGCTTATAAAGATATCCTCGGCAAAATGTCCCGTAACCGCATGTACACCATGGCTGCAACGGCGATGTCGACCGTTTCCATGTCTATTGTGGGCGCGTATATGACCATGCTGGACCCTAAATATGTGGTCGCAGCGCTGGTTCTGAACATGTTCAGCACCTTTATCGTACTGTCGCTGATCAACCCCTATACCGTTGATGCCAGCGAAGAAAATATTCAGATGTCGAACCTGCATGAAGGCCAAAGTTTCTTCGAAATGCTGGGCGAGTACATTCTGGCAGGTTTTAAAGTGGCGATTATCGTCGCGGCGATGCTGATCGGCTTCATCGCGCTGATCGCGGCGCTGAACGCGCTGTTCGCAACGGTTACCGGTTGGTTCGGTTACAGCATCTCCTTCCAGGGCATTCTGGGTTACATCTTCTACCCGGTCGCATGGGTAATGGGCGTACCGTCCAGTGAAGCGCTGCAGGTAGGAAGTATCATGGCGACCAAACTGGTTTCCAACGAATTCGTGGCGATGATGGATCTGCAGAAAATCGCCTCTACCCTCTCTCCACGCGCTGAAGGCATTATCTCCGTCTTCCTGGTGTCCTTCGCGAACTTCTCTTCCATCGGTATTATTGCGGGCGCGATTAAAGGCCTGAACGAAGAGCAAGGCAACGTGGTTTCCCGTTTTGGTCTGAAGCTGGTGTACGGTTCTACGCTGGTGAGCGTACTGTCCGCCTCTATCGCGGCGCTGGTACTGTAAGTCTGCGTTTAATGTAGAAACCGGGGAGCTATCCCCGGTTTTTTTATGCCGCTTATTTACCTAACGGGCGCGGGCGGCCAATCAGATATCCCTGCAAACTGTGTACGCCAAGCTGCAATAGCAGATCGCGCTGCGCAGGCGTTTCAACAAACTCAGCCACGACGCTCAACGATTTCGCTTTCGCTAAATCAGTGATGGATTTCACGATCATCGCATCCAGGGAGTCCGTCAGAATATCTTTTACGAAACAACCGTCGATTTTAATGATGTCCGCCTTGAGGCGTTTTAGCCGTTCATAGTTTGCATAACCAGTACCGAAATCATCAATGGCGATTTTTAGGCCAAACTTACGCAGCTGGTTGATATTGTGCATACTGATTTCGGAATGAGAGAAGGCCTGTTCTTCAGTAATTTCGATGATGACCGAAGCTGGCGGGACGCCATAGCGTTTAAAAAGCTGCATAATGCGCGACGCCGTCTCTTTTTGCAGCAGCGTCAGCGGCATCAAATTAACCGAGAAACGCGCCCCCTGCTCCGCCGAAGGATGCGCGGACAACCATTGCAGGAGCGCTTCCATCACCTGCATATCAAACCGTACACTCAGGTTAAACTGGGCGATAAGCGGAATGAACTGATTGGGCATCATGATACCGTCGTCGCACCGAAGCCGCGTCAGAATCTCGTCATACCCTTTTCCCTGCGCGTCGCGAATGGGTTGCGCATACAAAACCAGCGCACCACGCTCCAGCGCCTGACGGATTTTCTGCAACCGCAGCACCCGTTCCGTCGTCTGCCCGGAAGCGGCTTCAATACTCTGGGTCAGTGCAAGCACCCGACGATGCGAACAAGATTGCTCCGCCAGCCAGCTTAACTGCCCCAACAGCGGTTGCAAGGTTTCCTGGCGACCATCGAATGTTCCCCACGATGCGCCGTATTCCATGTCCAGACCGGTATTGTTCCAGTAAATTTTGCGGTTATTAAGCACATTGAGCATATATTGCAGGCGGGCTTCCGTCTCCGGTCCCGTCAATACCAGCAATAACTCACTGCCCGGCAGATGGAAAATTTTCTCCTTTTCCAGCAGCAGCGGCTGCAACACGCGAAACACCTCGCGTTCGCAATGCACGCGCATCTGCATACCGTAATGACGGCTCAGAAATTCCAAGTTTTCCATGCGTAAATAACACACGCTTTGCCCGGCATCCTGTAAAAGAAACTGCTCCAGCGCACGCAGGTTAGGCAGCTGCGTCAACGGATCGGTCAACGCCTGCGAGTGCCATTGTCGATTCAACCATTCGCTACGCTGATTAATCCGCGCCATGTACAACAAACAAATACTAAAAGAAATGAGAACTGAAAGGATAAATGCCAGCGAATATTCTGAGCCCACGCCCTGCAGAAAATTGCGGTTATAGCTAAGCAGGAATAGCGCAGTGAGAGCCCAACTAAAATTCAATAGCGGATAGCTGATTTTCCCCACGCCGATGGTAAATCCAATGAACAGGACTGGCACCAGATAGCCAGCAATATACTTTGTCTCGAAAGGCGTACACAGCACCGCTAATAGCGTCGCCAGAGTGGCAAACCAGAGAAGCGTAAACAGGCGTTTTTCTTTGGCGAGATAAGGAGCGATATCCCTCCGCCAGAAAATACGAATATAGTGCGGGCTGACTATCATCCGCAGCGGATAATAGAAAAAGAGGGTAAAAATAAGCGCGGCAGAAATCAGACTCAATAAATCAACAATCGAGAAAATAGCGGTGCCGGTGCCAAAGAAGGTAGAGATGGTCACCGGGAAAGCCAGGTAGTGCCCCGCCAGATGCATACTGATTTTTATGCCAAACGGCGTCATTAACCCTAACCAGAAAACGCGTAGCCAGATGCCTTGGTTGGGTATTCCGTAGCGCCAGCGCGCGCCCAGCTGCCAGCGTACGATAGCGCAAACCAGCAACACGGGAAACGTCTGGCAAAATAGCAGCACCATCGCCTGTGGCAGAGGTAAATGAAAATTCCATTCATTAGTCAACATCATTCCGCCTACCATCGGCGCGACGCCACGGCGGCCAAATAAGAACAGCACGGAAAACATGACGCAGAGCGGTAGCCAGGCCAGAAAGATATAGCTGGAATCAATTGTGGCGCGGGGAGAAATGAGACGAGATAGCAGAATAGCCGGAACGGTCAGGCAGAAAGCCAGTAAAAATATTTTTATATTTTTTAATACGTTACACTTATCCGGCATTGCTTTAATGCTCACATCATTATATAAGGCGCATGAATAATAAGTATATTCGCATTATGAAGCAATCTAACAAAAGCTCATATTGACCGCAAAAGCAGCGGCAAACAAACGCACCTGAAGAACAGATCAGACGCCATGAATTTTGTGACAAAAAGCAAAAACCCCCGCTTTTCAGCGAGGGTTTGAATATTGGTGGAGCTAAGCGGGATCGAACCGCTGACCTCTTGCATGCCATGCAAGCGCTCTCCCAGCTGAGCTATAGCCCCATAGTGCTTTTACGTATACGCCAAATTTATCGGGAGTAAATTTGGTGGAGCTAAGCGGGATCGAACCGCTGACCTCTTGCATGCCATGCAAGCGCTCTCCCAGCTGAGCTATAGCCCCACTACGTAAAGCTTGTCGAGTTGACGGGCGGCATCATATGAATTCCCTCGGCATGTGTCAACGGCAAAATGAACTTGCCGAATTCAATCGCTGAAAAAGCATTCAAATAAAGGACATTGCGGCACAACTCGCATTCAGTAGTTAAACACGTCACGGTTTCGACTAAAATGGTGCTATAAAATGAACCACTAATTAACCCCACGACTATTCAGGGAATCGTTATGTTCAAGGAACGGATGACGCCAGAAGAACTCGCTAATCTCACCGGTTACAGCCGACAAACCATCAATAAATGGGTACGGAAAGAAGGCTGGGCAACATCGCCCAAACCTGGCGTCCAGGGCGGTAAAGCCCGTCTGGTTCATGTAAACGAACAGGTTCGTGAGTATATCCGCAGCGCTGAACGTTCAGTTGACCATCACGCAGACACATTCACGCCTGCCAGCAACGCATCGCTTGAAGCGCTGCTTATGACGCTCGCCAAAGAGATGACCTCATCCGAGCAGAAACAGTTTACCTCTCTCCTCGTGCGTGAAGGGATTACCGGTTTGTTACAACGCTTAGGGATACGCGATAGCAAATAATATGAAAAGATTACGCAGTAAAATGACCACTGAAGAGCTGGCTGAATGCCTCGGCGTGGCCAGACAAACCGTCAATCGCTGGATCAGAGAACAACACTGGAAAACCGAAAAATTTCCCGGCGTCAAAGGCGGACGCGCAAGACTCATCCATATTGATGCCAGCGTGCGGGAGTTTATTCTCAATATTCCGGCTTTTCGCAAACTGCCTGCGTTTTATCAGGCGGAAGAGGCTTTCGCAGAATATGCGAACGCGGCGCACAGTCACGCTTATCGACAAATTATTGATGCCGTTGAAAATATGTCTGCTCAGGAACAGGAAAAACTGGCGCTGTTTTTATCGCGGGAAGGTATTCGCGGATTTCTGACGCGTTTAGGTATCAATGAGGCGGACTAACAAATAATAAACGGCAGGCGTCTGCCCTGCCGTTTATTCTGTTTCAGCTGGCGTTACTGCTGGCTTTCACGCTCGGCGATAAAGCCCAGCGCTTTGTTGATGCGCTCAATGCTGCGGGTTTTACCAATCGCATGTACGGTGACATCCAGCGCAGGCGACTGCCCGGCACCGGTCACAGCCACACGCAGCGGCATCCCTACTTTACCCATCCCCACTTCCAGCTCATCCGCCGTGGCCTGAATCGCGTGGTGGACGTTTTCTGCTGACCAGTCCGTAATCGCCGACAGCTTGTCGCGCACCACTTCCAGCGGCTGACGCGCCACCGGACGGAGGTGTTTTTTCGCCGCATCAGCGTCAAACTCGCTGAAGTCTTCATAGAAGTAGCGGCAGCTCTGCGCCATCTCTTTCAGAGTCTTGCAGCGCTCGCCCAGCAACTTCACCAGTTCAGCAAGCTGCGGGCCGTTACGGGTGTCGATATTTTCCTGCTCGATATGCCACTGCAAATGCGTCGCCACATATTCCGGCGCCAGCGTATTGATATAGTGGTGGTTCAGCCACAGCAGTTTATCAGTGTTGAACGCGCTCGCAGACTTGCTCACCGCACCGAGGGAGAACAGCTTGATCATCTCTTCGCGGGTGAAGATCTCCTGATCGCCGCTGGACCAGCCCAGACGCACCAGATAGTTCAGCAACGCTTCCGGCAGATAACCGTCATCGCGATACTGCATCACGCTCACCGCACCGTGACGTTTAGACAGCTTTTTACCGTCGTCGCCGTTAATCATCGACACATGTGCGTACATCGGCACCGGCGCGTTTAACGCTTTCAGAATGTTAATCTGGCGCGGAGTATTGTTGATATGGTCTTCGCCACGAATCACATGGGTAATTTCCATATCCCAGTCGTCCACCACCACACAGAAGTTGTAGGTTGGGGAACCGTCGGTACGACGAATGATCAGATCGTCCAGCTCCTGATTGCTGAATTCGATCGGGCCACGGATCTGATCATCAAAAATAACGGAACCGTCCTGCGGGTTGGCAAAGCGCACCACGCATGGCTCATCGTCGGCATGATGTTCGTGACTGTGACGGCAGCGCCCGTCATAACGCGGCTTCTCGCCTTTCGCCATCTGATCTTCACGCAGTTGCTCCAGACGCTCTTTAGAGCAGTAGCATTTATAGGCCGTTCCCGCCTCCAGCATCTCGTCAATCACCGCGTTATAGCGATCAAAACGTTTGGTCTGAAAATATGGGCCTTCGTCCCATTCCAGGTTCAGCCAGTTCATACCATCCATGATGGCTTCAATGGCTTCCGGCGTGGAACGCTCAAGATCGGTGTCTTCAATACGCAGCACGAACTCACCGCCGTGGTGACGTGCGAAAAGCCAGGAATAAAGAGCAGTACGCGCGCCGCCGACGTGCAGATAACCTGTCGGGCTAGGCGCGAAGCGAGTTTTGATTTTCATGAAATGGCCTTACGTTTATAAAGATGCCGACAACCGGCAAATCCTGGAAAGATGAATAGCCTTGTATTCTATCACTGTGGCTTGATTCCTCAATGTTGATCCGGTCAGAACGCTGCGCTTTGCTATTTCCGTATAGAAATCATGCAGTGCGGGGTAATTCACGATCGTTTTGTTTAATTTTACGACGAACAAACAAAAACTTTAGAAAATGCGTTGACTCATTTTCAACTCTCCCTATAATGCGACTCCACACAGCGGGGGTGATTAGCTCAGCTGGGAGAGCACCTCCCTTACAAGGAGGGGGTCGGCGGTTCGATCCCGTCATCACCCACCAACTACTTTATGTAGTCTCCGCCGTGTAGATAAGAAATTGAGAAGTGGGTGATTAGCTCAGCTGGGAGAGCACCTCCCTTACAAGGAGGGGGTCGGCGGTTCGATCCCGTCATCACCCACCACTTTCTCGCCAGCTAAATTTCTTATTGTGAAGTACCGAAGTGGGTGATTAGCTCAGCTGGGAGAGCACCTCCCTTACAAGGAGGGGGTCGGCGGTTCGATCCCGTCATCACCCACCACTTCGGGTCGTTAGCTCAGTTGGTAGAGCAGTTGACTTTTAATCAATTGGTCGCAGGTTCGAATCCTGCACGACCCACCAATGTAAAAAAGCGCCCTAAAGGCGCTTTTTTGCTATCTGCGATATGGAAGATTCGAACCTGCCACAGGTTCGGGTCTTGCCTGATGCGCTGCGCTTATCAGGCCTACAGACGACACCACACGCGTAGGCCGGATAAGACGTTAGTCGCCATCCGGCACAGACGACACCGCACGCGTAGGCCGGATAAGACGTTAGTCGCCATCCGGCGCAGACATCATACCGTCAACGCCGCCACCAGTTTCTCCAGTGCTGGCGTTGCCTGCTGCTGGTCATACACAATATACAAATCCGCCGGAATACGTTCCTCTAACGGACGGAACACCACACCCGGCCAGCTCATTTGCGCATAGCCATCAGCCATCAACGTAATCCCAATCCCCATACTGATCATCGCCAACACCGTTTGCGGCTCAACCACTTCCCGAATAATCATTGGCGAGAAACCCGCCTGTTGGCATACACGTTGTAAAAATCCCCAATCAGAATGCACGGAAGGCAGCGTGACAAAATATTCATTGCGCAACGCCGCCAGCGGCACAGAATCTCTGGATGCCAGATCGTGATCTTCCGGAACTGCAACCATGAATGCAGATTCATGCAAACGTATGCTGGTAAAACCGACTGCCGGTTCGATAGCCATACGCCAGATCCCTGCATCAAGCTCCCGACGCTCTAACAACGCCATTTGCATACCTGGAGACTTTTCGCGAAAAAGTACTTCAACATTGGGGTTTGCTTTCAAAAAGTGACGCATCGCAGGGCGCATTCTTCCCCACAGCGCCGTACCAACCACACCCAGTTCAATGCGCCCCGCGTCACCGCGACCAATCTGCTCCACTCGCGCCAGCGCCTGATTTGCATTGGCTAACAAGCGACGTGACTCCTCCATTAAAACTTTCCCAGCATGGGTTAATGCAACGCTGCGGGAATGACGAATAAACAACAATGTACCCAGTTGCTGTTCAAGTTCTTTGATATGGATACTCAAGGGAGGTTGTGACATATTTAACCGGGCAGCAGCCCGGCCAAAATGCAATTCTTCTGCAACAGCGAGGAAATAACGTAATAGCTTTAGATCAATACGATGGGCTCGTTCCATCACTATCGCACTCCAGCAATAAGGGATAACGTCTGGAATTTACCATATTACCTAGTAAAAAATAGATTTAACGACAAGATACCCAATATACATAAATACAATAGATAACACCCCGGGTAAAACATTTGGTGCAGGAATAGGTATACGGCATAAAGTAAAAAATGCGCCAATACCAAATCCAATACCGGAGGAGAGAATAATTTCTTTCATGCTGTGTCCTTGTTCATAAAAATGGACTGGCGAACATCCTCTCGCCAGTCAAATAAAATTAATGTGCTAATGATTTGGTCAACAATTTTTCTGGATGGTGCTGATATTTAAAGAACAATGCAAAAATAACGGCCAATGCCAGAGCGTAGGCGGCAAAGACCAGCCAGATGGTTTGCCAATCTTTTACACCATCAATAGAAAAATAATCCACGGCCATACCGCTTAAAAGAGACCCAATCCACGCCCCCACGCCGTTAACCATGGTCATAAACAGCCCCTGCGCGCTGGCGCGAATACTTGAGTCCACTTCCTGCTCTACAAATACCGACCCTGAGATGTTGAAGAAATCAAATGCGCAGCCATAAACAATCATCGACAGCAGCAATAGCACAAAGCCAAACGGGGATGGATCGCCAAAGGCAAAGAAGCCGAAACGCAGCGTCCATGCCAGCATGCTCATCAGCATTACCGTTTTAATACCAAAGCGTTTAAGGAAGAACGGAATGGTGAGGATAAAGCCCACTTCCGCCATCTGCGAAACTGAAAGCAAGATAGAGGGATACTTCACCACAAAACTATCGGCAAACTCAGGATTACGGGCAAAATCATGCAGGAACGGATTACCGAAGACATTGGTAATTTGCAGCACCGCCCCCAACATCATCGCAAACAAAAAGAAGATTGCCATGCGTGGATTTTTAAACAGAACAAAAGCATCCAGTCCGAGCTTACTGGCAAGCGTGGTGTTCGCCTTCTTCTCGGCTACCGGAATTTTCGGTAACGTCAGCGCATACAGGGCCAGCAATAACGATGCGCCAGAAGCGATGTATAATTGCGCACTGCTCAGTTCCAGCCCCATCAGGCTCACCGTCCACATCGCAACAATAAAACCTATTGTGCCGAAAACGCGCACAGGCGGAAATGACGTTACCGGATCCTGACCTGCTTTCGCCAGACAGGAGTACGAAACGCTATTGGATAATGCAATCGTTGGCATATACGCCATCGCATTAACCAACATCACCCAGAACATCGTCTGGGGATCGGTAACGGTGGTGGCGTACAATAACGCCCCCGCGCAAACCAGATGGCAAAGCATATAGGCTCGTTCAGCGCGCAGCCATTTATCAGCAATGATCCCCATAATGCCCGGCATGATAATCGCTGCCAGTCCTTTTGAGCTGTAGACCATACCGACATTCGCGCCGGTAAAATCCAGTGTATTGATCATGTAAGAGCCCAGGGTAACCAGCCAGCTCCCCCAGATAAAATATTGCAAGAACGACATGACTTTTAAGCGGGACGTAATACCCATTTTTTTATTCCTTGCCGTGAGATAAAGCCCCAATACGGGGCCGTAGTCATTGTGTTTAGGCCAGCTTACGTAAAAAGCCGCAAATCAGATTTATAAAGTTCTGCCGAGAAAGTTCAGCCGCAGCCAGCGTTTGCGCATGGGAGAGTTTTACATCGCCCAGCCCTTCCGCCAGATTGGTGATCGCTGAGACGGCAACAACTTTGAGACCACAATGACGTGCGCTAATCACCTCAGGGACAACGGACATTCCGACCACATCGCCGCCAATAATCTGCATCATGCGGATTTCTGCCGCCGTTTCGAAGTTCGGACCCGGATAAGAAACAAATACGCCTTCAGTGAGGGGGAATCCCTCCTCTGCCGCAACGGACTGAAGCATGGCGCGATAATCTGCGTCATAAGCATTAGCCAGCGAGAAGAAGCGATCGCCATAACGATCATCGTTTGGCCCCACCATCGGCGTACCGGGCATCGTATTAATGTGATCGCTAAGCGCAACCAGGCTACCCGGCCCCACTTCCGGACGCAGAGATCCTGCCGCATTGGTGCAGAACAACACTTCACAGCCCAGTAATTTCAACGTGCGAATGGCATCGGTCATCACCGCCATTCCACGCCCTTCATAAAAATGCCCGCGGCCTTTCATACAGGCCACCGGAACACCCGCCAGATGGCCGAGCACCAGTTCACCAGCATGGCCGTGTACGGTGCTGACGGGAAATCCCGGCAATTTCTCGTAAGAAATGGCTACCGCATCTTCGATTTGATCCGCCAGAGCACCCAACCCGGAACCTAAAATAAACGCGACTCGCGGGGTAAATGCCGGTTTATGTGCATGAATAATATCAACACAATACTCAGGATTATGAGAAAAAAGAGCGTGAGGCATAAGTTTCCTTGTTCTATCGGATTTAATTTGACTCCTTTTTATAACGACCATCGCCCCTTGCTGACCAATACACTTTTCACGTGTCATCAATAGCCATTTAATATCGATAGATTTAGATCGCTTCTGTATTAATACAGAGGTAAAACAGTATTGGTTTTTGCTTGCACTTCATATTAACAATATGCCGCTTTCATATTTATAAATTGCCTCTTTTTAATTAACCCATTAATAATTATTGGCATAGGAAAATATGCTATGAAAAAAATTCTTACTCTGACGCTTTCTTCTTTACTCATTATTCCCACACTCACCCATGCGGAATTTAAAGGCGGGTTCGCCGATATCGGCCTCCATTACCTCGACTGGACATCAGACACCACGGAAAAAACCAGTAAAAAATCTCATAAAGATGATTTTGGGTACCTGGAACTGGAAGGCGGAGCGAATTTTAGCTGGGGAGAAATGTACGGTTTTTTCGACTGGGAAAATTTTTACAATGGCCGCCACGCTAAACCCGGCAGCGAACAGCGTTACACCTTTAAAAATACTAACCGTATTTATCTGGGCGATACAGGATTAAACCTCTATCTCCATGCCTACGGGACGTACGGTTCACCTCATCGCGCTAATTTCCATGATGACATGTTTCTCTATGGTTTAGGCTATAACTTCACAGGTAACGGTTACTGGTTTAAACCCTTCTTTGCCAAACGTTATACCGATCAGACCTACTACACAGGCGATAATGGTTATGTATTAGGTTGGGTGGCCGGCTATAGCTTCTCGTTGGGTAGTGAGAAATTCAGCGTAACGAACTGGAATGAGTATGAGTTTGACCGCGATGCGTCCTACGCTGCGGGCAATGGCGGGAAAGATGGCATTAATGGCGCAGTAGCGCTGTGGTGGAATGCGACTACTCACCTGACCGCAGGAGTACAATATCGTTACGCTGATAATAAGTTAGGAGAATCCTTCCTGCAGGATGGCATTATTTATTCCATCAAATACCTGTTTTAATACACTGCCCTGTCAAAAATGGCAGGGCAAGACCGCACCTCACGCACGGACAGATAGATATTTATAGCTGATACAACGGATCTTTCGCCCTCGCGGCGGTTAATTCGCTGGCCTGGGTGCGTACTACATCCCATAACGCCTGCGCCGCGGTGGATAAAGAACGGTTTTTTCGCCGCGCCAGCATGAGCTGCCTTTCAACTACGGGCGTCAGCCGTTTAACCTGTAAGTGGCTGCCCTGCGGGAGCGGTAACGCCAGCGCGGGCAGTACGCTGATGCCGATTCCCGCTTCCACCATTGGAAAAAGCGTGGCCGGGTGACCAATCTCCTGAACAATATTGGCATCAATCGAAAAGTGGGCCAGCGCCGCATCAATCAGCGGTCGACTGCCGGAAGCATAATCCTGTAAGACCAGCGACGCCTGTTTAAGATCCTGCCAGCTTACCCATTCCTGATGCGCCAGCGGATGATCCTGGCGACACAACAGTAAAAAAGGCTCTGATAAGATGGCTTCACACTGTAAATCCACCGCTGCGCCAGGATCGATAACGATGCCAAAATCCACTTCTCCCTGGCGGATACTCTCCAGCACCCACTGCTGCGGACGATCGTGCAATACAAAATCAATAGCGGGATAAAGTGAATTACTTTGGGCAATGCATTGCGGAATAAGATGCGCAGAAATGGTTTGGCTCGCGGCAACGCGCACGGTGCCGGTTAATTGTGTCCCTACTCTGCCTGCATCGCGCAGTATGCTGTTCAGTTCATCAAGCACCCGCTCCAGACGCGTCGCCAGTTGTTGCCCCGCCTCGGTCAGCACCACCTCACGCGTAGTGCGATCCAGCAGTCTGACGCCGGTTTGCCGCTCCAGCTCTTTTACGCTATGACTGACCGCAGACTGGCTCAGTCCAATCCTGTCCCCTGCCCGACTAAAACTTTTGGCCTGGGCGACGGTAATAAAAATACGCAGTTGACGCAGTGAATAGTTCATCGACTAAATTCATATATAGATGCAATAAATCAATTTTATTTCTCAAAGCGAAAAACGCAAAATAGCTGCACCGACTTTCAGGAGTTTTTATGAAACTTTTTCGTATCCTTGACCCTTTCACGCTGACACTTATCACCGTGGTACTGCTGGCCTCTTTTTTCCCGGCGGAAGGTGGCTTTGTGCCTGTCGTTGAAGGCATTACGACAGCGGCCATCGCTCTGCTGTTTTTTATGCATGGCGCGAAGCTTTCGCGTGAAGCGATCATCGCTGGCGGCAGCCACTGGCGGTTGCATCTGTGGGTCATGTGCAGCACTTTTGTGCTCTTTCCTGTCCTCGGCGTACTGTTTGCCTGGTGGGCGCCTGTCAATGTCGACCCTATGCTCTACAGCGGCTTTCTGTATCTGTGTATTTTGCCCGCCACCGTGCAGTCTGCGATTGCGTTTACTTCACTCGCGGGCGGTAACGTCGCGGCCGCGGTGTGCTCAGCGTCTGCGTCCAGTCTGCTGGGCATTTTCCTGTCGCCGCTGCTGGTCGGTCTGGTAATGAATATTCATGGCGCGCAGGGCAGTCTGGAAGAGGTGGGCAAAATTATGCTGCAACTGCTGCTGCCTTTTGTGCTGGGACACCTGTCTCGCCCGTGGATCGGCAACTGGGTCGCGCGCAACAAAAAGTGGATCGCGAAAACGGATCAGACCTCTATTCTGCTGGTGGTCTACTCGGCGTTCAGCGAAGCGGTGGTCAACGGCATCTGGCACAAAGTCGGCTGGGGATCGCTGCTGTTTATCGTCGTGGTCAGCCTCATACTGTTGGCGATCGTCATCGCTATTAACGTCTTTGTCGCCCGTAAATGCGGCTTCAATAAAGCCGACGAAATCACTATTGTTTTCTGCGGTTCGAAAAAAAGCCTGGCCAACGGGATCCCGATGGCCAATATTCTTTTTCCGACGTCAGTGCTGGGTATGATGGTATTACCGCTGATGATCTTCCACCAGATCCAACTGATGGTCTGCGCAGGGCTGGCGCGGCGCTACAAACGCCAGACCGAGAAGTTACAGGCGCAGCAGGAAAGCCGCGCCGCGAAAGCTTAAAGCGGGCGTTTCAGGGGCTGTACCAGTTGCGTCAGCCCCTCGGTTTTAATCAGCAGAGTGATTTGCATCAACTCCCCCAGTTTACCCGCCGGAAATTGATCTTTACGGGCAAACCACAGCAAATACTCTTCCGGAAGGTCGATCAATCGACGTCCCTGATATTTGCCGAACGGCATCACGGTGTTGGCGATTTCAACCAGCTGCTCTTTTTCCATCTCAGGCACCCAGTAAGCGGATCATTTCCGCTTCATCAATCACGGTAATACCCAGTTCCTGCGCTTTGGTCAGTTTGGAACCCGCCGCTTCACCGGCAATCACCAGATCGGTTTTCTTCGATACGCTGCCTGCCACTTTCGCGCCCAGCGCCACTAAACGCGCTTTAGCGTCATCGCGGGACATCTGGCTCAGGCTACCGGTTAGTACCACGGTTTTACCGGCAAACGGGCTATCGATCTCTTGCACATTAATGACTACCGGCGCGGGCCAGTGAACCCCTTCCGCCAGTAGCTGCCCAATCACGTCACGATTACTCTCTTCGGCAAAAAAGTTAAAGACGTGCGTAGCGACCACAATCCCCACGTCAGGTACTTTCTGCAACTCGTCAATGGTGGCGGCCTGCAGCGCCTCCAGCGTGCCGAAATAAGCCGCCAGCCCCGCCGCCGTCGCCTCACCCACTTCACGGATGCCCAGCGCATAGAGAAAACGCGCAAAGGTCGTCGCTTTGGCTTTTTCCAGCGCGTTTACAACATTTTGCGCGGACTTTGGCCCCATTCGGTCCAGGCCGGTCAGTTTACCCGCCGTCAGACGGAACAGATCCGCTGGCGTATGGACATACTCCCTTTCCACCAGTTGGTCGATGATCTTATCGCCCATCCCGTCTACATCCATCGCCCGGCGCGACACAAAATGTTTCAGCGACTCTTTACGCTGCGCGCCGCAAATCAGCCCGCCGGTACAACGGGTAACGGCTTCGCCTTCAACGCGCTCTACGTCCGATCCGCACACCGGACAGTGCGTTGGAAACACAATCGGACGCGTCTCTTCAGGGCGTTCGGACAGAACCACGTTGACCACCTGAGGGATCACATCTCCTGCCCGACGGATAACCACCTTATCGCCAATACGCAAGCCAAGCCGTTCAATTTCATCGGCATTATGCAACGTGGCATTGCTGACCAGCACACCAGCCACCTGAACCGGTTCCAGACGCGCCACCGGTGTAATCGCCCCGGTGCGCCCGACCTGAAACTCAACATCGCGCACAAAAGTCATCTGCTCCTGAGCAGGGAATTTAAACGCCACCGCCCAGCGCGGCGCGCGGGCCACAAAGCCCAGCTGTTCCTGCAAAGCCAGCGAGTTGACCTTAATCACCACGCCGTCGATATCAAAACCGAGCGTGGGGCGATCTTTTTCGACGTTGCGATAAAAATCCAGTACCGCCTGGGGAGAATCGCACAGCGTCACGCGATCGCTGACCGGTAACCCCCACGCTTTAAATTGCAGCAAACGTCCCAGATGCGTATCCGGCAACTCGCCGCCTTCCAGAATACCGACGCCGTAGCAGAAAAATGTTAGCGGTCGCTTCGCCGTAATACGTGGATCGAGCTGACGCAGCGAGCCCGCCGCCGCGTTACGCGGGTTAGCAAACACTTTGCCGCCAGTACGGCGCGCGTCTTCATTGATCTTTTCGAACCCGGCCTGCGGTAAAAATACCTCTCCGCGAACTTCAAGACGCGCCGGAATGTTATCGCCATGCAGCTTTAAAGGAATGGCGCGAATCGTGCGCACGTTTGAAGTGATATCTTCACCGGTGGTGCCGTCGCCACGCGTCGCAGCGCTCACCAGCACGCCGTTTTCATACAGAATGCTGACCGCCAGGCCATCCAGTTTTAGCTCGCAGCACCAGATGACATTTTCCGTGCTTTTTAGACGATCCTGCACTCGCTTGTTAAACGCCAGGAAGCTTTCTTCATCAAATACGTTATCGAGCGACAGCATCGGTACTTCATGGCGAATCTGGTTGAATGCCGTCAGCGGCGCCGCGCCAACGCGCTGCGTGGGCGAATCCGGCGTGATAAGGTCCGGACGTTGCGCCTCCAGCTCTCGTAGTTCCCGCATCAGGCGGTCATATTCGGCGTCGGGAATCTCCGGCGCATCCATCACATGATACAGATATTCATGATGGCGAAGCGTGGTTCGCAGTTCTGTCAGTTGTTGTTCGATTGGTTCCATATCACACCATCAATGATAAAAAACCCCCGACAGGCGGGGGTTACGTTAAAAATGTCACACCTGCGTTAACCTCAGGCGTTAGCGTCCATCACCTCGCGGATGCGGTCCTGATATTCGCGCAGTTTCTGCGGCGTCATCATCCGACGCTGGTCATCCAGCACAACGCCGCCGACCTCATCAGCGATATGCTGCGCGGATTGCAGCATCAGCTTGAAGTTCTGCAGCGCATCGCCGTAAGACGGAACCTGCATAAAGATAGTGACGCCAGGCGTAGTGAAGTCCGTCATTTCAGGATCAAACGTTCCCGGATTGACCATATTCGCGAGACTGAACAAGGCCGGGCCGCTGCCGTCCGGGCTCAAATGACGATGGAAAATATTCATATCGCCAAATTTAAAGCCTGACTGCTGAATACTGTTCAGTAACACTTCACCATTAAGCTCGCTGCCATGATGGGCCGCGACGTTCATAATGATGACCGCCTCTTTACGCTGCGGTTTTTCCACAACCGGCGCTTCTTCCACTACCGGTTCTGCCTCAACCACAGGTTCCGCAGGCTGGAAGGTTTGCGCTGATGGCGGCGGCGCGGGCTGCGCAACAGGCTGCGGCGCTTGCGACGGCGGTGCAGGCTGCTGTTGCGGCGGCTGTACCGGCGGCGCAGATGGCTGAACCTGCTGAGGCTGCGGCGCAGGTTGGACCGGTTGCTGAACCGGCTGTTGCATCGGCGCTTGCGGCTGCGGCGGCGCCGCTGGACGCGGTTGCGCAGACGCATAAGGCGGCTGGTACTGGTGTTGCGGCGACTGACGAGGGGCATCATGCTCCTGCGGCTGGCCGGGGGCATGATTTACGCGGTGAACACGAACTTCACCCACGCCTTCGTCTTCTTCAACATCGTCGTCATACGAGTCGTCGTCGCGTTTCGATTTCATGCGTTTTAGTGGACGATCGCGGAACATAGAAGATCGTTCTTTACGGCTGGTCCAGAAACCATGTACCAGTAAAGCGATTATGGCGATCGCGCCAACAATGATTAATATCAGACGCAAATCCTGCATCATTATATTCTCTGTTGTTCTAACACCTTGCCACCACGGCAAACATTTACTCACTAAGAGTATTTGCCGATTACGTCAAGTGCAAGTGTACTGTTGGCTTTCGCAGCATAAAGATGAAGGAAAATGTACTTTTTGCTGTTTTTTCGAACATTTCCGAACTATCCACCGTCTGATAACCGGGTAAGATATCCCACGTTTACCCAGGGCTTTAAGAAAAAGGAGTATGTCCTGCATATGGTTTCATCATCCACAACCGTACCACATAGCGGCGTCTATTATTTCTCGCAAGGATGGAAGTTAGTCACCCTACCGGGAATCCGCCGCTTTGTTATTTTACCTTTGCTGGTCAACATTGTGCTGATGGGCGGCGCATTTTGGTGGCTGTTTACCCAGCTTGACGCCTGGATACCTTCGTTGATGAGTCATGTGCCGGACTGGCTGCAATGGCTGAGCTATCTGCTGTGGCCGATTGCGGTTATTTCTGTTCTGCTGGTCTTTGGCTATTTTTTCTCTACCCTCGCCAACTGGATCGCCGCGCCGTTTAACGGCCTTTTAGCCGAACAGCTTGAGGCGCGGTTAACCGGCGCCACGCCGCCAGATACCGGCATACTCGGCATCATGAAAGATGTACCGCGCATTATGAAACGTGAATGGCAAAAGCTGGCGTGGTATCTGCCGCGTGCTATTGTGCTGCTGGTTCTCTATTTTATTCCTGGCATTGGCCAAACCATCGCGCCGGTGCTGTGGTTTTTGTTCAGCGCCTGGATGCTGGCGATCCAGTATTGCGACTACCCGTTTGATAACCACAAAGTGCCGTTTAAAACGATGCGCGCCGCGTTGCGCACGCAGAAGGTGGCGAATATGCAATTTGGCGCGCTCACCAGCCTCTTTACGATGATTCCAGTGCTTAACCTTTTCATTATGCCTGTCGCCGTCTGTGGCGCGACGGCAATGTGGGTTGATTGCTGGCGTGCTAAACACGCGTTATGGAAATAACGTAAAATGTATAAATAAGAGATGGCTTAGAGCCTATCCCACCAGGCGTTATTGGCGCAGCCAGTTTGGACACGGACAGCGCGCAAAAACCGGAGCGTACACGTAGTACGTGAGGATTTTGAGCACTGCCCAGGACCAAAATGGCAAGTAAAATAGCCCTAATGGGATAGGCTCTTATGCTGTCTCTTATTCTATACTGATAACCATTATTTCCCATCAGCATATAGATATGCGAAATCTTTACTTCCCCATATCTGGCTGGAAGGTATGCTGGGAAGGTATCCCAATTTCATACAGTTAAGGACAGGCCATGAGTAAGATTTATGAAGATAACTCGCTGACTATCGGTCATACGCCGCTGGTTCGACTGAACCGTATCGGTAATGGACGCATTCTGGCGAAGGTGGAGTCGCGCAACCCGAGCTTCAGCGTCAAGTGCCGTATCGGCGCCAATATGATTTGGGATGCCGAAAAGCGTGGCGTACTGAAACCTGGCGTGGAACTGGTGGAGCCGACCAGCGGCAACACCGGTATTGCGCTGGCGTATGTCGCCGCCGCGCGCGGTTACAAACTCACCCTGACCATGCCGGAGACCATGAGCATTGAACGCCGCAAGCTACTCAAAGCATTAGGCGCGAATCTGGTGCTGACCGAAGGGGCGAAAGGGATGAAAGGCGCTATTCAGAAAGCCGAAGAAATTGTCGCCAGCGATCCGCAAAAATATCTCCTGCTCCAGCAGTTCAGCAACCCTGCCAACCCGGAAATCCATGAAAAAACTACCGGCCCGGAAATCTGGGAAGACACCGATGGTCAGGTGGATGTGTTTATCTCCGGCGTCGGCACTGGCGGTACGTTAACCGGCGTCACGCGTTATATCAAAGGGACGAAGGGTAAAACCGATCTTATCACCGTTGCGGTAGAACCCACTGACTCCCCGGTTATCGCCCAGGCGCTGGCTGGTGAAGAGATCAAACCAGGCCCGCATAAAATTCAGGGCATCGGCGCAGGCTTCATCCCGGGCAACCTGGATCTGAAACTGATTGATAAAGTGGTTGGCATCACCAATGAAGAAGCTATTTCTACCGCGCGCCGTCTGATGGAAGAGGAAGGTATTCTGGCAGGAATTTCTTCCGGCGCCGCGGTTGCTGCAGCGCTTAAGCTGCAGGAAGATGAAAGCTTTACCAATAAGAATATTGTGGTTATCCTACCTTCATCGGGTGAGCGTTATCTGAGCACCGCGTTGTTCGCCGATCTCTTTACTGAGAAAGAACTGCAACAGTGATGCCAGCATGTTAAAAACGCGTAAAAAAGCACCTTTTTGGGTGCTTTTTTGTGGCCTGCTTCAAACTTTCACCTCACCTGGCATTGATTCACCCTGCCGGAACTGGTATTTAACCAGACTAATTATTTTGATGCGCGAAATTAATCGTTACAGGAAAAGCGTTAGCTGAATCGATTTTATGATTTGGTTCAAATCTTCCTTTCGCGGCATAATGTTTAATGACGAGCGAAACGTCAGCGGCCATAAGTTGCCAGCAACGGATTGCGTAGAACACCTTTTGTGTCGCGTCCCGTTTACGCCGGCGCTAACAATACAGGCTAAAGTTGAGCCGCCAGGCTAGACTTTAGTTCCACAACACTAAACCTATAAGTTGGGGAAATACAATGTTCCAGCAAGAAGTTACCATTACCGCTCCGAACGGTCTGCACACCCGCCCTGCTGCTCAGTTTGTTAAAGAAGCAAAAGGCTTCACTTCTGAGATTACTGTGACTTCCAACGGCAAAAGCGCCAGCGCGAAAAGCCTGTTTAAACTGCAGACTCTGGGCCTGACTCAAGGCACCGTCGTCACCATCTCCGCAGAAGGTGAAGATGAGCAGAAAGCGGTTGAACATCTGGTCAAACTGATGGCGGAACTCGAGTAAGTTTTTTTCCGGGTTCTTTTAAAAATCAGTCACAAGTAAGGTAGGGTTATGATTTCAGGCATTTTAGCATCCCCGGGTATCGCTTTCGGCAAAGCACTGCTGCTGAAAGAAGACGAAATCGTCATTGACCGGAAAAAAATTTCTGCCGACAAGGTTGATCAGGAAGTTGAACGTTTTCTGAGCGGTCGTGCCAAGGCATCTGCGCAACTGGAAGCGATCAAGACAAAAGCTGGTGAAACGTTCGGTGAAGAAAAAGAAGCCATCTTTGAAGGGCATATTATGCTGCTCGAAGATGAGGAGCTGGAGCAGGAAATCATAGCCCTGATTAAAGATAAGCACATGACGGCTGACGCAGCCGCACATGAAGTTATCGAAGGTCAGGCCACTGCCCTGGAAGAACTGGATGATGAATACCTGAAAGAGCGCGCGGCTGACGTACGTGATATCGGTAAGCGCCTGCTGCGCAACATCCTGGGTCTGGCCATTATCGATCTGAGCGCGATTCAGGAAGAAGTTATCCTGGTTGCCGCTGACCTGACGCCGTCAGAAACCGCGCAGTTGAACCTGCAGAAAGTGCTGGGCTTCATCACCGACGCGGGCGGACGCACGTCTCATACCTCCATCATGGCGCGTTCTCTGGAACTGCCGGCGATCGTAGGTACCGGTAGCGTCACCGCTCAGGTGAAAAACGGCGACTATCTGATTCTGGATGCCGTAAACAACCAGGTTTACGTCAACCCGACCAATGATGTTATTGAGCAACTGCGCGCCGTCCAGGAGCAGGTTGCGACCGAGAAAGCGGAACTCGCAAAACTGAAAGATCTGCCGGCAATCACGCTGGATGGACATCAGGTTGAAGTTTGCGCCAACATCGGTACCGTTCGCGACGTTGAAGGCGCTGAGCGCAACGGCGCGGAAGGCGTTGGTCTGTATCGTACTGAATTCCTGTTCATGGATCGCGACGCGCTGCCGACGGAAGAAGAGCAGTTTGCCGCCTATAAAGCGGTCGCTGAAGCGTGCGGCTCGCAGGCGGTTATCGTCCGTACCATGGACATTGGCGGCGACAAAGAGCTGCCGTACATGAACTTCCCGAAAGAAGAGAACCCGTTCCTGGGCTGGCGCGCCGTGCGTATCGCCATGGATCGCAAAGAGATCCTGCGTGACCAGGTTCGCGCGATTCTGCGTGCCTCCGCTTTCGGTAAATTGCGCATTATGTTCCCGATGATCATCTCTGTTGAAGAAGTTCGCGCGCTGCGCAAAGAGATTGAAATCTACAAACAGGAACTGCGTGACGAAGGTAAAGCATTTGACGAAAGCATTGAGATTGGCGTGATGGTGGAAACACCGGCTGCGGCGACAATTGCGCGTCATTTAGCCAAAGAAGTTGATTTCTTTAGTATCGGCACCAATGATTTAACGCAGTACACCCTGGCAGTTGACCGTGGTAATGATATGATTTCACACCTTTACCAGCCAATGTCACCGTCCGTACTGAACTTGATCAAGCAAGTTATTGATGCTTCTCATGCAGAAGGTAAATGGACTGGCATGTGTGGTGAGCTTGCAGGCGACGAACGTGCTACACTTCTGTTGCTGGGGATGGGTCTGGACGAATTCTCTATGAGCGCCATTTCTATCCCGCGCATTAAGAAGATTATCCGTAACACGAACTTCGAAGATGCGAAGGTGTTAGCAGAGCAGGCTCTTGCTCAACCGACAACGGACGAGTTAATGACGCTGGTTAACAAGTTCATTGAAGAAAAAACAATCTGCTAATCCACGAGATGCGGCCCAATTTACTGCTTAGGAGAAGATCATGGGTTTGTTCGATAAACTAAAATCTCTGGTTTCTGATGATAAGAAAGACACCGGAACTATTGAGATTGTTGCCCCGCTCTCTGGCGAGATCGTCAACATCGAAGACGTGCCGGATGTAGTTTTTGCTGAAAAAATCGTTGGTGATGGCATCGCTATCAAACCAACCGGTAACAAAATGGTCGCCCCTGTTGACGGTACCATCGGCAAAATCTTTGAAACCAACCATGCGTTCTCTATCGAATCCGATAGCGGCATTGAGCTGTTCGTTCACTTCGGTATCGACACCGTTGAGCTGAAAGGCGAAGGCTTCAAGCGTATTGCTGAAGAAGGTCAGCGCGTGAAAGTTGGCGATCCGGTCATCGAGTTCGATCTGCCGTTGCTGGAAGAAAAAGCCAAGTCTACCCTGACTCCGGTTGTTATCTCCAACATGGATGAAATCAAAGAACTGATCAAACTGTCCGGTAGCGTGACCGTGGGTGAAACTCCGGTTATCCGCATTAAGAAGTAATTCTTGCCGCAGTGAAGAATGGCGCCTTTGGGCGCCATTTTTTTTGCCTGTAGGCCGGATAAGGCGCTTGCGCCGCCATCCGGCGATGGTGCGGCGCACTGCCTGATGGCGCTACGCTTATCAGGCCTACAAGGTTGCGAACATTTCAGCGCCAATCCACGGGTTACAACTGCGAGGTCACCGGGCGAAAGCACTTCTCGCGCATCAGGATCTTCATCCCATCCGGGCCACTCTCCAGCATCCTGCGTTCGGAATCGGACACTTGCAACTCGCACTGATAGCCGCCAGTGATACCAAACATCGCCCGCGCTACGCAAATATCTTCCAGCGCGTCCAGCCCGCTCGTTTCAAAATGCCCCACGATACGTCCCTGCTGGCGAACTACCAGCCGATAACTCTTCATCGCGCCTCCCCTGCCGGCGGCAGAATTAACTCATCACAGCCACACTGCTGTGTCCAGGTCATCACCTCCAGCACGCGCTGCGCCGCATCTTTTGCCGCGGTCGTCAGTTTTTTTCCCTGCACAATACCGCTGACCAGCTCGGCGCAAAAGAGATCTCCCGTCCCTTTTAACTCCGTCGCCACCCGCGGATGGGCAAAGACCTCCACGACCTGCGCGGTAACGACGGCAACCGTTATGGTCTCCAGAGATTCGCCCGGCGCGCTGGTGATAACCACCCATTTCAGCGTATCGGAAAGCAGCGATTGCGCCGCCGCCACCGCCTCTTCCAGCGTGCGGCACGGTTTACCACTCAGCATCTCCAGCTCAAATACGTTCGGCGTTAGCCCCTGCGCCTGCGGCAACAAATGTGTGCGATAAGCCTGCGGAATTTCCGCCTGCACATACATTCCACTGTCGGTATCGCCAATGACCGGATCAACAAGAATACACACCTCCGGATGCGAAGCCCGGATCGCCATTAGCCACTTCGAAAGCAAGACAATTTGGTCTGCGCTGCCCATGTAACCGGTGGTAATCGCTTTTAATTCACGTAGCGCATCGCGCTCATTCAACGCCGTAAGGTAGCCTGCAAACCACTCGGCGGGAATAATGCCGCCATAAAAGGTTTTATAGTGCGGCGTATTGCTGAACAGCACCGTCGGGACAGCCGCCACGCGTAATCCCTGCGCTTTAATGGCCGGAACAGCGATGCTGTTGCCTACGCTGCCGTACACGACCTGTGACTGGACGGCGACGATATCGGTCTGTAACGCCCGATGGTTGTCGTCGAAGAGCACTGACTGAATATCACTCTCTTGTCCCATAAAATTTTCCTCTCGCTGGACAGCAGGCTACCGCCTCATTATCATTGTCATATGCTAAAATTCATTTTGTCATAGGTCAATAATGATCGACGGAAAAACCGCTAACGAAATTTTTGACAGTATCCGTCAACACATTATTGCCGGCACGTTACGGGCAGAGGATTCGCTCCCGCCGGTACGGGAGCTGGCAAACGAATTAAAGGTGAACCGCAATACCGTCGCAGCGGCGTATAAACGGCTGATAACGGCGGGACTGGCGCAAAGTTTAGGCCGCAATGGGACGGTGATTAAAGGCAGTCCGTCTCCCGTAGCGCTGGAAGGCGGCGATCCGCATACGCCTCTGCACGACCTTTCCGGCGGCAATCCCGATCCGCAGCGTCTGCCTGACCTCAGCCATTATTTTGCCCGTCTCAACCGCACGCCGCATCTCTACGGCGATGCGCCCGTTTCCCCTGAACTACACGCCTGGGCGGCGCGCTGGCTACGGGATGCCACTCCCGTCGCAGGCGAAATTGATATCACCAGCGGAGCTATCGACGCTATCGAAAGACTGCTTTGCGCGCATCTGCTGCCGGGCGACAGCGTCGCGGTGGAAGATCCCTGTTTTTTAAGCAGTATCAATATGCTGCGCTATGCCGGTTTTAGCGCCAGCCCGGTCAGCGTAGATAGCGAAGGAATGCAGCCTGAAAAGCTGGAGCAGGCGCTAAATCAGGGCGCGCGGGCAGTGATCTTAACGCCGCGCGCACACAACCCTACCGGCTGTAGCCTGAGCGCTCGCCGCGCCGCTGCGCTGCAAAATATGCTGGCGCGTTACCCTCAGGTAGTGGTCATTATCGACGATCACTTCGCTCTACTTTCTTCGTCGCCCTGGCAGCCGGTTATTGCGCAGACAACGCAACACTGGGCGGTGATACGCTCCGTTTCCAAAGCCCTCGGCCCCGATTTACGTCTTGCTATTGTCGCCAGCGACAGCGCGACCTCGGCAAAACTTCGGCTGCGGCTAAATGCCGGTAGTCAGTGGGTCAGCCATCTGTTACAGGATCTGGTCTACGCCTGCCTGACCGACCCTGAGTATCAGCACAGGCTGGCGCAAACGCGGCTGTTTTACGCCACCCGGCAACAAAAACTGGCCCGCGCCCTACAGCAATATGGCATCGCCCTTTCTCCCGGCGACGGCGTGAATGCCTGGCTCCCGCTGGACACCCATAGCCAGGCTACCGCGTTTACGCTGGCAAAATCCGGCTGGCTGGTACGCGAGGGAGAAGCCTTTGGCGTAAGCGCGCCGTCTCACGGTCTACGTATCACGCTGTCGACATTAAATGACAGCGAGATCAACACGCTGGCGGCTGATATCCATCAGGCGCTAAATCGCTAACAGGAGAAAATAACGTGCGAGTTCATTTTGTTGTCCATGAGTCGTTTGAATCTGCTGGCGCTTATCTGAAATGGGCTGAAGATCGCGGTTATACCATTTCATGGTCGCGCGTCTATGTCGGAGAAGCGCTACCGCCCAATGCCGATGAGTTCGATATGCTCGTGGTATTTGGCGGTCCGCAGTCGCCGCGCACCACCCGCGAAGAGTGCCCGTACTTTGACTCTCGCGCCGAACAGCACTTAATTAATCAGGCGATTACGGCCCGGCGAATGGTTATCGGCATTTGTCTTGGTTCGCAGCTCATTGGCGAGGCGCTGGGCGCCGCTGTGTGCCAAAGTCCGGAAAAAGAGATTGGTCACTACCCTATTACGCTCACTGAAGCCGGTCTGCGGCATCCGCTTATCGCCCACTTTGGCTCCCCGTTAACCGTCGGCCACTGGCACAACGATATGCCAGGACTCACCGATCAGGCGACCGTGCTGGCCGAAAGCGAAGGCTGTCCACGTCAGATAGTGCAGTACGGCAATTTTGTCTACGGCTTCCAGTGTCATATGGAATTTACCGCTGAGGCGGTTGAAGGATTAATCCAACATTCGCAGCAGGAGCTGGCCGACGCGCAAGGGATGCGTTTTATCCGCTCGGTCGCCGAGATGCGCGCATGGGATTACCAGCAGATGAATGAAAAGCTGTGGCGTTTTCTGGATGAACTCACGCTGGCGCACTCACAGAAATAACCCCACCAGGAGTGCAACTTATTACCCGGCTAACGGTCTGAGGTGCAGTGATTATCGCATGAAAAAGGATTTTACCATGAAGAAAATTGTCTGCGCCGTCGTTGCGCTCCTGCTGACCCTACCCGCCTGGGCGAAGCTGAACGCCCATGAAGAAGCGCGTATTAACGCCATGCTGAATGCGCTGGCGCAGAAACAGGATCTGACATTCGTTCGTAACGGTGATGCGCATAACTGCGAGGAAGCCGTATCGCACCTGCGCTTAAAACTGGGTAACACGCGCAATCGTATCGACACCGCCGAACAGTTTATCGATAAAGTCGCGTCGTCGTCCATCACCGGAAAACCCTATATCGTTAAAATTCCTGGTAAAAGCGATGAAAACGCGCAGCCTTATTTACATGCGCTTATTGCGGAAACGGATAAAACGCTATAACACACGGGTGTCATACGACGATGGCATCTCGTTTAAATCCCTGCCCCCTGGCTGAAATGCTCTTCACCAAACACGCCGGTAGACAAGTAACGGTCGCCGCGATCGCAGATAATTGCCACCACTACCGCACCGGGCGTGGCTCGTGCGACGCGTAACGCACCCGCTACCGCGCCGCCAGAACTCACGCCGCAGAAAATCCCTTCACGCACCGCCAGTTCACGCATGGTGTTTTCGGCATCATTCTGATGAATATCCAGCACCTCATCCACCAGCGAAGCGTTAAATATGCCCGGCATATATTCCGCAGGCCAGCGGCGAATTCCCGGAATACTGCTGCCCTCTTCCGGCTGCAGGCCAACGATAGTGACCGGCTTTTCCTGCTCGCGCAGAAAACGCGACACGCCGGTAATGGTGCCGGTCGTGCCCATGCTGGAGACAAAATGCGTTACCCGCCCCTGCGTTTGCCGCCAGATTTCCGGGCCGGTGGTCGTGTAGTGGGCGTAGGGATTATCAGGATTATTAAACTGATCGAGCAGTTTACCTTCTCTGCGCTCAGACATAGCGAGCGCTAAATCGCGCGCCCCTTCCATTCCCTGCTCTTTAGTGACCAGAATCAGCTCCGCGCCATAGGCCCGCATTGCCGCCCGACGCTCCTGGCTCATGTTGTCTGGCATCAACAGCTTCATGCGATAACCTTTCAGCGCGGCGATCATCGCCAGCGCAATGCCAGTGTTGCCGCTGGTCGCTTCAATCAGGACATCGCCCGGTTTAATTTCCCCGCGCTTTTCCGCCTCGACAATCATCGATAGCGCCGCGCGATCTTTCACCGATCCTGCTGGATTATTGCCTTCCAGCTTGACCCAGATTTCACTGCCGTTATCCGGCGCCAGACGTTGTAATTTGACCAGTGGCGTATTGCCGATGGTTTGTTCTAATGTATTCACGTTTTCAGCTCAATAAAAATGCCGGGTGGCGCTGTGCTTACCCGGCCTACAAAATCACGATATACGCTGTAGGCCCGGTAAGCGAAGCGCCACCGGGCGATAACTATGCAAATTAACCTATCAGGCAGACTCCGCAAGAGCAAGCGCCTCATGGGGCTCAATACGCTGGTCGCCATGATAGAGACGTGCGTTCTGTAAGCCGACAAACAAACGCTCGCCGCGCTGCGGGACGTCGTCACCCGCCATCACCACCGTCAGCGGATCGTGATACCACCCCAGCGGCTGCACCACTAGCTGTGTATAATGACCTTTCGGGCTGGCCTCAATGACCTGTACTGGTAGCGGAGAATCCAGGCTGGTGCGGCGGCTAATATCCACCTCCCACGGACGCAGGAACAGATCGACCGGCCCCTGGTACGCGGGCGTATAACCCAGCGGCCAGCGATGCGCGCCAACGTGAAACTGCCCGCCGCGGACGGTGCCTGTCAGGCGGTTCACCTCGCCCATAAACTCCAGTACGAAGCGGGTTGCCGGTTCACGCCACACCCGATCCGGCGCATCAGCCTGTTCGATATTGCCCTGACTCATCACCACCACCCGATCCGCCACTTCCGTCGCTTCTTCCTGATCGTGGGTGACAAAGACGCTGGTGAATTTCAGTTCTTCATGTAGCTGGCGCAACCAGCGACGTAACTCTTTACGTACCTGGGCATCCAGCGCGCCAAAGGGTTCATCCAGCAGTAGAATTTGCGGTTCCACGGCAAGCGCGCGCGCCAGCGCCACGCGCTGTTTTTGTCCGCCGGAAAGCTGGGCGGGGAAGCGATCCGCGAGGTGCGCCAGTTGCACCATCTCCAGCAATTGCGTCACTTTAGTTTTAATCGCCGCCGCAGTTGGGCGGTCGCGTCGCGGCAGCACCGTCAGGCCAAAAGCGATGTTGTCAAACACCGTCATATGGCGAAACAGCGCATAGTGCTGAAACACAAAACCGACTTTACGCTCACGCGCGTGCAGGCGGCTAACGTCCGTACCGTGGAAACGAATATGGCCGCTGGACTGATGTTCCAGCCCGGCAATAATGCGCAGCAGCGTCGTTTTACCGGAACCTGACGGCCCCAACAAGGCAACCATCTGGCCGGAAGGAATATCCAGCGAGATATCATTCAGTACCTGAGTGCGACCAAACGATTTCTTAATTCTGGCGATCTCAATGCTCATGATTTTCCTCCTGTTGCGCGCGTTTTTCCTGATTCTCCAGACGCCATTGCAACATGCTCTTCAAAAACAGGGTAATAATCGCCATTAGCGTCAACAATGCGGCGGCGGTAAAGGAGCCGACGGTGTTGTAGTCCTGCTCCAGTAATTCAATCTGTAACGGTAGCGATAACGTTTCGCCGCGAATCGAGCCGGACACCACCGACACCGCGCCAAACTCGCCAATCGCGCGGGCGTTGGTTAACACCACGCCGTAGAGTAGCGCCCAGCGAATATTCGGCAATGTCACGCGGCGAAACATTTGCCAGCCGGATGCGCCCAGTAAAATCGCCGCCTCATCTTCCTGACTGCCCTGGCTGAGCATCACTGGCACCAGTTCGCGCACCACAAACGGACAGGTGACAAAAATAGTGACCAGTACCATCCCCGGCCAGGAGAACATCATTTGCAAATTATGCTCATCCAGCCAGCCACCCAACGGGCCGTTGGAACCATAAAACAGCAGATAAACCAGACCGGCCACCACTGGCGAGACGGCAAAGGGAATATCCAGCAGGGTCAGCAGTAGCTGACGTCCGGGGAAGTTAAAGCGCGTCACCAGCCACGCCAGCAGAATGCCGAACACCAGATTCACCGGCACTGCGATCAAGGCAATCAACACCGTCAGCCAGATGGCGTGCAGCATGTCCGGATCGGCCAGATTTTGCAGTACCGGCATTAACCCTTTGCTGAACGCCTGCACGAAGATGTAAATCATCGGCACCAGCAGGATAAACGCCGAAACCAGCATCCCGACGCCAATCAAAAACCATTTTCCCCAGTTAATGCGGGGGACGTCGTATCGCTTCAATTGAGTCACTTCCGCCATTAATGACCTACCACACGTCGACCAAAGCGACTTTGCAAGGTATTGATAGAGAACAGCAGCAGCAAGGATGCCGCAAGGATCACCGAGGCAATGGCGCTGGCGGCGGGGTAATCAAACTCCTGCAAACGCACAAAAATCATCAGCGAGGTCACTTCTGTTTTCCAGGCGATATTTCCGGCGATAAAAATCACCGCGCCAAACTCGCCCAGGCTACGGGTAAAAGAGAGCGCCACGCCGGCAATCAGCGCAGGCGACAGCTCAGGCAGCACGACTTTGCGAAAACTTTGCAGGCGGGTGGCCCCCAGCGTTTGTGCCGCTTCTTCATATTCCGGCCCCAGCTCTTCCAGTACCGGCTGGACGGTGCGTACCACAAATGGAATGCTGGTAAAGGCCATCGCCACCGCAATACCGAGCCAGGTATAGGTCACTTTGATATCAAACTGCGCTAGAAACTGACCGTAGAAACCGTTCACTGAGAACAGCGAGGCCAGCGTTAACCCCGCCACCGCTGTCGGCAGCGCAAACGGCAGATCCATCAGCGCATCCAGCAACGTGCGCCCTGGAAAACGGTAGCGGGTTAAAATCCACGCCATCAACAGGCCAAACACGCCGTTAAAAATCGACGCTACAAATGCCGCCAGTAGCGTCACTTTATAGGCAGCCACCACCTGAGGGTTGGTCACGACATCCCAGTATTGCGCCCAGCTCATCTGTGAGAGCTGCATCACCAGCGCGCTCAACGGCAACAGCAGGATCAGGCAGACAAACAGCAAACTGGTGCCGAGGCTTAACGTAAAGCCGGGCAGCACGCGTCGGGAAGAAACGGCAAGCATTACTTACGCCCCGCCGCCAACAGTTTGTCCAGCTCGCCGCCGCTGGCAAAGTGCGTTTTCATCACTTCCGGCCAGGAACCAAACTTGTCTTCCACACGGAACAGTTCGGTCTGCGGGAATTTATCTGCTTGCTTGCCCATGATTTCCGGGTTATTCACGCGGTAGTAGTAATGGGTGATGATGGTCTGCGCCTGCGGGCTATACAGCCAGTTCAGGTAAGCTTTGGCGGCTTTTTCTGTGCCGTTGGCCTGCACGTTTTTATCCACCCAGGCGACCGGGAATTCAGCAAGAATGTTCGTTTTCGGGATCACCACTTCAAATCCCTGGGCTTCATATTGTTTGCGGATGTTGTTCACTTCCGATTCAAAACTAATCAGCACATCGCCCAGGCCACGCTCGGCAAAGGTAGTCGTAGCGCCGCGACCGCCGGTATCAAACACTTCGACATTTTTCAGGAACTGGGTCATAAACTGTTCGGTTTTGGCTTTATCGCCGCCGTCCGCGTTATCCGCCGCGCCCCATGCCGCCAGATACGTGTAACGGGCGTTGCCGGAGGTTTTCGGGTTAGGGAAAATCAGCTTCACGTCGGAACGTACAAGATCGCTCCAGTCGTGAATATTTTTCGGGTTCCCCTTGCGCACCAGGAAGCCCATCGTGGAATAGAATGGCGAACTGTTGTTCGGCAGACGGCTTTGCCAGTCGGCAGGGATCAGTTTGCCTTTATCATGGAGAATCTGTACGTCGGTCACCTGATTATAGGTCACGACGTCTGCCTTCAGTCCCTGCAAAATCGCCAGCGCCTGTTTTGATGACCCGGCATGAGACTGCTTAATCGTCAGCTTATCGCCGCCGTTCTCCTTCGCCCATTGTTGCTCAAACGGCGGGTTAAGGGCGGCAAACAGCTCGCGGGAGACATCGTATGAGCTGTTCAGCAGCTCCGTTGCCTGCGCCTGCCCTACCAGTAACAGCATTGCTGCCAGCGTCAGGGGTCTCTTTTTCAGTAAGTTAACGGCCATTGCGCACCCTTATAAATTTAATGACTTTCTTATGGCCATCATATTTATAACCAGCGCTAAAGGAGTAACGGTTTTATATACCGTTTGATGATTTGAAAGTTGAAAAGGGAATAAGAGAATCCCTCCCCACGCGGCGCGGGGAGGAGACCGGCATCAATCAGACGCCTACGCTTACGCTTTCAGGCAGGGTACTGCCGCCATCAATGACGTTTTGCGTTCCGGTAAGATAGCTGGACTCATCGGAAGCCAGAAATGCCGCCAGTTCCCCTACTTCCAGCGGATCGGCAAGACGGCGTAGCGGAATAGCTTTTGCCATTTCCGTTAATACCGATTCCGGATCGTCAGGGTTAGACTGACGGGCAATGCTTTCCGCCATCGGCGTTCTTACATAACCGGGGCAAATGGCATTCACACGAATACCGGACTGCGCATACTCTACCGCCAGCGATTTGGTTAAACCGACAATGGCGGCTTTTGACAGCGCATAGGCCGTTTCACCCGGGTCCGCCACCATATCTCCCGTGACGGAAGACATCATCACAATGCGGCCATCTTTACGTTTAATCATCTCCGGCAGGACGGCTTTGGTGACGTTCCAGACACCTTTAATATTAATATCAATGTGGAAATCGCGATCTTCTTCACTCATATCGAGGAAGTTGCCCAGACGGCACACGCCAGCGTTATTCACCAAAATATCAATTCTACCTTCAGTCTCTTTGGCGCGCGCAACCGCCGCCTGCACCGAAGCAAAATCTCTGACGTCAGCCTTAACGGCAGTACAGCGATGTCCGCGCCCGCCCAGCTCATCCGCCAGTTTTTCAATCTCATCGGAGATATCCAGCAAGATTAAGTTCGCGCCGTGGCGTGCGAATACGCGAGCGATCCCTTCGCCAATGCCCTGCGATGCGCCCGTAATCAATGCTGTCTTGCCCGTGAGTTTACCCATTTTCAATGTCTCCTTTTGAATATGGAGTCTTACACTCCATTAACACTGAAAATACAGTAATAACAAATAAGTGCTGAGGAATAGCTCACTAATTCAGGTAAATATTAGGTAAAAAAATCCCCGCGGAGGCGGGGATGGGCATTTTTATGCTGTTCTGCCTGATGGCGCTGCGCTTATCAGTCCTACCAATCGTAGGTCGAATAAAGCGTTTGCGCTGCCATCCGACAGGGTTTTACCTTATAGCGCTAACAGGCGATCCAGCGACGGCGCAAAATAGTAGCCGCCAGTTACCGGCTTGGTGAAGCGCAGCATCGCGTCGCGTTTACCGTCGGTATCGCCGAACATACTCAGAAGCTGCTGTTCGATATTGTGCAGACGTGCGCAGTAAGCGCAGAAATAGAGACCATGAGTACCGCTGGCGGTGCCGTATGGCAGGCTCTGGCGCACAATCTTCAGCCCTTTGCCATCTTCTTTGAGATCGACGCGGCTCAGGTGAGACGTTGCCGGACGCGCATCGCCGTCAATCTCTTCATTGGCTTCTTTGGTACGCCCGATCATCATCTCCTGATCGTGAATACTCATCCGGTTAAGTTGCTTGAGATTGTGTTCCCAACGCTGCACGAACACATAACTGCCGCCGGCATCCACGCCATCTTTGATCACCGCCACTTCACGGCGCGTCTCTTCGCCCGCCGGGTTCTCTGTCCCGTCGACAAAGCCGCTCAGATCGCGTTCTTCCACCCAACGGAAGCCGTGAACTTCTTCTTTCACGTCGATACAGTCGCCGAAGGCTTCCATCGCCGCCTGGGCAACAGAAAAATTCACATCGTGGCGCAGAGAAAGGATATGGATCAGCACGTCATACTGCGTGGCCGGCGCCAGCCCTTTACCATAAGGAATAAAATCTTTCAGTTCTTCCGCCCCGACGCCGCCACTCAGGGCGCGCCAGGTGTTGTTGCCAAACGCCACAACGGCCCCAAGATGGGCGTCCGGAAATTTGACTTCGAAGGTTGCCAGTTTATCGGCAAATGTTCTGCTGGCCGCGCGCAGGGCGTCCAGGTCGCCTTTCACATTGGCTTCAATCCAAATTGCCGCACGGCAATGTTCCGGCAAAATGCCACTTTGAACCTGAGACATGATTCCTCCTGAAAATGAGAATGCCACGCAGTCGTGGCATTAATGGAGGCTATTTTACCTTGTTTTTAAGCGAAGCGGTTTGTTCAGGCGCAAATTAACGACGCCAGATAATTTTGCGCACGTCCCAGTTTTTTAAGACGTCATCAGGAGGCATTAAGCCTTCCGGTCCGCTCCACTCGCCGGAGAAAACATAGCTAATATGCTGACTTCCCTCGGCTTTACATTCGACGCTGGTATGGCTATCGCTGGAAACCGGCTCGCAGTGACCAAACGCTTTGCTGTAAAGGTCGCTAAACGGCGTACCAATTTTGCCCCCCGCGGCGGTTGGGATATCGCTGTCCAGCACATCAATACGGCTCACGGTTCCCTGCTCGCCGTTGATCACCATCGCGACATTGTCGCCCTTCATCGCTTCGAAAAAGCGCACCACGTTACCGTTATCGGTTTTCATACCGCTACGCAGGCGATAATCGCCATCTAATGCCTCTGCAATAGCCGGCTCTTCCAGCGGCGTGGCGGCGGTCAACGCTCCCACGCCTTGCTCAGTAACTTCTGTCGAGGAACCAAACCAGTTCCATGGATTTGCGGCAGACCAGTTGACCGAGGAAAGCGTCGAGCAGCCGGTCAGCGCCAGCGGCAGTGCGAGTAAAGTCAAACGCAGCGATTTCATCTCACTTCCTTTCTTTTATTAATTAACGTTGGTTGGAGTGCGGGTTCGCCAAAAAGTGCCGTTATTCTTTCTCAAAGGAAAAACAGGCACGCAAACGTTGATTGGTTAACAGCCAGATCAGCGCGACGATGTCCGCCAGCAGCAGCGCCAGCCCGACGCCGTTGACCGGGTCGCCACCCAGCCACATCACCGGCAGCCAGCACAACGACACCAGTTGAGCAAGGATCAGGAGTCCGCGCAGCCAGCGCCACACACCAGGAACCGCTTCACGCCGCCCGCTGAGTAAAAAGGCCACTACCGCCGGAACGCCGGGCAACAGCCCCAGCCAAAAATTGTCATGGTCGGGATAAAAAAAGTTTAACAAAGTATTACCCTGTCCACGGGATGAACCGGCAATGACAAAGAGTACCCAGGCGCGCGCCTGAAGTAGCAGTACGCACCAGAACAGAAACGGCAGGCGTAAACGTCCGTGTACATCATAATCGGCTGGATGAAACTCAGTACTCTTCATCTTCAATCAGGCGTTTACCCAAACTTAGGGCGTCAGAATGCTCATACCCCAGACGTTCATACATGCCCAGCACAACGTCGTTATCATCACGCACCATAATTTGGATTTTCGGACACCCGCGGGCGATGAGTTTTTTTTCCAGCCGGTTAAGCAACGCATTCGCAATGCCGCGCCCGCGGAACTCCGGGTGAACGCCCAGGTAATACGCCGAGCCGCGATGCCCGTCATAACCGCCCATTACCGTACCGACGACTTCGCCGCTAACTTCCGCAACGAGGAACAAGCTGACATCGTGATTCACCTTGCGTTCAATATCCATTTCAGGATCGTTCCATGGACGCAGCAGGTCGCAACGCTCCCAGAGGGTAATCACCTCTTCGAAATCTTCCTGGCGAAAAACGCGTATTTCCATGGTATTCGTTGCCTTTTCGGGTGGAAAAACCAAGATTATGGCGCAAACATCTGATTCAGCCAATATCTGACGCGATGTAGCGGAAAAAATGGCATAATGGCGATGTGTCACGTATTGAAATGAAAAGTAAAACAATTCTCATCACCAACCGTCGTAACGGATTACGCGATACGATATAACATCTTGAACTTAATTTTCACAACTCAGGCCGTATGAGCACTTTTAAACTCCTAAAAACTCTCACATCGCGCCGCCAGGTACTCAAAACAGGTCTGGCGGCCCTGACGCTGTCAGGTATGTCGCACGCAATAGCCAAAGAAGAAACGCTAAAAACCAGTAATGGTCACAGCAAACCCAAAACCAAAAAAACCGGCAGTAAACGGTTGGTGATGCTCGACCCCGGACACGGCGGCATCGATACCGGCGCGATTGGCCGCAACGGTTCTCAGGAAAAACACGTCGTGCTGGCAATTGCCAAAAACGTGCGCGCTATTTTGCGAAATCACGGAATCGATGCGCGTTTAACCCGGACAGGGGATACCTTTATTCCGCTGTACGATCGAGTGGAAATCGCCCATAAGCACGGCGCGGATCTGTTTATGTCCATTCATGCCGATGGTTTTACCAATCCGAAAGCGGCGGGCGCTTCCGTTTTTGCGCTTTCCAACCGCGGGGCCAGTAGCGCCATGGCGAAGTATCTCTCCGAGCGTGAAAACCGCGCGGACGAAGTGGCGGGTAAAAAAGCCACTGACCGGGATCATCTATTACAACAAGTTTTGTTTGATCTGGTGCAAACCGATACGATTAAAAACAGTCTGACGCTGGGTTCGCATATTCTCAAGAAAATCAAACCCATACATAAATTACACAGCCGCACTACCGAACAAGCGGCTTTCGTGGTGCTAAAATCACCGTCAATTCCGTCGGTACTGGTCGAAACCTCGTTTATTACCAATCCGGAAGAAGAACGTCTGCTGGGCACGACGGCGTTTCGCCAGAAAATCGCTACGGCGATCGCCAACGGCATCATCAGTTATTTTCACTGGTTTGATAATCAGAAAGCACACACGAAGAAACGGTAATCATGAAACCCGATGCACATCACGTAAAACAGTTTCTGCTACGCCTGCAGGATGATATTTGCCAAACGTTATCCGCTGTGGATGGCGCAAACTTTGTCGAAGATAGCTGGCGACGCGAAGCGGGCGGCGGCGGACGCAGCCGGGTATTACGCAACGGCGGGATTTTCGAACAGGCGGGCGTTAATTTCTCTCACGTTCACGGCGATGCAATGCCCGCGTCCGCCACCGCGCATCGGCCAGAACTGGCCGGGCGTAGTTTTGAAGCGATGGGCGTATCGCTGGTGGTGCATCCGCACAATCCGTATATTCCCACCAGCCATGCTAACGTGCGCTTTTTTATTGCCGAAAAACCGGGCGCCGATCCGGTGTGGTGGTTTGGCGGCGGGTTCGATTTAACGCCCTATTACGGCTTTGAAGAGGATGCCGTCCACTGGCATCGCACCGCCCGCGACCTGTGCCAGCCGTTTGGCGACGATGTGTATCCGCGCTATAAAAAGTGGTGCGACGACTACTTTTTCCTCAAACACCGCAACGAACAACGCGGTATCGGCGGCCTGTTTTTTGACGATTTGAATACGCCGGATTTCGACCACTGCTTCGCCTTTATGCAGGCGGTCGGTAACGGCTACACCCAGGCGTATTTACCGATTGTCGAACGACGCAAAGCGATGGTCTGGGGCGAGCGGGAGCGTAATTTTCAACTTTATCGCCGCGGGCGCTACGTGGAGTTCAATCTGGTATGGGACAGAGGCACCCTGTTTGGTCTACAAACCGGCGGGCGCACTGAATCTATCCTGATGTCGATGCCGCCGCTGGTGCGCTGGGAGTACGACTGGCAGCCAGAAGCGGGTAGCCCGGAAGCGGCGCTGAGCGAGTTTATTCAGGTACGCGACTGGGTGTAACTTATTTATAAAGTAAAACAATGCAAACAAATACACGGAAAGTAGTAACCAGTGACGCCAAATGGCATCCCCATCTGGGTATAAGTTTTATTGGCTGCCTGCTTGCCATTACGCTAGAAATATATTTTGAAGAAAGAATATTCATCCCTCATAGCGGAGGGGTGAGCTTCGGTCTGATCGTGCTTCTGGTTGTCAATATGGTGACCATCCCTGTGGTCATGGCCCTGATAGCATTACTCTGCTTTATTATTCATATTCCGCGTAAAAGCGTTAACTGTATCTTGCTATGCATACTGGCATGTATTTTGACGATAGCCGGTTTGTTTATCGCCTATCCGGTTGGTCGTTGAATAAAAGCAGGCTCGTAGAAATAAACGAGTTCATTGTAGATAAAGAACTCGGTAATTCGCATTCTGACCTGGTAGTGTTGTACGGCATATAACACCGTTTTCGCCACGGCCGTTCCTAATTCACCCACGACCTTCTCACAGCTCGGCGGCCACCCGGCCTGGGTTCAGGATGCGGAATATCCAACGTGCCCAACGTGCGCGCAAACGATGATGTTCCTCGCACAAATAAGTTATGAAGATATTGAGAAATATGCCGATGGGATGCTTTACGGGTTTATCTGCGGAGACAAAATTGCGCGCGGTTCCCCGGAGGCGGCGCTGGCGCGCCTTGTCCGGGCTACCAACCACAGACAGCAGCGAATCCGTAGGCCCGGTAAGGCGCCAGCCGCCACCGGGCAATTCCCGACACGCGCACGTTATCAGCAACCGGAGAGCCTACCCATCAATATCAAGCCCATTGCCGCATCCGTTGATGCAGCGTCAACGACGGTTTTTCGGCAAATAATTGCTGATAATCGGTGGCAAATTGCCCCAGATGCCAGAATCCCCACTGCATCGCGGCATCTTTGACCGTGGTGCTCTGCGACCACGGGCTAATCAACTCCCGGCGTACCGCGTTTAAGCGAATACGTTTCAGCCACGCATTGGGGCCAATGCCCAAAATGGCGTGAAACGCATTTTGCAGCGTGCGACGGCTTACGTGTAGCTGGTTACATAAGTCGAGCACCGTCAACGGCTCCGACATATTTTCCAGCACATATTCCCGCGCCCGCGACAGTAGCCTACGATATCCCTGATGGCTGATGCTCTCGGCGCTATGAATCGGCTTCGCCTCTTCCAGCATCGTGCCCATCGCCAGCAATAAATTATCACTCAAGACCTTACGCACCGCAGGTTGATGCAGGGTTTCAGGACTCTCGCTGAAGGTGGCCAGCGCCTGCTGCACAAAGCCCCACAGCGCCGCTTTATGCTGCTCTTTTACCTCCAGCGCTAACTGGTTACGCAGCATATGCAGCACCCTTTCCGGGTTATGCAAAAACGTGGCCTGACGGGAAATAACATCTTCCGAGATAACGACGCCCAGAATGGTGTAATCATCCGGCGTGCTCAGTTCAAACTCGGTGCCTCCCGGTCGGGTGGCAATCTCGGCGCTGCCGAGCCCCTGCGCGCCGATAAATCCCTGTTCGCCGCGCGTCGCCGGAATACCAAACCAGAAAGAGTTTGGCCAAACCAGACACGACTGACGCAGCGCCAGGCCGGTGTATTCACGGAACACCTGAATCTCATCAAGCAGGATTTCCGTGAACTCGCCATGAAATTTACCCGGGTGTAACTGATCGTAGATCTGCTGCCAGGCGGTGATAGTCAGAGCATGTTCATAGACATCCGTCGTCCGTCGCTGATGAACATTGTCCACCTCGACTCTGGGCGTAAGTTTAACGTCTTCGGGTAACGCTTCATGATAAAGATGGTGCAAATTCGCTGTACGGGTCTTTTTCATGATCTTCTATGCCGGACGCCCGCCAGGACGCCCGGCCCTCCGACAGATTAATTTTTGATGCGATAGCGACTACTGCGTTTACGCAACGCTCCGTCAGAAAAGAGTTGTTCCAGCACGTTTCTGGCCTGCTCCAGCGGCCAGCCAAAATGCGCGGCAACCTCTCCCGCCGTCATTCCCTGGCGTACTGATGCCAGCAGCGCCAGTAACGCTTCAGCGAACTCAGGCGTTGCGGGTACCTGGGGCGCTTTCTCAGTCGGCGTTGTCGCACGCGCAAACCCGCCAATCAGCCACTGGGTGTCCTCTTCCGGACGACCAATTTCTTTGCGGCTAATCACACGGCCTGTGCGCTGCGCGGCGGCGCTTCCGGCATCCAGCGCCGCACGACACGCCGCCAGATCGCCCTCCACCACCAGCGTTAACCTGCCAGGGTCGAGCACTTGATGACTGAGCAAACGCACGTTGGCCGCTTTCAGCATGGCATCCGCCGCATCGACGGCGGCGACCATTCCGTCCACTTCCAGTAATCCCAGGGCATTGATCATTGGCAGCCTCCGTTACGCACGCTGGACAGGGTTACGGGCGATATCCAGCACGGCGTCGGTAAAGGCGTTGCAGGCGGCTTTACACGCGGCCTGGCTTCCCGTTAAAAACGCGGCCGAATAGTTGGTTTCCGACGGCGGCGGCACGTAAGTCACCAGCTGAACGTCAGCGGATTTCATCGCCGCGTCAATGCCGAATGTCGCTTCCAGCGGCGGCGCCACCAGGTAGGCCATTGGATCGCCCAGCGCGATACCTGCGGTAGACGAGAGGTACGAGCCGGTACGCGAAACCACATGCGCCAGGAACGCGGTATTTTCCGCATCGTTCGCCCACTGGAACGCCGCGCCGTTTTCAATGCTGGCGACCATCGCATCCAGACCGGCGCGCACTTCCGCCGGGTTCGGTCCGCCCAGCATAATCAACACCTCACCGGCGGTCGGCGACGGCCCGTGAGCCGCCCCGGCATAGAGGGAGCGACCATAGACCACTTCCACCATCGCCTGTTTTGTCGCTTCATCAGCGGCAATATAGGTCACATCATCAGAATCTGCCGTGATGAGTCCGAGGCTACGGATATGTGGCGGTAATTTAAGTTCCCGCGCAAAGCCGTCATTCACGGAGGCAATCACGCGCATGGCAGTCACTGAAGGTCGAATCAAATCTAATGCAGGCATGATGTCTCCTTAACGGGTCATGTTGATGCCGGACGCTTTCTGCTCCAGCATCCGTTTGGCCAAATCCACAATCACGGCGGCGGCTTCTACTGGCGGCGTCCCCCCCTGATGAATGTTTGAAATACAGGTTCTGTCGGCCTCGACGGTGGTCGCCACGCGCGGGGAATAGACGGCGTAGCAGGAGAGGCTTTCCGACTGCCCCAGCCCCGGACGTTCGCCCACCAGCAGGATGACGACCTTCGCGCCGAGAATTTCGCCAATCTGATCTTCAATCTTCACGCGGCCATAGCGCACAAAGAACGGCGTGCCGACGTTCAGCCCGGCCTGCTTCAGACCGGCAAGCAGCGGCGGCAGGATCTCTTCATAGTTGGCGGTGATCGCATCCGTAGAGAGGCCATCGGAGACCACTACCTGCACATCCGGGTTCATCACGCACTGTGACTTCAGCGCGTCAATGGCTTCCGGGCTCAGGCGACGCCCCATATCCGGGCGCGTCAGGTACAGGTTTTTGTCGCTGATTTCCGAACGCACCTCCAGCAGCCCTTGCGCTTTTACCCACTCTTCCGGCACTTCTTTGAGCACGGTGTCTTTCGAACGGGAGTGATCCGCCAGGAAGCGCAACAGCGCCTGGGTACGTGGACGCGGCCCGGCACGACCCGTACAGACACGTGCCGCAGTACTGCGACGCAGTTCGGTCAGCACGTCCGCACGATGCGGGTTCTCGACGCCAATCCAGGCTTTTGCCTCCGCAGAACCTAAATCCAGCGCGCAGCTTTCGGCCACCGTCGGCACGGCGCACTGCGGCTTTGCGCCTTCCTGCGTTGACGGCGCGACGGGCTGCGGTACGTCCTGTCCCATTGACGCCATCACGCTACGTACAATTTCTTCAATCTGTTTTTGATCCATGGTGTTATCCCCGCGTCATCAGAAGAACAGTGACGGATCGCCCGCCCGTTTGGTCAGACGACCGTTTGCCATAATGCCCATCGTTTCCAGCCAGCGTTCAAACTCCGGCGATGGCCGTAAATTCAGCAACTGACGGACGGTGGCGGTATCGTGGAAAGCGGTGGTCTGGTAGTTGAGCATGATGTCGTCGCCGAGCGGCATCCCCATGATGTAGTTACAGCCGGCAGTGGCGAGCAGAATCATCAGGTTTTCGTTAAGGTTCTGGTCGGCGTCGGCATGGTTGGTATAGCAGCAATCGCAGCCCATCGAGATGCCGCTCAGCTTGCCCATAAAGTGATCTTCGAGACCGGCGCGGATAATCTGCCTGTCGTTGTAGAGATACTCCGGCCCGATAAAGCCCACCACGGTGTTCACCAGGAACGGATCGTAGTGGCGAGCCAGCCCGTAGTTACGCGCTTCCATCGTCACCTGGTCGGCACCAAAGTTCGCACCAGCCGACAGCGCCGAGCCCTGTCCGGTTTCAAAGTACAGGCAGTTTTCCCCGGCGATGCGGTTGAACTCCGCCCCCACAGCCCGCGCTTCGTCGAGCATCGCCAGTTCCACACCGAACTCTTTTAAGCCCTTCTCGCTGCCGCAAATGCTTTGGAAAATCAGTCCGCCCGGCGCGCCGCGACGAATCGCTTCAATCTGGGTGGTGACATGCGCCAGCACGCAGCCCTGGGTCGGAATATTGAATTTATCGATAACGCCGTAAACGGTGTCGAGCACGCGGGTCAGGTTCTCCACGTCATCGGTCACCGGGTTAACGCCGATCACCGCATCACCTGCGCCGAAAGAAAGCCCTTCGTAGATTTGCGCGGCGATACTCTGTACATCGTCACGGGTATCGTTCGGCTGCAAACGGCAGCTAAAAGTGCCCGGAATACCGATGGTGGTATTGGCTTTTTTGATCACCGGCATTTTCTTGCCGCCGTAGATCAGGTCGGCGTTGGAGCAGATTTTCGCCACTGCCGCCACCACTTCGGAGGTCAGGCCTTTGCGGGTAAACGCGATGTCGTCCACGGAGGTTTCATCGCTCAGCACGTATTCACGCAGTTCGCTGATGCTCCAGTTTTTAATCCGGTTATAGGCCGTTTCGTTGACGTCGTCCTGAATCAGGCGCGTCACGCAGTCCTCTTCATAGGCAATCACCGGATTGTTGCGGATATCCGCCACCGTCATTTCCGACAGTACCTGTTTTGCCGCTACGCGCTCCTGCGAACTTGCCGCGGCAACCCCGGCCAGCACATCCCCCGAACGCAGTTCGTTGGCTTTAGCCAGTACCTCTTTTACATCCTTAAACTGATAAACATTGCCGAACAATGTGGTCTTTAGTTTCATAAGTCGTTCCCTCAGGAAGGAAATGCGAGTGATTTCACCGTCACCGGCACAACCGATCCGCCAAAAAGAGGCGTACCAATGTCGATATAGTCTCCCGCCCGCACGACCACCTCATCGATGACCGCCAGCGGAAGTTGCGGTAACTGTGGGCGCAATAACATGCCCAGCGCTTTACCAAAATCCTGCTCGGCCACCACCAGCAGGGGATGTGGATTGGGATAACGCGCGACAAAAGCCGTCAGCGCGTTGATGACCGTGAGTAATGCGGCGTAACGCACCGGGAGCGTGGCGGGAAGCGCCAGCACGTAAGCGTCGGTTTGCGGGTCGAGATCAAGCTGGAGAAGCGCCTGCCGCCAGGCGTTCACCAGATCGGCGTCATCCTGCGGGATCGCCACCGGCAGGTTGCGCAGCGGCAGTTGGACGTCTTCCAGCCAGATAGTACTGCCGGAAAGCGAGAGCGTATGGGCCCCCGCGCCAATCACCGTGGCGCGCACGGTTTGCGCCGGAAACTGCACGTTCATCTCGCGCAGACGCGGGTGCTCATGCAGCGCGGTCGCCAGCAGCGGCCCGATATCAGAAAAGCAGAACGGATCGGCAGGTTGGTTGCGGTAGCATTCACCTACCCCACCGGAAAGGGTGATCACCTCCGGCGTAATATCGGCGGGCAGCAGCCCGGTTTGCATCAGCGATTGCGCCAGCGGCGAGAGCGCGCCAGTGATAACCTCGACGATGAGATCCGCCATCCGCCGCGCCACCTGCCCCAACTGTGCGGCAGCTAAGGCGCGAGCATCAGTACCCGAACCGAACACCTCATCGATAATCATCTGCCCCGGCTGATGGGCATAAACCACGCGCCCCTGAGCGTCGGTTTCCAGCAGGCGACCACCGACGTTAAGGCAGGCGGTGCCGCTGACTTTTCCCGCGTCAAACAGCGCGTAGTTAGACGTGCCGCCGCCGATATCAATATTCAGCACCCGGCACATCCGCTGTTCAGACAGGCTTTGCGCTCCGGCGCCGTGACCGGCAATGACTGATTCCAGATGCGGCCCGGCGCTGGCGACCACAAAGTCGCCCAGCGACTGCGAGAGCGCCATGACCGCCGGACGGGCGTTGCGGGTTTTGGCGCTTTCGCCGGTGATAATGATAGCCCCGGAGTCCACCGATTCAGGCGCGATGCCTGCGGCCTGATACTGGGCCAGAATCAGCGCTTTAAGTTCGGCCTCTTTCAGACCGCCCTGCTTATCCACGGGCGTAAAGAAGACCGGGCTTTGCCAGCTAATGTCGCGTTTGATGAATTCGTAGCGCGGCACCTGCGACACCGCCGCACGGTTAACCAACTCCAGGCGCGAGAAGATCACCTGCGTGGTGGTGGTGCCGATATCGATACCGACGCTCAGTAGCTGGCGAGTGTTCACGATTGCGCCTCCACTTCGGTTTTCACCTGGGCGGCGTCATCTTTCGGCACCAGCATCATCGCCACGCCAATCGCCGTCACGCCGCCGATCAGCTTGCCAACGATCATCGGGAAGATCATGGCGTTCATGTTGGCGGCGGCGAAGCCTAAATGGTCGCCCAGCGCGAACGCCGCAGAGACGGCAAATGCGCAGTTAATCACTTTGCCGCGGGTATCCATCTGCTTCATCATGCCGAACATGGGGATATTGTTCGCCAGGGTCGCTACCATGCCTGCCGCCGCAATATTATTTACGTTCAGCAGTTTACCGACATTCATCAACGGTTTTTCAAACCAGCGAGTCAGTAATAGCACCATCGGATACGCGCCGAGCAGCACGCAGGAGATAGAGCCGATCACTTCAATGGCGCGCATCACTTCGCCGGGTTTGTCGCCTGGCGCCATAAAGATCGGGTCGAGTCCCGGAATCAACTCCCAACCCAACAGGAATTTAACCACCGCAGCTGCCAAGCCGATGGTGATCAGCGCCACCAGAAATTTGGCGAAAATCTGGAAACCGTTGATCATTTTTTCCGGGATGAACTTCAGCCCCAGCGCTACCAGCACCGCGACGATCAATACCGGGATCATGTTCATCAGGATCAGCGCGAAGGTAAACTCCACTGGCTGACCATTGATCTGCACGCCTGAGTACATGGCGACCAATCCCCCCGCAATGCAGCCAATGGGAATGGTGACGATACCCGCCAGTACGCCAAGCGCCAGGTAGCGGCGGTCAGATGGTTCGATAATGCCGAGCGCCACCGGAATGGAGAACACAATGGTCGGCCCCATCATCGACCCAAGGATTAACCCTGAGTATAGCCACGCCGCGACATCACCGCCGGCCAGCTCTTTGGCGAGGAAGAATCCGCCCATATCACAGGCCAGCAGCGTACCCGCAAACATGGATGGGTTCGCGCCCAGCATTTCGTATACCGGGATAATAACCGGCCCCAGTACATGCGCCAGCACCGGCGCCAGCGCGGTCATACCGACCATCGCCAGCCCCAGAGCGCCCATCGCCATAAAGCCCTCTTCAAACTGGCCGCCAGACCCCTCAATACTCTTACCAAATTTACCGAGGAAGCGCGCCGACCCGCCGAACTGCGACAGGATTCTGTCCACGGCGGCAATCAGCATAAAGAACATCATGATGTACATGATGATTTCGTTAATTCCCATAGCCCTTACTCCCTGCCATTTATGATTTGTAGGCCGGATAAGACGTTTACGTCGCCTCCGGCATTAACGCCGTGTTATTGCCGGATGGCGGTGCGAGCACCTTATCCGGCCTACAGGCATTACCCGGCAGCCGCGTACAGGTCGATAATCTGTGCCTGTGTGGCGGTGCGTGGGTTACTGCGCAGACAAATATCCTCCAGCGCGGCTTGCGCCCATGCGCTGTAGTGTTCGGGTTTGGCGCCAGCGTCAGCCAGCCGTTTGCTCTGCCCTACTTCGGCAATCAGCTCGCTCACCGCCGCAATCGCATCGCGATCGTCCGATTTCTTATTGGTTAACGCCCGGCCGATTTGACTGAAGCGTTCGCGGCATACCATCCGGTTAAAGCCCATGACCGTTGGCAGCAGCATGGCGTTGGCCTGGCCGTGCGGAATATGCAGCGCCGCCCCTGGCTGGTGCGCCATCGCATGACACAGCCCCAGACCAGCGCTGGAAAAGGCCATTCCCGCCATACAGGAGGCCAGCAACATATTTTCACGCGCCGCCAGATCGTGGCCGTAACCCACGGCTTTCGGCAGCGATTTGCCAATCATCGCTATCGCGCCAATCGCCAGGCTGTCGGTAAACGGCGTGGCGTTGAGCGCGCTGTAGGCCTCAATCGCATGCGTCAACGCATCGATACCGGTCATCGCCGTCACGTTTGGCGGAACGCCTTCGGTCACGGCAGCATCAAGAATCGCTACGTCCGGCATTAGTGACGCGTGCGCCAGCACCTGCTTGCGCCCGCTGACCGCGTCGATAATCACCGTCACGTTGGTGGTTTCAGAACCGGTTCCGGCGGTGGTCGGCACCGCAATCAGCGGCAGACGCGGGCGTAATGTACTGCGCTCGGTCATGGCGCTCAGCGTCTGGTCAGGGTTAGTCACCAGCAGGGCGACCGCTTTCGCCGCGTCCAGCACCGAACCGCCGCCAAAGGCCACTACGCCGTCGCACGCCGCCTCACGCAGTTGCGCCACCGCCGCGCAGACATCGGTGATGCACGGCTCGCCTGGCGGACACGGCCAGACCGTCATCGCCACGCCCTTCATCGCCAGGCTACGTGCCAGCGGCGCGGTCATTCCCGCCTGATGCAGGAAGCTGTCGACCATCACAAACAGATGGCTTACGCCTCGCGCTTGCGCTTCCTGTCCACAGGCGCCGAGCGCCCCAAGTCCGCACAGCGTGACCGGCGGTACGCTGAACGTTTTCACCCGTTGCAGATTCAGGGTGTCGAATGCCTGAAACAGCGCCGTCTGTAGTTCAGCTTGCATAGAGTCCCTCCGCTTTCGCTCTCCCGCTGTTGGCTATCGCCAGCGGGGTCATAAACAGGCTGTGCTGCGGTAAATGCACCTGTAACTCCGGGAAACGCTGGCGAAATAACGCCTCCACGCCCGGCTGCATACAGGAACCGCCCGCCAGCCATAAATCAGCAATTCCTTGCCCTTCAATGTGGCGAGCAACGATTTCCGCCATTTTTTCGTACACCGGCTTCACTACCGGCCAAATCTCCTGCGCATTGCTGCGCTTGTACTGTTCCGCCTCTTCCAGGGGAATACGGCGGTTGCCCGCCAGCGTCAGGGAGATATGGTGCCCGCCAGTGGCTTCATCGGCGGAGTAAGTCACCTTGCCCTGTTTGACGATGGCAATGCCGGTAGTACCGCCGCCAATATCCACCACGCCTGCATTATCAAGCGCCAGCAGATCCGCCACCGCCGTCGGCTCATCCAGTACGTGGCTGACTTCTAACCCAGCAGACTCCAGCACGTTGATCGAAATACGCGGGTCGGTGCCTGGCGGGAACGAGGTCGCCGCGTGGGTAAAGCGGCAGTCGAGCTGCTGTTCAAGGGTGTCGAGATGGCGGCGCACGAGGGTGACGGCGCCGAAGAAATCCCAGACGATGCCGTCACGCACAACGTCGGCCCAGTCAAGGCACACCGCCACCGGCTGGGCGTTGCCGTCGACCACCATCGACACCACGTCGCAAGTGCCCAAATCGACGCCCAGCCACAGCGGTGTGTCGCTGGCGGCGGGCGTCTGGTTACACAGGGCCGCCGCTTTTTGCAGTCTTGGGGTGAGCCAGAGTTGTTCGTCGTGCGCCATGAGTCATCCCTTATACAATGCGAAACGCATCCACCAGCACGCATCGACGCAGCCGCACAAAGGTACGCGCGCTGGTCACGCCTTCGCCGGTTGGCGTGGTGATGGTCATGGTGGTCCAGCCTTCTCCGCCCAATCCAAGCCCGGCAATGCACGGCCCGTTTTTGACGAAAATGCTGGTGTCGATGGCGTTCGCCATCTGGTTCATGTTGTCGATATTGCGCGAGTGCATCGCCGCCGTATGGTGGCAACCGCCTTCAAGTTGTACCGCCAGGGCGATGGCTTCTTCGACGTTGGCGACCCGCACCACCGGCAGTACCGGCATCATCATTTCAGTGACGGCAAACGGATGGTTAGCGGGCGTTTCCACAAACAGCAGGCGCGTTTGATCCGGGACGTTCAGGCCGATGGCTGCGGCGATCTTGCCCGCGTCACGACCGACCCAGTCACGGCTGACGGTGCCTTTACCGCGTTCATCGATATTCTTCAGTAGCACCGGCTGGAGCTGTTCGGCCTGAGCGGCGGTCAGTTTCACCGCGTGCTGACCTTCCATCAGACGCATCAGCTCGTCGGCGACGCTATCCACCACAATCAGCACTTTTTCGTCGGCGCAGATGATGTTGTTATCAAACGACGCGCCTTTGACGATGGATTGTGCAGCGCGCGGCAGGTCGGCGGTCTCATCCACCACCACCGGGGGATTGCCGGCACCAGCGGCAATCAGGCGTTTATTAGTATGTTTGCGCGCCGCGTCCACCACCGCTTCGCCGCCAGTCACCACCAGCAGGCCAATACCGGGATACTTGAACAGCCGCTGGGCGGTTTCGATATCCGGGTTCGCCACGGTGACCAGCAAATTTTCCGGGCCACCGGCGGCGACCACCGCCTGATTGAGGAGGGTGATTGCCCGCTGAGAGACCTTTTTCGCCGCCGGATGCGGGGCAAACACGACGCTGTTGCCTGCGGCAATCAGGCTGATGGCGTTATTAATCACCGTCGCCGCCGGATTGGTGGACGGCGTGACCGAGGCCACCACGCCCCACGGCGCATTTTCAATCAGCGTCAGGCCGTTATCGCCGGTCAGCACCTGCGGAGATAAACACTCGACGCCCGGCGTGCCGCGCGCCTGCGCCACGTTTTTAGCAAATTTATCGTCAACGCGTCCCATGCCGGTTTCGCTGACGGCAAGTTCCGCTAATTCTCGGGCGTGTTTTTCGCCCGCTTCGCGAATGGCATGAATGGCAAGCTGGCGCATCGCCACGCTCTTCAGCCCCTGCTGGGCCCGTTTTGCTGCCGCCACTGCGTCATCCAGGGAGGCAAAAACGCCCATCTCATGAACAGTGCTGTCCGGCTGGCTGCTGTCTTTCATTTTCAGCAGTACCGCTTTCACCACCTGTTCAATATCCTGTTGATTCATGATGTTCAGTCCTATTTATGGAAAACCACTTTCCCGCCAGCCACCACTTCATCGACGATGCCAATGACGCACAGATCGACCGGTGATAATTCGCTGCGATGCGCCTGGCGTGCGGAACTGCCGCTGACCAGCAGTACCCACTCTCCGGTTCCCGCCCCGATACTGTCGATAGCGACGGCACACTGCCCGTCGGGGTTGCCCTGGGCATCGATCATTTCCACCATCAGCAATTTGTCATGCGCCAGTCCCTGATGGCGGACGGTACATACGATTTGTCCTGTGACGACTGCCAGTTTCATATCCGCCTCCATGGATTGCCCGTTGGGTCGTAGGCCTTGAATCTGCGCACCATCAGGCAATGGCGCGCATTCATGCCGGATGGCGACGCTGCGCGTCTTATCCGGCCTACCATCAAATGTTGCTGTCGCCTTTGAAGCTGATCGGGAACACTTCTTCCAGATCGCCGTGCGGGCGTGGAATCACGTGTACGGAGACCAGCTCGCCAATGCGCTGCGCCGCAGCGGCGCCAGCATCGGTTGCGGCTTTGCACGCCGCCACGTCGCCACGTACCATGGCCGTACACAGGCCACCGCCAATCTGCTTCACGCCGACCAGCTTCACGCGTGCGGCTTTTACCATCGCATCTGAGGCCTCAATCAGCGCAACCAGGCCCCGGGTTTCAATCATTCCTAATGCTTCCATCGTGTTTTCCTCTCATTAAAGGGGTCCAGAACGGGACCGTTCATTCAACCAGTGTGTGTAAGCTGCGTTCGCGGCTCACGTCAGCCTGGCGCGGCACGGCTGCCACCAACGCCAGTTCGATAATTTCCTGCACGCTACAGCCTCGGGAGAGGTCGTGAAGCGGCGCGGCAAGCCCCTGAATTAGCGGCCCAACAGCGCGATAGCCTCCCAGACGCTGAGCGATTTTGTAGCCAATATTGCCCGCCTCCAACGACGGGAAAATCATCACGTTGGCGCGGCCTTGCAGCGGGCTGTCAGGCGCTTTTTGCGCGGCGACCTCCGGGACGAAAGCGGCGTCAAACTGCAATTCACCGTCCACAAGCAGTTGCGGCGCACGTTCGCGAACGAGCTCTGTCGCCTGCTGCACGTTGGCAACATTGGGGTGACGGGCGCTGCCGTTGCTTGAAAATGACAGCATCGCCACGCGCGGCTCTTCGCCGGTAATAGCCCGCCAGGTGTCGGCGCTGGCGATAGCGATATCCGCCAGCTGCGCCGCCGTCGGCTGCGGCACTACGCTGCAATCGGCGAACCCTAATGCCGGACCGGCATACTGCGGCAGCATCAGGAAAATAGACGACAATGTTTTGCACCCGGGTTGCAGGCCAATCACCCGCAGCCCTGCGCGCAGCACATTCGCCGTTGACGACAGGTTGCCTGCGATACACACATCAGCCTCACCGGCGCTCACCATGGCGGCAGCGAACATCAGCGGGTCGCTAAGCTTTTCCACTGCGTCCGGCGGCGTTTTTTCTCCGGCACGGGCAAGCCAGCGTTGCGCAAAACGCTGGCGCATACTCAGGTTGCTGTGTGGGTCGATGACCTGAATGCCATCCATCGCCATACGATGACTCAGGGCAAACTGACGCAGCGCAAACGGGCTGGCGACCAGAACGGGGCGAGCCAAACCGTACTGTTGCAGGTAATGCGCCGCTTTCAGCACGCGTTCGTCCAGCGCATCGGGAAAGACGACTCTGGCGGGGGCGCGTACCGCCAGTTCGCGGGCGCGTTCAATGATCATGGCTTCTCTCCCAACCGTTGTTGAATTTGGGCGACCGTCAGCGGATGTTTCGCCACGCTCAAAATCATCATCACGTAAACCGTGCTGGAGAGACGGTTCAGCGCCTGTAAAATGTCCGGGCGCAAGACCTCAAAACTACGGGTAATAAACACTTGTGCGGCGAGGGTTTCCGTTTCGCGGACCTTGGTTCGCAGGAGATTAAGCAGCGCCGCATCGCGACCGTGGCTGGCCTCCGGCACCAGGTGATCGTGGTCGAGATAGCGCAGCGGCTGGTGGGAAAGCCGATGCAGCTCATCCTCGTTCAGCCCGACGATAGACTGCGCCGCCAGCGGTTCATCTATAGCGTCGGCGCGCATAATGTTGCCCAGCCGCGAACGGATATCGAAAAGCCACGGCTGCCAGGGTTCCGCCAGTTCGATTTGTAGCCACACGGTCAGCGCGATGGCGCTGTCGAGCGCGGCGCGAAAGCCGAGGCGCGGGTCGCTTTTGGCGACCATTTTGTCCGCCGTCAGATGGGTCAGCGTATCGGGCTTTTTCACCACCGGCTGGCGGCACAGTTCACAGCAGGCCTGTGGGTGCGTATCGCTACTGGTTAAGCCATGTACCGGCTGCGGCTGCTGTTCGTCATCATCAACAAACAGCCGGCCTTGCTGATCCAGAAACTTAATGCGCAGGCGGCGGCTTTCCAGCAGTTCCCGGGCCGAGGGCGTCAGTCGTGCATCAGCGGGCAGATGGATTTCCGATCCTTCGCTGAGCGTATGATTCGCTCTGAGCCACGTTTCGGTGATGAAATCGTTCATACGGATTGCCAGTTCGCAGGCCAGGCGACGTACAGAAAGCGCACGGACGTTGGCGTGCCAAATTCAATGCTGGAGCCTTTAGGGATGAACATGACATCTCCGGCTTTGGCAATCATGGTTTCGCCTTCATGGCGTACGTGCAGTTCGCCCTCCAGCACCATGTCGATTTCGTCGTAGTTCAGCGTCCACGGGAAAAAGGCGTTGTCCCACTGCATAAACCCGGCGGCCATGCTGCTGCCGTCCTGCTCTGTAACCAGATCGGTTAAGCCGACGCAGTGCGGTTCGGCGCCGTCGAAGCGGCCAAATTTCACGCTGCTGCCGTTAATGACTTTCACGCCGCCTTTACCCGTGACGGAGGTAAAGCTCGGCTGCATCGTCCCCAGTTCCAGCGACTGCTTTTCCTTCAGCACTTTTTCCATCAGCTGCGCCACCAGGCTTTCAGTAAACTGCCCTTCCGGGAGCTGCGCGATGATGGCTTCCCGAATGCGCTGGCTTTCGCTTTTACACGCCTGCGCCGATGTGGATGCCGGGACGGACTCGTCGCATTCGGTAATCGTGAAGCCCAGTAGTTCCGCCACTTCGCGAGCCTCCGGGGTAATAATGCTGGCGCGCAGCACTACCGACATCGCCTGTTCGCCGCGGGCGTGGGCCGCACGAATATCGTTAGCTGTGATAAGTTTTTTCACCTGCCTCTTCCTCCTGTTCACTGAGAGCCGCCAGATAATCCACCAACTGCCGCACGCTTTGCGGGTCGTGGCCGTTGAGCTCGAAAATCGGCTCCCGGAATCCAATCTCGCAAAGCAACTGCCGCGTAGCGGCGACGTCGGCATCCGGCATGTCCGTTTTGCTGATAACGGCGATATGTCGTTTACGGGTTCCAACATCCAATAACCCGGCAGGTAAGCGACTTTCTTTATCGTTTGCCGCGTGGACATAAATCAGCGTGTCCACATCCTGCAACGTGGTAATTAAGGCGTGATACCAACGGGGATGGCTAAAATATTCACCCGGCGTATCGATATCGCCATGGTCATTAAATTCCACGGCCTGCGTTTTTCTGGCGAGGGAATAATTTCCCCGTAACGCGTTAAAAAGCGTTGTCTTTCCGGCACCGACCGCGCCGACAAAAGCAATACGTTTCATTACCGCCACCAATTAACTTTTTGTTAACTCACACAGGGTAAAGTTTAATAATCGCCCCAGCCCGCTGACCGTCTGTAATAGCGCTTCTTCTACTGCGCCGACGGTGCCATAAATCACCAGCGCGCCGCTAAATCTGTCGAGAAAACCGATGTGTACATCCGCAGCCTTCATCGCTAAATCGCCAGCGATCATGGCCGTTTCCCCCGGCGTTAAGGTCATAATGCCAATCGCGCCGGCATCGGGAACGCCGATCTTTTTCGCCAGTTCTTCACCAGGGTGCGCAATGAGATGCGCCAGCGTGACCTGTTTGCCCGGCACAAATTCCTGAATAATGCGTTCTTTATTCATTGCTCACCATCTCCACTGAAACTGCCGTCATCGTGGCAATTTTTTGTCGGAGTAAATAACAAAATTCGGCAAGGTGATGTAAAAGGTGAGGTAGATCACTAAGAGAAAGAAAATAAAAGGGACTTCTGTCGAAGGTGTTACCGATAAATATCGTGGTGCATCACATTTTCAGGCGTCATTCTGAATTTAAGCTTATTCCGCAATAAATACCCACCGGCTATTCTTTGTATTACTACTATTGATAAAAATAATGCGTATCACGCGATTTGTGCATAGTACAGATTCAGTGAAATAAGTAGGGGTAACGCAATAGGTTCCAGAATATCCCCACCCGAGCCTTTCATGCCATGGCGAAGCCCAACGGCGCATAAAAAAAGCGCAGGAGAACCTGCGCCAGAAGAGAGAGTAATGTGTTATTAAAGCGGCGTGGTTTGCGCTTCAACTACCGCTAACGCCACCATATTCACGATACGGCGTACAGAGGCGATCGGCGTTAATACATGTACCGGTTTAGACACGCCCATCAGGACCGGGCCGACCGTGACGCCTTCGGAACTGGAGACGCGTAGTAAGTTGTAACTAATGCGGGCGGCTTCCATATTCGGCATCACCAGAATATTGGCGGCTCCCTTCAGCGGGCTATCCGGCATCCGGTCATTACGAATACTTTCCACCAACGCCGCATCACCGTGCATCTCACCGTCAATCATCAGATCGGGCGCTCGTTCGCGTACCCGCTCAAGGGTTTCGCGCATTTTGCTGGCGGACAGCGAATTTGAGGAACCAAAGTTAGAGTGCGACAACAGCGCGACTTTCGGCTCAATACCAAAGCGGCGAACGGTTTCCGCCGCCATTACGGCGATCTCCGCCAACTGTTCCGGCGTGGGATCTTCGTTAACATAAGTATCGGCAATAAAAGTGTTGCCGCTTGGCAGCAGTAAGGCGTTCATCGCCCCTGCCGTATGCACGCCGTCACGGTAGCCAAAGACGGCTTTCACTACGCTGAAATGCTCATGGTAGTCGCCGATAGTGCCGCAGATCATCGCATCCGCTTCCCCACGCTGCACCATGATCGCGCCAATGGCCGTATGGTTGCCGATCATCGCACGCTGCGCCTGTTCCTGAGTTACCCCGCGACGCTTCATGATCTGGTAATACTCGCTCCAGTACTCTTTGAAGCGCGGATCGGATTCATTATTCACGATCTCGAAATCAACGCCCGCTTTGATCTGTAGCCCCAGTTTCTGGATACGCATTTCGATCACGCTCGGACGTCCGATCAGGATGGGTTTCGCCAGCCCCAGGGTGATCAACTCCTGGGTTGCGTGCAGCACGCGCGCCTCTTCCCCTTCCGGCAGCACTACACGCTTCGGATCTTTGCGTGCCTGCGAGAAGATCGGCTTCATGAACAGGTTGGTTTTGTAGACAAACTCGGTCAGTTTATCGATATAGGCATCAAAGTCAGCAATCGGGCGCGTCGCCACGCCGGAATCCATTGCCGCTTTCGCGACCGCCGGAGCGATTTTGACAATCAGACGCGGGTCAAACGGTTTCGGAATAATGTATTCCGGCCCAAAGCTCAGGTCCTGATCGCCATAGGCCGAGGCCACCACTTCGCTCTGTTCGGCGTGCGCCAGCTCAGCAATCGCACGGACCGCCGCCAGTTTCATCTCTTCGTTGATCGCCGTCGCGCCGACGTCCAGTGCGCCGCGGAAGATAAACGGGAAGCACAATACGTTGTTCACCTGGTTCGGATAGTCGGAACGACCGGTACAGATAATGGCGTCCGGGCGCACTTCTTTCGCCAGCGGCGGCAGAATTTCCGGTTCCGGGTTAGCCAGCGCCAGAATCATTGGCGCGCGGGCCATTTTCTTCACCATCTCCTGAGTCAGCACTTTCGGGCCTGAACAGCCGAGGAAAATATCCGCGCCGTCAATGACCTCATCCAGCGTGCGCTTGCCGCTGTCGTCTACCGCATAGGCCGCTTTGGTCTCCGCCATATTCGGCTCACGGCCTTTGTAAATAACGCCCTTAGAGTCGCACACCACGATGTTGTGCTTTTGCATCCCCAACGCGACCAGCAGGTTCATACAAGCGATTGCCGCCGCCCCTGCGCCGGAGACGACCATCCGCACGTCGGAAATATTTTTCTCTACGACTCGCAGGCCATTAAGAATGGCGGCAGTACTGATGATCGCCGTTCCGTGCTGATCGTCATGGAAAACCGGGATGTTCATGCGCTCGCGCAGTTTCTGTTCAATATAGAAACATTCCGGCGCTTTAATGTCTTCGAGGTTAATGCCGCCAAAGGTCGGCTCCAGCGCTGCGACCACATTGATAAATTTGTCCGGATCAAGCTCATCGACTTCAATGTCAAACACATCGATGCCGGCGAATTTTTTAAACAGAACGCCTTTGCCTTCCATGACCGGCTTGCCGGCCAGCGCGCCAATGTTGCCTAACCCCAGCACCGCTGTACCGTTGGAAATGACCGCGACAAGGTTGCCGCGCGCGGTGTATTTGTAGGCTGCCAGCGGATCTTTTTCGATTTCCAGGCAGGGCGCCGCCACGCCTGGCGAGTAAGCCAACGCCAGATCGCGTTGGGTGGCAAGGGGCTTAGTCGGAGAAACCTGAATTTTACCGGGTACCGGAAATTCGTGGAAATCAAGGGCGCTTTGTTTTAACTGCTCATCCATCTTGTTGTTCCTTTCACGTATCGTTCAAAAAGTGACGCGGCCTGGTGCGCCGCACATTATCACCGTACTGCGCAACACAAACTTTGAAGGTCTGCAAACTATCACGACGCGGCGCAAGAGTTTGTTATCAACTTATAACGGTCATGTTACCTGCTTATACCAGCAATACCATGCCTGTCTGCTATGCTTTTTGGTTATGTAGTGTATCAATCTTTCAGAAGTGTGAATCAACACACTCATCTAACACTTTACTTTTCAAGGAGTATTTCCTATGAACCAGCTAGACGGCATCAAACAATTCACTACCGTCGTCGCCGACAGCGGCGACATCGAGTCCATCCGCCACTACCAGCCGCAGGATGCCACGACAAATCCCTCTTTACTGCTGAAAGCCGCCGGGCTTGAGCAGTATGGTCATTTGATTGAGGATGCGATTGCCTGGGGAAAAAAACACGGCGGTACGCAGGAACAGCAGGTTGCAGCAGCCAGCGATAAGCTGGCGGTCAATTTTGGCGCGGAAATACTGAAAAGTATTCCCGGTCGCGTCTCCACTGAAGTCGACGCGCGGTTATCATTCGATAAAGAAAAAAGTATCGAGAAAGCGCGCCATCTGGTGGATCTCTACCAGCAGCAGGGTATTGATAAATCGCGCATTCTGATCAAGCTCGCCGCAACCTGGGAAGGTATCCGCGCCGCCGGGCAGCTCGAAAAAGAGGGCATTAATTGCAACCTGACGTTGTTGTTCTCTTTTGCCCAGGCGCGCGCCTGCGCCGAAGCGGGCGTCTATTTGATCTCTCCGTTCGTGGGCCGAATTTACGACTGGTATCAGGCGCGTAGTCCGCTGGAGCCGTATGTCGTGGAGGAAGATCCCGGCGTGAAATCGGTACGCAATATCTACGATTACTTTAAACAGCATCGCTATGAAACCATCGTGATGGGCGCAAGTTTCCGCCGTACTGAGCAAATCCTCGCGCTAACCGGCTGCGATCGACTGACTATCTCCCCTAATCTGCTTAAAGAGCTGAAAGAAAAAGAAGAACCGGTGATCCGTAAACTGGTGCCTTCCTCGCAGATGTTCCACCGTCCTACGCCAATGACGGAAGCGGAGTTCCGCTGGGAACATAATCAGGACGCGATGGCCGTAGAGAAGCTGTCGGAAGGTATCCGTCTTTTTGCTGTTGACCAGCGCAAACTGGAAGACCTGCTTGCCGCCAAACTATAAACCTTGCATGGAGTGATTTATGTCCCGTAAAGACCTTGCCAATGCGATTCGTGCGCTGAGCATGGATGCCGTTCAAAAAGCCAATTCCGGGCACCCCGGCGCGCCGATGGGGATGGCGGATATCGCTGAAGTGCTATGGAACGATTTTCTTAAACATAACCCCACCGATCCGACCTGGTATGACCGTGATCGTTTTATCCTTTCCAACGGTCACGCCTCCATGCTGCTCTATAGTCTGCTGCATTTAACCGGTTATGACCTGCCGCTGGAGGAGCTAAAAAACTTCCGTCAACTGCACTCCAAAACGCCAGGTCACCCGGAGATTGGCTATACGCCCGGCGTTGAAACCACCACCGGACCGCTGGGCCAGGGGCTGGCGAATGCCGTCGGGCTGGCGATTGCCGAGCGTACGTTAGGCGCACAGTTCAACCGGCCGGACCACGAGATTGTCGACCACTACACCTATGTCTTTATGGGCGACGGCTGTCTGATGGAGGGGATCTCGCATGAGGTGTGTTCGCTGGCTGGTACGCTGGGACTGGGCAAACTGATCGGCTTTTACGATCACAACGGCATCTCCATTGATGGCGAAACCGAAGGCTGGTTTACCGACGATACCGCCAAACGTTTTGAAGCCTACCACTGGCATGTCGTGCATGACATTGACGGGCACGATCCGGAAGCGGTGAAAAAAGCCATTCTCGAAGCCCAGAGTGTAAAAGATAAACCTTCGCTAATTATCTGTCGGACGGTGATAGGTTTTGGCTCGCCGAATAAAGCCGGGAAGGAGGAGTCGCACGGCGCGGCGCTGGGCGAAGAAGAGGTGGCGCTGACCCGCCAGAAGCTGGGATGGCATCATCCGGCGTTTGAGATCCCAAAAGAGATTTACCGCGCGTGGGATGGCCGTGAAAAAGGCGAGAAAGCGCAGCAGCAGTGGCAGGAAAAGTTTGCTGCTTATGAGAAGGCTTATCCTGAGCTGGCCGCAGAGTTTACCCGCCGGATGAGCGGCGGACTGCCGGAGACATGGGAATCCGCCACGCAAAAATTTATTAACGACTTGCAGGCTAATCCGGCCAAAATCGCCACCCGTAAAGCATCGCAAAATACGCTCAATGCCTACGGTCCCCTGTTGCCGGAACTGTTGGGCGGATCGGCGGATCTGGCACCGAGCAACCTGACTATCTGGAAAGGTTCGACCTCGTTGAAAGAGGATCCGGCAGGTAATTACATCCACTATGGCGTGCGCGAATTCGGCATGACCGCCATTGCCAACGGCATCGCCCACCACGGCGGCTTTGTACCGTATACCGCCACGTTTCTGATGTTTGTCGAATATGCGCGTAACGCGGCGCGTATGGCGGCCTTAATGAAAGCCCGGCAGATTATGGTCTATACCCACGACTCCATCGGTTTGGGCGAAGATGGCCCGACGCACCAGGCCGTGGAACAACTGGCGGGCCTGCGCTTAACGCCTAACTTCAGCACCTGGCGTCCCTGCGATCAGGTTGAGGCGGCGGTCGGCTGGAAGCTGGCCATTGAACGTCAGCACGGGCCGACGGCGTTGATTCTCTCGCGGCAGAATCTGGCGCAGGTGGAACGCACGCCGGAACAGGTGAAAGCAATTGCTCGCGGCGGTTATATTCTGAAGGATAGCGGCGGCAAGCCGGATATCATTCTGATCGCTACCGGATCGGAAATGGAAATTACCCTCCAGGCGGCGGAAAAATTGACTGGCGAGGGGCATAACGTTCGCGTGGTGTCGTTGCCTTCAACGGATATTTTCGATGCGCAGGACGAGGCATATCGCGAATCAGTGCTACCGGCGCACGTGACCGCCCGCGTCGCGGTGGAAGCCGGTATAGCCGACTACTGGTATAAATATGTTGGCCTAAAAGGCGCAATTATCGGCATGACGGGATACGGTGAATCCGCCCCGGCTGACAAACTGTTCCCGTATTTTGGCTTTACCGTGGAAAATATTGTAGAAAAAGCCCGCCGGGTGCTGAACATCAAAGGCTAAGGCGAGCGTTAGCAACACAGACTTTGCGCAGTCTGCAGACCTGTTCTGTAGGCTGTGCAAAATTACTTCGTAGACTCAGGCGCATCTGACTGCCCGATGACGACCTCATCAATGGATTTATGGCACATCAGGCAAAAGGCCTTTTTTTTATGCGCCTGCAATGTTGAATCCCACGCCGCTGATCCGCCTTCTTTATTCACTTTTTCTCTTATCGCCGCCAGCCGATCTATTTCATAATAAGCGCTCAGGCAGCCACAATGGGGGCATAATACGGGGCCATTATTTATTTTCATACTATTTCCTGCTGTGGTGAGGCTATCGGGTAAAATAACAATCCTACCGTAACGTAGCAATCTCTATACCATAAATGAAACCTCAATAGGTGTATCCCTATTCTGAAAAGGGGGATAACAACCAGGATTCAACGCGTGATCCACAGCGTAGGCCAGGCATCCGGCCCGTGCCAGTTATCGCAGCTCGGTTCTTCGGCATAACGTACCAGACGAAAACGATCGCCATCATAACGCCAGCGCGTCTGGATACCACAGTCGGTTAACCCCCGCCCTTTCGCCAACGTCACCAGCTCGCGCGTTTTCTCGTCAAAGAAGGCGTTCATCAACTCCATGTCATTACTTTCGACGCCGCGATTAAACGGCAGCCGCAAACGTACGGCGCGCGAGGCGAGCGTTTTTTTGCGTGAAACTACCCAGGCGAGATCAATAGTGTTATAGGCGCCGGCTTCGCAGTTAACAATCAATAACGCTTTATCATCCGTCAACGCGCTGACCTGCGTCTCGCGACGCAGCGGGTCAAGCGAACAGCGAATGCCGTTTACCCGCCATGCTGCGTAGTCCAGCAGATCGTCGCGTTCTTCCTCACTCAGCGGTACGGGCGTTGGATTAATCACGGCGATCCCCTTTAATGCCGGTGCCGGGGGCACGCTGAGCGGCGGTTCGTTTCCTTTTTCAATCCAGGCGGTTTCGCTGCCCACACGTTTTTGTTGCGCGTCGATAAACAGTAATGCCGCTTTTAATCCCGCCAGCGAAAGCGTCTGAACGCCGTTTTTTAAGGTGATAGCTTGCGCATCCTGAATCGTCTGTAAAAATGCGGTGATGGTGGCAGGATCGCCGGTCATGAGGTGCCAGGGCGACACGCGCCAGTGTGGACTGTTGAACGAAAGCGGTTTGCCATCCAGCAATAAGCGAGGCGCAATTGCGGCTTCTTTAGCGTCGGGCGGCGCCAAACCGCCGCGGTCGATACGCAGTACCGCATCGGTACGCGCCCCGGCGCTGCGGCTTAATGTCATCACCAGCCCATGATGTTCGCCAGTATTGCGCGCTACGCAAAAATTTTGGTTATTGCAGGTGACCTGCCAGTCGGAAAAAGTCCGTTGCGCTGGCGCAGCCCACAGTAGCTGGACCGGCAACAGGCCAAACAGACAAAAAAGAATAACGCGGTAGCGCATGAACGGAACAACCCCAGATTCAGAACAACACAGCTAAGGCGGTATCTTCCTTGCGCGCCTCAGGGTTCTCAATCAGATTTATCGGATTGGTCTTTTTTGTGTAAAGAAATATATTTCTTTTTTTTCAGTCCATTAGATGAGATGTCTGTAAATAGTTAAGCAATAACACGGTCTTACCGTCCCGAATCTCGCCTGAGCGCACCATTTCCAGCGCCCGGGAAAACGGCAGTTCAAGCACCTCAATCTCTTCGTCCTCCACGCCGCCGCCGATGCTGGCACGCTCGCTATCATGATATTCGGCAATGAAGAAATGAATCAGCTCCGTGACGCCGCCTGGCGACATATAAAGCTCAAATATCTTGCGTACCTCACCAACGTCATACCCTGTCTCTTCAATGGCCTCTTTACGGATACAGACCTCCGGCTCGTCGTTATCAAGCAGGCCAGCGCAGGTTTCAATTAACATACCGTCTTGATTACCGTTGACCCATGTCGCCACGCGAAACTGACGAACCAGAACCACGGTTTTTTTAGTTGAGTTGTAAAGCAGAATGGTTGCGCCATTCCCGCGATCGTAAACCTCACGCTTGTGACGGATAACCTCGCCATTACGACGGGTCAGGTCATAGGTAATGTTGCGCAGAGTGAAATAATTATCAGAAAGAATTTTATCCTTAATAAGCGTAATGGTTTGCGACATGCTGGCTCCAGGGTGTAAAAAGAGCATTAATATTACGCCGTGAGGCCGGTTTTGTCTGCTGAAGGGTTAATCCTTAATGCCAACTGAACGGACGTACAGCCATATTTTTCTGTCACTGCCATGACCATATTCTGCTTCTCCGGGCCGCAGAGTCCATGCTCGCGATATGATTTGACGGCCGGGGTGAGACTGAGGGAATCATCATGAAATTTACTCTCGTTGCGACGGTTCTACTGACGTTTTCCCTTTCAGCTTTTGCCGTTGAGTATCCGGTATTGACCACCGCGAGTCCTGATCAGGTGGGGTTTGATAGCCAAAAACTTCACCGACTTGATGGCTGGATTCAAAATCAAATTGATGCCGGATATCCCAGTATTAATCTTCTGGTGATAAAAGATAATCATATTGTTCTACAAAAAGCCTGGGGCTATGCCAAAAAATATGACGGTTCCACGCTGTTAGCCTATCCTATTCGGGCGACCACTAACACGATGTATGACCTGGCTTCAAACACAAAAATGTATGCCACTAACTTTGCATTGCAAAAACTGGTGTATGAAGGAAAAATAGATGTCAATGATTTGGTATCAAAATACATCCCCGGCTTTAAGGATATGCCTGGGGATAAAATAAAAGGCAAAGATAAACTCCGCATTATTGATATTCTTCATCACGTCGCGGGCTTTCCTGCCGACCCACAATATCCTAATAAAAACGTCGCCGGTAAATTATTTTCACAGAGTAAAAGCACTACTCTGGAGATGATTAAAAAGACGCCGCTGGAATATCAACCTGGGTCAAAGCATATCTACAGCGACGTGGATTATATGATTCTTGGTTTTATCGTTGAATCGATAACGGCAATGCCATTAGATCGCTACGTCGAAACCACCATTTATAAACCGCTCGGATTAAAACATACCGTCTTTAACCCGCTGATGAAAGGCTTCACGCCGCCGCAAATCGCCGCAACGGAACTACACGGCAATACGCGTGACGGCGTGATTCATTTCCCCAATATTCGCACCAATACACTATGGGGCCAGGTGCATGATGAAAAAGCCTGGTACTCAATGGGCGGCGTTTCAGGACACGCCGGACTGTTTTCTGACACCCATGATATGGCTGTGTTAATGCAAGTCATGCTCAATGGGGGCGGCTACGGTAACGTGAAGCTATTCGACGACAAAACGGTTGCGCAGTTTACTCGCCGCTCGCCAGAAGACGCTACCTTTGGTCTGGGGTGGCGCGTTAACGGCAACGCCTCAATGACCCCCACGTTCGGGGTATTAGCCAGTCCGCAAACGTATGGACATACCGGATGGACCGGAACGCTGACGTCTATCGATCCGGTTAATCATATGGCGATTGTGATTTTAGGTAACAGGCCGCACTCGCCGGTAGAAAATCCTAAAGTGAATCCGAATGTTTTTGTCAGTGGATTATTACCTGCGGCGACGTATGGCTGGATTGTTGACCAGATATATGGTTCCTTAAAATAAAAATTAAGAGCCTATCCCACCAGGCGTTATTGGCGCAGCCAGTTTGGACACGGACAGCGCGCAAAAACCGGAGCGTACACGTAGTACGTGAGGTTTGACTCGCTACGCTCGCCCTTCGGGCCGCCGCTAGCGGCGTTCAAAACGCTAACGCGTTTTGGCGAGCACTGCCCAGGTCCAAAATGGCAAGTAAAATAGCCCTAATGGGATAGGCTCTAAGAAGGGATTCTGATAGCGTCCCTTCCTTCAATTTACACTCTATTTTCAATACTAAGATTGGCCTCATCAGGCCTGTTAAACGTCGACCCGACGGGAAAATGTTTATCGCAGGGCGTCCAGCCCTGCGAGCGTCAACATTTCTGCAAACGGAGTAAGGTTAGCCAATAAGTTTAAGATTTTTTATCACTCAATCATTTAACCGTTCCAGGCCTTAACCGGCCTACAAATACGCTTATTTAGCTAACCAGTCGAGTATCCCCTGCGCGGCATGTCGGCCTTCTGCCATCGCCGTCACCACCAGATCGGCGCCGCGCACCGCATCGCCGCCGGCGAAAATTTTCGGGTTGGACGTCTGGTAACGAAACTCGCTCTCGACGCTGGCGGCAATACGTCCCCAGTTATCCACCTTCACGCCATGCGATTCGAGCCACGACATACCATGCGGATGAAAACCAAATGCCATAATGACCGCATCCGCCGGCATCACGAACTCGCTGTCCGGTACAGGTACCGGGCGGCGTCGCCCCTGACCATCCGGTTCGCCAAGCCGCGTACGCAAAAAGCGAATACCGCTGGCGCGCCCGTGCGTATCCAGCACCAACTCAACCGGCTGAACGTTAAATTCAAAGTTCGCGCCCTCTTCCCGCGCGTTTTTCACCTCTTTTTTCGACCCCGGCATATTGGCCTCATCGCGGCGATAAGCGCAGGTGACGTTGGCTGCGCCATGACGCAGCGCCGTACGTACGCAGTCCATTGCGGTGTCACCGCCGCCCAGCACAACCACGTTAAGACCCGCAGTATCAATAAACGGCTCGTCAGGCAACGCCGGAAGCCCCATCACCTGTTTGGTATTGGCGATGAGGAATGGCAACGCATCATATACCCCCGGCGCGTCTTCATTCGGTAAATCAGCCTTCATGGAACGATAGGTTCCTACCCCGACAAAGACGGCGTCATAACTCTCCAGCAGCGTCTCCAGAGAAATATCTTTCCCTACTTCGCAGTTAAGCTCGAAACGAATCCCCATCGCGCTGAAGATCTCCCGACGGCGCGCCAGCAGAGATTTATCCAGTTTGAAAGCCGGAATACCAAAGGTGAGTAAACCGCCGATTTCCGGATGGCGATCGTAGACGGTGGCGCTTACGCCATGGCGCGCCAGCACGTCAGCGCAGGCAAGACCTGCCGGCCCCGCGCCGATAATCGCCACGCGCTTATCGCTCTTCTGTACGTCCGACAGGTCGGGACGCCAGCCTTTGCTCAGAGCGCGATCGGAGATATAGCGCTCAATGTTGCCGATGGTAACCGCGCCATACTCATCGCGGAGTGTACACGCGCCTTCACATAGCCGGTCCTGCGGACAGACGCGCCCGGTAATTTCCGGCAGGCAGTTGGTCTGGTGGGAAAGCTCTACCGCCGCATCAATATCGCCGGCTTTCACCAGTTCGATCCACTGGGGAATATGGTTATGCAGCGGACAGGTCCATTCGCAGATACTGTGTTCCCCGCATGTGAGGCAGCGGGACGCTTCACGCTCCGCCTGCGCGGCGCGAAACGGCAGATAAATTTCCTCAAAGGTGGTTTTACGCGCTTCAATCGCCAGTTTATCCGGTTCGCCGCGCGGCGGCGTCGCCTGCATACGCTCGACTTTGCTGCTTGCTGTCCCACTGTGTTGTGTATCCACGGTATGCCAGGGGCGAATCTCCTGCCGGGCGGTACGCAGCCGTCGCGTTTTAGCCAGACGGGTCAACGAGTCTTCGGTGACCAGTTGCAGCGCATCCGCCGGACAATTTTCCACACAGGCCGGACCCTGTTCACGTCCCTGACACAGATCGCATTTATGCGCGCTGGCTTTGAACTGGTTTGGCGCGACGGGCGTCAATACCATCTGCATGGTGCCGAATGGGCAGGCGACGACGCAGGATTTACAGCCGATACACTTCTGCGCATTGACCTGCACGCTGTCGTTAATATGCGCGATCGCGCCGTTCGGACAGCTACGGGCGCAGGGCGCATCTTCGCAATGGTGACATGTGACCGCGCTGCGCTGGTGCTGATGTTTGATGACAGTAATTCGGGGCTGATAGCGCTGTGACGTCAGGACATGTCGCTCATCATTGTGAGCCATTACGCAGGCGACCTCGCAGGCATGGCAGCCCAGACACTGCTGGCTATTGGCCATAATAAAACGATTCATGGCATCCTTCTGTTTCGGTTGTAAAAACCTTATTCTTTATATGAGCATTGTTATTAACTGACGAAGGCGGGGTCGGCAATGTTCATCTGCCCAGGAAGCACAACTATCTGTCCAGAACCTGTGGCAGATCAATTTATTTCAAAGCAAATGCAATTGCGATTCAGCTAAATGCGGGGAGTGCCAGCGTGACGGTTAAACGCCCGGTCTCAGCCAGTCTGGCTAAGGCTTTTTTCTATATTGTGCTGTTGTCTATTCTGTCCACCGGCAGCGCATTACTGACGCTGACCAGCAGTTTACGGGATGCCGAAGCGATCAATATCGCCGGTTCGCTACGAATGCAGAGCTATCGGCTGGGTTACGATCTGCAAAGCCGTAGCCCGCAGATTAATGCGCATCGTCAACTTTTCCAGCACGCGCTCAACTCGCCGGTACTGCAAAATCTCAACGCCTGGTATGTGCCGCAGGCGGTGAAAACTCGCTACGCGCGCCTGCACGCCAACTGGCTGGAGATGAATAGCCGCCTACAGGACGGCGACATTGCCTGGTATCAGACCAATATCAACAATTACGTCGATCAAATTGATCTCTTCGTTCTGGCGTTACAGCATTACGCCGAGCGTAAAGTCATGCTGGTCGTCGCCATATCGCTGGCGGGCGGTATCGGCATATTTACGCTGGTCTTTTTTACCCTACGGCGTATTCGCCAGCAGGTTGTTCGCCCGCTGAATCAACTGGTCACCGCCAGTCAGCGTATTGAACATGGTCAGTTCGCCCCGCTGCCGCTGGATACCAGCTTACCCAATGAGCTGGGATTGTTGGCGAAAACGTTTAGTCAGATGTCGAGCGAGCTGCATAAACTTTATCGTTCGCTGGAAGCCTCGGTGGAAGAAAAAACGCACGATCTGCACGAAGCCCATCGCCGCCTGGAGGTGTTATACCAGTGCTCCCAGGCGCTGAATACCAGCCAAATCGATGTCCACTGTTTTCGCCATATTTTGCAAATTGTCCGTGAACATGACGCCGCCTGGTATCTGGAGTTAACCGTGGGCGATAACTGGCGGATTAGCGAAGGCACGCAAAGCCCCGACCTGCCGATGCAAATGCTGCCAGTGACGATGCAGGACACGGTCTATGGCGAACTCCACTGGCAAAGCCCCAACGTTAATGCCTCTACGCCGCTGCTGAACAGCGTCTCCACGATGCTGGGGCGTGGTTTGTACTTTAATCAGGCGCAAAAACACTTCCAGCAACTTTTGTTAATGGAAGAGCGCGCGACGATTGCCCGTGAGCTACACGATTCGCTGGCGCAGGTACTTTCTTATTTACGTATTCAGTTAACGCTTTTGAAGCGCGCCATTCCTCAGGATAACGCCGGCGCGCAAAGCATCATGGCGGATTTTTCCAGAGCGCTGAACGACGCCTACCGTCAGCTTCGCGAGCTACTCACCACGTTCCGTCTGACGTTACAGCAGGCCGATTTACCCTCCGCATTGCATGAGATGCTGGAAGATTTACAGAGTCAGACCCCGGCCAAACTCACGTTGGATTGCCGTTTACCCACGCTGGCGCTGGATGCGCAAATGCAGGTGCATTTGTTGCAAATTGTGCGTGAAGCGGTCCTGAACGCCATTAAACACGCCAACGCGAGCGAAATCGCCGTGAGCTGCGTCACCGCGCCTGACGGCGATCATACCGTTTATATTCGTGATAATGGCATTGGTATCGGCGAACCGCATGAGCCTGCCGGACACTATGGTCTGAATATAATGCGTGAGCGCGCGGAGCGCCTTGGCGGCACGCTGAATTTTTCGCAACCCTCCGGCGGCGGCACACTGGTCAGTATCAGTTTTCGCTCCTCCAACAAGGAAGAGAGTCAGTTAACGTAAAGAACGGCAAATCGCCGGAAGGCCAGATGTCAGGCTTTCCGGCGTTGGCACAAAAAGTATGCTGTAAAAGCGCATGATAATTTACATTATCTCCTTTATTTCTCCACGTTTGGCTCGTAGCTTGCCGCTACAGTGAAGCAGTTCAAATCTATAACGATATGTAGAAACACGAGGTTCCCCTTTAATGGCGAATTTTTTTATCGATCGCCCCATTTTTGCCTGGGTGCTGGCTATCCTGTTGTGTCTGACAGGGGCGTTAGCCATTTTCTCTTTACCTGTTGAACAATATCCCGATCTGGCGCCGCCCAACGTACGTATTACCGCGAATTATCCGGGAGCGTCGGCGCAAACGCTGGAAAATACCGTAACCCAGGTTATTGAGCAGAATATGACGGGCCTCGATAATCTGATGTACATGTCATCACAAAGCAGCGGAACCGGGCAGGCGACCATCACGCTGAGCTTTATTGCGGGAACCGATCCTGATGAGGCGGTTCAGCAGGTGCAAAACCAGTTACAGTCCGCGATGCGTAAACTGCCGCAGGCGGTACAGGATCAAGGCGTCACGGTACGCAAAACGGGCGATACCAATATTTTGACCATCGCTTTCGTCTCTACCGACGGCTCTATGGACAAGCAGGATATCGCCGACTACGTCGCCAGTAATATTCAGGACCCGCTCAGCCGCGTCAACGGCGTGGGCGATATTGACGCTTATGGTTCACAGTACTCTATGCGTATCTGGCTCGATCCTGCCAAATTGAATAGTTTTCAGATGACCACGAAAGACGTGACCGATGCAATTGAGTCGCAGAATGCGCAAATCGCCGTCGGGCAGCTTGGCGGTACGCCTTCGGTCGACAAGCAGGCGCTGAACGCCACCATTAATGCGCAGTCACTACTGCAAACGCCGCAACAATTTCGCGATATCACCCTGCGCGTTAATCAGGACGGTTCCGAGGTCAAACTGGGCGATGTCGCCACCGTGGAGCTGGGGGCGGAAAAGTATGACTACCTCAGCCGTTTTAACGGCAATCCGGCTTCCGGTCTTGGGGTTAAGCTGGCTTCCGGCGCGAATGAAATGGCGACCGCGAAGCTGGTGCTGGATCGCCTCAACGAGCTGGCGCAGTACTTCCCTCACGGCCTGGAATACAAGATCGCGTATGAAACCACCTCCTTTGTTAAAGCCTCGATTATCGATGTGGTCAAAACGTTGCTGGAGGCTATCGCGCTGGTTTTCCTGGTGATGTACCTGTTCCTGCAAAACTTTCGCGCCACGCTGATTCCGACGATCGCCGTGCCGGTAGTATTAATGGGCACCTTCTCCGTGCTTTACGCGTTCGGCTACAGTATTAACACATTAACCATGTTCGCGATGGTGCTGGCAATCGGGCTCCTGGTCGACGATGCCATCGTGGTGGTGGAAAACGTCGAACGTATCATGAGCGAAGAAGGGCTCACGCCGCGTGAAGCGACGCGCAAATCCATGGGACAAATCCAGGGGGCGCTGGTCGGTATCGCGATGGTACTGTCTGCGGTATTCGTGCCGATGGCGTTCTTTGGCGGTACCACCGGGGCGATTTATCGTCAGTTTTCTATTACCATTGTCTCGGCAATGGTGCTGTCGGTGCTGGTCGCCATGATCCTGACGCCGGCGCTGTGCGCAACGTTATTAAAACCGCTGCACAAAGGCGAACAACACGGGCAACGCGGATTTTTCGGCTGGTTTAACCGTACCTTCAATCGTAATGCCGAACGTTATGAGAAAGGCGTAGCGAAAATTTTGCATCGCAGCCTGCGCTGGATTCTGATTTATGCTCTGTTGCTTGGCGGCATGGTGTTCCTGTTTCTGCGCCTCCCCACCTCCTTTCTGCCGCAAGAAGATCGGGGTATGTTCACTACGTCTATCCAGCTACCGAGCGGTTCTACGCAACAGCAGACCCTGAAAGTCGTTGAAAAGGTTGAAAACTATTACTTCACCCATGAGAAAGATAACATTATGTCGGTCTTCTCGACGGTAGGTTCCGGCCCTGGAGGGAATGGGCAAAACGTCGCGCGCATGTTTGTTCGCTTGAAAGACTGGGACGCGCGCGATCCCACCACCGGCTCCTCGTTCGCCATTATTGAGCGAGCGACAAAAGCGTTTAACCAGATTAAAGAAGCTCGCGTCTTCGCCAGCAGCCCGCCGGCAATTAGCGGTCTGGGCAGCTCCGCCGGTTTTGATATGGAATTACAGGATCACGCCGGAGCAGGCCATGACGCGCTGATGGCCGCACGAGATCAACTCATTGAGCTGGCCGGGAAAAACAGTTCCTTGACCCGCGTGCGCCACAACGGCCTGGACGACAGCCCGCAACTGCAAATTGATATTGACCAAAGGAAAGCGCAGGCGCTGGGCGTATCGATTGACGATATCAACGACACCCTGCAAACAGCCTGGGGATCGAGCTACGTCAACGACTTTATGGACCGGGGCCGCGTGAAGAAGGTCTATGTTCAGGCCGCGGCGAAATATCGTATGTTGCCGGATGATATTAATCTTTGGTATGTCCGTAACAAAGACGGCGGCATGGTCCCCTTCTCCGCCTTCGCCACCTCGCGCTGGGAAACCGGATCGCCGCGTCTGGAACGCTATAACGGCTATTCGGCGGTAGAAATTGTCGGAGAGGCCGCGCCGGGGATCAGTACCGGGACGGCGATGGATGTCATGGAGTCGTTGGTGCATCAGCTACCGGGAGGTTTTGGCCTGGAATGGACAGCCATGTCTTACCAGGAACGGCTCTCCGGCGCGCAGGCGCCCGCGCTGTACGCTATTTCGCTATTAGTCGTCTTCCTGTGTCTGGCGGCATTGTATGAAAGCTGGTCGGTGCCCTTCTCGGTGATGCTGGTTGTGCCGCTCGGCGTCATTGGCGCGCTACTCGCTACCTGGATGCGCGGGCTGGAAAACGATGTTTACTTCCAGGTGGGGCTGTTGACCGTTATCGGCCTCTCGGCGAAAAACGCGATTCTGATTGTGGAATTCGCTAACGAAATGAATCAGAAGGGACACGCGCTGTTAGACGCCACGCTGTACGCCAGCCGCCAGCGCCTGCGACCGATACTGATGACTTCGCTGGCGTTTATCTTTGGCGTATTGCCGATGGCCACCAGCACCGGGGCAGGCTCGGGTAGCCAGCATGCTGTCGGAACCGGCGTGATGGGGGGAATGATCTCAGCAACCATTCTGGCTATCTTCTTTGTACCCCTGTTTTTCGTGCTGATACGTCGCCGCTTCCCGCTGAAGCCGCGCCCGGAATAAGCTCCCGGCCAGCCTGATACAGGGTGTCGGGCACAAAAAAGGCGACTTTCGTTGAGTCGCCTTTTCTTATCCCCTATGGGAGCGCGGTGCCTTCCAGGCATTTATTTACGAAGCATGACTTCGATAAAATCTTTCCAGTTCCCCAGTTCACGTTCAATCATAATAGCCTCTCTTATTATTATGGGTATTCTACGTAGTTAGCGGTATAGAGAGAAGTTCATTTAACCGATTGTTGCGATATCCTCTGGTTATGCTGTCTATGATATTACTATGGCGCTGTAGCCGTAAATTTTATGTGACTTACTGCAATATTTAGCAACATTAATACCTTTTCTACTACTTTATCAAATCGGGTTAAAAAACAATCAATTGCATATACGCAAAATAGGATTTGTCCCGCGAATTATAAACAAGCCACATTTGGAACGTTTTGGAATCATTATTCACATTCACTCAACAATGTTATATTGATTGCCGATCAGCGCTGGATAAATAACCATTAACAGCCACACTTATTATCCCGCAGACGATACTATTGATTATTTATTCGAATTTCGCGTTAAAGGATTCAATATGATTACCCTCTATGGCATTAAGAATTGCGACACGATCAAAAAAGCGCGCCGTTGGCTGGAGGAGCATGGCATTGATTATCGTTTTCACGATTACCGTGTGGATGGCATAGACCTCCCTCTTCTTAATACCTTTATTGCCGAACTCGGCTGGCAGCCTTTACTGAATACGCGCGGCACAACATGGCGCAAACTGGATGAAGGCGACCGCAGCGGGATTACCGATGCCGACTCCGCCGCTGCTCTCATGGTTGAACAGCCGGCAATCATCAAACGCCCATTGCTCTGCGCGCCCGGGAAGCCTATGCTGCTTGGTTTCAGTGAATCCCGTTATCAGCAGTTTTTTGATGAGGTGTAGTCTATGTCGTGCCCGGTTATTGAGCTGACACAGCAACTTATTCGTCGCCCCTCCCTGAGTCCGGATGACGCAGGCTGTCAGGCATTAATGATTGAACGCCTGCGTAAAATCGGTTTTACCATTGAGCATATGGATTTTGGCGACACGCAAAATTTTTGGGCATGGCGTGGGCGTGGCGAAACGCTGGCGTTCGCCGGGCATACTGACGTCGTACCGGCTGGCGATGTCGATCGCTGGATCAATCCGCCGTTTGAACCTACGATTCGCGACGGAATGTTGTTCGGTCGCGGCGCGGCGGATATGAAAGGTTCACTGGCGGCCATGGTGGTGGCTGCTGAACGATTTGTTGCGCAGCATCCTCATCACCGGGGCCGTCTCGCATTTTTGATTACCTCTGATGAGGAAGCCAGCGCAAAAAATGGCACCGTAAAGGTGGTTGAAGCGCTGATGGCCCGTCACGAGCGGCTGGATTACTGTCTGGTCGGCGAACCTTCCAGTACTGAAATTGTGGGTGATGTCGTCAAAAACGGGCGTCGCGGTTCCCTCACCTGTAACCTCACTATTCATGGCGTTCAGGGGCACGTCGCCTATCCGCATCTGGCGGATAACCCTGTTCATCGCGCCGCGCCTTTTCTTAATGAACTGGTCGCTATCGAGTGGGATCGGGGCAATGACTTTTTCCCGGCCACCAGTATGCAGGTAGCCAATATCCAGGCAGGCACCGGCAGCAATAATGTCATTCCCGGCGAACTGTTCGTGCAGTTTAACTTCCGTTTCAGCACGGAACTGACCGATGAGATGATCAAAGAGCGGGTACATGCGCTGCTTGAGAAGCATCAGCTACGTTATACCGTAGACTGGTGGCTTTCCGGCCAGCCGTTCCTGACCGCACGCGGCAAGCTGGTGGACGCGGTGGTAAACGCCATTGAGCACTATAATGAAATTAAACCGCAATTACTGACGACGGGCGGTACGTCCGACGGACGTTTTATCGCCCGTATGGGAGCGCAGGTGGTAGAACTGGGGCCGGTGAACGCCACCATTCATAAAATTAATGAATGTGTGAATGCCGCCGATCTCCAGCTACTGGCCCGTATGTATCAACGTATTATGGAACAGCTCGTCGCCTGATGAGCGTTCCGGTAAGAGGAAATAAGCATGGACTGGCTGGCAAAATATTGGTGGATTCTGGTATTGGTGTTTCTGGTAGGCGTACTGCTGAATGTGATCAAAGATCTCAAACGCATCGACCATAAGAAATTCCTTGCCAATAAACCTGAGCTGCCCCCGCATCGCGATTTTAACGATAAGTGGGACGATGAAGAAGACTGGCCGAAGAAAGATCAGCCGAAAAAGTAACCGGATAACATGCCGGACAGGTATCGCTATCCGGCATGGTCCCCACTGCCGGGCATTACGTCGCGCAAACGCTGCGTTCGTCCGGCATCCAGCGCAATCAGCGCCTGCGCCGCCTGCGCACGCTGCAACGCCAGCAGAGCTTTACGGCCTGAAATGCGTAGCCGGGCGCACAGTTCGGCATCGCTGGCTTTTTCCTCCAGCCGCCCTCTCAGCGCCGGTAATGGCAATGCGCTGTATTGCAGTAAACGATGCAGGCAACCTAACGATGTCAGTAGCGGGCGGTGCGCGAACGCAAAACCGACCAGCTCACGCCAGTCTTCATCATTAAGCGCCTGTTCGCGTAACGCCGCCAGCGGTATCGCCTCGCCGTTCCACTGCGTCAGGATATCCGCATCGCGGCGCAAACGTCGGTGTTCCTGCTGCGCCAGCCGTTTTCCCGCGTCGCTCAGCGGCAATAACGCCATCGCCGTATAGCAACCGCTGCTCGCCTCCCGATGGTTGCCCATCCGTACCAGTACAAAGCCGCAGCGTTGCCAGAAACGCCACAGCTCCGGCGTATAGCCGAAGCTGACGGAAAGATAATCACACTGCGCCGCCTGCATGCACGCGCAGGCAATCAACTGCTGACCGATGCCTTCGCGCTGGCGGGCGGGGTGCACCGCGATACGGCTTACGCGACGCCCGACCAGCGTCGCGGCTAAAGGGTCGCTACCGTGCGCCGCCAGCGACTGCGCCACCAGATTTCCACGCGGACGCCGAAAACCGGCCCATACAGCCTGACTGAGTTCTGCGGATAGCCCGCCCTCTTCGACCAGCCAGAGGGCGCCCGCCACACGGTTATTCGCCGTAGCCTGCAAAAAATGCTGCCCTGGCGCATCCATCATTCGGCGCAGATCCAGCGGCGAAGTACGATAGTGCGCCCCCGACAGTAACTGATACACAGCCCTCGGCAACGCGGGCGTCTCCCCCCAGGCCTGTTGGTAAAACGCCGAGATTGCTATCGCGCCATGTGGCGCCTGCGCAAACGCTTCATCGTCGAATATCAGCGCCTCGCTGACGATATTTTCCAGCGGGCATTCTGGCGCCCATCGGACAGGCTGACGAAGCGTGAAGCGGTGAAGCTGCGGAAAACGGGCGCAAAACTTAAGTAAAAAACCGCGTCCGGTGCCTTCGTAGCCCTGAACGGTGGTGGTGAGTAGTATGCGGGGAAAGCGCGAAACCAGTTGCAGCAGCAGCGGCGCGGGGATTGCCGCCGCCTCGTCAACTACCAGCCAGTCGGCTCTTGCCCCGCTCGCCAGCAACGCATCCGGCGCCATAAAGCAGAACCGCTCACCGGCAAACGCTGCCAGGATATCCGTTGCCGTTTTCGCCGGTGCGGTCACGATAGCCGTGCCCGCCATCCGGGAGATGAATTGCCCGGCCAGCGCCGATTTGCCGCGCCCACGGGGGGCAATCACCGTCGCCACGCCGGGCGGCATTTCACGTAAACGCGATAAGATAGCCGCCTGCTCCGGCTGCGGCTCGCCGGTGGCGGGTCGCCAGCGTTCACGGGAAGGATAAGATGGCCAGCAAAACGGCTGGCGCTGTCGCCAAAGCAGCGTTTGCGGATCGCGGGAAAGAGTCCGTTTAAGATGCTGTGCAAACTGCGGTGTGGGGATAGGCTGCGCGCAGTCGCTCCAGCGCAGTGAATCAGTATCAGGCCTGCTTTCCCACGTCTCGTACGGCGGCATCAGCAGAAGCAGCCAGCTTCCGGCCTGCAAGGTCCCGCTCAGGGCGGCAAACGCTGCGGCGTCAAAGCCCTGCCAGGCATCAAATATCGCATGACGAAATTCACGGCCCAACAGCGTTTGTAACGCCTGTGGCGTACAGCACGGCTGTGCGGGCGCGTCAGGCGCAACCCACAGCCAGTCACCGGGCAGCGCAGCGCGTATCGCCTCGGCCCGCTTCCGGCACCACGCCGCATCGCCGCTGATGACCAGTAAACGGCGAATGCCTTCCTGTGTCATTTGCGACGTTAACGCCTGTAGCGCATCGATATCAGACATCCCTGCCCCGGTTTATCAAAAGTTTTTGCCAAACGTATTACATTGCGCCGGGTCGCCGCTGTCAAAGCCACGCTTAAACCAGCTGTAGCGTTGTTCTGAGGTGCCGTGGGTAAAACTATCCGGCACGACGCGCCCCTGCCCCTGTTGCTGTAAGCGATCGTCGCCGATAGCCTGTGCGGCATTGAGCGCCTCTTCCAGATCGCCCGCCTCCAGTACGCCTTGCTGCTGCATACTGTGTCCCCACACGCCGGCAAAGCAATCCGCCTGTAGCTCCATGCGCACCGAAAGGCGATTCACCTCCGTTTGCGACGCGTTTTGCTGTAACTGGCGTACTTTCGGCTCAATACCTAACAGTTTTTGTACGTGGTGGCCGACTTCGTGGGCGATGACATAACCCTGAGCAAAATCACCGTCCGCGCCCAGCTTATTTTTCATATCATCGTAAAATGAGAGATCGATATAAACGGTGCCGTCCGCCGGGCAGTAAAACGGCCCCATCACGGACTGACCCGCACCACAGCCGGTGCGCGTCATACCACGGTACATCACCAGTTTTGGCTGCTGATAGCCGCGCCCCATTTTTTGAAAGAGTTGACCCCAGGTATCTTCGGTCGTCGCCAGAATCACCGAGGTAAATTTTGCCGCTTCATCATCATTGGGGCTTATCGAACGCGTCGACTGCTGCTGCGAAACCGGCTGGCCGGTCAACAGACCGGTTAAATCCACCCCATAGTACCCTGCGACCAACACCACCACCAACAGAATGATGCCGCCTTTTCCGCGCGGAAGACGAAAGCCTGGGCCACCCAGCGAGGGGCCGCCTGGCCGATTACGTCTGTCCTCTACATTGTTGCTTTCACGACGCCCTTGCCAGCGCATAATCACCTCATTCTCTCTTTGTTATACAGATGATCGTAGGCGGTCAGGCGCAGGATTACCACAGGTAAACGCTATCAGAATGAGGAAAGGATGATACCGGAGAGCGGTTGCCCCCCGGTCAGAAGCGGAATTAATCTAATTTCACGCCCAGGCGATGCGCGACGGCTTCATAGGCTTCAATCAGACCGCCCAGACTCTGGCGGAAGCGGTCTTTGTCCATTTTGTCCAGCGTCTCTTTATCCCACAGGCGGCTACCGTCCGGTGAAAACTCATCGCCCAGCACCACTTCGCCTTTATACAGGCCAAACTCCAGTTTGAAATCCACCAGGATAAGACCCGCGTCATCAAACAGTTTTTTCAGTACGTCGTTGGCTTTGTAGGTTAACTCTTTCATACGCGCCAGATTTTCCTGACTTACCCAACCGAACGTTTCACAGTAGGAACTATTCACCATCGGGTCGTGCAGCGCGTCGTTTTTCAGGAACAGATCGAATATCGGCGGGTTAAGCTCCATGCCTTCTTCCACGCCCAGACGCTTGACCAGCGACCCAGCCGCACGGTTGCGCACCACACATTCAACCGGCACCATCTCCAGCTTCTTCACCAGACACTCGGTATCAGACAGCAAACGTTCCATCTGGGTCGGGATGCCCGCCTCGGCCAGTTTGGTCATAATGAAATGGTTGAATTTGTTATTTACCATGCCTTTGCGATCAAACTGTTCAATGCGCGCGCCATCCCCTGCTGACGTATCATTGCGGAATTCGAGCACCAACAGGTCCGGGTTTTCCGTGCTGTATACGGTTTTCGCTTTACCACGATACAACTCAGCTTGCTTTTGCATCTTTAACACTCCTGGGTGTGAATTAACGATAAGTATTCATTTCCTGCTACGCCTGCCGGAGACGTCGGCCTGTAATTGTGGTGCGAAATAGCGGTTAAATCGCGTTTTTGTACCGACGCACACGTTTGCGTATCTTATCAGAAAAAAGGGCCGGATTACTCCAGCCCTGTTAAATTACTTGTTGAACGCTGCCTGGAAGACGGCAACCAGCGCGTCGTTCTGGCTTTGCGTCAGAGTATGCCCCTTAGGATCGATAAACTGCAAGCTGCTGCGGTTATCTAAATCGCCGACCTGCAATTTATAGTCTCCGGATGCCAGGCCCGGGTCGCTAGCGCCCAGATCCCGCCAGTCGCTGTCAGACAACGGTTTGTACGTTACCGCCATGCTGCCCTGAGAGCGAGTGCTGTCGGTGACTTTCATGCCCACTTTTTCCAACGCGGCCGGGAGGCGTTGCCACACGAGGTTGAACGGACCGCGAACGACCAGCATAGGTAAACCGGTATCATCAGCGGCGCTCTGCACATCCATCGTTGCGGCGGAACGGTTCTGCGCGGCATTTGCCGCATCCGTAGCGGTCTTATCCAGACCGGCGGAAATGACGTTCATCATTTCCGTGCTATAGCGCTGCAGCGACGCCGCGTCAGCGACCGGCTTGCCAGCCTGTTCCAGATTAACCAGTTTTACCGTTACCGCCTGCTGATAGCCCTGCGGCTTCACCGAGATTTGATAACGTCCGCGATACTGTTCGTCTTCATCCAGGCGGTTCCAGTTCACCCAATCGGTCGTCAGGGTCTGGCTGGCATCGTCACGTTTTTCAATCGGATAATTTTTCGCCTGAATCACGCTGACGACTTGCGGCCACAGCGTGCTGCCCCGGCCATTCTCCACCAATAGCGTAGCGGTATCGCCAGAGAACTGGGTACGCGCGCCGCTCACTAACGCTAACGGCTGCGCTGGCGGACGGATATCCAACGCCTTACCAACCGCGCCGCTCCCCTTCGTGACCGGAATAACGTAGTCGCCGGTCGTTATCGGCAGGATCATTCCTGCCGGGGCGTGAAGTTCAGCAAGCGGCGCGGCATCCAGATAGGATTCATCGCCGCTTACCTGGCGCTTGTAGCGCGAATCGGAACTACAGGCAGCGAGCAGCAAAACAAGCGAAACACCCGCAACCTTCGCCAGGCGCGACTTTTGTACTGAGTAAGCCATCAAATCTCCCTAAACTTTACAGCAGGCCAGCATGCTGAAGCGCTGCTTTGACGATGTCACGACCATGGTCCGTGATAGGCGTCATTGGCAGGCGCAGCGTGTCGGTCGCCACAAGACCCAATGCCTTACATGCCCATTTCACCGGGATAGGATTGGGTTCGACAAATAGTTTGTTGTGTAACGGCATCAGACGCTGGTTGATAGCGCGCGCCTCGGCAAATTGCCCTTCCGCCGCCAGTTTGCACATGTCAGCCATCTCGCGCGCCGCTACGTTAGCCGTAACGGAAATCACGCCATGACCACCCAGTTGCATAAAGTCCAGCGCAGACGCGTCATCGCCGCTAAGCAGAATAAAATCGTCTGAAACCAGCTCTTTGATCTGGTGAACGCGGGTTAAGTTCCCTGTCGCCTCTTTGATAGCGATAATATTTTTTATTTCCGCCAGACGACCCACGGTTTCCGGCAACATGTCGCAGCCGGTACGGGACGGCACATTATACAGAATTTGCGGCAAGTCAGTGTGTTCCGCGATGGCTTTGAAATGCTGGAACAAACCTTCCTGCGTGGGGCGATTGTAGTACGGCGTCACCGTCAGGCAGCCAACAATGCCGCTATCGTTAAAACGCTGCGTCAGGCTAATCGCTTCCGCGGTCGCGTTTGCGCCCGTGCCGGCGATAACCGGAATACGTCCGTCAGCCAGTTCCAGCGTCATCATCACGACATCGCCATGTTCATCATGGCTTAGCGTGGCAGACTCGCCGGTGGTGCCAACCGAAACAATCGCCGAGGTACCGTTGGCGACATGATAATCAATGAGTTTTTTCAGGCAAGACCTACTGACGTTACCTTTCTCATCCATCGGCGTAACAAGCGCGACAATACTTCCCGTGAACATGGGCCATCCTCTGTGCAAACAAGTCTCTCAATGGTACGTTTGGTATGGCAATAAAAGCAAGCGACCAAAGCCGTTCTGATTGTTGTATGCAGGTTTTTTTTATGGTTTCCTTAAGATTACCTCACCGCTCAAAGGAATAACTGGTTTGACACCGTCATCACAACACTATTTGGTTATCACTGCGCTGGGCGCCGACAGGCCCGGTATTGTGAATACCATTACTCGCCATGTCAGCAGTTGCGGCTGTAATATCGAAGACAGCCGACTGGCGATGCTGGGCGATGAATTCACGTTTATTATGTTGTTGTCCGGCACGTGGAACGCGATTACCTTGATTGAATCGACATTGCCGTTAAAAGGCGCGGAGCTGGATCTGCTGATTGTGATGAAACGGACGTCCGACCGCCCCCGCCCGGCAATGCCCGCGACGGTATGGGTTCAGGTTGAGGTCGCCGACTCCCCGCATTTAATTGAGCGATTCACCGCGCTGTTTAATAGTCATGAAATGAATATTGCGGAGCTGGTCTCCCGCACACAGCCGGCTGAAGGTGATAAAGCTGCGCAATTATTTATTCAAATCACCGCACATAGCCCGGCGTCGCAAAATTCCGCAAATATTGAGCAAGCCTTTAAAGCACTATGTACAGAACTCAATGCGCAAGGCAGTATAAACGTCGTCAATTACTCACAACATGATGAACAGGATGGAGTTAAGTAATGAATCCACTGAAAGCCGGTGATATCGCACCGAAATTTAGCTTGCCGGATCAAGACGGGGAACAAGTAAATTTGACCGACTTCCAGGGACAGCGCGTTCTGGTTTATTTCTACCCAAAAGCCATGACACCCGGCTGTACCGTGCAGGCCTGCGGCTTACGCGATAACATGGACGAGCTCAAAAAAGCAGGCGTGGACGTGCTGGGCATCAGCACCGATAAACCTGAAAAACTCTCCCGTTTCGCTGAAAAAGAGCTGCTGAACTTTACCCTTTTGTCCGATGAAAACCATCAGGTGTGTGAACAGTTCGGCGTCTGGGGCGAAAAGTCGTTTATGGGCAAAACGTATGACGGCATTCACCGCATCAGCTTTTTGATTGACGCTGATGGTAAGATTGAACACGTCTTTAATGATTTTAAAACCAGCAATCACCATGATGTGGTGCTGAACTGGCTGAAAGAAAACGCGTAAAAGCCTCAGGCCGCGCTGATGTGCGGCCTGGAAAGGGAATGCGCCGTCAGGCTTGCCGCGCCAGACGCCATATCGCCGCCACATTGCGCGCCGACAGGCTCAGGTTATATTCCGCCTCGTGTAAGGCTTCCGGCAGCGTAACGATATGCGACAAAATCGACAGCGCCGCATCGATACCCTGCTGATACACAACGTGATGATCGTGTTGCAGCCCACCGGCGAGCGCGATAACCGGTTTATGATACCGCTTCGCCACTCTGGCGACGCCAATCGGCGTCTTGCCGCAAATACTTTGGCTGTCCAGCCGCCCTTCTCCGGTAATCACCAGATCGGCATCTTTAACCGCCTGCTCAAGCTGTAGCGTTTCCACAACAATCTCTACGCCGGCGCGTAATTCCGCATTGAGCAATCCTAAAAGCGCGGCGCCCATTCCACCTGCCGCGCCCGCGCCGGGAGCATTAATCACCTCACGCCCCGTAGCCTGATAAATATGTCGGCCCCAGTTTTCCAGCGCCGCGTCCAGGGTGTTCACCATTTCCGCTGTCGCCCCTTTTTGTGGGCCAAAGATGGCCGATGCGCCCTGGGGACCACACAGCGGATTGTTGACATCGCACGCCACGGTTATCGATACCTTACGCAGCAATGGGTGACAACCGGACAGATCGATAGAGGCCAGCGCCGCCAGCGCCTCGCCGCCCGGAGAAAGCGAGCGTCCCTGTTTATCGCGCAATATAACGCCAAGCGCCTGCATCATTCCCGCGCCGCCGTCATTCGTCGCGCTGCCGCCAATTCCCAGAATAATACGCTTTACGCCACGCTCCAGCGCCGCGACGATTAACTCGCCGGTGCCGTAGCTGGTGGTATTAAGCGGGTTGCGCAATTCAGGCGAAACGTGATGCAGCCCGGATGCCGCCGCCATTTCAATCACGGCGGTATCGCTATCGCCCAGCATTCCCCAGCGCGCGGCCACCGGCTGCCCAAGCGGGCCTTGTACCCACTGGTCAACATAACGCCCGCCGCTGGCTTCCACCATTGATTGTACGGTTCCTTCCCCGCCATCCGCCATGGGCACTTTAACGTAGTCGGCGTCAGGATAAATTTCGCGGAACCCCTTTTCTATCGCCTCAGCGACCGCCATTGCGGACAAACTTTCTTTAAATGAATCAGGAGCAATAACAATTTTCATAGGGATTATCCTGCAAAACCAAAGAAACCGAACATCAGAGTAGAAATAAAGGTAATGGCTAACCCCACCAGCGTTTCATACGGCATTAGCTTTAAACGTTCATGAATTTGCATATTGACGCTGCCGCCCGTCGCGTGGAAAAAGCTGCCGTGCGGCAGATGGTCCAGCACCGTGGCGCCCGCATGGATCATAGCGGCTCCCGCCAGGGCGGAAACGCCAAGTTCAAGTAACGTGGGAGAGAAAACGCCGGACGCCACCGCCGTTCCCGCTGTGGTTGAGGCCGTCGCCATTGACATCATGGCGCCAGACACGGGTGCCAGCAGCCAGGATGGCAATCCCGAAGCGGTGAGGCCATGAATCAGGACATCTTTAAGTTCGGAATTAGCGATAATGCCGGCCAGCGTACCGGTTCCCAGCAACATAATAGCGACAGGTGCCATACGCATCAGACCAGCGACCATGTACTGGTTACAGTGGCGCGCGCGTCCCATCAACAGCAGACCGACCAATCCCCCTACGGGCAGGGCAATTAACGGGTCAATGGAAATGCCGGCAAACGGACGGAGAGAAAGCAGAAAAATAGCGACCAGAGGCGCGCTAATCGCCACCAGAAAGCCGGGTCTGGCGACGGAGTCATCATGGTGAGTCACTTCATGATCGGCGACGCCCGCGCCTTTATTATTCAGCCGTTTCGCTAACAGATAGGCGATAATAAGCCCAACGATGCCCGGAACCACGCCCGCCAGCATAATAGAGGTAAGAGGAACATGAAACGCATCAGAGGCGGCAATAGCGTTCGGGTTGGGTGACATCACGTTACCCGCTTTGCCGCCGCCAACCATCGCCAGCAGAATAGCGCTTTTTGACAGGCCTGCATTACGCGCAATCGACAGCGCAATCGGCGCGACGGTAATCACCGCCACATCAATAAATACGCCGACAGCGGTCAAACATAGTGTGGCAATGGCTAATGCCAATAATGCCCGGGTTTCCCCCACTTTGCGGACAATCGTCTCAGCAATCGTATTCGCCGCCCCGGACTCAATTAATACGCCCGCCAGTACGCCTGCGGCCAGAATACGCAATACGGCATTAACGATGCCCTGCGCGCCTGACACCATCAGCGACACGGTTTGCAGAAGATCGGCGCCGCCAATCAAACCGCCGACCAGCGCGCCCGCCATCATGCCGTAGGCTGGCGACACTTTTCTTAAAATTAATACGATGGCCACAACCAATGCGGCAATGGCTCCCAGGGTGGATATCGACGTCATATACTGCGCCTCCTTTAACATGGAGCGCGCAGTATGGAAAAACCCGCCTAAAAATCCGCTGGAGCTTTCAACAAATTTCGATTCGACCTGGCAGCGGTAACTTGTCGGACGGTACAGATTCGGCCTGGAGCTCCATACCGATATAAAGCCAAAGCGTACTTTTTAACTCGTTGATTTTTATGTGTGTAATATCCTCACAGCGCTGTAAGCGATAGCGCAATGTATTCACATGAATATGCAATGCTTTGGCCGTTTGCGTCAGGTCACAATTATGTTCAAACCAGGTTCGCAGCGTCTGTTGCAATACGCCTTTCGCGTCATGTTGCGCCAGTTGCAGCCACAGACGCGATAACTCCTGCACTTGCCAACTTTCAGACAGCCCGCTTAGCAGCGCGGGAAGCGCATGGTCATGATAAAAAATGTACTGGCTGCGCAGCTTTTGTCTTTTCGCCATCGCCTGCGTGGCTCTCGCAGTGAGCAAAGATCGGTGCAATCCCGTCTCGCCGGCAAAATAACCCCCAACCAAAATACGGCTAAAGCCCGATGATGCAGCCCATGATTTAAAAATCTGCAATTCGCCCATTTCCTGGCGGGTATTCCACTTTCCCTCTTTTAACGTGATAGGCTTAATAATGATTAATTCATTAAATTCGGTAAATGTCACCAAATGGTTGCGCGCGTGATTCTCGAAATAATCCATTACATTGCGCAACGCTTCGCGATCCGGCTGGGAAAGTTCAATAATCAGCACCACTCTGGGAACCGCCAGATCAATACCCAGATAGGCCGCCATGGAGCGCAACGACTCTGTTGAATTTTCTCGCAAAATCAATTGGTTGATCAGCTCTTCGCGATAGCGTTTATCCCACTGTCGCTGTTCGATCAGCACCATATGCTCGATCACCAGCTCCGCCGCCATTTTAACCAGCTCGGCATACGCGCGAACCTCCTCCGGCTCGCCGGTAATGCCGACCACGCCGATAAGCTGTTCATGAAAAGAGATGGGAAGATTAATGCCGGATCGCACGCCTTTTAGCTGATTGGCGGTAGCGGAATCAATTTCTACAATACGGTTTTCCTTCAGCGCCAGAATGGCCCCTTCGTGACGCTGGCGAAGCCGCGAAGGTTCGCCAGACGCGATAATGACGCCATGTTCATCCATGACGTTTACCGAGTAAGGAATAATTTTCATGGCTCGCTGTACAATTTGCCGCGCGGTATACCCTTTCAAGTAATGTTTTCTCAACACACTCATTCCCTGTTTCGTTATCGCTTTACATTAAAAAAGCAATCTCGCATCAATGATGTCACTTATTAACGAATTTCTCAGAAGAATGCTTAGGTTAAGTCACCAAATTTTGGCGGCTTTACAGCGAGAATTTTGTAGGTTCCGACAATAAAAATGCCGCAACACGGCGCGGCATTAAAAAAAGAGCGGCTTTCTAAGCGCTTGTCCCTCATCAGGCGTGCGCAAAATGGCGGCAGGGCACTATGATGTCGTTCACGCTTTACAACTTTTGTACAGACCGCTCAGGATGAGGCATCTGTCACCTGACCATCCGGCCAGGCATGGACAACGGCTTTAATCAGCGTCGCCAATGGAATGGCGAAAAACACTCCCCAGAAACCCCACAGACCGCCGAAAATCACCACTGACAGAATAATCACCAGCGGATGCAAATTCACCGCTTCGGAGAAAAGTACCGGTACCAGCAGATTGCCATCCAGTGCCTGAATAATCAGATAAACGGCAAAACAGCTCCAGAATTCCGTCCCCAGACCAAACTGAAACAGCGCGACGCCCACCACCGGAATTGTCACCACAAAAGCGCCGATATAGGGGATCAGGACCGAAAAGCCCACCAGTACCGCCAGCAGTAGCGAATAGTTGAGGCCAAACAGCAAAAAGCCCAGCCAGGTCGCCACGCCCACCACCACCATCTCCAGCACTTTTCCGCGGATATAGTTGGTGATCTGCTGATTCATCTCATTCCACACCTGCCCCGCCAGCCCGCGATTACGCGGCAGCACGCGGCGCACGGCATTCAGCATCTGCTCTTTATCTTTTACCAGGAAAAAGACCATCAGCGGCACCAGCACCAGATATACCGCCAGCGTCAGTAGCCCGACTAACGAAGCCAACGAATACTTCACCACCGAATCGCCCATGTTAAGCATCCGGGTGCGCATGTTTTCCGCCATCGCATCAATAATGCCCGCATCCATCAGCGCCGGATAGCGTCGCGGCAAGGTCGCGGCAAAATCGGACAGTTTATTCAGCATACCGGGCATATCACGAATCAGGTAAATACCCTGCTGCCAGGCAATCGGCATCACCACAAACGCCATTAATAACAGAATGCCGACAAAGAGGATAAGGACAATGGAGGCTGCCCAGCGCCGGGAACAGCCAATCGCCTGCAGGCGCGCCGTCGGCCACTCCAACAGGTAGGCCAGTACGATAGCGACCAGCAGCGGCGCTAACAGGCCGCTAAAGAAAAAGAGGATGCTAAAACCAGCCACCAGAATAACCAGCAAGGCAATCGCCTCCGGGTCGCTGAAGCGACGGCGATACCATTGCATTAACATTTCGAGCATAAAACCCTTCCCAGAACTCAACTGCGGGATTGTGATGCCGAATTGTATCGAAATGTCACAAAAAAGACTTCGCTTTTTATCGTTGATTCAGGAAACTAAAATAGTGAGTCTGTGCTCATCACAGTTACACTTATGAAGTGTCGGAGCGTGGAACGATATTTCACGACGTTGGTCAAAGGGCTATCTCAAAACAACAGGATAGAGGTTATGTTCAGGCAGTTGAAAAAAAACCTGGTGGCAACCCTCATTGCAGCATTGGCTCTCGGTCAGGTCGCGCCCGCATTTGCCGACCCTGCCGACACGCTGCCCGATATGGGAACCTCGGCAGGAAGCACGCTTTCTATCGGACAAGAGATGCAAATGGGCGACTTTTATGTGCGCCAGCTACGCGGCAGCGCGCCGTTAATCAACGATCCGCTGCTGGTGCAATACATTAACGCGCTGGGTATGCGTCTGGTCTCGCACGCCGACTCCGTCAAAACGCCCTTCCATTTTTTCTTGATCAATAATGACGAAATCAACGCGTTCGCGTTCTTTGGCGGCAATGTGGTGCTGCACTCGGCGCTTTTTCGCTACGCGGATAACGAAAGCCAGCTAGCTTCAGTCATGGCGCATGAAATCTCCCACGTGACGCAGCGCCACCTGGCGCGCGCGATGGAAGATCAAAAGCGCAGCGCGCCGCTTACCTGGGTGGGCGCGCTGGGTTCCATTTTGCTGGCCATGGCCAGCCCACAGGCCGGTATGGCGGCACTAACCGGTACTCTGGCGGGAACGCGCCAGGGAATGATAAGTTTCACCCAGCAAAATGAGCAAGAAGCCGACCGTATTGGTATTCAGGTACTGCAACGCGCCGGATTTGACCCACAGGCGATGCCCTCTTTCCTCGAAAAACTGCTCGACCAGGCGCGTTACTCCACGCGACCGCCTGAAATTTTGCTCACTCACCCCTTACCGGAAAGCCGCCTTGCGGATGCCCGCAACCGTGCCAACCAGATGCGCCCGGTCGTGGTGCAATCTTCCGCTGACTTCTATCTCGCCAAAGCGCGCGCCCTGGGAATGTACAATTCCGGACGTAACCAGCTTACCAGCGACCTGCTGGATCAGTGGTCTAAAGGCAACGTGCGTCAGCAACATGCGGCGCAATATGGCCGGGCGTTGCAGGCGATGGAAGCGAGCAAGTACGATGAAGCACGCAAAACGTTGCAGCCGCTATTAAGCGCGGAACCGAACAATGCCTGGTATCTTGACCTCGCCACCGATATTGACCTCGGACAGAAAAGAGCCAACGACGCGATTAATCGCCTGAAAAACGCCCGCGATCTGCGCGTTAATCCTGTGCTGCAGTTAAACCTCGCCAATGCGTACCTCCAGGGAGGCCAGCCGAAAGCGGCGGAAACCATTCTGAATCGCTACACCTTTAGCCATAAAGATGACGGTAACGGCTGGGATCTGCTTGCTCAGGCCGAAGCCGCGCTGAACAACCGCGATCAGGAGCTGGCGGCGCGCGCTGAAAGTTATGCGCTGGCGGGACGACTGGATCAGGCAATTTCACTGCTCAGTAGCGCCAGCGCCCAGGCAAAACTGGGTAGCCAGCAACAGGCGCGTTACGATGCGCGTATCGACCAGCTGCGCCAGTTACAGGAACGCTTCAAGCCATACACGAAAATGTAATCGCCGTTTATTAGCCGGATGGTGTCACAAGGAGAACTCATGACCGACACGATTAAAATCTACCATAACCCGCGCTGCTCGAAGAGCCGCGACACGCTGAACCTGCTGAAATCTAACGGCGTGGAACCGGAAGTGGTGCTTTATCTGGATACGCCCGCCAACGCCGCCACCGTGCGGGAACTGCTGCGTATGTTGGGCATGTCCAGCGCGCGCGAACTGATGCGCCAGAAAGAAGATCTCTATAAGACGCTTCACCTGGCGGATAGCCAGCTGAGTGAAGAGGCGTTAATCCAGGCGCTGGTTGAACACCCTAAACTGATGGAGCGCCCCATTGTGGTGGCAAATGGTCAGGCGCGCATTGGCCGACCGCCTGAGCAGGTGCTGGACATCCTCGGTTAACCGTTGAACGCCGCCGTCGCGGCGTATTACAGTTTCAGGATCTCTTTGACAAACGGGATCGTCAGTTTTCGCTGGGCAGTGATCGACGCATGATCGAGCTGATCCAGCGTCATAAACAGCGTGCGCATTTCGCGATCAAGACGTTTGAGTAAAAACCGCCCGACATCTTCCGGCAGTTCAAACCCCCGTAACCGGGCGCGCAACTGTAGCGCCTGAAGTTTGTCTTCATCGGAAAGAGGCTGGAGTTTATAGATTTGCCCCCAGTCCAGACGGGAAGCGAGATCGGGCAAGCCCAGATTTAACTGTCTTGGCGGACGATCGCCGGTGATCAATAACCGCGTCTTACCGGACTCCAGAATGCGGTTATAAAGATCAAAGATCGCCATCTCCCACAGTTCATCGCCAGCGACACATTCAATGTTATCAATACACACCAGCGAGAGGTGTTCCATACCGTCGAGCACTTCCGGCACGAACCAGGTGCGTTTATCGAGCGGGACGTAGCCTACCGCATCTCCACGCTGCGACAGTTCAGCGCAGGCGGCGTGCAGCAAATGGCTGCGGCCCGCGCCTTCACGCGCCCAAAGGTAGATATATCCACTATGTTCCTGGCGCAACACGTTTTGTAACGCGGCCAGTAGAGAGGCGTTATCCCCCGGCCAGAAACTTGCGAAAGTTTCGTCGTCAGGAAGATAAAGTGGCAAAGAGAGCTGTGCCGGTGTGTTCAGAGATACCTCAACCCAGGATGACATAAAATCGCGCTGAGTTTACCACATAATTCCCTTGAGATAGAACCGGGCAGCATCGCTGCCCGGCAACCCGTTACTGATGCGGAGACTCCGCATCATTTGCCTCCAGTACCACTTCTTCCGGACGCAACAGGCTAATCAGTTTAAAAATCAGGCTCAGGCCAATCCCGACGATGGTCGCCAGCGCCATCCCTTTCAATTCTGCCGCGCCGATATGCACTTTCGCGCCGCTCACGCCGATGATCAAAATCACCGAGGTGAGGATCAGGTTTTGCGCTTTGTTGTAGTCGACTTTTGATTCAATCAATACGCGAATCCCCGACGCGCCGATAACGCCGTACAACAGCAGTGAGACGCCGCCCATCACGGGTAACGGGATAATCTGAATCGCCGCCGCCAATTTGCCGACGCAGGAAAGCAGAATGGCGAAAATCGCCGCGCCGCCGATAACCCAGGTACTGTAAACGCGGGTGATCGCCATGACGCCAATATTTTCCCCATAGGTGGTATTCGGCGTGGAGCCGAAGAAACCGGAGACGATCGTCGACAGTCCGTTAGCGAACATCGAGCGGTGCAAACCGGGATCGCGCACTAAATCTTTTTTGACGATATTCGCCGTCACCACCAGATGACCGACATGCTCGGCGATCACGACCAACGCCGCGGGCAGAATCGTCAGGATCGCGAACCATTCAAAACGCGGCGTATAGAAGGTCGGCAGCGCAAACCAGTGTGCCTGGGCAATGGGCGTGGTATCGACCACTCCCAGCGCGAATGACAGCGCATAGCCTGCCAGCACGCCGATCAAAATCGGAATGATCGCCAGGAAACCGCGAAACAGTACGGAGCCGAACACCGTCACCGCCAGTGTGACCATGGAGATGATAATTGTTTTCGTGTCCGGCGACTGCCCTTGCGCAGGCAGCAATCCGGCCATCCCCGCCGCGACGCCAGCCAGCTCCAGACCGATGACGGCAACGATTGCGCCCATTGCCGCAGGCGGGAACATCACATCCAGCCAGCCGGTGCCCGCTTTTTTAACGATGAAAGAGACCAGACAGAACAGCACGCCGCACATAATAAAACCGCCCAGCGCCACTTCATAACCCAGCGGCAACAGCAGTAGTACCGGGGAAATAAAGGCAAAGCTCGATCCGAGGTAGGCCGGAATTTTACCTTTGCAGATAAAGAGATACAGCAGCGTTCCGATACCGTTAAACAACAGCACCGTCGCGGGGTTGATATGAAACAGAACTGGCACCAGCACGGTCGCGCCAAACATGGCGAAAAGGTGCTGTAAACTAAGCGGGATTGTCTGTAAAAGCGGCGGTCTTTCACTCACCCCGATAGCACGGCGCGTCATAGTGTTTTCCTCTAAGTGTGTTTGTTATGAGTTGTTTTATTCAAAAAAAAGCCGACTCTTAAAGTCGGCTTTTAATTATTTATTCACTTATTTGGTACCAAAAATCTTATCGCCGGCATCGCCAAGCCCCGGAATAATGTATCCGTGCTCGTTAAGCCCCTGATCGATAGAGGCGGTGTACAGTTCAACGTCCGGGTGCGCTTTTTCCAGCGCCGCAATGCCTTCCGGCGCGGCGACCAGCACCAGCACCTTAATGCTGCTACAGCCTGCTTTTTTCAGCAGGTCGATGGTCGCGATGACAGAACCGCCAGTCGCCAGCATCGGGTCGACGATCAGCGCCATGCGCTCATCAATGTTCGATACCAGTTTCTGGAAATAAGGTACTGGCTCAAGCGTCTCTTCGTTACGGTACATCCCGACTACGCTGATACGCGCGCTCGGTACATTTTCCAGAACGCCTTCCATCATGCCCAGACCCGCGCGCAGAATCGGCACAACGGTAATTTTTTTACCTTTGATCTGGTCGATTTCCACCGGGCCATTCCAGCCTTCGATGGTGACTTTTTCCGTTTCCAGGTCGGCTGTCGCTTCATACGTCAGCAGGCTGCCTACTTCTGAGGCGAGTTCACGAAAGCGTTTAGTGCTAATGTCGTTTTCACGCATCAGACCCAGCTTGTGTTTGACGAGTGGGTGTTTGACTTCCACGATCTTCATACTCTTCTCCTATCCTCAGATGACTGGCAACCACAAAAAAAATCGCCGGATTATACCGCTTTTCCTCTCTGGCGCAACACAATGTATGCTTGACCTGGATCAACCAAAAGCGCTGATAGCGGAAAAGTGAGTATAAATCACTCACGTTGAAACAGGCGATAAAGGCTAACAACCGATTGAATCTTAGCAATTTTAAGGGTGAATGGCCTGTCCAGACCACCTGTCGTAAACCAGGTGCTGGATATCCTTTTCTTTTTTACCAACAGAGAAATTTTCAAGCAGCGACCGAAACCATGCCAAAAAAATCGCCCGGATATCCAGGGCGCAGACCACGCTCGCAAACGTTTGCTTTCCCTGTTAGAATTGCGCCGAATTTAACTTTTACCGCAAGAAAAAACGTGGGGAACCAGGCAGTGACCGATAAGACCTCTCTTAGCTATAAAGATGCCGGCGTCGATATTGATGCGGGTAACGCTCTGGTTGATCGAATCAAAGGCGTAGTGAAGAAAACTCGCCGCCCGGAGGTTATGGGCGGTCTGGGCGGTTTCGGTGCGCTGTGCGCGTTGCCGCAAAAATATCGTGAACCGGTACTGGTTTCCGGCACTGACGGCGTAGGCACCAAACTTCGCCTGGCGATGGACTTAAAGCGTCACGACGCTATCGGTATTGATCTGGTGGCGATGTGCGTAAACGATCTGGTCGTTCAGGGCGCGGAACCGCTGTTTTTCCTCGATTACTATGCCACGGGTAAACTGGATGTCGATACCGCTGCCAGCGTGATCAACGGTATTGCCGAAGGCTGCCTGCAATCCGGCTGCGCGCTGGTCGGCGGCGAGACGGCGGAAATGCCGGGCATGTATCACGGCGAAGATTACGATGTGGCGGGTTTCTGCGTCGGCGTAGTCGAAAAATCAGAAATCATCGACGGCTCCCGGGTTGCCGAAGGCGACGTGCTGATTGCGCTCGGCTCCAGCGGCCCGCACTCGAATGGATATTCGCTGGTGCGGAAAATTATTGACGTTAGCGGCTGCGACCCACAGACCACTCTGCTGGAAGGGAAGCCGCTGGCCGATCATCTGCTTGAACCGACCCGTATCTACGTAAAATCGGTTCTGGAACTGATTGAAAACGTCGATGTACACGCTATCGCCCACCTCACCGGCGGCGGCTTTTGGGAGAATATTCCGCGCGTTCTGCCGGAGAATACCCAGGCGGTAATTAATGAGTCGTCCTGGCAGTGGCCCGCTATCTTTACCTGGCTGCAAACTGCCGGTAATGTCAGCCGACATGAAATGTACCGTACCTTTAACTGCGGCGTCGGCATGGTGATTGCGCTCTCCGCTCCGGAAGCAGACAAAGCGCTTGCTCTGCTAAACGAGAAAGGTGAAAACGCATGGAAAATCGGTATCATCAAAGCCTCTGATTCCGAACAGCGTGTGGTTATTGAATAATGAATATTGTGGTGCTGATTTCCGGCAATGGAAGCAATTTACAGGCGATTATCGATGCCTGCGAAGCGAAGAAAATTAAAGGCACCCTCAGGGCAGTATTCAGCAATAAGGCCGACGCGTTCGGCCTTGAACGCGCCAGAGAAGCCGGTATTCCGGCGCAAGCGCTGACTGCCGATCGGTTTGACAGCCGCGACGCCTTCGATCGCGAGTTGATTCGCAAGATAGACGCGTATGCGCCCGATGTGGTCGTGCTGGCCGGTTTTATGCGTATTCTGAGTCCGATGTTTGTCGCGCATTACTACGGGCGTCTGCTGAACATTCACCCTTCCCTGCTGCCAAAATATCCGGGGTTGCATACCCATCGCCAGGCGCTGGAAAACGGCGATGAGGAGCACGGTACCTCGGTGCATTTCGTGACAGACGAACTCGACGGCGGCCCGGTCATTCTCCAGGCGAAGGTGCCGGTTTTTGCCGACGACAGCGAAGATGATATCACCGCACGCGTACAAACTCAGGAACATGCGATTTATCCGCTGGTGATTGGCTGGTTTGCGCAGGGGCGTCTAAAGATGCGCGATAACGCCGCCTGGCTGGACGGGCGTCGTCTGCCGCCGCAAGGTTATGCGTCTGACGAATAATACGTCATCGAACAGGACTGCGTCTGCTTGCCGGATGGCGGCATAAATGCCTATCCGGCCTACTCTTTTCCCTTCCTTTATGCTATCAGTTTATTGTCATATTTTTCTGGCGCAGTTGGACATTAACGCGTAATGCTCGCCATAATCATCAGGCAGTGTCCCGTGAATAAAACGGAGTATAGGTAGTAATGGGTCAGGAAAAGCTATATATCGAGAAAGAACTGAGCTGGTTAGCATTTAACGAACGCGTGTTACAGGAAGCAGCGGATAAATCCAACCCGTTGATTGAGCGGATGCGGTTCCTGGGAATCTATTCTAATAACCTCGACGAGTTCTACAAAGTGCGTTTCGCTGAACTGAAACGACGCATTATTATCAGCGAAGAACAGGGTTCAAATTCTCATTCACGCCATTTGTTAGGCAAAATTCAGTCCCGCGTGTTGAAAGCAGACCAGGAGTTCGACGGCCTGTACAACGAATTACTGCTGGAAATGGCGCGTAATCAAATCTTTCTGATCAACGAGCGTCAGCTCTCGGTGAACCAACAAAGCTGGTTGCGCCACTATTTTAAGCACTATTTGCGCCAGCATATTACCCCGATTCTCATTAACCGGGAGACGGATCTTGTTCAGTTTTTAAAGGATGATTACACCTATCTGGCGGTGGAGATTATCCGCGGCGACACCATCAACTATGCGCTGCTGGAGATACCGTCCGACAAAGTCCCACGCTTCGTTAATCTGCCGCCGGAGACACCGCGCAGACGCAAGCCGATGATCCTTCTGGATAATATTCTGCGCTACTGCCTGGATGACATTTTTAAAGGGTTCTTCGACTATGACGCGCTTAATGCCTATTCGATGAAAATGACCCGCGATGCCGAATATGACCTGGTGCATGAGATGGAATCCAGTCTGATGGAGCTGATGTCTTCCAGCCTGAAGCAGCGCCTGACCGCTGAACCTGTGCGCTTTGTCTATCAACGCGATATGCCCGCCGCGCTGGTCGACGTGCTGCGGGAAAAACTGACGATCTCCCGGTATGACTCAATCGTACCCGGCGGGCGCTACCACAATTTTAAAGACTTTATTAATTTTCCGAATGTCGGTAAAGCCAACCTGGTCAATAAACCGTTACCGCGGTTACGCCATCTTTGGTTTGATAAAGAGAAGTTTCGTAACGGTTTCGACGCGATTCGTGAACGTGATGTGCTGCTCTATTATCCTTATCACACCTTTGAACATGTGCTGGAACTGCTGCGTCAGGCGTCGTTTGACCCAAGCGTGCTGGCGATCAAAATCAATATTTATCGCGTAGCGAAAGACTCGCGCATTATTGACTCGATGATCCATGCCGCCCATAACGGCAAAAAAGTCACCGTGGTGGTGGAGTTGCAGGCGCGCTTCGATGAAGAGGCGAATATTCACTGGGCCAAGCGGTTAACCGAAGCGGGCGTCCATGTTATTTTCTCTGCGCCTGGGCTGAAAATTCACGCCAAACTCTTCCTCATCTCACGAAAAGAGGGCGATGACGTGGTGCGTTATGCGCATATCGGCACCGGTAACTTCAACGAAAAAACAGCGCGGCTGTATACCGATTATTCGCTGCTGACCGCCGATGCGCGCATTACCAATGAAGTGCGCCGGGTCTTTAATTTTATTGAAAACCCCTATCGCCCGGTCACTTTCGATTATTTGATGGTTTCTCCACAAAACTCACGGCGTCTGCTGTATGAGATGATCGATCGTGAAATCGCCAATGCCCAGCAAGGCTTACCGTCAGGGATTACGTTAAAGCTTAACAACCTGGTCGATAAAGGGTTGGTCGACAGGCTATACGCCGCGTCGGGTTCGGGCGTCCAGGTCAATCTGCTGGTGCGCGGTATGTGTTCTCTTATTCCGCAACTGGAAGGCATTAGCGATAATATTCGTGCGATTAGCATTGTGGATCGCTATCTGGAGCACGATCGGGTTTATATTTTCGAAAACGGCGGTGATAAGCAAGTTTGGCTCTCTTCAGCTGACTGGATGACGCGTAATATTGACTACCGTATCGAAGTCGCTACGCCTATCCTCGACCCGCGGCTTAAACAACGCGTCCTGGATATCATTGACATTCTGTTTAGCGACACGGTAAAAGCGCGTTTTATCGATAAAGAACTCAGCAACCGCTACGTGCCGCGCGGCAATCGCCGTAAAGTCCAGGCGCAGCTGGCAATTTATGACTACATCAAATCACTCGAGCAACCAGACTAACGCTATGCCAATTTACGATAAATCCCCTCGCCCACAGGAGTTCGCTGCGGTCGATCTCGGCTCAAACAGCTTTCATATGGTCATTGCCCGCGTGGTTGACGGCGCAATGCAGATTATCGGGCGCTTAAAACAGCGCGTCCATCTGGCGGACGGGCTGGGCGCGGATAACAAACTCAGCGAAGAAGCCATGGAACGGGGGCTTAGCTGTCTGTCGCTGTTTGCTGAACGCTTACAAGGTTTCTCCCCTTCCAGCGTCTGTATCGTAGGCACCCATACGTTACGTCAGGCGCAAAATGCCGCTGATTTTCTCAAACGCGCGGAAAAGGTTATTCCCTACCCGATAGAGATTATTTCCGGTAACGAAGAAGCGCGCCTGATTTTTATGGGCGTAGAACATACGCAGCCGGAAAAAGGCCGCAAGCTGGTGATCGATATCGGCGGCGGGTCAACAGAGCTGGTCATTGGCGAAAACTTCGAACCCAGGCTGGTTGAAAGCCGTCGTATGGGCTGCGTGAGCTTCGCGCAGCTCTACTTTCCCGGCGGCGTTATCAATAAAGAAAACTTCCAGCGCGCCCGAATGGCGGCAGCGCAAAAACTGGAAACCTTAACCTGGCAGTATCGTATTCAGGGTTGGAACGTGGCGATGGGCGCTTCCGGTACGATTAAGGCCGCTCATGAAGTTCTCCTGGCGCTGGGTGAGAAAGATGGCTTCATTACGCCGGAGCGCCTCGATAAACTGAAGTCAGAAGTGTTGAAGCACCGCTCCTTTAATGCGCTCAGCCTGCCGGGTCTGTCTGAAGAACGAAAAGCGGTCTTTGTGCCGGGCCTGGCGATTCTGTGCGGCGTTTTTGATGCTCTGGCTATCCGCGAGCTTCGCCTTTCCGACGGCGCGTTGCGCGAAGGCGTGCTGTATGAAATGGAAGGCCGCTTCCGCCATCAGGATGTTCGCAGCCGTACCGCAAAAAGTCTGGCCAATCAATACAACATTGACAGAGAACAGGCCAGACGCGTGCTGGAAACCACCATGCAGATGTACGAGCAGTGGCAGGCCCAGCAGCCAAAACTGGCGCATCCGCAGCTTGAAGCGTTGCTCCGTTGGGCGGCAATGCTGCATGAGGTTGGACTGAATATTAATCACAGCGGTTTACATCGCCATTCGGCTTATATTCTGCAACACAGCGATTTGCCCGGCTTTAATCAGGAGCAGCAAATGATGATGGCGACGCTGGTGCGTTATCATCGTAAAGCCATAAAACTGGATGATATGCCCCGCTTTACGCTGTTTAAGAAAAAACAGTATCTGCCGTTAATTCAGCTACTTCGGCTGGGCGTATTACTGAACAATCAGCGACAGGCGACCACCACGCCGCCGACGCTGCGGCTAACGACCGATGACAGCCACTGGACGTTATGTTTTCCGCATGACTGGTTCAGCCAGAATGCGCTGGTACTGCTTGATCTGGAAAAAGAACAGCAGTACTGGGAAGCGGTAACTGGCTGGCGTCTCAATATTGAGGAAGAAAGCTCGCCGGAGATCGCCGCGTAAATTGTGGATCAGACGCCGCGCCGCGGCGTCTGCCTTTACTGAATCTCAGATAATAGCTGCGGCTCGCCAATTAAATATCCCTGAAGATAGTCGATCCCCAACGACAGCACGACGCTTCGTATTTCTTCGCTCTCGACATACTCCGCGACGACCTGCATTTTTTTCATTCGCGCTAAATGACAAATAGAAGCCACGATCTGATAATCGAGACTGTTTGACACTATATTGCGAATAAAACTGCCGTCAATTTTAAGAATATCGGCGTTAACGTTTTTCAGCCGCGCATAGCTGGCGTAGCCTGTACCGAAATCATCAATCGCTATCTGACAGCCAAACTGCTGTAGCTGTCCCAGCGTCAACTGCGCCTGCTCAGCATTGGTGAGAGAGTTGCTTTCCGTTACCTCAAAAACCAGTTGCCAGGGTTCAACCTGATATTGTTTAAGCAACTGCTTAACTTCTGCAGGAAAACGGGCGCGACATACCGATGTTGGCGACAGATTAATGGCAAAACGATGCGCGGGCATATATTCCCGGCTGGCCGCCATAAACCGCAGCGTGTTTTCAATCACCCAGAGATCGATAGCGGAAGACAAACCAAACTCATGCGCCACGGGTAAAAAATTGTCCGGGTTGATAACGTCGCCGTTGTCATCCCTGAGTCGCAGTAAAATTTCATGGTAAACGTCCCCACGTACACCGAAAATAGGCTGCGCCATCAGGAAAAAATGATCGTGCTCCAACGCCTGTTGCAGGCGATTCATCATCGCAATTCTGCCCTTCAAATCGCGCTGCAGGTGCATTGCGCCGCGCCGCTGTAAATCCTCCGGCGCGTTAGTCGTCAACGAAAGATCGGAACTGGTGCTTAATTCGCCCAGCAGAAGATAAAGGTGGCTAACCGGAGAACGCACGCAGCAGTAGCTCACGCCGACAGGCGGCTGTAGCGGCAGTCCATCCCAGATAAACCGAAACTGCTTAATATGTTTATCCAGCGCTTCAATACGCTGCTGATGCGCCTCTGTATTAAGACGCAGCACCAGGTCGTGCCCTGACATCTGGTAGACGCACTCATTTGAGGCCAACATCGGCGTAATCCAGTGAGAGAGCTTTTGCTTATACTGGATGCGTAGCATGACGCCATAATTTTTACCCAATAGCTCCAGACCCGGCACGTGTAAAAAACAGATCGTAGACCAGGGCGCATTTTGGAGCGCGCGGTTTAACGCACGTAAATTGGGAAGATGTACCACCGGGTCAAGATAGGCCAGCCGCCGTGCGCGACCACTCACTACGCGCTGGCGCGTGGCCAGTACAGACATATAATTAACAATAAAAGAAAAAACCAGATAGCTCGAAGAGGTAATCGCTAATTGCGTATCATAACCTGAATACCAGGGCATATAACGCTGATAATAATGAATTGACGTAATTAGCACGACGGCCCAGATAATTGAAATAAACTTATAGCCATAGCGCATCGCGCCCCACAGCATGACCGGCAATAATAACGAAAGCGTATAGTTGGTACTAAATATTGAACTATTATCAGTCAATGGCATGCACAGTATAAACATTAGTGTAGTCAATACGGCCAGCCAAATAACGATCTCTTTTTTAGTGGCCTTGCTATCAATCTGTAGCTTTAATTGCTGATAATACCCGCGCAGGTGCAGGGGATTGCGGAGAGTACGAATAATAAAATAGCACAATGGCACGCCGATAAGGTTACCGACCAGTAACGCCTGGTAATTAATCAGCGTGTTGATATTAAAGGGCATTACCCCCATCAGGCTGGCTTTACTTTCGTACATGCCAACAAAAGCGGCAAACTGGTAGATGACCAGAAATAATGTTGCTGAACAAAATACCTGCCAGAACATTCGTTGAAACAACAGGTGGGCGTCGCCGTGGGAAACATTATTTCGCCGGGGGGAAAAGACACGATAGCCGCCCCAACTTAGCACGATAGTAATGATAAAGTGCATTGTCACAGAAAGGGTTTCATACAGCCCTGTCTGCGGGTATCTGCGCCAGAAGATAGCAAGCACAATACCCGGCAGTGCTGCCCAGCCGAAAAAGAGCATCAGACTAAGCATAAAAGCTAACGGCAGGTAAAAAAGAACCACATTTCCAGTGCTGGTAAGCGCATAAGTATTTGCGCTACTTAAAACAGGTAGTAAAATCGAAGGGAGAATGAGCGGTAGTCCCCACCATTTATCTCTGATATTTATATAAGTTTTATTTAGTTTCATAGATGCTCAGCAGAACCCCCCAATCCCAAAGGGGCGTTAACAGACAGGCATCCCACCTGACTTTAAATTGATGATGCGATATACATCACACGATAGTCATCGATTGTAATTATTAAACAAAAGTAACATTTGATTTAAGTCAATTATTACCTTTCTCCTGCAGCCTTTATTCGTCTTTTTATTCTTTGTTATCATTAATTTATTATTAATGTAAATACTAAAATTATCTTCCATAACAATATAAGATAAATCAACTGACGCAATTTTACATTAAGAGGAATTGACCATCGGTTCGCAGTATGCCTTAATGTAGAGTGAACGCAGGCTTGTTACGTTCTTCGCCTTGATAATACCCTTGAAGAACCCAGCCTGATCCCGCCCATACCGCTGGGCCAACGTTAAGGAACCCTTTGTGAGTCAGGCCAACAGTATGCGAAAACGACATCGATTTAACACTCGCATGACCCGTATCGTACTGCTTATCAGTTTTCTCTTCTTCTTTGGACGTTTCGTCTACTCTTCTATCGGCGCCTGGCAGCACCATCAGGATAAAAAAGAAGCGCAACAGTCATCGCTTTCTGTCACCACGCCGGGACAACGTTAAGCTGTTATCCGTTAAAAAGCCCGCGCAAGAAAAAGGAGCTTTAGCGTTAACGCAAAAAGACAATCCCACTCAATGGGTTCAGGCCATGATCAGACGCTTAAAGAGCAACCGCGGCATATCCTGCCTGGGTGATAAGATCATATGCGCGGTTACTAAGATTCCCTCGACCGAATACAAAATCCGATAGCCTTCAGCGTGGTTAAACTCCCGGTAGCTGGCACAAGTTCAGGGCAAATCTGGCATCCCAGCGGGCACTGGCGTACGGTACTCTCAAACTGTGTGAGTATCTCTACGATAGCCGGATGCGGCTCAACCTCAACGCGCTTCAGGAAACCCGCTATTGTGTCGATGCAGTGCTTTACCGTAAACGTATACTCAAAGGTCACCTGCGGTTCCGCCCTATCCGCCAGATCCAATGCGAAATCAGGAAGATAACCATCGTGGGAGGAGAATAAGGTGACCAGTCCCATACGTCAGAATTTGTTTTGTAAAGAGCCACGTGGGATCAGATTACCAACGTTGACAGGCAAAACCATCAATTCATTGCAGCTAAGCTCAACGAATAATTTAGGTCGTTTCGTTGGTCGTAATGTACCCTGGCTCGGTTGGGTTATGACATTCACTACGATTTATGATATCCAGCGTGATATTAAAGATACATTTAATCGTGTGGCGGTTCCTAAAGATCGCATTCAGTGGACGTACTTCTAATGAGAGATATTGAGAAAGAAATTATCGATTTTATCGATCAGAAATATAACACTAAAAAGTACTTTCTCTGTGGGCCAAAGCGAACCATCACGCTTGATACCAGTATTAGGGATGATCTTAAACTCGTTTTTGAAGATAGTGAAGAACTTCTACAAGAGTACTTCAAGCGTTGGAATATAGATCCAGAAGGATTTGACATACTCAACTATCTGAATCCAGAGTACTTTGGAAGTAAAGAGACTGATCCGCGTAAGCCACTAACGGTTGGTATGCTCGTTGAAAGTGCTAAAGCTGGACGTTGGTTATATAGTTGAAGAATAAAGTTACTATATTTTAAATGCCCCTTATTTGGGTTGTATAGCCACGGATAACCAGGGCACTTCTGAGTCGTTGGTAGATCTTTTTCTTTATCCGTTCACGCTTCAGTAGCTGGAAAAAGCTTTCTGCAACCGCATTGTCATGACAGTTGCCACGACGGCTCATACTGCCCTCCAGTCCGTGCGATTTCAGCCATTCATAGCGGGTGTACTGACTACCCGGATCAGAATGAACCAGCACCTGTTTTTGGGGATGGCGTCGCCACACGGCCATCAGAAGCGCATTCAGAACAATGTCTTTTGTCATTCGTGGTTGCATTGACCAACCGATAACTTTGCGCGAGAACAAATCAACGACCACGGCAAGATACAACCAACCTTCGTGGGTTCGTAATTACGTCAAATTTACCGCCAGAAGCTGTGCACTACACAGAAAACTCATCTATGCACATAAATAAAAACCCTCTGCAAAAACAGAGGGTTAAATTTCCTTTTACCTGTTCATGAAAACACAGGAAGGGTTATCGGCTTATTCCCACTCAATGGTAGCCGGTGGTTTACCGCTAATGTCATACACCACACGGGAAATCCCGTTGACTTCATTGATAATGCGGTTGGAAACACGACCCAGGAAGTCATACGGCAGATGTGCCCAGTGCGCGGTCATAAAGTCGATGGTTTCGACGGCACGCAGAGAGACCACCCAATCGTACTTACGACCATCGCCCATGACGCCTACGGAACGGACCGGCAGGAAGACGGTGAACGCCTGACTGACTTTGTCATACAGATCCGCTTTGCGCAGTTCTTCAATGAAGATAGCGTCCGCACGGCGCAGCAGGTCGCAGTACTCTTTCTTCACTTCACCCAGTACGCGCACGCCGAGGCCCGGCCCCGGGAACGGATGGCGATACAGCATATCGTACGGCAGGCCCAGCTCCAGACCAATCTTACGCACTTCGTCTTTGAACAGCTCTTTCAGCGGTTCAACCAGCCCCATCTTCATCTCTTTCGGCAAGCCGCCGACATTGTGGTGAGATTTGATGACGTGCGCTTTACCGGTTGCAGACGCCGCAGATTCGATAACGTCAGGGTAGATAGTCCCCTGCGCCAGCCATTTCACGTCTTCCAGTTTGAGCGCTTCTTCATCGAATACTTCAACGAAAACGCGACCGATGATCTTACGCTTGGCTTCCGGATCGTTCTCACCAGCCAACGCGGACAGGAAACGCTCTTCCGCCGGAACGTGAACGATATTCAGGCCAAAATGGTCGCCAAACATGTCCATCACCTGCTCGGCTTCGTTGAGGCGCAGCAGGCCGTTATCGACGAATACACAAGTCAGGTTTTTACCGATCGCGCGGTGCAGCAGCATGGCGGTGACGGAAGAATCCACGCCGCCGGAGAGACCGAGGATTACTTTGTCGTCGCCCACCTGCTCGCGGATGCGGGCTACAGCGTCGTCGATGATCTTCGCCGGCGTCCACAGGGCTTCACACTGGCAGATATCACGCACAAAACGCTCCAGCATACGCATACCCTGGCGGGTGTGAGTCACTTCCGGGTGGAACTGTACGCCGTAGAAGCGTTTTTCTTCGTTGGCCATAATGGCGAACGGACAGCTCTCGGTGCTGGCGACGGTCACGAAGTCGGACGGAATCGCCGTCACTTTATCGCCGTGGCTCATCCACACGTCCAGCAGCGGTTTGCCGTCGGCGGTCAGGGAATCTTCAATACCGCGAACCAGCGCGCTGTCGGTCAATACTTCGACCTGCGCGTAACCAAATTCACGCTCATTAGAACCTTCTACATGACCACCAAGCTGCATCGCCATGGTCTGCATCCCGTAGCAGACGCCAAATACCGGCACGCCTGCTTCAAAGACATACTGCGGCGCGCGCGGGCTGTTTTCTTCGGTGGTGCTTTCCGGGCCGCCGGAAAGAATAATGCCGCTTGGGTTGAAGTCACGAATTTGCGCTTCTGTCACATCCCACGCCCACAGTTCGCAGTAAACGCCCAGCTCACGCACGCGGCGCGCAACCAGTTGAGTGTACTGAGAACCGAAGTCCAGAATGAGGATGCGATGCTTATGAATGTTTTCCGTCATTGACGCTTATTCCGAGGCAAGTGAAACAGATTAAATAAATCGCCCGACATGAAGTCGGGCGAAGAGAATCAGGAGCCCAGACGGTAGTTCGGGGACTCTTTGGTGATGGTCACGTCGTGAACGTGGCTTTCCTGGATACCCGCACCGCTGATACGCACAAACTCCGCTTTAGTACGCAGTTCGTCGATGGTAGCACAACCGGTCAGTCCCATACAGGAGCGCAGGCCGCCCATCTGCTGGTGAATGATCTCTTTCAGGCGACCTTTATAGGCTACGCGGCCTTCGATACCTTCCGGCACCAGTTTGTCGGCAGCGTTATCGCTCTGGAAGTAACGATCAGAAGAGCCTTTGGACATCGCGCCCAGCGAGCCCATCCCACGGTATGATTTGTACGAACGGCCCTGATAGAGCTCGATTTCGCCCGGGGATTCTTCGGTACCGGCCAGCATAGAGCCCACCATTACCGCGCTTGCACCTGCGGCGATGGCTTTGGCAATGTCGCCGGAGAAGCGGATACCGCCGTCAGCGATAACCGGAATTCCGGTGCCTTCCAGCGCTTCAACTGCGTCGGAAACAGCGGTGATCTGCGGAACGCCCACACCAGTCACGATACGAGTGGTACAGATGGAGCCAGGACCGATACCGACTTTCACCGCGCTGCAACCGGCTTCCGCCAGCGCGCGAGCGCCTGCGCCCGTCGCAACGTTGCCGCCGATGATTTGCAGGTCAGGATATTTAGCGCGCGTTTCACGGATACGTTGCAACACACCTTCAGAGTGACCGTGAGAAGAGTCGATCAGCAGTACGTCAACGCCTGCCGCCACCAGCGCGTCAACGCGCTCTTCGTTGCCCGCGCCTGCGCCGACCGCCGCACCGACACGTAAACGGCCCTGCTCATCTTTACAGGAGTTTGGTTTACGTTCCGCTTTCTGGAAATCTTTTACGGTAATCATGCCAAGCAGATGGAAGTTATCATCAACGACCAGCGCTTTTTCTACGCGTTTTTCGTGCATTTTTGCCAGCACGACTTCACGGGCTTCGCCTTCACGAACGGTCACCAGACGCTCTTTCGGTGTCATGTAGACACTCACCGGCTGGTTCAGGTCAGTCACAAAACGCACGTCACGACCGGTGATGATACCCACCAGCTCGTTATCTTCAGTTACCACCGGATAGCCCGCAAAACCATTACGCTCGGTCAGGGCTTTCACTTCATGCAACGTGGTGGTTGGTAGGACGGTCTGCGGGTCGGTCACTACGCCGGACTCGTGTTTCTTCACGCGGCGAACTTCTTCCGCCTGGCGCTCGATGGACATGTTTTTGTGGATAAAACCAATGCCGCCTTCCTGAGCCAGGGCAATTGCCAGGCGCGCTTCCGTCACGGTGTCCATCGCCGCAGAAAGCATAGGAATATTCAGACGAATAGTTTTCGTCAACTGCGTGCTGAGATCGGCAGTATTCGGCAAAACGGTGGAGTGAGCGGGAACAAGGAGGACGTCGTCAAACGTCAGGGCTTCTTTAGCGATACGTAGCATGGGCAATATCTCACCTGGGAGGTTAATAAATATTGCCGCGGCATTATACAGAACGTAATCGGTTGCATCTACATTTTTTTGCAAATAGTGCTTGCGATCCCCCGTGAGCAGGTTACTATCGATTGAATAACCTGCTGATTTAGAATTTGATCCCGCTCACATGTTATCCTCTCAAACTTCCTCAATTTTTACCGTAAGCCGCCTTAACCAGACGGTTCGTCTGCTGTTAGAACAGGAGATGGGACAGGTATGGATCAGCGGCGAGATTTCTAATTTCACGCAGCCTGCGTCGGGCCACTGGTACTTTACGCTCAAAGACGATACCGCTCAGGTGCGCTGTGCGATGTTCCGTAACAGCAATCGCCGGGTGACGTTCCGCCCGCAGCACGGGCAGCAGGTGCTGGTACGCGCCAATATTACGCTGTACGAGCCGCGCGGCGATTATCAAATCATCGCCGAAAGTATGCAGCCGGCTGGCGAAGGCTTGTTGCAGCAGAAATATGAGCAGCTAAAAGCCAAACTGCAGGCCGAAGGGTTGTTCGATCAGCAGCATAAACAACCGTTACCCTCCCCGGCCCACTGCGTGGGGGTGATCACCTCGAAAACCGGCGCAGCGTTGCACGATATTCTCCACGTGCTAAAGCGTCGTGACCCATCCCTGCCCGTAATTATCTACCCGACGGCGGTCCAGGGCGACGACGCGCCGGGGCAGATTGTTCGTGCTATCGAACTGGCGAACGCGCGGGGCGAGTGTGATGTACTGATCGTCGGACGCGGCGGCGGTTCGCTGGAAGATTTGTGGAGTTTTAACGACGAACGCGTGGCGCGGGCTATTTTTGCCAGCCGCATTCCGGTGGTCAGCGCCGTCGGTCACGAAACGGACGTCACGATAGCTGATTTTGTCGCCGACCTGCGCGCGCCGACGCCATCAGCAGCGGCAGAAATTGTCAGCCGTAACCAGCAGGAGTTGTTGCGCCAGATTCAATCCGCCCAGCAGCGTCTGGGCATGGCGATGGACTACTACCTCGCCAACCGTAGCCGCCGTTTCACGCAGATTTTTCACCGTCTGCAACAGCAACATCCGCAACTGCGTCTGGCCCGTCAGCAAACCGCCCTGGAACGTCTACGCCAACGGATGGGATTTGCGCTTGAGGCCAGGATTAAGCAGGCCACTCAGCGCCAACAGCGCGTAAGTCAACGCCTGAGCCAGCAAAATCCGCAGCCGCGCATTCACCGCGCGCAGTCGCGCATCCAACAGCTGGAATATCGTCTGACGGAGAATATCCGCTCACGGTTAAGCGAACAGCGCGAACGCTTTGGCAACGCGGTCACGCATCTGGAGGCGGTCAGCCCGTTAGCCACGCTGGCGCGCGGCTATACGGTTTCGACGACAACGGACGGCAAAGTGCTGAAAAAGATCAAACAGGTCAAAGCAGGCGATATCATGACCACGAGACTGGAGGACGGCTGGCTTGAAAGTGAAGTCAAATCTGTCACGCCGGGCACGTAATCCAACATTCCCCCACCCTTTGCAGCGCGATGTTGGGGTTCGACTTCGCCTCAGCCAACCTACGCGCCACATTGGATAAGGTGTAGCCATAATATGACGATCAACCGGTTTGTCATTCGCCTCAAAACCGGGCAGGGAATACCCGCCCGGTTTTGTCTAACTTACCAGTTATAGCGCAGATTGAGGCTACCGTTCAGATCGCCAAAATCATTGCTGCCAGTCTGCCCGGCAATCTGAGCGCGAACGCTCCACTGCTTATCGATATCTGCCTGCAGACCTACTTTCAGCTCCGCACGGTTAGCCGGAAGATCCTGTTTCACCGTAGCATCATCAAACGATACCGACACATCATCGCTGGTGTGCAGCCAGTTAGCTTCAGCAAACGGCTGGATAACCGTACGGCTGCCTTTGTACAGCTTGCCGTCAACTCGCAGACCCAGGCGCGTTGTCCAACTGTCACTATCCTGACCGTCGATCCGGGTGCCGTAGTTATCCTTCACGCTATCCGCTGAGTAATTCTGCCAGACAACCTGCGCCTGCGGCGTCAGACTGACAGTATTGCCGTTACTCAGCGCTATATCGTAGCGATAACCGGTTTCCAGCGAGACAGCGTTAGCGGTTGAATCGTAAGATTCAGAACCCGCATCACCGCTCTCTACGCTGTTGTTGTAGAAACCATATTGGTACCAGCTGTCGACATACGCGCCGCTATGCGTTTGAGCATCGGCAAACCAGGTGGCATAGACACCAAGGTTGTAGCCGTCTACGTTGCCGCTGCTGGTGAACTGGCTACCGTCCGCGCCACGGTTACCGGTGCTGCCGGAAAGCGTATTTTCCATCTTGCCCTCGCCCGACCTGAAGCACGCCGATGTTGGCAACAGCTCCAGTACCCAGCGAATCCGCATGGTCAGCCGTCAGCGTACTGCCGGTAATGGTGGTATTGCCATAGCCATTCGCCGTGTTGCTGAGGATGAGCGTACCGTCGCCTTCTTTGAACAGCGTTTCGCCGTCCCAGCCGCCAGGTACGGGGGAAACCTTGCTCAGCTCGCAGGTAACTTCAAACGTTTCATTATCACCGAGGGGAAAAGTGCCGCTCGCTTCGCTAAAGGGGGGCCTCGCCGCCGTCTGTTTCAATCACGATATTCGTGTCCGTGGCTGAAGTTGGCTCCCAGCCCTGGCCTTGAGTGGGTAGGCCTTCGAGGTACAGCGCGGCACCTTCAGCGATGCCAGAATAGGAAATCGGCGACGTTTCTGCATTCAGGTCGTGGTCGACTCCGTCAATGTAAGACACCGGATTATCGGCTATGGCCAGCGGGCTGGCGATCCCAAGCGCGGCAACAATTGCAAAGGTCAGTGCATGGTGTTTTGCACTAATTGTCCATTCTGACTCAGGCCTTTCGATAGAAAGCGGGACTTCATTAGAATGAAGCAAAAAGGTATGATCATCATGCGACATCGGATGTTATTTTAAATATGGGTAGTGCCAGATGCCGGGTTGCAGAAGCGAGACAGCGCTTTTACACACTCGCGGCAAACGGTGGTGACTCCAATTAGCAGAACATATACTTTTCAATGAATGTGTCGATTACTTTTTCATGAAGCTCAATGGAACATGAAAAGCAGATTTTTTTCGTGCCAGACGCTTAATACGTTAATCCACGCACGTCGCATAACCTGCTGAACTTGCCGGCTTAATGGCGCAGTTTTGATTCCTGGTATTCTCATCCACGCCGCAATACATGCCGCCGCTCGAGGTTGATTTAGATAAATAGGGATAGCCCTGCGTCGGCCAGCCTAACGAGCTAATGGAATGATACAGCGTCAACAGGTCGTTATTATCCGGTGCTTTGCTAAGGCTACCGCACTGTTTGGCAATATCCCATTTAGTGTTGTCCACCGTATGCGCCATCGCCCAGTACTCGTTATTTGTATGCACTCCGTTGGTAAATACTGGCGTCACGCCTGACAGCAGCTCAGCCTGAAGCCACGGACGATGCAGCGTTTTTCCGTTAACGGATGTCGTATCCGCCATATTTCCCCAGAACAACGCTTTATCCGTATCCGGACTGGTAAGTACCATAAAAATCACATCCAGTGATGCGTGCAGAGTCGTATTGTCCGTCAGTTTCACCGTGAGTGGCGTTTTCAGCCCCAGGCTTTTATCCTGATTAAGCGTAAACGTTGCCGTACCGTCGCTGCCGGTAGTGCCGGTAAAGATACTCCCGGTGGTGGTCATACTTTGGCTGGCGCTTGCGGGTGTCAGCGCTTTAAGCATGAGATCGTCTGCTCCGGCATCCGCTGCCACGTCGCCATCCGTTACCACCGTACCTGCCCGATTTTTCGAATCGCCACGTGACAACGTAAAACCGACGTTGGCGACCGGGTTACCGCTGCTATCTTTTACCGTCACCGTTAACGGCATCGCGCTTCCCTTCTCCACTACCGCCGCGTTTTTCGCGCCGTCCATCGCCGTCGAGGTCAGCGTAATACTGGCAGGAGTAGAAGTACGCGGCTCGACCAGACACACCTGAGCGCCGGTGGCAGTCGATGAACTGGCGGTGCCTTTATCGCCGCTATTCAGGTTTATAAATTGGTAATATCCGGTATTCGGCGCACGATCCGCCGCCCACCAGAATTTGTTCCCCGCCACCGGCCAGCCGTAGTTTGTACCGATTGCGCCGTCAGGATTGTCGCCATACAACGTTTGCAGATCGCCTGACAACGGCTGGTATTCGACATCACAGCCGGTTGCGCCCGCTTTTTCAGTGTTCGCTGCGGTGACTAAGGGCCATGTTTCATTGTTAACCAGGTAAGTACCGCTATTCGATGTCATCTCCGCCGCCAGTAGCGGACGCCGGAACTTCACGCCCGCGCTGTTAGTCACGGTTTCCGGCATATGTCCCCAGTATTTGGCTTTCTCGCTGTCCGGGCTGGTAATGACGGTGAAAATGACGTCCATATCGCTAACTGTCAGCGGATCGTCGACAAGCATCGCCTGCAGCGGTGTTCTCAGGCCACGGGAGTCATCCTGCGTCACTTCGAGTTGCGCTTTACCATCCTCATCCGTAATGCCATACCAATAACTTGTGCACGAAGATACCGTGCAGTTAAACGTCATTGAGCCCGTAGACGGCGCAACCGATGTGAGTACCATGCCTCCGCCGGAACTGCCATCAACGACACCCGCCCGGTCTATCGAAAGCGTTCGTCCCAAACGGATAGCAGTATTGGGCTGCGGCGTGCCAGAACCATCCCTCACAGTGACGGTCAACGGCAGACTCTCGCCCTTCTTCGCCACTGGAGCGCCTTTATCCGCATCCATGGCGCTGGAGGTGAGTTCTATCGACAAGTCCCGGCGCTTTGCCAGACAAAGCTGCGCCGTGGCGGTATTGGCTTTGGTTGTCAGCGTATTATTATCGCTGAGTCTGACATACTGGAACTGACTGTCTGAGTGCGTGGCATCCGGTACTGAGTTACCCGCCCCCCAATATTTTCCTGATGCCACTGGTAGGCCAAGCGTTGTCGTGAGTGCGCCATTGGGATAATCGGTATATAGCGTCTGTAAATCATTTACCGTCGGCAACCCCAGCCGATCGCACGGGCTGGCGGTGTCCTGATACATATTCGGATAACGGCTCCAGGTATACCAGGACTCGTTATTTTCCGTATAACCCGACGTGTCCGCCGTTGAAGAAAGTTCAGCGCGCAGCAGCGGTCGCTTAAATTCAACCCCCTTACTGTTGGTAAAGGTTTCCGGCATATGGCCCCAGTATTTGGCCTTATCGCTGTCCGGGCTGGTCACTACGGTAAAGATAGCGTCTTTACTGTCCGTCAGGTTGCTGCCGTCCATCGTGGCGGCGCTGATGGTGGTCTTTAAACCTGTGGTACTGTCCTGAGCCAGGGTAAATGTCACCTGACCCAGTTCATCAGTTTCCACGTACAGATATTTCGCGGAGGTATCCAGCAGGGATGTCGCAAGGCCGGACGGCATCACATTACGTAGCGTAATATCGTCTGTGGCGCCTGAAGCCGATGTGGCGCTATTGGCGCGATTGTACGACGTTCCCCGGCTGATTTTCACCATCACGTTTTTCATCGGCTGGCCTGCGGCGTCTTTCACCGTGACGGTGGCGGCAATCTGCTCGCCCTTCTTCGCCTTTGCGATTCCGGTGGCTTCATCCTGGCCTGCCAGCGTCAGCGTCAGGCTGGCAGCGGCGCGGCGCGCCGAGACAAGACAGGTCTGCATGTAGTAAGCCGTGGTGCTGGTCGTCGTTTTGACATCATTGCCGTCGTTAAACAGGTTGACCGCTGCGTACAGCGACTGCGCGCCGTCTGACGATATCACGTAATCCCCCGCCCACCAGTAGCGGCTGACGTTGTTGTTGCCCGAACTGGTCATCGGCCAGCCGTTACGGCTGCGCATGGCATTATCAGGCCAGGTATTGTACAGCGTCTGGAGGTTGCTGACGCTGGGCAGATAATCGCGCCCGCAGCCGCCGCTGACGCCGTTCCAGGCTTTATCGACGGTTATCATGCCCCAGGTTTCGCCCTTGTCGTAGTAGCCGTTGGCGATGGTCAGCGTTTTGCCGGGCGTAGCGCTGAACTCGCTCGCCAGCAGCGGACGTTTGTACGCCACGCCGCTGCTGTCGGTTAACGTTTCCGCCATATGGCCCCAGTAGCTGGCCTTCGGGGTGTCCGGGCTGGTAACCACGGTGAAAATAACCGGCAATGGCGCGGTCGTTGTGGCGTTGCTGTGCTCTATCGACGCCATCAGCGGCGTTTTAAAGCCAGCGCCCCCGTCCTGGCTGATATCCAGCGTCAGCGTACCGTCCGCGCCGGTAGCGGTGTAATACTCAACGCCGCTGTTGCGCGCGTCGCTGTGGTTAATCTGTATGGCTGCCGCCTGCGAACCGTTAACCTCCTGATTCGCCCGCCCAATGCTGTCGCCGCGCGTAAAGATAACCGGCGTGTCCGCCACCGGCTTGCCCTGGGCATCCAGCGTGGTGATGGTGACCGGAATCGTCTCGCCGACCTTCGCTTTAGCGAAACCATCGCTGTCGTTATACTGCGGCGAAGTCAGCGTTATCTGCGTCGCCACCGGATGGGCGTTTTGCAGGCAGACAAAATAGAGTTTTTCATCCCACAGCAGCGAACCGATGCCGCCGTCGCGCAGATTAATCGACTTAACGTAGCGGTTTTCCGACGTCCTGCTTAAATCGGCGGTGCTGTCCTGGTAGTTTTTACCGTCCAGCGGCCAGCCCTGCTGGGTATTCATGGCGCCGCCTGGCCAGGTGTCGTACAGCGACTGGAGATCGGCAAGCGAGGGCACAAATCCCGCGCCGCAGGCATCTTTCGCCACCTCAAAATTCACGCTGCCCCAGGTTTCGTTATTTTCCGTATTGCTGCCGTGGGTAATACCGCTGGCGATTTCAGCCGATAACAGCGGGCGCTTAAATACCTCGCCGTTGGCCGCCGCTACCGTTTCCGGCATATGACCCCACATTTTAGCCTTATCGCTGTCGGGGCTTGTGACCACGGTAAAAATGGTGTCGATACTGGCCGTCGCGCTGGCGTTATCGTACAGCGCCGCCGTAATCGCGACCTTCGTACCGTGGGTATCCGGGCGGGTGACGTTGATAATTTTGCTGCCGTCCTCGCCGGTCAGTTCGCCGATTTTGGTGGCGGTATCGTTGAGCGATTCACCGTCGATAACCACCGCAGAAACGATGCCGTCGCCGCTACCGGCGATGTGTTTTTCCCCCTGGCGGGTATAGCCGTCGCCGCGACTGAGCACAAACGGCGCATCCGGGACCGGATTGCCGCTGGCGTCTTTCGCCGTCACCTTGAGCTGAAGGGTGTCGCCTTTTTTCACTTTCACCGCGTGCTCGCCGCCGACGTCATACCACAGCGACGTATCTACCGGTTCGATGGTAATTGAGGCGGCCGTGGGATTGACGCCAACCAGGCAACTCACAAAATCGGAAGCGTCGCCGGAAGCGGTTTTGTCGCCGGAGGCCAGCGATACCGTCTGCCACGAACTGGCGCTGGCGAAGGTGGAAGACCAGTAGTTATACGACGTCGGCCAGCCGGATACGGTGTGAATTTTATTGCCATCGTTCGCGGCATAGAGTGCGCTAAGCTGGTGATCTTGCGGCAGATGATTAACCTCGCAGCCTCCGGCGTTGGGGTTGTTCAGCGCATCGGCATGGGTAACGCGCGCCCAGGTTTCGTTATTCTGATCTTCGGTCCTGGTCGCGGCAGTCGCTTCCGCCGCCAGTTTTGGCCGCTGGAATTCCATATTGTCCACGGTGATAGTATCCGCCATATGTCCCCACATATGCGCTTTTGGCGTGTCGGGGCTGGTGGGTACGGTGAATTTCACGCTGCGGTTGACGGGGGCGGTGATCAGCGAGTGGAGCGGCAGTACGGTCAGCGGCGTCAGCAAGCCGACGCCCTGCGGCTGTTCAATCACCAGCGTGGCGTTCCCCTCGGCATCGGTGATGCCCTGATACGTCATCGACGCCTGGGAGGAGCCAAACGAGGTTCCCCCCATGACCAACGTTCCGTCGCTGGGATCGGTAAAACCGGTCGTCGCGTTGTCGCGATTTTTGCCATGCGACATGGTCACGGTAAACGCGGCGTTAGGCACAGTCAGTCCGTTCAGCGCGTTGACGGAGTGCACGTTCATCGTTACCTGTTCGCCCACTTTGGCGACCGCATTGCGTAACGACTCGTTGCCATCGAAGTAAACGTTCAGGATGGTCACCAGTTCGTTGCCGGAACAGGAAAGATAGTTCGGTTCAGCGCCGCTGAACATGCTGTCCGCGCCGGTCGCCATGTTGACGTGCGCGGTGGTGGAGCCATCGGTATCCGCCGCGATATAGCTGTGTTTCTGCGTCGGCCAGCCGTAGGTCGTTTCCATCGCGTTGCCGGAATGGGCCGCATACAGCGTATCCAGCAGCAGTTGCCCCGGCACCTGGCCCGCGCCGCACTGGTTTGTCGCCGCCGTTACCGAGTTAAACGTGGCCCAGTATTCGTTATTCTCAAATTCAGAGCCGGTGTCCTGCGCGGCTTCGTCCGCCAGCAGCGGACGTTTGTAGATATTGCCCGCCTCCACCACGCCCTGCATATGGCCCCACATGCGCGCCTGCGCCACGTCCGGGCTGGTGACTACGGTAAAAATGACGTTCTGCGTCGCTTCCGTCCCGTCGAACAGCACCACGCGCACCGGGGTTAACACGCCCGCGCCCCGATCCTGGGTCAGCGCCAGCGAGAACTGGCCGTTGGCGTCGGTGACGCCGTGATAGTGACCGTCGCTGCCTTCCAGATTGGTGATGACGACCGGTTCATCCGACCACTGATGCGCCGCGTCAATATCGGCGTTCTTTTGATTCTGGCGATTCTGCTCGTCGCCCAGATAGACATTAAAGTAGCGATAAGGCAGCGGTTTGTTGGTGGCGCTGTCGGTCACGCTGATCTTCATATTGATCTCATCGCCAACCTCGACTTTCGCGGCATTGACCGTTGAATCAAAACTATCGGCGCTAATCACTAACTTCGGCGTAACCGCAGGCGAGGCTTTATCCACGCAGCTTACCAGCGATTGCGTGGCGTCCGGCATTTGCGTAAGGCTGCGGCTACGCATATCAATGCTGATATGGTCGGCGGCGATCGATCCCTGGGAGGAGGACCAGTACTCTTCATCTCCGGATGTCAGCCCCACCGGCCAGCCGAGGGTGGTGGATAAATCGCCGCGCTCAATTTTTAACCCTTCCAGTTGGCGCGCATCCGGCAGAATATCGCAGTGTTTATCCGCATTAGCCCAGTTGAACTGCGCCCAGCTTTCATTGTTGATACTGACGGCGCGGTCTTCGCCGTCGGTTTCCGCCGCCAGTTTGGGGCGGCTAAAGGTGTAGCTTTCGCCGTCCACCGTGGCGGTGGAATTGTCCGCCATATGGCCGTACATATTGGCGCTGCCGCTGTCCGGGCTGGTGAGGGTGGTAAAAATCACGTCCACGTCGGCTTTCAGCGCAGGCGCGCCTGACGGGTGCGCCACCAGCGGGGTTTTTACCCCCGGACCGTTAGCCTGGGTGACGGTCACCGTCGCCACGCCTTCCGCATTGGTGGTGCCGTGATATTCGGTGGCGGTGGTGGTTAGTTCGGTATTGCCGACGCGTACCGGCGCGGTATTGTTCACCACGCCCTGGCGATTCAGCGCATCGCCGCGGGTAATCACGAACGCGATATTGCCCGCAGGCTCGCCGTTACAGCCTTTGGTATTCACCGTCAGCGTGATGCTTTCACCGGCTTTGACCTTCGCGGCGTTTAGCGACTCGTCCAGATGATCGGCGACGAGAGTAACCGGGTCGCCCACGGCGGGAGCAATATCCACCGCAATCTTTTGATTGAGTATCTCTACCGCGCTGTCATAAGGCACGCCGGTGCGGGTAAGCAGCCACAGCGGCGGTACGGCGGTTGAGGTATCCAGTTGCGGCCAGACCACCAGGTGGCGGCCCGCCATATTTTGCTCACAGAACGTCAGGTTTGCCGATGGCTGCGGAGACAGCGGCGTATCCGGCGTGGCGGCGTCGGCCCACACCAGCGTGACGGTGGGCGCGCGTTCAGCCTGCCAGGCCAGCGGCGGATCGGCGAAAATATCGCCTTCAGTATCGTGCGGATTGGTTAAGGTCAGCGCGCTGCCGGCATCGCTGGTGCTGAACTGGCTGGGTTTCGCGGAGTAATCAACAGAATTAGCCGCATCAGATCGCAACTGAACGCTGCCCTGATAGACCGGGATCGTCACACTATCGGCCTGAGGGGGAGTACCGTTAATAGCCGCAGTTTGCTCAGTGAGTTCCTGCCATGCGCCGCTGCTTCGCACGGCCTGCGCGAAGAAAGGCGTTAAAATAAAGGCGCATAACAGCAACCAGGATAAAAAACCGACACACTTTTTCGATTTCACTGACGTACCTGAGAAAAGTCCATTTCGTTGCAGCTCATTCCATTAATACAAGGAATTAAAAATGCATCGCGACCGGCACAACGCCAGCCGCAAGGGATACTCAGGTTGGGCGCGCCTCACCCAACCTACTGCACCCGGCACGAGGCATAAGCAAAACCTTGACTTGAAAGCGTACAGTTTTCCGTATTGGTCGTTTCGTTAAATGAGCAATACTTACCGCCAACCATCGTTTGCGATGCATAGTCATATGTATACGACGACGCCGGCGCAGCCGTAGGCCAGTGCAGGTCGCCAATGATGTTCTTCAGCGCCTTCAGATCGTCCAGCGTCGCGGCGTTTTCCAGCGAGCCGCAAAGATAAGGCAGCGATGTCGTAGCATGAATGGATGTTTCACCATAATCAATATAGTTCGCCGCCCAGGTTTCATTATTAAGCGGCCAGGTGCCTGGCGGCATTTTGGACATCTCTGTTTTCAGGAATGGGCGGCGCAGCGTAACGCCGTTAACCTCAACGGTATCCGGCATATGGCCCCAGTATGACGCATACGGCGTATCCGGGCTGGTTGGTACCGTAAAGATCGCATCGACGCTCGCCGTCTCGCCAGCCAGCTCCGAAAGCGTCGCCGTGATGGATGTTCTCAAACCCAGCGATTTATCCTGGTTTAACGTGAACCGCAACTTACCGTCATCGCCGGTGACGCCATACCATTTCGTGCTGGTTCCCCTCTGGTTATTAAACACCACTGCCGCACCCGCAGGCGATACCGGCGTCAGGGTCATGTCTGATAACGCGCCTTTGGACGCAACCGGCTCGCCAATCACACCGGCCTGAATGTATTTGCTATCCACCGTGCCACGCGAATAAGAGTAATCACGCGTCAGCATAACCGTCGCCCCCGCCTGCGGCTGCCCGGCGCCGTTAGTCACCGTTACCGTCATCGGTATCGCCTCGCCTGTTTTCGCCACCGCCGCCGATTTATCCGCGTTCCACACGTCCGTAGATAACGCAATCTTCATCTGTCGCGGTTCCGTCAGACAGAGCTGGTAATAGAAATTCCCCGGAGTTTCCAACGTGGTGCCGCCATTACCCGTATTGAGATCGGTAAATTGCCAGTAAATGGATTGATTTTTTACCAGGCTGTCGCCTGCCCACCATTTTTTCTTGATGGGTAATCCAATGTCGGTCGTGATCTTACCTTTGGGGTGATCGCGGTACAGCGACTGGAGATCATCCTGCGTGGCCATCTGATTTATCGGGCACGCGCCATAATTCCCGGTATTAAAATTATTCACCGTAAACCAGGTTTCATTGGTTTCGAAGTAACTCGACGTATGATTCTGCGATGAGAGTTCGCCATACAGCAGCGGGCGCATAAACTCCGCGCCGTTGCTGGCGGTGAAGGTTTCCGGCATATGGCCGTACATATTGGCCTTGTCGCTGTTCGGGCTGGTGATGACGGTAAACACTGCCGGCAGCGACGAGGTTACTGTCGGCGTATCATACAGGCTGGCAGTCACCACGCTTTTCACCCCGACTCCGCCAGGTTCGTCAAGCGAAAGGGCCAACGTACCGTTCGCCCCGGTCGCCCCATAAAGAACCGATGAACTGTAGGCAAACTCTTGCGTCGCGCCACCAGACGGCGTCATCGTCATGGTGTAGCTGTTGGTAAACGGGTAGTCAGCTTTACGCGGCGTCCCGGCGTCGCGCTTAAGCGAAAACGTCGTATAAGGCACCGGATTACCCGCCGCATCGGTGGTGGTGACGAGCAGTGGGATCGACTCACTGTTTTTAGCCTTCACCGCCTGAATAGTGTCATCCGTCGCCAGCGTGGAGGTGAGCGTAATTTGCGTAGCCTGCGTCTTCGGCGTCGTTGCGCAAATTTGGTATTGCCTGTCGTTCACACCGTCATTAACGACGCCCCGGCGCGAATCATCATCCAGATCGACAATGTAATAGGATCGGGGCTTTCCGCCGGTTAACGACCCGGAACTGGAACCGCTCCAGTAAGAACGGTTGATCGGCCAGCCCTGGGCGGTTTTTATCGTGCGGTTTGGGTATTTGCTGTAGAGCGAATCCAGCGCCTCGACGGAAGGGAAATAGCCCGCAGCGCAGTTAACAGCGGGGTCGGTTTTTGAACTGTCTGGCCCATAAAGCCCCGCCCAGATTTCGTTGTCTTCGGTATATTGCGCGGCACTTGCCTGATTGGCTAATTCAGCGTAGAGCTGTGGACGCTGATACTCCGCGCCATCCGCCGCCGTGAGCGACGGCAACATATGCCCCCACATGCGGGCAACGTCGACATCCGGGCTGGTGATGACGGTAAAGATGGTGTCAATGCTGGCGCTCACGGCGGCATTTTCATACAGCGCGGCGATAATGGCCGTTCGGGTGCCGTGTGTGTCCGGGCGGGTAACGCTGATGATGCGGGTGCCGTCAGCGCCGGTCAGCATCCCCATTTTGGTGGTGGTCCAGGCCAGGGATTCGCCATCGATCACCACGGGCGTGACGATGCCTTGCTGATCGTTGCCCTCACTGGCGGTGTACTTCTCGCCCCTGCGATCGTAACCGTCGCCGCGGGTGAGCACAAACGGCGCTTCCGGGATCGGGTTGCCGCTGGCGTCCTTCACCGTCACCTTCAGTTGCATCGTGTCGCCTTTTTTCGCTTTGACCGCGTGAACGCCGCTGCCATCGTACCACTGCGACGCATCCACCGGTTCAATGGTAATCGAGGCCGCCGCCGGGTTATCGCTGGCCAGACAGCTGGCGTAAATGGAGACGTTGGCGTTGGCGAATTCACTGCCGCTAAACAGCGAGATCAGTTTCCACGTGGTAGCGCTCTGGAAGGTCGAAGACCAGTAGTTAAGCAGCGTCGGCCAGCCCTGGGTGCTTTTCATCACGCCGTCGCTGTTGGCGTTGTACAACGCCTCAAGCTGATCGATGCGCGGCAGGCGGTTCGCCGCGCAGCCGCCCTTATCCGGGTTGCCCGCCGCGTCAGGATGCAGAACGCGCGCCCAGGTTTCGTTAGCCTCAGCCTGAGTACGTTCCGGCGTCACTTCATCCGCCAGCTTAGGCCGCTCAAAGGTCAGATCGCCGACGGTGATGGTATCAGCCATATGGCCCCACATTTTGGCTTTTGGCGTATCCGGGCTGGTGGCGACGGTAAACTTCACGCTGCGGGAAACGGGCGTGCTGATTAATGAATCGACGGGCGCAATGCTTAACGGCGTCAGCAGCCCTACTCCCTTCGGCTGGGTGAGGATAATGGTCGCATCGCCGTTGGCGTCGGTGATCCCATGATAAGCCTGCCCGGCAAGGTAGCCCACGTCATCAAACAGCATCTGACCATTGCTGGTGTCGGTAAAACCGGTCGTCAACCCGTCGCGCCGTTTGCCGTTCGCTATGGTGACGGTGAAGTCGGTATAGGCGATCGCCATGCCGTTGAGGGCGTTGCGCGAATGAATGTTCAGCTTAATCTGCTCACCCACTTTGGCAACCGCATCGCTGTTTTTGGTCGCCGGGTCATCGTTGAAGTAGACGTCCAGCACCGCCACCATTTCGTTGGCCGAGCAGGTCAGGTAATTCGGTTGATTGGTAAATTTACCGCTATCGCCGTTTTCAAGGTTGACGTGCGCCGTTCCCGAAGCGTCGCTGTCCGCGGCGATGTAATAGTCTTCGGTTGGCCAGCCGTGTTCGCTTTCCATCTTGCCGCCAGCATGTTCGCTGTATAAATGCGTCAGCGATGACTGATCCGGCACCTGGCCGATGCCGCACTGCGCGGTGGCTTTTTCCACTGAATTAAACGTCGCCCACTCTTCGTTGTTTTCGCTGAACTGACCGTCTTTGTGGCTGGTTTCCACCGCCAGCAGCGGGCGTCTATACAGGTTGCCCGCGTCCACCACGCCCTGCATATGGCCCCACATGTTGGCGCCGTCCACATCCGGGCTGGTTATCACGGTGAAAATTACGCTAAAGGGCAACTCGATGCTGCCGCCTTCATCATCCGGCATCACGATGCGGATGGGCGTTTCTACGCCCAGGCCGCTGTCGTGTTTTAACGTCAGGTGTACCTGGCCGTTGGCGTCGGTCACACCGGTATAGTGTTCCGGCGACGAGGCGCGCATATCTTCGGTGTTGATTGTAACCCGTTGGTTATCCCACGCGTCCTGATGCTCTCCTTTGCGGTTTTTCGCAGGGTCAATGAACAGCTCCATATAGCGATAAGGCAGCGGCTTTTGCGTGTCGCGATCCACAACGGTCATCACTAAATCAATCGATTCCCCCACCTGTGCTTTATACGGCCCCTCTGGAGAGAGCGTTATCTGCGGATGCGCCGCAGGCTGGGCCTTATCCACACAACTGACCAGTAGCGTGTCGCTGTTGGCGGCCCTGACGACCGACGCGCTGTTCATATGCACGGCAGCGTGGTAGTCGTTTATCTGATCTTTGGTTGACGACCAGTATTCCGCATCGCCCGTCACCGGCCAGCCGGTGTACGTTGCCAACGCACTATGCTCATGCCTTAGCGCCACCAGTTGTTCGGCATCCGGCAGAATGTCGCAATGGTTATCCGCGCCACTCCAGGTAAACTGCGCCCAGGTTTCGTTGGTGTCCACAACGGTGCCGCCATTTCCGCTGGTTTCCGCCGCCAGTTTCGGGCGGGTGAAAGTGTAGGTCGTACCGTTCAGCGTCGCCGTGGCGTTCTCAAGCATATGACCGTACATGTTGGCCTTATCACTGTCAGGACTGGTGATGGTAGTGAAAATGACGTCGACATTGTCGGTCAGCGTGGGATAGCTTTGCGAAGAGACGATGAGTCGTGTTTTTACCCCCGGACCTTGCTCTTGCGTCACCACCACCGTGGCGTTGCCCTGCCCGTCCGTTACACCGTGATATTCTGTTTGCGTAGTCGTTAACTCGGTATCGCCAACGCGCACCGGGTTAGCGTTATTGACCACGCCCTGGCGATTTATTGCATCCTCGCGACGGATCACGAAGGCAGCATTCGGCGCCACGTCGCCATTACAGGCTTTGGTGGAGACAGTGAGGGTAATGCTCTCCCCCGCTTTGACTTTCGAGGCTGCAAAGTTGGCGTCAATATGATCGCCGCTCACAGAAACAGGATCGCTCACCGCCGGTTTGATATTCAGCGTCACTTTCGGGCTAAGTAGCGGAATGACCGCATTGTTCGGCACCCCGGTACGGGTATAGAGCCACAGCGCGGGAACGTTCGTTTCATCTTCCACCTGCGCCCAGGCCACCAGTTGCCGCCCGGCGAGGTTTTGGGCGCAAAAGGTCTGGTTAAGAATCGGCTGCGGCGAGAGCGGCGTATCCGGCGTGGCGGCATCGGCCCATACCAGACTCATGGTCGGCGGTTCTTGATTTTCCCAGGCGATGGAGGGCGGATCGGTAAAGAGATCGCCTTCCGTATCGGTGGAGTTGACCGCACGCATCGAGGTTGAGGAGGCATCAGCGCTAAAATCGCGCGGCATGGCGGTAAACTCAATATCATAGGTCTTGGTAGGGTCAAGCAGCATACTTCCCTGATACAGGGGAATAGTGGCACCGTCGGCCAGCGGCGCGGTGCCGTTAACCGCGCCGGTCGTCGAGTTCAGCTCTTGCCAGGTCCCGCCCTTCAATAGCGCCTGCGCAGGCGCGATCGACACTGCAAACATGATCAGTAATGTCAGTAAGAAATGTACCACTTTATTCACTTGCCGATTCCTGTTCATGAGCGATAGCCACCCGTTTTCATTCTCTGTCGTGATTCAACCCACTTTGCTTAGCGTGCAGCTAAGCAAAGTGCGCGGAAAATACCACTCCCCGCGGGGAGTGGTATGTTGAGGACAACTTATTTGCGTCTGTAGTCGATGGACAAACCAAAGCCCTGGACACCGTCGCTACCCACGGTAACGCCGCCGTCTGCTCCCTCGAACGCCGTTTTCGCTTCAGCGTTGGTGGCAGGGATGACAAGGTCTTTATCGTTCCAGCTTTCGTTAACGATACCGCCGGTACCAGTACCTGCAATTGCGCTGGTGCCAACGAATTTCCAACGGTAGTCGTACTGGCTGGTAACCTCTTCACCGGTATCGTATTTACCTGCCGTACCACCCTCTTTATCTTTCCACAACAGAACTTTATAAGTTGTGTTGGTTTTGAGCGGAGTAGAGGTACCCAGCAGGTTGGTGGTTGAGCCAGACTCGTAGATAACCACATGGACGTTTTCATCCACCACCGGACCTTCCGGAATATCGTCACCATCCGCACCACCGCCCGCATCGGTCGACAGGTCTTTCAACAGCAGTTCAGCTGCCACGGCAGGATCACCGGTGGTGGTGGTTGGCGTGATTTTGATACCGATATAGTGGTCGGCGTCACCCGCCTGAATTTCATAGGTATCGCTACCTTTGGTGCCAATCTCTTCGGGATTGCTACCATTCTGGTCGCTGTATCTCATCCACTGTACCGTCAATTTCGTGGCGGCGTTGTCGGTATCCAGGTCGCCTTCCGTATCGCCAATCGCCCAGTTCACCGTGACCTTATCGCCAACGTGGAACTGCTTATCGCCTTCGGTCACAATTTTACGTTCACCGCGATCGATAGTTACCGTCACGTGATCTTTGTCGGTATCCGCGGTTTTATCCGCTGCACGGGTAATCCACGGCACCGAACCCTGAATGGTGCCCGTCTGTTCAGAGACAATCTGCCACTGCCCCGATTTCAGATTACCGTTTGCCGCCACCGCTGGCGCGGCGCAATACCCGGCAACTACTAATGCTAAAGCGACCTTCGTCAGCCGCCGTTTTACTGTTGCTTGCATTCAGACTCTCCTTTTTCTCAAAATTCAGCGGCTGGCTGGTCAGCCACAACGCTGACGCTATTTCTGGCTATACGTAACGCGTATACCGTAACCCTGAACGCCATCTTCCTCATTGGCGGCAAACTTCTGCGCCGCCTCTTTATTGGTTACTGGCAGGACAAGATCTTCATTCATGGTGTTGGCCAGCGCGCCGGTATGTCCGTTTGTACTCTGCCCGGTAAACTCCCACTGGTAGTCGTACAGCGCCATCTCTTCTTCCGTGAGCTGCTCGGACATCTGAAAAACATTGTCTTTATTCTTGTCGCGCCACAGCAGGAAACGGTAGGTATTATTGACCGTAGGGTGCTTATCTTCTTTGCCGATAAGGTTGACAGGGTTGGCGGCTTTGACCTGATAAATCACCGCATTCAGCGCGCTCAGGTTGTCGCCGATAAAAGTGACATCAACGTAGTTACTGTCGCCATAGGCGTCTGCTTTCGCCTTCCAGCGGAAAGTGCCCGGCAGGGTGCTGGAAAGCGTCACCGTCCCCGCTTCTTTGTCACGGCTGGCAATAAACACGCAGGGGGTTTCCGTAGTGCAGGGCGTCTGGGCCAGGGTGACTTTTTTATCATTGCTGTCGTACAACACGGGCGTCATGGCATCGTCCACCAGTTCGTTACCATTGCGATCCGTGGCGTCGCCAAAGGAATCGGTGATCAGGAGATCCATCACCACGCCGTCTTCGCCATCGGCCAGCGCGCTGGCTTCATGGCTGTGATCGCTGCGATCGGTATCGGCAATGTTGTCGACGATCAGTTCAATTTTGCGATCCTGCTGGACGGTGATTTCAACCACGCCGGAGTTCTGCTTATTGCCCTTTTCGTCTTCCAGCGTCATGCGTACTTTCCAGGTGTTCAGGGCGGTGCGCTGCTCTTCGGTATCGGCGTTAACCCAGGCAGGAAGCACCAGATTCCAGCGGTTGTTGTTACCTTCGGTTAACGCATTAGCTTTTACTACCGGCATCACCAGCGTACGGGCGGCGTTGTTTTTCGCCTGCCAGGAAGCAGAAATAATTTTGTAATGGTGGTTAATCAGCGCGTTGACAGTCCATTTGCATTTTTCCAGACCCACCGCGGCCTCAGGCGTATCTTCAATCACGCATTCCGGGTGTTCGTTGGTGGCGTCGGCCTTCAGCCACAACGTAACGTCCAGCGGATCTTTCTCGCGATATTCGAGAACGATGAAATTGTTACGATCGACAAAATCGGTGCGGCTGCCCATTAAGGAGTGCTGAATTTTAACGTTTTCTGGATCGAGCTGCGCCGCCAGCGGCGTGCCTATCTGGTAGTTCACAGTCGCGTTAACGCTAAAATCGTTACTATCGCCAGTACCGGCTTTGTAATCCGTACCAACCGTGACCAGCGGTACCGGCGTGTAATTTAGTCCGACGGTAACGGCATGAGGATCTTTTTGCAGGTTATCGGTGCCAAACAGCGCCACTTCATCGCCGTAGTACTGTTCATAAACTAATTTAGCGCCAAGCTGCGGATAAAACGGCAGCCAGCTTTCCATGCGGATATCCCAGCCGCGCGCGGGTCGTTCTTCATAAAAGTCGAAATCTTTGGAATCTTTCCAGTCAGAAAGAGGATGGTAATAGTTGCCGGAGAATTTCAGGTAATCCGTCCAGGCTTCGGTTCCCAGGCCTAATCGACGGTGACCGCGCGTAAAATCGTAGTCATAGAATGCGTTGCCGCCAAGCAGCCAGTTGCCGACGTTCTGGCGAACGCCAAGCCCAACGTTACCAATGGTGCGGTCTTCCTTACGCTGAGCCGAAATCTGGCTAAAGAAAAGCGTGCTCTGGTTATCATACCAGGGAATAAAATAATCCAGCGAACTGCCGTCCAGATCGCCGCCTTCGCCAATAGATAAACTGGTGCGCACTTTACCATAAGGCGAAAGCATACCTTCGAGATAGGATTGCGCAGAAGACGTGACTTGCCCTTGAATATAACCGCGCGCCTGGGATTCCAGCGCTTCCGGAGTGAGATTATCAAAGCCCTGGGTGGCGGAATTAATAAAGTAGTTAGCGCCCTGTTCTTTAAAGGTCTTTCCTTTATTTTCCTGTTCTTCTTTTTTCGCGGATTCGCTGGCTAAATCAGGCAGGGAGGAGTGGCTTTCATCATTTGCAGATACAGAGTTATCTGCGCCGGAAACCGCAACTGATACTCCAGACACTAATAGCAAAACCAGAATGCGAATCCTTCGCACCATATGATATCCCTGTCGTTAAATAAACACGCCGCTATGAAAAGATATTATATGGATGATTCAGATGGAATCATAACTAACAGACCTAAATATATTCCTAAAAAGAAAAGTTTAATATGAAACAGATTTATAATATTGATATAATAAATAAAAAAGAAAGCTATTATTTATTTCTAATATTAATTTTCGGAAATAATATTCCCTATAAATAGTTGAATAAATAAAAAGAATAAAATAGCTACCGGGCAGGATACGATGCTGATATTACGGGAGTATCGAATAACGCTTTTGTCCTTAGCCGGATAAGACGTCGGCGCCTCTGCTCTGCGGCGCAACGTCGACAGCGATTTTATTGATCGGAAATGACGAAGTTAACCCGTTTTTTTGAAATTAAACCATGACCGTTCTGGCAAAAATAGTCCACTGCGCCGCAGGCTTTCAAAACCTGTAATGGCTGGCGGCAGTCAGGACAAATTGCCTGTAACGAGAAATCATTAGCGCATGTCTCGCAATGCGCTGTATCGCCATTGCGCTCCAGCGCGTGATGGCAAACGGGGCAGGTTATTTCCATAACATTCTCCTCAGGCGCGTGACTCACTTTTACTTGAAAGGCCTGATAGCGCAGCGCTTGTCAGGCCTGGAATATTACTGAAAAAGCATTACTTGCTTTTCTTGATATGTTTCATCAGACGCTTACGTTTGCGCATTTGCGTTGGCGTCAGTGTGTTACGCTTGTTCGCATACGGGTTCTCCCCTTCTTTAAACTGAATGCGAATCGGCGTCCCCATCACTTCCAACGACTTGCGGAAGTAGTTCATCAGATAGCGCTTATAGGAGTCTGGCAGATCTTTTACCTGGTTGCCGTGAATAACCACAATCGGCGGGTTATAGCCGCCAGCGTGGGCATATTTCAGTTTCACACGGCGACCGCGCACCAGCGGCGGCTGATGATCTTCAACCGCCATCGTCATGATACGGGTCAGCATCGCAGTGCTCACCCGGCGAGTGGAACTGTCGTAAGCCTCGCGTACGGACTCAAACAGGTTGCCGACGCCGCTGCCGTGTAGCGCAGAGATAAAATGAACACGGGCAAAATCAATAAAGCCCAGACGGAAATCCAGCGTCTCTTTCACCTGCTCTTTGACTTCCTGGCTCAGGCCATCCCATTTGTTGACTACGATAACGAGTGAGCGCCCACTATTGAGGATAAAGCCCAGCAGAGACAAATCCTGGTCGGAGATCCCCTCGCGCGCATCGATAACCAATAGTACGACGTTAGCGTCTTCAATCGCCTGCAACGTTTTAATCACCGAGAACTTTTCTACCGCATCGGTGATTTTTCCGCGCTTACGCACCCCCGCCGTGTCAATCAGCACATATTCCCGTTCGTCGCGTTCCATCGGGATATAAATGCTGTCGCGAGTGGTGCCCGGCATGTCGTATACCACCACGCGCTCTTCGCCGAGAATACGGTTAGTGAGTGTGGACTTACCTACGTTCGGGCGACCAACAATCGCCAGCTTTATCGGCAGGCTTTGCGGGTCAAAATCATCTTCCGGCGCTTCTTCGCCATTTTGTTCCGCCTCGAACTGCGCCCAGTATTCCGCGTCTTCATCCACCTCTTCCTGCGGCGCGACATCATCCATCCACGGCAGAAGCACATGTTCCAGCAGGCTCAATACGCCGCGACCATGTGAGGCGGCGATAGGGTAAATTTCGCCTAATCCCAGCGAGTAAAAATCGACAACCGCCTGATCGGGATCGAGACCATCCGTTTTATTCGCCACCAGGAAGGTCGGTTTTTCACGGGAACGCAGATGTTTGGCAATCGCTTCATCCGCCGGCATCAGGCCAGCGCGCGCATCTACCATGAATAACACCACATCCGCTTCTTCAATCGCCAGCAGCGACTGTTCCGCCATCCGCGTTTCGACGCCATCTTCGGTGCCGTCAATACCGCCGGTGTCGATACAGATAAACTCGCGGCCTTCAACCTCCGCACGACCGTACTTACGGTCACGAGTCAGACCCGGGAAATCCGCAACCAGCGCATCTCGGGTGCGGGTCAGACGGTTAAATAGCGTGGATTTTCCGACGTTAGGGCGCCCGACAAGCGCGACCACAGGTACCATGTTTAAAGCCTCATTAAAAAAATCATCAGACAACGCGCGCATTTTGCGCCATTGTTAAAAACAGGAAAACGGCCCCTACACCAGGAGCCGTTTTTTAAAACGCACAACCGTGACGATTAACGCGTAATCGCGTAGACCGTACCGTCTTTGGCCTGGATGAGCAGTTTACCATCCGCCACCGTCGGTTCGGTCAGAAAACCGGAACTGTCTACTTTTTGTTGGGCCACAAAACGCCCGTCATCAACATCAATCCAGTGCAGATAACCTTCGCTATCGCCGACGACTAAATCACCATTATACAGTACCGGGGAGGTCAGCAAACGGTGCAGCAGATCGCTTTGCGTCCACAGCGTTACGCCGCCGTCAGTGGTCAGCGCCAGCACGCGATCGTTCTGATCGACCAGGTAGATACGGTCGCCGTCGACGATAAAGTCATTGACCGAACCCAGCTCGCGTTTCCACATAATCTGACCACTGCGCAGATCCAGCGCCGTTAAGTTACCATTATACGCCAACGCGTAAACGACGCCGTTTACCACAACCGGCGTGGTATCAACGTCGCTCAGACGGTCAATTTCCGTTGGGCCAGTGGCCTGGGAGATACGCTGTTGCCAAATCATCTGCCCTTGTTGCATCAACACGGCGCTGACGCGGCCATTATCACCACCAACGATAGCCGCGCCGAACGCGGTTGCCGGCGCAGATTCGCCGCGCAGTGATAGCGAAGGCATATCCAGGTTCACCGTCCATTTAATGGCGCCATCCGCCTGATTTAGCGCCTGCAACTGACCGTTGCTGGTATGGATAAGGACGATTCCATCACTGACAACCGGGCGAGACAACGCTTCGCCTGCGACCTTCGTCTGCCATGCTGTGGTACCGTCGCTGGTATTCAGCGCATAAACCTCGGCCTTTTCACTGCCGATATAGACGTGACCGCCCGCGACCGTGACGCCGCCGGACAACAGCGCGGACGAACGAGAGAACCAGCCGTCTTTCTCGCCCAGATTCACAGACCAGATCTCTTTGCCATCATCCGCATTGAGCGCTTTTACCACGCCCGCGCGATCGGCTGCATAGACCACGTTATCTGCCATTACCGGATGAAGGTTAGAATAAAATTCGCCAATTCCGTTACCGACAGAGGTGCTCCAGACAGTGGTCGGGGTAAACTGGTTTTCAACTTGCGGTAATGGAGACATCTTGACGACATCTTCTTCGCCGCTAAACAGTGAACAGCCGCTGAGCAGGGTAACGGAAAGCAACCCTGGCAGAAGTAATTTACGCAATTGCATCGGGTCCCTCTCAGATGGACAAATTATTGATTTTCATCTGCATCATTTCGCTCAACGCCGGAGAAGCATCGCTATTGACGCCCGCTTCCCATGCGCTGCGCGCGCCTTTTTTATCACCCTTACTCAGCAACGCTTCGCCGCGCAAATCCGCGACAATGGCCGTCCATCCTTCGCCTTTAACGGCATCCAGAGTTTTCAGCGCGGCATCAGCTTGCTTAAGCTGTAACTGAACGCGAGCGAGACGCAGATTAATCACCGCTTTGAGATTTTCATCGCTGGTGGCCGCCAACCCCTGCTGCAACTGGGCTTCGGCTTTTTTAAGTTCATTCTTATCCACAAACTGCTGCGCCAGTTCCATAGACGCCAGCGCACCATAGGTATTTTTATTCTCAGCCGCGAATTTTTCAGCGGCCGGAATGCTATCCGGCTTATCGGCGCTTACCGCCGTCACCGCATTTTGATACGCCAGAGAAGCAGCACGCGCGGACTCCGTCTGATGGCTGCTCCAGTAACGCCAGCCAACCAGCGCGCCAACCCCTAAAATCACTCCGACAGCCAGCGCTTTGCCGTTTTCGGCAAAGAAGCGTTTAATCGCATCCACCTGGTCGTGTTCGTTCTCGTAAATTTCCACGCTGTCCTTCTCCTTAGCCCAATAAAGTGCGCAAATGCGCGGCGACGCTGTCCTGCGCCACTGCCGTTTGCTCACCGGAGCGCAAATCCTTCACTACAACAGTCCCATCGGCGACTTCAGATTCGCCAAGAACCAGTGCAATACGGGCGCCCCACTTATCGGCGCGGGCAAACTGTTTCTTAAAGTTGCCGCCGCCGTGGTTTGTCATTAGCTTCACGCCTGGCATTTCATCGCGCAGCCGCTCCGCCAGCGTCATTGCCGCAGACTGCGTTTGTGCGCCGGCAGCCACCAGGTATATATCGACAACAGGAGAGGCAATAAATTCCGGATTAACTGCCTGAACTAACAAAACAAGTCGTTCCAGGCCCATCGCAAAGCCCACTGCCGGGGTAGCGCGACCGCCCAGTTGTTCCACCAGACCGTCATAACGACCACCCGCACAGACGGTGCCTTGTGACCCCAGACTGTTTGTTACCCATTCAAATACGGTGCGGTTGTAGTAATCCAGACCGCGTACCAGACGCTGGTTGACGGTGTAGGCAATCCCCGCCGCGTCCAGCAATTTACACAGGCCGGCAAAGTGCTCGCGTGAATCGTCATCGAGATAGTCGCCGAGAGCGGGCGCGTCGTTGAGCAGCGCCTGCACGTCCGGATTTTTTGAATCCAGCACGCGCAGCGGATTGGTATACATGCGGCGTTTGCAGTCTTCGTCCAGCGTCTCTTGATGCTGTTCGAGGAACGCGACCAGCGCATCGCGATAGTTCGCACGCGCCTCTAACGAACCAATAGAGTTCAGCTCCAGGCTAACGTGTTCAGCGATGCCCAGCGCGCGCCACCAGCGGGCGGTCAGCATAATCAGCTCCGCGTCAATATCCGGGCCTTGTAAGCCGAAGACTTCGGCGCCTAGCTGATGGAACTGACGGTAGCGACCTTTTTGCGGACGCTCATGACGGAACATCGGGCCGATATACCACAAACGCTGTTCCTGATTGTACAGGAGACCATGTTCGATGCCGGCGCGTACACAGCCCGCCGTACCTTCAGGGCGCAATGTCAGGCTATCGCCGTTGCGATCCTCAAAGGTGTACATCTCTTTTTCAACCACGTCAGTAACTTCACCGATCGCGCGTTTGAATAACGGGGTCTGCTCTACAATCGGCAAGCGGATTTCACTGTAACCGTAGCTGCCGAGCACGTTTTTGAGTGTGCCTTCAATGCGCTGCCAGATGGCGGTTTCGCCAGGCAGATAATCGTTCATGCCGCGAATGGCTTGAATGTTTTTTGCCACGTTTATTCTCTTTCTGAATATAAAAATGAACCCTCAGCGCTTCCCCGAACGAACCGGGAGCCATGCGGGTTCAATCATACACGGGAAGCGCGCCGCTTCCCATCACGTTCTTATTTTTCAACCTGCAGCACGTCAATCCGACGCGCTTCATCAAGTTGACTTGCTTTCGCGCGAATACGGGATTCAAGCTGCGCGATCATATCGTCGTTGTCGAGTCTGTCTTTACGCACGCCGTCTTCATACAGGCCGCTTTTTTTATTGCCGCCCGTCACGCCCAGCGTCGATACCAGCGCTTCGCCAGGCCCGTTCACTACGCAACCGATGATCGAGACGTCCATCGGGGTGATGATATCTTCCAGACGCTGCTCCAGCGCGTTCACCGTGCCGATAACGTCGAACTCCTGGCGAGAACAGGTCGGGCAGGCGATGAAATTGATGCCGCGCGCGCGAATGCGCAGCGACTTCAAAATATCGAAACCGACTTTGATCTCTTCCACCGGGTCGGCCGCCAACGATACGCGCAGCGTGTCGCCGATGCCTTCCGATAACAGCAGACCTAAACCGATCGCCGACTTGACTGCCCCGCTACGCGCGCCGCCCGCTTCGGTGATCCCCAGATGCAGCGGCTGATCGATCTGTTTAGCCAACAAACGATAAGACTCAACGGCAAGGAATACATCGGACGCTTTTACGCTCACTTTGAACTGATCAAAGTTGAGACGATCGAGATGATCGACATGGCGCATGGCTGATTCCAGCAGCGCCTGCGGCGTCGGCTCACCGTATTTTTCCTGCAGATCTTTTTCCAGCGATCCGGCATTTACGCCGATACGAATAGGGATGTTTTTGTCGCGCGCGCAGTCCACCACCATACGAATGCGCTCTTCGTTACCGATATTGCCGGGGTTGATACGCAAGCAGTCAACGCCGTATTCCGCTACTTTCAGCGCAATGCGGTAGTCGAAGTGAATATCGGCAACCAGCGGGACGTTAACCTGCTGTTTGATAAGCTTGAACGCTTCGGCGGCGTCCATGGTCGGTACAGAAACACGAACAATATCTGCGCCAACGCGTTCCAGCGCTTTGATCTGATTAACCGTCGCTTCCACGTCAGTGGTACGCGTGTTAGTCATCGACTGGACGGTGATGGGGGCGCCATCGCCAATCGGCACATTACCAACGTAAATACGTGTCGATTTTCTACGTTGAATCGGAGCCTGGTTATGCATGAAAAATCTCCCGCGTTACCCGTCTGTTACTGCGCCGGTGTCGGTTCGGCATTAAGGGTCAGACGCGCAACCTGATTAGTTCTGATAAAGCGGCTCAGATCGACAGGTTTTCCTTGATACTGGATCTGCACCGCGGCCGGTGCGCCAATTTTAAGTTTATAAGGCGCCTGACCTGTTAGGTTTAAATTACCATCTTTACGCTGCATACCGCTAAACAGCTTCTTACCCGTGGCGTCAGTGACTTCGAGCCAGCAGTCAGCGGTAAAATTCATCACCAGCGCGTTCGGATCGGCAGCAGGCGCCGCTACGCCAGCCTGACTGGTCGGCAGCGCGGACGGCGTTTCCGTTGCCGCTGGCGCGGCAGATGTCGCAGCCGTATCGACATTCGCCTGCGAAGGCGCGACTACCGTATTTTGCGTTGCCGTTGCCGTTGGCGCTGGCGTTTGCGTCGCCGCTGTCGAATCAACCGGCGTCGCAGGAGCCGGAGCCGTTTGCGCTGGCGTCGTATCCTGGCTTGTCGCGTCACGGGTGTCCAGCGGTACATTTTGGCCGCTGTCTTTATCTGCGTTCAGTTCAGCCGTGCTTTGATCGGCCATTGTCGTGATCTCTTCCTGCTGCGCCTTATGGTTCTGCCACCACCAGGCGCCGGTCAGCCCTACGACCACAAACAGTACCAGCCAGGTAAAAGACATTAACCAGCCGTCGCGTTTTTTGCGACGCTTTCCTAATGAGAAACTCTGCATCGGAGCGACTTTGGCGGCGCGCAGCGGGGCCTGTTTTTCCAGCCCCGGCAGCAGTTCCTCTTCTGGAACATGCACCAGACGCGCATATGAGCGGATATATCCGCGCAGGAAGGTTGAAGCAAGATCGGACGGCGCCTTATCTTCTTCAATATCGCGTACCGTAGAAACCTTCAGGCAAAGTCGCTCAGCGACAGCCTGCTGGCTGAGTCCGAGTTGTTCACGGGCATTGCGCAGACGAACGCCGGTGGTTTGTGCTTCATTTTGGTCGTGCGTGGCTTCAGTATTCATTCGCTACAGCTACAGGTACGTGTAAATTAGGATTCAGGCGCCGACGAGCCGTAATGCCCGCCCACACCGCGAAACATCAGGTTAGTTAACCTTAGTCAGACAGTATAAGCCTGTCAGGCCGCAGATGACAAAACCGCGTAAGACACAAGGCTAAACTCTTGTTGCACCGTTACATACTGCCTTAAAGTCGACAAAAACGCACCGTTATTATTGACCAGACAAGTACAACGCCAGACATTATTCAACTGACATTGCGCCACGGTATAATGAATGCACCGTGGCGCAACTGCTATCAAATAGCCTTGATGTCAATCACCTCTCCCTGCATACGCTTACGCAGGGTACGTTTAGTACGGTCAATCACATCGCCTGCCAACTGTCCGCATGCCGCATCAATGTCATCGCCACGCGTCTTGCGTACGATGGTCGTGAAACCATAACTCATCAAAACTTTAGAAAAGCGATCGATACGGCTGTTAGAGCTGCGGCCATACGGCGCGCCAGGGAACGGGTTCCACGGAATCAGATTAATCTTACAAGGCGTCTCTTTTAGTAGCTCCGCCAGTTGATGCGCGTGTTCAGTGCCGTCGTTGACGTGGTCAAGCATCACGTATTCAATCGTCACGCGCCCCTGATTGGCGTTGGATTTCTCCAGATAGCGGCGAACCGCACCCAGGAACGTTTCGATATTGTATTTTTTGTTGATCGGGACGATTTCGTCGCGAATAGTGTCATTCGGCGCATGTAAGGAGATAGCCAGCGCGACATCTATCATATCGCCCAGCTTATCCAGCGCAGGCACCACGCCGGACGTTGAGAGCGTGACACGACGTTTGGACAGGCCGAAACCAAAGTCATCGAGCATAATTTCCATCGCCGGTACGACATTGGTCAGGTTAAGCAATGGCTCGCCCATCCCCATCATGACCACGTTGGTGATCGGACGCTGGCCGGTGACTTTGGCCGCGCCGACGATTTTCGCCGCACGCCAGACCTGACCGATAATTTCCGATACGCGCAGGTTGCGGTTAAAGCCCTGCTGCGCAGTTGAACAAAACTTGCACTCCAGCGCGCACCCTACCTGTGAAGAGACACACAGCGTAGCGCGGTCGTCCTCCGGGATGTAGACCGTTTCAACGCGCTGATCGCCGACAGCAATCGCCCACTTGATGGTGCCGTCTGAGGAACGCTGCTCTTCAACGACCTCCGGCGCGCGGATTTCCGCGACCTCTTTTAATTTGCCGCGCAACACTTTGTTGATGTCAGTCATCTCATCAAAATTATCGCAGCAATAGTGATACATCCATTTCATCACCTGATCGGCGCGGAAAGGCTTTTCACCTAAGTTTTTAAAAAACTCGCGCATCTGCTGACGGTTTAGATCCAGCAGGTTGATTTTTGTTTCGTTGTTAAGAACTACCGGGGTACTGCTTTCAGGTGTGACAATTTGTTCAGACATATGCTATTCCGGCCTCGTTATTACACGTTATGGCCCCTGGAGGGTTGAAAAAAGAAACGCCCCGGTAAGCTTACTGCTCGTCCGGGGGCGCTGCATTGTACAAATTCTGGCGTAAGGATGCCACGTCTGCACGCGGCATTAGCGAAAATAATATTTGAACCGATAATTTATCGCCAACGCATTTACAGCGTGAAAGACGAAGGAGATTAACGGGTGCGCGGGCACACTTCGCCTTCACCGAAGAAAAAGGCGATTTCGCGCTGCGCGGATTCCAGCGAATCCGAACCATGGGTGCCGTTTTCAGTTAAGCTATCAGCGTAGTCGGCGCGCAGCGTACCCGCCAACGCGTTCGCCGGATTGGTGGCGCCAAGCAGATCGCGGTGACGCTGTACCGCATTTTCACTTTCCAGCACGGATACCACGATAGGGCCAGAGGTCATGAACTCCACCAGACCGTCAAAGAACGGCTTGCCGTCGTGCTCAGCATAGAAGCCGCGCGCCTGCTCAACAGTCAGGTGCAGCATTTTAGTGCCAACAATTTTGAACCCTGCAGCTTCAAAGCGCGCAAAGATGCTGCCAATAACGTTTTTTGCCACCGCGTTGGGTTTAATGATGGAAAAAGTCCGTTCAATAGCCATGTTTACCTCTAAAATATGTTCTGTTGTTATGTCAGGCGCGGATTATAAAGAGCATCCCATCAATTGCCTATGGATGCAGGTAACATTTTTTTAAAATAAAATGAGCATTAGCAACAAAAGTTAAAGGCGCACAGCAAACTCAGGAGACTGGCACAGCACGCAGTGCGTGTGTTCAGGCGTGAGAGCATGGAAAGTACGTTTGCAGCTTTCGCAGGTGAGCGTATACGCCGCACTATGCCGCGTTGAGGCGGGTTCCACGTCAAACCGCAGCCGCAGCGCCTGATGCGGACATACCGCCGCACAGCCGCCGCATCCCGTACAACGCGCCGCTGCTATCGTCAAGGTATTGTCGTCAAACTGGATAACGTTCTCCGGGCAGCTTCGCCAGCAGGCACCGCACATCCTGCACTCTTGCGGACTGATTTCGGGTACGCATTCGCTGAACGCGGAAAACGCCTGTCTGAGACGCCGTTTCCCCGGCTCGACGGCGCACGGGGTAATGGCGTCGCGCGGGACATGAAACAGAGTGCGCCGCGAGGCGTTAATCTCCGCGCCGACAACGTGTTTGAAAGACCAGCCCGGCTCGCCATAGCGGCGCAGCGCTAAATTTAGCCCCGCCAGCGCCATCAGCCACTGCGCCGATCGCTCCACCGCAATATCAATAAAGCGAATACCGTACTGGCTGTGCCAGAGAAGCAGTTCATCGACCGTTGGTGCCTGTAGCGAAAACGGCCCCACCAACGTATCCCCCTGCACAAAGCGTTTAACCGGTTTGATACCGGTAATGGCGTCAACAGGACAGACAAACAGACAGTCGCCACAGGCTATGCAGCGCGTCGTATCTATGCTGACCTGCCCCTGCGCCAGCGAAAACGCCTGCGCCGGACAAACATCGGCGCAAGCGCGGCAGGAAGAAAAACGAAAGCGACGACGGACGCAGGCCTGCGTCACGTCTACCGCCGGATCGATCGTCAGGTTAACCATCAGCCAATACTAAAGAAGACGTAGCGCAGCATAATCTCGCCGATAAGCAGCAATACGCTGCCCGCCACCAGCGTCCCTCTGGCGTTTCGCAGACCGCCTGCGGCAAAGCAGAGCATTCCCGCCGCTGAGACACACCAGCCGAGAAGATAGACGTCACGCAACTGCGCCAGCGCCTGTAGCGGATGATGCGGGAAAGTGACGACCGTCGTATCCACCGCATTAATATCCGCCAGCCATAGCGGCTGCATGATCAGGCGAATCAGCACCATCAGTGCGACCACCACCACAGCGCAGCGCATTGCGGCGCCAGCGTTGCGCAGATAAGCCAGCGCAATGACTACCGAACCGATAATGCCTGACGTGCCAAAAAACAGCGCCAGCGTGTTGCTATGCTGCCAGGTCGCCACCGAGGCATGGATATAAACCTGCGCCATGCAGAATACATCCACCAGCCCGAACGCTGCCGCCAGCGCCAGCAGCGGCTGCCAGCCTGGCTTTCGGAAAAACAGCAGCACAACCCCCAGTCCCAGCGCCGCCAGATAAAGGCTGGCAAAGACGATTTCGCGACTCAGCCACGAACTGGCGACATGACGTAACGCATTTAGCGCATTCAGGGGATAGCCCATGTGCAGCGCTGAAGCAAGCAGCCCCACGCAGGCCAGTACAAACGCCCCCGCCATCGCGGGAAGCGCGCCGCGTGCAGGCACGCGTCCCTCTTCGGCGTACTGGCGGCCCAACGCCAGCCACACTGTCACACCCACAGACCCTTGCAAACAGAGCGTAAAAATCAGCAGCGGTAATTCATGCATGGCGTTTACCCTCTTTTTCTGCGCCCTGATGCGCTTTGACAACCAGATTAGGTTTGGTTATGGATGAATCTGGCAGCCCGTAAACGTCGCATACGCTACCGTACTTCGCGCGCAGTTCATCAATCGGGCCAAACTTGATGGCCTCCAGCGGACAGGTCGCGACACAGACGGGCGGTTCACCTTTCGCCAGTAAATCAACGCACATGTCGCACTTGGACATTTGGCCGGTCTGCTCGTTAAGCTGCGGCGCGCCGTAAGGGCAGGACCAGGCGCAATAGCCACAGCCGACGCATTTGTCGGTATCAACGCGCACGATGCCGTCGCCCGGACGTTTATGCATAGCGGTAGTCGGGCAATTTTTGGTGCAGACAGGGTCCGCACAGTGGTTGCAGGAAATGGAAAGCGTATAAACAAATACATTATTGCTGACCCCGCCCTGCCCGGTCGGGATGAAACTTCCGCCCTTGACTTCATAGACGCGGCGGAAACGACGGCCTACTTCCAGATTGTTTTTGTCTTTGCAGGCCACCTGGCAGGCTTTACAACCGGAGCAGCGTGAGGAGTCGATGAAAAACCCCAGTTGTTTATCGCTCACCGGCGGGTAATGTGTAAACTGACTCATGCTTTAGCCACCTCCACCAGCATGGTTTGATGTGAATTTCCCTTCGCCAGCGCGGTAATACGGGCCGAGCTGAGGACGTTCGCACAGCCGCCTTTATCAATACCGTTCTCATCCGGCTGCCACCAGGCGCCGGCCTGCATCGCGACAACGCCAGGAATAATGCGCGGCGTCACTTCCGCCGGGATTTCGCAAATCCCGCGTGAGTTATGAATGCGCACCATGTCGCCATGCGTAATGCCGCGCTTTTGCGCATCCTGCGGGTTGATCCACAATGTCTGCTGCTGCACTTCAATCAGCCACGGGTTAGCGTATTGCGTTGAGTTGGCGCGGTTTTTTCCTTTCCACGTAATTAACTGGAGCGGAAAATCTTTTGCCAGCGCATCCTCCGGGCCTTCATGTGCAGGAACGTAGTGCGATAACGCCGGGATTTCCGGATGCTGCATGTCGTACAGGCGCTTCGAGAAGATCTCTATTTTCCCTGACGGCGTCGGGAACGGATGATTTTCCGGATCGCGAATATTGTCTTCAAAGGCGATAAATGGCGCGCTTTTGAACAGATGCTGACGGGTCTTTTGCAGCGTGGCGAAATCCGGCAGATTTTCGTCCGGCATCGCCAGGCGCGTCTGTTCCCAGATGTGTTCAATCCACGCTTTCTCATCGCGCCCCTGGCTAAATTCATTCTCAATGCCTAATTTCGCCGCCACCTCACGTAGCCAGTCGTAGTCGGAGCGCCGCTCAAATTCAGGCTCGATCAGTTTTTCAGAGAGTATCAGGTAGCTTGCCGTGCCCCAGGTTTCACCGATGTTCCAGCGTTCCATAAAGCTGGTTTCCGGCAGCAGTAGATCAGCGTATTTCGCGCTCGGCGTCATAAACAGATCGCTGGCGACAATAAACTGGATCTTTGATTCATCCTCCAGTACGCGTACCGCCTGGTGCAGATCGGGGTTCTGATTCGCCAGATAGTTCCCGGCCAGCGAGAACAGAATACGGATGTTACTGTCCAGCTTATCGGCATCTTTCAGCCCCATATCCGGCGTCACTTTGCTGGCGTCGTCTGCGGCCTGTACCCAGTTCATCACCGAAATTTTGGCTTTTACCGGGTTATCCGGCATCTCCGGACCCGCGGCAAATTTACGGTTAGCGCAGCCGCCGTAACCCGCAGCCCAACCGCCTTTGATGCCGACATTACCGGTAATGGTCGCCAGTAGAGTCGAGCCGCGCGCGGTGCGCTCGCCGCAGTTGTGGCGCTGTGGTCCCCACCCCTGAATCAACGCGGCGGGTTTGGTATTCGCGTAATCACGCGCTAACTGGCGAATGGTTTGCGCCGGCACATGGGTGATCTTTTCCGCCCACTCGGGGGACTTAACGACACCGTCTTTGGCGCCGGTCAGATACGCCACCAGCGATTCGTTAGCCGGTACGCCTTCCGGCATTGAGTCTTCGTCAAAACCGATAGCGTAGCGCGCAATAAATGCGCGATCGTGCAGATTCTCGCTGATGATGACGTACATCATCGCGTCCATCAGCGCATTGTCGGTGGTGGGCAGCAGCGGGATCCACTGATCCGCCAGCGACGAAACGGTGTCGGAATAGCGCGGATCGACCACGATAAACCGCGTACCGTTCTGCTTCATCTTCTGCAAGAAATAGTTGGTATGACCAAAAATGGTCTCCGTCGGGTTATGGCCCCACAGAATCACCAGTTTGGTCTCCAAAAGCGTATCCAGCGAACTGCCGCTGGCGGCAATGCCGTAAGTATAAGGCGTTGCGGCCGCCGTGTTGCCCATACTCACAGAATGGTAGCTTTCGAGATAGCCGCCGGTCAGATTCAGCAGGCGACGCGCCATTTTATCGCCGGAAAAGGTGCCGCCGGAAACGGCAGTGCCAACATGAACATAGCGCGAAGCCGGGCCATATTTTTCAGTAATCGATTTTAAATTATCGGCGATTAAGGTTGTCGCTTCATCCCAGGAAATTCGCTCGAATTTTCCTTCACCGCGTTTTCCTACGCGCTTCATGGGATATTTAAGTCTGTCAGGATGATAAACAAATTTACGGTATGCGCGTCCACGAACACAGGCACGCATCACCGGCATTTGCGCATCCAGCGCATTATCCGGTCGCGTTGAAATTCGCGTCACGATACCTTCACTGACATGCGCCCGAATATCGCATTTGCCCCCGCAGTCAAAAGTACTGCATGTCTGGACGACTTTTTCCGCAGGCCTGTTTTCAGTTGCCGTCACAGCGCGCGCCTGAGCGGTAGCTGGCGAGGAGACAAACGGTAACGCAATAAGCGCGGAGCTGGCCTGGATAAAATGGCGGCGAGAAATAGCGGGCTGTTCGCCATTTCCCTGGCTTTTTATATTTTTCATGATCCGACTCGTCAAATAAAAACCCATTCTCACGTTTTTAAGTGTTAGATCTCTTGATATTTATCAAGCTCCCTCATTAAGGGTAATTCCGGAAAATTAATAATTCTCATTAACTTTAAATTAAATGAAATTCATAATTTATTCTGAAGAGTTGTTAACGTATTAATTCAAAATTAACCGCTGCAACCTGACCGGACTCATCCATTACGACAAGTTGATAACGTCCAGCGATATTGAGTAATAAAGAAAGACGATTATTTTCGCCATTAACAGGTTCGCCATTTAAAAACCACCAGCGACGCCCTTTACCGCCGGTAGTCGAGACGGGCAGCGTGACGTTTTCCTGGCCTGGCAATTGCCTGATCACCGCGCCATCCCTCACTCCTGACAGCATTAACGGCGCGGCATCATTGCCCTGCAGCGGCGGACAGTGGTCGGACGCCGCTGGCAAGCGGGCGCTACGTCTTTCCGCAGGCGGCAGCCACGGCTCCAGCGGCCGCGGCCAGACGATAAACGTATGCGCACGCGCCTGCGGACAGTCGGCAGCGACACGCCGCCCCGTATCATCCAGCCAGACCGGGAAACGAATACCGTTGATGTCTTCCTGCTCAGGTAACAGCAGCGTGGGCGGCTGGCTGTCATCGAGCAGCCATGTCGCCAGTCGGCGGCGACAGTTGCTGTCTCCGGCAGGCAGAGTCTGTCCGCCCGGCCAGCAAATGACGCCGCGGCTTACCGTCTGCGGACGCGGATCTTCCGGCAGGCGTCCCGTATGCGCCAGTAACAGATTATTGACCTGGTTAAGCAATGGCACCGCGCTGGCAAAACCAAATTGCCCCACCACAGGCGTGCCGTCGGGTCTGCCTGTCCAGATGCCGATGATATAGCGCGCGTTAACGCCAATAGCCCACGCATCGCGATAGCCGTAACTGGTGCCGGTTTTCCACGCCAACGGCACAATGCGCGGCAGCGCGTTATCCGGCAAGGGTTGCGCTTCATCCGCCATAATCCGTCGAATGATCCACGCCGCTCCCGGCGACATTAATGGTCTTTCCGACAGCGGATCGTCCGGCTGTAACCGTAATTTCGCCGCTTTCCCATGACGAGCGAACGCGCTGTATGCCGCCGCCATCTCGTCAAGCCGCGCGCCCGCGCCGCCCAGAATCAGCGAAAGATTGGGCGCCGCGCCAGCAGGCAAATATAGCGGCAGGCCGACGTTACGCAGTTTTGCCGCAAATCGTTTCGGCCCATAGGCTTCAAGCACCTGAACGGCAGGCAGATTCAGCGAGCGTACCAGCGCGTCGCTCATGCTGACCGGGCCGTGAAATCCGCTGTCGAAGTTTCCCGGGCGGTAATCTCCGGTGCGGCGCGGAACGTCCTGTAATAATGATGCGGGATGGATCAAGCCGTCATCCAGCGCCAGACCGTACACAAAGGGTTTGAGTACCGATCCCGGCGATCGGATCGCCGTTACCATGTCGACATGACCAAAACGGCTGTCGTCATTAAGGTCTACCGATCCTACCCAGCCGCGCACGCTCATATCGGTATGATCGACGACGATCATCGCCAACGAACTGCGTGCCGGCAGCCGCCCTTTCCATGCCCGCGCCAGATCTTCCAGTTGCCGCTGCAATCCGGCGTCCAGCGTGGTCACAATTTTGTCGTTCTGGCTTTTACTCAACATCATTCGGGCAAAAAGCGGCGCCAGTTGCGGCATTTGACGCGGCGCCAGCCAGACCGGTTCTTCACGCGACTCGCGTACCGTTTCGGCAGGCCAGACGCCCTGAGCCGCCATCCGATCCAGCACTTTATTTCGTGCCGCTTCGGCTCTCGCAGGCCAGCGGTCGGGGCGTAACCGGCTCGGCGCCTGCGGCAATACGGCCAGCAGCGCCGCGTCAGCGTAACTCAGGCGCGCGGGCGGCTTGCCGAAGTAGGCCCAGCTTGCAGCGCCAATACCCTGTAGCGTGCCGCCGAACGGCGCGCGGTTCAGGTACAGCGTCAGGATATCGCGCTTGGACAAATGCCATTCAAGCTGGAGGGCGCGCCAAAGCTGGCGGATTTTACCGCCGAACGTGCGCGAATGCGGGTCCAGCAGTCTCGCCACCTGCATAGTCAGCGTACTGCCGCCGGAAATAACGCGCCCGGCGGTAAGATCCTGCCACGCCGCGCGCGCGACGGAGAAAGGGTTAACGCCAGGGTGCCGCCAGAACCAGCGATCTTCGTAATTGATTAAGGCCTCCAGGTAACGGGGAGAGACCTCTTCAATCGTCACCGGATAACGCCAGATCCCCCCGGCGTCGGCAAAGCGCCACAGCGGCGTACCGTCATGGGCTACCACGACCCGCGCAGGATGGACCTCATTGAGCGGCAGCGGCCAGAGTTTATCCGCCGCCCATAACGCCAGGAAAATAAAAAGCGGCGCGCCCGCCAGCCACAGCCAGCGGCCACGTTTACCACGCCAACCGTTCATTTAAGGCGTCACAATCAGCAGCCCCTCGCTCGCGCCGGTTGCCCGCCACTGAGGCACGTACATCGATTCCACCTGCGGTTGCGCAAGCTGGTACGTCCCCGGCGTTACCGCGCGCGCCAGGTAGACCAGCGTCACGGGCTGGCCCTCATTGACAACGACGGCAGCCACAAACCGATCGTCGCGGAATTCCATATACTGAATATCCGCCTGCTGCATCTGATTAAGCAGATTTTGCACTTCGCTACCGCTCTCCGGCAGGCTGGCGCTGCTGTCAGCCAGATTCTGGTTTTCCAGCTCCAGTCCGGCCGGGAGCAGGTCCACCACCAGCGCATCCGGCACATTGCGATCGGCCACTACCGTTAACCAGACCAGCACCAGTTCGCCGCTACGCAACGAGGACAGCGATTTGCGCTGACCATCGGTCCCCAGTATTTGTCGTTCAATCTGCAAAACGTTGCTGGCAGGCTCAGGCGCAGATGAGGGATAACCGCTGCTATCCAGACGCAACCATAGCGGCTGGCTACCGGTGTTCGTCACCTCAAGGGCGGCCAGCTGGTCAGCATCCAGATTACGGGTCAGCGCCTTGTCGCCCGACAGCGGCTGCGCCTCTAACGAGGTCTGCGCCTGCCAGGCGCCCGCGCTGGCCTGTCGCGAATGCGCGGCGAGGAACAAGGCATTGTTCTCCTGGGTAGAGAGCCAGCGCTGACCGAAGGCCTGCTCAGAAAGCGAGCTTAATAGCGCGTTTTGCGCGTCCGGTCTGAGGTTGTTCTCTTCCAGTAGCGACAACATCAGAGCGTTATCGCGCAGAGAACTGCCGTAATCCGCTATCCATTGCCGTTCGTCCTGACGCGGCGTATTCAGCGCCAGCGTAATGGCCTCTTCGCCGCGTCTGGCATCACCCATCGTGTTTAACGCGATGCCCAATTGCATCAGCGGCAGTCCTGAAGCCGCCTGACTACGGCGCTCCCAGATTTCGCGCAGCGCGCCGAGCGGCGCTTTCTGCTGACGCGCCAGTACCAGCGCGGCGTAAGCCTGAGCGGCAAAAGTACTGGCCTGGGTATTATCGCTATAACGAATCAGCATCGTGCCGGGATCCTGCAGATAACGCAGCAGTCGCTCATTGCCCCGGTTAATGGCTTCCGGCGGGACGCTATATCCCTGCTCGCCCGCGCGAATGAGGAAATCCATCGCGTAGGCCGTTAGCCAGGGCTCTTCCGCCCCATCTTCATCCCATAGCGCAAAACCGCCGTTATCACGCTGCATCTGTAGTACCCGTGAGATGCCGATATCCACTGCGGCGCGCCGTTTTTCATCGCTATCGCCGGTAATACCGAGCGACTGCAATTGAGCGGCATTGGTATACAGCGCCGGGAATAACCCGCTGGTGGTTTGTTCCAGGCACCCGTACGGATATGCTTTCAGCTCGCGAATGTAGCGCGCCAGATTGAGCGGCGGTTTTCCGCTTAACAGCAGTTGTCCCTGTAACGTGGCTGGCGAGACGTTTGCCAGATGCTGCTCTGGTACATGCCAGCTCTCTCCCGGCGCCAGCGCAATGCCGCTATTTACCGTTTGGGCAGGCCAGGCCGGACGCACGCCGATTTGCCACTGCTTATGCTGCGCGCCGAGGGTTTCTCCCGGCAGATTCAGACCGCTAATGGTCGCCTGGATTTCGCCTTCGCCAAAACCTTCCAGCGCGCGTACCGGAACGAATAAGGTGGTGCGCACGCCCGGCGCCAGGTTGACCGGTTGCGGCTGCTGGCTAAGCAGTTCCAGTAACCCACTGGCGGCGAGCGCAATATTCAGCGTCTGCGGGCGGTCGGTCAGATTGGTGACGTCCAGCACCAGTCGCGAAACATCCCCTCCCGCCAGAAAACGCGGCATATTCAGCTCGGCAATCACTGGCGCGGCGACAACAACTTTGCTTTCGCCGCGACCAAAATCGTCCGCTGTCCATGCCTGCGCCATAACCCGCAGTTCGCCGTTAAAGTCGCCAATCGGCAGCGTTACGACCCCTTCGCCCTGCTCATTGAGCGTGATCGGCTGCGCCTGCTGCGCGATGATATTGACATGGTTTACCGGCGGTTTTCCGCCGCGCTTAAGGTCGTCGCCATCGCCGCCAAAACGCAACGCCGCCAGCCGCCCCTGCCCTTCAATGACCTGGCCGTAAATATCGTAGATATCCGCACCGTAGCGTTTTTGACCGAAGAACGCCTGCCACGGGTCCGGCGTCGCGTAATCGGTGATATTCAATACGCCGCTATCGACTGCGGAGACCAGCACGTTGATCTGTTTTGGCATTTCGCCGTGTTTAACACTGGCTTTCACCCTGACGGTGAGCGGCTGATTCGGGCGCATTTTAGCCGGGCTTTCGAGCGCCAGATCGAGGCGGCGGTTTTCATCCCCCAGCGGTAGGTGTAGTAACCCTACGGCGCGTTTTGGCGTCGCGGAACGAGATTTATCGCCGGGACGCACCACCAGCGTACTGAGATAGAGATCGTGGCGATTCCAGGTTTTATCCACCGGAATCGTGAGCTCCAGACCTTGTGCCGGCACATCGATCGCCTGCCACCACAGCGGACCATCGCTGGACTCCACCATCGCATAACCTTTACCGGCGACCGGCGCGGCGATATGCAATTTCATGGTGTCGCCTGGACGATAATTCGCTTTATCCAGTTTGAGGGTGACGCGATCCGGACGCGCCGCGCCGCTACCGTCGCTGTTATCCTGCCAGCTATAGCCGGCCCAGAAACGAACGCTGCTGACCGTCTCATTCGGCGCTTTGACCTCCAGACGGTACGCGCCCCATTCCACCGGGAAGCTGACTTTTCCGGTTTCATCCGCGTTCAGATCCAGCGTCTGCTCGCCCTCCACCAGATCTTTTTGATCAAACTGCGACTGCCAGCCTTCGCTTTCCGACCAGTTCCAGTAATAGTCGCGACGCTCGCGGATGAGCCGCACCTGTAAACCGGACACCGCTTTTTTCTCGCCCTGCGCGTTGGCGTAAACAATATCGAATGCGGCGTTGCTGTCTTCATCGACAATCGGTTGATTAACGGTGGTATCCGTACGGTAGTCGTATACCGCTTTGGCGGCGAACTGTGGACGAATTCCCGGTAACGTATCGGCAGGCCAAATCGCCTGCTCTACGCGACGAGTGACCGGACGACCGCCAGACTCCAGCAGGCTGGCCTGTAGAATTACCTGCAGCGGCGAATGCGCTTCTTGCCACTGGCTGGCAGCACTCACTTCACCACGTCCGCCTTTATCCAACGTCAGTTGAACTTCGTCCAGGCTGCGCGAAAGATTCTCTTCGGCAATATTGCCGAACTGGAAGCCAGGCAACGCCGCGACAGCGTCGCGCAGCGGACGCAGGAAAAGTTGCCCTTGCAGGGTATTGCCGATAGCAGGCGCGCCATACAAGTAATAGCCGACAACGGAGAATTTCACCTCATCCGCAGGCGCCAGCGGTGTTTTTTGCGCCGTCAGGTTGAGCGTCATCCGCTCCGGCATAAAGTCTTCCACATGGAAATCCCAACTCCGCAGCAAATTATCGCCGGTGTTGGCGCGGACATGCCACAAGCCGGTCGGCGCGTTGATATCCAGCGGATAATTCAAACGGTATAGCCCGTTTTCCGGCTGGCTGACGATGGTACGCATCACCTGTCCGTCTGGTTTTACCACTTCCAGCTTAACGGGTTGATCGGGCAGCGTTTTACCGTCGCTATCGCGCAGCAATCCGTTGAGGATAACCGTTTCGCCCGGTCGGTAGAGATCGCGCGGGCCGAACATAAAGAACTGCTTGCTGTAGCCGGGCGCGCCAGCGACATTAAATTCCGACAGATCCAGAGCCGGAAGCGTGAGATCGAGCAGCGTGGTCTGCTCCTCTTTACGCGCCAGTAATAGCGCCGCCGCTTTATCAGCTTCCAGTTGCACATGTCCCTGCGCGTCGCTCGTCGCCTGCGCCAGCGTCTGCCCTTTATCATTCAGAAGAACGATCTCAATTCCCGACTGCGCCGCGCCGTTTTCCAGGCTTTGCGTAAAGATATCCAGCCGATTATGGTAACGGTGCGCGGACACGCCGATATCGCTAAGGGTAAACAACGTAGCGGCATTACTATAGTTGTAGTGTCCAGCCTGATTCATTACCGCCACATATACGCCCGCCTGTTGCAGCGGCTTAATATCGCTTAATGGCAGCAGCAGTTTCTCACGCGTATTGCGCGCCGGATTAAGATCAAAACGACCGGTATAAACCAAATCCGCCATTTTCAGCAGATTGTCGGACTCCCAGTTAGAGAGAGAACTACGGTACTCCCACTGGCTGACAAATGACGCCAGCGATCCGGGCTTAACGCGGAAAAAGTTCACATCAACGTGGTTGACGTTAAGCGCCATGACCGGCAGTCCTTCCGCGATTTTCCCCGGTAGCAGCGATCCCCGGCTGGCAAAGCCGACGCTGGGCTGGACATCACGCGTGGTAATCGTTTTTTCATAAGACTTGCCGAAGGTGGCGTTATTCAGCGCTTTAACGGCGGGATCAACCGTGACCACCAGCACGCGTTCAGGTTCCAGATGACGTAACCTTAGCTCTTTTAAATTTGGCGCCAGCTCCCATGCGCCGTCAACGCTGCCGCTTTTCTTATCAACCACGTGAACCACACGGGAGAAATCCTGTTCAGGATCTAAAGGAATTGAAAACGTCAGCACCAGCGTCGCCGCGCCGTCGAGCTGCGCTTCGGAGGCGTCTAATAGCGTGAGCGCTTTGCCCTGGCTTTGCTGCGCCAGCTTTTGTAGTTGTGCCGGGTCTTTTGCGGGCGAGGGCTGCGCTACGGCTGGCGCTTCGCTTTTAGTCGTCGGGGCGGTTTTATCGTTGTTATCGCATCCCGCCAGCGCCAGCATGATCATGCAGGCCACCACGCGTAAATGTTTCATCTTTCATCCCTGGCCTTAACGGCCTGTCAGCAACGGTTGATGAGATATTATGCGCGAGAAATTTTATTGTGTAAGTCCGTATTACTGTGATGATGCGAAAATTTTACGCAGAAATGTGGTTTCGCCAGCCAAAACAGCCTCTTCTACTTGTCCCTTTTCGGGAAACGTCCGACAATTTGATCATAATCAGGTAACAATGGAGATGCCCATGACCACCGCCTTTTTTGTCGCCGCCGACTGGCTTGCCGAACATATTGATGATCCGGAAATACAGATTCTTGACGCCCGTATGGCGCCGCCAGGACAGGAACATCGTGATATGGCGGGCGAATATCGCGCCGGACATATTCCCGGCGCGCTGTTTTTTGATATTGAAGCTCTTTCCGATCGCGCATCGCCGCTGCCGCATATGATGCCGCGCCCGGAAGCGTTTGCGGTGGCCATGCGTGAACTGGGTGTTCGCCAGGATAAACACCTGGTCATATACGATGAAGGCAATCTGTTCTCCGCTCCGCGGGCATGGTGGATGCTACGCACGTTCGGTGCCGAGAAAGTGTCCATTCTGGCGGGCGGACTGGCGGGCTGGCAGCGTGACGAATGGCTATTGCGCGAAGGCGAAGAAGCGCATGAAGGAGGCGAGTTTGAGGCGAAATTCGCGCCGCAAGCCGTGGTGCGTCTCACCGACGTATTGCTGGCAAGTCATGAAAAAACCGCGCAAATCGTTGATGCGCGTCCGGCGGCGCGTTTTAACGCTCAGGCTGATGAACCGCGTCCGGGGCTGAGGCGCGGACACATTCCTGGCGCGCTAAACGTCCCGTGGACGGAACTGGTGTATGAGGGCGAATTAAAAACCACTGACGAACTGAATGAGGTTTTTTTCAGCCACGGCGTGAGTTTCGACAGACCGATTATCGCCAGTTGCGGTTCCGGCGTGACGGCCGCGGTCGTGGTGCTGGCGCTCGCCACGCTGGATGTGCCTGACGTCACGCTTTACGACGGCGCGTGGAGCGAATGGGGCGCGCGTACCGATTTACCGGTTGAACCCACTTAATATCTGCCATGCCGGATGGCGCTCACGCTTATCCGGCCTACCGTTCAGGCTGATTTAAAACGAATCTACATAAATACTGTTTAAGCAGGCCACAAAAAAACCGCTCAATTGAGCGGTTTTTTTGTGCTGGTCCGGTTCGCGGCCTTTCCAGCAGGCTTTGTTGCCATAGCAACGCAGGCACACCGTAGGGGATTAATACTCCCTTTTAAGGGAGCAAATGTCAATATAATTTACCGGGAAACTATTCAACATTTAAGGTATTATCTTTCCCGGCCCTTTCCGCCGTCTCGCAAACGGGCGCTGGCTTCAGGAGAGGATAACCCATGGCCGTAAGCGCAGGCACACCGTAGTGCCTGCTATCACGGCATTATCGCCAGCGGTACTGCCGTGATGCGGTCTTCGCAAGGACCGCAACATGAAGGTACGATGCTTTTGTGTCGTGCTTCTTGTTTCTGGCACGTTGTGTCTTCACGCAGACAGAAGCTACCCAGGTAATTCTGTTCCCGTAACGCTCAACGTCCAGAGCAGGTAAGCCAGGAGGCCGCCCTGTTGGGCGGCTTTCTTTTCTTCAGATGATGCGATTCTGTTTAAAATCGCGCAGGAACCCGCCCCAGCGGCGCTCGTAGAACGGTGCGATATGCTCGGTGATAAAGTGGCTGATACCCTGCTCGCCCTTCCTCACCTGACAAATATCGATCGGTTCGTCACCCGGTAACGTGTCGGTCGCCACATTGCCCGCTGCGTGAATGATCTCTTCAATATCGCCGTCAGCCTCAATGCCAATCAGCAGATTAGGTTGGGCGTCCGCATGTTCTTTAATCGCGCAGAGAAATGCGCGTTTCACCGGTTTGATGGTTTTAAACAGCGTAGTGAGGGAATCAATCATCTGCGACGGCGGCTCGGCCACTTCGGATAAAATAAGCGACTCGCCGCCTTCCAGCACTTCCTGCGTACTTAACGGACTGCCTTCCTCAGCGAGAAGCAGGCTGATTTCACGCGGCATAAACTCTTTGCCGGTCGGCAATTTAGCGTTGAGGAATAACGTTTCGCCAAGCGTCATTTCAAACAGCGTGCGCGCCGGCATCACCACAAATGCCTGTTCGTCTTCCACGGCCTGCTGCAGCGCCTCCAGAGAAGTAAAGAAGGGAATGACGGTCGTGCCGTCTTCTTTTTCCCAGTGCTGCAAATCCAGAGCGCTGTCTTCCACAATCGCCTCGCCTTCGGCAGCGCTGCCCGGCACCCAGACGGTGGACTCCAGTAAAGTACGGAAAAATGCCGGACGATGCGCGGGCTCAGTCGCCGCTTTCTCCAGCAAGATTTCTAATTCATTTTTAGTTTCGGACATAGGAATCACAAATTATGTATATGGGTTGTAGGCCTGATAAGACGCACGGCGTCGCCATCAGGCAAAATGCCGGGTGGCGCTTCGCTTACCCGGCCTACAAAAACACCGTTCAGGCGGTCAGCAAATTCGCGATGGTGCGCACACCCAGACCGGTTGCCCCGGCAGCCCACTGCTCAACCGGCGCTTTGCGATAAGTGGCGGAACAGTCAATGTGCAGCCAGCCTTCGCGGTAATTTTCAACAAAGTGCGACAGAAAACCCGCGGCGGTGCTTGCCCCAGCGGGATACGCCGCGCTGCCGGTGTTGTTCAGTTCCGCAAAGTTAGACGGCAGTTGGTTACGGTGGAACTCTGCCAGCGGCAGACGCCAGAACGGTTCATTCTCTTGCGCCGCGCTGGTCAGCAAGCGCCCCGCCAGCGTATCGTCAAAACTGAATAGCGCATGGTAGTCGTTACCCAGCGCCGTTTTCGCCGCGCCGGTTAACGTCGCCATATCAATGATTAGCTGCGGGTGTTGTGCGCTGGCGTCAATCAGGCCATCCGCCAGCACCAGTCGCCCTTCCGCATCGGTATTCATGACTTCGACATTCTTACCATTACGGTAGCGAATAATGTCGCCCAGTTTAAACGCATTGCCGCTGATCAGATTATCGGCGCAGCACAGGAACAGTTTTACGCGTTTATTCAGCCCACGGGTAATGGCGAACGCCAGCGCGCCTGTTACTGTCGCCGCGCCGCCCATATCGGATTTCATTGAGTCCATAAAAGCGCTTTGTTTGATACTGTAGCCGCCGGAGTCAAAGGTAATACCTTTACCGACCAGGCAGGCATAAACCGGCGCATCTTTGTCTCCCGTCGGGTTGTAATCCAACGCCAGCAGCACCGGCGGACGCTCAGAACCACGGCCTACGGTATGCAACCCCATATAGTTCTGCTCGCGCAGATCTTCGCCTTTGGTGATACGGTAAGTGACGCTATCGCACGCGACGCTACACAGCAGATCCACCGAGCGCTGCGCCAGTTGCTCCGGCCCAAGCTCTTCCGCCGGAGCATTAATGGTGTCGCGCACCCAGTCAATAATAGTCAGGCGGTTATCCAGCTCCTGACGTTGGGCATCGTCTAAATCCGGCCACATTACGGTACGGACGCCTTTTGGTCCTTTGTAACCCGCCCAGAATGCCCAACAACGCTCGGTATCCCATCCTTCGCCTGTCAGCGCGACCTGTTTTATTCCCAGGCCGTCGATTTTACGCGCCGCACGCTGGATCAACCCCAGATCGTCTTTACCGTTAAGATGCAAGGTAATACCGTCGTTATTAATACTGTAAGTGGCTTTATCGCCCCAGCGCGCATCGGCAGGCTGCGTGGAAAGCGTAATTTTCATGGCTTCTGTCATTGTTATTTTCCTTATTAGCAAACGGGCCGCCGTAGGGCAGCCCGTTATTTGACTTACTCTGCTTCATCCAACCAGACTAGCAGAATCGCCTCCAGAATTTTTTCATTGGATGCGTTAGGGTCGTCGTCAAAATCGTCCAGTTCGCAGATCCACTGATGCAGATCGGTGAAACGAACGGTTTTAGGATCGACATCAGGATATGCGTCGTATAACGCTTCGCCGATCTCGCGGCTATCGGTCCACTTGAGTCCCATACTACCCTCTGTTAATGCTCACGCGCATGGTTGATTGTGTAACGTGGAATTTCGATAACCAGATCGTCGTCGGTAACGCGGGCCTGGCAGCTCAGTCGACTTTCCGGCTCCAGCCCCCACGCTTTATCCAGCATATCGTCTTCTTCTTCCGAACTTTCCGGCAAGGAGTCGAAGCCTTCACGTACAATACAGTGACAGGTGGTGCAGGCGCACGATTTCTCACAGGCGTGTTCAATCTCGATGCCGTTGCGCAGCGCAACGTCAAGAATGGTTTCACCGGTCTCAGCTTCCAGAACTGCGCCATCCGGACAAAGATCCTGATGAGGCAGAATAACAATCTTCGGCATGTTAAACCTCGTCTACGGAATGGCCTTTCAACGCGCGACGAACCGACTGGTCCATGCGGCGAGCGGCAAATTCCTGGGTTTGTTTATCTACGTTTTTAATGGCTTGTTCTATGGCGTCAACATCATCGCCTTGTGCGACCGCGCTTAAATGTGCGGCGGCATCATCAATGCATTGACGTTCTGCGGCGCTTAACAGCGCGGCGTCGGCAGTTAGCGCGCCGGTCAAACTTTCCAGCACGCGCGCGGCTTCGACTTTTTGCTCCGCCAGCATACGCGCTTTCACGTCCTGCTCGGCAAAACTCATGGAATCCTTGATCATCGAGGCGATTTCACCATCGGTCAGGCCATAGGAGGGTTTGACCTGAATGGAGGCCTCGACGCCAGTGGATTTTTCCATTGCGGTGACGCTCAACAGGCCATCGGCGTCTACCTGGAAGGTTACGCGAATATGCGCCCCGCCCGCCGGCAGCGGCGGAATCCCGCGCAGCGCAAAGCGCGCCAGCGAGCGGCAGTCCTGCACCAGTTCGCGTTCGCCCTGCATCACATGGATAGACATCGCGGTCTGACCGTCTTTGAAGGTGGTGAAATCCTGCGCGCGCGCCACCGGGATAGTGGTGTTGCGCGGAATGACTTTTTCCACCAGGCCGCCCATCGTTTCCAGCCCAAGAGAGAGTGGAATCACGTCCAACAGCAGCATTTCGCTGTCCGGCTTGTTGCCGACCAGAATATCGGCCTGAATCGCTGCGCCGATAGCGACCACTTTATCCGGGTCGATAGCGGTTAACGGCGTGCGGCCAAAAAATTCGCCTACTCGCTCACGCACCAGCGGTACACGGGTCGAACCACCAACCATGACCACTTCCAGAACGTCCTGGGGATCAACGCCGGCATCTTTCAATGCGCGACGGCAGGCCAATAGCGTGCGCTTAACCAGCGCGGAAATGAGATCGTTAAACTGCTCGCGAGTGATTTCCCCCTGCCAGCCCGCAACGTTAACGCGAACGGTATCGGCATCGCTTAAGGCGATTTTCGCCGCAATCGCGGCATCCAGCAGTTCGCGCTGAACGCGATTGTCGCTACGATCGGCAATTCCCGCCTGCTCACGAATATAGTCCGCCAGCAGATGGTCAAAGTCGTCGCCGCCGAGCGCAGAATCACCGCCCGTCGCCAGCACTTCAAACACCCCGCGGCTCAGGCGTAAAATAGAGATATCGAAGGTACCGCCGCCGAGATCGTAAACAGCAATAACGCCTTCTTTGCCTGAGTCCAGACCGTAGGCAATCGCCGCCGCCGTCGGTTCGTTGAGCAGGCGCAACACATGCAGGCCTGCCAGCCGCGCGGCGTCTTTCGTTCCCTGACGTTGGGCATCATCGAAATAGGCGGGAACGGTAATCACCACACCATCCAGCTCGCCGGAGAGCGATTCGCTAGCCCGCGCGGCCAGCGCTTTGAGAATATCAGCCGATACGCGTACCGGATTGAGCAATCCAGCCGCCGTGTCAATCATCGGCAGCCCATTAACGCTTGCCTTAAACCGGTAAGGCAGATGCGGATAGCGCGCCTGGATATCCGCCAGCGAGCGTCCCATCATGCGTTTCACAGAGCTGATAGTGTTGGCCGTATCCTGCGCGGCATTGTCGCGCGCAGCGTAACCGACCGTATGGCCCTGCTGCTGATAGTGAACCACTGAAGGCAACAGGTGGCGCCCTTCGTGATCAGGCAGAGTTTCCGCCTGGCCGCTGCGAACCGTCGCAACCAGAGAGTTGGTAGTGCCTAAGTCGATGCCCGCCGCCAGACGACGCTGATGCGGCGCGGCGCTCAGACCAGGCTCACTAATTTGTAATAAGGCCATGTTAGATTCCAGTTAAAAATCGAGCAGCTTTTCTTCGAGTTGTTCTGCGCTGCTTCGCAGTTTATCGAGAAACCGCAGTTTGCGCACCGTATCCGCCGCCGCGTCCCACGCGGCGTTGTCCAACTGTTCCACCATTTGCTGAAGACGAGCATCAAACATCTTTTGTACGCGTTTGATGAAGCTTTCCAGCCGCACGTCGTCTTTTGATTGTTCGATATCGTCCAGCTCTTCGCGAAGCGTGAGTTGTTCCATCAGAAACGCGGTGTCGCGTACCGTATGCTGCTCGCTGGCCAGATCGAACCCGTGTAAGGAAAGCAGATACTCCGCGCGCGTCAAAGGGTGACGCAGCGTTTGCCAGGCCTGGTTGATCGTGGCGGATTGCTGGACGGCGGCAAGCTGCTGCGCCTGAGTGCCGTTGGCAAATTTGTCAGGGTGATACTGGCGTTGCAGATCCTGAAAACGAAGGCTCAGCGCCTGGGTGTCAATCTGATAACGGGCTGGTAAGCCAAAGAGGGTGAAGTAATCCATAACATTCTCAGGGATAGCCTGTCAGAACAAACCCCACACGCAGGCGACCACGGTGGGGTTATACCTTCTTACTTCGCGCCGCAGATGCGTTGTCTGCGCGGGTTCCCCCAGTCATTTACTCAAGTAAGCGCCTGGGGATTCACTCGCTTGCCGCTTTTCTGCAGCACGAATGCTCGGTATAACAGCGGAACACGGTTACACGTGGAAGCTTTCGCCGCAACCACACTCATCTTTCACATTCGGGTTGGAGAATTTAAACCCTTCGTTCAAACCTTCTTTTACGAAGTCCAGCTGTGTACCGTCCAGAAATTGCAGGCTCTTGCCGTCAACCACTACCTTAACGCCTTTGTCTTCAAACACGGTGTCTTCCGCCGTTGGCTCGTCAACAAATTCCAGTACATAAGCCATACCTGAGCAGCCGGAGGTTCTCACGCCCAGACGCAGACCAAACCCTTTACCACGGTTGGCCAGGAAGGTATTAACTCGCGCTGCTGCACTGTCGCTAAGTGTAATCGACATAACAAAACCTCAATGTTAACGTTCTATTTTATTTCGCTTCGCGTTTGCTTTTGTAATCCGCAATAGCGGCTTTAATCGCGTCTTCCGCCAGAATAGAGCAGTGAATTTTCACCGGCGGCAGTTCCAGTTCGTCTGCAATGTCGGTGTTTTTAATCGCCTGCGCTTCGTCCAGGGATTTCCCTTTCACCCACTCCGTTACCAGAGAACTGGAGGCGATAGCGGAACCGCAGCCATAAGTCTTGAAGCGCGCGTCTTCAATGATACCTTCATCGTTAACTTTAATCTGCAACTTCATGACGTCGCCGCAGGCCGGAGCGCCAACCATGCCGCTTCCCACGTTATCGTCGTTGTTGTCAAACGACCCTACGTTACGCGGGTTCTCATAGTGATCGATTACTTTTTCGCTGTAAGCCATTATAAATTCTCCTGATTCCGATACCGATTAATGATGTGCCCATTCGATGCTGTTCAGATCCACACCCTGCTTGTACATTTCCCACAGTGGAGAAAGGTCACGCAGACGGCCAATGGATTTACGAACCAGATCAATGGTGTAGTCGATCTCTTCTTCAGTGGTAAAACGACCTAAAGAGAAACGGATAGAGCTATGCGCCAGTTCGTCATTCATGCCCAACGCGCGCAGCACGTAGGACGGTTCCAGACTGGCGGAGGTGCAGGCGGAACCGGAAGAGACCGCCAGGTCTTTCAGCGCCATGATCAGCGACTCGCCTTCAACGTAGTTAAAGCTCACGTTGAGAATGTTTGGCGCGCCCTGCTCAAGGTCGCCGTTCAGGTAAACTTCTTCAATATCTTTGATGCCGTTCCAAAGACGGTTACGCAGACCGCGCAGACGGGCCATTTCGGTCTCCATCTCTTCTTTCGCGATACGGTAAGCTTCGCCCATGCCGACGATCTGGTGAACAGGCAGAGTACCAGAGCGCATACCGCGCTCGTGCCCGCCGCCATGCATCTGCGCTTCAATGCGAATACGCGGCTTACGACGCACATACAGCGCGCCAATGCCTTTCGGACCATAAATTTTATGACCGGAGAAGGACATCAGATCCACTTTCAGTTGGCTCAGGTCGATAGGCAGTTTGCCCACGCTCTGGGTGGCATCAACGTGGTAGATGATACCGCGCGCGCGGCACATTTCGCCGATGGTTGCGATATCCTGCACCACGCCGATTTCGTTGTTCACGTGCATGATGGAAACCAGAATGGTGTCGTCACGCATCGCTGCTTCGAGCTCGTTGAGATCGATGATGCCGTTGCGCTGCGGCGCCAGGTAGGTCACTTCAAACCCTTCGCGCTCAAGCTGACGGCAGGTGTCCAGCACCGCTTTGTGCTCGGTCTTGCTGGTGATGATGTGCTTGCCTTTTTTCTGATAAAAGTTGGCAGCGCCTTTAATCGCCAGGTTATCAGACTCCGTCGCCCCTGAGGTAAAGACGATTTCACGCGGGTCGGCGCCGACCAGTTCAGCAATCTGGTTGCGGGCGATATCGACGGCTTCTTCAGCCTGCCAGCCGAAACGGTGTGAACGAGACGCCGGGTTCCCAAAGGTTCCGTCCAGGGTCAGAAACTGCATCATTTTCTCGGCAACACGCGGGTCCACCGGCGTGGTTGCGGAGTAGTCGAGATAAATCGGTAATTTCATTGCTCTTAAACTCCGTACATCACTCAATGCAAGGAATCAGGCAACCGGCTGGATGTACGACCGTGTTGACGGGACGTCCGCGTCCCGGCCTGATTCTGAATTCTTTTTTACGCTTCATCCTTCAGACGACCGCGGCATTCACCGCATGAGGCCGCCAGAAGAGATGGCGTAATATTTTAATTAAGCACGTAATTTAACGTCGATAGCGTCCTGCGCACGACCACTGGCGCGCGGCGCGTCATGCGTGTGCTGGCGACCAGACACATCCAGAACTTCCTGGTTATTCACCAGCTCGCCTAAGGTAATATTGTTGAGAAAACCGGTCAGGCGATCGCTTAAATCACGCCACAGCGCATGGGTCAGGCATTTATCGCCGCCCTGGCAGCCGCCTTTGCCCTGGCAACGGGTCGCGTCAACGGATTCATCAACCGCGCTGATCACTTCGCCGACCGCGATACTGCCAGCATCTTTACCCAGCAGATAGCCGCCGCCCGGCCCGCGTACGCTGGAAACCAGACCGTTTTTACGTAAACGGGAAAATAGCTGTTCCAGATAAGAAAGGGAAATCCCCTGACGTTCAGAAATATCAGCCAACGGTACCGGGCCCGCTTCGGAGTTGAGCGCAACGTCTAACATTGCGGTCACGGCATAACGCCCTTTAGATGTCAGTCTCATGTCTTACTTAACCTCAAACTCGCCCCTGCCCGGGGTTTTTTATTGTAAAATGGGGGTATTGCATAGCAGGGACAAGTCTGACATTCCCGAGTAATTTGGTCAACTATTTACTTGAGTAAATTAGTCAGGTATTTAGCGTTCCGTGCGGTATTGACGCGGTTACTTGCCTTTATTCTGCTGCTCAATAGACGCCAGAATCCCACGCAGAATATTCAACTCCTGGCTTTCCGGGCGGGCGCGGGTAAACAGACGGCGCAATTTATTCATCACCTGCCCCGGATGGCTTTCGCGAATAAAGCCAGTGGAGAGCAACGTCTGCTCCAGATGGCCGTAGAAACGTTCAAGATCGTCCACCAGCGGATACGGCGTCTCTTCATGATCTGCCGCGTCGCCGTTTTCCTGCGTCGCCAGCCAGGCCATACGGACTTCATACGCGATGACCTGTACCGCCATCGCCAGATTCAACGAGCTGTACTCCGGGTTAGCGGCAATCGCGACGTGATAATGGCATTTTTGCAACTCATCGTTAGTCAGCCCGACACGCTCACGACCAAAAACCAGCGCAACCGGCGTATTTGCTGCTTCCGCCACGCTTTTTAAGCCGCACTCGCGCGGATCAAGCATCGGCCACGGCAGAGTGCGGGAACGGGCGCTGGTGCCGACCACCAGGCTACAGCCAGCTAACGCTTCATCCAGCGTATCGACGATCTGCGCATTACCGATCACATCGCTGGCGCCTGCCGCCAGGGCGATGGCCTGGGAGTCCGGTTTCACCAGCGGGTTTACCAGCCACAGGTTAGTTAAGCCCATGGTTTTCATAGCGCGAGCCACAGAGCCCATATTGCCGGTGTGGGAGGTTTCCACCAGCACAATTCGAATGTTTTGCAGCATTGTCTTTCTTCAGCTAAAGATTATTCTGACATCTTACCATAAAACCAAGACAGATTCCGATCTCGCTGCTATACTCTGCGCCGTTTTCCCGTTCTTTAACATCCAGTGAGAGAGACCGATGCATCCGATGCTGACCATCGCCGTGCGCGCAGCGCGCAAGGCGGGTAATGTAATTGCCAAAAACTATGAAACTCCGGACGCTGTAGAAGCGAGCCAAAAAGGCAGTAACGATTTTGTGACCAATGTGGATAAGGCCGCTGAAGCGGTAATTATCGACACCATTCGCAAATCTTACCCGCAACACACTATTATCACCGAAGAAAGCGGTGAGCACGTTGGCACAGATCAGGATGTTCAATGGGTTATCGATCCGCTGGATGGCACCACCAACTTCATCAAACGTCTGCCACACTTCTCTGTTTCCATTGCTGTACGCATTAAAGGCCGTACTGAAGTGGCTGTCGTTTACGATCCGATGCGTAACGAACTGTTCACCGCCACCCGCGGTCAGGGCGCGCAACTGAACGGCTACCGTCTGCGCGGCAGTACCGCTCGCGATCTGGACGGCACTATCCTCGCTACCGGCTTCCCGTTCAAAGCCAAACAATACGCGACCACCTACATTAATATTATCGGCAAGCTGTTCACCGAATGCGCCGATTTCCGCCGCACCGGTTCCGCCGCGCTGGATCTGGCCTATGTGGCTGCAGGTCGTGTCGATGGTTTCTTTGAAATTGGCCTTCGTCCGTGGGATTTCGCCGCGGGCGAACTGCTGGTTCGTGAAGCGGGCGGTATCGTCAGCGATTTCACCGGCGGTCATAACTACATGATGACCGGTAATATCGTGGCGGGGAATCCGCGCGTCGTTAAAGCCATGCTGGCGAATATGCGCGACGAACTGAGCGATGCGCTGAAGCGCTAAGTCTCTTCGGCGGATGGGGCTACTCATCCGCCGTGCCTTTTCAGGCGTTTTTCCTAAACACAGCCTCATCGCTTTACTTGCCTGCATGTTTTTGTACGATCGCTCCCTGCTCCGCTATTGGCATAAAGCGGCAAGGAAGCGAACATGACCCTTCAACATACCCGACGCATCGTCAAATCCCTTTTTATTCTGTTTATCATTGTGGTCTGTATTTACCTGCTACCCCGCGTAGCAATCAAGGCCTTTTATTACCCGGTCAATAAAGTCTATGGGCCAACCCCTGCCGAAGCTGAATCCATTACCTTTACCGCCAAAGATGGCACGCATCTGCACGGCTGGTTTATTCCCACTGCTTTCGGCAGGCCGGAAAACGCCGTCGCGACGGTGATTCATGTCCATGGCAACGCCGGAAATATGTCGGCGCACTGGCCGTTAGTCAGTTGGCTGCCAGAACGCAACGTAAACCTGTTTATGTTTGATTACCGTGGTTTTGGCGAATCTGAGGGCACCCCATCACAAGAGGGGTTACAGGACGATACGAAAAGCGCGATAGATTATGTGCGGCATCGCGACGACGTTAATCCCGAGCGCCTGGTACTGCTGGGGCAGAGCCTGGGCGGCAATAATGTACTGGCCGCCGTAGGCCACTGCGTAGGCTGCGCAAATATGCGCTACGCCGACCAGGCGGGCATACGTGCGATTATCCTCGACTCAACGTTTTTATCCTATTCCTCCATCGCCAACCAGATGATCCCGGGCAGCGGCTATTTGCTTGATGACCGCTATAGCGCGGATCGCAATATCGCCAGCGTCAGCCCCATTCCGGTATTGATTCTTCATGGCACGGCAGACCATGTTATTCCCTGGCAGGACAGTGAGAAATTGTATGCCCTCGCCCAAGAGCCCAAACAAAAAATCTTCATTCCTGGCGGCGATCACATTGATGCTCTTTCCGGGCGTTATGAAAACCTTTACCGCGATGCAATGATTAATTTTATTCAGACCGCGCTATCCGCTAAATAGCGCGACGCTGTATATATGCATATTTTATGACTAAGAATATATTTATTATACCGATAGTAAAAACCATTTTTTCCCGTTAGCGAAGGCGGTGGATTAGCGCTAGCGTAACAGTAATATTCAACTTATTTTTATAACAATTTATTTTCATTTGTTTTTCCTGAATATTACTGTGGAGTATGTGATGGCTATCAAAATTACGCCTGACGAGTTTAGTTTGCTTATCCAGCGATTAAACAAAAAATGGCGCGTGTTTGCCCCGTCCGCAGAGTTTCGCGGCGGACGTTTTTCCGACACTGACAACATTATTTATCAACGAATTAGCGGCTGGCGCGATCTCATCTGGCACGAGAAATCGCACATGTCGCCGAATACCATTATTGCCCCTATCACCGAAACGCTCTTTTATTTCGATAAAGACACCATTCAAATTGCCGAGACAGACACCTCCCCGATAATCGTCTTTGCCCGCGCCTGCGACATTAACGCCATGTCGCGGCTGGATTATATGTATTTATCAAATGGGAATAATTCCGATTACAGTTATCAACTGCTACGGGAGCATATTCGTTTCGTCCTTATTGAGTGTGAAGAAAGCTTCGAAAATTGTTTCTGCGTCTCAATGGGTACTAATAAAACTGACTGTTATAGCGCCGCTATGCGTTTTAGCGATGAAGGCGCGCTTGTCAGCATCCGCGATCCCTTTATCGAGGCGGCGATACAAGGGCTGGGGCAGGAGGCTGACTATACCCCCTCTTTCGTCAGCGAAAACCGGGAAACCGTCGTCACGCCGGACAGCGTTTGCCGCGATCCGCAAAAAATTCGCGACATTCTCACCCGCCATCCGCTATGGGACGCTTACGACAGCCGCTGCATCAGTTGTGGCCGCTGCACTACCGGGTGCCCAACCTGTACCTGCTATAGCGTCTTTGACGTCGCCTATGATGAAAATCCGCAGCGCGGCGAACGCCGCCGCCAGTGGGCAAGCTGCATGGTGCCAGGCTTTAGCGACATGGCCGGCGGTCATGGTTTTCGCGAAAAACCCGGCGAGCGTCTGCGCTACCGCGCCCTGCATAAGGTCAATGACTACAAAGCGCGCAACGGCATTGAACATATGTGCGTCGGCTGCGGCCGCTGCGACGATCGCTGCCCACAATACATCAAATTTTCTTTGATTATCAATAAAATGACTGCTGCCGTTCGGCAGGCGCTGGCAGAGGAGGCATAACGCATGTCACATTGTTCCTGTCATGATAAACCGCAGCACAGTTTGCTGCCTGCGGCGTACCGCATCCTCAGTATTACTCGCCACACGCCGCTGGAGTGGAATTTCCGCGTGGCCGTCGATTTTCCCGCGCACTGGGGGCAATTTGTTGAGGTGTCGCTGCCGCGCGTCGGCGAAGCGCCCATCTCCGTTTCCGACTACGGCGACGGCTGGATAGATCTGCTGATTCGTAATGTCGGAAAAGTGACCAGCGCCCTCTTTACGCTGAAAGAAGGCGACAACGTGTGGCTACGCGGCTGCTATGGCAATGGCTATCCGGTCGATACGCTGCGCCATAAACCCTTACTGGTTGTCGCAGGCGGCACGGGCGTCGCGCCGGTGAAAGGCTTAATGCGCTATTTCGTTGAGAATCCGCAGGAAATTGGTCAACTGGATATGATTCTCGGCTATAAAAATCGCGATTGCGTGCTGTACAAAGAAGAAATGGCAACGTGGCGCGGCAAACATAATCTGGTGCTCACGCTGGATGAAGGCGAGGCTGATGACCGTTACCAGATTGGTCGGGTGACCGATCGGCTTGCCGACATGACGCTTAGCGATATCGACACCATGCAGGCCATCGTCGTTGGGCCGCCAATAATGATTACCTTTACCGTAAAAATGCTGCTGCAAAAAGGGCTCAAGCCGGAGCAAATCTGGGTGGACTACGAACGCCGGATGGCCTGCTCCGTCGGGAAGTGCGGCCACTGCCGTATGGGCGAAGTGTATGTCTGCACCGACGGCCCGATATTTAACTACGCCGTCGCGCAACGTTTTGCCGATTAAGGAGAACATCATGAGCATTGATATTGATATCATTAAAGCCCGTGCGAAAAACGAATATCGCCTGTCAAAAGTGCGCGGCGAAGCCATGATCAGCGTCCGCATTCCCGGCGGTATTTTGCCCGCGCATTTGCTAACGGTGGCGCGTGACATCGCCGAAACCTGGGGCAACGGACAAATTCACCTCACTACCCGCCAGAAGCTGGCGATGCCGGGTATCCGTTACGAAGATATCGACAACGTGAACGCCGCGCTGGAGCCGTTTCTTCGCGAGATTGAAATAGAACTGTGCGACGTCCAGGTTGAGGATACCAAAGCGGGCTATCTCGCTATTGGCGGGCGAAATATTGTCGCCTGTCAGGGGAACCGCATTTGCCAGAAAGCCAACACTGACACGACCGGTCTGTCCCGTCGTCTTGAAAAACTGGTCTATCCCAGCCCTTATCATCTCAAAACGGTCATCGTCGGCTGCCCGAATGACTGCGCGAAGGCGTCAATGGCCGATCTGGGGATTATTGGCGTGGCGAAAATGCGCTTCACTGCCGATCGCTGTATCGGTTGCGGCGCCTGCGTGAAGGCCTGTAGTCACCACGCGGTAGGCTGCCTGGCGCTGAAGAACGGCAAAGCGGTCAAAGAAGAGTCCGCCTGTATCGGCTGCGGCGAGTGCGTGCTGGCCTGTCCGACGCTGGCCTGGCAACGTAAGCCGGATCAGCTCTGGCAAGTCCGTCTGGGCGGACGCACCAGTAAAAAGACGCCGCGCGTCGGCAAGCTCTTCCTCAACTGGGTGACTGAAGATGTGATAAAGCAGGTGATCGTTAACCTGTATGAATTTGAAAAAGAGATGCTCGGCGGAAAACCGATCTATCTCCATATGGGCCATCTGATCGACAAAGGCGGCTACCTGCGTTTTAAAGAACGGGTACTGCGCGGCGTTCAGCTCAATCCGGAAGCGATGGTCGCCGAACGCATTTACTGGGCCGAAGACGAATCCGTCGCGCGGATGCATCTCAAACCCGCCGGGCACTAATCAACCACGCCATGGCCGCAGCCCGCCCACAGGCTGCGGCACGCTAAACCACATGACCAGCGCCGCGACAAGCAGTATGACCCCTCCGGCCAGCGCCAGCGTTGACCAGCCTACCTGCCGCCATAACGCCGGCGCTTTGTTTCCACTGAGCTTCACCGCCAGAGCACGAAAAGTGTGTACCAGCAGCGCCAGCGAGGTAATCGTTAGCGAGGTTCCCGCCGCCATCGCCAGTACCGACGCCATTCCCCAGCTAAAAACGCCAATCACTTTACTGAATAACAGCACCATTATCGCGCCGGAACAGGGCCGCATCCCCATAGACAGTACGATCATGAGTCGCGCGCGCCAGTCATCGCCGCTATGCAATTGTTCCTGCGTCGGTAAATGCTGATGTCCGCAGCCGCATTTTTCATGGTGAACATGGCGCGGCGTAAAAGCGATAAAGACAGGTTTACGTAGCAGCGCGCGTAACCTTTTTATGGCCCGCCAGCACAGCAAGATGCCCAGCCCGCCAACTAACGCATAGCTCCCCTTTTCCAGCCAGAAACCGCTCAGATGGAGCTGTCTGGCCGGAAGTTGCAATACGGTCAGCACGCCCACCACCAACCCGATAGCCACGAGCCCCTGCAATAACGCGGCGGCGAGGGTTAACACGATACTCGATTTCAGCTTCGAAGGATGCGTCGCCAGCCATGTCGCGATCACCACTTTGCCGTGTCCCGGCCCCAGCGCATGAAGCACGCCATACATAAAACTCAGCAGAAGCAACGATCCGCCCGCCCGCTCGGGATGCGTCGCCACCGCGTTAAGCAGCGCGCTCAACTGCTGATTTACGTCCCGCTGCCAAAGAGCGCTTTTCAACATCACCTGCGGCCAGGCCTGCCACACCCACAGACCGCCAACCAGCATCAGTAGCAGGAATAACGCCAATGGCCACAGCGAGAGCCAGCGCCGCCCCGGAGCGCGTTGAGAAAAAATTACTGACATTGCAAGGTCACCGTTTGGGCAAACTGTTTACCTAAATCCATATCCTCCGGCGGCGCGTCCTCTTTATCCAGCGACTGGGCGAAACGTAGTGTCTCTTCGCCGGGCGCAGGAGTATAAACCTGAATCCGACACTTTTCGCGCAGCGGTTCCGGCATCGTGATATCGCTGTCCTGGTCATAATGCATATCGACATAATAAGAGGGATCAAACGTTGAAAAGGTATAAGTCTGACCGCTTAACGGCTGCGGTTCAGCCAGCGGCAGCGTAAAGGTCAATACCGCCTGATGCGCGTCACGCGTCATATCGTATTCTGTCGGCCTGTTTTTAAACTTCACTTTCGCGCCATTGCGCCACACTTCTGTAAAGTAGTGCTGCCCAAGTACGTTAGCCATCACTTCCGCCGCCAACTTTTTCCATATTTCTGACCCCGGCGCCGCGTTTCCGGCGTCATACAGCAGATCTGCGGACGTCAGCGCGTCCATTGTCCAGCGCATTTTTAACGCCACAAATTGCTCATTTTCACTGACCACCTGCGTTTGCAGACGGATGAAGCTGTGCGGATGCGCCGCCGCCACGAAAGATAAAACGGCAAGAAATAGTGTTAAGGCGCTGCGTTTCACTGACTTCATCTGTTCCTCGCGATAAAAATTCTGTGACGCTCCTCAGCATTCCTGGCCTAAAAGCACGCTTATCACATTTTTCACACGCAAACTTTAGCTATCCTTACCAGACAAACTAACGGGAGACCTGACAGATGATGCCGACAATTGCCCCACCATCTGTACTTTCCGCTCCCCAGCGCCGCTGTCAGGTATTGCTGACGCTTTTCCAGCCGGAGCCAATTGCCACGGTGGAAATCTTCAGCGCGCTTAATGGCGTTGATGATGATACTGCCCGTGAGGATATCACTGAGACAAGCCTGGAGATCCAGCGCTATCATCGCCTTGCCATCACAACATGCCAGAACGGTTGCTATCGGATCGAAGGTACAGCACTCGATCAGCGCCTTTGCCTTTTACACTGGCTCAGGCGCGGCCTGCGTTTATGCCCGACCTTCGTCACGCAACAGTTTACCCCGGCCTTAAAAAACGCGCTAAAACAGCGCGGTATCGCGCGTCCGCTGTATGATGATATTAATCTTCACGCGCTCATCAATCTGTGCGCCCGCCGGTTGCAAAAACCATTTGAACATCGCGACGTGCAGTTCCTGCGTCTCTTTTTACAGTATTGTCTGCTACAACACCATGCTGGCATCACCCCGGAATTCAACCCTGTACAGCAGATTTGGGCGCAGTCGTGCGCGGAATATCCACTCGCCCAGGAAATTGGTCGTCACTGGCAGCGCCACGTGATGCAGGCCGCACCGCTCAATGAAGCGCTGTTTATGGCGTTACTGTTTTCAATGATTCGCCTCCCCGACCCGATTCGCGACACGCATCAACGGGCGCAGCAACTGCGACTGGAGGTGGCGCGGCTGGTGCTGCGCTTTCGAGAAAAAGGGAACGTACGCTTCAGCGACGAACAAGGGCTTAACGATCAGCTGTATGTCCATCTCGCCCAGGCGCTGAACCGAAGTTTATTCACGATTGGCATCGATAATACGCTTCCGGAAGAGTTCAACCGTCTTTATCCGCGTCTGGTTCGTACCACACGTGAGGCGCTAGCCGGATTTGAAGCCGAATATGGTGTCCACTTTTCCGAGGAAGAGACGGGGCTGGTGGCAGTGATTTTCGGCGCCTGGCTGATGCAGGATAACGATTTGCATGAGAGACAGATCGTATTGTTAGCGGATAAAAATGATGCGCTGGAGACGCATATTGAGCAGCAACTGCGTGAACTGACCCTGTTGCCGCTGAATATCAGACGGATATCGCTCCAGGCGTTTCAAAAAGAGGGATGCCCGCGCGGCGTAGCGCTGATTGTTACCCCTTACGCCACGCCGCTACCGCTCTTCTCACCGCCGTTAATTCATGCGGATCGCGCCCTCACAGAGCACCAACAGCAGCAGATCCGCAAGATCCTGGAATCATGACGCGGCAACCACTTTGGGCCGAAGAAAGATAGCGGGCAATGCCACCAGCGCCATAATCCAGAATACGCCGCCGCCCAGATGTTGATACAGAAAACCGGCAAATACTGTCATAATCGCGATGCTGCCGCCCATCGCCACAGCGGAATAGACGGCCTGCAAACGAATCACCTCGCTTCCCTGACGCGCAGCGATATAACGCATGGCGGCCAGATGGCAAACGGTAAACGTGCCACAGTGCAGGATTTGTATCACAATCAGCCACGGCAGCGCCGTACTCCAGCCCATCAGCCCCCAGCGTACCACCCCGCACACAGCAGAAAGCAATAGCAAGTCGCGGGCGCTAAACCGGCGGAATAGCTTTTTACTCAGGGCGAAAATGATCACTTCCGCCACCACGCCCAACGACCATAAATAGCCGACCGCCGATGCTGAATAGCCAGCCCCCTGCCAGTAGATGGCGCTAAAACCATAGTAGGCGGCGTGCGCCCCTTGCAGCAAACAGACGCAGGCGAGAAAACGCCAACTTTGTGCCACCAGCGTACGCCAGGCGGGCCAGCCTGCGCTCTCCTGCTGACGGCTTTCCCCTTGCGGCGGCACGCTGGGACGTAACAACATACCCAGCAACATCGAGGCGACGCCGAGCGTCAGTAGCGCCAGAATCGCCTGGTAATCGTATAAACTCACCAGCTTACCGGTCAGCGCCGACCCTATCACGAAGGCGATAGACCCCCACAGCCGCACCCGACCATAGTCCAGGGTAATTTGCTTTTGCCAGGTATTGGCCAGCGCATCGGTCAGCGGCACCAGTGGTGAAAAGAAGAGGTTAAACCCAACCATCACCACCATTAGCCACGCGACATGCGTTCCTGCCCAAAATGCCAGCGCAAATACCAGCGTCAGCAATGCCAGTACGCGCAGCGCGGAGATCAACCGCGAAGGATCGCTTACGCGAGGCGCAATGAGCAGGCTACCGAGAAAACGCGCGACCAGACCCACGCCCAGCAGAAGACCGATGGTTTCCGGCGTTAGCCCAAGACCTTTGAGCCAGACGCTCCAGAAGGGCAGAAAAATACCGTAACTAAAGAAGTAGGTGAAATAACTGAGCGCCAGCCAGCGCGTGGAATGCAATGCCATGATTCCCTCCCGTTTGGAGGCGATAGTCTGGCGGTAAACGGTTGCGCTGGCAAGGGTAACATAAGATTAACAAGCGGAGGGAGAAGTTCAAACGGCAACGCCGCCGGATAATGACTTCCGGCGGCGTCACGTTATGGCGCATAAGTAATGCCCGACAGACGCAGCGCCATCGGGCCATTTTCACAACATAAGCGCTTACGCGTAAACCGGGAAGCGGGCGCAGATATCCAGTACTTTCGCTTTCACGCGTTCAATGGTGGCTTCATCATTGATGTTGTCCAGCACGTCGCACATCCAGCCAGCCAGCTCTTTCACTTCCGCTTCTTTGAAGCCGCGACGAGTAACCGCCGGGGAACCGATACGGATACCGGAGGTCACGAACGGGCTCTTCGGATCGTTCGGCACGCTGTTTTTGTTCACGGTGATGTTAGCACGGCCCAGCGCGGCGTCAGCTTCTTTACCGGTCAGGTTTTTATCCACCAGGTCCAGCAGGAACAGGTGGTTCTCAGTGCCGCCAGACACCACTTTGTAGCCGCGGTTCAGGAACACTTCCACCATCGCTTTGGCGTTTTTCGCCACCTGCTGCTGGTAGACTTTGAACTCCGGCTCCATCGCTTCTTTCAGCGCTACCGCTTTACCGGCGATCACGTGCATCAGCGGGCCGCCCTGCGCGCTTGGGAAGACGGCAGAGTTCAGTTTTTTGTACAGCTCTTCGTCGCCGCCCTTCGCCAGGATCAGGCCGCCGCGCGGACCCGCCAGGGTTTTGTGGGTGGTGGTGGTGACAACATGAGCGTGCGGAACCGGGTTCGGGTAAACGCCTGCGGCAATCAGGCCCGCCACGTGCGCCATGTCGACAAACAGGTATGCGCCGATGCTGTCAGCGATTTCACGCATTTTTGCCCAGTCAACCACGCCAGAGTAGGCAGAGAAGCCACCGATAATCATCTTCGGCTTGTGCTCTTTGGCCAGCTTCGCCATCTCGTCATAGTCAATTTTACCGGACTCATCGATACCGTAAGGTACGATGTTGTACAGTTTACCGGAGAAGTTAACCGGGGAGCCGTGAGTCAGGTGGCCGCCCTGCGCCAGGTTCATACCCAGAACGGTATCGCCCGGCTGCAGCAGCGCGGTGTAAACAGCGAAGTTAGCCTGAGAACCGGAGTGCGGCTGCACGTTAGCGTAGTCGGCGCCGAACAGTTCTTTCGCGCGGTCGATAGCCAGTTGCTCTACAATATCAACGTATTCGCAACCGCCGTAGTAGCGCTTGCCCGGATAACCTTCAGCGTATTTGTTGGTCAGCTGAGACCCCTGCGCCTGCATCACGCGCGGGCTGGTGTAGTTTTCGGAGGCGATCAGTTCGATGTGCTCTTCCTGACGTACTTTTTCCTGCTCCATAGCCTGCCACAACTCGGCATCATAATCGGCAATGTTCATTTCACGCTTTAACATCCGCATCTCCTGACTCAGCTAACAATAAAATTTGTGCCTGAAAAGGCAGTCCGTGGGACTTCGGCCAACAGTATAACCGAATCATTCTTCGATAACAGGTCTTGACAAAGGTTTTTACGCAAACGATTACCTATGCGTCAGATAAGGGTTTCCTGAACGAGAGCCTGACGAATTTCAACGGATTTCTTTTCAGCTTTGTGATGCAGATTTTTCACGTTGTTACCTCCATAACGTAAAGCAGAGAAGAACCATTTACAATGCAAGGGTATTTTTATAAGATGCATTTGATATACATCATTAGATTTTCACATAAAGGAAGCACGTATGCTTGACGCACAAACCATCGCTACAGTAAAGGCCACCATTCCCCTGCTGGTTGAAACAGGACCGAAACTGACCGCCCACTTCTACGACCGTATGTTTACGCATAATCCGGAGCTCAAAGAAATCTTCAATATGAGCAACCAGCGTAACGGCGATCAGCGCGAAGCCCTGTTTAATGCTATCGCGGCCTACGCCAGCAATATCGAAAATTTACCGGCGTTGCTGCCGGCGGTAGAAAAAATCGCGCAGAAGCACACCAGCTTCCAGATTAAGCCGGAGCAGTACAACATCGTCGGGACGCATCTGCTGGCGACGCTGGACGAAATGTTCAACCCGGGCCAGGAGGTGCTGGACGCGTGGGGCAAAGCCTATGGCGTACTGGCTAACGTCTTTATTCATCGGGAAGCCGAGATTTATCACGAGAACGCCAGCAAAGACGGCGGCTGGGAAGGCACGCGCCCCTTCCGCATCGTTGCGAAAATCCCACGTAGCGCACTGATCACCAGCTTTGAGTTTGAACCGGTCGACGGCGGTACGGTGGCGGAATACCGTCCCGGGCAGTATCTGGGTGTCTGGCTGAAGCCGGAAGGTTTTGCGCATCAGGAGATCCGCCAATATTCACTGACCCGTAAACCCGATGGCAAAGGGTACCGTATTGCCGTGAAGCGTGAAGACGGCGGCCAGGTATCAAACTGGTTACACCACCACGCCAGCGTGGGCGATGTGGTACATCTGGCTGCGCCGGCAGGTGACTTCTTTATGAATGTCGCCGCTGATACCCCCGTTTCGCTGATTTCCGCTGGCGTCGGCCAGACGCCGATGTTGGCGATGCTCGATACGCTGGCGAAAGGACAGCATACCGCGCAGGTGAACTGGTTCCACGCGGCGGAGAACGGCGACGTTCATGCGTTTGCCGACGAAGTGAGCGAGCTGGGCCGTACACTGCCGCGTTTCACTGCCCATACCTGGTACCGCGAACCGACCGAGGCCGATCGCGCCCAACGCGTCTTTGACAGCGAAGGGCTGATGGATTTAAGCAAACTGGAAGCCGCAATCAGCGATCCGGCAATGCAGTTCTATCTTTGCGGCCCGGTAGGCTTTATGCAGTTTGCCGCAAAACAACTGGTTTCCCTTGGCGTGAATAACGAAAACATTCATTACGAATGCTTCGGCCCGCATAAAGTGCTGTAATTGCAAGAAATCCGCTGAAAAAACGGGCGTTATCGTTAAGGCGAACGCCCGTTTTCCTTCCCGCCCCCTGCTTATTGCGCTGCTTTTTATGCCTTTCTTTTACAAAAAAGGGGAATAAAAAAAGTCTGTGCAAATCGTGTTATTATTAACGTTTGACTTAGCTCGTTAGGGCATCTTTTTATGCAGCAACCTGTTGTACGCATTGGAGAGTGGCTGGTTACACCTTCTGTTAATCAGATCAGTCGTCAGGGACGCCAGATTACTCTTGAACCACGGCTGATCGATCTTCTGATGTATTTTGCGCATCACCCGGATGAAGTGTTAAGCCGGGATAACATTATTGATCATGTCTGGATGCGCACCATCGTGACCAACCATGTTGTCACCCAAAGCATTTCTGAACTACGCAAATCATTAAGAGATGGCGGAGACAGCAATGCTGAATACATTGTTACCGTACCTAAACGCGGCTATAAGCTGACGGCGCCGGTTATCTGGTGCGAAGAAAATAGCGATGAGATCGATAATTCATCAACGTCGCCGCCGCCGCCGCCGATCGCAGCAACGAATGCAGAACCGGCAGAGGGGGCTACTGCCGCTACGCCTGTGCCGCCCGCCTCTTTGCAAACGCCGACTAAAAAGGCGAAAAAGCCGCGTATCGCCGCTTTCTGGACGTGGGTAATGTTCCTACTCTCGCTGGCGACGCTGGTGGTGTTTATCGTGATGTCGGTGGTAGATCATAATGCCGCGGTAACAAAAACGCGGTTATTACTTAACCCACGAGATATAGATGTTCGTTTTGAAGGCGGCAATTCCTGTAATAACTGGGTCTCGCAGGAGTCCTACGCCATCGGTCTGGGCGGCTTAATCACCGACTTGCTGAACACCTACTCGACCTTTATGGTGCACGATAAAACCAATTACCGGGTCAATGAGCCAAGCAGCTCCGGTAAGACGTTAACCATTCAGTTTGTCAATCAGCGCCACTATCGGGCGCAGCAGTGCTTTATGTCTGTGGTGCTCATTGATAACGCCGATGGTTCAACCATGCTGGATAAGCGTTATTTCGTCACCAATACTAACCAGTTGTCCATCCAGGATGATCTGTTTAATAGCCTGTCTTTCGTTTTAACACAGCCCTGGCCTAATCGTATGCGAGAACAACTGGCCCTGTTCAGAACGCCGCAAAATACCGCGCTGATGCGTTTTTATGAGGCGCGCCAGCTTATTCTGAGCGGCGATGCGCAGGCGCTAGGTAAAGCCAGCGATATTCTGAATGGCATTATTAAGGAAACGCCTGATTTCAACTATGCCTATGAATATAAAGTGCTGGTAGATGTATTACGGCAATCACAACAGCCGTTTGATAAAGAACAAGTGGCCGCACTGAACGAAGAGTTTAAAAAAATAGATCAAATTCCGGGCGTTGAGAAAACGTCTGTTTATTATAAAATCAAGACCGTCGATCTGTTAGGCAAAGGTGATATCGATGCAGCGTATGAGGAAATCAATAAAAGCATCGAGCTTGAAATGTCGTGGTTTAACTATGTCCTGTTGGGGAAAGTTTACGAAATGAAAGGTGAGAATCGTCTGGCCGCTGATGCCTATCTGACCGCCTTTAATTTACGTCCAGGTGAAAACACTCTGTACTGGATCGAGAACGGCGTATTTCAGACATCCGTTCAGAAAATTGTCCCTTATCTGAATAGTTTTCTGGCAGAAGATTAAATTTAACGCTGAACCATGACAAATAAAAGCGAAAAGATATTAAATTTTTCGCTTTTATTTTGTGAAAAACATGTTGCCAAAAATAGCTTATGTTAATTTTGGCAACATATTCATCGCAAAGATATGTAAATATAACTCTTTGTAATTAAACGATGTTTATCCTTTCATGATATTTTTCATGATATTTATATGTTAATTCAAAAAAATCAATCTATCAGTTTTTTCATGTTTGTGTTTATTTCACTTTTTCTTTAGGACTTATCTCAACCCATTCGTTAATCTTGTCGACAGTTGAACGGGCACGCAGCATATATGAAGCATAAGCCCGGTTCTTAAAAATACAGCTCAGGAGAAATGAACATGAGTTCTGTCAAAAAGATCGGGCTATTTGCCTGTACTGGCGTCGTTGCCGGTAATATGATGGGGAGCGGGATTGCATTATTACCCGCCAACCTTGCCAGTATTGGTGGCATTGCCATCTGGGGCTGGGTAATTTCTATTATTGGGGCAATGTCGCTGGCTTATGTTTATGCGAGGCTGGCAACCAAAAACCCTCAACAGGGTGGCCCTATCGCTTATGCTGGGGAAATATCTCCGGCGTTTGGTTTCCAGACCGGCGTTCTTTATTATCACGCAAACTGGATTGGTAACTTAGCCATCGGTATTACCGCTGTTTCTTATCTTTCTACATTCTTCCCGGCATTAAATAATCCAATACCGGCAGGTATTGCCTGTATTGCTATCGTCTGGCTGTTCACCTTTATTAATATGCTGGGCGGGGCCTGGGTCAGCCGCTTAACAACGATTGGCCTATTCCTGGTGCTGATCCCGGTAGTCTTGACCGCAGTCGCCGGCTGGCATTGGTTCGATATCGCGACCTATCACGCGAACTGGAACACGTCTACGACGACCGACTCTCACGCCATTGTTAAAAGTATTCTGCTCTGCCTGTGGGCGTTCGTTGGCGTTGAGTCTGCCGCCGTCAGCACCGGCATGGTGAAAAACCCGAAACGCACCGTACCTCTGGCAACCATGCTGGGTACCGCGCTGGCAGGCATCATCTATATCGCTGCGACTCAGGTTATCGCCGGGATGTTCCCAGCTTCCGTTATGGCCTCTTCCGGCGCGCCGTTCGCTATCAGTACCTCCACGATTCTGGGTGGCTGGGCTGCGCCGCTGGTTTCCGCCTTTACCGCTTTCGCCTGCCTGACGTCTCTGGGCTCCTGGATGATGCTGGTCGGCCAGGCTGGGGTTCGCGCCGCCAACGACGGCAACTTCCCGAAAATTTACGGTGAAATGGATAAAAACGGTATTCCGAAAAAAGGTCTGCTGTTGGCTGCTGTGAAAATGACGGCGCTGATGATTCTGATCACCATCATGAACTCCAGCGGCGGTAAAGCGTCCGACCTGTTCGGCGAACTGACCGGGATTGCCGTACTGCTTACCATGCTGCCGTACTTCTACTCCTGTGTTGACCTGATTCGCTTCGAAGGGTTCAACATCCGTAACTCGGTAAGCCTGATTTGTTCTGTACTGGGCTGCGCATTTTGCTTCATCGCACTGATGGGCGCCAGCTCCTTCGAACTCTCCGGCACCTTTATCGTCAGTCTGATCATCCTGATGTTCTACGGTCGCAAAATGCACCAGCGCCAGAACAACGACAGCGACAACAATACGGCTGAAGCGCTTTAACCGCTAACTCCTTTTTCTCAAAGCCCCTTTCGTCACCTGCTATAGCGTAGCGGGAGGGGCCCACTTTACCAGGAACAAGACTATGAACGTTATTGCTATCATGAACCACATGGGCGTCTACTTTAAAGAAGAGCCTATTCGTGAACTGCATCGTGCACTGGAAGGTTTAAATTTCCGTATCGTCTATCCAAACGACCGAGAAGACCTGCTGAAGCTGATTGAAAATAACTCCCGCCTTTGCGGCGTCATTTTCGACTGGGATAAATATAACCTTGAGCTTTGCGAAGAGATTAGCAAGCTGAACGAGTATATGCCGCTGTACGCCTTCGCCAACAGCTACTCTACGCTGGACGTCAGCCTCAACGATCTGAGAATGCAGGTTCGCTTCTTTGAATATGCTTTAGGCGCCGCAGCCGATATCGCGGCGAAAATTCGCCAGAATACCGATGAATACATCGACAATATTCTGCCGCCGCTGACAAAAGCGTTGTTCAAATATGTGCGCGAAGGGAAATATACTTTCTGTACGCCTGGCCACATGGGCGGGACCGCTTTCCAGAAAAGCCCCGTCGGCAGCATCTTTTATGATTTCTTCGGCCCGAACACGATGAAATCCGATATTTCGATTTCCGTTTCCGAACTGGGTTCGCTGCTGGACCACTCCGGCCCGCATAAAGAAGCGGAAGAGTATATCGCCCGCGTCTTTAACGCCGAACGTAGCTACATGGTGACGAACGGCACCTCTACGGCGAACAAAATCGTCGGTATGTACTCCGCGCCGGCAGGCAGCACGGTACTGATTGACCGTAACTGCCATAAATCGCTGACCCATCTGATGATGATGAGCGACATTACGCCGATTTATTTCCGCCCAACCCGTAACGCCTACGGTATTCTTGGCGGTATTCCGCAAAGCGAGTTCCAGCACGCCACTATCGCTAAACGGGTAAAAGAGACGCCTAACGCAACCTGGCCGGTCCATGCTGTTATTACTAACTCAACCTATGACGGTTTGTTGTATAACACTGACTACATCAAGAAAACTCTGGATGTGAAGTCCATTCATTTTGACTCCGCCTGGGTGCCTTATACCAATTTCTCCCCTATTTATCAGGGTAAATGCGGTATGAGCGGCGACCGTGTAGAAGGCAAAATCATTTATGAAACCCAGTCCACGCATAAACTGCTGGCGGCGTTTTCACAGGCATCCATGATTCATGTTAAAGGCGACATTAACGAAGAAACCTTTAACGAAGCCTACATGATGCATACCACCACTTCTCCGCACTACGGTATCGTAGCGTCTACTGAAACCGCAGCGGCGATGATGAAAGGTAATGCGGGTAAGCGCCTGATTAACGGCTCTATTGAACGTGCGATTAAATTCCGTAAAGAAATTAAACGCCTGAAAAGCGAATCCGACGGCTGGTTCTTTGACGTATGGCAGCCGGAACATATCGATGGGGCTGAGTGCTGGCCGCTGCGTTCAGATAGCGCATGGCATGGCTTCAAAAATATCGATAACGAACACATGTACCTCGACCCGATCAAAGTCACTATCCTGACGCCGGGGATGAAGAAAGACGGTACGATGGATGAGTTCGGTATTCCGGCAAGTCTGGTCGCCAAATATCTCGATGAACGTGGCATCATCGTAGAAAAAACCGGTCCATACAACCTGCTGTTCCTGTTCAGCATTGGTATCGACAAAACCAAAGCTCTGAGCCTGCTGCGCGCGCTCACTGAATTTAAACGCGCCTTTGACCTGAACCTGCGCGTCAAAAACATTCTGCCAGCACTGTACCGCGAAGCGCCTGAGTTTTATGAAAATATGCGCATCCAGGAACTGGCGCAGAATATTCATAAACTGGTCGAACACCATAATCTGCCGGACTTAATGTACCGTGCGTTTGAAGTGCTGCCGAAAATGGTGATGACGCCGTATACTGCGTTCCAGAAAGAGCTGCATGGCGAAACGGAAGAGGTGTATCTTGAAGAGATGGTTGGTCGCGTCAACGCCAACATGATCCTTCCTTACCCTCCGGGAGTGCCGCTGGTGATGCCTGGTGAAATGATCACCGAGGAAAGCCGTCCGGTACTGGAATTCCTGCAAATGCTGTGCGAAATCGGCGCCCACTATCCGGGCTTCGAAACCGATATCCACGGCGCCTATCGTCAGGCAGACGGACGTTACACCGTTAAGGTGCTGAAAGAAAATACGAAATAAGTACCAAAGGGAAGTGGCTTGCCACTTCCCTTTTTTCACGCAGCAAGGAGACTTTATGAAAACACCCTCACAACCGCGCGCGATTTTTTACATCGTGGCGATTCAAATTTGGGAATACTTCAGCTTTTACGGCATGCGTGCCTTACTCATCCTTTATCTTACCCACCAGCTTGGTTTTAATGACAGCCACGCGATCAACCTCTTCAGCGCCTACGCCTCTTTAGTTTACGTTACCCCTATTCTTGGCGGCTGGCTTGCCGACCGCCTGCTTGGCAACCGCGTGGCGGTTATCACCGGCGCCTTATTGATGACGCTGGGTCATGTGGTATTGGGCTTAGAATCTGATTCAACGCTGAGTTTATATGCGGCGCTGGCCATTATTATCTGCGGCTACGGCTTGTTTAAATCCAATATTAGCTGTCTGCTGGGCGAACTTTACGCCCCTGATGACAACCGCCGCGACGGGGGATTCTCGCTGCTCTACGCCGCCGGGAATATTGGATCGATAGCCGCGCCGATCGCCTGTGGTCTGGCGGCGCAGTGGTATGGCTGGCATGTCGGCTTTGCGCTGGCGGGCGTGGGAATGTTCATCGGCCTGCTCATCTTTTTAAGCGGTCATCGCCACTTTCAGCAGACGCGCGGTGTTAATCGCCCCGCGTTGCGGGCGGTTAAATTCGCCCTTCCAACCTGGGGTTGGCTGGTATTAATGCTGTGTATCGCGCCGGTATTCTTCACCCTCCTGCTGGAAAATAACTGGTCTGGCTATGTGCTGGCCATTGTCTGCGTCTTCGCGGCGCAACTTATCGCCCGTATTATGGTTAAATTTCCCGAACACCGTCGCGCCTTGTGGCAAATCGTTCTGTTAATGATCACCGGCACTCTCTTCTGGGTTCTGGCGCAGCAGGGCGGAAGTTCGATCAGTTTATTCATCGACCGTTTTGTCAACCGCCACTGGCTGAATATGACCGTCCCCACCGCATTGTTCCAGTCGGTCAATGCGATTGCGGTGATGGCGGCGGGCGTGGTGCTGGCGTGGCTGAGCCGCCCGAAAGAGAGCGCCCGCTCGGTGCTGCGCGTCTGGCTTAAATTTGCCGTGGGGCTGGTATTAATGGGCGGCGGTTTTATGCTGCTGGCGCTAAACGCGCATCAGGCCCGGTTAGACGGGCAGGCATCAATGGGAATGATGATCGCAGGGCTGGCGCTGATGGGCTTTGCGGAGCTGTTTATTGATCCAGTCGCGATGGCGCAAATTACCCGCCTCAACCTGCCTGGCGTCACGGGCGTACTGACCGGTATTTATATGCTGGCGACCGGCGCGGTCGCTAACTGGCTGGCTGGCGTCGTCGCGCAACAAACCACGGAATCGCAAATTAGTGATACGGCGGTAGCCGCCTACGGACACTTTTTCTCGCAAATGGGCGAGTGGACGCTAAGTTGCGTGGCGCTGATCGTCGCCATTGTCGGCCTGAGATGGGTTTGCACCCGGACTACATCGGCGCTACCGCAGGGCGATTAAACGGTGGTTCGCTGCCCACAAGGAGGAGACGGGCAGCGAATCGGCACATCAGATAGCCGCGTCGTCTTCTTCGCCAGTACGGATACGAATAACGCGGGCGACATCAAAGACAAAGATCTTACCGTCGCCGATTTTCCCCGTCTGCGCGGTACGAATGATGGTGTCAACACAGGTATCCACGATATCGTCAGGCACAACGATTTCAATTTTTACCTTCGGCAGAAAATCCACCATATATTCCGCGCCGCGATACAGCTCGGTGTGGCCTTTTTGACGGCCAAAGCCTTTGACTTCGGTGACCGTCATGCCGGTAATACCTACCTCGGCCAGCGCTTCACGGACATCGTCCAGCTTGAAGGGTTTAATAATCGCATCAATCTTTTTCATGCTATTCCTTGAAAAGGTCGCCTGTGTTTTGATCGGTTAAACGTAACATATTTCGCGCTACTTTACGGCATGAAAACTACTCTTTGAAATCATTCGCATCCAGTTCGTGGCGGGAGAGTAGCTTATAGAATTCCGTGCGGTTGCGCCCCGCCATCCTTGCCGCGTGCGTCACGTTACCTTTGGTAATTTGCAGTAACTTGCGCAGATAGTTCAGTTCAAATTGGTTTCGCGCTTCGGCAAAGGTGGGCAGCGCGGTGTTTTCGCCTTCCAGCGCCTGCTCGACCAACGCATCGCTGATCACCGGCGAAGAGGTTAACGCCACGCATTGTTCAATGACGTTGACCAGTTGGCGCACGTTGCCCGGCCAGCTTGCCGTCATCAGCCGTTTCATTGCATCAGTAGAAAAGGCGCGAACAAACGGTTTATGCCGCTGTGCCGACTGTCTGAGCAGATGATTAGCCAGCAGCGGAATATCTTCGGTACGCTCCGCCAGCGCCGGAATTTTCAGGCTCACGACATTCAGCCGGTAGTACAAATCTTCACGAAATTCGCCCCGCGCCATCGCCTTCGGCAGATCGCGGTGCGTCGCGGAAATAATTCGCACGTCGATATCAATATCGCGATTGCTGCCCAGCGGTCTGACTTTGCGCTCCTGTAACACCCGCAGCAGCTTCACCTGTAACGGCGCGGGCATATCGCCAATTTCATCCAGAAACAGCGTGCCGCCTTCCGCCGCCTGGAACAACCCTTCACGATTGCTCACTGCGCCGGTAAAGGCGCCGCGCGCATGGCCGAATAATTCGGACTCCAGCAACTGTTCCGGCAACGCGCCGCAGTTGATGGCGACAAACGGCTTGTTACTGCGCGGGCTGGCATTATGAATCGCCTGTGCGAAAATCTCTTTCCCGGTGCCGCTTTGTCCGTTAATCAATACGCTGACATCCGACTGCGCGACCATGCGCGCCTGTTCAAGCAGTCGCAGCATCAGCGGGCTACGGGTAACGATAGCGTTGCGCCAGCTATCGTCCGTCGCGGGAGCGGACTGCTCCAGCGCTTCATCTATCGCTTTATATAACGCGTCTCTGTCGATCGGCTTTGTCAAAAAGCTGAATACGCCCTTCTGGGTAGCGGCCACCGCATCCGGAATGGAACCATGCGCCGTCAGAATGATAACCGGCATTCCCGGCTGTACTTTCTGAATTTCTGTGAACAGTTGCATACCATCCATTTCATCCATGCGCAGGTCGCTTATTACCAGATCCACTTTTTCCCGATGCAGTACCCGCAGTCCTTCCTGACCGCTCTCTGCGGTCACGACACTGTATCCTTCACTGGTCAGGCGCATACCGAGCAATTTCAGTAATCCGGGATCGTCATCGACCAGCAACAGGTGCGCCGGTTTACGGCTTATCATGGCGTTACCTCATCTTGTGACGGCGACGGCGCCGCGCCATCTTCAGACGTCGCGGGTTTGTCATTGGTATGCGGCGTATCGGCGTTGTAATTACCTGCCGGTTTTCGTGTCGAAAGCTGGCGCTCAATATCGGTTAAACTCTCCAGCTTACGGGTGGTAAGATCGAGCTGCGTTTGCAAGGCCTGTTGCTGCTGGCGCAGCGCATCCAGCTCACTATCTGACGTTTGCTGGAGTTTGCTATAACGCTGACGTTCGGCAGAAAGCGCTAATTGCAGCGCCTGACCGTCATGCCAGATTTGGTAGACGGGCCGTACCTGAGCCGGTATTTGCGCGCTTAACGCCTCCAGACGGGTCACTATGGCGCGCCGCTCCGGCGGCGTAATTTTTGCATCCGCCAGTAAGATCCCGCGCCTGAAGGCATTCTGCCAGTTATCATCCGTCAACGCGCGCGCCTCTGCGCGCGACTGAACCGGCATCAGACGATCGGCGCAGTCAATCGTGCGTAGCCAGTACAGCGGATTCGTCTCTACCGCCTGCCCGCGTAGCGACCAGATATCCGCGCACGCCGTCGGGAGATAATCCGCCAGTTGATAATGGGGGAGCGTGTCCTGCGCTGCGCTATCGGGCAGTTGCTGTGAAGCATGGGGAACACATGCGGTCAGCGCCAGACACGATATGCCCACCGGTATTCCCCACCGCAAAAGGCATCGTTTAATAGTTTGGACTAAAACGTGTGACATACGCACCAGGCTTAAATTCATATTAGTGTTTGTCAGATGCAGGCAATGGCAGCGAGATGCGAAAACAGACTTCCTGCGCTTTGTCATCCACCAGTTGGATCTCTCCCTGCATTCGACGAATACAATCTCTGGCGATACTCAGCCCTAACCCACTGCCTTTTACCGCCCCTTTTCGCTGGTGGCTTCCCTGGAAAAAAGGCTCAAAAATCATTTCTCTTTCGGTTTGCGGAATCGGCTCGCCGCTATTAACCACATCGATATAAACCGTGGAGCCCTGAGAACGACTACGGATGCAAATGTTACCGGATTCAGCGCCATAGTGCACCGCGTTGGAATAGAGATTATCCAGCACGCTCATCAGCAACATGGGCTCTGCTATGCAGCGTTCGGCCTTCAGGTCGACATCGGTATGCATCATTTTAGCGCGGGCAGGCAAACTGTGGGCGGAAACCACCATATCCACAAGCGGCGCGATATCGACCGCTTCCAGCTCTGTGGCACTGTCTACCAGTTTCCGGTTGTAATCAAGCAATTGCTCAATCAATTTTTGTAAATTACGACTGCTGTCATCCAGAATATCGACCACCTCTTTTTGCTCCGGCGTCAGCGGCCCAACCACCTGATCGGCCAGCAGCTCTGTCCCCTCGCGCATACTAGCCAGCGGAGTTTTCAGCTCATGGGACAAGTGACGTAGAAACTGATGGCGCTGGGATTCCAGCCACGCCAGACGCTCACTCAGCCAGATAATGCGCTGCCCCACCGATCGTAATTCACGCGGACCGGTAAAGGTGACGGTATTCCCCAAAGAACGGCCTTCGCCCAGGCGATTAATCATCCGTTCAATTCCTTTCACCGGCCCGATAATCATGCGGGTAAAAAGTAGCACCATCGCCAGGCTCACCAGAAATAGCACCAGCGCCTGCCAGCCGAAAAATTGTCCGCGCTCGGCGATTTCTTGTTGTAACTGCTGCCCGCGCGAGTAAACCACAGTACGCGTCGCCTGCACCATTTCCGTATTAGCGTTGGCAAAGGCCTCCAGACGCGCGGCCGCTGCCGCTTCCGGGCCGCTATCTTTACACTGCAATTGCGCCAGCGCGTTTAAATCCTGGCGTAACGCCTGATACAACTTATCATCCGGCAAGACGCCGGCATGGGCGTCCAGCATATCGCTATAGCGCTTACGCTGGCTTTGATACACTTTTGCCAGCGTCGGATCGTCAAGCACGCAATACTGTCGGTAGCTTCGCTCCATCTCCAGCGCGACGTTGGTCATCGCCTCGCTGCGCCGGGCGTCAATAAGCGTGCTGCGGTTAGTCACCGCAGCCTGATCGCTTAACGCGTTAAGGCTTTGCCACGCCTGCCAGGCCAGAACCAGCAACGGCAGCAGGATCAGCAAAAAGGCCAGCATGACCAATTGTCGTAAAGAACGGGGGAAAACAGACCAGCGCTTCAACGTGTCGCTCACATAAAAGAAGAATAAAAAAGATGCTAACCGAGGGGAGCGCCAGATACAACAAAGCCGGGCTAAACCCGGCTTTGTTATGGAATAAGGCGGTGCCTAACTCGACGTTTCGCCCGGAGGTTGATAAAGCTACGCTATTATCAGAAGTTGGACGGCAGGCACCTTGTTGTGCGTCATTCGAAGTTTATGTAGCGCGTCCCTAAGGGGCTGACATAAGAAGGTGAATGAGCCACTGGTTACTATTATGCAGTAATTGTGCCAACATTCAAAAGACTTTGTTAACACAATGATAGATATGAAAAATATCGTTATTCATGCTAAAAATGGCTCTGCCTGTTTTTTGCCCTTTCTGTCGCCAATCAGCAACACTCGCAACACCTAAAAACAAAATCATTTTAAATCAAATGGTTAAGTGTCTCTTTTTGGCGACAACCTACCTCCACTCATGTCGGGATTTCCCGACACTTTAATCTTGCGGCATAAGCACTAGTTTATTGCCGGATGGCGGCGTAAACGCCTTATCCGGCCTACCGCTTGACGTTCAAGACGGTAGCTACAACCGCGCTTCTCCGTGGGCCTGATAAGCGTCGTCTACAAAAAGCCCCTCGTGAAGAGGGGCTTAATGGCTATCGGGCTAATTAACCAAGCTGCTTACGCGCATTACGGAAGATACGCATCCACGGGCTATCCTCGCCCCAGTTTTCCGGGTGCCAGGAGTTGGCGACGGTGCGGAATACGCGTTCCGGATGCGGCATCATAATCGTCACCCGACCGTTTTCGGTCGTCACCGCCGTGATGCCGTTCGGCGAACCGTTCGGGTTAGCCGGATAGGTTTCGGTCACGTGGCCGAAATTGTCTACATAGCGCAGGGCGACCAGGCCTTTGCTCTCAAGCGCGGCAAGATGCGCATCGTCACACACCTCAACGCGCCCTTCCCCATGGGAAACCGCAATCGGCATCTGTGAGCCTACCATTCCTTGCAGCAGCAGCGATGGGCTTTGCGTCACTTCCACCAGGCTGAAGCGGGCTTCGAAGCGGTCAGAATGGTTACGTACAAAACGCGGCCACAGTTCGCTGCCCGGGATCAGCTCGCGCAGATTCGACATCATCTGACAACCGTTGCACACCCCAAGCGCCAGCGTCTGCGGACGATGGAAGAAGGTTTCGAATTCGTCGCGCACCCGATGGTTAAACAGAATGGATTTCGCCCAGCCTTCGCCCGCCCCCAGCACGTCGCCGTAGGAAAAGCCGCCGCAAGCCACCAGAGCGTGGAAGTTACCCAGACCGATACGACCGCCCAGCAGGTCGCTCATATGGACGTCAATCGCGTCAAAGCCCGCACGATGGAACGCCGCCGCCATCTCCACGTGAGAGTTCACCCCCTGCTCGCGCAGGACAGCGACTTTCGGTCGTGCGCCTGTCGCAATGTACGGCGCGGCGATATCTTCATTAATATCAAACGACAGCTTCACGTTGAGGCCCGGATCGGCATCATTCGCTTTCGCCTCGTGTTCCTGGTCGGCACATTGCGGATTGTCGCGCAGACGCTGCATCTGCCAGGTGGTTTCCGCCCACCAGACACGCAGCGTAGTACGGCTTTCGCTGAATACCGTCCGATCATTAGCGGTAATTACAAAGCGATCGCCAGCCAGAGCCTGACCAAGGTAGTGGACGCAGTCAGCAAGGCCGTACTGCGCCAACAGCGCTTCGACCGCGTCTCTGTCTTCAGCGCGTACCTGAATCACGCCGCCCAGCTCCTCGTTGAACAGTGCGGCCAGATGGTCATCGCCCAGCGCGGCGATATCGACCTGCACGCCGCAGTGGCCGGCAAAGGCCATCTCGGCCAGCGTCACCAGCAGACCGCCGTCGGAACGGTCGTGCCAGGCCAGTAATTTACGCGCAGCGACCAGCGCCTGCATGGCGTCATAGAAGCCTTTCAGTTGCGCGACGTCACGCACGTCCGCGGGTTTGTCGCCAAGCTGACGATAGACCTGCGCCAGCGCCGTTGCACCCAGCGCGTTGTGGCCCTTGCCAAGATCGATCAGCAACAAGGCGTTATATTCCGTTGACAGCTGCGGCGTAAGGGTGTGACGCACGTCTTCCACGCGGGCAAACGCGGAAATCACCAGCGACAGCGGCGAGGTCATTTCGCGCTGTTCGTTGCCTTCCTGCCAGCGGGTTTTCATCGACATCGAATCTTTGCCCACCGGAATCGTCAGGCCAAGCTGCGGACAGAGTTCCTCTCCCACCGCTTTAACCGCGTCATACAAACCGGCATCTTCGCCAGGATGACCGGCTGCCGCCATCCAGTTAGCGGAAAGTTTGATGCGCTTGATATCGCCAATCTGCGTCGCGGCAATGTTAGTCAACGCTTCACCGACGGCCAGACGGGCGGAGGCGGCAAAGTCCAGCAGCGCCACCGGCGCGCGCTCGCCAATCGACATCGCTTCGCCGTAGTAGCTGTCGAGGCTGGCGGTAGTGACCGCGCAGTCAGCCACCGGGACCTGCCACGGGCCAACCATCTGGTCACGCGCCACCATACCGGTGACGGTACGGTCGCCAATAGTGACAAGGAAGGTTTTTTCCGCCACGGTCGGCAGATGCAGAACACGCTTTACCGCGTCGGTAATCGTGATATCCGCGCGGTTCAGCGCATCGCCTTTCGCCTTCAATGTTTGCACATCGCGGGTCATTTTCGGCGTTTTGCCCAGCAGGACATCCAGCGGTAGGTCGATCGGCTGATTGTCGAAATGGTTATCATGCAACGAGAGATGCTGTTCTTCGGTAGCGTCGCCAATGACCGCATACGGCGCGCGTTCGCGCTTACACAGTTCGTCGAACAGCGGCAACTGGTCAGCCGCGACCGCCAGCACATAGCGCTCCTGGGATTCGTTACACCAGATTTCAAGCGGGCTCATGCCCGGCTCGTCGCTAAGAATGTCGCGCAGTTCGAACTTCCCGCCGCGCCCGCCGTCGCTCACCAGCTCCGGCATCGCATTGGAGAGACCGCCCGCGCCCACATCATGGATAAACAGGATTGGGTTGGCGTCGCCCAACTGCCAGCAGCGGTCGATCACCTCCTGGCAGCGGCGTTCCATTTCCGGGTTGTCGCGCTGTACGGAAGCAAAGTCGAGGTCAGCGTCAGATTGGCCGGAAGCCATTGACGATGCCGCGCCGCCGCCGAGGCCGATATTCATCGCCGGGCCGCCAAGGACGATCAGCTTCGCGCCGACGACGATCTCGCCTTTCTGCACGTGATCGGCGCGGATATTACCGATCCCGCCCGCCAGCATGATCGGCTTATGGTAGCCGCGCAGCTCTTCGCCGTTGTGGCTGTTCACTTTCTCTTCATAAGTACGGAAGTAACCGGTCAGCGCCGGGCGACCAAATTCGTTGTTAAACGCCGCGCCGCCCAGCGGACCTTCGGTCATGATATCCAGCGCGGTGACAATACGTTCCGGCTTGCCAAAATCCTCTTCCCACGGCTGTTCAAAGCCCGGAATACGCAGGTTGGAAACGGAGAAGCCCACCAGCCCGGCTTTTGGTTTCGCGCCACGCCCGGTGGCGCCTTCATCACGAATTTCGCCGCCGGAACCGGTCGCCGCCCCCGGCCACGGAGAGATGGCGGTTGGGTGGTTATGCGTTTCGACCTTCATCAAAATGTGCGCGGGCTCCTGATGAAAATCGTAACGGCCGGTATTGTGGTCGGCGAAGTAGCGCCCCACCGCAGATCCTTCCATCACCGCGGCATTGTCTTTATAGGCAGAGAGCACATAGTCCGGCGTGGTTTCGAAGGTGTTTTTAATCATTTTAAACAGCGACTTCGGCTGCGGTTTACCGTCGATAATCCAGTCGGCGTTAAAAATCTTGTGGCGGCAGTGCTCGGAGTTCGCCTGGGCGAACATGTACAATTCGATATCGTTCGGGTTGCGCCCCAGTTTGGTAAACGCCTCCTGCAAATAGTCGATTTCATCTTCCGCCAGCGCCAGACCGAGACGCAGGTTGGCGTCAATTAACGCCTGACGGCCTTCTCCCAGCAGATCGACACTGGAAACCGGCGCAGGCTGATGGTGGATAAACAGTTTTTCCGCATCGGTTAAAGAAGAGAACACCGTCTCCATCATACGGTCGTGCAGCTCTGCGGCCACTTGTCGCCACTGTTCCGCCGTCAACGTCGAAGCCTCGATATAGTACGCTACGCCGCGCTCCAGCCGATCAACCTGTTGCAGGCCGCAGTTGTGGGCGATATCCGTTGCTTTTGAAGACCAGGGGGAGATGGTACCAGGACGCGGTGTGACCAACAGGAGTTTACCCGCCGGCGTATGGCTGCTAAGCGCCGGGCCGTATTGCAGCAGACGGGTAAGCTGCGCCTGCTCGCTATCATTTAACGGGGCGTTCAGGTCAGCAAAATGGACATACTCAGCGTATATATTGTGGACCTGGAGGTTGGCAGCCTGAAAGCGCGCCAGCAGTTTATTGATACGGAATGCAGACAGTGCAGGCGAACCACGCAGAATTTCCATCATAAGTCTCTCGTCTTCTAAGCTTTGGTGTGCGCAAGGGGGGAAACGGCCGTCATTATAAAGAATCTGACGCGCCGACGAAACCGTTTGCGTATAAATAAAATCACCGCTTTTTCTTGTCATACGGTGCGGCTATCGTTGCGAATAAGTTGCCAACTGGCGCATTGTTACGCAAAATGCCGCTCATTAATGACTTATCTATTGCAGCAAAACATCTTTTTCAGCCCGAGGCAACGCACGATCCAGAGAATTAACTAATTGAAAAAATTAAAGATTAATTATCTGTTCATCGGCATATTGACGCTGCTGCTGGCAGCAGCCCTTTGGCCCTCAATCCCCTGGTTCGGTAAAACCGAAAACCATATCGCCGCGATTCAAGCCCGGGGGGTACTGCGCGTCAGTACGATCGACTCGCCATTAACCTATTCCGTTATCAACGGTAAAAAATATGGTCTGGACTATGAACTGGCGCAGCAGTTCGCCAACTATCTCGGCGTGAAGCTGAAAGTGACGGTGCGCCAGAATATCAGCCAGTTGTTTGACGATCTGGATAACGGCAATGCCGACCTGCTCGCGGCTGGGCTGGTCTACGACAGCGCACGCGTTAAAAACTATCAGCCCGGCCCCATGTATTATTCAGTTTCGCAACAGCTCGTCTACCGGGTCGGACAATATCGCCCACGCTCGCTGGCGACCGTTAACGAGAATCAGCTTACCATTGCGCCAGGGCACGTCGTGGTCAATGATTTACAGCGTTTAAAAGAGACAAAGTTTCCCGACCTGAGCTGGAAAGTGGATGATAAAAAAGGCTCGACGACGCTGCTGGAAGAGGTCATCAGCGGCAAACTGGATTACACCATTGCCGATTCAGTGGCGATCAGTCTGTTTCAGCGCGTTCATCCCGAGCTGGCCGTGGCGCTGGATGTCACGGATGAACAGCCCGTGACCTGGTTTAGCCGACTGGACGACGATAATACGCTCTCCGCCGCGCTGCTCGATTTTTTCAATTCGATCAATGAAGACGGTTCTCTGGCGCGGATCGAAGAGAAATATCTGGGACATGGCGATGATTTCGACTACGTTGATACCCGCTCTTTCCTGCGAGCGGTGGATAACGTCCTGCCGGAGCTGGAACCGTTATTTAAAAAATATGCCAAAGAGATAGACTGGCGCCTGCTGGCGGCGATTTCTTATCAGGAATCGCACTGGGATCCGCTGGCGACCTCGCCAACCGGCGTGCGCGGCCTGATGATGCTGACTAAAAATACCGCCCAAAGTCTGGGGCTGACCGACCGTACCGATGCGGAGCAAAGCATCAGCGGCGGCGCTCGCTATCTTGAAGATATGATGGCTAAAGTTCCCGAAACCGTTCCGGAAGACGAGCGTATCTGGTTTGCCTTAGCCGCCTACAATATGGGTTATGCGCACATGCTCGATGCCAGATCGCTGACGGTAAAAACCAAAGGCAATCCGGATAGCTGGACCGATGTGAAGCAGCGTTTGCCTCTGTTAAGCCAAAAACCGTATTACAGTAAGCTAACCTACGGTTACGCGCGTGGACATGAGGCTTATGCTTATGTGGAAAATATCCGTAAATACCAGATAAGTTTAGTGGGGTATTTGCAGGAAAAAGAAAAGCAGGAAGCGGAAGCCATGAAACTGGCGCAGGATTACCCGGCGGTGTCGCCGGAGGAGCTGAATAAAGCGCCCTTCCCCCTCCTGTCGTTTTTATCGCAGTCATCAGGCTACCTGACGCATTCGCCGTCTTTACTGTTTACGCCGCAGAAGAAAGAAGAAAAATAGTGCGATGGTCTTATCGGATGGCGACGCGCAACGTCTTATCCGGCATTGCGCTATACTGCCGGCCCCGCGCCTTCCGCACGGTCGGCTTTCTTCAGGGCTTTAATTTCCTGACGACGCATACGGAAAAAATCACTGAGCAGCGTCGCACATTCATCGCGCAGCACCCCTTCAATAATGTCGACCCGGTGATTCATTCCCGGATGGTGCAGCACATCAATTAGCGATCCGGCCGCGCCGGTTTTTGCATCGCGCGCGCCAAAGACAACGCGTCCAATGCGGCTATGCACTATAGCGCCTGCGCACATCACACAGGGTTCCAGCGTGACATACAGCGTGGTATCCAGTAACCGGTAATTCTGCAATACCAGACCTCCCTGACGCAGCGCCATTATTTCAGCATGCGCAGTAGGATCGTGGCGGCCAATGGGTCGGTTCCAGCCTTCGCCAATGACACGATGGTTATGCACCAATACCGCGCCAACCGGAACCTCGCGTTCGTCCCAGGCGCGTTTCGCCAGCGTCAGCGCGTGGCGCATCCAGTATTCGTGATCTAATTCGACATCAGACAAAGAGATAACTCCGGTAATGAAAGCGGGCGGCATTATACACAGACGCTATGCGTTTCACTATTCGAGCTGCTGCAACTCGCCGTGCGGCGTCACCCGCCAGCGATGCTGGCAAAAATAAAGCAGCGGGTTATCCTGTTTGCTGTCGCTGTAGCCGCTATAAAGACGCAGCGGCGTACCGATTTTACGTTCCAGTTGCGCGACTTTTTCATGGCCCAGACAGCGCACGGTTAATACCCAGCCGCCATACCGTCGCGCCATCTGGCTGGCGATGAGGTTAACGCGCGGCAACCACGGCGTATCAAAATAGACTTGCTCTACCAATGATTGCGGAGAACCGGTAATAAGCCAGATATCCGCGTCAGAGCTCAATAGATAGGTGGTCAGACGCTCCTGTACAACCGGAAACGCCGTGACGTTAGCGCGAAACCAACGGACAAAATCCGCCTGATGCGCCTGCAAACGCGTTTCGCTATGGCCAAAAGTACAGCCCCACAATAACAGACTCATCGGCCAGCGGGCCGCACGCCCTTTTACCAGTAAACCGATACCGATAATGGGCAACAGCGGCAGTACGAGCAGCGCATTTAGCGGCTGACGGCACAGCAAATAACGCAGAAAACTGCCGAACATATCCTGTTGATGTAACGTTCCATCCAAATCAAAAAAGACGACACGACGCTCGTGGCTGACCAAATCTTACTCCTCTGGATCATTGAACCCCAGCAGCCAGGTAAAAATAAACCCGGCAATTACCGCTATTAAATAGCCTAACAGATAGAACAGGACTTTTCCGGCAACAATTGTTAATGCCAGCGGCAAACCGGAAATACCAAAGGTAATTACCGTCGCCACTTTCCAGTAGCTGATCAACGCCCCGCCTACCGCGCCGCCAAGGCAAGCGCCAATAAATGGCTTACCCAATGGCAGCGTGACGCCAAAAATCAGCGGCTCGCCAATTCCCAGCAGTCCGACCGGAAGCGCGCCTTTAATCACCTTTTTGAGTCGCGCATTGCGGGTTTTCATCAGTACGGCAATGGCCGCGCCTATCTGACCAACGCCCGCCATCGCCAGGATGGGAAACAACGCGTTATAGCCGTGCGCTTGCACCAGCTCCACATGAATAGGCACCAGCCCCTGATGTAGCCCGGTCAGTACCAACGGCAGGAAGGTTCCGGCTAACACCGCGCCCACCAGAAAACCGCCGCGATCGATAGCCCAGGACGCGCCGTGAGCGATAGCGTCTGAAATCCAGCCGCCAAGCGGTTGCAGAGCGACAATCGCTACCGCGCCGGTGATAACAGTCGTCAATAAAGGGTTAAGAATTAACTCCAGCGACCCCGGCAGCAGCTTACGGAACTGGCGCTCAATCCAGCACATTAACGCCACCACCAGCAGGACGGCGATGACGCCGCCCCGTCCCGGCTGAAGCGCCTCGCCAAAGAGCGTAATCTGCGCCAGTTGCGGGCTGGAAAGGATCCCCGCCATCACGCCGCCTAACGCCTGCGATCCGCCAAAGACTTTCGCGGTATTGACGCCAACCAGAATGTTCATGATAGCGAACACCGCGCTACCAAATATCCCCATCAGGCCCAGCAGGTTAGGATAGTGGACGGCAACATCGCCAACGATATCCGGACGTTTAAGAATATTGATAATGCCGGTAATCAAGCCGGATGCGATAAAGGCAGGGATAAGCGGAATAAAAACATTCGCCAGCTTACGCAACGCATCGCTCATCGGCGCTTTATACTTCGCTTTCGCCTCGGATTTGGTACGCGCCATAGCGTCATCCGGCTTTACACCACCTGCGGCAATCTGCACGCGCATCGCATCAACCACCTGTGCAGCCTTCCCCGGCCCAACGATCAGCTGATGTTGCTCCCCTTGCTTTACGTATCCACTGACGGCAGGCAACGCTTTTAAGCGCGGAATATCCAGTTGGCTGTCGTCCTGTACCTCCACCCTGACTCGCGTCATACAGTTTTCCAGGCGCAGAATATTTTGCTCTCCGCCGATACCACGTAAAATGTCGCTGGCGAGCGCTGCCGTCTTATCCATACACACCTCTTTAGTGTTCTAACGCCGCCCTTAAAAAGCCCTGATGAGCGGCGAGTTTTTCCCTGGCGGCTGCAGCATCCAGCCCCGTAAGCGCCATCAAAATAGCGGGCTTAACCTCAAAATCGGTCTGTTTCAGCAACGTTTCCGCCTCTTCACGACCTATCCCGGTCGCTTCAACGACCATCCGACACGCGCGATCGACCAGTTTGACGTTGGTGGCTTTCATATCCACCATCAGGTTTTGATAGACCTTGCCGAACTTCACCATCGCGCCGGTAGAAATCATATTGAGCACCATTTTCTGCGCGGTGCCGGATTTCAGCCGCGTGGAGCCGGTAAGCGCTTCCGGCCCGACAACGGGCGAAATAGCGATATTAGCCTCCCGCGCAATAGGCGAATCTGGATTACAGGAGACGGCAACAGTGGTACAACCGGACTGTCGCGCATAGCGCAGGCCGCCAATCACATAGGGTGTACGACCCGACGCCGCGAGCCCCACGACCAGATCCTGTTCTTGCAGATTTAGCGCGACAAGATCGTCTTCGCCTGCCTGTTGGCTGTCTTCCGCGCCTTCGACCGCTTTCAGCAACGCGCCCGGCCCGCCGGCAATCAGCCCGACGACCAGACCGTGCGGAACGCCAAACGTCGGGGGGCATTCTGAGGCATCCAGTACGCCAAGCCGACCACTGGTGCCCGCGCCCATATAGATGATACGTCCGCCAGACTTCAGCGCCGCCGCAGCGGCATCCACCGCACGCGCAACGTCAGGCAGAGTGGCTTTTACTGCTTCCGCTACCAGCGTATCCTGTTCATTAAAACGCTTAACTAATTCAGGGGTAGGCAACGCATCCAGATCCATCGTTTGCAGGTTACGGGTTTCAGACACTAAGGTACCAAGATTCATTTTTGTCCCTCTGGAATTTTTAATTCATAATAAGCGTCCATGATGGAATAGAATATTCCCCCAGGCGAGTGAAATTTCGTTTTGTCGTCGCCATCACGTTTCGCAGGAGCTGCTCATGAACTGTTTGATTCGTATTCGCCAGCGTTATCCGGATCTCGCGCAAAGCGACAGGAAACTGGCGGATTATCTGCTCGCGCAACCGGATACGGCGCGGCATCTGAGCTCGCAGCAACTGGCGGCCGAAGCGGGCGTCAGCCAATCCAGCGTAGTCAAATTCGCGCAAAAACTGGGGTTTAAAGGGTTTCCTGCATTGAAACTGGCTATCAGCGAAGCGTTGGCCAGCAATCCTAATCCGCATTCCGTTCCCGTTCATAACCAGATTCGCGGCGACGATCCGATGCGCCTGGTCGGGGAAAAATTAATTAAAGAGAATGTGGCGGCGATGCACGCCACGCTGGACGTTAACAGTGAAGAAAAGCTGTTAGAAAGCGTCACGATGCTGCGCCACGCCCGACGTATTGTGATCACCGGGATTGGCGCCTCTGGGCTGGTGGCGCAAAATTTTGCCTGGAAGCTACTGAAGATTGGCATTAACGCGGTGGTTGAGCGCGATATGCACGCCCTGCTGGCGACGGTGCAGGCGCTGGCGCCGGAGGATCTGCTGCTGGCGATCTCTTATTCCGGGGAGCGGCGCGAGCTGAACCTGGCGGCGGACGAAACATTACGCGCAGGCGCGAAGATCCTGGCCATTACCGGTTTTTCTCCCAACGCCTTGCAGCAGCGCGCCACCCGCTGTCTGTATACGATTGCCGAAGAGCAAGCGACGCGTAGCGCCGCTATCTCCTCGACACATGCGCAAATGATGTTGACCGACTTACTGTTTATGGCGCTGGTACAACAGGATTTAGAGCGGGCGCCGGAGCGTATTCGCCATAGCGAGGCGCTGGTAAAAAAACTGGTTTGAAAATGGCTCTTCCGCCTCATGCAGAAGAGCCATCAAGTTTATTGCGCTTCTTTAGCGTGAATCAATTGCGTCAGGAGTGTGTTAACCGGTACGGCAATATTGTTCTGAGCGCCGATTCGCGCAATCGCACCATTTAAATAGTCGATTTCAGTCAGTCGGCCTTTATGTAAATCCTGATGCATAGAAGGATAGTGGTGGCCGCTCTCACGCGGATCGAACACTTTCTTCACCGTATTCATCACCATTTGCTCAGTCAACGGAATATTCTGGCTGGCAGCAACCAATACAAACTCATCAACTACCGCTTGCGCTAAATCTAAAGCACCAGGCCGCTGACCAAATCCGCCGACATTACAATCCAGTAGCGCGCAATAGGTGTTCATTACGCTATTAAAGGCTGCTTTCTTCCAGATCGATAATAATACGTCAGGGCTTATTTCAGCATTCAATCCAGCGCTATTAAGGGTGGCAATGACCTTAGTCTCTTGAGCCGAATCCTGGCTGGCAATCGGCTGCAGTTCAATCGTTCCGGTACCGGTGGCCATAATATGCCCAGCCCCCTCCAGTTCGCTGGACCATAACGTCACACCCGCATAGATTTTCTGCCGATCGACATATTTCTCCAGGGTTTCGATATTTCCCAGGCCGTTAGATAAAATCATCACCACTTTCGCGGCTGGCAGTAATGGCTTGATACGCTGTAACATGCTATCCAGCTGCATGGCTTTGGTAAACAGAATAACCAGCTCAAACTCCCCCTGGGATTCATCAGCCAACATAGCAGGGATGGGGTAATACTTCTGAGTCGTTTCCGTTTCGACAAACAACCCCTTGCTACGAATAGCGTCAACATGCTCCTGCCAGCTATCGATAAGCGTCACGTCGTGCCCGGCCTCCAGCAGCATATAGCCAAAACGACATCCCATAGCGCCTGCACCTGCGATTGCAATTTTCATTTTTATTTCCTTATTATCTGATTAATAAATTTTGGCTAAAACCGTTGCGACATATTTTTTCGTTATCAGGGTCAACACGACTCCAATAAGCAATAGCACCGTGGTCAAAATAAATACCGTATTGTAGCTTCCGGTATATTTTGCAATAGCGGACGTGACGTAAGGAGCAATAACCGCACCGACGGCAAAACCAAAATACATAAAGCCGTAGTTTAGTCCCTGGTTACGCATACCAAAATTCTGGCTGGTCAAGCCAGGGAAGATAACTAATATACCGGCATAAGCAAAGCCCACGCCCAGAGCGCTGAAATAGAATACCGAAGTATTGCCGTTGAAGAACAACAATAGCAGCATACAGACGCAGGTAAAAAGATAAACGATAACCAGAGTATTGTAGACGCCTAATTTATCGGTTAACCCTCCCCAGAACAGGCGACCAATTGAGTTAAATATCGATACCAGGCTAACGACTAATGCACCGGACAGTAAACCGTACTGCGTCATACCAATTTGCGCAGAGCTTGAGCTAATTACCATCCCAGAGAACACGCCCAGCGCCAGAATCATAAACAGCAGCCAGAAGCGCAGATCTTTCAGCATGTGCCGATAGTCTTTATCCATTGGCGATGCTTTAATTCCTCCGCTATCTTTTGCTGGCGCGCTACGAATAAAGAACTGGACGATAAAAATAACCACCAGATAAACAATGCCCAGATATAACAACGCCCGACTAACATCGTGAGTTTGCGCCATAAAATATTCGGCCAGGCGGGTGCAAAGTAGCGTCCCGACGCCAACACCCGCCAGTACGATACCGCTGGCAAGACCGCGACGGTCAGGGAAAAATTTCAGAATATTATTCAGATTACCCGTAAAAGCCAGGCCCGATCCCAACCCGGCAATGACGCCGTAGGTTAAAAACAGCATGGGCAAATTATCCACAAACCCGGACAAGATAAAACCTAAAGAAAACAGGATACCGCCGATAACTATCGCCTGCTTTCCTTTACCATTGTCGATCATTCTCCCGCCCCAAATCATCGGTAAAGGAATGATCCCCATGTTGATAGAGAATGCTAACGCCAGCGTAGCCGGATCCCAGTGATATTGCGCCATGAGTGGTGTTTTGAAATAGCTAAATGCGTAGACGCCCCCGAGCACAAAATTGATGCACACGTGAGCGGCAAGCATTCCCCAGCGGTTGATTGATGCCGACATAATTTTCCCTTTTTAAAATGCACTGATCACAGTTTAAAAAAAGCAAAATAGGCAAACAATTTGGTATTTTTTATAATCGTTATAACAAAACCCAATCGATTGGCATTAAATTTTAATGAATATCAAACAACTACATTCCTTCCTGATATTGTGTGATGAATTACATTATAGTCGGGCAGCCAGTCGCCTGTTTATCACTCAGCCATCATTAAGTCAGCAAATCAAACAACTTGAGTCATCACTTAAAACAATATTATTTAAGCGAAAAGGTAGAGGAATTAAATTAACAAAAGCAGGCATTATTTTGCAACGACATGCTAACAAAATAATGCTGGATTTAAAAAATGCCGAAAATGAACTTCTTCCCTACCAGGATCAACAGCGCGATACTATTTCAATCGGGGTGTCAGGCAGCTACCTGGTCCTGCCCGCTTTTCGCAACTTTATGGCACACCATCCGGAAATATCTTTAAATGTTAAAGAGTTCTCAACTGAGCAAACCATTAAAAAGCTGACGGATAGCGCCGTTGATATTGGCATTGTTTATCGAACAGCGCTCCCTGCCCAGCTAAGCTCGACCATGCTGTTTGAAGATGAAATTATCGCTGCAATCCCACTTTCTCATCCTCTGGCGACACGCGAACGTCTGCAGCTAAAAGATTTAAACGACCAGCCCATTATCGTGCTTAATGACTCTCTGCTATTAAGAGGGATCATCACCACTGAATTTAATAACCGCAAAGTCGTTCCTAACGTCATCTGCGAACTGGATAACCACTACTCATGCCTTGAGTATGCCGAAGCGCAGATTGGCATCGCATTTATTACCCGCTCGCTAACCCATTTATCGACACCCAAAAATGTTCGCCTGGTTTCACTGGGCATCCCCGCATTCTTTATTCCTGTCATGCTGGTGCACAGTAATGACCTTTCACTGGATAACGCAACCATCTGCCTGCTCAAGCAGATCAAAAATTTTTACACTGTAGATAACAAATCAGCGCCAGAAAAGAGCTGGCCCGAGCAGAAAATAGGCGTATAATGCCCGCCCGATTTGTGTTGTTTCTGAGAATTTCCTGATGGCGCTGTTAATCACCAAAAAATGTATCAATTGCGATATGTGCGAGCCGGAGTGCCCGAATGAGGCGATTTCAATGGGCGACAGCATTTATGAGATTAACAGCGACAAATGCACCGAGTGTGTAGGCCATTACGAAACGCCGACCTGTCAGAAAGTCTGCCCAATCCCCAATACGATTTTGCAGGATCCCGCCCATGTCGAAAGCGAAGAACAGTTGTGGGATAAGTTTGTTCTGATGCATCACGCAGATAAACTGTAAGCGGGTTAACGCACTTCCAACGCAACAATGCCTGATGGCGCTATGCTTATCAGGCCGACAATATATCGGCCTGTAGGTCAGATAACGTGTTTACGCCGTCATCTGGCAAATCTAGCTTTCCAGAATGACCGTAGCGCAGGCGTAATGGCGTTCATCGGCCAACGTGACATGCATGTGCGCCACACCGAGTTTTTCCGCCAGCGTTAACGCCTCGCCCCACAGCCGCAAACGTGGTTTTCCCAGCTCATCGTTAAACACTTCGAACTGATTAAACGCCAGACCGTTGCGGATGCCGGTGCCAAAAGCTTTCGCTGCCGCCTCTTTGACCGCAAAACGCTTGGCGAGAAAACGCACCGGCTGCTGATGCGTCTCCCAGATAGCCCACTCGTTGTCACTGAGCACACGCCTTGCCAGACGTTCGCCGGAACGGGAGATCACTGCCTCAATGCGGGCAATCTCTACAATATCCGTTCCCAGGCCGAGAATCGCCATTAGCCGCGCGCTTCCAGCATCAAACGTTTCATTTCAGCCACCGCCTCTTTCAGGCCCGTCATCACCGCCCGACCAATAATGGCATGACCGATATTGAGCTCGTGCATTTCCGGCAGCGCGGCAATAGCTTTGACGTTATGGTAGGTCAGGCCATGACCCGCATTTACTTTTAGCCCCAGACGGGCCGCCAGGGTCGCGGCGCTGGCAATACGCGCCAGCTCTTTTGCCTGTTCCGCATCGGTTTCTGCGTTGGCGTAGCAGCCGGTATGGATTTCGATAAACGGCGCGCCGACTTCCGCCGCCGCGTTGATTTGCGTTTCATCGGCATCGATAAAGAGCGAAACCTGGATGCCAGCCGCCGCCAGGCGCGCACAGGCATCACGCATTTTATCGCGCTGTCCGGCCACATCCAGGCCGCCTTCGGTGGTGACTTCCTGGCGTTTTTCCGGCACCAGACAACAGAAATGCGGCCTGGTTTCTACGGCGATCGCCAGCATCTCTTCGGTCACCGCCATCTCCAGATTCATACGCGTATGCAGCGTCTGACGCAGAATGCGCACATCGCGATCGGTAATGTGGCGACGATCTTCGCGCAGGTGTACGGTAATGCCGTCCGCGCCTGCCTGTTCAGCAATAAACGCCGCCTGTACCGGATCCGGATAGTCGGTGCCGCGCGCATTACGTAACGTGGCAATGTGGTCAATATTGACGCCTAACAGTAATTCAGCCATGACAATCCTCGTTAATCTTTCTTCGTTTTTACTGTGCGTTTGGGCATAAATTGCCGGAACAGCTCCCGGCTTTTTAACGGTTTTCCCCCAAGATACGGCTTTAATGCCATACGGGTAAAGCGTTTAGCGGCACGCAGGGTATCTACATCCGGAAATTCCCGCGCCTCCAGCGCTTTCAGGTGCCGTCCGGTAAAGGTGTTGTTATCGATGACGACGCTGGCGAAAAAGCCTTTTTCTTCGCGGTAACGGTAGGTCATGGTGTCATCCACCCGTTCGCCGCTGCCTGCACAGTGGGTGAAATTGACGCCATACCCCAGATGACCCAGCAACGCCAGTTCGAAACGTCGCAACGCCGGTTCAGGCGAGCCGGTGGTTCCCGCCAGCGCCTGAATACAGTTCAGATAATCAAAAAAGAGTTCGGAGAAGCGCGTTTCATATTCCAGTACGCGAGAGAGGAGTTCGTTGATATACAGGCCGCTATAGAGCGTAATACCGCTTAACGGCAGCGCCAGAGAAACTGCCTCGGCGCTGCGCAGGGTTTTCACCTCGCCGCGTCCGCTGTAGCGTAGCAATAACGGCGTAAAAGGCTGTAACGCGCCTTTCAGATTGGAACGTTTAGATCGCGCGCCTTTGGCGACAAGGCGCACGCGCCCCGATTCTTCCGTGAAGACGTCCAGCATCAGGCTGGTTTCGCTCCAGGGGCGACTGTGCAGGACAAATGCGCGCTGCCACCCTTCCACGCTGTGTTAACTCACAGATCGTCTACGTAACCGAGACTGCGCAGAGCGCGTTCGTCATCGGCCCAGCCGGATTTCACTTTCACCCACAGTTCCAGGTGTACCGGCGCTTCGAACATCTCCTGCATGTCTTTACGCGCTTCAATACCAATGGTTTTGATTTTGGCGCCTTTGTTGCCAATCACCATCTTCTTCTGCCCTTCGCGCTCGACGAGGATCAGCCCGTTGATATCATAGCCGCCGCGTTCGTTGGTAACAAAACGTTCAATCTCAACGGTAACGGAATACGGCAGCTCGGCGCCGAGAAAACGCATCAGCTTTTCACGAATGATTTCAGACGCCATAAAGCGCTGAGAGCGATCGGTGATGTAATCTTCCGGGAAGTGGTGAATCGCTTCCGGTAAATGTTTACGCACGATACCGGCAATGGTATCGACGTTCATACCCGTTTCAGCAGAGATGGGTACGATATCAAGAAAGTTCATCTGGCTTGCCAGGAACTGGAGGTGCGGCAGCAAATCGGCTTTTTCTTGCACGTTATCCACCTTGTTAACGGCGAGAATAACCGGCGCTTTGCCATCGCGCAGTTTGTTCAGGACCATTTCGTCGTCCGGCGTCCAACGGGTGCCTTCCACAACGAAAATCACCAGCTCAACGTCGCCAATCGAACTGCTCGCCGCCTTATTCATCAAACGGTTAATGGCGCGCTTTTCTTCCATATGCAGACCCGGGGTATCTACATAGATTGCCTGATACGGGCCTTCGGTATGAATACCGACAATGCGGTGGCGCGTGGTCTGCGCTTTACGGGAAGTGATCGAAATCTTCTGCCCAAGCAGTTTGTTCAGCAAGGTGGATTTGCCAACGTTCGGACGCCCGACGATGGCAATAAATCCGCAGTAAGTTTTGTCAGTGCTCATTCCAACTCCAGTTTTTTCAGCGCCTGTTCGGCGGCAGCCTGCTCCGCCTTACGACGGCTGGAACCCGTGCCAACCACCGGTTCGCTCAGGCCGCTGACCTGGCAGTGGATAGTAAATTCCTGATCGTGCGCCTCGCCGCGTACCTGCACAACCAGGTAAGATGGCAGCGGCAGATGGCGGCCCTGCAAATACTCCTGCAAGCGCGTTTTAGGATCTTTTTGTTTATCGCCCGGACTTATCTCATCCAGACGGGTTTTATACCAGTTAAGGATTAACTGCTCGACGGTCTGGATATTGCTATCGAGAAATACTCCGCCGATTAACGCTTCCACGGTGTCCGCCAGAATGGACTCCCGACGGAATCCGCCGCTTTTTAATTCGCCCGGCCCTAAACGCAGGCACTCGCCTAAATCAAACTCACGGGCTAATTCCGCCAGCGTATTACCACGTACCAACGTGGCGCGCATACGGCTCATATCTCCCTCATCCACCCGTGGAAAACGGTGATAAAGCGCGTTAGCGATAACGAAGCTCAGGATTGAATCGCCTAAAAACTCCAGGCGTTCGTTATGTTTACTGCTGGCGCTGCGGTGAGTTAATGCCTGCTGCAACAGCTCCTGATGATTAAAAGTGTAGCCCAGCTTCCGTTGAAGCCGATTAATTACGATGGGGTTCATGCGATACCAATAAATGAATGCGTCAACAATCCAGCACACGAAACAGACCTGATACACGTCATCTGTCCTGCCGCATCGCTGCAGCGGAAAGAAGGTTGTCTATAACCAACGCTGTTTCGTGTGCCGTGGCGACCAAACGGCGCCAACCTAAAACTTCGGGGGAATATTCTATACACAACGACAGGGGATGTCGTTAGTCTGAGGGAATTTATCCAGGAAATAATTCACGCTGCCGCTAAAAAGACGGCAGCGTGAACGATCATTTCGTCACAGTTAGTGAATACCGCCGATACGACTCAGGCGTACGCCTGTCGGCCACTCCCCTTCCTGCTTGTCAAAGCTCATCCAGATAGCGACCGCTTTACCGACCAGATTCGCTTCCGGAACAAATCCCCAGTAACGGCTATCCGCGCTGTTATCGCGGTTGTCGCCCATCATGAAATATTGTCCCGGTGGTACAACCCAGGTCGCCAGCGGTTGTCCTGGCTGTTGGTAATACATGCCCAACTGATCCTGGGCTATCGGCACCATCAGGATGCGGTGGGTTACATCGCCTAACGTCTCTTTACGTTCGGTCAGGCGAATGCCGTTTTCTTTTGTCTCGTTTAGCGGAACCTCAAAGAAACCGCTGGTCGCTTCTCCGCCGTTACGGCGGGCAAAGGTCTGTACAAAATCGCTCGGCTCAACGTTAGAGTAGGTAACCGGCAGCGCATTTTCGCACGCCTGACCGGAGCTACAGCCAGGCTGAATCGTCACCTCTTTTGCAACCGGATCATAAGTGATTTTATCGCCCGGCAAACCGACGGCGCGTTTGATGTAATCTAACTTAGGATCTTCCGGATATTTAAATACCACAATATCCCCGCGCTTTGGATGACCGGTTTCAATCAGGGTTTTCTGGTAGATCGGATCTTTAATGCCGTAGGCAAACTTTTCCACCAGAATAAAATCGCCGATAAGCAGTGTCGGCATCATTGAGCCTGACGGGATCTGAAAGGGTTCATAAAGAAATGAACGAACGATCAGAACGATCGCCAGAACCGGGAAAACCGACGCCCCGGTCTCCAGCCAGCCCGGCTTAGGCGCCACTTTATTGAGCGTAGCGTTATCCAGCGCATCTCCCGACGCCGTTTGCGCGGCAGCCTGGCGCGCCCGACGTTTTGGCGCGAAAACAAACTTATCAACGCACCATAAAATGCCCGTCACCAGTGTGGCTATCACCAGAATCAGGGCAAACATGTTCGCCATGCCAACTCCTTAGGGATTATTTATTGTCTTTACCGACATGCAGAATGGCGAGGAACGCCTCCTGAGGCAGCTCGACGTTACCGATCTGCTTCATGCGTTTCTTACCTTCTTTCTGTTTCTGCAGCAGTTTTTTCTTACGACTGATATCACCGCCGTAGCACTTCGCCAGCACGTTTTTACGTAACTGTTTTACCGTCGAACGGGCAATAATATGCGTACCAATCGCCGCCTGAATCGCGATATCAAACTGCTGGCGTGGGATCAAATCTTTCATCTTCTCCACCAGCTCGCGACCACGGCTTTGCGAGTTATCGCGGTGCGTGATCAGCGCCAGCGCATCGACACGCTCGTTGTTGATTAACACATCAACACGCACCATATCGGAAGCCTGGAAGCGCTTGAAGTTATAATCCAGAGACGCATAGCCGCGCGACGTCGATTTCAGACGGTCAAAGAAGTCGAGCACCACTTCCGCCATCGGGATTTCATAGGTCAACGCGACCTGGTTACCGTGATACACCATGTTAGTTTGTACGCCGCGTTTCTCAATACACAGCGTAATAACGTTACCTAAATAGGCTTGTGGTAACAGCATATGACATTCGGCGATAGGCTCGCGCAGTTCATAAATGTTATTCAACGGCGGCAGCTTGGAGGGGCTATCAACATAGATAGTCTCTTTCGCCGTTGTTTCTACTTCATAAACCACGGTCGGCGCAGTGGTGATCAGATCCAGATCGTATTCGCGTTCCAGACGCTCCTGAATGATCTCCATGTGCAACAGGCCGAGGAAGCCGCAGCGGAAACCAAAGCCCAGCGCCGAGGAGCTTTCCGGTTCATAAAACAGTGAGGCGTCGTTCAGGCTTAGCTTGCCGAGCGCATCGCGGAAACTTTCATAATCGTCGGAGCTGACCGGGAACAGACCTGCATAGACCTGCGGTTTCACCTTCTTAAAGCCCGGCAACGCTTTTTCCGCTGGGTTACGCGCTGAGGTTAAGGTATCGCCAACCGGCGCGCCGAGGATATCTTTAATGGCGCAGACCAGCCAGCCTACTTCGCCGCACTTCAGCTCGGTACGATCAACCTGTTTCGGCGTGAAGATCCCCAGGCGGTCAGCGTTGTAGGTCTGCCCGGTGCTCATCACTTTAATTTTGTCGCCTTTACGCATGGTGCCGTTTTTAATACGCACCAGCGATACCACGCCCAGGTAGTTATCGAACCAGGAGTCAATAATCAGCGCCTGCAGCGGGCCGTCCGGATCGCCTTGCGGCGGCGGGATATCGCGCACCAGGCGTTCCAGAACATCCGTCACGCCGACACCCGTTTTGGCGGAGCAGCGTACCGCGTCCGTCGCATCGATACCGACAATGTCTTCGATTTCTTCCGCCACACGCTCCGGATCGGCGGCCGGCAGGTCAATCTTGTTAAGCACCGGCACCACTTCAAGATCCATTTCCATCGCGGTGTAGCAGTTCGCCAACGTTTGCGCTTCTACGCCCTGGCCGGCATCCACCACCAGCAGCGCGCCCTCGCAGGCGGCTAACGAACGGGAAACTTCATAGGAAAAGTCAACGTGTCCCGGCGTGTCGATAAAGTTCAGTTGATAAGTTTCACCATCAGACGCTTTAAAATCCAGCGTCACACTCTGGGCTTTAATAGTAATACCGCGCTCACGCTCAAGATCCATCGAATCAAGTACCTGAGCTTCCATTTCACGGTCAGACAGGCCACCGCAGATTTGGATAATACGGTCAGACAGCGTCGATTTACCGTGGTCAATGTGAGCAATGATCGAAAAGTTACGTATGTTCTTCATAGAGATAAATATTATGCCTTACGCCTGGTTGACCAGACTTTAGAGGTCGCTGTTCTGAGCTTAACGTCTGTTTTAACTGAAACGCCGCATTCTACACTACAACGCTAAGGCGAGGAAATGTTCATAGTGTAAGGAGAACGGGAACTGGAAAACGCCTCGCTTTTTTCCTGTAAAACACCGCAACGCAGGAAAAGCGCATGCTTATCGGGACAACAACCCAACGCGGCAGGTGTACCGTTGGGCAAAACGTTTACTGGCGCGTTTCGATTGAGGTAGTTTCGACGCGAACAAGGTCCGGCGGGAGGGCAACGTTTAAAATCACCGGCTGCCAGGCGTCGCGCTCCGCCAGTTTTCGGGAATAGCCGCGGGCCACCAGAAAACCGCCCACGCCGCCCAACACGGCCCCGCTTAATGCGGCAAGGTCAGATCCAAACAGCATCTGAAAAAGCGCCGCACAAAGAAATAGCCCCGCTAAAGGCGACATATAGACCAGCAACGCCGAACCTAAAAGGCTTTTTTCGGCGATGCCCAACTCGACTTTCTGCCCCGGCGCCAGCGGCTCCGCGCTTGGCACAACAATGGTATGCGTGGTTTGCGGCCCTAATTTATTCAGCACGCGACTGCCGCATCCCGCACGGGAGGCGCAGCTGCTGCATGACGCTTTAACGTCGCAGCTCACCACCGCCTGACCATTCTGCCAGGAGACAACGGTTGCCCACTCTTTAATCATTGTACTGCCCTGAATTTGATACTGTCGGCAATGCGCTTCGCCGTTTGCGGCGGAAGCTCGCCGACAATGGTGATTTCCGCGTTGTCGCGAACGCTGCTATAAACCGTTCGGCGCCCGGTGCGCAGCATCTGATCGCTGCTGTTTTGCGTCGCCCGGTTCACATTGACGGAAAAGCTAAACAGACCGTCAGAATAAAGCCGCGATTCGATAGGCAGGTTATCCATCGTCGGCAACGGACGACGGCTGCTGGAAACTTCGCTAAAGCCTTGCGGCACCCAGGATGGACTCCAGTTAAATTTCGTTTTTTCGCCACCGGGAACAGAAAGCAGCGGCGGCAGATTCGCCTTCGCCAGCGCCTGCATGTTGCTGCCGATATCCTGACTCACCGTGAACGCAATAACGCGGAACTGCTCCAGCGTCTCGCCATCGCGATCCAGAAGATCAACGCGCATCGGTAGTTTGGTGTCCATGTCCATCCAGACGATATAGCTGTAACGCGTACCATCGCGCGCCACAACGCGGATAACTTCGCACAATCGGTCTGCGATACGGGTGCGTCCGACAGAAATAAAGTCGTAGTAAGGCGCCAGGCGCTTGAAGTCGGTGTAAATCAGGGAAGGCAGAGAATCGACAATATAATCACCGTTCAGGGTGAACGGCTCAAGGCCCGGTTCAAAATAACTGATTTCATTACCACGCTGTACGACCTCCCGGCGGGGACCGTCCAACTGTAGCAATTGCGCAAGCGGGCGACTATCCAGGCGTGCGTGTCGATAACGTAGAGATTCAACGCCTTGTTTCGTGATGCTGACGAATGACAGCTCGTAATTCAGTGACTGACTGGCGATGTTCATCTGCTGCAATAACGCCCCGGACGCAGGGTCGGCCGAGGCGTTTGCTGAGAAGAACAGGCTAGCCGCCACAAGGGACATGGCAAACCAAAGTTGCTTCATTACTGCGATTGCGTTCCTAAAGTTTGGATTCCTGGCACCTGTACCGCGGCTTGCTGGGTTTGCGCCTGCTCAAACTGAAGCTGTTCGGAGTGCAGTCGGCGCTGCAGTTCATAGTCCTGCAACATGGCATTAATGCGACGACGCTGCTCCTGTACCTGCTGTTGCTGACTGCCGACAGGCGCTGCTTCAGAAGGCACTCCCAGACTTACCGGGCTGGCTTTCCCCATCATAGGCAGGGTATTGAAAACCGGCGTTTCAGGTTGTTGGGATGTTTCAGATTGCCCATTATAGTGCTGGACACCGACGATAACTGCAAGTGAAACGCACGCCGCCACGCCCATTTGGGTAAGCTGCGCCGCCCACGGACGCACTTTTTTCCAGAACGGCATTTTCTGCCATTGCTGCGGAGCGGGTTGGGCCTCAGGGATTAATGGCGACACCTGACGTACTGGCTCGTTTTCAATAGCGGCCATCACGCGAGCGGATATATCGAAATGGAGAACGTCAGGCGTATCCCCCCGCATTGAATCGCGGATCAGGTGATAACTCTCCCAGGTTTTCTGCATTTCCGGGTCGTGCGTAAGCGCTTTGAGCAGCTCACTATCCAACGTTTCGCCATCCATCAAAGCGGAAAGTTTTTCTTTCTGCATGCCTAATACCTTTTCCAGTATCCCGCTATCGTCAACGCCTGATAAGCGGTTGAACTTTATTATCAATAGCTTCCCGCGCCCGGAAGATACGTGAACGCACCGTTCCCACCGGACAATCCATGATAGCCGCTATCTCTTCATAGCTCAGGCCATCCAGCTCCCGTAAGGTGATTGCCATACGTAAATCTTCCGGGAGGGACTCAATAGTTCGGAAAACTATCTGTCTCAGTTCTTCTGACAACATTAAGTTCTCAGGGTTCGAAATTTCTTTCAGCGCGCCGCCGCTTTCAAAGTTTTCTGCTTCAATCGCGTCTACATCACTGGAAGGCGGACGACGCCCCTGCGCAACCAGGTAGTTCTTCGCGGTATTGACCGCAATGCGATACAACCAGGTATAAAAAGCGCTATCCCCCCGGAAAGAATCCAGCGCGCGATAGGCCTTAATAAATGATTCCTGTACGACATCGGGAACGTCGCCCGATGGCACATAGCGGGAAACCAGACTCGCCACTTTATGCTGGTAGCGCACTACCAGTAAGTTAAAGGCTTTCTGATCTCCCTTCTGGACCCGTTCAACCAGGACCTGGTCCGTTAACTGCTCGCTCATCCGAGGTAATGTCTCCCCAAACCAAATTTCCACGCGCTTTCGAAACGCCACTCCATAAGCCGCACTATGAGCAAGCAACAGGTTAGAGTGTCTATGTTTCGTAAAGTTCCGTTACGCATTTGTTTTTGTTTGTCATGTTGTAGACAGGTCTTATCTTCCATTATAAGTCTACAGATGCTGAACAACGCACTATCTGTACAGAAATGCCCATTTCGTCGTTTGCAGAGTAACCTAACAGCATCTTTATTTCACTACAAAATCCGACGCTAACACCCTGCCCTATAAAATATTTTTTGCCGTTTATCTCTCGCCGTATTTTTATTTTATGTTTAATAAGCACAACACCAGCGAAATCATCACGTGCTTTTTAGCGCCATATAGTGCTAATCTGCCGCAACCGTGTTTAGTAAATTAAACAAAAACCATGATGACAACTCCTGAACTGTCCTGTGATGTGTTAATTATCGGCAGCGGCGCGGCCGGACTCTCGCTGGCGCTGCGTCTGGCTGAAAAACATAAGGTTATCGTCCTGAGTAAAGGGCCGGTGAGCGAGGGCTCCACGTTTTATGCGCAGGGCGGTATTGCCGCCGTGTTTGATGAAACCGACAGTATTGCGTCGCATGTCGAAGATACGCTGATTGCCGGCGCCGGAATTTGCGATCGCCACGCGGTGGAGTTTGTCGCCAGCAACGCTCGTACCTGCGTGCAGTGGCTTATCGATCAGGGCGTGCTGTTTGATACGCATGTCCAGCCAAACGGCAAGGAGAGCTATCATCTCACGCGTGAAGGCGGCCATAGCCATCGCCGTATCCTTCATGCCGCTGACGCTACCGGAAAGGAAGTCGAAACCACGTTGGTCAGTCGGGCGCAAAATCATCCTAATATTCAGGTGCTGGAACGCAGCAACGCCGTTGATTTAATTATCTCCGATAAAATGGGTCTGCCGGGGCCTCGCCGGGTCGTCGGCGCCTGGATCTGGAATCGCAATAAAGAGTGGGTTGAAACCTGTCATGCGAAGTCGGTGGTGCTGGCGACCGGCGGCGCCTCAAAGGTTTATCAATACACCACTAACCCGGATATTTCCTCCGGCGACGGTATCGCGATGGCCTGGCGCGCAGGCTGTCGGGTCGCTAATCTGGAATTTAACCAGTTTCATCCCACCGCCCTTTATCACCCGCAGGCGCGTAATTTTCTCCTTACCGAAGCGCTGCGCGGCGAAGGCGCATACCTTAAACGTCCGGACGGTTCACGGTTTATGCCGGACGTTGACGAACGCGGCGAACTGGCGCCGCGCGATATTGTCGCCCGCGCTATTGATCATGAGATGAAACGACTCGGCGCAGACTGTATGTTTCTCGATATCAGCCACAAGCCTGACGATTTTGTCCGCCAGCACTTCCCGATGATCTATGCGAAACTGCTCGATTTGGGGATGGATTTAACCAAAGAACCGATTCCCGTTGTTCCTGCCGCGCACTATACCTGCGGCGGCGTGGTCGTCGATGATTATGGTCGTACCGATGTAGACGGCTTATATGCCATTGGCGAAGTCAGTTACACCGGTCTGCACGGCGCTAACCGTATGGCGTCCAACTCGTTGCTGGAATGCTTAGTGTACGGCTGGTCCGCAGCAATGGATATCGACAGGCGAATGCCTTCTGTCCACAGCGTTGACGCCCTTCCCGCCTGGGATGAAAGTCGCGTGGAGAACGCCGATGAGCGGGTGGTGATTCAGCATAACTGGCATGAACTGCGCCTGCTGATGTGGGACTATGTGGGCATTGTGCGCACGACGAAACGGCTGGAGCGCGCCCTACGGCGTATTACTATGTTGCAACAAGAGATTGACGAATATTACGCCAACTTTCGCGTCTCGAATAATTTACTGGAGCTGCGCAATCTGGTGCAAGTGGCCGAACTGATTGTGCGTTGCGCGATGATGCGTAAAGAGAGCCGGGGGCTGCACTTTACGCTGGATTATCCGCAACAACTGGCTGAATCAGGCCCATCGATCCTTTCGCCGTTAACGCCTCACATAAACAGATAAAATGCCTGGGTCAGCGCCGTATAACTTTCAGAATAATGCTGGTCTGACCCGCGAATTACTAATCTGTCGCTAAAGCACTCTCCGGCTTGCGGGGAGAATGCGAGCAAAACCCGGTGCGGCAAGCGCGCTTCGTTTTCCGCAACGTCAGTACGTAATCGCAAATGCCATCCCATGTTGAGCGCTTGCTGTGTAAAAGCGTTACCTATTTGTTCCGGCAAGACTACGCAAAAAAAGCCGTCTTCGGTAATACAATCCGCCGCAATAGCCAATAACGTCTGGTGATCCAGCGTAGCGGTGTAACGCGCCTGCTCCCGCTGCGGCGTGGCGCATTCCACACCGGGTTCGTAATAAGGCGGGTTGCTGATAATAAGATCAAAGCGTACCGTCTGGCGAGGCGCCCAACGCTGAATATCGTCAGTATGCACCGTTATTCGATGCGGCCAGGGAGAGTGAGCAACGTTTTCCTGCGCTTGCATGGCAGCCCCGGCATCCAGTTCCACGGCGTCAATAGGCACATTGTCATCCGTCCGCTGCGCCAGCATTAACGCCAGTAGACCGCTTCCAGTACCGATATCCAGAATTCGCTTTACATCCGCGACCGGTGCCCACGCCCCGAGTAAAATACCGTCAGTTCCCACTTTCATCGCACACCGATCGTGCGCGACAAAAAACTGTTTAAACGTAAATCCGTTACGACGAAGAACGGAGCCAGACTGAGACATGTAAAAACAACCTTGCAAAAAACGGCGACAGCGCCGGGTGAAAACAATACCTGAGAAGGGATATCCATACAAACAGATGAAGATTGTGGCCGTAACGTCTATAATCAGCGCCCCACACAGAGGTAGAACATGACTGTAACGACTTTTTCCGAACTTGAACTCGACGAAAGCCTGCTGGATGCCCTCCAGGATAAAGGTTTCACTCGCCCGACCGCCATTCAGGCTGCCGCCATTCCGCCTGCGCTCGATGGCCGTGATGTACTCGGTTCTGCGCCGACAGGCACCGGTAAAACGGCGGCATATCTGCTGCCGGCGTTGCAGCACCTGCTCGACTTTCCGCGTAAAAAATCGGGGCCGCCGCGTATTCTAATCCTGACGCCAACCCGCGAACTGGCAATGCAGGTTGCCGATCACGCTCGTGAACTGGCTAAGCATACTCATCTGGATATCGCCACGATTACCGGCGGCGTGGCCTATATGAACCATGCTGAAGTGTTTAGCGAAAACCAGGATATCGTGGTCGCCACGACGGGCCGTCTGCTGCAATATATAAAAGAAGAGAATTTTGACTGCCGGGCGGTTGAAACACTGATCCTTGACGAAGCTGACCGGATGCTCGACATGGGCTTCGCTCAGGACATTGAACATATCGCTGGTGAGACCCGCTGGCGTAAACAGACGATGCTGTTCTCCGCCACGCTGGAAGGCGATGCGATTAAAGATTTTGCCGAGCGCCTGCTGGAAGACCCGGTTGAGGTTTCCGCCAATCCGTCAACCCGCGAGCGTAAGAAAATTCACCAGTGGTACTACCGTGCCGACAATTTCGAACATAAAGTTGCGCTGTTGAAGCACCTGCTAAAACAAGACGATGCAACCCGTTCTATCGTGTTTGTACGTAAACGTGAACGCGTCCATGAACTGGCTGAAACGCTGCGTCTGGCAGGGATCAACAATTGCTATCTTGAAGGCGAGATGGCGCAGATCAAACGTAACGAAGGTATTAAGCGTCTCACCGACGGTCGCGTTAACGTGCTGGTCGCGACCGACGTCGCGGCACGCGGGATTGATATTCCTGACGTCAGCCACGTCATTAACTTCGACATGCCGCGCAGTGGCGATACCTATCTGCATCGCATTGGTCGTACAGGCCGTGCTGGCCGCAAAGGCACTGCAATCTCGCTGGTAGAAGCCCACGACCATCTGTTGCTGCTGAAAATCGGTCGCTACATCGAAGAGCCGCTAAAAGCGCGCGTCATTGATGAGCTTCGCCCGACCACGCGTGCGCCCAGCGAAAAGCTGACCGGCAAACCGTCGAAAAAAGTGCTGGCGAAACGCGCCGAGAAGAAAAAAGAGAGAGAAAAAGAGAAGCCGCGCGTGAAGAAACGTCACCGCGATACAAAAAATATCGGTAAGCGCCGCAAGCCAAGCGGTACGAAGATGCAGGAGCAATCCAGCGAAGAGTGATGATAATGCCGGGTTCGTTAACCCGGCATTTTTTTATCTTCCACGGTAAAACACGCCTCCATACACTGCATAAATATCTGCATTGCCGGGCTGACCGCTTTCCCGGCATGATGGGCGCACAGCGCCATGATCGATAGCGACGGCGCGCCAAACGGCAGCTCTTTCAACTGACCGGTACTAAGTTCTCGTTCAACGGTAAAACGTGGTAAAAAGCTGATGCCCAGGTTAGCAGCCACACACTGTTTAATGCTTTCAATACTCCACAGTTCAATGGTGTTTTCCAGCGTAATCCGCCTCTGCCGTAGCGTACTTTCAAACAGCTGGCGGAAGACACATTGCGGTTCATTGATGATGAAGCTACAGGGAATATGCTGATCTGGCTGCGTAAAATCAGCATCCTGTAGCAGTGGAGAGGCCACCAGCGCCAGCGACTGCTCCTCCAGTTGCTGCATCGTGAGCGCATCATCATTACCTACGCGATAAAAAACGCCCAGATCGACCTCGTCATTCAGCAACGCATCACGTATTACATAGCAATTCAGCGACTGTAGCGACAATCTGACATTCGGCGCTCGCAGCTTAAAACGTTGTAAAACCTGCGGCATTTTGTACGCCAGTAAGGTTTCACCTGTCGCCACGCGCAGCTCTCCGCCGGGTTCCGCATCCTGTCTTGCGGCTTCACGAATCGACTCCATCACACGCGTCAGTTCATGGATATGCGGCATCAGCTTTTTCCCCTCATTGGTCAGGCACATTCGGCGCCCTATTTTCTCGAACAGTTGCAGGGAAAACTCACGTTCAAGCTGTTGAATATGAAAAGTTACCGTCGACTGAGTACAGCACAGCTTTTGCGAAGCCCGCAGAAACGAGCCCTCTTCCACTACCGTTTTCAGCGTAATAAACCGACGCAGATCCATAACCACCAACCTATCGAAAATCTCGAATTCAGAATTAAAAAACATTCATTTTTTTAAATATTTCATATCGGGTACTGTCTGCTAAAACAGAGGAGATGACAAGTGACACCGATGCTTTTAAGCGCTTTCTGGACTTATACATTAATCACCGCCCTTACCCCCGGCCCAAACAATATTCTCGCGCTTAGCGCAGCAACTGCACATGGTTTTCGGCAGAGTATTCGTGTACTGGCAGGTATGAGTCTGGGATTTTTGGTCGTCATGCTGCTGTGCGCCGGGATCGCGTTTTCCCTTGCGGTTATCGATCCGGCAATCATTCATTTACTCAGTTGGGTGGGGGCTGCGTATATCCTGTGGCTGGCGTGGAAAATTGCCACCAGTCCAGCGGCGGATGAAAACGCCAGACCAAAACCGGTTGGCTTTTGGGTAAGCTTTGGCCTGCAGTTTGTGAACGTCAAAATTATTCTGTACGGCATTACCGCTCTGTCTACATTTGTTTTACCGCAAACACAGGCGCTGAATTGGGTCATCGGCGTCAGTATATTGCTGGCATTGATCGGCACGTTCGGTAATGTGTGTTGGGCGCTGGCGGGACATCTGTTTCAGCGGGCGTTTCGCCATTATGGTCGCCAGTTAAATATCATTCTGGCGTTACTGCTGGTGTACTGCGCGGTGCGGATTTTTTACTGACCCAAATAAAATAAAAGCGGAAAAGGCCCGGCCTCTTCCGCTTGTTATTACCGGATAAGCCTTACAGGCTTTCGGTAAAGGTACGAGCGATAACGTCGCGCTGCTGTTCCGGCGTCAGGGAGTTAAAACGCACCGCATAACCAGAAACACGAATAGTCAGCTGCGGGTATTTTTCCGGATGCTTAACCGCGTCTTCCAGAGTTTCACGACGCAGAACGTTAACGTTCAGATGCTGACCGCCTTCAACGCGTACTTCCGGTTTAACTTCCATCGGAATTTCACGGTATTCAATCTCGCCCAGTTTGCTGACAGCCACAACTTCATCTTCAGCAAAGCCGGATTTTGCAACGATGCAGCGCGCTTCGCCTTTTTCGCTGTCCAGCAGCCAGAAGGAATTCAGCAGGTCGTCGTTAGCGGCTTTAGTAATCTGGATACCTGTAATCATGTGATGCCTCCCCAGGCAAAATTATTTGATTTCGGTCGGCCTAATCCCGGCCAATTGGTAAAACCATTGTTGCTTGAGTGTATATATACCCTTCGATCACCCTTCATTCTTTGATTTAAATCAATAAAAACCACACCATAAAAAGGGTGATGAAGGGAATTTATTGTTTTACATCAACTTACACCATTCAGACCTATAAACTTTTTACATAAATTTTCAACTATCTTTTGTAGGTAACCGTTTTTGTAGCACGCAGGATTTTGCACTGCAGAAAGAAGCAGTTAAGCTAAGGGAACTGGAAATTCGCAGGAGAGCGAGATGGCGACTGAGTTAACCTGGCACGATGTGCTGGCTGATGAGAAACAGCAACCTTACTTTATCAATACGCTTCACACTGTTGCTGGCGAGCGTCAGTCGGGTATCACGGTCTACCCGCCGCAAAAAGATGTGTTTAACGCCTTTCGCTTCACGGAACTGGGCGACGTTAAGGTGGTGATCCTGGGACAAGATCCTTACCACGGCCCCGGCCAGGCACATGGTCTGGCGTTTTCCGTGCGTCCTGGGATCGCTCCCCCGCCGTCATTAGTGAATATGTACAAAGAGCTGGAAGCCTCCATTCCCGGCTTTGTTCGCCCCGCGCACGGTTATCTGGAAAGCTGGGCGCGCCAGGGCGTACTGTTACTGAATACGGTGCTCACGGTACGGGCAGGCCAGGCGCATTCTCATGCCAGCCTGGGGTGGGAAACTTTTACGGATAAAGTGATAAGCCTGATTAACCAACACCGCGAAGGGGTCGTCTTCTTGCTGTGGGGCTCGCACGCCCAGAAGAAAGGCGCGATTATTGATCCACAGCGCCACCATATTCTGAAAGCTCCGCATCCCTCGCCACTCTCTGCGCACCGCGGATTTTTTGGCTGTAACCATTTTGCGCTAACGAACCAATGGCTGGAACAACACGGCGAGAAAACTATCGACTGGACGCCAGTATTACCGGCTGAGAGTGAATAACGTTGGCGACTCGCCGTTTTATCGCCCGGATAACGGCGCGAAAGCGCCTTGTCTGACCGGGCGGTAGGAAGTACATCATTGGCCCGGCGCGCGTTGCGTCACCGGGCTGCAGCCCTTACGCTTTATTCTGTCGCCACCACTCGGCGAGGAGTACGCCTGTCGCAACCGACACATTCAGGCTTTCCACGTTCCCGGTGCCGTTAATTTTCACGCACAGATCGCCGGGTTCGCGCGCCGCTTCCGGCAGGAAGTCATATTCACGGCCTAAGACCAGCACCATCTTTTCCGGCAGGGTCGTACTAAAGAGCGCCTGACCGCGATCGCTGGACGTCGTCACCACGGTGTACCCCGCCTGACGAAAATCATCCAGTACGTCAACAATGCTTTCACCAGTGATCGGCTGGACATGCTCCGCCCCGCCTTCCGCAGTACGAATCGCCGCGCCGGACTCCAGCAACGCCGCATCCTGTACCACCACGCCCTTCACGCCGAAGTGCGCGCAGCTACGCATCATGCCGCCCAGATTATGCGGGTTAGCGACATCTTCCAACGCCAGCACGCAGTCTTGATCCGCCGCCTGCTTTACCCATTGCTTAACGGTCGTACCGTTACGCTTTTTAATCAGGAAACACACGCCACCGTGGTGCTCAGTCCCGGAAGCTTTTGCCAGTTCGGCTTCATCCACCACATGGTAGGCTTTACGATTCGCCGCCATCCAGCGCAGGGCTTCTTTAAAGCGCGGGGTCACGCTTTGGATAAACCATGCGCGAACGATAGCATCCGGGCGGCTCTGAAATAACGCCTGGCAGGCGTTTTCACCGTAGACGCGTGTCTCTTCCGCACGCTGGCGACGCAAAACTTCAGGGTCGATAAAACTTTTACCGCTAATACCACCATGATCGACTTTTTCAGGCGTTTCATCGCCTGGCGCGCGGGACACGGTGCGCCACGGCGAAGTTTCATGTTTACGGTCACGGCTCTGATTATTTCGCTCATCACGGGCGGGGCGACGTCCACCGTCAGTGCGAGACTTTGCTGGGCGGCCTCCCCCTTTCCCGGTACGCGGGTTATGGGTGCGTTTATCAGAGTCATCATCACTACGGACATACATCACTTTGACTTTGCCGCTTTTGTTTTTTAATTCATCGTTCATGCTTTTCTCCACCAGCGCTGCGCGAAGCGCGAAGATTACCCGATGTGCATCCGGTTAGCCATGATTTCGTTTAAAAGCTTGCGACTATTGTACTCATTGAATAAAACACATTGTTGTTTAGCACAGACTCCTCGATAATATGTAACATTATAGAAACATCCCGCGCGTAGCGGGACGTCTTCCGACGTATTCAGAGGTTAGCTATGAACACCGTTTGTACCCATTGTCAGGCCATTAACCGCATCCCCGACGATCGGCTTCAGGACGCGGCAAAATGTGGACGCTGCGGTCATGAGTTGTTTGACGGAGAAGTCATTAATGCGACCGGCGAAACGCTGGACAAACTGTTGAAGGACGATCTTCCAGTGGTGATCGACTTTTGGGCACCCTGGTGCGGCCCTTGCCGTAACTTTGCGCCAATCTTCGAGGATGTCGCAGAAGAGCGCAGCGGTAAAGTCCGTTTCGTCAAAGTAAATACCGAGGCGGAACGGGAACTCAGCGCCCGTTTCGGTATTCGCAGCATCCCGACGATTATGATTTTTAAACATGGACAGGTGGTCGATATGCTTAATGGCGCAGTGCCTAAAGCGCCTTTCGACAGCTGGCTGAACGAAGCGCTGTAAACGCCACGGGGCGCATCTTGTGCCCCGTTTTCACCTCTGCCACAATAGCGTTTTTCTCCGCAAACGCTTTCTATGACCAATAACGCTGTCCTTCAGTTACGCGCCGAACGGCTTGCGCGCGCTACACGCCCTTTTCTTGCCAGAGGAAATCGGGTTCGCCGCTGTCAACGCTGCCTGCTGCCGCTAAAATCTTGCCTGTGTGATACGTTAACGCCTTCTCAGGCGAAAAGCCGTTTTTGTCTGGTCATGTTTGACACTGAACCGATGAAACCCAGCAATACCGGCCGGCTGATAGCCGATATTTTGCCGGATACCGCGGCGTTTCAGTGGTCGCGTACCGAGCCGCCGCAGGCGTTGCTGGAGCTGGTACAGCATCCGGATTATCAACCGATAGTGGTCTTTCCTGCGTCCTACGCCGGCGAAGCGCGCGAGGTCATTTCCACCCCGCCCGCCGGGAAACCGCCGCTGTTTATTATGCTGGACGGCACCTGGCCCGAAGCACGTAAAATGTTTCGTAAAAGCCCTTATCTGGATCATCTGCCGATCATTTCCGTCGATTTATCGCGTCTTTCAGCTTATCGTCTGCGTGAAATCCATGCCGAAGGGCAATATTGTACCGCCGAAGTCGCCATAGCGTTGTTAGATCTGGCGGGAGATACCGAGGCGGCAACCAGTTTAGGTGAACATTTTACCCGTTTTAAAACGCGCTATCTGGCAGGAAAAACGCAACATTCGGGAAACGTCACAGCATAAAATAGCGAAAGCGTTTAAAATTATCCGGTCACTTCTGTGTAAGGGAAACCGGTATGAGCCAGCAAGGACTGGAAGCGCTACTGCGACCAAAATCGATCGCGGTGATTGGCGCATCAATGAAGCCCCACCGCGCGGGTTACCTGATGATGCGTAACTTGTTGGCGGGCGGATTCAATGGCCCCGTCCTTCCCGTGACGCCCGCCTGGAAAGCCGTTTTAGGCGTCATGGCCTGGCCGGATATCGCCAGTCTTCCTTTCACCCCCGATCTGGCTATTTTATGCACTAACGCCAGCCGTAACCTGGCGTTACTGGACGCGCTTGGCGCGAAAGGGTGTAAAACGTGCATTATCCTTTCTGCTCCCACGTCGCAACATGAAGAACTTCTTGCCTGTGCCCGGCATTATAAAATGCGTCTGCTGGGTCCAAACAGTCTTGGACTCCTCGCGCCGTGGCAAGGGCTGAATGCCAGCTTTTCTCCCGTCCCGATTAAACAGGGCAAGCTCGCTTTTATTTCCCAGTCTGCCGCCGTTTCCAATACTATTCTTGACTGGGCGCAACAGCGTGAAATGGGCTTTTCCTACTTTATCGCGCTGGGCGATAGCCTGGATATTGATGTCGATGAACTACTGGACTATCTGGCGCGCGATAGCAAGACCAGCGCAATTTTGCTCTATCTGGAACAGTTAAGCGACGCCCGCCGTTTTGTTTCCGCCGCCCGTAGCGCTTCACGTAACAAACCGATTCTGGTGATTAAAAGCGGCCGAAGCCCGGCAGCCCAGCGTTTACTTAATACCAGCGCGGGAATGGACCCTGCGTGGGATGCGGCCATCCAGCGCGCAGGCCTGCTGCGAGTCCAGGATACGCACGAGCTTTTTTCCGCCGTCGAAACACTAAGCCATATGCGTCCGCTACGCGGCGACAGACTGATGATCATCAGCAATGGCGCCGCGCCTGCCGCGCTGGCGTTAGATGAGTTGTGGTCGCGTAACGGCAAACTGGCGACGTTGAGCGAAGAGACCTGCCTGCAATTACGGCAGGCGCTTCCCGCGCACATTGATATTGCCAATCCGCTGGATCTGTGTGATGACGCCAGCAGCGAACATTACGTCAAAACGCTGGATATCCTGCTCGCCAGTCAGGATTTTGACGCGCTTATGGTTATCCACTCTCCCAGCGCTGCCGCGCCGGGTACGGAAAGCGCCCATGCCCTGATCGAGACGATTAAGCGCCACCCCAGAGGCAAGTTTGTTACGCTGCTGACAAACTGGTGCGGCGAGTTTTCGTCTCAGGAAGCAAGACGGCTATTCAGCGAAGCCGGATTACCAACCTACCGCACGCCGGAAGGCACGATTACCGCGTTTATGCATATGGTGGAATACCGGCGTAACCAGAAGCAACTGCGGGAAACGCCAGCGTTGCCGAGTAACCTGACGTCCAATACCGCTGAGGCGCATAATCTGTTACAGCGGGCGATTGCGGAAGGCGCCACCTCACTGGATACCCATGAAGTACAGCCGATTTTACACGCCTATGGGCTGCATACGCTCCCAACCTGGATTGCCAGCGACAGCGCTGAAGCGGTGCATATTGCCGAACAGATAGGTTATCCGGTAGCTCTCAAGCTGCGCTCGCCCGACATTCCGCATAAATCTGAAGTTCAGGGGGTCATGCTTTACCTGCGGACCGCAAGCGAGGTACAACAGGCCGCAAACGCCATTTTCGATCGTGTAAAGATGGCCTGGCCGCAGGCGCGGATTCACGGTTTGCTGGTACAAAGTATGGCTAACCGCGCCGGCGCGCAGGAGCTGCGTGTGGTGGTCGAGCACGATCCGGTGTTTGGTCCTTTGATTATGTTGGGTGAAGGCGGTGTAGAGTGGCGTCCGGAAGAGCAGGCGGTCGTCGCGCTGCCGCCGCTCAACATGAATCTGGCGCGCTATCTGGTGATTCAGGGCATTAAACAGCGGAAAATTCGCGCCCGTAGCGCGCTGCGTCCGCTGGATATTGTCGGTTTAAGCCAGCTGCTGGTCCAGGTTTCAAACCTGATTGTCGACTGCCCGGAAATTCAGCGTCTGGATATCCATCCGCTGCTGGCTTCCGCCAGTGAGTTTACCGCGCTGGATGTGACGCTGGATATTGCCCGGTTTGATGGCGATAACGAAAGTCGACTTGCGGTACGCCCCTATCCCCACCAGCTCGAAGAGTGGGTGGAGATGAAAAACGGCGATCGCTGCCTGTTCCGTCCGATCCTGCCGGAAGATGAGCCCCAACTGCGACAATTCATCGCCCAGGTCACCAAAGAGGATCTTTACTACCGTTATTTCAGCGAGATCAACGAATTCACCCATGAAGATTTAGCCAACATGACGCAGATCGACTACGATCGAGAAATGGCCTTTGTGGCCGTGAGGCGGATGGACAACGCTGAAGAGATCCTCGGCGTAACGCGCGCGATCTCCGATCCTGACAACGTAGATGCCGAATTTGCCGTATTGGTGCGTTCAGATCTCAAAGGGTTGGGTTTAGGACGCCGTTTAATGGAGAAATTGATTGCCTATACTCGCGATCACGGATTGAAGCGGCTGAACGGTATTACGATGCCGAACAATCGCGGCATGGTCGCGTTGGCCAGAAAACTGGGATTTCAGGTCGATATCCAGCTCGAAGAGGGCATCGTGGGATTGACGCTGAATCTGGCCAAATGTGATGAATCATGAGTAATGTACTGGAAATGTTGACCACTTTAACGGGTACTGATGTTATTATTGCTCGCTTATGTCGTCTGCATAGCACAGAGGACCCTTCAATGAACAGAGAAGAAATGCACTGTGATGTTGTCAAAATTTAAGCGTAATAAACATCAACAACACCTTGCCCAACTCCCTAAGATTTCTCAGTCAGTTGATGATGTAGATTTCTTTTATACTCCTGCTACTTTTCGGGAGACACTGCTGGAGAAAATCGCCAGCGCGACGCAGCGTATTTGTATCGTTGCCCTGTATCTGGAACAGGACGATGGGGGTAAAGGTATACTCGACGCGCTCTATGCGGCTAAACGGCAGCGTCCTGAACTGGACGTGAGGGTGCTGGTCGACTGGCATCGCGCGCAACGCGGGCGCATTGGCGCAGCAGCCTCGAATACCAATGCAGACTGGTATTGCCGACTGGCGCAGGAAAACCCCGGCATTGATGTCCCGGTTTACGGCGTACCGATTAATACGCGAGAAGCGCTTGGCGTACTGCATTTTAAAGGCTTTATCATTGATGATAGCGTCCTGTACAGCGGCGCCAGCCTGAACGATGTCTATCTCCATCAGCATGACAAATATCGCTACGATCGCTACCAGCTGATTCGCAATCGGCAAATGGCAGACATCATGTTTGACTGGGTGACGCAAAATCTGATGAATGGCCGTGGTGTGAATCGTCTGGATAATACGCAGCGTCCGAAAAGCCCGGAGATTAAAAACGATATCCGCTTATACCGTCAGGAGCTGCGGGATGCGTCATATCATTTTCAGGGTGACGCTAATGACGAGCAACTCTCCGTTACGCCGCTGGTCGGGCTTGGAAAATCCAGTCTGCTGAACAAAACCATTTTCCATCTCATGCCCTGTGCGGAGCATAAGCTCACCATTTGTACCCCTTATTTCAATCTACCAGCGGTACTGGTGCGGAATATTATTCAGCTACTGCGCGACGGAAAGAAAGTCGAAATCATTGTTGGCGATAAAACCGCGAATGATTTTTACATTCCGGAAGATGAACCGTTCAAGATCATTGGCGCGTTACCCTATCTCTATGAGATTAACCTGCGCCGCTTCCTGAGCCGTTTACAGTATTACGTCAATACCGATCAGCTTGTGGTGCGTCTGTGGAAAGATGACGACAATACCTATCATTTGAAAGGGATGTGGGTAGATGATAAATGGATGCTACTCACCGGCAACAATCTGAATCCTCGCGCCTGGCGTCTGGATCTGGAAAACGCCATTCTGATCCACGATCCTAAGCAAGAGCTTGCCCCTCAGCGGGAAAAAGAGCTGGAACTTATCCGAACGCACACAACCATCGTAAAACATTATCGTGACCTGCAGAGCATTGCCGACTATCCGATAAAAGTGCGTAAATTGATTCGCCGTCTGCGCCGGATCCGCATCGACAGATTAATTAGCCGTATCCTGTAATCGAAGCCCCGTCCTGTACGGGGTTTTCTCTTAGGAGTGAACTGGTGCGCGTGTTGATTCCTTTTACGGTGTTGTTTCTCTCCGGGTGCAGCCATCTGGCTAACGACCGCTGGAGCGGTCAGGATAAAGCCCAGCATTTTATGGCATCAGCGATGCTATCGGCAGCCGGTAATGAGTATGCGCGTCGCCAGGGAGTAAGCCCTGACCGCAGCGCAGCGATAGGGCTGATGTTTTCTTTGAGTCTCGGAGCCTCAAAAGAACTCTGGGACAGCCGCCCGGAAGGCAGCGGCTGGAGCTGGAAAGATTTTGTCTGGGATGTCGCTGGCGCGACAACCGGTTACGCTATCTGGCAAATGGCGCGATACTAAAGGCGCAAGCCCTTTCCTTTACGGTGCAACATCAGCGAAACCAGGAAAGCCAGAACGGCCATCGCGGTAACATACCAGAAGAACGAACTCTCCATACCGACAGATTTTAGCGACAGCGCGACATATTCCGCAGAGCCGCCAAATAACGCGTTTGCTACCGCATAGGATAAACCGACGCCCAGGGCGCGAACCTGCGCCGGAAACATCTCCGCTTTCAGGATCCCGCTAATCGAGGTATAGAAACTCACAATCAATAGCGCGCACATCACTAAAGCAAATGCGGCATAAGGCGACGTCACATTCTGCAACGCGGAGAGAATTGGAACGGTGAAAAGCGTCGCGAGCGCGCCAAAACATAGCATAGAAGTGCGCCTGCCAATCTTATCGGATAACGCGCCGAATAACGGCTGCACCAACATGAAAACACACAGCGCGACCGTCATAATGCCGCTGGCGACATTGGCATGCATACCTGCTGTATTTACCAGATATTTCTGCATATAGGTGGTGAAGGTATAAAAGCACAGCGAGCCTGCCGCGGTGAAACCAAGCACCATCAAAAAGGCTTTGCGATTACGCCACAAACCTTTCAATGAACCGGCTTCTTTTAACGCGCGAGTCTCATGCTTCGAGGTTTCATCCAGCTGGCGACGTAGCCATAACGCCACAACTGCCAGCACGGCGCCCAGCGCAAAGGGAATACGCCATCCCCAGGCACGAAGCTCAGCATCCTCCAGAACCTGCTGCAAAATCACAACGACCAGCAATGCCAGTAGTTGGCCACCGATAAGCGTAACGTACTGAAACGAGGCGAAAAATCCCTTACGACCTTCAAGCGCAACTTCACTCATATATGTCGCGCTGGTCCCATACTCTCCCCCTACCGAGAGCCCCTGAAATAACCTTGCAATAAGTAGCAGCGCCGGTGCCCAGGTGCCGATGGTATCGTAACCAGGTAAGCAGGCAATCACCAGCGACCCCATGCACATCATGCACACCGAAATCAACATTGAGGCTTTGCGCCCGCGTCGATCGGCAATGCGTCCAAACAGCCAACCACCGATAGGTCGCATTAAAAAACCGGCGGCAAAGACGCCTGCCGTTTGCAAAAGCTGAGTGGTGGTATTACCAGAAGGAAAGAAGATATGTGCAAAATAGAGCGAGCAGAAAGAGTAGACGTAGAAATCAAACCATTCCACTAAGTTTCCGGAAGATGCCCCCACGATAGCCCATATGCGTCGCCGCATCTCCGGAGCCTCAGCGTTGTTTTTATCTATACGCTGAATAATTTCTGCCATACTGTTCTCCTTGTTGCCAGGCTTAATCGGCCTTTTATTTTGGAGATTCAGATTACGCGAGACCAAAAAGTAAATAAAGTGTTAATTATTTGTTTGCTAATTTTTATCCCCACCGTGCCTGATGCTGGCGTTTCCGTTTCAGATAGTCTTCGTCCTGACGAATTTTATCCCACCAACCTTTGAAAACCGTTGCCGCCGCGGCCTTAATAGGATCATTACCCCGTGTATTCAGGCTGCCGTCTTCTGCATACTTTTTACCGCCTTTATAGTTAGCGTATCGCCTGGCGCGGGTGTATCCCATCTGAATAAATTTACGCGCCATGTCCATACCAACGAAATCATCCTGCTGCCGGTAAGCTTCGAACAACTGGTAGATCTGCTCTGCGGATTTCATCGCCGATGCTTCATCTTTATAGCGCCAGAAAGGAAGAATTTCGCTTTTGTAGGGTTCAACCAGTAGCACCCCCTGCTCGCCTCGTCCAACCTGATACAATTCAGGCTGCTGGCGGAAGTCGATGCTGGAAAAGTCTTGCTGGTAGTTAAAAGGTTTGATAGCCAATGAAAATCCTCACTGCTTATATAAGCACGTGTAAAGGATAGTTCATCGTTAACGATTGGGTGGGTTGTGCTCTTATCGGTTCTACAATAGCACCAGATTCGTAGGCGGGATAACTCCTGTAGGCCGAATAGGCGAAGCCGCCATCCGGCGGTGCAGGTTGCCTGATGGCGCTGCGCTTATCAGGCCTACGATTTTACAGTTACCGCACACGCAAAAAAGCCCGTCCGTCAGAACGGGCTTCTTCACTTGTCTGATGCCTGGCAGTTTATGGCGGGCGTCCTGCCCGCCACCCTCCGGGCCGTTGCTGCGCAACGTTCAAATCCGCTCCCGGCGGATTTGTCCTCCTCAGGAGAGTGCTCACCGACAGACCACAGATAAAACAAAAGGCCCAGTCTTTCGACTGAGCCTTTCATTCTATTTGATGCCTGGCAGTTCCCTACTCTCGCATGGGGAGACCCCACACTACCATCGGCGCTACGGCGTTTCACTTCTGAGTTCGGCATGGGGTCAGGTGGGACCACCGCGCTACGGCCGCCAGGCAAATTCTGTTGCCAGAAACGAATCTTTTACACCGATGCTGCGTTGGCTGCATTCGCAAAGTCAGTCACATACTTCAGTATGCTCCTTCCTTTCCTTCATTTGCCGCCTTGCCTCAGCGTAAAATCTTTCGTTCCCGAAAATCCGGAATCAGTGCTGAAAATTGTTCGTCTTCTCATCCGCCAAAACATCTTCGGCGTTGTAAGGTTAAGCCTCACGGTTCATTAGTACCGGTTAGCTCAACGCATCGCTGCGCTTACACACCCGGCCTATCAACGTCGTCGTCTTCAACGTTCCTTCAGGAGA
>NZ_JAGEQL010000007.1:0-191592 GCF_017571995.1 Salmonella sp. 32031103-2018-00083-FB-01-SM-01
CGGCCGGGGTGCTGATGGCGAAGCTGCTGAACCTGTGCAGTAAGAACAAAATCAACCCGCTTATCGGTTCGGCGGGGGTGTCGGCGGTGCCGATGGCGGCCCGCGTATCGAACAAGGTGGGGCTGGAGTCGGACGCACAGAACTTCCTGCTGATGCACGCGATGGGCCCGAACGTGGCGGGTGTTATCGGTTCGGCGATTGCGGCGGGCGTGATGCTCAAGTACGTGCTGGCGATGTAATCCAATCTAATCGGGAGCAGTGATTCTGCTCCCGCAAAATGAGGACACAGTAATGAGTGAAATGGTTGCGTTTCGGCAAGGTACATCCATGCCATCCAGAGAAACCATCTTGCATTATGTTGTTGAGACGGTGAATCAGATAACTGAGCTTGAGCCAGCGCTGCATTTGCTGCCGTGGTCTGGCGTCAACTCAGCAATATATGAGCAACGTTTTGCACAGTGTTACGACGAGGGGCTTTGTGCCGCACAGACGTCGGCACCGAATGTTCCGCAGGGGATTCTGCCATCGACCGATTGGGCTCAGGGTATCGGGTTACTCTGTTTTGCCGCAGGGTATATGAGCGCAGGCGAGCGGCCATTAACACACAATCAGTTATGCGATTTCGTCAAACAGGCGGCTGTTGGTTTATCGCCGATTGAGGAGGAAGCGGCGAGCGGTTTCTCGACGGTACGTAGTATTGCATTACCCGTATTCAGGCGATTACAACGCGATGGTCACGCGTCTCGGATCCTGCTGTTACAAACGTTGCTGCATCTGGTTGCCTGGAAAAGCGCATCGCAGTATGCGCGTCAACAGGCGCAACGACTGCTCTGGATGGGCGGCATTCTGGGGGAAGGAGGCGAGTCTGGCTTATTGGCACTCGATAAGGCGCTGCGTGAAGAGGCCGTCGGGGAGAAAAGTCTCCCCGCTCTGCTGATTTTCACGAGTTTCCTGGCACATTTTCCGGCAGGGCCAGTCTTTATTGACTAGCCGTCGAACGACGCGGGCAAAAGCCGCGTCGTTTTAGTTCGACGCCGGGTATTCCTGCACCGTCACCTGGAACGTGAGCTGCTTATCATCCCGCATTACCACGACCGGAATGACGGAGCCCGGACGGATTTCCGCCACCTGATCCATCGTTTCCAGTGCGGACACAGCGGGTTTATTATTGACCGAAATAATCAAATCATTAACCTGAATACCGGCAAGCGCGGCGGGGCCGTTTGGCGTCACTTCATTAACGACAATGCCCTGAATCGGGTCCATGCCGCTACCCTGCTGCGCGTGCAGCGGCGCGATTTCTCGTCCGCCAATACCGATATAGCCGCGAATCACGCGACCGTCGCGGATAAGCTTATCCATAATTTTCGTGGCTAGCTGGAAGGGAATCGCAAAACCAAGGCCTTCCGGCGTTTCGCCATCGTTACTCTTATCAAAAGAGAGGGTGTTGATCCCCATCAGTTCGCCTAACGAGTTGACCAGCGCGCCGCCGGAATTACCGTGGTTAATCGAGGCGTCGGTCTGGAGAAAATTCTGTCGCCCCGTCGGGTTCAGGCCGATACGACCCGTTGCGCTGATGATCCCCTGGGTGATGGTCTGTCCCAGATTATATGGGTTGCCGATAGCCAGTACGACGTCGCCAATATGCGGTGTACGCTTTGTATTAATCGGGATGGTAGGCAGCCCGCCAGTGGCGTTGATCTTCAGCACCGCCAGATCGGTAAGCGAATCGGAGCCAACCAGTAGCGCTTCAAAGACGCGGCCATCCTGTAGCGCGACGATAATCTGATCGGCATCGTTAATCACGTGCTTGTTGGTAATAATATAACCGCGTTGATCCATGATCACGCCGGAACCCAGCGTGCGGATCTCCAGTTGATTATGCGCGGTACTGTTCATACTGCGGTTATAGACATTGACGACGGCAGGCGCGGCGCGGCGAACCGCAAAATTATAACTGGCTGGCGTCTCATCGGTACTGTCGAATTGCGGGACGGCGATAGGATTAATTTTGCGCAAAGAAGGCATGACGGCCAACAGAATAGCGCCGACAATTAAACCTATTGCGACCGAACGTAAGAGCTTCACAAACATGATGGAGGCGTCGTTAAAAAAGGGAACGGCAGCAGCATACCATGAGTTAACCGGACATCACATCGCAGGCTGATGCCCGGTTTAAGACAGGATTAGCGCAGCAATAGATAAATGTTCTCGTTGCCGCGTACTACCTGAAGAGCAATGATGGACGGTTTTGCCGCCATCACTTTGCGCATTTCGGCGATAGAACTGATACGATCGCGGTTAACGCCGATGATAACATCATCTTTTTGCAAACCGGCCTGCGCGGCAGGACTGCTTTTTTCGACGCTATCAACCTTAACGCCTTTCGTCCCGTCTTTCAGCTGGCCGTCGCTCAACGTCGCGCCTTGCAACGCCGGGGCGATCATTTCGGCGCTGGCGGAAGAAGAGGTATTGGAATCCAGCGTGACTTCCACCTCCAGCGGCTTACCATCGCGCAGCAGGCCCAGCTTCACTTTCGTGCCCGGTTCGGTGGTGGCGATACGTGAACGCAGTTCGGCAAAGCTATTCAGCGGCTTACCGTTAAGACTGATAATCACGTCTCCGGATTTCACCCCGGCCTTCGCCGAACCTGAATTGGGTAAAACCTCGCTGACAAAAGCGCCACGCTGAACGTTCAGTTTGAATGCCTTAGCGATATCAGCGGTCATTTCAGTGCCTTTAATTCCCAGCAATCCGCGTTTGATTTCGCCGAACTGAATCAACTGCTGCGCCAGCGTCTGCGCCATATTGGAAGGAATAGCAAAGCCAATGCCAATACTCCCGCCACCTGGCGCGAGGATCGCGGTATTAATCCCGATCAGCTCGCCGTTCAGGTTAAGCAGCGCGCCGCCGGAGTTGCCGCGGTTAATAGAGGCATCGGTTTGAATAAAGTTCTCAAGCCCTTCCAGATTAAGCCCGCTGCGTCCCAGCGCTGAAATAATCCCGGAGGTGGCGGTTTGTCCAAGACCAAACGGATTACCGACCGCCACGGCGAAATCGCCGACGCGGAGTTTGTCGGAATCGGCGATGGCAATTTGCGTTAACTTGCTGGGATTCTGAATTTGTAACAGAGCGATATCGCTCTGGTCGTCGCCGCCGATCAGCTTCGCGTCGAATTCGCGTCCGTCATTCAGTTGAATGCTGATCTTTTGTGCCTGATTAATCACATGATTATTGGTTAATACATAGCCTTTCGCGGCATCGATAATCACCCCCGAACCGAGTCCTTCAAACGGCTGGGACGGCTGGTCTGGCAGATCCTCGCCAAAGAATTTTTTAAACTCCTCCGGCACTTTTTGGCTCTGGGCGGCGGTTCCCTCGACTTTTACGCTGACGACAGCAGGCAGCACTTTCTCCAGCATAGGGGCAAGGCTTGGCAGCGTCGCCTGGCCTGGCACCTGGCCTGGTATCGATGCAAGGGCTGGAAACGGCGCCGAAAGAGTTAACCCGACACTTAACGCTAATGCACTTAACAGCTGGGTGTGTTTTTTCATGGATGCTGCTCTCGTACCTTGGATGAACGGATAGACAATTCAAAACAGATTGATGTTATTGAATTTTCAGCCTGGTAACAATGATAATAGCTGGGACAGGAAAGATAGAGAGAGGGCGCAAGCGATGCGCCCGATAAATTTCTTAACGGCGTGCGATTAATCGCGCTTTGCGCCGCTACGTAACAGGCCAGACGCGCCTTCAGAATAATCACGTGGCATTTGTACTGGCGCCTGATCGTTGCTCGCCTCAGACTCCGCCAGACGGTTACGGAACGGATTCGACTCCGCAGACATTTCCGGCAGCAGGCTGCTGGAGCTTTTCGCCATATGCTGATACAGCTGGCGGTAATCATGCGCCATGGTATCCAGCAGTTCCGCGCTGCGAGCAAAGTGGCTAACCAGCTCTTCACGGTACTCTTCCAGCTCAGCTTTGTTTTTTTCCAGTTCGTACTGCAATGCCTGCTGTTGACGTAACTTACGATTACCAAAACGCATGGCCACGGCACCAATGATGATACCGACGACTAATCCAATTAGCGCATATTCCCAGGTCATGAACATCTCCCGTTGTCTTATGTTTCCGTAGGGTGTTGGCTCCAGGCTCCATGCCCGCGCCTGATTATGCCACTATAACCGCTAATTCCGTAGAAGTGGAATCCCGGCAGCATATCGCGTAGTGTAGAACGGCCTTTTTTTCGTCAGCCGTGAACGACGGCACATCGATTTTCAAGGAATAACAATAACATTATGCAAAGCCTTTCCCCTACATCGCGTTATCTCCAGGCACTCAACGAAGGCACCCATCAGCCTGACGACGTACAGAAAGAGGCGGTCGACCGTCTGGAAACCCTTTATCAAGCGCTCACCGCGAAAAAATCGTCGGCTACGCCACCCGGCGGACTGATAGCGCGACTGGGGAAATTATTAGGCAAAAACGAACCGGACGCGCAAATACCGGTTCGCGGGCTGTATATGTGGGGGGGCGTGGGGCGCGGCAAAACATGGCTCATGGATCTCTTCTACCACAGCCTGCCGGGCGAGCGAAAACTACGCCTGCATTTTCATCGGTTTATGCTGCGCGTGCATGAAGAACTTACTGCGCTACAGGGACAGATCGATCCGTTAGACATTATTGCCGATCGGTTTAAAACCGAGACGGACGTACTGTGTTTCGATGAGTTTTTCGTCACCGATATTACCGACGCCATGCTGCTGGGCGGTTTAATGAAGGCGCTGTTTGCACGCGGCATTACGCTGGTCGCGACCTCCAATATTCCGCCGGATGAACTCTACCGCAACGGTTTGCAACGCGCCCGCTTCCTGCCGGCTATCGATGCCATTAAACAGCACTGCGATATTATGAATGTGGACGCCGGCGTCGATTACCGACTGCGGACGCTGACGCAGGCCCATTTATGGCTAACGCCGCTTAATGATGAAACCCGGCGGCAAATGGATAAACTGTGGCTGGCGTTAGCAGGGGCCGCGCGCGCGCGCGCTCCGACGCTGGAAATCAATCATCGCCCTTTATCCACCCTGGGCGTTGAAAACCAAACGCTAGCGGTCTCTTTCGCTACGCTGTGCGTCGAGGCCCGCAGCCAGCATGATTACATTGCGCTCTCAAGGTTATTTCACACGGTTCTGCTGTTTGACGTGCCGGTCATGACGCCGCTGATGGAGAACGAAGCGCGCCGCTTTATTGCGCTGGTGGATGAGTTTTACGAGCGCCACGTTAAGCTGGTGGTCAGCGCCGCCGCGCCGTTATATGAAATTTATCAGGGGGAGCGGCTCAAGTTTGAATTTCAGCGCTGTCTGTCACGCCTGCAAGAGATGCAGAGTGCGGAGTACCTCAAGCGGGAGCATATGCCGTAAGCCGGACAAGCGCAGCGCCCCGGCATTATGCGGTATTATATCTGTGCAACCTCCCCGACCGAGGGTGAACCAGGCCTGAACAAAACCCGCGGCAAATCGCAAAAAGGGGTCGATCTTTGACCTGGACTTCTCTATAATCCTGCGACCCCACGTTACAAGAGAGTTTTTTCCCAAACTTTCTCTGTGCCGGCCAAACATATCCGAGGGGGTAGGTTTACCGGACTTTGTCGTGTGAACCTCAACTATTTAAAACGTTTGGGTGTTCACCAACGTGTAACTTATTTATTTGGGTAAGCTTTTAATGAAAACTTTTACAGCTAAACCAGAAACCGTAAAACGCGACTGGTATGTTGTTGACGCGACCGGTAAAACTCTGGGCCGTCTGGCTACTGAACTGGCTCGTCGCCTGCGCGGTAAGCACAAAGCGGAATACACTCCGCACGTAGATACCGGTGATTACATCATCGTTCTGAACGCTGACAAAGTTGCTGTAACCGGCAACAAGCGTACTGACAAAGTGTACTATCACCACACCGGCCACATCGGTGGTATCAAACAAGCGACCTTTGAAGAGATGATTGCCCGCCGTCCTGAGCGTGTGATTGAAATCGCGGTTAAAGGCATGCTGCCAAAAGGCCCGCTGGGTCGTGCTATGTTCCGTAAACTGAAAGTTTACGCGGGCAACGAGCACAACCACGCGGCACAGCAACCGCAAGTTCTTGACATCTAATCGGGATTATAGGCAATGGCTGAAAATCAATACTACGGCACTGGTCGCCGCAAAAGTTCCGCAGCTCGCGTTTTCATCAAACCGGGCAACGGTAAAATCGTTATCAACCAACGTTCTCTGGAACAGTACTTCGGTCGTGAAACTGCCCGCATGGTAGTTCGTCAGCCGCTGGAACTGGTCGACATGGTTGAGAAACTGGATCTGTACATCACTGTTAAAGGTGGTGGTATCTCTGGTCAGGCTGGTGCGATCCGTCACGGTATCACCCGCGCTCTGATGGAGTACGACGAGTCCCTGCGTGGCGAACTGCGTAAAGCTGGCTTCGTTACTCGTGACGCTCGTCAGGTTGAACGTAAGAAAGTCGGCCTGCGTAAAGCACGTCGTCGTCCGCAGTTCTCCAAACGTTAATGGGGTTCTGCTTCGGCAGACAACTGTTAGCGAAAAAACCCGCTTCGGCGGGTTTTTTTATGGGCAATGCATTTATCTGTCACGATGAAATGCGGATTGTTGTCTCTTTTTCCCCAATTCCAGAATCGACTCACCACAAAGGTCACAAAATCTGGTAAACTATCATCCAATTTTCTGCCCAAATAGCGGGGAATGTTCATTTTTTGTCTCGTTTCTGAGCAATGATGGCTTTTTTCGCCCTGGGTGACATAACATCTGGCTGGTCACATTGTGGCTGGTAGCAGTAAAAATTCTGAATATACCTGGAGGTTTTCATGGCTGTCGCTGCCAACAAACGTTCGGTAATGACGCTGTTTTCTGGTCCTACTGACATCTATAGCCATCAGGTCCGCATTGTGTTGGCTGAAAAGGGTGTTAGTTTTGAGATCGAACATGTGGAAAAGGACAATCCACCTCAGGATCTGATTGACCTCAACCCGAATCAAAGCGTTCCGACACTGGTGGATCGTGAGCTGACCCTGTGGGAATCTCGCATCATTATGGAATATCTGGATGAGCGTTTCCCTCATCCGCCGCTGATGCCGGTTTATCCGGTCGCGCGCGGTGAAAGCCGTCTGTACATGCACCGTATTGAAAAAGACTGGTATACGCTGATGAACGTCATCGTAAACGGGTCTGCTTCCGAGGCCGACTCTGCGCGTAAACAACTGCGTGAAGAGCTGCTGGCGATTGCGCCGGTATTTGGTCAGAAACCGTATTTCCTGAGCGACGAATTCAGCCTGGTTGATTGCTACCTGGCGCCTCTCCTGTGGCGTTTACCGCAATTGGGTATTGAATTCAGCGGCGCAGGGGCGAAAGAGCTGAAAGGCTATATGACCCGCGTCTTTGAACGTGATTCTTTCCTGGCTTCTTTAACCGAAGCTGAACGTGAAATGCGCCTCGGTCGGGGTTAACCTGTATGGATTTGTCACAGTTGACGCCGCGTCGTCCTTACCTGTTGCGTGCTTTCTACGAGTGGTTGCTGGATAACCAGTTGACCCCGCATCTGGTAGTGGATGTGATGCTGCCAGGCGTGCATGTCCCTATGGAATATGCACGCGATGGGCAAATCGTCCTTAATATTGCGCCGCGGGCGGTAGGTAATCTGGAGCTGTCTAATGATGAAGTGCGTTTTAATGCGCGCTTCGGCGGCGTTCCCCGTCAGGTTTCTGTGCCTTTGGCTGCGGTGCTGGCGATTTACGCCCGTGAAAACGGCGCAGGCACCATGTTTGAGCCTGAAGCCGCCTATGATGAAGACGTTGTCAGCTTAAATGATGATGACAATACCGCAGGCGCGGAAAGCGAGACCGTGATGTCCGTCATTGATGGCGATAAGCCCGACCACGATGACGACAGTAGCCCTGATGACGAGCCGCCTCCGCCGCGTGGCGGACGTCCGGCGCTGCGTGTAGTAAAATAATCAACAGGCCCGGAAGGGCCTGTTTTGTTTGGTCTCCTCGCGGGTTCACCCTGCTTTTGAAGCTGTGTTACGATAAGCTTGCTATTATTTGCCACCGACCACTCATGAATGGACGTTATGAACGCATTTGATTCGCAAGCAGAGGATTCACCGACATCCCTCGGGCGTAGTTTGCGCCGCCGCCCGCTGGCGCGTAAAAAACTGTCTGAAATGGTTGAGGAAGAGCTGGAGCAGATGATCCGCCGTCATGAGTTTGGCGAGGGAGAACAGCTACCGTCTGAACGTGAATTAATGGCCTTCTTCAATGTAGGACGTCCCTCCGTGCGTGAAGCGTTAGCTGCGCTGAAGCGTAAAGGCCTGGTGCAAATCAATAACGGTGAACGCGCCCGCGTCTCGCGCCCCTCTGCTGATACCATCATCAGCGAACTGTCGGGTATGGCGAAAGATTTTCTTACTCATCCTGGCGGCATCGCTCACTTTGAACAGCTACGGCTTTTCTTTGAATCCAGCCTGGTACGCTATGCGGCGGAACATGCCACCGACGAGCAGATCGCGTTGTTAACGAAAGCACTGGAAATTAATAGCCAGTCGCTGGATGACAACGCGCTGTTTATTCGTTCGGATGTCGAGTTTCACCGGGTGTTGGCTGAAATTCCCGGCAATCCGATCTTTATGGCTATTCATGTTGCTCTGCTGGACTGGCTAATCGCCGCTCGCCCAAGCGTTCCCGATCGTGAGCTGCATGAACATAATAACGTGAGTTATCAACAGCATATTGTGATTGTTGATGCCATTCGCCAGCGAGATCCCGATAAAGCGGATCGCGCTCTGCAAACCCACCTCAATAGCGTTTCCGCTACCTGGCACGCGCTCGGTAAAAAAAGTCAAAAAATGCGGTAGCGATCGCGCCTCCGATCTCAGTTTAGTGAAGCAGATCGCACTATAAGCGTTCTGTATTATTTGCTGCTTATTTGATCTGGTATAACAGGTATAAAGGTAGGTAGTTAATATATTCATCATCCGTAGAGGTAGGTATGGCAAAAGCATTGCAAGGCGTAATGGCGGCGTTGTTGACCCCATTTGATCATCAGCAGCAACTGGATAGCGAAAGCCTGCGCCGTCTGGTGCGTTTTAACATCGGGCAGGGTATCGATGGGCTGTACGTTGGCGGTTCCACCGGGGAAGCATTCGTACAGAGCCTTGCTGAAAGAGAGCAGGTACTGGAGATTGTCGCCGAAGAGGCGAAGGGAAAAATCACGTTGATCGCCCATGTCGGGACGGTAAGCACCGCAGAAAGCCAGCAGCTTGCCAGCGCCGCAAAGCGTTACGGTTTTGATGCGGTCTCTGCGGTGACGCCTTTTTATTACCCTTTCAGTTTTGAAGAGCACTGTGACCATTATCGGGCAATCATTGATTCCGCAGATGGATTGCCGATGGTGGTATACAACATTCCGGCGTTAAGCGGCGTAAAACTTACCCTCGATCAGATCAATACGCTGGTGACATTACCGGGCGTGAGCGCGCTGAAGCAAACCTCCGGCGATCTCTTCCAGATGGAGCAGATCCGCCGCGCACATCCGGATCTGGTGCTGTACAACGGTTATGACGAAATCTTCGCTTCCGGCCTGCTGGCGGGCGCGGACGGCGGTATCGGCAGCACATACAACATTATGGGCTGGCGTTATCAGGGGATTGTGCAGGCATTACGTGAGGGCGATGTGGCGAAAGCGCAGCGTCTGCAAACCGAGTGCAATAAGGTTATTGATTTACTGATTAAAACCGGCGTATTCCGCGGCCTGAAAACGGTCCTGCATTATATGGACGTGCTATCGGTGCCGCTGTGTCGTAAACCGTTTGCGCCTGTTGATGAAAAATACCTGCCGGCGCTCAAGGCGCTGGCGCAACAACTGATGGAAGAAAAGGCGTAACAGCATAATGCCGGGGGCGCTACGCTTGCCCGGCCTACAACAGTGTGAGCGGTAGGCCGGATAAGGCGGAGCCGCCATTCGGCATAACGACAACAAAAATCGTCGGGAGAGTAAAATGAGTACTTCTACCCAGAACATCCCGTGGTATCGCCATCTCAACCGGGCGCAGTGGCGGGCATTTTCCGCTGCCTGGCTGGGATATCTGCTTGATGGTTTTGATTTTGTGTTGATTGCTCTTGTACTGACTGAGGTACAAAGCGAATTTGGGCTGACGACGGTACAGGCGGCAAGCCTGATTTCTGCGGCTTTTATCTCTCGCTGGTTCGGCGGGTTATTACTGGGCGCGATGGGCGATCGCTATGGGCGTCGTCTGGCGATGGTCAGCAGCATCATTCTGTTTTCGGTGGGAACCCTGGCATGCGGGTTTGCGCCCGGTTACACCACCATGTTCATCGCCCGACTGGTGATTGGTATGGGCATGGCGGGCGAATATGGTTCCAGCGCGACCTATGTGATTGAAAGCTGGCCAAAACATTTACGCAATAAAGCCAGCGGTTTTCTGATTTCCGGCTTCTCCGTCGGCGCGGTCGTTGCCGCGCAGGTGTACAGCCTGGTGGTGCCTGTCTGGGGCTGGCGCGCGCTGTTTTTCATTGGCATCTTGCCAATTATCTTCGCCCTCTGGCTGCGGAAAAATATTCCAGAAGCGGAAGACTGGAAAGAGAAACACGCGGGTAAAGCGCCGGTACGCACGATGGTTGACATTCTTTATCGGGGCGAACATCGCATCATCAACATTTTAATGACCTTCGCCGCCGCCGCTGCGCTGTGGTTCTGTTTTGCCGGTAACCTACAAAATGCTGCGATTGTGGCGGGGCTGGGACTACTGTGCGCGGTTATCTTTATCAGCTTTATGGTGCAGAGCAGCGGTAAACGCTGGCCCACTGGCGTCATGCTGATGCTGGTGGTACTGTTTGCTTTCCTCTATTCCTGGCCGATTCAGGCGCTATTACCCACTTATCTGAAAACCGAGCTGGCCTACGATCCGCATACGGTGGCGAATGTCCTGTTCTTTAGCGGATTTGGCGCGGCGGTTGGTTGCTGCGTGGGCGGTTTTCTTGGCGACTGGCTGGGAACGCGTAAAGCCTATGTCTGTAGCCTGCTGGCCTCGCAAATCCTCATTATTCCGGTCTTTGCGATTGGCGGCACAAACGTCTGGGTTCTGGGTCTGCTACTGTTTTTCCAACAGATGTTGGGGCAGGGGATTGCCGGGATTCTGCCGAAACTGATCGGCGGTTACTTCGATACCGATCAGCGCGCGGCGGGGCTGGGCTTTACTTATAACGTCGGCGCGCTCGGCGGCGCGCTGGCGCCGATCCTGGGAGCGCTGATCGCTCAACGTCTGGATCTGGGCACTGCGCTGGCATCGCTCTCTTTCAGCCTGACGTTTGTCGTGATCCTGCTTATTGGGCTTGATATGCCGTCTCGCGTACAGCGTTGGCTACGTCCGGAAGCGTTACGCACCCATGATGCTATCGACGACAAACCGTTCAGCGGAGCCGTACCGCTTGGCAGTGGTAAAGGTGCCTTTGTAAAAACGAAAAGTTAATCCGCTTGCCCGGTTTTAAACCGGGCAATATTTGTAAGGGAGTAGTATGTCGTTACTTGAACAACTGGATAAAAATATTGCCGCTTCTGGCGGCCTGATTGTCTCCTGCCAGCCCGTTCCGGGCAGTCCGCTGGATAAGCCGGAGATTGTAGCGGCAATGGCGTTGGCGGCGGAACAGGCGGGCGCGGTTGCGGTGCGTATTGAAGGCATAGACAACCTGCGCGTGGCCCGCTCGCTCGTTTCGGTACCCATTATCGGCATTATCAAACGCGATCTGGACGACTCTCCAGTGCGCATTACCCCTTTTCTCGACGATGTAGATGCGCTGGCGCAGGCTGGCGCAGCTATTATCGCCGTTGATGGAACCGCTCGGCAACGGCCGGTAGCCGTTGAGGCGTTGTTGGCGCGCATTCATCACCACCATCTACTGGCGATGGCCGACTGCTCATCCGTGGACGATGGTCTCGCCTGCCAACGGTTGGGCGCGGACATTATCGGCACGACAATGTCCGGCTACACCACCCCCGATACGCCGGAGGAACCCGATCTGCCCTTAGTCAAAGCGTTGCATGACGCCGGATGCCGGGTAATAGCCGAAGGGCGCTATAACTCGCCAGCACTGGCGGCGGAGGCGATCCGCTATGGCGCATGGGCGGTGACGGTGGGGTCCGCCATTACCCGTCTGGAACATATCTGTGGATGGTATAACGACGCATTAAAAAAGGCGGCGTCATGACTACGTTAGCAATCGATATTGGCGGTACTAAACTTGCCGCCGCGCTCATCGACAAAAACTTGCGCATTAGCCAGCGTCGCGAGCTACCGACCCCCGCGAGCAAAACGCCGGATGCGTTACGTGAAGCATTAAAGGCGCTGGTTGAACCACTACGGGCAGAGGCGCGTCAGGTAGCGATAGCTTCTACCGGGATCATTCAGGAAGGGATGCTGCTGGCGCTAAACCCCCATAATCTGGGTGGCTTGCTACACTTTCCGTTAGTACAAACACTGGAAACGATCGCTGGCCTGCCGACGCTGGCGGTGAACGACGCGCAGGCGGCGGCCTGGGCGGAGTATCACGCGCTCCCTGATGATATCCGCGATATGGTATTTATCACCGTTTCAACCGGCGTTGGCGGCGGCGTTGTCTGCGACGGCAAGCTCCTTACCGGAAAAGGCGGTCTGGCCGGGCACCTGGGACACACCCTGGCGGACCCACACGGGCCCGTATGCGGTTGTGGACGCGTTGGCTGCGTAGAGGCCATCGCCTCCGGACGAGGGATGGCCGCGGCGGCGCGGGACGATCTGGCGGGATGCGACGCCAAAACCCTATTTATTCGCGCTGGCGAAGGTCATCAGCAGGCGCGACATCTGGTAAGCCAATCCGCGCAGGTAATAGCGCGAATGATCGCCGATGTGAAAGCGATTACCGACTGCCAGTGTGTGGTCATTGGCGGCAGCGTAGGGTTAGCTGAGGGATACCTGGAGCAGGTTCGCGCTTTTTTGATGCAAGAGCCTGCGCCTTATCACGTGGCGCTGAGCGCCGCTCGCTATCGGCATGACGCAGGATTATTAGGCGCTGCTTTGTTAGCTCAAGGAGACACATTATGATGATGGGGGAAGTACAGTCGTTGCCTTCTTGCGGGTTGCATCCGCGACTGCTGGATGCCTTGACTCTCGCGCTGGCGGCAAGGCCGCAGGAGAAAGCGCCGGGGCGCTATGAATTGCAGGGCGACAATATCTTTATGAATGTAATGCAGTTAACGACGCAAATGCCGGCCGAGAAGAAAGCGGAATTGCATGAACAATACATTGATATTCAGCTACTACTAACCGGCGTCGAGCGTATTGCGTTTGGGATGTCCGGTGCCGCTCGCCAGTGCGAGGAGATGCACGTTGAAGAGGATTACCAGCTTTGTAGTCAAATTGTCGACGAGCAGACTATTACGCTGCAAGCGGGGATGTTTGCTGTGTTTATGCCGGGAGAACCGCATAAACCGGGATGTGCAGTGGGTGAGCCGGATGACATCAAGAAAGTGGTAGTGAAAGTACGCGCCAGTCTGCTGGCGGCCTGAATCTCTTGCCGGAGCAGTCTTCCGAACGCAGCCCCTTACGGGCTGCGTGGTGAATGTGCCGGAGAGCGCGGGTATGACGGGTTAACGCTTAAACGTCACGGCTTCCGGCTGGGGCAGGTGCAGCGTCGTCTGGCTCGGCACCGTCTCGGCAATTACCCGCCCGTGGCGAATCGAGTAACGGGCAGGCGTCTGGCGACGTACCGCATCGAATCCATTCTCAGCGGGTAAGATAACCAGATTCGCGGCATTGCCGACGCTCAGACTGTAGTCCTGTAAATGCAGGGTTTTTGCGCTGTGGGTAGTGATCAGATTTAACCCATCGTTGATTTGCCCATACCCCATCAACTGGCAAACGTGTAACCCCATATGCAGCACCTGCAGCATATTTGCCGTGCCTAATGGATACCACGGATCGAAGACGTCATCATGGCCAAAGCAGACGTTGATCCCCGCTTCCAGCATCTCTTTCACTCGCGTGACGCCACGACGTTTCGGGTAAGTATCAAACCGCCCTTGCAGATGAATATTCACCAGCGGGTTGGCGACGAAGTTAATCCCCGACATTTTCAACAGGCGGAACAGGCGTGACGCATACGCGCCGTTGTACGAGTGCATAGCCGTGGTGTGGCTGGCGGTCACGCGCGACCCCATGCCATCACGATGCGCCAGCGCCGCGACCGTTTCGACAAAGCGAGACTGCTCGTCATCAATTTCGTCGCAGTGCACATCGATCAAGCGATCGTATTTCTGCGCCAGGGCGAAGGTTTTGTGCAGCGATTCAACGCCATATTCCCGCGTGAACTCAAAGTGCGGAATGGCGCCAATAACGTCAGCGCCCAAACGCACGGCTTCCTCTAACAGCGCTTCACCGTTGGGATAAGACAGAATACCTTCTTGCGGAAAGGCGACAATTTGCAGGTCTACCCACGGCGCAACCTCTTGCTTCACTTCCAGCATGGCTTTCAGCGCGGTGAGCGTAGGATCTGAAACGTCAACGTGAGTACGAACGTACTGGATGCCGTTAGCCATCTGCCATTTCAGGGTCTGCATCGCGCGCGCTTTCACATCTTCATGCGTGAGCATTGCTTTACGTTCTGCCCAGCGCTCAATCCCTTCAAACAGTGTGCCGGACTGGTTCCAGCTCGGTTCACCCGCCGTTTGCGTGGTATCCAGGTGGATATGTGGCTCAACAAACGGTGGAATAGCCAGACCGCCTTCGGCATCAAGCACTTCGCCCTGCGGTAACGATGCGGCTTCTTGAGGCTCAATCCGGCTAAAGCGCCCGTTTTCAATCGTAATCTGCCATAATCCTTCGTGTCCCTGCAGACGCGCCTGACGAATGGTGATGTTATTGTTCTGCATGGCTGACCTCTGGTGATTTAGCAAGGCTGCGGTTGAAAAGTGGATTCAGCAGGATATAGCTGAAGACGCCGCCGAGTACGGCGTTGACGGGCACAATACCAGGAACATAATGTCCGGCGGCGATGCCCAGCGCGACGGAAAGAATAGCAATCCAGTTAACGGGAATAAAGCGCACGGTGTTGAAGTCAGCATAGCGGCGGCGGTTCAACAGATAGTCGGCAATAATCACTCCGCCAATCGGTGGGATGGCAGATGACAGGAACGTCAGCCAGCCGACAAAATTATTATAAAGCCACAGCGCGCACACGGTACCGATAATCCCGTTCACCACCGACAGCGTGCGGCTGGAAAGACCGGTAATATTGGCGAAGCCCAGACCCGATGCGTACAGCGCGTTATCGTTGGTAGTCCAGATATTCAGGCCGAGCACCACAATCGCGGGCAGCAGCAGCCCCTGCGCTATCATCACGTCAGAGATATCCGCCTGACCGACGGCGGCAGCGCCTGCCGCGCCAAAGATAAACATCAGCGAGTTGCCGAGGAAAAAAGCGACCATCGCAATCAGTACGGCGCTTTTGGCATGACGCCCGAAGCGGACGAAGTCGGCGGTTAATGTACCGGCGCTGACAAACGAGCCCACCACCAGCGCCAGCGCGCTGGAAAAATCCAGCGGCGTCTGCGGCACTATCGTTTTTAAATGCTCCAGCCCACCCACGCCGCTGACCGCCAGCCAGACGGAGTAGCTGCCCAGAATCACGATCGCGGGTACGGCAATGATAGACAAAATGGTCAACGCCGAGATGCCGAAAAAAATGGTCAGGGTCATCAGCAGACCCGAAACGGCAATCAGAATATTGGCATCAATGCCCGTCGCTTTACTGACCGGAATAGCGAACATCGCTACGCCAACGCCAAACCAGCCTACCTGTGTGCCGCCAAGCAGCAAGGAGGGAAGCCATGAGCCTTTAACGCCAAAGGAGTAACGTGCAAGGAGGTGGGTGGAGAGTCCGGTTTTTGCGCCGATGTAACCAAGAAATGCAGTGTAGATACCGAGGAGGAGATTACCGAAGAGAACTGCGAGGAAGAAATCGTGATAGGTAAGACCGGTGCCGAGTGTCCCTCCGGTCCACATACTGGCGGAAAAAAACGTTAAACCCAACATGACAAACGTCAGTGGAATCACGCCCTTCCGCGCCGCCAGAGGGACGGGGCCCTGGCTATAATTGTTGTCCTGCGACACAACGCCTCCATGAATTTTGCCCAAAAAATCCGCCGCATAATATACAGTTCTCAGAATAAAGCAAACGTTTTCGTGTGATATTTTTTTGATAATCATTCATGACATTAATGGTTCGCTAGTTTTTCTCCGTTGTCCGTGAACCACCGCGAGTGAGTTGAGTTTCCAGCATGGTTTGCGAACGAATAAGTTCGTCTGTGAGTAATTTTTCGTCGGGCAACTGCACTTTGTACTCGCTCGCCATGATGGTGTTTGGCAGGCCAGTCAGCGCGTAATGCGCTTCCCCCGCGCCTTTCCCTGCGCACAAAACCAAGCCGACTGGCGGGTTTTCTCCAGGCATTGTCCAGTGCTCTTTGGCATAGTTCAGGTACATATTCATCTGCCCGGCATCCGCATAACCGAATTTGCCTACCTTCAGGTCAACGAGCAACAGGCAGCGCAAGCGACGATGGAAGAACAGCAGATCGACGCGGAACCAGCTATCGTCTATGCGTAGTCGGCGTTGACGGCCAACAAAAGCAAAATCGTCACCGAGCTCCAGCATAAAGTCCATCAGGTGGCTGAGCAGCGCGTCTTCGAGATCTGATTCGGAATACTCGTCCTTCAGGTTAAGAAATTCCAGAATGAACGGGTCGCGTATGGCTTGCTCCGGCAAAACGTTTGGCTCGGCGGGTGCAGGCTGCTGCAACATGGCGGATTTGTCGTGGGACAGTAGCGTTCGTTCGTAAAACTGCGTCGCGATTTGCCTGTCGAGCTGCCTAACTGACCAGCCGTTACGTAGCGTCTCTTTCTCGTAAAAAGTGCGGGCATTGGGATTTTTTACCGACAAGAGGCGGACATACGCCGACCAGGGGAGTGGGAAAGATTTAGCCAGTTGCGCCAAATGGAGAGATTCTCCAGACACTGTCTGGAGAATCTCAATTTTTTGAAAATAAAGATAAAACTTTTTAAATTGCCATAGATTACTGGCAGAAAAACCTCGTTTATATCTTTGGCTTAAATCCTGTGATAAACGATCAATTAGCTGTTCACCATAAGCAGCTCTGGCTTCACCGCCTTGTTCAAATTCAACAATGCGTCGACCCATTTCCCAATAGGTTGCTGTCATGATGGTGTTGATGCTGCGAACGGTTTGTGTCCGCGCTGTATCCAGCAGTTGAACAATTCCGTTATGAATTTGCTGATATTCATCAGACTGTGGCGCTAAAGTTGGATTCGTCATGTCATCCCTTACGTGATAGTTTCATTGTGAAATTAGAACGCTATCAATACGCTTCAGGCGTAAACGGATCAATCCATGAACGGATTTTACATGGCATTACATCTCGATTTACGAGCGGGTTTCCAGAATCGGCAGGAGAGATATTGAGGAGAGGAATATCGGCTCCCCAGCCATCAGCACAAGGCATTAACCGGGGAGCCGGAAGGGTTATACTTCGAGGTAGTTCATAATCCCGTCAGCCGCTTTACGGCCTTCCGCAATCGCCGTCACCACCAGATCGGAACCGCGCACGATGTCGCCACCGGCGAAGATTTTCGGGTTGCTGGTCTGGAAAGCATTATCGCTGCGTTCCGGCGCGATAATTCGTCCCTGCGAGTCCAGTTCCACGCTGTGTTTCGCCAGCCATTCCATGCTGTGTGGACGAAAACCAAACGCCATCACCACCGCATCAGCCGGAACCACATGCTCGGAACCGGCGACGATCTCCGCCCGCCGACGGCCTTTGGCATCCGGTTCGCCCATTTCAGTGCGCACCATTTTTACGCCGCTCACTTTGCCGTTGGCATTGACTTCAATGCCCAGCGGTTGAACGTTAAACTGAAATTCGACACCTTCCTCGCGCGCATTTTTCACTTCGCGTCTGGAACCCGGCATGTTCTCTTCATCACGACGATAAGCACAGGTTACGTGCGTTGCGCCCTGACGAATGGAGGTACGTACGCAGTCCATTGCGGTATCGCCGCCGCCCAGCACCACCACGCGTTTGCCTTCCATGCTGACATATGGTTCGTCGCTGGTTTCGCCAAACCCCATGATCTGCTTCGTATTGGCGATCAGGAACGGCAGAGCGTCGAATACGCCGTCCGCATTTTCATTTTCCAGCCCGCCGCGCATCGACTGATAGGTGCCGACGCCAAGGAATACCGCATCGTAATCTTTCAGCAGATCTTCAAGCTGTACATCACGACCCACTTCGGTATTAAGTTTGAACTCAATACCCATGCCGGTGAAGATCTCGCGACGGCGGGTCATCACCTCTTTTTCCAGTTTGAAAGCTGGAATACCGAAGGTCAGCAGGCCGCCGATTTCCGGATGGCGATCAAAGACCACCGCCTTCACGCCGTTGCGGGTCAGCACGTCGGCGCACGCCAGCCCTGCCGGACCTGCGCCGATAATCGCTACCCGTTTGTCCGTCTGGCGTACGCCGGTCATATCCGGGCGCCAGCCCATCTCAAACGCTTTATCGTTGATATAGCGCTCAATGTTACCGATGGTCACCGCGCCGAACTCATCGTGCAGCGTACAGGAGCCTTCGCACAGGCGGTCCTGCGGGCAGACGCGGCCACACACTTCCGGCAGGGTGTTGGTCTGGTGCGATAGCTCAGCCGCCTCAAAAATACGCCCTTCGTTAGCCAGTTTCAGCCAGTTCGGGATGTAGTTATGTACCGGACATTTCCACTCGCAGTAGGGGTTCCCGCAGGACAAACAGCGATCCGCCTGGGCTTTCGCCTGACCTTCAGAAAACGGTTCGTAGATTTCAACAAACTCGATCTTACGGATCTTCAGCGGTTTCTTCGGCGGATCAACGCGCTGCAGGTCGATAAATTGATAAACATTCTGGCTCATTTCAATTCCTTACTGCGCCTGCACGCGCAATTCTGCCGCACTACGACTACGGTGGCCCAACAGGGCTTTGACATCGCTGGACTTGGGCTTCACTAACGCGAATTGGGTTGAGAAGCTTGACCACCTGGACAGGATCTCTTCGCCGCGTTGCGAACCAGTATGCTGCACGTGCTCGGTGATCAGGCCGCGCAGATGCTCTTCGTGGATAGCCAGCGAATCAACGTCCAGTACTTCTACCAGTTCCGGGTTCACGCGTTTACGGAATTCGCCATCTTCGTCCAGCACATAGGCGAAGCCGCCGGTCATCCCCGCGCCGAAGTTAACGCCGGTTTTACCCAGCACGCAGACGATGCCGCCGGTCATGTATTCACAGCCGTTGTCGCCGATGCCCTCTACTACGGTAATCGCCCCGGAGTTACGCACGCCGAAACGTTCGCCCGCGCGGCCCGCCGCGTACAGACGGCCACCGGTCGCTCCATACAGGCAGGTGTTGCCGATAATGCTGGCCTTATGACTGAGGAAGGCGGAACCTACCGGCGGTCTGATGGCGATCAAACCGCCTGCCATACCTTTACCGACATAGTCGTTGGCATCGCCAGTCAGATATAACTCCACGCCGCCCGCGTTCCACACGCCAAAGCTCTGGCCTGCGGTACCGCTGAAGTGCGCTTTAATCGGATCGGAAGCCAGCCCCTGATCGCCGTGGGTCTGTGCGATGTAGCCGGAAAGCGACGCGCCGACGGAACGATCGGTGTTGCGGATGTCGAACCAGAAGGTTTTGCTCTGGCGCGCATCGACAAACGGCTTCGCCTGCTGCAACAGTTGCGCATTCAGCACACCGTTATCAAACGGCGGGTTATTCTCGGTGCAGTACAGCGCTTTACCCGGATGAGGTTCAGCGGTTTCCAGTAGACGAGACAGCGCCAGCTTCTGCTGTTTCGCCGTAAAGCCCTCCAGCTCTTTCAGCAGGTCGGTGCGGCCAATCAAATCCACCAGGCGAGTCACGCCAAGCGAAGCCATCAGCTCGCGCACTTCGCGGGCGATAAATTCAAAGTAGTTGGTCACTTTGAACGGCAGGCCGTGATAGTGGTTCTTACGCAGTTTTTCATCCTGCGTCGCTACGCCGGTTGCGCAGTTGTTCAGATGGCAAATGCGCAGGTATTTACAGCCCAGCGCCACCATCGGGCCGGTGCCGAAGCCGAAACTTTCCGCACCAAGAATCGCCGCTTTAATGATGTCGACGCCGGTTTTCAGACCGCCGTCCACCTGCAGACGAATCTTGTGACGCAGGCCGTTAGCGACCAGCGCCTGCTGGGTTTCAACAAGTCCGAGTTCCCACGGACAGCCCGCATATTTCACCGAAGAGAGCGGGCTGGCGCCGGTACCGCCGTCGTAACCAGCGATAGTGATCAGATCCGCATAGGCTTTCGCCACGCCGGTCGCGATGGTGCCAACGCCCGGTTCGGACACCAGCTTCACGGAGATCATCGCCTTCGGGTTGACCTGCTTGAGGTCGAAAATGAGCTGCGCTAAGTCCTCGATAGAGTAGATATCGTGGTGCGGCGGCGGGGAGATCAGCGTCACGCCCGGCACTGAATAACGCAGTTTAGCGATATACGGAGTGACTTTATCCCCCGGCAACTGACCGCCTTCACCCGGTTTCGCGCCCTGCGCGACTTTAATCTGGATCACATCGGCATTGACCAGGTAGGCCGGCGTCACGCCAAAGCGACCAGAGGCCACCTGTTTGATACGCGACACTTTATTGGTGCCGTAGCGCGCAGGGTCTTCACCGCCTTCGCCGGAGTTGGAGTTGCCGCCGAGGCTGTTCATCGCTTCCGCCAGCGCTTCGTGCGCTTCCGGACTTAATGCGCCGATAGACATGGCTGCGGTATCAAAGCGTTTAAACAGCTCACTGGCGGGCTCAACCTCGTCGATAGTCACCGCCTCGCCGTCTGGATGTATCGCCAGCAGATCGCGCAGCGTTGCCGCCGGACGCTCATTGACCAGTTTGGCGTATTCCTGATAATCACTGTACTCGCCGCTCTGTACCGCCTGTTGCAGGGTACGCACGACATCCGGGTTATAGGCGTGATATTCGCCGCCGTGGACGTACTTCAACAGGCCGCCAGGGCTAATGGGTTTGCGCGCCAGCCAGGCGCGTTTGGAGAGATTCAGCAGATCCTGCTGGAAGTCATCAAAGCTCGCGCCGCCGATACGGCTGACCACGCCCTGGAAGCACAGGTTTACCACATCATCGTGCAGCCCGACCGCTTCAAACAGTTTGGAGCAGCGGTAAGAGGCAATGGTCGAAATGCCCATTTTGGACATAATCTTGTACAGCCCCTTGTTGATGCCGTTGCGGTAGTTCTGCATCACGGTACGGTAGTTTTTAGCGATGGCCTGGGTATCAATCAGACGCCCCAGCGTTTCGTAGGCCAGGTACGGATAGATGGCCGTTGCGCCAAAGCCGAGCAGTACCGCAAAGTGATGCGGATCGCGGGCGCTTCCGGTTTCTACGATGATGTTGGCGTCGCAGCGCAGGCTTTGTTCCACCAGACGCGTTTGCACCGCGCCCACCGCCATCGGCGCGGGGACCGGCAGGCGATTCTTACCGATATTGCGATCCGAGAGGACCAGCAGCACGGTGCCGTTGCGCACCATCTGTTCCGCTTTATCGCACAGCGCTTTAACCGTCGCGTCCAGTGTGGTTTCGGTGACATCAAAGGTAATGTCAAGCCAGTCGGCGCGGTAGTGATGCTCGCTCATGGTAGTGAGCTGTTTGAAATCGGAGTACAGCAGAATTGGCGATTTAAAACTCAGGCGATGGGCCTGACCTTCCGCTTCGCAGAAGACGTTCATTTCGCGACCGATGCTGGTGGCGAGCGACATGACGTGCGCTTCACGCAGCGGGTCGATAGGCGGGTTAGTGACCTGCGCGAACTGCTGGCGGAAGTAGTCGTAAATAATACGCGGCTGGCTGGAGAGCACGGCAAAGGGGGTGTCGTCGCCCATTGAGCCGACGGCTTCCTGGCCGTTTTCGCCCAACACACGGATAACCGAGTCCAGCTCTTCGGCGCTGTAGTTAAACTGTTTCTGATAGCTGGCGAGCAGGTCATCGTCCAGTTCGCGGCTACCGACTTCTTCATCAGGCAGCTCTTCAAACGGCACCAGACGGCGAACATTCTTTTCCATCCACGCTTTATACGGATGGCGGCTTTTCAGATCGTCATCGGTTTCCGCGGAATGCAGAATACGTCCGCCGCGGGTGTCGATCACCATCAGCTCGCCTGGACCGACGCGGCCTTTCTCGACCACTTCATCCGGCTGATAGTCCCAGATACCGACTTCGGAGGCGCAGGTGATCAGCTTGTCTTTGGTAATGACATAGCGTGCCGGGCGCAGGCCGTTACGGTCAAGGTTACAGGCGGCGAAGCGCCCGTCGGACATCACGATGCCTGCCGGACCGTCCCACGGCTCCATATGCATGGAGTTAAAGTCAAAGAAGGCGCGCAGATCCTGGTCCATATCGGGGTTGTTCTGCCAGGCGGGCGGCACCAACAGGCGCATGGCGCGGATAATGTCCATCCCGCCTGCCAGCAGCAGTTCCAGCATGTTGTCCAGCGAGCTGGAATCCGAACCGGTTTCGTTAACAAACGGCGCAGCGGACTGTAAATCCGGGATCAGCGGCGTCTGGAATTTATAGGTACGGGCGCGCGCCCACTGGCGGTTGCCGGTGATGGTGTTAATCTCGCCGTTATGCGCCAGGTAGCGGAACGGCTGCGCCAGCGGCCAACGCGGCACGGTGTTAGTGGAAAAGCGCTGGTGGAACAGACAGATGGCCGATTCCAGACGCAGATCCGCAAGATCCAGGTAGAAGCGCGGCAGATCCGCCGGCATACACAGACCTTTATAAATGTTGACCAGGTTCGACAGGCTGCATACGTAGAAATCTTTGTCGTCCTGCAGGCGTTTTTCAATGCGTCGGCGGGCGATAAACAGACGGCGCTCCATATCACGCGGACGCCAGCCCGCCGGAGCGTTGACAAAAATCTGCTCAATACGCGGCAGGGAGGAGAGGGCGATTTCACCGAGCACGCCTTCATTGGTTGGCACATCGCGCCAGCCGACAATCGACAGGGTTTCCTGTTGTAATTCTTCTTCGACAATATGGCGTGACGCGGCGGCCAGTTCAGGATCTTTATTCAAAAAGATCATCCCGACGGCGTAGTTTTTGGCTAAGCGCCAGCCGCGCTCTTCGGCCACGATGCGAAAGAAACGGTCAGGTTTTTGTAACAGCAAGCCGCAACCGTCGCCGGTTTTACCGTCGGCAAGGATCGCGCCACGGTGCTGCATCCGGGCCAGCGCGTGTATGGCGGTACGCACTACCTTGTGGCTAGGTTCGCCTTCTATGTGGGCGATCAGGCCGAAACCACAGTTATCCTTCTCAAGGGATTTATCGTACAACATATCAGTGAACCTCCCCAGGCTCTACGGGACGCTCTCCCAACCGACGGCGCGCGGGCACAGCAAGAGCATGGCGACGGGGCTGGCGCATCATACGCTTACCTCGCATTCGCCCTCTTTGTGTCCTTTGCGCATTGGTAAATACGGTTAAGAGGGAATCTCAATTACTGCATAAATATGATGAGCAGACGGCTCATCCAGAAAGCTTCCAGCGGATCCCCAACTTATCGGGAATCCACACCCAGGTCAAATGGCAAACTGATTTATGCAAAAGTGTGCTGTAGCACAGATAACTTTTTGAATATATTGAAATTAAAAGGTTTTTTATAGAGTGGCTGCTAATACGGAGCGGCAGAAAGCCTGTGATCTGTCTCACTATAAGAGCCGCTCGCCAGACGTTATCTGACCTTGCTTTTTCAAAAATCTTGGCATTTTATGCTGTTTTAAGCGTGAGCAGTATTGAATGCTACTGTTTTTATCGATGACCCAGCAAACGCTGAAAAAAGAGGGGAATATCAGGAAAAATCATCAGCGGGATTATGAATGAAATATCGTTTATTTTGCTTGATTATGCAATGGATAAAAGCCTTCCGGGACGATTGATCCAGGTCATCGCCAAAGGAGACTAAAAATGGCAGGCTTTGGCCTCTTTTTAAGAGGCGGTCTATCAGATTATGCAGTTACAGAAATTAGTCAATATGTTTGGTGGGGATCTTTTACGTCGGTATGGGCAAAAGGTTCATAAGCTGACGCTTCATGGCGGTTTTAGCTGCCCTAATCGCGACGGTACCATCGGGCGTGGCGGTTGCACCTTCTGTAATGTCGCCTCTTTTGCCGATGAGGCGCAGCAGCATCATTCGATTGCCGAGCAGCTTGCGCATCAGGCGCATCTGGTGAACCGCGCTAAACGCTATCTGGCCTATTTCCAGGCCTACACCAGCACCTTTGCGGAAGTGCAGGTGCTGCGTTCCATGTATCAACAGGCGGTCAGCCAGGCCAGTATCGTCGGGTTATGTGTCGGTACGCGTCCGGATTGCGTCCCTCAGGCAGTAGTAGATTTACTGTGTGAATATAAAGATCAAGGCTACGAGGTGTGGCTGGAACTGGGATTGCAAACCGCGCACGATAAAACCCTGCGCCGAATTAACCGCGGGCATGACTTCGCCTGCTATCAGCGTACCACCCGGATTGCCCGGGAGCGCGGGCTGAAAGTGTGCGCGCATCTGATTGTGGGGCTGCCGGGAGAAGGGCAGGCAGAATGCCTGCAAACCATGGAGCGTGTGGTGAAGACGGGCGTAGACGGTATTAAACTGCATCCGCTACATATTGTGAAAGGCAGTACGATGGCCAAAGCCTGGGAAGCGGGGCGGCTGAACGGCATCGAACTGGAAGACTACACGCTAACGGCAGGTGAGATGATTCGTCATACGCCGCCGGAGATAATTTATCACCGGATTTCAGCCAGCGCTCGCCGTCCGACGCTGCTTGCCCCGCTGTGGTGTGAGAATCGCTGGACGGGGATGGTTGAGCTGGACAAATACCTGAATGAGCATGGCGTACAGGGCTCTGCGCTGGCCCGTCCCTGGATACCACCTGTAGCGTAGCGTGATGAGGGGCGCTACGCATATTTCGCACAATATTCAACGCGGTTCCCATAATTGGGTATTATGTGCGAAGTTGTGGTGAAGGAATCCTCTATGAAGCAAATTCGTATGCTGGCGCAATACTATGTCGACCTGATGATGAAATTGGGTCTGGTGCGCTTTTCCATGCTCCTGGCGTTGGCATTGGTGGTGCTGGCGATTGTCGTGCAGATGGCGGTGACCATGGTGCTGCATGGTCAGGTTGAAAGTATCGACGTCATTCGCTCCATCTTTTTTGGCCTGTTAATTACGCCCTGGGCGGTCTATTTCTTATCCGTTGTTGTTGAACAACTGGAAGAGTCAAGGCAGCGACTGTCGCGTCTGGTGCAAAAGCTGGAGGAGATGCGCGAGCGCGATCTCAAGCTTAACGTACAGTTGAAGGACAATATTGCCCAGCTTAATCAGGAAATTGCCGATCGCGAAAAAGCGGAAGCGGAGCTGCATGAGACATTTGAACAGCTAAAAGTAGAAATTAAAGAGCGTGAAGAAGCGCAAATCCAGCTAGAACAGCAATCCTCTTTTCTGCGCTCCTTTCTGGACGCCTCGCCGGATTTGGTTTTTTATCGTAATGAGGATAAAGAATTTTCCGGCTGTAACCGCGCAATGGAATTGCTAACCGGCAAGAGCGAAAAACAGCTGGTGCATTTGAAGCCGGAAGATGTGTACTCTCCCGAAGCGGCGGAGAAAGTCATTGAAACCGATGAAAAAGTATTCCGCCATAACGTCTCCCTGACCTACGAACAGTGGCTGGATTACCCGGACGGACGAAAAGCCTGCTTTGAAATTCGTAAAGTGCCTTATTACGACCGTGTCGGTAAACGTCATGGCCTGATGGGATTTGGTCGTGATATTACCGAACGTAAGCGTTATCAGGACGCGCTGGAACGCGCCAGCCGCGACAAGACCACGTTTATCTCTACCATCAGTCATGAGCTGCGCACCCCGCTTAACGGCATCGTCGGTTTAAGCCGCATCCTGCTGGATACCGATCTCACCGCCGAACAGGAAAAATACCTTAAAACAATCCATGTCTCCGCCGTGACGTTAGGCAATATTTTCAATGACATCATTGATATGGATAAGATGGAGCGGCGTAAGGTTCAGCTTGATAACCAACCGGTTGATTTCACCAGCTTTATGGCCGATCTGGAAAACCTTTCCGGTTTGCAGGCGCAGCAAAAAGGGCTACGTTTTGTGCTTGAGCCGACGTTGCCGCTGCCGCACAAAGTTATTACCGACGGAACGCGTCTGCGCCAGATTTTATGGAATTTGATCAGCAATGCGGTGAAGTTTACTCAGCAGGGCCAGGTGACGGTGCGGGCGCGCTATGATGAAGGCGACATGCTGCACTTTGAAGTGGAAGATTCCGGGATCGGCATTCCGCAGGATGAGCAGGATAAAATTTTCGCCATGTATTATCAGGTGAAAGACAGTCATGGCGGTAAGCCGGCGACGGGTACCGGTATCGGGCTGGCGGTCTCCCGTCGGCTGGCGAAAAATATGGGCGGCGATATTACCGTCTCCAGTCTGCCGGGCAAAGGATCGACCTTTACGCTAACGGTTCATGCGCCAGCGGTGGCGGAAGAGGTGGAGGACGCCTTTGATGAAGACGACATGCCGCTGCCCGCGCTGCATGTTCTGCTGGTCGAAGATATTGAACTGAACGTGATCGTAGCGCGTTCGGTACTGGAAAAACTGGGGAACAGCGTGGATGTCGCGATGACCGGCAAGGCGGCGCTGGAGATGTTCGCGCCGGGCGAATATGACCTGGTCTTACTGGATATTCAGCTACCGGATATGACGGGTCTGGATATCGCCAGAGAACTGACCCGTCGCCACACGCGGGAAGATTTACCGCCGCTGGTAGCGCTTACGGCTAACGTTCTGAAAGATAAAAAAGAGTATCTGGACGCTGGTATGGACGATGTGCTGAGTAAGCCGCTGTCGGTGCCGGCCTTAACCGCGATGATTAAAAAATTCTGGGATGCCACCGATAAAGAGGAGAGTACCGTGACGCCTGAAGAGAGCGATAAAGCGCAAGCGCTGCTGGATATCCCGATGCTGGAACAATACATCGAGTTGGTTGGGCCTAAATTGATCACCGACGGTCTCGCGGTGTTTGAAAAAATGATGCCTGGCTATTTAAGCGTGCTGGAGTCCAATCTGACGGCGCGTGACAAAAAAGGCGTCGTTGAGGAAGGGCATAAGATTAAAGGCGCCGCCGGTTCGGTAGGGCTGCGTCATCTGCAACAGCTTGGCCAGCAAATCCAGTCGCCGGATCTTCCAGCCTGGGAAGATAACGTCGCGGAATGGATTGAAGAGATGAAGCAGGAGTGGCAGCACGATGTCGCGGTGCTGAAAGCCTGGGTGGCAAACGCGGAAAAAAAATGACCCCGGTTTGACCGGGGTGCGCGAATACTGCGCCAACACCAGGGAAATCGTGGCTGCGCCGTGCTTATTATGATGATGTCAAAGGCGCAGTCCTGTTTTCAGGCCGCACGCAGTTAAGATAGCAAATCCTAAATGATTTGTTACATGAATCATTTAAATGTGTGAAGCGTAGCATTTTAATCAAAATTATTAATGGGCTTGAGTCGGTTGCAGGAGGATGTTCACCATGAAAAAAATTGGCGTAGTGCTCAGCGGATGCGGCGTCTATGACGGCGCCGAAATTCATGAGGCCGTTCTGACGCTGTTGGCCATTGCCCGCAGCGGCGCGCAGGCTGTCTGCTTCGCGCCGGATAAACCACAAGCGGATGTTATTAATCACCTGACCGGCGAAGCGATGGCGGAAACGCGTAACGTTCTGATTGAGGCGGCGCGTATTACGCGGGGCGATATTCGTCCCCTGTCCCAGGCTCAGCCAGAGGAACTGGATGCGCTCATTGTGCCTGGCGGTTTCGGCGCGGCGAAGAACCTGAGTAATTTCGCCAGCCAGGGGAGCGAATGCCGGGTGGATAGCGATGTCGTCGCGCTGGCGAAGGCCATGCACCAGTCCGGCAAGCCGCTGGGATTCATCTGTATCGCGCCCGCAATGTTGCCGAAAATCTTTGACTTCCCGCTACGTCTGACAATAGGGACGGATATTGATACCGCTGAAGTACTTGAAGAGATGGGGGCCGAACACGTACCTTGCCCGGTTGATGATATCGTTGTGGACGAGGATAACAAGGTCGTGACCACCCCTGCCTATATGCTGGCGCAGGATATCGCCCAGGCGGCAAGCGGCATTGATAAATTAGTGTCGCGCGTGCTGGTTCTGGCGGAATGAGCAAACGACGCATCGCGCCGTTAACGTTTTTGCGCCGTCTACTTTTACGTATCCTTGCTGCGCTCGCCGTCTTTTGGGGCGGCGGCATTGCGCTGTTTAGCGTGGTTCCGGTGCCTTTTTCGGCGGTGATGGCGGAACGGCAGATTAGCGCCTGGCTGAGTGGAGAGTTCGGTTATGTGGCGCATTCTGACTGGGTCAGTATGGCGGATATCTCGCCGTGGATGGGGCTGGCGGTAATTGCGGCGGAAGACCAGAAGTTCCCTGAGCACTGGGGCTTTGATGTTCCGGCGATTGAAAAAGCGCTGGCGCATAATGAGCGGAATGAGAGCCGTATTCGCGGCGCCTCTACGCTTTCGCAGCAAACGGCGAAAAATCTCTTTTTATGGGATGGACGCAGTTGGCTGCGCAAAGGTCTGGAGGCCGGGCTAACGCTGGGCATTGAAACTGTCTGGAGCAAAAAGCGCATCCTCACGGTTTATCTGAATATCGCGGAGTTTGGCGATGGTATTTTTGGCGTGGAGGCTGCGGCACAACGGTATTTTCATAAACCTGCCAGTCGCTTGAGTGTGTCTGAAGCCGCGTTGCTGGCGGCGGTATTGCCAAATCCGTTACGCTATAAGGCGAATACGCCTTCTGGCTATGTGCGTAGCCGGCAGGCGTGGATTATGCGCCAGATGCGCCAACTGGGCGGGGAATCTTTTATGACGAGCAACCAGCTTAATTAATTTTGCTGAATGGCGGCGCGAACGCCTTATCCGGCCTGCGATCTGTGTCGTCCAGACCTGATAAGCACAGGCCATTAAGCTTCGTGAGAAGTAAGCGCCAGCCGTTTCTTGTCTTTTGGCTGCGCGTCCCTCTCCAGGGCAACGGCCAGTGCAGGCTGGGCGATAAACCGCTGCCACACTCTCTCCAGTTTGCGTTCACAGCACCATGTTGACCAGGTCGCCAGCGGGATAAAGGTACTTTCCCCCAGATTGTCGCAAACCACCGGAACCACTTCTGACTCGCTGATACGCTGGCACAGGATGTTTTGCGGCTTCAGCGACATCGTCACAATATGGTTATCCAGCAGGTAACGTTTCAGTTTTTTCAGTAGCCGCCGCAGGACAGCGACATCCTCTTCATAACGACATTGCGCGGCGAACTCGGTCAGGGTAATAGAGGGCGCGCCGTTGAAATCGGTAATCATGTCGTAGACATAGCCGGTGCCGCAATCGGTTTCTACCGTGCCGTAATAACGGGGGATAGCGCTCCAGTCCGTCAGGTAGCGGGACAGATGCGCATAGTAGTTCAGTTCACGCCGAATCTCTTTATCACCGCCGTGGTTACGGTTGTAAATGACTTTTATGCAACGCCGGGCATTATCCGGATGCGTATAGCATTTACGATGTCGACCGGTGCCCAGCGGAGTCTGTTTGGATAAGAAGATCATGGCAAGTCCTGGAAAAATTTATTCACATAAATTTAGTATGGACAAAGAACTTAAATAAAACCTAAACGAAATTTTTTAAGGTTTTCTTAATGTTTTTATGCATAGGTAAAGCGCACGAAATGTACAAATCTTACGAAAGGGTGGGGCTGCGGGATAAGTGGCAGGCAGGCGTAACACGCCCGGTTTTGGGATGATTGTCATCAAATACCGGGACGGCGTTGGGGAAAATAGGGTATATGAGGAGGTTTAGTCTTCGTCAAAGCCGGAATTGAACAGCGCGATAACCGCCGCCAGCGCTTCAACTTCTTGCGGGCCGGTGGCTTCAATTTCGATCTGACGCCCTTTGGCGGAGTCGAGCATTAACAGAGCGATGACGCTGTTCGCTTCCGCTTCTGTGCCTTCGTCATTGCGTAATAGCACCTCGGCGTCAAAACCCTGCATCAGTTCGAAAAGCTTCATGGCAGGCCGGGCATGCATGCCCAGCTTATTGGTGACTTCAACAGTTTGCTTTACGGTCATGTTTTGCGTTTTTCCAGCGTGCGATGGCGAGACTGGACATTTTTACCGCGCGAGCGGAAGTAGTCTGCCAGCTGTTCTGCAATATACACCGAACGGTGTTTCCCGCCGGTACAACCGATAGCGACGGTAAGGTAGCTGCGGTTGTTGGTCTCCAGCATCGGTAACCATAGCTCAAGATAGCTGCGAGTCTGATAGATAAAATTGTGAACTTCTGTGTGTCGGTCAAGAAACGCGGCTACCGGCTTATCAAGCCCGGTCATGGGGCGCAGTTTTGGATCCCAGTGCGGGTTGGGCAGAAAGCGGACATCAAACACATAGTCCGCATCAATCGGGATACCATGTTTAAAGCCGAAGGACTCAAATACCATCGTCAGTTCGCGCTCGCGTTTGCCCAACAGCCGGGTACGCAGCATCTCCGCCAGCTCATGGACGGACATTTCTGAAGTGTCGACGATCAGATCCGCACGTGAGCGTAACGGCTCCAGCAAGTCACTCTCTTTATCGATCGCACTCTCTAAAGAAAGGTTTTTGCTGGAAAGCGGATGCAAACGGCGCGTGTCGCTGTAGCGGCGAATCAAGGTATTGCGGTCGGCATCAAGAAACAGCAATTGTGGCGAGAAAGCGCCAGGCAGATTATTCATCGCCTGTTCAAAAATCTCAGGTGATTCAGGCATATTGCGCACATCAATGCTGACGGCGGCGGAAATCTGGCGATCGGCCAGCGTTCGCGCCAGATCGGGCAACAGCACGACGGGGAGGTTATCCACGCAGTAAAATCCCATATCTTCCAGCGCGCGCAGAGCGACAGATTTACCTGATCCGGAACGCCCGCTGACGATCATCAGTACCATGTACCGTTTCTCCTCACAACGACAGAAAGAAATGCCATTGAGTTGTTATGCCTCATTCTGCTCACCTTCGGTGTCAGTAATGATTTGATACAGCTCTTCATCATTCAGCGCCGCGCGCAGGCGGCGGCAGATCGTTTTATCCGCCAGACGTTTCGCTACCAGCGACAGCGTGTGCAGATGCGTTTTAGTTTGATCGGCGGGCACCAGCAGGGCGAAGAGGAGATCGACCGGCTGGTTATCGATGGCGTCGAACGCGATCGGCGTTTCGAGCTGAACGAACACGCCGACGGCGCGTAAGGTATCTTCTTCCAGTTTCCCGTGCGGGATGGCGATACCATTACCAATACCGGTACTGCCCATTTTTTCGCGTGTCAGAATGGCTTCAAACACGACCTGAGGAGGTAAACTGAGCTGTTTTGCCGCCAGTTCGCTGATGATTTCCAGCGCGCGTTTCTTACTCTGACAATGAACGCCGCTACGCGTACACTCCTGGTTAAGTACACTGCTCAGTTGTAGAGTCGTATCGTTATTTATCATAATTTCACCTAAGAACCTGTCCTGTCAGGTTGATGGCCAGGTTCGGAGCGCTAACTGTACAAATGGCCCGTTGTGTCACACAACAGGCCGTCCTGCACTGGCTAACTGCCCGGACAATTAGTGTTGTTTCAGTTTATCTTTATGCCTGGTTAACTGCCTTGCCAGTTTATCAATCAAGCCGTCAATGGCGGCATACATATCCTGGCCTTCCGCGCTGGCGTGAATTTCGCCGCCGTTAACGTGTAGCGTCGCATCCGAGATGTGCGTGACCTTCTCCACTTTCAACACCACGTATACCTGATTAATCCGCTCAAAATACTGTTCAAGTTTGGCGAATTTCGTCGTCACAAATTCACGCAGGGCTTCAGTAATTTCGACATTATGTCCGGTGATATTGAGCTGCATAGTGTCTTCCTTATCGGTTGGGTCAAACCAGCTGTTTGCGTTGGTTTGACGGCGGAATGGATAAAGACTCTCGGTACTTCGCAACAGTGCGGCGCGCCACCATGATACCTTGTTCTGACAGCAGAGAGGTTAACTTGCTGTCGCTCAGTGGTTTCGCGGGGTTTTCCGCCGCAATTAACTTCTTCACCAGCGCGCGAATCGCGGTGGAAGAGGCTTCGCCTCCGCCTTCGGTATTGACGTGGCTGGAAAAGAAATATTTGAGTTCAAAAATACCGCGCGGGCTGTGCAAATACTTCTGCGTGGTCACGCGGGATATAGTGGATTCGTGCATCTCGACGGCCTGGGCGATATCCGCCAGTACCATCGGTTTCATATATTCTTCGCCCTGTTCAAAAAAGGCTTGCTGTTGCTCAACGATGCAGCGACTGACACGCAGCAGCGTGTCGTTGCGGCTTTCAAGGCTTTTTATCAGCCACTTCGCATCCTGTAAATTACTGCGGATGAACTGGCTGTCGGCATCGTTGCGCGCGCTATTGCACATGGCGGCATAGTGCTGGTTAATCTGTAAACGGGGAATACTGTCGCTATTAAGCTCCACCGTCCAGCGACCGTTATGCTTGCGTACCAGCACATCCGGGATAACGTACTCCGGCTCACCGGTCTGGATCGATTGACCGGGTCTGGGATCGAGCGACTGAATCAGGTTTACCGCCTCTTTCAGCACCTCTTCTTTTAGTCGGGTAACGCGCATCAACGTGCGGAAATCGTGGTTGGCCAGCAAATCAAGATGATCGCAGATAATAAGCCGCGCCTCTTCCAGCCACGGCGTGGATTTGTCGAATTGTGAAAGCTGGATCAGCAGACAGTCGCGAAGATCTTTTGCCGCGACGCCTACCGGATCAAAACGCTGAATGCGCTTCAGAACGGCTTCAACCTCATCGAGATCCACCTCTACATCGCCCATGCTTTCGCGAATTTCGTCCAGGGATACGGTGAGATAACCGGTATCATCTACCGCGTCGACAATGGATGTCGCAATAGCGCGATCGGTGTCCGAGAAGGGCGTTAGCTCAACCTGCCACATCAGATAATCCTGCAACGACTGCGTCGTTTCGCCCTGATAGACGGGCAGCTCATCGTCGATATAATCGCCGCTGGGGCCGGACGGCGTCCCGGCGGTGTAAATTTCATCCCAACTGGCGTCAAGCGGCAGCTCTTGCGGCATCTCTTTTTGTTCGAGCGCGTCGGCGGTATCGAGAGGATCGTTATCCTGAGGTTGCTGAGTGTCGATTTCGTCATGAAGATCGGTTTGCTCAAGCAGCGGGTTATTTTCCAGCGCTTGCTGGAGTTCCTGCTGAAGTTCCAGCGTAGACAACTGCAACAGACGGATGGCCTGTTGTAGCTGAGGCGTCATCGCCAGTTGTTGGCTAAGCCTGAGTTGCAAACCTTGCTTCATATTCAGAGTCGTTTTCTCCCGCTAGAGCAGCATAGCCCTCTACCCTATCAGAGTCTGAAGTCTTCCCCAAGATATACACGCTTAACGTGTTCGTCTTGCAGGATTTCTGTCGGCGTACCGTGGGCAATAAGGTGGCCCTGGCTCACGATATAGGCGCGTTCACAGACTGCCAGCGTCTCACGGACGTTATGGTCGGTGATCAGCACGCCGAGCCCGCTATCGCGCAGATGCTCGATAATGCGTTTGATGTCGATAACGGAAATCGGGTCAACGCCGGCAAACGGTTCATCCAGCAGGATAAATTTGGGATTAGCGGCCAACGCGCGGGCTATTTCTACACGACGGCGTTCACCACCGGACAGCGCCTGTCCCATACTGTCGCGCAGATGCTCAATATGAAACTCTTCCATCAGCTCGTTGGCGCGGTCTTCTCGCTGTTCTGCGGTCAAATCGTCACGAATTTGCAGTACCGCCATCAGGTTATCAAATACGCTGAGACGGCGGAAAATAGAGGCTTCCTGCGGCAAATAGCCGATACCGCGGCGCGCGCGCGCGTGCAGCGGCAGCAGACTGATATCTTCATCATCGATGATGATATTGCCCGCGTCACGCGGCACGATACCGACGACCATATAAAAGGTGGTGGTTTTACCCGCGCCGTTTGGACCGAGCAGCCCGACAATCTCCCCGGAGTTAACGGTCAGACTGACATCTTCCACTACGCGACGGCCTTTATAGGCCTTCGCCAGATTCTTTGCAGTTAATGTTGCCATAACGAATTAGTTACTCTTCTTTTGCGCCGGAGTCTGGCCTTTGTTTTTGTCTTGCAACTGCGACGGCACCAGAACGGTGGTGACGCGTTTGCCTTTCTCGCTGAAGGCCTGCATTTTCTGCTCTTTCACCAGGTAGGTGATTTTGTCGCCGGTAATGTTGCTGTCAAGCTGCTCCAGATAAGCGTTGCCGGTTAGCACCACAAAATCTTTCGCCAGCTCGTAGTGCATATGGGAAGCGTGGCCTTTCACCGGCTTACCGTTGTCCTGCATCTGGTAGAAGGTGGCCGGATTGCCGTAACCGTCGATCACCTCTTTCCCCTGTTCGCCGCCAGGGCGGGTAACCACGACTTTATCGGCGTTGATCTTAATCGTGCCTTGGGTCATCACCACGTTGCCCGTAAAGGTCACGACGTTGCCTTGCATATCCAGCGACTGTTGATCCGAGTCAATATGAATAGGCTGTTCGGTATCGCCCGTGACGGCGAAAGCCGGAATGCTGGCGGCCAGCAGCGAGCCGGCAAGCATAAGATTAAGGCTGAGTTTGTTTGTTTTGAATTTCATAAGAGGTTCTAACCTTTTCAATCAGCTCGGCGTTCTTGCTGCGTAAGTTACCGCGCATTTTCAGTCCGCTGGAGTTAAATGTTGTGCCGTATAACGTCACCAGATCGTTCGAGGTAACATCCTGCGTCACCAGATTAATCTGCGCGTTATCGGTGGTAATTCTGCGTAATTGAGCGTCAGGCACCAGGGCGTTGACTTCAACATGGCCATACAGATAGAGCATCCGATCGTTAGTCAATTTGGCTTTATCGGCCTTGATCGACCATGTCGGCACTTTATCCTTATCAAAGGTGGTTAATACCGGTTGCGTAAACCATGAGACCGCCTGATCGGAAAAATATTCAACGTGCTGCGCGATCAGACGATAGCTCAACGCGCCTTCCGGACTGTACACGACGGTATCCGTATGCTCGCTTTTATACGTGGGATCGTTGCTGTTGACCATCACGGCAGCAGGATCGTCTTTATCCGCCAGATTGATACCAATCAGTACCAGAATGGCCAGCGACAGTAGAATGATAACCCAACGTCTGGTTTTACTCATATCGATTGCCCTTTGGCCTCATCCAGCTTGCCCTGCGCCAGCAGCAGCAAATCGCACACCTCACGTACCGCGCCGCGCCCGCCGGCAATGTGCGTCACATAGTCAGCGCGGGGGATCAGCAGCGGATGCGCATCCGCAACGGCAACGCTTAACCCCACTTTTTCCATCACTGGCCAGTCAATCAGATCATCGCCGACATAGGCAACATTTTCCGGCGCAATGGCCAGTTTTTCCAGCAGATCGCTAAAGGCGATCAGCTTATTCGACTGTCCCTGATAAAGATGGACAATCCCCAGCGTGGCGCAGCGATCTTCTACAAGTTTAGCCTTTCGTCCGGTAATAATGGCAACCTCGATATTGGAGGTCAAAGCACAGCGAATACCATAGCCGTCACGAACGTTGAAAGCCTTCAGCTCTTCGCCGTTATTGCCCATATAAATCAGGCCGTCAGACAATACGCCATCCACGTCCAGGATGAGCAGGCGGATATTCTCCGCTTTGGTCATGACATGGGTGCTGACGGGGCCATAACAGGTCGCAAGCGACGCACCTGCTTTACTCATCGTTAATTATCCTTGAGTTTCTACACGACGCCTGCACGCAGGAGATCATGCATATGTAACACACCGAGTAACTGGTCGCCATCAGCAACCAGTACGGAGGTGATATGGCGGGACTGCATTAAATTCAGCGCATCGACAGCGAGAATACCGGGACGCACGCGAATGCCCCCTGGCGTCATCACCTCGGCGATCCCCAACTGGCGCATATCGCCGCCCATATCGAACACGCGACGTAAATCGCCGTCGGTGAAGATACCGTCGATCTTCATGGATTCATCGCAAATGACGGTCATACCGAGATTTTTACGCGTAATTTCTAACAGCGCATCACGCAGGGTGGCATGTTTATTAACATGCGGGATCTCATCGCCAGTATGCATAATATCGCTTACGCGCAGCAGTAGCTTACGTCCCAGCGCGCCGCCAGGATGCGACAGAGCGAAATCCTCGGCGGTAAAGCCGCGCGCTTTTAACAACGCCACGGCGAGCGCGTCGCCCATCACCAGCGTTGCGGTGGTACTAGTGGTAGGCGCCAGGCCTAACGGACACGCTTCTTTGGGCACTTTAACACACAGATGCACATCTGCCGCACGCGCCATGCTGCTTTCCGGTCGCCCGGTAATGCAAATTAACGGTACGTGCAGCCGTTTAAGCACCGGTATTAGCGCCGCGATCTCGCTGGATTCGCCGGAGTTGGAGATAGCGATAACCACATCCTGCGGCGTAACCATCCCCAAATCGCCGTGCGCGGCTTCGCCCGGATGTACAAAAAAGGAAGAGGTGCCGGTACTGGCGAACGTGGCGGCCATTTTCCGTCCGATATGGCCGGATTTTCCCATCCCCATGACCACCACTTTTCCGGTGCAGTTGAACATTTTTTCACAGGCCAGCGTGAAATGCTGGTTGATATATTGATCAAGCTCCGCCAGGCCTTCACGTTCAATTTCCAGGACCTCTTTGCCTGCCTGCTGAAAGTCAAACCCCGGTTGCAACGCTAAATGCGACATAATCCGTTTCCAGTTATCCAACAAGAAGTGGCGATAGCCAATAGAGCATCGCCAGCCATACGATAAACCCGCCGGTCAGCAGTATACCTGCGCCCCGACCAATCTGGCGCGGATGCCGCCAGCAAAGTAAAGCGAAAACCACGCTAACCAGCAACATCACGCTATAATCTCGCCCAAACGCCAGCGGGTTGATCTCCCCCGGCGCGATCAGCGCAGGCAGTCCCAGCACGATGGCGAGATTAAAAATATTGGCGCCAATGAGATTACCAACGGCAATATCATTTTCGCCTTTTCGCACGCCGGCAATCGCCGTCGCCAGCTCTGGCAGACTGGTGCCGACGGCGATGACTGTCAGACCGAGCGTTAATTCACTCATGGCGAAATAGTTCGCCAGCACCGTAGCGTTATCGATTACCATGCGCGTCGCCATTGGCATGATGACCAGCGCAATGCCCAGCCATAAGAACGCGACGGGGAGCCCGCCTTCGCGCGGCAGCTCCGCCAGTTGTTCGCGGGTGAGGCTGTCATTCCCCTGGCGTTCGGCCAGACGCGCGATTTTAACAATGAATAACAGCCATAGCACAGCCAGAAGCAGGAGAAAGATACCATCACTGCGACTTAACTGTCCGTCATGCAGTACGGAACCGGCTACCACGCTAACAAATAACATTAATGGCAATTCGCGACGTAGAACATCGGAATGCACGGTAAATGGACGAACCAGCGCCGCCAGCCCTAAGATCAGCAAAATATTGGTGATGTTAGAACCGAGCGCCGCGCCGACGGCCAAATCGAGCTGACCGTGTAGCGATGCGGCGACCGACACAATAATTTCCGGCAGCGAGGTGCCGATACTCACGACCGTCATCCCGATGATCAGCGGGGGAATACCGAATGTACGGCATAAAATAGAGGCCGCAAACACCAGACGATCGGCGCCGTAGGCCACCAGAAGCAAACCAATTATGAGTAGCGCCATCGCTAAAAGCATCTAAAGTCCTTTCTTCAGGTATACTCGCCGGTCCCCTGGAAGGGATATCTGGAAGCCGTAACGAAGTCCTAATTTTGACTTTATGCGGCTAAAAAGTAAAACGAATGCCAGCTTTCGCTAACCCTGTCAGTTAATATTCTGTAATTATGTCGAACCCATGGTTAAATTCAGCGCCATGGTTACCTCAACAAGGCAATACGAAGGATGAATCAATGGGTCAGTCTGCGGCCAATTTAGTCGATATGCGCGACGTCAGCTTTTCCCGTGGCGAACGCTGCATTTTCGATAATATTTCCCTGACGGTGCCGCGCGGGAAGATCACGGCGATCATGGGGCCGTCGGGCATCGGTAAAACCACGCTGTTGCGCCTGATTGGCGGACAGATCCCGCCGGATAAGGGCGAGATCTTATTTGATGGCGAGAATGTGCCGGCCATGTCCCGTTCGCGGCTCTACACCGTCCGCAAACGTATGAGTATGCTGTTTCAGTCGGGAGCGCTGTTTACCGACATGAACGTGTTTGACAATGTGGCCTATCCGCTACGGGAGCACACCAATTTACCCGCGCCGCTGCTAAAAAGCGTTGTGATGATGAAACTGGAAGCTGTCGGGCTGCGCGGCGCGGCAAAACTGATGCCTTCCGAGCTCTCCGGTGGGATGGCGCGTCGCGCCGCGTTGGCGCGCGCCATCGCTCTGGAACCGGATCTCATCATGTTCGATGAGCCGTTTGTCGGCCAGGACCCGATTACCATGGGCGTTCTGGTGAAGCTGATTTCAGAATTGAACAGCGCGCTGGGCGTGACCTGCGTGGTGGTCTCGCATGATGTGCCAGAGGTGCTCAGTATTGCGGATCACGCCTGGATCATGGCGGACAAAAAAATCGTCGCTCACGGTAGCGCTCAGGCGTTGCAGGAGAATACGGACCCGCGCGTGCGTCAGTTCCTTGACGGCATTGCCGACGGGCCGGTTCCGTTCCGCTATCCGGCGGGCGACTATCACCTTGATTTACTCGAAACAGGGAGTTAAGCCACTCATGCTGTTAAATGCGCTGGCAGCACTCGGACACAGCGGGATCAAAACCGTCAGGACGTTCGGGCGCGCCGGGTTAATGTTATTCAATGCGATTATCGGTAAGCCGGAGTTTCGCAAACATGCGCCGCTGCTGGTGCGCCAGCTTTATAATGTGGGCGTCTTGTCGATGCTTATCATTATTGTCTCCGGCGTATTCATCGGTATGGTGCTGGGGCTGCAAGGCTATCTGGTTCTGACTACTTACAGCGCGGAGACCAGTCTTGGCATGTTAGTGGCGCTTTCGCTGCTGCGCGAGCTGGGGCCGGTGGTCGCGGCGTTGCTGTTTGCCGGGCGGGCCGGGTCGGCGTTGACGGCGGAAATCGGCCTGATGCGGGCGACGGAGCAGCTCTCCAGTATGGAGATGATGGCGGTCGATCCATTGCGCCGGGTGATTTCGCCGCGCTTCTGGGCGGGCGTGATTTCGTTGCCGCTACTGACCATTATCTTTGTGGCGGTCGGTATCTGGGGCGGCTCGCTGGTCGGCGTAAGCTGGAAGGGAATCGACGCCGGGTTCTTCTGGTCCGCGATGCAGAATGCCGTCGACTGGCGTATGGACCTGGTGAACTGTCTGATAAAGAGCGTGGTGTTCGCCATTACGGTAACATGGATTGCGTTATTCAACGGTTATGACGCAATACCGACTTCTGCCGGGATTAGCCGGGCAACGACGCGTACCGTGGTTCACGCATCGTTGGCCGTTCTGGGGCTGGATTTTGTGCTGACCGCACTGATGTTTGGGAATTGAGTTCATGCAAACGAAAAAAAATGAAATTTGGGTAGGCGTTTTTTTGCTGGTAGCGTTGCTGGCGGCGCTGTTTGTTTGCCTGAAGGCGGCAAATGTGACCTCTATGCGCACGGAGCCGACCTATAAGGTTTATGCGACCTTCGATAACATCGGCGGTCTGAAAGTGCGTTCCCCGGTACGCATCGGCGGGGTGGTTGTCGGGCGGGTTGAAGATATCTCGCTTGATCCGAAAACATACCTGCCGCGCGTAACGCTCGACATCGAAGAGCGTTATAACCATATTCCCGATACCAGCTCGTTGAGTATTCGTACTTCCGGGCTGCTGGGGGAGCAATATCTGGCATTAAACGTCGGTTTTGAAGATCCTGAGCTGGGAACGTCTATCCTCAAAGATGGGAGTACGATTCAGGACACCAAGTCTGCAATGGTGCTGGAAGATATGATTGGCCAGTTCCTTTATAACAGCAAAGGCGACGACAATAAGAATTCTGGCGATGCGCCAGCCGCAACGGAAGGCCATACTGAAGCCACAACGCCCGCGGGCGAAACGAAATAATCTCAGGAGAATTGAGGCATGTTTAAACGACTGATGATGGTGGCCCTGCTGGTCATTGCGCCATTAAGCGCAGCAACGGCAGCGGATCAGAGCAATCCTTATAAACTGATGAACGAGGCGGCGCAGAAAACTTTTGATCGCCTAAAAAACGAACAGCCGAAAATTCGTGCCAATCCGGATTACCTGCGCGACGTTGTTGATCAGGAACTTCTGCCGTACGTGCAGGTAAAATATGCCGGCGCGCTGGTGCTGGGCCGCTACTACAAAGAGGCGACCCCGGCGCAGCGTGAAGCCTATTTTGCAGCGTTTCGCGAATACCTGAAACAGGCCTACGGTCAGGCGCTGGCGATGTACCACGGCCAGACTTACCAGATAGCGCCTGAGCAACCGCTGGGCGATGCGACCATTGTGCCTATCCGTGTAACGATTATCGATCCCAACGGTCGTCCGCCGGTACGCCTGGATTTCCAGTGGCGCAAAAACACCCAGACCGGCAACTGGCAGGCGTATGACATGATTGCGGAAGGCGTCAGCATGATCACCACCAAGCAAAATGAGTGGAGCGACCTGCTGCGTACTAAAGGCATCGACGGCCTGACCGCACAACTGAAATCTATCTCTCAACAGAAAATTACTTTGGACGAGAAACAGTAATGACGCCGCAACTCACCTGGACGCGTGAGGCGGACACTCTGGTGCTGGCGGGAGAGCTGGATCAGGACGTGTTGGCGCCGCTATGGGACGCGCGCGTAGAAGCGATGAATGGCGTTACCCGTATCGACCTGAGCCAGATCTCCAGGGTGGATACAGGGGGACTGGCGCTGCTGGCGCACCTTGTGAACCAGGCAAAAAAGCAGGGCAATGCCGTGTCGCTGTCTGGCGTTAACGACAAGGTTTACGCGCTGGCGCAATTATATAACTTGCCCGAAGACGTACTTCCCCGTATGTAATGAATGCCGGATGGTTTATCCGGCCTACACTTCGCATGATCCCCGTAGGCCGGATAAGTTGCGTTAGCAGCACCATCCGGCACTTTTACCGCGCTGATTTATCAGCGTAATCTTTTGCTTATTTAAGACGGCGCGACTTTGCTCTAAGATGTTGGGCTGTTTTCACTATTTGACGAATAAAGAACCCATGGAAAATCATGAAATTCAGAGTGTGCTGATGAATGCCCTCTCCCTCCAGGAAGTCCACGTCTCCGGCGATGGCAGTCACTTTCAGGTTATTGCCGTGGGCGAGATGTTTGACGGCATGAGCCGGGTCAAGAAACAGCAAACGGTCTATGGGCCGCTAATGGAGTACATTGCGGACAACCGTATCCATGCCGTATCGATCAAAGCATATACCCCGGCGGAATGGGCGCGCGATCGTAAACTTAACGGATTTTAAGCTACGGGTAACCTGCCGGTAGCGGAGATGAATGCTTAACTGAGAATACAATAATGGATAAATTTCGTGTACAGGGGCCAACGACGCTCCAGGGCGAAGTCACAATTTCCGGCGCCAAAAACGCCGCGCTGCCGATCCTGTTCGCCGCTCTGCTGGCAGAAGAACCGGTAGAGATCCAAAACGTTCCAAAACTGAAAGACGTGGATACGTCGATGAAGCTCCTGAGCCAATTAGGCGCGAAAGTGGAACGCAATGGATCGGTACACATTGACGCCAGCCAGGTGAACGTGTTCTGCGCGCCTTATGATCTGGTTAAGACCATGCGCGCCTCGATATGGGCGCTGGGGCCGCTGGTTGCCCGTTTTGGTCAGGGACAAGTCTCTCTGCCGGGGGGCTGTACTATCGGCGCGCGTCCGGTTGATCTGCATATTACCGGTCTGGAACAACTGGGTGCGACCATCAAGCTGGAAGAGGGCTACGTAAAGGCCTCCGTCGAAGGACGTCTTAAAGGGGCGCATATCGTGATGGATAAGGTCAGCGTCGGCGCGACCGTCACCATTATGTGCGCCGCTACGCTGGCGGAAGGGACGACCATCATTGAAAACGCCGCGCGCGAGCCGGAAATTGTCGACACCGCTAACTTCCTGGTTACGCTGGGGGCGAAGATCGCCGGGCAGGGCACCGATCGTATTACGATCGAGGGCGTAGAGCGTCTGGGCGGCGGCGTTTATCGTGTGCTGCCGGATCGTATCGAAACGGGGACTTTCCTGGTGGCGGCAGCGATCTCTCGCGGCAAAATCCTCTGCCGTAACGCGCAACCGGACACTCTGGACGCGGTACTGGCGAAACTGCGCGATGCTGGCGCGGATATCGAAGTGGGCGAGGACTGGATTAGTCTGGACATGCACGGCAAACGACCGAAGGCGGTCAATGTCCGTACCGCGCCGCACCCGGCATTCCCGACCGATATGCAGGCGCAGTTCACGTTGCTGAACTTGGTGGCGGAAGGGACGGGCTTTATCACTGAAACCGTCTTTGAAAACCGTTTTATGCACGTGCCTGAACTCAGCCGCATGGGCGCGCGTGCGGAAATTGAAAGCAATACCGTCATATGCCATGGCGTAGAAACGCTCTCTGGCGCCCAGGTCATGGCGACAGATCTGCGGGCATCTGCGAGCCTGGTGCTGGCGGGCTGTATTGCGGAAGGCACGACGATTGTGGATCGCATTTATCACATCGATCGCGGTTATGAGCGCATCGAAGACAAACTGCGCGCGCTAGGCGCGAATATTGAACGCGTGAAAGGCGAATAACCTTCTGTACGCTGAATAACCCCCGCGAACGCGATGCGGGGGTTGTTTTACAGGCTCTTACTCTACATTCTGTTTGTTTTTATTACGCGCTCTCATAAGCCGCGTTCTGTCGATAAACTCATGCGTGCGCGGATCGTGATAACGCGATGGCCAAATAACCCAGGGTTCCGTTCCCAATGCTTTCGCGATAATCAACTCTCCTTTCGGCCACGGGCGCGTTAATGCATTGGCCAGCGTGGATGAACTCAATCCATTCCGACGTGACTCAGCGGCCATTGACGTCCCTTTTTTACGTAGTCCGGCAATGATATCGGCCGGATGCCAGTCAATAAGCTTGCTTTCCATACATCCATCACTCCTTAGGTTAATCACTTACGGTTTTAACAACCCGACGACGTTCGATACTATAACGCTTCGTGAAAGAATGTTCTAAAAAGTTCATGTAAGTGGCGGCAATATTCAGAATATGCCAGGGGAAGCCCTATATGGCTATATGAAAAGACAGGGAGCAAAGTATCTGGAGTTTATTGGAACTTAATGGGATATCCCGCGTAGTACGCGGGATAAGAGAACGGCATTAATGATCGCGCTGCACCGCGATGTGTGCGAGACCGATTAGCGCCTCACGCCATGGAGTATCCGGCAATATCTGCAACGCGGATATCGCTTTGTCGGCTTCTTCTTCCGCTCGCTGACGCGTCCATTCCAGCGAGCCGCAGGTGGTCATCGCTTCCAGAACCGGTTCCAGAAGATGACGACCATTACCTTGTTCAATAGCGGTACGGATCATCGCTGACTGTTCTGGCGTACCGTGGCGCATGGCGTGAAGCAACGGTAAGGTGGGTTTGCCCTCATTGAGGTCATCACCCACATTTTTACCGAGATGCTCGCCGTCGGCGCTGTAATCCAGCAGATCGTCAATGAGCTGGAAAGCCGTACCAAGGTAGCGGCCATAGTCCTGCAACCCTTTCTCTTGCTCAGGCGTACAACCGGCAAGAATACCGGAGCACTGGGCGGCGGCTTCGAACAGACGGGCCGTTTTACTGTAAATCACCCGCATGTAATTTTCTTCGGTAATGTCCGGGTCATTCACGTTCATCAATTGCAGCACTTCGCCTTCTGCAATCACGTTGACCGCTTCCGACATCACTTCCAGCACTTTTAACGAGCCGAGGCTGGTCATCATCTGGAAGGCGCGGGTATAGATAAAGTCGCCGACCAGCACGCTGGCGGCATTACCGAAGGCGGCATTTGCCGTTGCCTTGCCGCGACGCATATCGGATTCATCCACCACATCATCATGTAGCAGCGTCGCCGTGTGGATAAACTCGATCAGAGCGGCGATAGTCACGTGCGCGTTACCCTGATAACCCACCGCACGCGCGGCAAGAACGGCAATCATCGGACGAATGCGTTTCCCGCCGCCGCTAATAATGTAATATCCTAGCTGATTAATCAGTTGAACGTCGGAATTAAGCTGTTCAAGGATTGTCGCATTGACACCCGCCATATCTTGCGCGGTTAACTCGTTGATTTTTTCTAAATTCATCGCAAAAGCCGGGCTTATCGCCCCGATTATCCCATGTCTGAATGAGGTAACGTAGGGTTTATGGTTAGAAATATACCCTGATTGTACTGAAAAAACGCCGCAGATAAACGTTACCGTATGCGTTGTGTTTTTTTTCTTCATGTATTGATGGTAGCACTTGTCAAAGCCGTGCAATTTGCGTAATATTCGCGCCCTATTGTGAATATTTATAGCGCGCTCTGAATCATTGAAAGGTGTGCGCGGAAGCGGAGTTTTTTATGTACGCGGTTTTCCAAAGTGGTGGTAAACAACACCGAGTAAGCGAAGGTCAGACCGTTCGCCTGGAAAAGCTGGACATCGCAACTGGCGAAACTATCGAGTTCGCTGAAGTTCTGATGGTCGCAAACGGTGAAGAAGTCAAAATCGGCGTTCCTTTCGTTGATGGCGGCGTAATCAAAGCTGAAGTTGTTGCCCACGGTCGTGGCGAGAAAGTTAAAATCGTTAAGTTTCGTCGCCGTAAACACTACCGTAAGCAGCAGGGCCATCGTCAGTGGTTCACTGATGTGAAAATTACCGGCATCAGCGCTTAAGATTAGGGGAGCAGATTAAATGGCACATAAAAAGGCTGGCGGCTCGACTCGTAACGGTCGCGATTCTGAAGCTAAACGTCTGGGCGTAAAACGCTTTGGCGGTGAAGCAGTTCTGGCAGGCAGCATCATCGTTCGTCAACGTGGTACTAAATTCCACGCTGGCACCAACGTTGGTTGCGGTCGTGACCACACTCTGTTTGCTAAAGCAGACGGTAAAGTGAAATTCGAAGTTAAAGGCCCGAAAAACCGTAAATACATCAGCATCGTTGCTGAGTAAGTTTTTTGTGGTCCGGTAACGGATGAAAGCCCCGCACCTGTTGCGGGGCTTTTTACATTCGATGGCCGACTAAAATATACCCGTGTGGCTGTGCGAATGCCGTTAACGGGTCTTTGCAGGGAACACGGCATGAAGCAGCAGGCAGGCATTGGCATTCTTTTAGCGCTCACTACCGCGATGTGCTGGGGAGCGTTGCCAATAGCAATGAAGCAAGTGCTGGAGGTGATGGAGCCTTCAACCATTGTCTTCTACCGCTTCTTAATGGCCAGTATTGGCCTCGGGGCGATACTGGCAGTAAAAAGAAAGCTGCCGCCGCTGCGTATTTTTCGTAAGCCGCGCTGGTTGGTGTTATTGGCGATAGCGACCTGCGGACTGTTCGGTAATTTCATTTTGTTCAGTTCTTCCCTGCAATATTTAAGCCCAACCGCGTCGCAGGTTATCGGCCAGCTTTCGCCGGTTGGCATGATGGTCGCCAGCGTCTTTATTCTGAAAGAAAAGATGCGCGGTACGCAGGTGATTGGCGCGCTGATGTTATTGAGCGGGCTGGTGATGTTTTTTAACACCAGTCTGATCGAGATTTTTACCCGACTGACCGACTACACCTGGGGCGTTATTTTTGGCGTAGGCGCGGCGATGGTGTGGGTGAGCTATGGCGTGGCGCAAAAAGTATTATTGCGACGTCTGGCCTCGCAGCAGATCCTGTTTTTACTGTACACTTTATGTACGATAGCGCTCTTGCCGCTGGCAAAACCGATGGTGATAGCGCAACTGAGCGACTGGCAGCTCGCCTGTTTGATTTTCTGCGGGCTAAATACGCTGGTAGGATATGGCGCCCTGGCGGAAGCGATGGCGCGTTGGCAGGCGGCGCAGGTGAGCGCGATAATCACGCTTACACCGCTATTTACCCTGCTGTTTTCAGATCTTTTATCTATGGCCTGGCCCGATTTCTTCGCCAGACCGATGTTAAACCTTTTAGGTTATCTCGGTGCGTTTGTCGTGGTTGCGGGCGCGATGTATTCCGCCATTGGTCATCGTATTTGGGGCGGTTTACGCAAGCATGAAACGGTGGTTTCGCAACCCCGCTCAGGCGAATGATTTACGGAGAATAAAATGAAGTTTGTTGATGAAGCATCGATTCTGGTCGTTGCAGGCGATGGCGGTAATGGCTGTGTGAGCTTCCGCCGCGAAAAATATATCCCGAAAGGCGGCCCGGACGGCGGTGATGGCGGCGACGGCGGCGACGTCTGGATGGAAGCCGATGAAAACCTGAATACGCTGATCGATTACCGCTTTGAAAAATCGTTCCGCGCTGAACGTGGTCAGAATGGCGCGAGCCGCGACTGTACCGGTAAACGCGGTAAAGACGTGACCATCAAAGTGCCGGTCGGTACGCGCGTTATCGACCAGGGAACCGGTGAAACGATGGGCGACATGACCAAACACGGTCAGCGTCTGTTGGTCGCGAAGGGCGGCTGGCATGGGTTAGGCAATACCCGTTTTAAATCCTCGGTTAACCGTACGCCGCGCCAGAAAACCAATGGTACGCCGGGTGATAAGCGCGACCTGCTGCTGGAACTGATGCTGCTGGCGGATGTCGGGATGCTGGGGATGCCAAACGCCGGTAAATCAACGTTCATTCGCGCGGTATCGGCAGCAAAACCGAAAGTCGCGGACTATCCGTTTACCACGCTGGTGCCGAGCCTGGGCGTGGTACGAATGGACAGCGAAAAGAGTTTTGTGGTGGCTGACATTCCGGGGTTGATCGAAGGCGCGGCGGAAGGCGCGGGCCTGGGGATTCGCTTCCTGAAGCACCTCGAACGTTGCCGCGTACTGCTGCACCTCATTGATATCGATCCGATCGACGGTTCCGATCCGGTGGAAAACGCCCGTATCATTATTGGCGAACTGGAAAAATACAGCCAGGATCTGGCGGCTAAACCGCGCTGGTTAGTGTTCAACAAGATCGATCTGATGGATAAAACCGAAGCGGAAGAGAAAGCGAAAGCGATCGCCGAAGCGTTGGGCTGGGAAGGGAAATACTATCTGATTTCCGCCGCCAGTCAGCTGGGGGTGAAAGATCTCTGCTGGGATGTGATGACCTTTATCATCGAGAATCCGATCGCGCAGGCTGAAGAAGCAAAACAGCCGGAAAAAGTCGAGTTCATGTGGGACGATTATCATCGCCAGCAGTTGGCTGAAGTGGAAGAAGACGCAGACGATGACTGGGATGACGACTGGGATGAAGACGACGAAGAAGGCGTCGAGTTCATCTACAAACGTTAATCTCGTAGCCGGATGGCGCTAACGCTTATCCGGCCTACAAAAGCCAACGGGCCGCATTTGCGGCCCGTTTTATTATGTTCGTTGTAGGCCGGATAAGACGCGTTAGCGCCGCCATCCGGCAATGATGCACTCAGTTATTCTGATAAATATCCTTGTACAACCGACTCTCGAAGCGTACCAGCGGAATACGCCGATTACGCTGATCGGCAGGTGGAACCGCGTAGCCCGACAAATACTGTACAAATGCCATCCGTTGCCCGCTTGCGGTGGTAATAAAGCCCGCCAGATTATACACGCCCTGCAGTGACCCAGTTTTCGCCGAAACCTTACCGTCTACGCCCGCCTGATGCAGTCCGGCGCGGTATTGCAATGAACCATCATAGCCCGCCAGCGGCAGCATAGAGATAAAGTTCAGCTCGTTATCGTGTTGGGCGATATATTGCAGCACCTGCATCATCGTGGCGGGAGCGATCAGGTTATGGCGAGAAAGACCGGAACCGTCGGCAATAATGGTATTGCCGATATCAATTCCCGCCTGTTGGCGCAGGATCTGGCGAACGGCATCCGATCCCGCCCGCCAGGTGCCAGGCACGTTAAACCTGACATGACCAATCATCCGAAAAACAGTATCGGCGATCATGTTGTCTGACTTTTTCAGCATAATCTTAAGCAGATCGTGCAGTGGCGCCGACTGTTTACTGGCGACGATCGTTCCGGGCTCGTTAACCTGCGTCTGGCGCAGCAGTGTGCCGCGGTAAGTTATCCCGGCCTCTTTCAGTTCCTGCTTGAGGATCGCGCCCGCGTAGCTGGCGCCGTCCTGAATAGCAAAGGCCAGCGGCAGCGGGTCGGCGCGCTGTGGTAAACAGCCGGTAAGCGTATAACGGTTCAAATCGCCAGGCACAACATCCAGCTCGCAATACTGCGCGTCTGCCGAACCGCGCGGCAGAGTCCGTACCTGGCTGAACATCGTTACCGGATAATAAGAGGCCACGCGAATAAAAGCTAAATCGTTTGGTTTTTGCGCGCTATAAAGCGACACAGAAAAACAGTTGCGGTCAACAATGGCGGCGGCGGGAGGCGCGCTGAAACACTGCGTCAGGTCGTTCCACGGCCAGCCTGGCGCTTTATCGTGGCTGGCGAAAATCGACGTGTCGATAAGCACATTGCCGTCGATTTGCGTGACGCCTGACTTTTTCAACGTCGCGACCATATTGCGAATATCCTGACGTCTTAGCGTTGGATCGCCACCGAATCGCGCAATTACGTCACCTTTCAGGATGCCGTTATCGACGTTGCCTTTAGTCTCCAGCGTGGTCGTAAAACGGAAATCCGGGCCGAGTTGAATCAGCGCCGCCAGCGCGGTAATCACCTTTTGGGTACTGGCGGGAAGCGCCATCTGCTGACTATGATAATCAATAGCTGGCGCGGGCGCGCCAATCTTTTGCACCATCAGCGCGAGGTTGGCGCCGGCCGGAAGCTGTTTGATGTATTCGTCAATATTCGCGGCCTGAACGCTGAACGCTATACTGGTGGTCAATCCGATGATAAATCTGGAAAATCGCATAATCTCGCGCTAACACCCTGGAAACAAGCCGTCATACTACGGCGCAACGCCCTAAAAAGTAAACGATGACCCATAGGGAACTCCAGGGTAAAATGGTTATCAAAGAGGAAATTGTAGCTGACCTGGGACTGCGCGCCCGGGTTGGTGTTTTTTTGCTTCTGACCCTGGTATGGCATATGCCGGGGCTGGCTTAGCAGCCGGGGTAGAGTTCATTGCCCCCTACAGGAATGTTCAAGAGGTATAACAAATGCAAGCTATTCCGATGACCTTACGCGGAGCCGAAAAACTGCGCGAAGAGCTGGATTTTCTGAAATCTGTGCGCCGTCCTGAAATCATCGCCGCTATCGCCGAAGCGCGCGAACATGGCGATTTAAAAGAAAACGCGGAGTATCATGCTGCACGCGAACAGCAGGGTTTCTGCGAAGGACGCATTAAAGATATCGAAGCAAAACTGTCGAATGCGCAGGTGATTGATGTCACTAAAATGCCGAACAATGGTCGCGTGATTTTCGGCGCTACCGTCACGGTGCTGAACCTGGACACCGACGAAGAGCAGACCTATCGTATTGTTGGCGATGATGAGGCGGATTTTAAGCAAAATCTCATTTCGGTAAACTCGCCAATCGCTCGCGGCCTGATCGGCAAAGAGCAGGATGACGTCGTGGTGATCAAAACGCCTGGCGGCGATGTGGAATACGAAGTGCTTAAAGTGGAATACCTTTAAGCAGTACTCAATACGCAAATTGTTGGTGTATTGTAAAGAAAGGAAAAAGGCCGCATAGCGGCCTTTTATCAACGGAGAGAGCGTGGCATTTTGCTCTCCTGCTCGTGGAAAACCCCTCGTTTTACACAGATTTTGTGTTCGACTTTAGGATATCCTTAACGCGGCAGCGAGATTTTACGCTCTTTAGTTGGGCGATACAGCACCAGCGTTTTACCGATGACCTGTACGTTACAGGCGCCGGTTTCGCGCACGATAGCGTCCACGATCAAGGTTTTTGTTTCGCGATCTTCCGAGGCGATTTTCACCTTGATAAGTTCATGGTGCTCTAACGCTTGTTCAATCTCGGCCAGTACCCCTTCGGTCAAACCATTATTGCCAAGCATAACAACAGGCTTGAGCGGATGTGCCAGACCTTTTAGGTGCTGTTTTTGTTTAGTACTCAGATTCATCGTATATTTTTGCTTACGTTGGGATTGAAAACGGGTCATTCTACCGCCATCTCCCTTATATCGCCAAATAGGCGTGTAGAAATTTACGCCATTGGCTACGATGAACTGCCCCGACGGGAAAGTTAAATGACAGGTAAAAAGCGTTCTGCCAGCTCAAGCCGCTGGCTTCAGGAACACTTTAGCGATAAATATGTTCAACAGGCGCAGAAAAAGGGGCTACGCTCCCGTGCCTGGTTTAAACTTGATGAAATACAGCAAAGTGACAAACTTTTTAAGCCGGGAATGACGGTAGTCGATCTCGGCGCTGCGCCAGGAGGCTGGTCACAGTATGTGGTCACGCAGATTGGCGGCAAAGGCCGCATCATCGCTTGTGATCTTTTACCTATGGATCCTATCGTTGGTGTGGACTTTCTTCAGGGCGATTTTCGTGATGAACTTGTCATGAAAGCGTTACTGGAACGCGTGGGTGACAGTAAAGTACAAGTTGTCATGTCGGATATGGCACCAAACATGAGCGGAACACCGGCGGTGGATATCCCCCGCGCCATGTATCTGGTGGAGCTGGCGTTAGAGATGTGCCGCGATGTGCTGGCGCCAGGCGGAAGTTTTGTAGTGAAGGTGTTCCAGGGCGAAGGTTTCGATGAGTATCTAAGGGAAATTCGCTCCCTGTTTACGAAGGTTAAAGTTCGTAAGCCGGACTCTTCGCGTGCGCGTTCGCGTGAAGTGTACATTGTAGCGACCGGGCGAAAGTGATAACCGGCAGATTTCAGACGTAAGGTTTGAAAGAAACTGGATATAGAGTATCCTGACGCTGTTTTTAACACAGTTGTAATAAGAGGTTAATCCCTTGAGTGACATGGCGAAAAACCTAATACTCTGGCTGGTCATTGCCGTTGTGCTGATGTCAGTATTCCAGAGCTTTGGGCCCAGCGAGTCTAATGGCCGTAAGGTGGATTACTCTACCTTCCTGCAAGAGGTCAATCAGGACCAGGTTCGCGAAGCGCGTATCAACGGACGTGAGATCAACGTTACCAAGAAAGATAGTAACCGTTACACGACTTACATTCCGATTAATGATCCGAAGCTGCTTGATAACCTGCTGACTAAAAACGTCAAGGTTGTTGGCGAACCACCTGAAGAGCCAAGCCTGCTGGCTTCTATCTTCATTTCCTGGTTCCCGATGCTGTTGCTGATCGGCGTCTGGATCTTCTTCATGCGTCAGATGCAGGGCGGCGGTGGCAAAGGCGCCATGTCGTTCGGTAAGAGCAAGGCGCGTATGCTGACGGAAGATCAGATCAAAACCACGTTTGCTGACGTCGCGGGCTGTGACGAAGCGAAAGAAGAAGTGGCGGAACTGGTTGAATACCTGCGTGAACCGAGCCGTTTCCAGAAGCTGGGCGGTAAAATTCCGAAAGGCGTCCTGATGGTCGGCCCGCCGGGTACCGGTAAAACCCTGCTGGCAAAAGCCATTGCGGGTGAAGCGAAGGTGCCATTCTTTACGATTTCCGGTTCTGACTTTGTGGAAATGTTCGTCGGTGTCGGCGCGTCTCGTGTGCGTGACATGTTCGAACAGGCCAAAAAAGCGGCGCCGTGCATTATCTTCATCGATGAAATCGACGCCGTAGGCCGCCAGCGTGGCGCAGGTCTTGGCGGTGGTCACGATGAACGTGAGCAGACGTTGAACCAGATGCTGGTTGAGATGGACGGCTTCGAAGGTAACGAAGGTATCATCGTTATCGCCGCAACTAACCGTCCGGACGTCCTTGACCCGGCGCTGCTGCGTCCTGGTCGTTTTGACCGTCAGGTGGTGGTAGGCCTGCCGGACGTTCGCGGTCGTGAGCAGATTCTGAAGGTGCATATGCGTCGCGTACCGTTAGCGACGGATATTGATGCGGCGATCATTGCGCGCGGTACGCCAGGCTTCTCCGGTGCGGACCTGGCGAACCTGGTCAACGAAGCAGCGCTGTTTGCCGCACGCGGCAACAAACGCGTAGTGTCGATGGTTGAGTTCGAGAAAGCGAAAGACAAAATCATGATGGGCGCCGAACGTCGCTCCATGGTGATGACGGAAGCGCAGAAAGAGTCGACCGCGTACCACGAAGCGGGCCACGCGATTATCGGTCGCCTGGTGCCGGAACACGATCCGGTGCACAAAGTGACGATTATCCCGCGCGGTCGTGCGCTGGGCGTGACCTTCTTCCTGCCTGAAGGCGACGCGATCAGCGCCAGCCGTCAGAAACTGGAAAGCCAGATCTCTACCCTGTACGGCGGTCGTCTGGCGGAAGAGATCATCTACGGTGCCGAACATGTTTCTACCGGGGCGTCGAACGATATTAAAGTCGCGACTAACCTGGCGCGTAACATGGTGACTCAGTGGGGCTTCTCCGACAAACTTGGTCCGCTGCTGTATGCGGAAGAAGAGGGCGAAGTGTTCCTCGGCCGTAGCGTCGCAAAAGCGAAACATATGTCTGATGAAACTGCGCGTATCATCGACCAGGAAGTGAAAGCGCTGATTGAACGTAACTACAATCGCGCTCGTCAGATCCTGACTGACAATATGGATATTCTGCACGCGATGAAAGATGCGCTGATGAAATATGAAACCATCGATGCGCCGCAGATTGATGACCTGATGGCGCGTCGTGAAGTGCGTCCGCCTGCGGGCTGGGAAGATCCAAACGGCACCAATAACTCTGACAGCAATGGTACGCCTCAGGCGCCGCGTCCGGTTGATGAACCACGCACGCCGAACCCGGGCAACACGATGTCAGAGCAGCTGGGCGACAAATAAGCGTTTGTTGTACAACATTATGTTTAGCGCTCACCGAAACCCTGGGGCTTGCCCCGGGGTTTTTCTTTTTTTTACTCACCACAAATAAAACAGGGATTTTGACCATGAAACTCTTCGCTCAGGGCGCCACGCTCGATCTCACTCATCCGCATGTTATGGGGATCCTGAACGTAACGCCGGATTCGTTCTCCGACGGTGGCGCGCATAACACGCTGATTGAGGCGGTGAAACATGCGAATTTAATGGTGAATGCCGGGGCGACAATTATTGATGTGGGGGGGGAATCAACTCGACCAGGCGCGGCGGAAGTGAGCGTGGAAGAAGAGCTGGATCGCGTTATTCCGGTACTGGAAGCAATCGCGCAACGCTTTGAAGTGTGGATTTCTGTGGATACCTCTAAACCTGAGGTGATCCGTGAAGCGGCAAGGGCGGGCGCGCATATTATCAATGATGTCCGTTCGCTCTCCGAACCCGGCGCGTTGGAAGCGGCAGCGGAAACCGGCTTGCCGGTCAGTCTTATGCACATGCAGGGCAACCCCAAAACCATGCAGGAGGCGCCGAAATATGACGATGTCTTTGCCGAGGTGAATCGCTACTTTATTGAGCAAATAGCACGTTGTGAGAAGGCCGGCATCGCAAAAGAGAAATTGTTGCTCGACCCCGGATTCGGTTTCGGTAAAAATCTCACTCACAATTATACCTTACTGGCGCGACTGGGTGAGTTTCATCATTTTAACCTGCCGCTGCTGGTGGGCATGTCACGTAAAACGATGGTTGGTCAGTTACTTAACGTGGGACCATCAGACCGTCTGAACGGCAGCCTTGCGTGCGCGGTAATTGCCGCGATGCAGGGCGCGCAGATCATTCGCGTCCATGACGTCAAAGAAACCGTAGAGGCGATGCGGGTGGTAGAAGCCACTCTGTCTGCAAAGGGAAACAAACGCTATGAGTAATCGTAAATATTTCGGTACCGATGGGATTCGCGGACGTGTAGGCAATGCCCCCATTACACCTGATTTCGTGCTTAAACTGGGTTGGGCTGCCGGAAAAGTGCTGGCGCGTCATGGCTCGCGTAAAATCATTATCGGTAAAGATACGCGTATTTCCGGCTATATGCTGGAGTCCGCGCTGGAGGCGGGCCTTGCCGCTGCGGGGCTGTCGGCCTCGTTTACCGGACCTATGCCAACGCCAGCCGTCGCCTATTTGACGCGGACTTTCCGCGCGGAGGCGGGTATCGTTATCTCGGCTTCGCATAACCCGTTCTATGATAACGGCATTAAATTCTTCTCTATCGACGGTACGAAACTGCCTGACGATGTGGAAGAAGCCATCGAAGCCGAAATGGAAAAAGAGATCACCTGCGTAGACTCCGCCGAGCTGGGGAAAGCGAGCCGCATCGTCGACGCCGCCGGACGCTATATTGAGTTCTGTAAAGGCACCTTCCCGAACGAACTGAGCCTCAACGGTCTGAAAGTGGTTGTGGATTGCGCCAACGGCGCTACCTACCATATCGCACCGAATGTGCTGCGCGAGCTGGGCGCGACCGTTATCGCCATCGGCTGTGAGCCAAACGGCGTCAACATTAACGAAGAAGTGGGCGCGACCGACGTGCGCGCGTTGCAGGCGCGCGTGTTGGCGGAGAAGGCGGACCTCGGCATTGCGCTTGACGGCGACGGCGACCGGGTCATCATGGTTGACCATGAAGGCAATAAAGTCGATGGCGATCAGATCATGTATATCATCGCGCGCGAAGGGCTGCGCCAGGGGCAACTGCGCGGCGGCGCGGTGGGGACGCTGATGAGCAATATGGGGCTGGAGCTGGCGCTCAAGCAGCTTGGCATTCCGTTTGCCCGGGCGAAAGTGGGCGACCGCTACGTGCTGGAAAAATTGCAGGAAAAAGGCTGGCGCATCGGCGCGGAAAACTCTGGTCACGTTATTCTGCTGGATAAAACGACCACTGGCGACGGTATTGTAGCGGGGCTACAAGTTCTGGCGGCGATGGTGCGTAATCATATGAGTCTGCACGATCTGTGCAGCGGTATGAAAATGTTCCCGCAGATTCTGGTTAACGTGCGTTACACCGCCGGTAGCGGCGATCCGCTGGAAAATGAAGCGGTGAAAACGGTAACGGCGGACGTAGAAGCCACGCTCGGCAATCGTGGGCGGGTACTGCTACGTAAATCCGGTACCGAACCGCTGATTCGCGTGATGGTGGAAGGCGAGGATGAAGCGCAGGTTACGGCATTCGCCCATCGTATTGCGGATGCGGTAAAAGCCGTTTAAGCGTTTAAGTGACTAAAAAGGCGGCGGTTGCCGCCTTACGGCCCGCAAAAAACAACGCTTTTGCTGTTTTTTTCCGCAGTTGATACAATGCGCTTAAATTGCCCTTGCGAAGGTCATTCGCTTTGGTTAGTATTCACACCCGCTTCAGTGGGAAACAGTAAAAATCCCGCTTTATTGGTAGAAGCATTGGTACGCGGCAACTCCGCAAGGAACAGGTTGATTATGTACGAAGCTCTTTTAGTTGTTTTCCTTATTGTGGCAATTGGCCTTGTAGGTCTGATCATGCTGCAGCAAGGTAAAGGCGCTGATATGGGAGCCTCCTTCGGAGCAGGCGCTTCCGCTACGCTATTTGGTTCAAGTGGTTCTGGTAACTTCATGACCCGAATGACGGCGGTATTGGCGACGCTGTTCTTCATCATCAGTCTGGTGTTGGGTAATATCAATAGCAATAAAACCAATAAAGGAAGCGAGTGGGAAAATCTGAGCGCGCCGGCGAAGACCGAGCAGACTCAACCTGCTGCACCGGCCCAGCCGACCAGCGATATCCCGCGCTAATAGCAGTATCCGTGCCGAGGTGGTGGAATTGGTAGACACGCTACCTTGAGGTGGTAGTGCCCAATAGGGCTTACGGGTTCAAGTCCCGTCCTCGGTACCAATATTCCGAAAGAAAGACGCTGAAAAGCGTCTTTTTTTTTCGTTTGTTATTTGTGGTTGTCTGTAGGTCGGATAAGACGTTACGCCGCCATCCGACATTATTACAACCCATGATGGCGCTACGTTTATCAGGCCAACAGACACCTTATATTCCGCGCATAAAAAAGGCCACTTTCGCGGCCTTAAAATGATAAATGTTTACTTCGCTTTGTTTTCCAGATTCTCAACCTGCGGCAGACCGGTCGCGGAAGAGGCGGTTAACAGACCCGCTTTCGCGTAGCCGAACAGTTTCTCGCGGGTATCGGTAATGTCCAGATTACGCATCGTCAACTGACCGATACGATCGTCCGGTGAGAATACGGACTCGCCTTTCTCCATGGTCAAACGTTCTGGCTTATAGGTCAGGTTGTCTGACACGGTGTTCAGGATGGAGTAGTCGTTGCCGCGACGCAACTCGAGTGTGACCTCACCGGTAATCTGGCTGGCGACCCAGCGTTGCAGGCCGTCACGCAGCATCAGCGCCTGCGAGTCGAACCAGCGGCCCTGATACAGCAGTTTACCCAGCTGACGACCATGAGAATGATACTGTTCAATGGTGTCTTCGTTGTGAATACCGGTCAGCAGACGCTCGTAAGCGATGTGCAGCAGCGCCATTCCGGGGGCTTCATAAATACCGCGGCTTTTTGCTTCAATGATGCGGTTTTCAATTTGGTCGCTCATGCCCAGGCCGTGACGGCCACCGATGCGGTTCGCTTCCAGCATCATCTCAACATCATCGCTGAAGGTTTTACCGTTCAGGGCAACAGGGTGACCCTGCTCGAAACGGACGGTCACAACTTCTGCCGGGATCTTCACGCTTTCGTCCCAGAACTTCACGCCCATAATCGGGTTGACGATCTTGACGCTGGAGTTAAGAAACTCCAGATCTTTCGCTTCGTGCGTCGCGCCGAGCATGTTGGAGTCGGTGGAGTAGGCTTTTTCAACGGACATCTTATAGTCGAAACCGCAGGCAATCATAAATTCAGACATCTCATGGCGACCACCCAGCTCATCGATAAAGTCGGTATCCAGCCACGGTTTGTAAATCTGTAATTCAGCATTCGTCAGCAGGCCGTAACGATAGAAACGTTCAATATCGTTGCCTTTATAGGTGCTGCCGTCGCCCCAGATATTTACGCCGTCTTCTTTCATCGCGGCGACCAGCATCGTGCCGGTGACGGCACGGCCCAGCGGGGTGGTGTTGAAATAGGTCAGGCCGCCGGTTGTGTTGTGGAAAGCGCCGCACTGAATCGCTGCGATCCCTTCTGCAACCAACTGCTTGCGGCAATCAATCAGGCGAGCATTCTCTGCGCCATACTCCATTGCGCGACGAGGAATGGCGTCATAGTCATCCTCATCCGGTTGTCCCAGATTCGCAGTATAGGCATATGGGACAGCTCCTTTTTGTCGCATCCACAGCAGTGCGGCGCTGGTGTCCAGACCGCCGGAAAAAGCGATACCAATACGTTGACCTGCTGGAAGATGCTTAAGAATCGTCGTCATAGAATAGAACCCTGCTTGATTGACTGATAATGAGATCGGTTTCTGCTTTAGTGCATTTTTATGCAAAATAAATGAGTTTTCATTTAATCATCTTTTAGCAGAGACAGGAAGCGTTTAGTGAAGGTTTACTGAAATAACGTTGTGAAATGCGTGTATAAGCCGGAGAGATGGGATGAGTATAACGAAGAGTGATATTCATTCATCTGCATATTGGGAATAGGGTTGACATAACTCATGCCTGGTCACTATACTGTGCGCAGATTTTACGTCCCGTCCTCGGTACCAAATCCCAGCAGTATTTGCATTTTTTACCCAAAACGAGTAGAATTTGCCACGTTTCAGGCGCGGGGTGGAGCAGCCTGGTAGCTCGTCGGGCTCATAACCCGAAGGTCGTCGGTTCAAATCCGGCCCCCGCAACCACTTTCCCTTAGAGTTCTTTTTCAAATATACTGTGAAGATTATGTCCTTCGTAGCTGGATTTGAAAAAAATTCTTTCGGAAGGTACACCAGACCGCCGTTGCGGTTATAGGGTTCAGTTATCTAAAGCCCCGATTTATCGGGGTTTTTTGTTATCTGACTACAGAATAACTGGGCTTTAGGCCCTTTTTTTATGTCTTGGGGGTGGGCTTGTCCACATTAGAGCAAAAATTAACAGAGATGATTACAGCGCCAGTTGAAGCCTTAGGCTACGAGCTGGTCGGCATCGAATTTATTCGCGGTCGCACATCCACACTGCGCATCTATATTGATAGTGAAGATGGCATCAATGTTGATGATTGTGCTGATGTGAGCCACCAGGTAAGCGCGGTGCTGGACGTTGAAGATCCTATCTCCGTGGCTTACAACCTTGAAGTCTCGTCACCGGGTCTCGACCGTCCTATGTTCACTGCCGATCACTATGCGCGTTTCCAGGGTGAAGAAGTCGCGCTGGTTCTTCGCATGGCGGTACAGAACCGTCGCAAGTGGCAGGGCATTATCAAAGCGGTGGACGGTGAAATGATTACCGTCACAGTCGAAGGCAAAGATGAAGTGTTCGCGCTGAGTAATATCCAGAAGGCGAACCTGGTTCCCCACTTTTAACAGTCTGGATGAGGTGAAAAGCCCGCGATGAACAAAGAAATTTTGGCTGTTGTTGAAGCCGTCTCCAACGAAAAAGCGCTGCCACGCGAAAAAATTTTTGAAGCGCTGGAAAGTGCGCTGGCGACAGCAACAAAGAAAAAATATGAGCAGGAGATCGATGTTCGTGTAGAAATCGATCGTAAAAGCGGTGATTTTGATACTTTCCGCCGTTGGTTGATCGTTGAAGAAGTGACCATGCCGACGAAGGAAATTACGCTGGAAGCGGCGCGTTTTGAAGACGAAAGCCTGAATGTCGGCGACTATGTTGAAGATCAGATTGAATCTGTCACCTTTGACCGTATCACCACGCAGACTGCGAAACAGGTTATCGTACAGAAGGTCCGTGAAGCTGAACGGGCGATGGTTGTCGATCAGTTCCGCGACCAGGAAGGCGAAATCGTCACTGGCGTGGTGAAGAAAGTGAACCGCGACAATATCTCTCTGGAAATTAAATCCGAAGGGATGGCCGGTAACGCTGAAGCGGTGATTCTGCGTGAAGATATGCTGCCGCGCGAAAACTTCCGCCCTGGCGACCGTATTCGCGGCGTGCTGTATGCTGTTCGCCCGGAAGCGCGTGGCGCGCAGCTGTTCGTCACCCGTTCCAAGCCGGAAATGCTGATCGAACTGTTCCGCATCGAAGTGCCGGAAATCGGCGAAGAAGTGATTGAAATTAAAGCGGCGGCTCGCGATCCGGGTTCTCGTGCGAAAATCGCAGTGAAAACCAACGATAAACGTATCGATCCGGTCGGCGCTTGCGTGGGGATGCGCGGCGCGCGCGTTCAGGCGGTTTCTACCGAACTGGGCGGTGAGCGTATCGATATCGTGCTGTGGGATGATAACCCGGCGCAGTTCGTCATTAATGCGATGGCACCGGCAGACGTCGCGTCTATCGTGGTGGACGAAGATAAACATACCATGGATATCGCCGTTGAAGCCGGTAATCTGGCGCAGGCGATCGGACGTAATGGTCAGAACGTCCGCCTGGCTTCGCAATTGAGCGGCTGGGAACTCAACGTAATGACCGTTGATGACTTGCAGGCTAAACATCAGGCTGAAGCACATGCCGCTATCGAGATCTTTACTAAATATCTTGATATTGATGAAGAGTTCGCGACCGTTCTGGTAGAAGAAGGTTTCTCCACGCTCGAAGAACTGGCCTATGTGCCAATGAAAGAACTGCTGGAAATTGACGGCCTTGATGAGCCGACCGTTGAAGCACTGCGCGAGCGTGCTAAAAACGCACTGGCCACTCTGGCGCAGGACCAGGAAGCAAGCCTCGGTGATAACAAACCGGCTGACGATCTGCTGAATCTGGAAGGATTAGATCGCGATATGGCTTTCAAACTGGCGGCTCGTGGTGTTTGTACGCTGGAAGATCTCGCCGACCAGGGCATTGATGATCTGGCTGATATCGAAGGGTTGACCGACGAAAAAGCCGGTGAGCTGATTATGGCTGCCCGTAATATTTGCTGGTTCGGCGACGAAGCGTAATAAACTGTAGCAGGAAGGAACAGCATGACAGATGTAACCCTAAAAGCGCTGGCCGCAGAGAGACAGGTTTCCGTGGATCGCCTGGTACAGCAGTTTGCTGATGCAGGTATCCGGAAATCTGCTGACGACTCTGTGTCCGCACAAGAAAAACAGACTTTACTGGCGCACCTGAACCGCGAAGCGGTTTCTGGTCCCGATAAACTGACGCTGCAGCGTAAGACGCGCAGTACCCTGAATATTCCAGGTACCGGTGGAAAAAGTAAATCGGTACAAATCGAAGTCCGCAAGAAGCGCACCTTTGTGAAACGCGATCCGCAAGAGGCTGAACGCCTGGCCGCGGAAGAGCAGGCGCAGCGTGAAGCGGAAGAGCAAGCCCGTCGTGAGGCAGAAGAACAGGCCAAACGCGAGGCGCAACAAAAAGCTGAACGCGAGGCCGCAGAACAAGCTAAGCGTGAAGCCGCTGAAAAAGCGAAACGTGAAGCTGCGGAAAAAGACAAAGTGAGCAATCAACAGACTGACGATATGACCAAAACCGCCCAGGCCGAAAAAGCCCGCCGTGAGAATGAAGCTGCAGAGCTGAAGCGTAAAGCGGAAGAAGAAGCACGTCGCAAACTCGAAGAAGAAGCGCGTCGTGTAGCAGAAGAAGCTCGCCGCATGGCGGAAGAAAACAAATGGACCGCAACGCCTGAGCCAGTAGAAGACACCAGTGACTATCATGTCACCACTTCTCAGCACGCGCGCCAGGCCGAAGACGAAAACGATCGTGAAGTTGAAGGCGGTCGTGGTCGTGGCCGTAATGCAAAAGCGGCGCGTCCGGCGAAAAAAGGCAAACATGCCGAATCCAAAGCCGATCGCGAAGAAGCGCGTGCTGCGGTTCGCGGCGGTAAAGGCGGCAAGCGTAAAGGGTCTTCTTTACAGCAAGGCTTCCAGAAGCCCGCTCAGGCCGTTAACCGCGACGTGGTGATCGGTGAAACCATCACCGTTGGCGAACTGGCGAACAAGATGGCGGTGAAAGGTTCTCAGGTCATCAAAGCGATGATGAAGCTGGGCGCCATGGCCACCATCAACCAGGTCATCGACCAGGAAACCGCACAGCTGGTTGCCGAAGAGATGGGCCACAAAGTTATCCTGCGTCGTGAAAACGAACTGGAAGAAGCGGTAATGAGCGACCGTGATACCGGCGCTGCGGCTGAACCGCGCGCACCGGTTGTGACCATCATGGGCCACGTTGACCACGGTAAAACCTCTCTGCTGGACTACATTCGTTCCACGAAAGTAGCCTCTGGCGAAGCGGGCGGCATTACCCAGCACATCGGTGCTTACCACGTTGAAACTGACAACGGGATGATCACCTTCCTGGACACCCCGGGCCACGCCGCATTTACTTCTATGCGTGCTCGCGGCGCCCAGGCAACGGATATCGTGGTTCTGGTGGTAGCGGCAGACGACGGCGTGATGCCGCAGACTATCGAAGCTATCCAGCACGCGAAAGCGGCAGGTGTGCCGGTCGTGGTTGCGGTGAACAAAATCGATAAGCCGGAAGCGGATCCGGATCGCGTTAAGAACGAACTGTCCCAGTACGGCATTCTGCCGGAAGAGTGGGGCGGCGAGAGCCAGTTCGTTCACGTGTCTGCGAAAGCAGGTACCGGTATTGACGAACTGCTTGATGCTATCCTGCTGCAGGCCGAAGTTCTGGAACTGAAAGCGGTACGCAAAGGTATGGCGAGCGGCGCGGTGATCGAATCCTTCCTGGATAAAGGTCGTGGTCCGGTGGCTACCGTTCTGGTACGCGAAGGTACGCTGCATAAGGGCGATATCGTGCTGTGTGGCTTCGAATACGGCCGCGTGCGTGCGATGCGTAACGAACTGGGTCAGGAAGTGCTGGAAGCGGGTCCGTCCATTCCGGTGGAAATCCTCGGCCTGTCCGGCGTTCCGGCTGCCGGTGACGAAGTGACCGTAGTTCGCGACGAGAAGAAAGCGCGTGAAGTGGCTCTGTATCGTCAGGGTAAATTCCGTGAAGTTAAACTGGCTCGTCAGCAGAAATCTAAACTCGAGAACATGTTCGCCAACATGACCGAAGGCGAAGTTCACGAAGTGAACATCGTGCTGAAGGCTGACGTACAGGGTTCTGTGGAAGCGATTTCCGACTCTTTGCTGAAACTGTCTACCGACGAAGTGAAAGTGAAGATCATCGGTTCTGGCGTAGGTGGTATCACCGAAACCGACGCGACCCTGGCTGCGGCGTCCAACGCCATTCTGGTGGGCTTCAACGTTCGTGCTGATGCCTCTGCGCGTAAAGTGATCGAATCTGAAAGCCTGGATCTGCGTTACTACTCCGTCATCTATAACTTGATCGACGAAGTGAAAGCGGCGATGAGCGGTATGCTGTCTCCGGAACTGAAACAGCAGATCATCGGTCTGGCTGAAGTGCGCGATGTGTTCAAATCGCCGAAATTCGGCGCGATCGCGGGCTGTATGGTTACCGAAGGTACGATTAAACGTCATAACCCAATCCGCGTTCTGCGTGACAACGTGGTTATCTATGAAGGCGAGCTGGAATCCCTGCGCCGCTTCAAAGATGACGTTAACGAAGTCCGTAACGGCATGGAATGTGGTATCGGCGTGAAGAACTACAACGACGTTCGCGTTGGCGATATGATCGAAGTATTCGAGATTATCGAGATCCAACGTACTATCGCTTAATCTTCGTCGTCTTTTGGGCCGCAACGGCGTTGGCTGCGCTCGCTCACCCCGGTCACATAGTTATCTATGCTCCCGGGGATTTACGAGCTTGCCGCCTTGTTGCAATCCAAAATCCTTAGAAGATGATTAGGCGTAGGCCGGGTAAGCGAAGCGCCACCCGGCAAGAAATTTAAAAAGGGGCTTATGGCCCCTTTTTTGTCTTTATTCTGGAGAATTTATTATGGCGAAAGAATTTGGTCGCCCTCAGCGCGTAGCGCAAGAGATGCAGAAAGAGATCGCGCTCATCCTGCAACGCGAAATCAAAGATCCACGTGTAGGTATGATGACCACCGTATCGGGTGTTGAAATGTCCCGCGATCTGGCATACGCCAAAGTATTCGTGACGTTCCTCAACGATCAGGACGAAGCGGCTGTGAAAAACGGCATTAAGGCCCTGCAGGAAGCGTCTGGTTTCATCCGCAGCTTGCTGGGTAAAGCGATGCGTCTGCGCATCGTACCGGAACTGACCTTCTTCTACGACAACTCGCTGGTGGAAGGGATGCGTATGTCCAACCTGGTGACTAACGTGGTGAAACATGACGAAGAACGTCGTGTGAACCCGGACGACAGCAAGGAGGACTGATGAGTCGTCCTCGTCGTCGTGGCCGCGACATTCACGGCGTGCTGCTGCTGGATAAGCCGCAGGGTATGTCCAGCAATGACGTGCTGCAGAAAGTTAAGCGCATCTACAATGCCAACCGCGCCGGGCATACCGGCGCGCTGGACCCGCTGGCGACCGGCATGTTGCCGATTTGCCTCGGCGAAGCGACAAAATTTTCGCAGTACCTGCTGGATTCTGACAAACGCTATCGTGTTATTGCCCGTCTGGGGCAGCGCACGGATACCTCTGACGCCGATGGTCAAATCGTGCAGGAGCGTCCGGTGACTTTCAGCGCTGAGCAGCTTGCGAGCGCGCTGGAGACCTTTCGTGGGGATATCGAACAGATTCCGTCGATGTATTCGGCGCTGAAGTATCAGGGCAAGAAGCTGTACGAATATGCCCGCCAGGGTATCGAAGTGCCGCGCGAAGGCCGCCCGATTACCGTCTATGAGCTGCTGTTTATTCGCCATGAAGGTAACGAGCTGGAGCTGGAAGTTCACTGCTCCAAAGGCACCTATATTCGTACCATTATTGATGATTTAGGTGAGAAACTGGGCTGTGGCGCGCACGTAACGTACCTGCGTCGTCTGACGGTCAGCAAGTATCCGATTGAGCGAATGGTGACGCTGGAGCACTTGCGCGAGCTGGTAGCACAGGCGGAACAGCAGGGCGTTCCGGCGGCGCAGTTGCTCGATCCATTATTGATGCCAATGGACAGTCCAGCTTCGGACTATCCTGTTGTTAATCTGCCGTTAACATCTTCGGTATACTTCAAGAATGGCAACCCGGTTCGTACCTCGGGCGCGCCGTTGAAGGGACTGGTTCGTGTGACGGAAGGTGAAGACGATAAATTTATCGGTATGGGCGAAATTGACGACGAAGGCCGTGTCGCGCCTCGTCGGCTGGTAGTAGAGTACCCAGCGTAATGTCGCTTCGTCTTGCGATAAGAGAGCGCTGCGAGTAGAATACCGCCGCTTAACGTCGCGTAAATTATTTAACAGTTTACACGGCGTACACTGGGATCGCTGAATTAGAGATCGGCGTCCTCTCATTCTTAAATACTTTGGAGTTTTAAAATGTCTCTAAGTACTGAAGCTACAGCTAAAATCGTTTCTGAGTTCGGTCGTGACGCAAACGACACCGGTTCTACCGATGTTCAGGTTGCTCTGTTGACTGCACAGATTAACCACCTGCAGGGTCACTTTGCAGAGCATAAAAAAGATCACCACAGCCGTCGTGGTCTGCTGCGTATGGTTTCTCAGCGTCGTAAACTGCTCGACTACCTGAAACGTAAAGATGTTGCACGCTACACCGCGCTGATTGAGCGTCTGGGTCTGCGTCGCTAATTCTTTCGAGTTTCAGAAAGAGGGGGCCTTCATGGCCCCTTTTTTCCAGCAGATGGCAGCAATTCGCTGGAAACTAATGTATTGTTGCTATGAATGATCTTCCGTTGCAGAGGTTCGCGCGGCTAATGAGAGGCTTTACCCATATCAGGGTTAGGGTTGTCATTAGTCGCGAGGATGCGCAGAAGATCGGGTATTAACGACGGCGCGTATTATGCCGTCAAAAATTGGAAAGGATATTATTTTGCTTAATCCGATCGTTCGTAAATTCCAGTACGGTCAGCATACCGTTACGCTGGAAACTGGCATGATGGCGCGTCAGGCCACTGCCGCTGTTATGGTAAGCATGGATGACACCGCCGTATTCGTTACCGTTGTCGGCCAGAAAAAAGCCAAGCCAGGCCAGGACTTCTTCCCACTGACCGTTAACTATCAGGAGCGTACCTACGCTGCTGGTCGTATCCCGGGCAGCTTCTTCCGTCGTGAAGGCCGTCCAAGCGAAGGCGAAACCCTGATCGCGCGTCTGATTGACCGCCCGGTTCGTCCGCTGTTCCCGGAAGGCTTCGTTAACGAAGTGCAGGTTATCGCGACCGTCGTTTCCGTTAACCCGCAGGTTAACCCGGATATCGTGGCGATGATCGGCGCATCTGCTGCGCTGTCGCTGTCCGGCATTCCGTTCAACGGCCCAATCGGCGCGGCGCGCGTAGGTTACATCAATGACCAGTACGTGCTGAACCCGACCCAGGACGAGCTGAAAGAAAGCAAGCTGGACCTGGTGGTTGCCGGTACCGAAGCGGCTGTGCTGATGGTGGAATCCGAAGCTGAACTGCTGAGCGAAGACACTATGCTGGGCGCGGTGGTATTCGGTCACGAGCAGCAGCAGGTTGTTATCCAGGCGATCAACGATCTGGTGAAAGAAGCCGGTAAACCACGTTGGGACTGGCAGCCGGAAGCCGTCAACGACGCGTTGAACGCGCGTGTTGCTGCGCTTGCTGAATCTCGTCTGAGCGACGCGTACCGCATCACCGATAAACAAGAACGCTATGCTCAGGTTGACGTAATCAAATCCGAAACCATCGAGCAGCTTATTGCAGAAGATGAAACTCTGGATGCTAACGAGCTGGGCGAAATCCTGCACGCTATTGAGAAAAACGTGGTGCGTAGCCGCGTACTGGCAGGCGAGCCGCGTATTGATGGCCGTGAAAAAGACATGATCCGTGGTCTGGACGTGCGCACTGGCGTGCTGCCGCGTACTCACGGTTCCGCTCTGTTTACCCGTGGTGAAACGCAGGCGCTGGTTACCGCGACTCTGGGTACTGCTCGTGACGCGCAGGTGCTTGATGAACTGATGGGCGAGCGCACTGACAGCTTCCTGTTCCACTACAACTTCCCTCCGTACTCCGTAGGCGAAACCGGCATGGTCGGTTCTCCGAAGCGTCGTGAAATTGGTCACGGTCGTCTGGCGAAGCGCGGCGTGCTGGCAGTGATGCCGGACATGGATAAATTCCCGTACACCGTTCGCGTGGTGTCTGAAATCACCGAATCCAACGGTTCTTCCTCTATGGCTTCCGTGTGCGGCGCTTCTCTGGCGCTGATGGACGCTGGCGTGCCAATTAAAGCCGCCGTAGCAGGTATCGCTATGGGTCTGGTGAAAGAAGGCGACAACTACGTTGTACTGTCTGACATTCTGGGCGACGAAGATCACCTGGGCGATATGGACTTCAAAGTGGCGGGTTCCCGCGACGGTATCTCTGCGCTGCAGATGGATATCAAAATTGAAGGTATCACCAAAGAGATCATGCAGGTTGCGTTGAACCAGGCTAAAGGCGCGCGTCTGCACATCCTGGGCGTGATGGAACAGGCGATCAACGCGCCGCGCGGCGATATCTCTGAATTTGCGCCGCGTATCCATACCATCAAGATCAGCACGGACAAGATCAAAGACGTGATCGGTAAAGGCGGTTCTGTGATCCGCGCGCTGACTGAAGAGACCGGCACCACCATCGAAATCGAAGATGACGGTACTGTGAAGATCGCGGCGACCGACGGTGAAAAAGCGAAATACGCTATCCGTCGTATCGAAGAGATTACTGCGGAGATCGAAGTCGGCCGTATCTACAATGGTAAAGTGACCCGTATCGTTGACTTTGGCGCGTTTGTTGCCATCGGCGGCGGTAAAGAAGGTCTGGTTCACATCTCTCAAATCGCGGATAAGCGTGTAGAGAAAGTGACCGACTATCTGCAGATGGGTCAGGAAGTCCCGGTTAAAGTTCTGGAAGTTGACCGCCAGGGCCGTGTACGTCTGAGCATTAAAGAAGCAACCGAGCAGTCTCAACCTGCGGCTGCGCCGGAAGCTCCGGCGAGCGAACAGGCCGAGTAAGGTAGCCTTTTGCCCTCCGCAGCGCGGAGGGCTTTAGACCTGGCTGGACGCCTTGTTGAGCCACCGGGGAACAGGACGTTCATTCAATCGTTGTCTTCGGGAGTGGGAAATGAAGCCTTTTTTGCGCTGGTGTTTCGTTGCGACAGCACTTACGCTTGCAGGATGCAGTAATTCCGCCTGGCGTAAAAGTGAAGTCCTCGCAGTACCATTGCAACCGACTTTACAGCAGGAAGTGATTCTGGCGCGTATGGAACAGATTCTTGCCAGTCGGGCTTTAACCGATGACGAACGCGCACAGCTTTTATATGAGCGCGGAGTGTTGTATGATAGTCTTGGTTTGAGGGCATTAGCGCGAAATGATTTTTCACAAGCGCTGGCAATCAGACCGGATATGCCTGAAGTATTCAATTACTTAGGCATTTATTTAACGCAGGCAGGCAATTTTGATGCTGCCTATGAAGCGTTTGATTCTGTACTAGAGCTTGATCCAACTTACAACTACGCGCACTTAAACCGCGGTATCGCATTGTATTACGGCGGCCGTGATAAGTTAGCGCAAGATGATCTGCTGGCGTTTTATCAAGACGATCCCAATGATCCTTACCGCAGCCTGTGGCTGTATCTTGTTGAGCAGAAGCTTAATGAGAAGCAGGCGAAAGAAGCGTTAAAAGCACGCTTCGAAAAATCGGATAAAGAGCAATGGGGATGGAACATTGTCGAGTTCTACCTGGGCGACATTAGCGAAGCAACGCTGATGGAAAGGCTCAAGGCGGACGCAACGGATAACACCTCGCTCGCTGAGCATCTCAGTGAAACCAACTTCTATTTAGGTAAGTATTACCTAAGTCTGGGGGATTTGGACAGTGCCACGGCTCTGTTCAAACTGGCGGTGGCCAACAACGTTCATAACTTTGTTGAGCACCGATACGCATTGTTGGAATTATCGCTCCTGGGCCAGGACCAAGATGACCTGGCAGAATCGGACCAGCAATAGCTGACGAACATATCAGCCCGTAATCTTTTTGATTGCCATCACCTTCGCGGGTGAGGGCGTTGTTGTTCGTTAATACACCTACTTTGAGCCGGTTCACACTTTTCAATGAAAATTGCAGATCAATTTCATGATGAGTTATGTAGACTGGCCGCCATTAATTTTGAGGCACACGTACTACATGGCTGAATTCGAAACCACTTTTGCAGATCTGGGGCTGAAGGCTCCTATCCTTGAAGCCCTTACCGATCTGGGTTACGAAAAACCATCTCCAATCCAGGCAGAGTGCATTCCGCATCTGCTGGGCGGTCGCGACGTGCTGGGCATGGCCCAGACCGGTAGCGGCAAAACCGCAGCGTTCTCTTTACCGCTGCTCAACAATCTTGATCCTGAGCTGAAGGCACCTCAGATTCTGGTGCTGGCGCCAACCCGCGAACTGGCGGTACAGGTTGCCGAAGCCATGACGGATTTCTCTAAACACATGCGCGGCGTAAACGTGGTTGCCCTGTACGGCGGTCAGCGTTATGACGTGCAGTTACGCGCCCTGCGTCAGGGGCCGCAGATCGTTGTCGGTACGCCGGGACGTCTGCTTGATCACTTAAAACGCGGCACCCTCGACCTCTCTAAACTGAGTGGTCTGGTGCTGGATGAAGCCGACGAAATGCTGCGTATGGGCTTCATCGAAGACGTTGAAACTATTATGGCGCAGATCCCGGAAGGTCATCAGACCGCTCTGTTCTCCGCCACTATGCCGGAAGCGATTCGTCGCATTACCCGCCGCTTTATGAAAGAGCCGCAGGAAGTGCGCATTCAGTCCAGCGTGACTACCCGTCCTGACATCAGCCAGAGCTACTGGACTGTCTGGGGTATGCGTAAAAACGAAGCGCTGGTGCGTTTCCTGGAAGCGGAAGACTTTGATGCGGCGATTATCTTCGTGCGTACCAAAAACGCGACCCTGGAAGTAGCAGAAGCGCTGGAACGTAGCGGCTACAACAGCGCCGCGTTGAATGGCGATATGAACCAGGCGCTGCGTGAGCAGACTCTGGAACGCCTGAAAGATGGTCGTCTGGACATCCTGATCGCCACCGACGTTGCGGCACGTGGTCTGGACGTTGAACGTATCAGCCTGGTGGTGAACTACGATATTCCGATGGACTCCGAGTCCTACGTTCACCGTATCGGTCGTACCGGCCGTGCGGGTCGCGCCGGTCGCGCGCTGCTGTTCGTTGAGAACCGCGAGCGTCGTCTGCTGCGCAACATCGAACGCACCATGAAGCTGACCATTCCGGAAGTGGAACTGCCGAACGCAGAACTGCTGGGTAAACGCCGTCTGGAAAAATTCGCCGCGAAAGTTCAGCAGCAACTGGAAAGCAGCGATCTGGATCAGTACCGTGCGCTGCTGGCGAAAATCCAGCCGTCTGCTGAAGGCGAAGAGCTGGATCTCGAAACGCTGGCCGCCGCACTGCTGAAAATGGCGCAGGGCGAGCGTCCGCTGATTCTGCCGCCGGATGCGCCGATGCGTCCTAAGCGTGAATTCCGTGACCGTGATGACCGTGGTCCGCGCGATCGTAATGACCGTGGCCCGCGTGGCGACCGTGAAGAACGTCCGCGTCGTGAACGTCGTGACGTTGGCGATATGCAGTTATACCGCATTGAAGTGGGCCGTGATGACGGCGTTGAAGTTCGTCATATCGTGGGCGCTATCGCTAACGAAGGCGACATCAGCAGCCGTTACATTGGTAACATTAAGCTGTTCGCGTCTCACTCCACCATCGAGCTGCCGAAAGGTATGCCGGGCGAAGTGTTGCAGCACTTCACGCGTACCCGCATTCTGAACAAGCCGATGAATATGCAGCTGTTGGGTGATGCGGTTCCGCACGCGGGCGGCGAACGTCGCGGCGGTGGTCGTAGCTTCAGTGGCGAACGTCGTGAAGGCGGTCGTAATTTCAGCGGCGAACGTCGTGAAGGTGGTCGTGGTGATGGTCGTCGCTTCAGCGGCGAACGTCGTGAAAGCCGTGGTCCGCGTCGTGATGACTCTACCGGTCGCCGTCGTTTCGGCGGTGATGCGTAACTCGCGCTGACCTGCGCATTCACAGCGTAAAGTAAAATATACAGCCCCGATCGTCACAATCGGGGCTTTTTTTATTTCTTTTGTACTCGTGTACTGGTACAGTGCAGCGTATTGAGAGATAGTCACACTATAAATGACTGGAGAGAGAGCTGAATGGCAACACTTACCACCACCCAAACGTCACCTTCGCTGCTTGGCGGCGTGGTGATTATCGGCGGCACCATCATTGGCGCGGGGATGTTCTCCCTGCCGGTGGTCATGTCCGGGGCGTGGTTCTTCTGGTCGATGGCGGCGCTGGTCTTTACCTGGTTTTGTATGCTGCACTCCGGGCTAATGATCCTCGAAGCCAACCTTAACTACCGCATTGGTTCGAGTTTCGACACCATCACCAAAGATCTGTTGGGGAAAAGCTGGAACATTGTCAACGGCATTTCTATTGCCTTTGTGCTCTACATCCTGACTTACGCCTATATCTCGGCGAGCGGCTCGATTCTGCATCATACCTTTGCTGAGATGTCGCTGAACGTTCCGGCGCGAGCGGCAGGTTTTGCCTTTGCGCTGCTGGTGGCGTTTGTTGTGTGGCTGAGTACGAAGGCGGTCAGTCGGATGACGGCGATTGTGCTGGGCGCGAAAGTGATTACTTTCTTCCTGACCTTCGGCAGCCTGTTAGGGCATGTTCAGCCTGCCACGTTGTTTAACGTGGCTGAAAGCCATGCGTCATATACGCCGTACCTGCTGATGACGCTGCCATTTTGTCTGGCCTCTTTTGGTTATCACGGTAACGTACCGAGCCTGATGAAATATTACGGCAAAGATCCGCGCACCATCGTCAAATGCCTGATTTATGGGACGTTACTGGCGCTGGCGCTCTATTCCGTCTGGCTGCTGGGGACGATGGGCAACATCCCGCGTCCGGAATTTATCGGCATTGCGCAGAAAGGCGGCAATATTGATGTGCTGGTACAGGCGTTGAGCGGCGTGCTGAACAGTCGCAGCCTGGATCTGCTGCTGGTGGTGTTCTCTAACTTTGCGGTCGCCAGTTCCTTCCTCGGCGTGACGCTGGGGCTGTTTGACTATCTGGCGGATCTGTTTGGCTTTGATGACTCGGCAATGGGGCGTTTTAAAACGGCGCTGCTGACCTTCGTACCGCCGATTGTCGGTGGCCTGCTGTACCCGAACGGTTTTCTGTATGCCATTGGTTATGCAGGTTTAGCTGCAACTATCTGGGCGGCCATTGTGCCTGCGCTGTTGGCGCGTAAATCTCGCAAACGTTTCGGCAGCCCGAAATTCCGCGTCTGGGGCGGCACGCCGATGATTGTACTGATTCTGGTCTTCGGTGTCGGCAACGCGGTTATCCATATTCTGTCGAGCTTTAATTTGCTGCCGGTGTACCAGTAACGTTATTGTGCCGGATGGCGGTTGCACCTTATCCGGCCTACTTGATGCTGTAGGCCCGGTAAGCGAAGCGCCACCGGGCAAAACAACGCACTACCCCAACAATTCCTGCTTCACATCCATCGCCAAATCAAACGAATGCAGCCGCGCCTGATGATCGAAAATCTGCCCGTTTACCATAATTTCATCCGCCTGGGTCTCCCGCAGGATGGATTCCAGCCCGTGGCGGACTTTCGCCTTATCACCGACCAGCGACATACTCAGCGCCTGTTGCACGCCATACTGCTCGGATGGCGACCAGAAGGTCTCCATATTCTCAATCGGCGGCGGCAGTTGGCCGGTTTCCCCACGGCGTAGCTTCACAAAAGCCTGTTGCATGGAGGTAAACAGGAATTCGGCGTCGCGGTTGCTGTCGGCGGCGATAATATTGATACACACCATCGCGTACGGTTTTTCCAGCCGCGCTGAAGGTTTGAACTGGGTACGGTACAGATGCAGCGCCTGGAACAACATATCCGGCGCGAAATGCGAAGCAAAGGCGAACGGCAGGCCAAGCTGGGCCGCCAACTGTGCGCTATACAGGCTGGAGCCCAACAGCCAGACCGGGATCTTCTCGCCGTAGCCGGGAACCGGGCGCACATGCGGATTAGGGTCGCGAGCGTCGAACCAGTCCACCAGCTCTGCGACATCGCGTGGAAAGTTATCGATATCGCCGCTCATATGGCGACGCAGCGCGCGCATCGTCGGCTGATCGCTACCCGGCGCGCGTCCCAACCCTAAGTCGATACGTCCCGGGTAGAGCGTATTCAGCGTGCCGAACTGCTCGGCAATCACCAGCGGTGAATGGTTAGGCAGCATCACGCCGCCGGAGCCAAGATGTAATGTTGTGGTATTGGCCGCCAGATAACCAATCAATACCGAGGTCGCCGCGCTGGCGATACCGGTCATGTTGTGATGTTCCGCCAGCCAGTAGCGGTGATAGCCGCGCTTTTCAGCCAGCCGTGCGAGATCAAGCGAGTGCGTGAAGGCTTCTTTTGCCGAAGATCCTTCAGGGATCGGTGCCAGATCCAGCACCGAGAACGGAATAGTTTTGTCAGTCATAACGGCTCACTTTGTTACCGGTTAATCTTTTAATACTGCATTAAAGATTAGCGAATGTTGTTAACAAAGTGAGCTTTATGAGACTGACGGCAAAACAATGCCCGATAGCGCTGCGCTTATCGGGCCTACGGGAGCGCTATTTGTAGGCCCGATAAGGTCTTTATGCCGCCATCCGGCTAGGCCTGTAGCTCCAGCCCGGCCAGCCGCTTCCAGTAGCCGTTGCAGTCACTATGGGAGGCAAGCGGTAATGGCGCACCGCCGTTTTCGTTAGCGCGAAAGGCATCAAGCATGGCAAATGTCTCCGTACCCAACGGCGACAGCCGCACGATATCGACCAATCCCTGCATCGACGTCAGTTCGTTGCCAAGGTTATAGACATAGCCGCTCATGGTCTGAATACCGTTAAGCACAAACACCTGCTGATTCTCTTGCGAGAGCACGTCACGACCGTTTGGATACTTGATACAGCAGGTTTCGCACTCATCTTTCGGGCGGTCTTCCGAACGGGCGGTAAAGCAGCGAGCGGAGTAGGCCAGCGGCAGATGCCCGTAGCTCAACACTTCCACTTCAAACTGATTGCGGATGCCCAGTTCATCGCACTGATTAAGCAAATTCACCAGCCAGTCGCGGGACAGCTCCACCGGCATACACCAGCGTACCATGCCTTCTTTCAGCAACCGGCGCAGCGTGACCGCGTTGTAGCAATTCAGCGCATGGCCGGCGACAAACGGCAGTTTGCGCTCGGCGCACAGATTCACCACGCCAAGATCGCTGGCTTCCAGCAGAAAATCGCCGTTGTCCACATAGCGTTTCAGCTCGCTTAATTCAGATGACGCCTGTACCAGCGCCAGGGTGGAGAGCGCCACCTGCTTACCGCTGGCGGCGAGGGATTTCGCCATTTCCAGCCAGTCGCCGACTTTGGTCGCGCGACGCTTGCTGCACACCGCTTCGCCCAGATAAATGACATCAGCGCTGCTTTTTGCGGCCTGCTGATAAAAATCTTCCAGCGTCTCTTTCGGCCAGTAATAAAGCACCGGTCCTAAGGAATATTTCATAGCTCCTCTCACTGCCATTTACGGTGATATGCGCCAAGCGTGGTTTGAGTGCCTTCGGACATCGCGCCGAGCGTCTCCATCCAGTCGCGCTGTGGAACGAAGTTTTGCGGGGCGGCTTTGCAGCGATCGATCGCCTGGCGCCACACTTTCGCCACCTGGCTGACATAGGCCGGGCTGCGCTGACGGCCTTCGATCTTCACCGAAGCGATGTTCGCCGCCATGAGCTCCGGCAGCAGTTCCAGCGTGTTCAGGCTGGTTGGCTCCTCCAGCGCGTGATAGCGCTCGCCGTCCACTAAATAGCGGCCTTTACACAGCGTTGGGTAGCCCGCGTTTTCGCCATCCTGGTAACGGTCAATCAGGACATCATTCAGGCGCGATTCCAGCCCCTGCGGCGTTTGCTGCCAGCGAACAAAGCGGGCGGGCGAGCAGGCGCCGACGGTATTGGGCGACTCCCCCGTCAGGTAAGAAGAAAGATAGCAGCGACCTTCCGCCATAATGCACAGGCTGCCAAACGCGAATACCTCCAGCGGCACCGGCGTGACGCGGGCCAGTTGTTTTACCTGGTGAATCGACAGTACACGTGGCAGTACTACGCGGTGGACATCAAAGTTGCGGTGATAAAAGCGAATCGCCTCTTCGTTGGTTGCCGAGGCCTGAACGGAAACATGGCGCTCAATATGCGGGTAACGCTCTGCGGCATATTCCAGCATAGCGAGGTCGGCGAGAATCAGCGCGTCGGCGCCAAGCTGCGCCGCCATATCCACGGCGCGCTGCCAGCGAGCATAGCCGTCCGGATGCGCAAAAGTATTAATGGCGATGTGTAATTTGCGGCGATGCTGGTGAACAAAACTCACCGCTTCCTGCAATTTTTTTTCGGTAAAGTTAAGGCCGGCAAAATGACGGGCATTGGTATCGTCTTTTAACCCGATATAAACGGCGTCAGCGCCGTTTTCGATGGCCGCCTTCAGCGCCGGGAGATTTCCGGCAGGGCAGAGCAGCTCCATAATTTATCCTGAGGGTTACGTCTGAGACGCAAAATTGTTAACGAACAGGGATTTTAGTTAACCTTGCTGCGACAATTTTTGATTTAAGGCAGTTAAAGGCGTATTGGTAACACCAATAATGGGGTAGAAAATCAGACCCAATTGTTGATTTACGCCGCCATGTGATTTATTGGATATGGCAAAATAACAGGACTATTGAAACAGGGAGTAAAGCTCGTGTTAGATAAACTGCGTTCACGCTTAGTCCATGCTGGCCCGTCTCTGATGAGTGTACCGGTTAAACTGACGCCCTTTGCGCTAAAGCGCCAGGTTCTGGAACAGGTTCTGAGCTGGCAGTTTCGTCAGGCGCTGGCCGATGGAGAGCTGGAATTCCTCGAAGGTCGTTGGTTAAGCATTCATGTTCGTGACATCGACTTAAAATGGTATACCACGGTTGAAAATGAAAAGCTGATCGTTAGCCAGCAGGCGGATGCTGACGTCAGTTTTAGCGCCGACGCCAGCGATCTGCTAATGATAGCTGCCCGTAAACAGGACCCGGATACGCTCTTTTTCCAGCGTCGACTGGTCATTGAAGGCGATACTGAGTTAGGGTTGTATGTGAAGAATCTGATGGACGCCATCGAACTGGAGCAGATGCCGAAAGCGTTACGCGTTATGCTGCTGCAACTGGCGGATTTTGTTGAGGCGGGTATGAAAAACTCGCCGGAAACCAAACAGACCTCGGTAGGTGAACCATGCTAATTCGAGTAGAAATTCCCATTGATGCGCCTGGTATTGATGCGCTGTTACGCCGTTCATTCGAAAGCGATGCGGAAGCGAAGCTGGTTCACGATTTGCGTGAAGATGGTTTTCTGACGCTCGGACTGGTGGCCACGGATGATGAAGGCCAGGTGGTGGGCTATGTCGCCTTTAGTCCGGTTGATGTGCAGGGCGAAGATTTACAGTGGGTCGGCATGGCGCCGCTGGCGGTCGATGAAAAGTATCGCGGGCAAGGGCTGGCGCGCCAGTTAGTGTATGAAGGGCTGGATTCGCTCAACGAGTTCGGCTACGCGGCGGTCGTGACGTTGGGCGACCCGGCGTTATATAGCCGCTTCGGTTTTGAACTGGCCGCGCATTACGATCTTCACTGCCGTTGGCCCGGTACGGAAAGCGCTTTCCAGGTACACCGTTTGGCTGAGGATGCGCTGGAAGGCGTGACGGGGCTGGTGGAGTATCACGACCACTTCAATCGTTTTTAAGCACCGGCGTTTGCAGGCTGGACAGCAGCGCCTCAAACGCTTCGCGTTCCGTCACAAGGCGCTCCTTCTGGCGCTTTGTGAGCTGTTTGATGCGATACTCTATGCGCAGGGCCAGCGAGCGATCGCCGACCTGCGCCGCAAACGCCAGCGTTAACTCGCCTTTTCCCCGTAATGCTTTTGCGCCTTTTCCCGTTTGATGCTGCCTGTAACGACGCGCCACATCGGTGGTTATTCCGGTGTAAAGCGCATTGTCTGCAGTACGAATCAGATACAGATACCAGGGTGTCATTGTCGCCATCAGCATGATAATTTTCAGGTTCCCAGTATAAGCGAGAATAAAGATGGACACACTTACCGCTATTGGCCGTTGGCTGGCGAAACAACACGTGGTGACCTGGTGCGTACACCATGAGGGAGAGCTGTGGTGCGCCAATGCGTTTTATTTGTTCGATGCGCAAAACGTCGCGCTGTATCTGTTAACGGATGATAAAACCCGCCATGCGCAAATGTCCGGCGCGTGCGCGCCAGTTGCGGGAACGGTCAATGGTCAGCCGAAAACGGTGACGCGCATTCGCGGCGTGCAGTTTAAAGGGGTAATTCGCCGTCTGGAGGGGCAGGAGAGCGACGCCGCGCGTAAAGCTTACCTTCGTCGCTTCCCGGTCGCCAGGGTGCTGCCAGCGCCGGTATGGGAAATCCGGCTGGATGAGATTAAATTCACCGACAACACGCTGGGGTTTGGTAAAAAACTGCACTGGTTACGCGACTCACGCGCCCAGCAGGCGTAGTGCCTCGCGGTTAAATGCCGGCAGGTCGTCAGGCGTGCGGCTGGTCACCAGCTGATCTTTATCGACGACGACTTCCTGATCGTAAAATTCCGCGCCCGCATTCTTCACATCGATAATAATCGGTTTCACCGCCGTGAGTTTGCGGCCACGAATGACATCGGCGCTGATCAACAACTGCGGGCCGTGGCAAATGGCAAAAACCGGTTTACCGCTGTTAACGAAATCGCGGGTAAAATCCACGAAACGGCTGTCGCCGCGCAGGTAGTCCGGCGAATGACCTCCCGGCAATAGCAAGGCGTCGAACTCGTCGGGACGAACGTCATCAATAGCCTTATCAATGGTGACGCTGGCCTCGCCTTTTTTTCCTTTCACCGTTTTACCCGCCTCTTTTTCGATGGTGATGACCTCATGGCCGGCCTGACGGAATTCTGCTGCCGGCGAGGTAAATTCTGAATCTTCAAATTCATCGGTAATCAAAACGGCAATTTTCTTACTCATGCGTTTCCTCCGCAGTGGTGGCGTCGGGTAAGGCAAATTTTCCACAATGATGGATACTTACCTCGTAGACTATTAAGCCTGGTCGATAGGGCCGAGAGTGCAAGGTGGACAAATCTGTAAAGGAGCGAGGATGAGTCAGGTACTGATTACCGGCGCGACCGGACTGGTCGGCGGACATCTGCTGAGAATGTTAATCAACACGCCGCAGGTGAGCGCTATCGCCGCGCCGACGCGTCGTCCGCTGACGGATATTGTCGGCGTTTATAACCCTCACGATCCGCAGCTTACCGACGCGTTAGCTCAGGTGACCGACCCGGTAGATATTGTTTTTTGCTGCCTGGGCACGACCCGGCGTGAAGCGGGAAGTAAAGCGGCGTTTATTCATGCGGATTATACGCTGGTGGTTGATACCGCGCTGACCGGGCGTCGGCTGGGCGCGCAGCACATGTTGGTGGTCAGCGCAATGGGAGCAAACGCGCACTCTCCGTTTTTCTACAATCGGGTGAAAGGAGAAATGGAGGAGGCGTTAATCGCGCAAAATTGGCCTCGTTTGACGATTGCCCGGCCTTCTATGCTGCTCGGCGACAGAACAACGCGGCGGGTGAATGAAACGCTTTTCGCTCCGCTATTTCGGCTGTTGCCAGGAAACTGGAAATCGATTGATGCGCGGGATGTGGCGCGGGCCATGCTGGCGGAAGCGCTGGCGCCAGCACAAGAAGGCGTGACGATTCTGACCTCATCGCAACTGCGGGAAAAAGCGGAGTAGCGAAGCCGGATGATTTACCGGATGGCGACGCGGTTTACACATTTTTATCGCCACCCGGCACACCGGTTACTTAATATACGTAAAGGCGGTGGTTACGCGTTTCACGCCGCTCACCCTGCTGGCGATGTCTGCTGCCGCTTTACCTTCACGTTCAGTCACCAGGCCCAGCAGGAACACTTCGCCATTTTCGGTGGTGACTTTCACATTTGACGATTTTACCTGATCGCTGGTCAGTAGCTGTGAGCGAACTTTCGTGGTGATCCAGGTATCGTTAGAGGCGGTCCCCAGGCCGATAGGCTGACCCTGGCGAATCTCGTTATAGACCTCGGTGGTGCCTTCAACGCCCATCGCTATCTGTTTCGCGCGTGCGGAGAGTTCGCTGTTTGGCGACTGACCCACTAACAAAACTTTGCCCTGATAAGCCGTGACATTGATGCGCGTCTCTTTTTTGATTTGCTCATCTTTCGACAGCGCGCTGCTGACACGCAGTTCCAGCGTTCCGTCATCCACCTGGGTGCCCACGCTACGCGGGTCGGTTGCGGCTTTGGTGCCGACGGCTGCCGTACCCACTACCGCGGCGGCGACGCAACCTTGCAATAGCAACGCAGAAATAAGGACTGCGAGCGGCGAAAATGCCTTCATGTGTACTCCTTAATCATCCTGGTGAGGAAAAAGCGTGTTATCGATCAAATCGCACAGGCAGTTTACCGTCAGCATATGCATTTCCTGAATGCGCGCGCTGTGGTGTGAAGGGATACGAATTTCAACATCCTGCGGCCCTAATAGTCCGGCCAGCTCACCCCCGTCATACCCGGTTAGCGCCACAATGGTCATGTCACGTGTGACGGCTGCTTCAACGGCTTTTACGATATCGCGACTATTACCACGCGTAGAGATCGCCAATAAAACATCGCCTGCATGTCCCAGCGCCCGGACTTGTTTTGCATAAACTTCATCGTGCAGGCGATCGTTAGCGATCGCAGTTAAGACCACATTATCGGTATTTAGTGCAATGGCGGGTAAACTGGGTCGCTCCGTTTCAAAGCGGTTAATCATGCTGGCAGCAAAATGCTGTGCGTTGGCCGCGGACGTCCCGTTTCCACAACAGAGGATTTTGTTGCCGTTAAGCAGGGAATGAACCAGCGTCATGGCGGCGCGGGAAATGGCATCCGGAAGCGCTTCCGCCGCAGCAATTTGAGTTTGAATGCTTTCTGTAAAGCAAACTTTGATTCTTTCGAGCACGCTAATCCTTAAAATCTTCAATTATGAGTGGTCGTTAAACGCATCCCGAAACCACTCAATCTCATTTCCGGTGAAGGCTAACACATCGAACCGACAATCCACAGTATCAAAACTCCCATTCTGGCGGGCGAGCCACAAGCGGGCAGTATGTAATAATTTGTGTTGCTTGCTGCGGGTCACACTGGCCGCCGCGCCGCCATAAAGCCCGGAGCGCCGATAGCGGACCTCAACAAAAACCGTCGTTTTTCCGTCACGCATGATCAGATCGATTTCGCCGCCGCGCTCGCGCACGTTGGCGGCGATAAACCGCAGTCCTTTGCTTTCCAGCCAGCGACGCGCGGCAGCTTCCCACGCGTCGCCAGCCTGTTTACGCGTTAGCTGGCGGGAACAATCTCCCCTTGCTGGTATTTGAGCCATGATAACTTCCTGTTAATCACACAATCCGGGCTGGCAGTTAATGCGCCGGTATTACCATTGATCTCAAACCCCTGCACCTGACGCATCTGCGAAAAGTGGTTCGCCAGCGTCCAGGCATCCACGCCCATGGCGTACATCCGCGCCAGAGAATAGTCGTTATGTACAGCGCTCAGCGCCTGCTGCATCAACGGCATATTGCCGCCTGCCAGCATAGGAATTTCACTGTATTGTAAACCTTCCATCTCCAGACGGAAGTCGGGGCCGGAGGTGCCTTGCGCGCTACGGGAGCTGGCATACAGCGTCGCGCCGCTCTGGGTGCCGTTACGCATGGCGATCATCGGTTTGATAAAGCCAATCTCTTCCGGCGTAGCCAGAATATAGACCGCGTCTACGCGTCCGCCGCCGGTGATTTGCGCGTCGGTCGGCGGCGCAGGGATGGTCAGACCGCCAATGGTGACGCCAGGCTGCGCAGGCACGCTGGCGGCGACCGGACTGCCCGTCAATGCGATACCCGCGCCGCCGTTCACGCCCATTTTCAGCTCGGCTACGGAGCCGAATTTTTGCTGTAACACGATGCCGCCGCCCAGTTTTTGCCACTCCTGGGTGAAGGCGTTCGCCACGCGATCGCCAAGCGCGCTGCGTGGGATCAACAGCAGCGGCGACTGCTTGCCCTGGTCATAAATATGATGCGCCGCGTCACGGGCTTCATCTTCAGGAGAGAGCGCGAAATAGCAGATATTAGGGAAGCTACGTACAGTTTCCGGCTGGTTGAGCGCCAGCACGTTGAGCGGCGTGTTGCTTTTCATCAGCGCTTCCACATTGTTTTTCAACAGCGGCCCGACCACGATACTGGCGCCGTCTTGCTGAACCTGAGCGAGCACCTGATCCAACGGCTGGGAAGAGGTATCGTAGATTTTTAATTCAGCGGAGGGATCCGCCGGCGCGCTTGCTGTAGCAGGGGGAGTTTGTGGCGCGCTGACTGGCGTAGCGGACTGGGATGGAGCGTCATCAGTCAGATCGCTCACCGAGGCCTGCGACGGACTGGCGACGCCGTTGGTCATTTGTGGTTGCGTCTCCTCCACGCCAGGTTCGACCGGCGCGTCAGGCGCGGCGGCAGGCTGCATTTCCACCGCCTGGGTGCCGAGGTTTTTCGCGGCTTCGAAACCTTGCTGGATGGTACGGCCAAACACGGCAGCCTGACCGTTCAGCGGCAGCAGCAGAGCGATTTTGCTGGTGGAAGCTGGTTTAAAACGTTGTACATTGACGAGCTGCGTCGGCAGCATTTTCGCCCCCGGATTTTGCGGGTAGCGTTTTCGCCAGTCGGCGATCCCGGCTTTCAGCATGTCCGGATCGTTGCGGTTGTCAAACCAGACGCGTTGCAGATCCAGCCAGCCCTGAAGCACATTTTCATCGGCGTTGATAACCAGCGTCCTGGCCTGATCCGGCGTCATGGCGGAGAGCGCCTGCCAGGTGGCGTCGATATTTTTTTGTTTCTCTTTCGCCGCCAGTAGCGGTTCCTGGGCGATTAACGCCCGCAATAGGGTAAGCGACGGGCGTCCCTGGCTGGCAACGATCTGCGCCTGCCAGTAACGCGCTTGCTGATGTGGCGCAAAGTCGGCGGGTTTTAGTTTATCCAGCAAGGCCTGCGCGCCTGCGACATCTTTTTGCGCCAGTTTGATTTCTACCGCTAATAAAGACTGTTCGCGACGCTGGGCATCATTCAGATTTTGCGGGAGTTGGTTGAACAGGTCGACGGCCTGCTGGCTTTTTCCTTCTTTCAGCAGTGCATGAATGGCGAGTAATTGCCAGTTGGTCTTGCTATCATCTGCGCTTTGCTGCATCTGATGCAGGTAAAAGGCGGAGTCAGCTTGCGCTGAACCCTGCATATAGGCTGCGCTTTGATCTGGCGCCTGGGTGCCGCACCCGGCGAAAAGTAGCGCAGCCAGGACGACAGGCAGCGCGCGCGCGGCGTTCAAACGAGAAAATGTTGAGGGTACCATACTGTATCCAGTGATATTTTTTTACGCAATGCTCAATATTAAATCGGCAATACGGACGACACAATGAAACAAAACGAATCGGCGGATAATTCTCAGGGCCAACTCTTTATTGTACCTACTCCTATCGGGAATTTGGCTGATATTACTCAACGCGCGCTGGAAGTTTTACAAGCCGTTGATTTAATTGCCGCTGAAGACACTCGTCATACCGGTTTATTGCTGCAACATTTTGGGATTAATGCCCGATTGTTCGCGCTGCACGACCATAACGAACAACAAAAAGCGGAAACGCTGGTCGCGAAGCTAAAAGAAGGGCAGAACATTGCGCTGGTTTCCGACGCCGGTACGCCACTAATTAATGACCCCGGCTATCACCTGGTGCGTACCTGCCGTGAAGCGGGGATTCGCGTGGTGCCGCTACCAGGGCCATGTGCGGCGATTGCCGCCCTGAGCGCCGCTGGCCTGCCATCTGACCGTTTCTGCTATGAAGGCTTTTTACCGGCGAAATCCAAAGGCCGCCGTGATGCGCTAAAAGCCATTGAAACGGAACCGCGAACGCTGATTTTTTATGAGTCAACCCACCGCCTGTTAGATAGCCTGGAAGATATCGTCGCGGTATTGGGAGAATCCCGTTATGTGGTGCTGGCGCGTGAGCTGACCAAAACCTGGGAAACCATTCACGGCGCGCCGGTCGGCGAGCTGCTGGCGTGGGTCAAAGAAGATGAAAACCGTCGCAAAGGCGAAATGGTGCTGATTGTCGAAGGCCATAAAGCGCAAGAAGACGACCTGCCCGCCGACGCGTTGCGCACGCTGGCGCTGCTACAGGCAGAACTGCCGCTGAAAAAAGCGGCGGCGCTGGCAGCAGAAATTCACGGCGTGAAGAAAAATGCGCTGTATAAGTACGCGCTGGAGCAGCAGGAAGAATAAAAGCGAGCGCCCGGGAACCGCCTTTTATCGCCATCGTGTTAATACTCAATCAGGTGATTGATGTGGGTAAATTGATGGGGGCATTGGGCGGTGATAGCGGGCCGGGCCTTTCCTTCGGGCTTACTCTCGCGATCAGCAACGCATAACCGACTCCTTTTTAGACGATCATTAATTCCACGCCTGTTTTCGCTAATGCCGCTTTATCCTGTTTGCTGATGGTGTCATCGGTTATCACACAATCGATCTTGTCCATCGGCAATACCTGGTTAAAGCCGCGACGGTTAAATTTGGTCGCGTCCAGTACCGCGATAACTTTGTGTGCCGCCGCCGCCATGACGCCGCTAATGGAATAACCTTCGTTAAACGTGGTAATACCGTTTGTCGCATCAATGCCATCCGCCCCGACAAACATGACATCGGCGCTGATGCCGTGTAGCGATCGTTCCGCAATCGTGCCGTGCATTGAGTGGGTTTTATGCCGTACCGTACCGCCGCAGACCACCAGCGTGAGATCTTTATTTTCTGATAGCGTAAAAGCGGCAGGCAAGCTGTTAGTGATCACCGTAATATTGCTTTTTCGCGCGAGCGCTTCCGCAATCAGTAATGTTGTGCTCCCGCTATCCAGAATGATGGTCATTCCTTCTTCAACCATTGCCGCAGCCGCCTGGGCAATCCGCTTTTTCGGATCGCTGGCGAGTTGATACCGATCTTCCAGAATGACTTCCTGATTGTCGCCTTCCGCCAGATGACTTCCCGGTTTTGCCGCGCCGCCATGAAAACGGGTGACAAGGCCTTTCTCTTCCAGCAGACGCAGGTCAGCACGGATAGTCACTTCAGAAATACCAAAGGTATTTGAAAGGTCCATCACCAGCACGCTGCCTTGCGTATTAATCAGGTCGACAATTTTATTTCTTCGCTCAAATGAGTTCATATTGATTTGCCTGATAATTAACTGTAACTAGTTTAAACGAAGGATTGCGAAAGGTGAACGCTAAATTTCGAAAGGAAATGTGAGCCAGCGCAGGTTGCTGGCTCGTACCATCAGGAAAGTTGAAGTAGGATTTTGCCCTGCATGGGCGCGCCATTAAGCGCTTTGACTGCTTCTGCAAAGCTTTCCGCATCGCCGCGATGGGCAATGAGAGGGGTCAGTTGAAGACGTTTTTCAGCCAACAGGCGCGCTGCGGTTTCCCATTCTTCTCCTGGCCATGGCGCGGAGTAGTTCATCCAACTGCCGAGGAGCGTGAGCTCTTTACGCAAAATTAGCCCGAATGTACGCGTTGTCAGGGTGAGATCGTGATGTAACGTCCCCACCAGCGCCAGTTGCGCGCGCGGCCCGGCGATATCGATAGCCAGCGAGACGGTCTGGGGAGTTCCTGCCGTTTCGAGAACCAGTTGATCAAACTGAATGTCGGACAACGCGGTCTGGATGTCGTCGGCGGTCATTTCCCGGCTATTACAGGTATGCGTTGCGCCGAGCGCTTTCGCCAGTTCCAGTTTCTGCGGATTGATATCAATCGCCGTTACGCTTCGCGCGCCCAGTTCCCGCGCGCACTGTAAGGCCAGCAGGCCAATTGTCCCGGCACCAACGATAATTACGTTTTTCCCCTCGCAGCCCTGCGCCAGATGAAAGGCGTGTAAGCCCACGGTAATCGGTTCGATAAACGCGCCATCTTCAATCGGCATATCAGACGGCAAGCGGAAAAGATTGGCCCGTTTGACCACCACATATTCCGCATTACCGCCTTCGCTGCGCGATCCTACAAACTGATACTGTTTGCATAAAGAAAAGTAACCGCGTTCGCATTGCGGACAGTGAAAGCAGGGAAGAAGCGGGACACAAGCGACGGCATCGCCAGGCTGCATATCCGTTACGCCTGTGCCGTAGGATTCAACGTAGCCGCTGAATTCATGACCTAACGTAATAGGATAATAATGGGCGCCCTGCGCGAAAATACGCGGGATATCCGATCCGCAAAGCCCTGAGCTAACGACTTTGACCAACACATCGTCCTCGGCTTGCAGTTGTGGTAAGGGGCGTTCTTCAACGCGCACGTCTCCCTCAGCGTGAATAACCACTGATTTCATAACATTCTCCAGGAAGGTGAGGGGAGCGATTGCTCCCCTAAAATTAAGAGGCGATTTGATTTTGCTGTAGCGCCGTGGCTTTCTCAGCCGCAACAAACTGTCGGGCGCGACGCCAGGTCAGCAGTACGCCGGCCAGATAGATAATGGCAATGACGGCGAAGCCGACGATATTCTGCCAGGTAAAAAGTTGAATCAGCAGCCAGGTGATGGGGGAACCGCCCTGATCCAGCGAGGCGACTTGTCCGCCGGCTTTTAGCGCTCCGGCATTGGCAGCCAGTTGGGTATGCAGGCCAATCGTCTGCGTGGCTATCCACAGGGTGATACCCATGATAATGACACCTGAAATCAGCGTGCGGAACAGGTTGCCCTGGTGTACCGCGACCGCCATCGCAATAAAGAAACCGATGGTGGCGAGGTCGCCGAACGGCAGCACCTGGTTCCCCGGTACTAAGACGGCAATCAGGATGGTCAGCGGAATGAATATCAGGCTCGCGGAGACAACAGAGGTATGACCGAGCAGTAGCGCTGGATCAAGGCCTATCAGGAACTCCTGCCCGCCAAATTTGGCCTGTAGACGTTTACGCGCATGTTTCGCGATAGGGGTTAGGCCATCCATAATAGGTTTAATGACGCGTGGCATAAGCAGCATCACCGCTGCGGTTTTGACCGCCAGTTGCAGAACGGCTTTGGCGTCGTAGCCTGCCAGTACACCAATCACCAGCCCCATCACGAAGCCGACAGTCACCGGCTCGCCAAACGGTCCGAAGCGTTTCTGGACATCGTCTGCGCTAAAGTGAATACGATTGAGGCCCGGAATTTTTTCGATAATGGTATCAACGAGCACCGCCACGGGGCCCAGGTACGCGGATGAACCGTGTGGGATAGCAATCCCCTCAAGGCCAAAATAGTCGCGGGTATCTTTGGCAAACCAGTCCCCCAGTTTGTAGACAAAGGCGGCATGAACCACAACGCCCAGAATCCCCAGCCAGTATGAACCGGTCGCCAGATGCAGCATGGCGCCCGTGAAGGTCATGTGCCAGATATTCCAGATATCGACATTCACCACGCGGGTCATGCGGGTCACCAGCATCAGGACGTTAACCCCGATGGCGACAGGGATCGCGACCAGCGCGATTTGTGACGCCCAGGTCATGGGCGATGAACCTGGCCAGCCGACGTCAATAACGTGGAGATTGATTTGGAAATGTTCCGCCATGGCTTTCGCCGCGGGGCCGATAGAATCCAGCATCAGGCCGATGACCAGACCAATACCCACGAAGCCGATACCAATATGCAAACCCGATTTAAAACAATCCCCAAGCTTCATTCCCAGCAGTTTAGAGAACACGATGATCACCAGAGGCAGCATCACCGTTGGGCCTAAGTCGAGGATATAACGCATTATTTCGCTAAACATACGTTACCCCATGAGAATGGACAGAATTTTTTGCTGTAATGCTTCAATACCCACGCCGGAAACAAAAGGCATACCGTGAACGACGGGAATATCGCCAAAGGCGCGATCGACCCTGGCAGTGGTACAGATAAGATCGGCGCCGTCCATATAGGTTTCGATTTCGGTGACCCGGCATTGCACTAAGTCGAGCTCAATATGGTTGGCATCACATAGCTCTTTAATTTCTTCCGCAGCCATCGTTGAGGTTGCAACCGCACCGCCACAGGCCACAATTACTTTACGTTTCATAGGGTATTCCTCATTATTATCAATTTATTATCAAACCTGGACGCACTGCTCAGGCTCAAGGATGGTTTCCTGAAAGCGTATCGCCAGTTCGGCATCCGGCGCGCTTAACAGGGCATCGAGGGTGCTCGGGTTCTGTAGCTCACTAAACAGGCGGCGCAGAAGTTTTAGCTGTGCCGCCGGGTTTTCAACGATTAAGGCGATGATTAACGAAACGGCAATCTCTTCGTCATCATCCGCCTGTTGAAACATGACCGGCTTATCTGGACGAATCAGATAGATAGCGGGTGATTTCGCATGAACCGCCTCGCAATGAGGGATAGCGACGGCGTGACGCTCCAGCGCAATGCCGGTAGGAAAAGACGCTTCACGTTCCACCAGCGCCTGCGGATAACTATCATGTACCACGTCTTTCGCCAGCATCTCTTTGCCAATGTGCGCCAGCGCCTGTTGGCTCGAGTCGAATGTGATTCCGGTTCGGACAAATAGTTGGCTCATAAATTCTCCATTATTCAGGCGACATCCGGCGTGCAACCGAAGCGATAAGCGCGCAGAACATCCTGAATTTTGTCAATAATCAGGTTATGCGGCGTGGGGGTGAGCACGCCCTCAGACAGGCGTTCAAACTGTACGGGCATAAACTGGCTAATTAATCCCAGCGGCAATGTGACGTTGTTCAGATTGGCGATTAACTTCTCTACGCTTTGACGAATACGCGGGTGCGGCCAGTAATAGCGAATACGGTCAGACAAACTAAAGTGGATGTCGACCATCGCCTGGCTCCAGGTTGGACGGTAGTATTTTTTCCAGTAGCCTGGCTCGTTTAGCATCACTTCATCGATAACTTCCATCACGCGGCTACGTTGTTCCGGGGATACCAGCTCATTTTCCATTTGCGCAAGTGCGAAAATGGCTTCGCGCAGCGCGAAAGTGAGCGCCGGGCCGACCTTCAGAATGGCGTAATGATCGCGAACGAGGGCGCGGTAGGCCTGTCGCGTCTGATAATCAGTCGAATGCGCTTCATAGACCATCGGCGTTTCTTTTATCCATGCGGAGAGCGCCTGTGCCGCCTGCGGCTGATAATGAATAATCTGGGTATGATCAAATTCAACGCCCGGTTGCACCACAATGGCGATCACGCGTGACAGTGCTTCTTCCAGACCTGATTCACGAAACGCGATTTGGTGAGTTTCCAGCGTACGGGCAGCATCGACTTCGCGGGTGACATGAACGCTGCCGATAGTACTGGCTTCACCGCCAGGAACGGGCACTTCCGTGCCGATGACATAAGTCAGATGGCATTTTTGTTCTTCGTTTGCGGTCTCTTCTGCTGCTTTACAAAGCACGGCGGCACGGCGTGCAACGACCATCGGATCCAACGGTGTCGGGTCATCTGCGCAGGACATCGACGCGTCCAGGTGAATTTTGCTAAAACCAGCGGCGACATACGCTTTTATTAACTCAACCGACTTTTCCATTGCCGCCGCTGCCGGTTCGTTCTGCCAGCAGTTAGGCCCTAAATGATCGCCACCAAGAATCAACCGCTCACGTGGAAATCCCACTTCCTGGGCGATGCCATAGACAAAATCACGAAAGTCAGCCGGTTTCATGCCGGTATAACCGCCAAACTGATTCACCTGATTGGATGTGGCTTCAATCAATACTTTGTTGTCAGTGTTGAGATCGAAAAGCAGAGCTGATTCGATAACCAGGGGATGAGCAGAACAAACTGAACAGATGCCCAGATGTTCTCCTGCTTTATGACGAGCAATTATTCCTTTCACTTTTATCTCCGAATTCTTTCGTTTATCTTCTTCGAAAGAATTTATAGGCTTTCGTAATGTTGTTTTGTGATTTTGATCTGATAAATGAAAGTTGCGAAAGAAAATGTAAGATGACGAAAGGGTATGTAATGTCTGTGATTTCACTTTGTCATGAAAAACCGTACCCGCCGGAGCGGGCACGGAGGAACAAACGAAGGCTAATTAAACAATCGAGATAGCCAACTGCGCTTTGGCTGCATGACTTCTGGTGGTGGGGTAACGGGAACGGTGATCATCTCGCCTGCACCAGAGGCGATAAGCTCCTCGATTTCACGTAGTGCCTGCTGTGCATCTTCGCCCTGCGCCCGGAACAACAAGCGATGCCCCTTTTTCGCGCCGAGCGACACCACCCGCATCAGGTTTTTCCCGTCCACCGGGCCGGAGGCGTTATCCAGATTTTCTACCGTAATGTGGCTTTGAAACTGTTTGATAAACTTCACCAGCACCGCACTGGGTCTGGCATGTAAACCATGCGGATTATGGATGACAAACGTTGCCTGCTCACCCTCCTGCAACTCCACGGCTGCTGGCGTATTGGTCGTCGATCCAGTCAGTAGCGTTAAAACCTGACTGGGGGATTCGGCTTTAGCCAATGCTTGCGGAATAGCGTCATCGCTGAGCACGCGAGTCAGTTGGCGCAAAATCTCAAGATGTTCATTGGAGCGCGCGGCAATTCCGGTGACCAGATACGCGGTGTTGCCGTCACCCCAGTCAACGCCGTAGCGAAAAACGATTACCTTTACACCGGTTTGTAATACCGCATCGCGAGACTCTGGCGTACCGTGTGGGATCGCGATTCCATTGCCCAGATAAGTGGAAATCTGTGCTTCGCGATCCAACATGCCGCGTAAATAGTCAGGCGTGGTATTGCCAGCCGCAGATAACTTTTCCACCACACGGTGCAGAGCGGTGACTTTATCGAGGCGCTCATCGCTGACAAAAATATCGTGTTCACAGAGCTGCATTCTGACCTCCAGCCTTTACTACAGGAGTTGTGTTGACTGAATTTTTGCGCACAGCCCACAATCTCCATAGGCCAAGCATCACCGCACCACATGCAGAGCCCGCAAGGATACATAACACCCAGGCCAGCGGCTGACTCACCAAAGGTAAAATTAAGAAGCCGCCGTGAGGAGCCGGAACCTGAATACGCAAGCTGTAGCTAAGTACCGCGGAAATGCTGGAAGCAATCATCATCATCGGGATGACACGCAAAGGATCTTTCGCTGCGAAAGGAATCGCGCCTTCAGTGATGTGTGTACAACCGAGGATATAGTTAACCATGCCTGCGGCACGTTCTTCCTCGCTAAAACCTTTTGGAAAGAAGGTGGTCGCCAGAGCAATTACCAGTGGTGGAGTAATACATGCGGCAGACACACCAGCCATAAAGTAGAAGTTGCCCTGGCCCAGTAAAAGCGTGCCGGTGACATAAGCGGCTTTGTTTACCGGGCCGCCAAAGTCAAAGGAGCACATTGCACCCACCACAATACCCAGCAATATTGGATTCGCTTCCTGTAGAGATGCCAGCCAGTTCATCATGCTATTATTGATAGCTGCGACAGGTTGCCCAAGCAGCGACATCAACACGCCAATAACCAGTACGCCAATGAGCGGCATAATAAAAATCGATTTCAGGCCTTCATACTGACGCGGTAAGCCTTCGAGTCGATTCTTTACCCATAACATCAGGTAACCGGCGGCGAATCCGGCAATTATCCCACCGAGAAATCCTGCGCCGGTAGCATTTGCCAGTAAGCCGCCGACAAATCCAGCCACCATCCCTGGTCTGCCAGAAATAGAGAATGCAATATAAGCGGTAAAGACCGGAACCATAATCGAAAAGGCTTGCTGACCGATTTTCATTAGCATAGCGGCGGTTGCATTGTATTCAGCTGAATTAGGATCAGCGGAATAAATCCCCCATAAAAACGACACCGCAATTAATATGCCTCCGGCAACTACAAAAGGCAGCATATTTGAAACACCACTCATCAGGTGTTTATAAATTTGTCGCCCAAGCGATTCTTTTTCGATAATTTCCGTTCTGGTGGTTGATTCGCCTTTACGTATTGGGGCTTCACCATTAATAACTTTGTTAATCAGCTCCGCAGGATGATGGATTGCTTCTTTTACCGGTACTTCAATAACCGGTAAACCATTAAAGCGATCAGGTAAGACATCTTTATCCGCCGCAATAATGACTCCGGCAATATCTACCAGATCAGCAGGTTGAATAGCATTTTCAACGCCACTGGCACCATTGGTTTCAACTTTTATTTCAACAGATAATTTTTTCGCGGCATTTTTTAAGGCTTCTTCAGCCATAAATGTATGCGCAATACCGGTAGGGCAGCCGGTCACTGCAATGATCTTTTTCATAAGCAGACCTTAAATTGTAATTTAACCTACAGCTTTCTGACGTGGATTTGCGAAAGTAAGGTTTCTATTGCCGCAAGTTGGCCTAATCCGGCAGAACTTGCGACATCAGCTCCTGTTGCACTGGCAAGAGATAAGGCATATTCCACTTCTCCTGTAGATAACCACTGGCTGAGAAAGGCGGCCAGTGCAGCATCGCCTGCACAGGCGGAGCTCACCAAATCAACTGTTGGCGCGCTACAAAACCAGTAATCAATCCCATTGGAGAAATACATTCCTTTAGCGCCAAGGGTTAGCAGAACATTTTGTGCACCAAGTGCATGTAAAGTGGTAAGAGTATTTTTCGCATCATTGTCGTCAGAGACAGTTAAACCGAATATTGCTTTAACCTCTTCATCATTTGGTTTAATTAATAACGGTTTGAACTCCAGTAACTGACGTAATGACGGATGACTAATATCTAAAATTACGCCGATATTTTTTTGCTGACAAATATGCATAATTTCTGCGTAAAAGCGGCTTTCAATACCTTGTGGCAGGCTGCCGCTTATCACCAGATATTCTGCATCGGGCAGTTGAGAAATAATCGTGATGATTTGTTGTTTACATTCATCTGGAATATATGAGCCAGGGTTGATCAGTTTATATTCCTGCTGCCCGTCATGAATGAAAATATTAATCCGCGTGGGTTCTTCTACCCATGCTGGTGTGACTGGCATTTTTCGGGTACGCAGGCTTTCTACAATATAATGCCCGGTGAAACCTCCAAAAATTCCTAATATATGCGCAGGTATTTGAAAGTGATCCAGAACCAGCGCAACATTTACCCCTTTACCATTTGGGCAAAACTCGGTGTGGTGAGTGCGATTGACAATATTTGGCTGTAAAGGATCGCTAAATATATTCATATCAATCGCGCTATTAAGTGTTAGCGTGTAGATCACAGGCGATTCCTCACAGTTGCCCTTCACAGCCGCAAACATGAATTACTTTGCGTACCACCTCTTTCATCGCCTGTTTTGCTGGTTGCATATAGTGGCGGGGATCATTGGCTTTCGGGTTTTGCAGGAAATACTCTTTTAAGGCGTCGGAGAAGGCGATTTTCAGTTCGGTGGCAACATTGACTTTGCATACCCCAAGGCTGATGGCCTGGCGAATATCGCTTTCCGGCAAACCAGATGCCCCATGCAATACCAGAGGGATATCCACCAGAGCGCGTATTTCTGCCAGTCGCTCAAAATCAAGTTTAGGTTCAGCGGCATACATGCCGTGTGCCGTGCCGATAGCAACCGCCAGCGAATCAATGCCGGTGCGCGCCACAAACTCACGTGCTTGCTGTGGATTGGTGTAAAGGGCATCTTTGCTGTCTACCACTAAATCATCTTCGATCCCACCAAGGCGGCCCAGTTCTGCCTCCACGCTGGTGTCGTAGCGATGGCAAAAATCGACCACGCTTTTCACCAGCGCCACATTCTCTTCAAAGGGAAAGTGGGAACCATCGATCATGACTGAACGGATCCCTGCCATAACTTTGCTTTCGATATCGGCTAACGATTCATGATGATCCAGATGAATGGCCAGTGGCAGATTGTATTCACGAGCCAGATCGCCCGCGATCGCCACAATGTTACCCATTCCGGCATAGCTAAACGTGCCTGGTGTTCCGGCAACGATCAGCGGTGAGCGCATTTCTGCGGCGGTTTCTACCACCACCTGCAAGGTTTCCAGGTTATGGATGTTAAAGGCTGGCACGGCATAGCCTGCATGCTGGGCCTTCTGGAGCATATTTTTACTGGAAATAATGAACATAGTGGTCTCCGTTTATAACTTTCGAAATTAAAGTTTAAAATAAAAATAACCTTCGTTTTGAAAGTAATGTAACGATCATTGCCACACATGATTGTGATCATCGACACAAAAGCAGGATAATTTTTCTTAAATGAAATCAAAAATGTGGATTTAAATTTTGTTTTGTAAGTAAATAGGAGACGTGAAAATTCTATAATTAATTGATTTTATTGTTATGTTTTCCATTGAGCATTCGGTGACGTGGTGCAAAATTGACATCCCCTGTCAGAAGTTTAAAAATGAAAGTTAAAGCACGGGATAACTTCCCGACGAAGCGGAAAAAAAGGGTATGTTGTGGCAAAACCATCTACCAGCCTGTTGAAAAGGCGTCTGGACATTGCCGAAATCGTCCGTAAAAACGGCGAAATAAAAGTAGACGATTTGGCTGAAATGTTATCGGTTTCAGGGGTAACGATCCGTAATGATCTCAATTACCTGGAGCAACAAGGCTATCTGAAACGCTCCTTTGGCGGAGCGATTTACACGGCCCAACCCGTCAGAGCAGCGGTAAGCCATGAAGTGGTGCAGTCGCAGGCGTTAGAGCATAGCGTAGAGCTGGAACTGGCTAAGCAGGTTGCCCGTCTGGTCTGCGACGACGATACCGTGTTTCTGGGGGCCGGAGAGGTGTTGCGTAAAGCGCTTCCTTTCCTGGGCGATTATCGGGATCTGTGCCTTATCATCAACGATCTTAGCCATGTTGCGCCGGCCCGTGATTATATCGATGGTGAAATTGTGTTGTTGGGCGGTGTACTGGGGCGTAGTGGCCAGGCGCTGGGGGGCGAAATCGCCATCCAATCTTTGCAACAATTTCAACCGTCATGTTGTCTGGTGATGGTAGACCATATCAGCGAGGATGGCACGCTCAACGTGAAAAACGAAAGTGCAGCTGCTTTGCTAAGTGAATGCCTGCGCCTTAGTGGACAGAGTATTGCCGTGGTGGCGCAGCGTCCGATTCATGATGTGGCGCGTTATCCGGTAGGGAAACTGAATACGCTGAGCGCGATTATTACGCCACAGATTGTCGCCGCTGAGTACCACTCACGGTTTCTGGCCGACGGCTTAACCAACAGTTATACCAATAACGAATGTCTGACCTGGATAAACCCGCCCCTGCATCAGGCAAGATGAAGGACAACGCATGAACATAACAATCGCAACATTGGGTGAATTGCTCGTCGAGTTTCTGGCAAAAAAAGAGAACCAGGGATTTTCCTCTCCGGGAGAATTTTGGGGGCCGTATCCCAGTGGGGCGCCCGCCATATTTGCCGATCAGGTTGCTAAACTTGGTTTTCGTTCATTGTTGTTTAGCTGTGTTGGCAACGATGCCTTTGGCGTTATGAATATTACCCGCTTGTCGCGCGATGGCGTAAATGTACAGGGAATTTCCGTACTGCCGAACGCCACAACAGGCAGTGCTTTTGTCAGCTACCGAAGCCAGGCCCAGCGCGATTTTATTTTCAACATGCCGGACAGTGCGTGCGGTTTGCTGAGTGCCGATCACCTTGATGAAACATTACTCAGACAATATCGCCACTTTCATATTATGGGATCGTCATTATTTTCCTTTCGTTTGATCGATGCCGTACGCAAGGCGATTAGCATTGTAAAAGAAAATGGTGGCACAATTTCTTTCGATCCTAATATCCGTAAAGAGATGCTAAAGATCCGCGAAATGTCGCAGGCCTTTGAATACATTCTTGATTACACGGATTTCTTCCTGCCAAGCGATGGCGAACTGGATTATTTCGGCCTGAGTAAATCCCGCGATGAAGAGAAAATTGTCGCAAGGCTTCACAAGCGTGGAATTGCCCACGTCATCATTAAACGTGGCGCCCGTGGAGCCAGTTACTATTCAAAAGACGAACAACATCATGTGGCTGGGTATCCGGTGAAGGTGGTTGATCCTACAGGCGCTGGCGATTGCTTTGGCGCAACCTTTGTTAGCCTGTTTCTTGCGGGATATTCCGTACCCGATGCTTTAGCCCATGCTAATGCCGCAGGATCGCTGGCTATCTCTGCGCGTGGGCCGATGGAAGGCACGTCCACGCTGGCACAAATTAAAGAATTGATGATGCAGCAGAATTGAGTAAAGGTAATTAATAGGCTGTCGTTATATTCGACATACCTCAAATTGCATGTGCTGCGACTCAAATTAGTGAGAAACGTAATGTTGCGCCTGGCAGAGAATTTCAATTTATTGAATTTTAATGCTTTTATGGTGGATTGGGTGTTTTTGCCATATCCGGTATGAACATGGCGCAGTTTATCAAACATATGAAAACATGGCCCTTAAGCCATGTTTTGCGAGGCGCTTTCCAGAATAGATCAGGTCACAGGTGCCGGGTTAAACACTGCCAGCTGGTTATGCAATCCCCACTGGTCCGAGAAAGTCTTTTTCCGGCCGCTGGCGACATCGAGAATAAAGTGAAACAGCTTCCAGCCCACATCTTCGATTGTCTCTTCACCCGTGGCGATGGTGCCTGCATTGATATCCATTAAGTCATACCAACGGTTCGCCAGCTCGGTACGCGTCGCCATTTTAATGACCGGCACCGCCATCAGCCCGTAAGGCGTGCCGCGTCCGGTGGTAAAGACCTGTACGGTAATGCCGGAAGCGACCTGCTGCGTGCCGCAGACGAAATCGCTGGCGGGCGTCGCGGCGTAAATCAGGCCGCGTTTGGTGGGGCGCTGGCCCGGCGACAATACTTCCACAATGGCGCTCTTACCCGATTTAGCGATAGAGCCCAACGCTTTTTCCACCACATTCGCCAGGCCGCCTTTTTTGTTGCCAGGGGACGGGTTAGCGCTGCGATCGGTTTTCCCCATATCAAGGTAGTTATCGTACCAGGCCATTTCATCCAGCAGGCGTTTACCCACGGCTTCGTTGATGGCGCGCGGCGTCAGAAGATGAATGGCATCGCGCACTTCGGTGACCTCCGAGAACATGACGGTCGCGCCGCAGCGTACCAACAGATCGGAAGCATAACCCACCGCCGGGTTTGCCGTGACGCCGGAAAACGCATCGCTGCCGCCGCACTGCATCCCGACGACCAGCTCGGAGGCCGGGCAGGTTTCGCGCTGGCGCTGGTTCAGTTTCGTCAGATGGCGTTCGGCGACCCGCAAAATATCGTCGACCATTGATTTAAAGCCGACATGCTGCTCGTCCTGTAAACGCACAATACTGGCGCTTTCAACGGCGATAGCGGGGACATCCTCGGTGCCTTCCAGCAGTCGTTCCGGCTGCAGTTTTTCGCAACCGAGGCCAATCACCATCACTTCGCCGCCAAAATTGGGGTTAAGCGCGATATTATGAATCGTGCGAATCGGCACGACCGCCGCCGGCGCGTTGATTGCCACGCCGCAGCCGTACAGATGGTTTAGCCCTACAACGCCATCGACATTCGGGTATTTGGGCAGCAGATCGCGCTCAATCACTTTCACCACATAATCGACCACGCCCGCCACACAGTGCACGCTGGTGGTAATGCCAAGTAGATTTTTGGTGCCGACGCTGCCATCGGCGTTACGATAGCCCTCAAACGTGTAGCCTTCCAGCGGCGGCAGCGGTTCCGGTACTTTGGTCGCCAACGGTAGCGTATTCAGCGGCGGCGCTTTTGGCAGTTCAACCAGCGACTCGTCGATCCAGCTTCCGCGCGGGATGTCGCGTACCGCATAACCGATGACTTCGCCATAACGGATGATTTCGCCGTGAGCGGGGATATCCGTCAGAGCGACTTTATGGCCTTGCGGAATATGTTCAGTCAGTTCCAGGCCATCCGGAAAACGTGTTCCGGCTTTAAGACCGTGGTCATTAACAATAATTGCGACATTATCGGTTTCATGTACTTTTATATAAAACGCCGATGGCGATTCCTGGCGAATTTCGATATTGGCCATTGTTCAACATTCTCCAGCCTGGATGATAGAAATAGGATTATCTATTTTGGTTATGGTTAAATCGTTAAATCTCAATATAAGAAATAAAGTTCATGCATAATGAAATAAGAATGACAGGAGTATAAATATAAGAATGTGATCCAGATCACCGCAAATTATGAAATTTTTTATGTAGGCCGGGTAAAGCGTAAATGTGTGCATTAGCGCCCAGTATCATGGGCGTATGCTCAAAAATAAGCGTTAAATAATCCCTTTTTAATGAGCGTTTGCACAATGATTATCCGCCATAGGCTGTTTATACTGAATGGCGAATTCAGTGTATCTGACGAGTTATTTGAAAATACCATGATAATAATAAAAGACGATAAAGATATCAGAACGGTATATTGTGATACAGGATGTGTACCACATTAGAAATAGAATGTGGAGATCCATTCTGATTTCAGATAAGCATTTTATTGTCGTTGCTATAAGTTATGGTGGCGGCATCACATGTAGAGAATTAAAGAAATAAGCGAAGGTATAAGCGATGAATAACGCTATTTTCCCGAATAAGTTTAAAGCGGCGCTGGCGGCGCAACAGGTGCAGATTGGCTGCTGGTCTGCACTGGCAAGCCCAATCACCACCGAAGTTCTCGGTCTGGCGGGATTTGACTGGCTGGTGCTGGATGGCGAACATGCGCCGAACGATGTGACCACCTTAATTCCGCAGTTAATGGCATTGAAAGGCAGCGCCAGCGCGCCTGTGGTACGTGTGCCAACCAATGAACCGGTCATTATCAAACGGATGCTGGATATTGGGTTTTATAACTTCCTGATCCCCTTTGTTGAAACGCAAGAGGAAGCGGCTCGCGCCGTCGCCTCGACGCGTTACCCGCCGGAAGGCATTCGCGGCGTCTCCGTTTCTCACCGCGCGAATATGTTCGGTACGGTGCCTGATTACTTTGCGCAGTCGAACAAAAACATCACCATTATTGTTCAAATCGAAAGCCAGTTGGGTGTCGACAATGTTGATGCCATCGCCGCAACGGAAGGCGTTGATGGCATTTTTGTCGGCCCAAGCGATCTGGCCGCCGCGCTGGGTCATCTCGGCAATGCTTCTCACCCTGACGTGCAGCAGACGATTCAACATATTTTCGCCCGCGCTAAAGCGCACGGTAAACCGTGCGGCATTCTGGCGCCGGTAGAGGCGGATGCCCGCCGTTATCTGGAATGGGGCGCGACCTTTGTCGCCGTTGGCAGCGATTTAGGCGCATTCCGCGCCAGCACGCAGAAGCTTGCCGACACCTTTAAAAAATAATCCTGGTATGGAAAGAGAGAACGCTATGACGATGAAAGTTGGCTTTATTGGCTTAGGCATCATGGGTAAGCCCATGAGCAAAAACTTACTGAAAGCAGGGTATTCGCTGGTGGTGTCCGATCGTAATCCTGAAGCGATTGCCGACGTCATTGCCGCAGGCGCGGAAACGGCCTCTACGGCGAAGGCGATCGCTGAACAGTGTGACGTCATCATCACGATGCTGCCTAACTCTCCGCATGTGAAAGAGGTTGCGCTGGGCGAGAACGGTATCATCGAAGGCGCGAAGCCGGGAACCGTATTGATTGATATGAGTTCTATCGCGCCGCTGGCAAGCCGTGAAATCAGCGATGCGCTGAAGGCGAAGGGCGTTGAGATGTTGGATGCGCCGGTCAGCGGCGGCGAGCCGAAGGCGATTGATGGCACGCTGTCGGTGATGGTGGGGGGCGATAAAGCCATTTTCGACAAGTACTACGACCTGATGAAAGCGATGGCGGGTTCCGTGGTGCATACCGGCGATATCGGCGCAGGCAACGTCACAAAACTGGCTAACCAGGTGATCGTGGCGTTGAATATCGCCGCCATGTCTGAAGCGCTGACGCTGGCGACTAAAGCGGGCGTCAACCCGGATCTGGTCTATCAGGCGATTCGCGGCGGTCTGGCTGGCAGCACGGTACTGGATGCGAAAGCGCCGATGGTCATGGACAGAAACTTTAAGCCAGGTTTCCGTATCGATCTGCACATTAAAGATCTGGCGAATGCGCTGGATACCTCCCACGGCGTTGGCGCGCAGCTCCCGCTGACCGCCGCCGTTATGGAAATGATGCAGGCATTACGCGCGGATGGACACGGTAATGACGACCATAGCGCGCTGGCGTGCTACTACGAAAAACTGGCGAAAGTGGAAGTCACTCGCTAACGACGTTGTGCCCGGATGGCGTGTAGCGATCCGGGCCTGAATTTCAGGCTGTATAAGTGAAACGCCATCCGGCGTTGTGCAGTAACAGGCTACCACTATGAAAATCGTAATTGCCCCCGACTCCTACAAAGAAAGCCTTTCTGCCGCCGAGGTAGCGCAGGCGATAGAAAAAGGATTTCGGGAAATTTTCCCCGATGCGCAATATGTCTCTGTTCCGGTTGCCGATGGCGGCGAAGGAACGGTCGAAGCCATGATTGCCGCGACGCAGGGCGTTGAACGCGCCGCATGGGTGACCGGGCCGTTGGGTGAAAAAGTGAAAGCCTGCTGGGGAATGTCCGGGGATGGTAAAACCGCGTTTATTGAAATGGCGGCGGCCAGCGGACTGGCGCTGGTTTCGCCAGAAAAACGCAACCCTTTGATTACTACCTCGCGGGGAACGGGGGAGCTGATATTGCAGGCGCTGGAAAGCGGCGCAAGCAATATCATTATCGGCATTGGCGGCAGCGCGACAAATGATGGCGGCGCGGGGATGATGCAGGCGTTAGGCGCAAAACTGCGCGATGCAAACGGCGCGGATATCGGTTACGGTGGCGGAAGCCTTCATTGTCTAAGCGACATTGATATTTCAAAGCTCGATCCCCGTTTAAAACTCTGCGCTATTCGTGTCGCTTGCGATGTCTCTAATCCTCTGATCGGCGACAACGGCGCATCACGAATTTTTGGGCCGCAGAAAGGCGCGACCGAAGAGAACATTGTTGAGCTGGACAGAAATCTTGCTCACTATGCCGACATCATAAAAAAATCGCTGAATGTCGACGTAAAGGCGGCGCCCGGCGCAGGCGCGGCAGGCGGTATGGGGGCGGCGTTAATGGCTTTTCTCGGTGCGGAATTACGCAGCGGGATCGAAATTGTCACGGCGGCACTGAACCTGGAGGAGCATATCCACGACTGTACGCTGGTGGTGACGGGAGAAGGGCGGATTGATAGCCAAAGTATTCGCGGTAAAGTGCCGATTGGCGTCGCGAATGTGGCGAAAAAATATCATAAGCCAGTGATTGGCATTGCCGGCAGCCTGACGCACGATGTAGGGATAGTGCATCACTATGGCATCGACGCTGTCTTTAGCGTACTCACGCGCATCGTGACGCTGGAGGAGGCTTTTCGGGGCGCTTTTGACAATATTTATCGGGCATCCAGAAATGTTGCTGCCGCTCTGGCGATAGGAATGCGCAGCGCAGGGTGACAAAGTCGCGCGAACCCTCTATACTTCGCGCCGAAGCTGACCAGACAGTCGCCGCTTCGTCGTCGTCCTTTCGGGGAGACGGGCGGAGGGGAGGAAAGTCCGGGCTCCATAGGGCAGGGTGCCAGGTAACGCCTGGGGGGGAAACCCACGACCAGTGCAACAGAGAGCAAACCGCCGATGGCCCACGTAAGTGGGATCAGGTAAGGGTGAAAGGGTGCGGTAAGAGCGCACCGCGCGGCTGGTAACAGTCCGTGGCACGGTAAACTCCACCCGGAGCAAGGCCAAATAGGGGTTCATAAGGTACGGCCCGTACTGAACCCGGGTAGGCTGCTTGAGCCAGTGAGCGATTGCTGGCCTAGATGAATGACTGTCCACGACAGAACCCGGCTTATCGGTCAGTTTCACTTCTTCATAAAACCCGCTTCGGCGGGTTTTTGCTTTTACAGGGCGGCAGGATGAATGACTGTCCACGACGCTATACCCAAAAGAAAGCGGCTTATCGGTCAGTTTCACTTCTTCATAAAACCCGCTTCGGCGGGTTTTTGCTTTTACAGGGCGACAGGATGAATGACTGTCCACGACACTATACCCAAAAGAAAGCGGCTTATCGGTCAGTTTCACCTCTTCATAAAACCCGTCAGTGTAAGCTGGCGGGTTTTTGCTTTTACAGTGCGGCAGGATGAATGACTGTCCACGACGCTATACCCAAAAGAAAGCGGCTTATCGGTCAGTTTCACCTCTTCATAAAATCCGTCAGTGTAAGCTGGCGGGTTTTTGCTTTTACAGGGCGACAGGATGAATGACTGTCCACGACACTATACCCAAAAGAAAGCGGCTTATCGGTCAGTTTCACCTCTTCATAAAATCCGTCAGTGTAAGCTGGCGGGTTTTTGCTTTTACAGGGTGGCAGGATGGATGACTGTCCACGACGCTATACCCAAAAGAAAGCGGCTTATCGGTCAGTTTCACCTCTTCATAAAACCCGTCAGTGTAAGCTGGCGGGTTTTTGCTTTTACAGGGCGGCAGGATGAATGACTGTCCACGACGCTATACCCAAAAGAAAGCGGCTTATCGGTCAGTGTCAGCTCTTCATAAAACCCGCTTCGGCGGGTTTTTGCTTATCAGGCCGGTGAAGGGTATAGAGGTTGCAGAAGACGCCAGCGTCACTATCCGGCAATTAATTGACAGCCGTGGTGACATAATATTATTCGTTTTTGTGATGAGAAACACAAAATGCTGTAGACTGCGCTCTTTTTAGTTGAAGTGAAAAGCAATCGATTTCTTTCACAAAATTACATCCTGAAAAACAGCAAGAAAGCGGTGTAAATTATTTGTTGTAAATGAAAATTAAATGTATGAAATATTTTGGTTAAAATTTTATTAAATGTTTCTTTACAAACAAATAAGGTAAAAAAATGTGACGCGTAACGGTTTTTAAGCGCATTTACCTCCGGTTTATACTTAAATTTGAGAAATTACGCTTTAAATTTAACGCTGGAATTGTCGATAAAATGTCCCGTAATTGATTGAAATATCGTCTTCATAGGATGTCGAAAATAGGAGGTAAAATAGACTGGTTATCGCCATAATATATCGTTATCCCGACCCTGTTTTTTGATTGAAATCAGACTAAGTTACTGCTTTATTTTTGCAACTTATTGAAATAATAGGTTTTATTTATTTAATAAAGACCATGTAAAAATTGCGGTAAGTTAATTTGTGAGTGGTCGCACATAACCTTTAAGATTTAATTTGCTACACTTCCTGCCGTTCACAATGTTATTTCAGAGCGGTAGATATGAATACTCTTGTTCTCCCTAAAACACAGCATTTGGTGGTCTTTCAGGAAGTCATTAGAAGTGGTTCTATCGGTTCTGCCGCAAAATCGTTAGGGTTAACCCAACCCGCCGTCAGTAAAATCATTAGCGATGTTGAGGCCTATTTTGGCGTTGAGCTAATTGTACGCAAAAATACCGGCGTTACGTTGACCGAAGCGGGACAGGTACTGCTTTCCTGGTCTGAATCTATCACCCGCGAAATGAAAAACATGATCAACGAGATGAACAGTATGACGTGCAATACCGTTGTCGACGTCTCGTTTGGCTTTCCTTCGCTGATTGGCTTTACCTTCATGTCCGATATGATTCATAAGTTCAAAGAGGTATTTCCAAAAGCGCAGGTATCCATGTACGAAGCCCAGCTCTCTTCATTCCTGCCGGCCCTGCGCGACGGGCGGCTGGACTTTGCTATCGGTACGCTCAGTAATGAAATGCAACTACAGGATCTGCATGTCGAGCCGCTGTTTGAATCAGAGTTTGTCCTGGTAGCCAGCAAGTCCCGAACATGCACCGGCACCATCACACTGGAATCGTTAAAGGACGAACAGTGGGTGTTGCCGCAAACGAATATGGGCTACTACAGCGAATTACTCACCACTCTACAACGAAATGGCATCAGCATCGAAAACATTGTTAAAACAGATTCCGTTGTCACAATATATAATCTTGTTCTCAATGCTGATTTCTTAACTGTTATTCCCTGCGATATGACCACGCCTTTTGGCTCTAATCAATTTATCACGATACCCATAAAAGACACGTTACCCGTCGCACGTTATGCGGCGGTATGGTCTAAAAATTATCGTATCAAAAAAGCCGCTTCAGTATTAGTAGAATTGGCTAAACAATATTCATCATATAATGGATGCAGACGCAGGCAGTTAATAGAAATTGAATGATATGGAATAAACATATTTAGCGAAATTGACGTCACCTGTTTCTTTTGAACAGTGGGCAACGGTAACTTATTTTTAATACCCAGGTTAAGAGGTTATAATGCACATTACATACGATCTCCCGGTTGCAATTGAAGATATCCTCGAAGCGAAAAAAAGACTGGCGGGGAAGATATATAAAACGGGAATGCCTCGCTCTAACTATTTTAGTGAACGTTGCAAAGGCGAAATATTTCTCAAGTTTGAAAATATGCAGCGTACGGGTTCATTTAAAATTCGTGGCGCTTTTAACAAACTTAGCTCGTTAACGGAGGCGGAAAAACGTAAAGGCGTCGTGGCCTGTTCCGCAGGTAATCATGCACAGGGCGTTTCTCTTTCTTGCGCAATGCTGGGTATTGACGGCAAAGTCGTGATGCCGAAGGGCGCGCCAAAGTCAAAAGTGGCGGCCACCTGTGATTATTCGGCAGAAGTGGTGCTCCACGGTGACAACTTCAATGACACCATTGCTAAGGTGAGTGAAATTGTCGAAACCGAAGGCCGCATTTTTATTCCGCCTTACGACGATCCAAAAGTTATTGCCGGACAGGGTACTATTGGTCTGGAAATTATGGAAGATCTGTACGATGTCGATAATGTCATCGTGCCTATTGGCGGCGGCGGTTTAATTGCAGGTATTGCCATTGCGATTAAATCGATTAACCCGACCATTAAAGTTATCGGCGTACAGGCCGAAAATGTTCACGGTATGGCGGCGTCTTATTACGCTGGCGAAATAACCGCGCACCGAACGACCGGCACCCTGGCGGATGGTTGTGATGTCTCCCGCCCGGGTAATTTAACCTATGAAATCGTTCGTGAATTAGTCGATGACATTGTTCTGGTTAGCGAAGATGAAATTCGTAACAGCATGATCGCTTTAATTCAGCGCAATAAGGTTATTACTGAAGGCGCTGGCGCTCTGGCCTGCGCCGCACTATTAAGCGGGAAATTAGATAGCCATATTCAGAACAGAAAAACGGTCAGTATTATTTCTGGCGGCAATATCGATCTTTCTCGTGTATCACAAATTACGGGTTTAGTTGACGCTTAATCTTTTCGTGAGGATAGGATATGAGTACTACTGATAGCATTGTATCCAGCCAGGCAAAACAGTCGTCATGGCGTAAATCGGACACGACGTGGACGCTGGGTTTATTTGGTACCGCCATCGGCGCCGGGGTGCTGTTCTTCCCTATCCGCGCCGGGTTTGGCGGGCTTATCCCCATTCTGCTGATGCTGGTTTTAGCTTATCCCATTGCGTTCTATTGTCACCGGGCGCTGGCGCGTCTGTGTTTATCCGGATCTAATCCGTCCGGCAATATTACGGAAACGGTCGAAGAGCACTTTGGTAAAACGGGCGGAGTAGTTATCACGTTCCTTTACTTCTTTGCGATTTGTCCGCTGCTGTGGATTTATGGCGTCACCATCACTAACACGTTCATGACGTTTTGGGAAAACCAGTTGCAGATGCCAGCGTTGAACCGCGGTTTCGTGGCGCTGTTCTTGCTGCTGCTGATGGCCTTTGTGATCTGGTTTGGTAAAGATCTGATGGTTAAGGTGATGAGTTACCTGGTATGGCCGTTTATCGCCAGTCTGGTACTAATCTCATTATCGCTGATTCCTTACTGGAACTCGGCGGTTATCGATCAGGTTGATCTCAGTAATATCGCGCTGACCGGGCACGATGGCATACTGGTTACGGTGTGGCTGGGAATCTCTATCATGGTGTTCTCCTTTAACTTTTCGCCCATCGTCTCTTCCTTCGTGGTGTCTAAGCGGGAAGAGTATGAGAAAGAGTTTGGCCGCGAATTTACCGAGCGTAAATGTTCACAGATCATCTCGCGCGCCAGTATGCTGATGGTCGCCGTGGTGATGTTCTTCGCCTTTAGCTGCCTGTTTACGCTCTCTCCACAGAACATGGCGGATGCGAAAGCGCAGAACATTCCGGTACTTTCCTACCTGGCCAACCATTTCGCCTCTTTGTCGGGGACAAAATCTACTTTTGCAACGGTGCTGGAGTATGGCGCGTCTATCATCGCGCTGGTTGCTATTTTCAAATCTTTCTTCGGTCACTACCTGGGGACGCTGGAAGGGCTGAACGGCCTGGTGCTGAAATTCGGTTATAAAGGCGATAAAACCAAAGTCTCTATGGGCAAGCTTAACACCATCAGCATGATCTTCATTATGGGGTCTACCTGGGTCGTAGCTTACGCAAACCCGAACATTCTGGACCTGATTGAAGCGATGGGCGCGCCGATTATCGCCTCGCTGTTATGCCTGCTGCCGATGTACGCCATTCGTAAAGCGCCGTCGCTGGCGAAGTACCGTGGTCGTCTGGATAACGTGTTCGTCACCCTGATTGGTCTGCTGACCATCCTGAATATTGTCTACAAATTGTTCTAATCCTCACGTTTAGCCTGCGTTCCGCCCCAGGGCGTGGACGCAGGCTGACATCGACGGAGGCACTACATGAATGAATTTCCGGTCGTTCTGGTCATTAATTGCGGATCATCTTCTATCAAATTCTCTGTACTGGATGTCGCTACCTGTGATGTTTTAATGGCGGGAATAGCAGATGGAATGAATACTGAAAACGCCTTTTTATCTATTAATGGCGATAAGCCGATAAACCTCGCGCACTCTAATTATGAGGACGCGTTAAAAGCCATTGCCTTTGAGCTGGAAAAACGTGATTTAACGGATAGCGTGGCATTAATTGGTCACCGTATTGCGCACGGTGGAGAGCTATTTACACAGTCCGTCATTATTACCGATGAGATTATCGATAATATTCGTCGGGTATCGCCTTTGGCGCCGCTGCATAATTACGCTAATTTAAGCGGCATTGACGCGGCGCGGCGCCTTTTCCCGGCCGTGCGTCAGGTGGCGGTATTTGATACCAGTTTCCACCAGACGCTGGCGCCGGAAGCCTATTTGTACGGATTGCCGTGGGAGTATTTTTCCAGCCTGGGTGTGCGTCGCTACGGCTTTCACGGTACGTCGCATCGCTATGTTTCGCTGCGTGCGTATGAACTGCTTGACCTCGATGAAAAAAATTCGGGTTTGATTGTCGCGCATCTGGGCAATGGGGCGTCTATCTGCGCGGTACGCAATGGTCAGAGCGTGGATACCTCAATGGGGATGACGCCGCTTGAGGGGCTGATGATGGGCACTCGCAGTGGCGACGTTGATTTCGGCGCGATGGCGTGGATAGCTAAAGAAACCGGGCAGACGTTGAGCGATCTGGAGCGAGTGGTGAATAAAGAGTCCGGTTTGCTCGGCATCTCCGGGTTGTCATCCGACCTTAGAGTCCTGGAAAAAGCCTGGCACGAAGGACATGAGCGCGCCCGGTTGGCGATAAAAACGTTTGTCCACCGTATCGCCCGTCACATTGCCGGACACGCGGCATCGTTACATCGGCTGGATGGCATTATTTTTACCGGCGGTATTGGTGAAAATTCAGTATTAATTCGCCAGTTGGTAATTGAACATTTGGGCGTGCTGGGGCTTACGTTAGACGTTGAAATGAATAAGCAGCCGAATTCTCACGGCGAGCGCATTATTTCCGCTAACCCTTCTCAGGTTATTTGCGCTGTTATTCCCACGAATGAAGAGAAAATGATTGCCCTTGATGCCATTCATTTAGGCAACGTGAAAGCACCAGTGGAATTTGCATAACTTAACGGCTGTTCTGTAGAGAGATTATTTTTCATGAAGGTAAATATCGATACCAGCGATATGCTGTATGCCGAAGCATGGCGTGATTTTAAAGGTACGGACTGGAAAGAAGAAATTAATGTCCGTGATTTTATTCAGCATAACTATACGCCCTATGAGGGGGATGAATCTTTTCTCGCCGACGCGACGCCAGCGACCACAGCGTTGTGGGAAAAGGTGATGGCGGGAATACGTATCGAGAACGCGACCCATGCGCCGGTGGATTTCGATACCAACATCGCGACGACGATTACCGCGCACGATGCGGGATATATTGAAAAAGATCTGGAAAAAATCGTCGGTTTACAAACGGATAAGCCGCTTAAACGCGCTTTGCATCCGTTTGGCGGCGTTAACATGATTAAAAGTTCATTCCACGCTTATGGCCGCGAAATGGACGCCGATTTTGAATATACCTTTACCGACCTGCGGAAAACCCATAATCAGGGCGTATTCGATGTTTACTCGCCGGATATGCTGCGCTGCCGTAAATCCGGCGTATTAACCGGTTTGCCGGATGGTTATGGTCGCGGGCGCATTATTGGCGATTATCGCCGCGTCGCGCTGTATGGCATCCGTTATCTGGTACGCGAACGCGAGCTGCAATTCGCCGACCTGCAGTCGAATCTGGAGCGGGGACAGAATCTTGAGGCGACGATTCGCCTGCGTGAGGAGTTGGCGGAGCACCGTCGCGCGCTGCTGCAAATGCAGGAGATGGCGGCGAAATACGGCTACGATATCTCCCGCCCGGCGCGAAACGCGCAGGAAGCGGTACAGTGGCTCTACTTCGCTTATCTGGCGGCGGTAAAATCGCAAAATGGCGGTGCAATGTCGCTGGGAAGAACCGCCTCGTTCCTTGATATCTACATTGAGCGCGATTTCAACGCGGGCCTTCTGACAGAGCAGCAGGCGCAGGAACTGATCGACCATTTCATCATGAAGATCCGCATGGTGCGCTTCCTGCGCACGCCGGAATTTGACTCGCTCTTTTCCGGCGATCCGATCTGGGCCACCGAAGTTATTGGCGGGATGGGGCTTGATGGCCGCACGCTGGTGACGAAGAACTCCTTCCGTTATCTGCATACCCTGCACACGATGGGGCCAGCGCCGGAGCCGAACCTGACCATACTGTGGTCAGAAGCGTTGCCGGTGGCATTCAAAAAATATGCTGCGCAGGTCTCCATCGTGACCTCATCTTTGCAGTATGAAAACGACGATTTAATGCGTACCGACTTTAACAGCGACGATTACGCCATCGCTTGTTGCGTCAGCCCGATGGTCATCGGTAAGCAGATGCAGTTCTTCGGCGCGCGCGCCAACCTTGCCAAAACGTTGCTGTACGCTATCAATGGCGGCGTTGACGAGAAACTGAAAATCCAGGTTGGGCCGAAAACCGCGCCGTTAACGGATGAGGTGCTGGATTACGACGCGGTAATGGAGAGCCTCGACCATTTTATGGACTGGCTGGCGGTGCAGTACATTAGCGCGCTGAACATCATTCACTACATGCACGATAAGTACAGCTATGAAGCTTCGCTGATGGCGCTGCACGACCGTGATGTGTATCGGACGATGGCGTGCGGCATCGCCGGACTGTCGGTGGCGGCGGATTCCCTGTCCGCCATCAGGTACGCTCAGGTGAAGCCGATTCGCGACGAAAATGGCCTTGCCATCGACTTCGCTATTGAAGGCGAGTATCCGCAGTACGGCAACAACGATGAGCGCGTGGACAGCATCGCCTGCGACCTGGTGAAACGCTTTATGCAAAAAATTAGCGTGTTGCCGACGTATCGCAATGCGGTGCCGACGCAGTCCATTTTGACCATCACCTCGAACGTCGTGTACGGGCAGAAGACCGGCAATACGCCGGATGGACGCCGCGCCGGAACGCCATTCGCGCCGGGGGCGAACCCGATGCATGGTCGTGACCGCAAAGGGGCGGTAGCCTCGCTGACGTCGGTGGCGAAACTGCCGTTTACCTACGCCAAAGACGGTATTTCGTACACCTTCTCGATTGTGCCTGCGGCGCTCGGAAAAGAAGATGCGGTGCGGAAAACCAATCTGGTTGGCCTGCTGGACGGCTATTTCCATCATGAAGCACAGGTAGAAGGCGGGCAGCATCTGAACGTCAATGTCATGAACCGTGAAATGTTGCTGGATGCGATTGAACATCCGGAAAACTACCCGAACCTGACGATCCGCGTTTCCGGCTATGCCGTGCGCTTCAATGCGCTGACTCGTGAGCAGCAACAGGACGTTATTTCGCGCACCTTTACTCAGGCGATGTAACGTGAACGGGGCGATCGTGTGGATCGCCCCGCGACGGATCTTCACTGAACGGTAATCTTAGGGGGAGATATGATTAGCGCATTTGATATTTTTAAGATTGGCATTGGACCTTCAAGCTCCCATACCGTAGGGCCAATGAATGCAGGAAAATTTTTTATCGATCGGCTGAACGACAGCGGCGACCTGCCGCGAACGACGCGCATCACGGTTGATCTTTACGGATCGCTATCGCTGACGGGCAAAGGCCACGCGACCGATACCGCCATCATTATGGGCCTGGCGGGCAATACGCCGCAGGATGTCAATATTGATAGCATTCCGGCGTTTATCCAGGAGGTTGCCCGCAGCAGCCGTTTATCGGTGGCGGGTGGCGCGCATGTGGTGGATTTTCCCGTCGCCGACAGTATTCTCTTTCACGCTGAAACCCTGGCGCGCCATGAAAACGGTATGCGAATTACCGCCTGGAACGGACAAACGCCGCTTTTGCACAAAACGTATTACTCTATTGGCGGCGGCTTTATTGTCGAAGAGGAACGCTTTGGTCAGTCGCACGACGTAGAAAAATCGGTGCCGTATGATTTTCATTCCGCCAGCGAACTGCTGACGCTGTGTGAAAGACAGGGGCTCTCGGTTTCCGGCCTGATGATGCAAAATGAACTGGCGTTGCGGAGCAAAGAGCAGATTGACGCTGGCTTTGCCCGCATCTGGCAGGTGATGGCGACCGGAATTGAACGTGGCATGAATACTGAGGGCGTGCTGCCGGGGCCGCTGAACGTTCCACGCCGAGCGGTAGCGTTACGGCGTCTGCTGGTCTCCAGCGATAATCTCTCCCGCGATCCAATGAACGTCATCGACTGGATTAACATGTTCGCCCTGGCCGTGAGCGAAGAGAACGCGGCGGGCGGGCGAGTGGTCACCGCGCCGACCAACGGCGCGTGCGGCATTATTCCTGCGGTGCTGGCCTATTACGACAAATTCCGTCGTCCGGTCAATGCCAACTCTATCGCCCGCTATCTGCTGTCGGCGGGGGCGATTGGCATGCTGTACAAGATGAACGCCTCGATATCCGGCGCGGAAGTGGGGTGTCAGGGCGAGGTTGGCGTCGCGTGTTCGATGGCGGCGGCGGGGCTGACAGAACTGCTGGGCGGTAGCCCGGCGCAGGTCTGTATTGCGGCGGAAATTGCGATGGAGCATAACCTTGGCCTCACCTGTGACCCGGTGGCGGGTCAGGTGCAAATCCCTTGTATTGAACGTAATGCGATTAACGCCGTTAAAGCGGTAAATGCGGCGCGAATGGCGCTACGCCGTACCTCTGAGCCGCGGGTTTCGCTCGATAAAGTGATCGAAACCATGTACGAAACGGGTAAAGACATGAACGACAAATATCGCGAGACGTCGCGCGGCGGTCTGGCGATTAAAGTCGTTTGTGGATAGGCCCGACAGGCGCAGAGTGAGCAGGCTATGGGATAACGCAGAAGACAGAAGCTGAGAAAAGGGCGCACCAATGTGCGCCCTTTTTTGTTGTGATGTGCGTCAAATAGAGAAAATAACAACATTAAACCAATAGTAAATAGAAAAGAATTCTTAACCCACAAGAAATGCAGGTGTTTTATTGGTAAGTTTTTCTCTTATCGTGCGCGTATGATTTTCTTATTACAAGAAAGCACCTGCACCTCACGTTCTGCATATCGCCTTGCTGCGGCACGAAAAATAAAAAAAACCTCTACCTACACATTGAGCGAGAATTTTATGGAATCGGCTAGTAATACCAGCGTAATCCTCGACGCATCAGCCCCGGCGCGTCGGGCAGGGATGACAGAAAGCGAATGGCGTGAAGCCATCAAATTTGATAGTACCGACACCGGTTGGGTCATTATGAGTATCGGGATGGCGATCGGCGCAGGAATCGTTTTTCTTCCTGTCCAGGTTGGCCTGATGGGACTTTGGGTCTTTTTACTCTCTTCTATTATTGGCTATCCGGCCATGTACCTGTTCCAGCGGCTGTTTATTAATACGCTGGCGGAATCCCCGGAATGTAAAGACTACCCCAGCGTGATCAGCGGCTATCTGGGCAAAAACTGGGGTATTTTATTAGGTGCGCTGTACTTTGTAATGCTCGTCATCTGGATGTTCGTCTATTCTACGGCGATTACTAACGACAGCGCCTCTTATCTGCATACTTTCGGCGTAACGGAAGGATTACTTTCCGATAGTCCGTTTTATGGTCTGGTGCTGATCTGCATCCTGGTGGCGATTTCCTCACGCGGTGAAAAATTACTGTTCAAAATTTCCACCGGCATGGTGCTGACCAAGCTACTGGTAGTAGCGGCGCTGGGCGTCTCCATGGTGGGTATGTGGCATCTGTATAACATTGGCGCGCTGCCGCCGATGGCCCTGCTGATTAAAAACGCCATTATTACCCTGCCATTTACGCTGACCTCGATTTTATTTATCCAGACGTTAAGCCCAATGGTGATCTCTTACCGTTCACGCGAAAAATCTATTGAGGTCGCACGTCATAAAGCGTTGCGCGCCATGAATATCGCGTTTGGCGTCCTGTTCGTTACCGTCTTTTTCTATGCGGTTTCCTTCACCCTGGCGATGGGGCATGACGAAGCGGTGAAAGCCTACGAGCAGAATATTTCCGCCCTGGCGATCGCCGCGCAGTTTATTAGCGGCGATGGCGCTGGCTGGGTCAAAGTGGTTAGCGTAATTCTGAACATCTTTGCCGTCATGACCGCCTTCTTTGGCGTTTACTTAGGATTCCGCGAAGCGACGCAAGGCATTGTGATGAATATCCTGCGCCGCAAAATGCCCGCCGAGAAGATTAAGGAAAATCTGGTACAGCGCGGCATTATGATTTTCGCTATTTTGCTGGCCTGGAGCGCCATTGTGCTCAACGCGCCGGTACTGAGTTTCACCTCTATTTGTAGCCCTATCTTCGGTATGGTGGGCTGTTTAATTCCGGCATGGTTGGTCTACAAGGTTCCCGCATTGCACAAATATAAAGGCGCTTCGTTGTACCTGATTATTATTACCGGTCTGCTGCTATGCGTTTCTCCGTTCCTGGCATTCTCTTGATATACCTGAGATTAAGGTTGTTGTTATGTTTGAATCTAAAATAAATCCATTGTGGCAAAGTTTTATCCTGGCCGTACAGGAAGAAGTAAAACCGGCGCTGGGGTGTACTGAGCCAATTTCACTGGCGCTGGCGGCAGCGGCGGCGGCGGCTGAACTTGACGGCACAGTTGAACGCATTGACGCGTGGGTTTCGCCTAATCTGATGAAAAATGGTATGGGCGTTACCGTTCCAGGAACGGGAATGGTAGGGCTACCGATCGCCGCAGCGCTTGGCGCGTTGGGCGGTAATGCGAAAGCCGGGTTGGAGGTGTTAAAAGACGCTTCCGCTAAAGCCGTTGCCAATGCAAAAGCGATGCTGGCCGCCGGACATGTCGCAGTGATGTTGCAGGAGCCATGTAACGACATCCTGTTTTCACGGGCGAAAGTTTATCGCGGCGATAGCTGGGCATGTGTCACGATCGTCGGCGATCATACAAACATTGTGCGGATAGAAACCGACAAGGGCGTGGTATTTACCCAGGCCGATAATGCGCAGGAAGAAGAAAAAACCTCGCCGCTGGGAGTGCTGTCTCATACCTCGCTGGAAGAGATCCTGGCGTTTGTGAATGCGGTGCCCTTTGACGCTATCCGCTTTATTCTGGATGCGGCCAGGCTAAACGGCGCGTTGTCGCAGGAGGGACTGCGTGGTTCCTGGGGGCTGCATATCGGTTCGACGCTGGCCAAACAGTGCGATCGCGGTCTGCTGGCGAAAGATCTCTCCACGGCGATTTTGATCCGTACCAGCGCGGCGTCAGACGCCAGAATGGGCGGCGCCACGTTGCCCGCGATGAGCAACTCCGGCTCCGGCAACCAGGGGATTACCGCCACGGTGCCAGTCATGGTGGTTGCTGAACATGTCGGTGCCGATGACGAGCGCCTGGCGCGCGCGCTAATGTTATCGCATTTGAGCGCTATCTATATTCACCATCAGCTTCCGCGTTTGTCGGCGCTGTGCGCGGCAACTACGGCGGCGATGGGCGCGGCGGCGGGTATGGCGTGGCTGATAGATGGTCGTTATGACACTATCGCAATGGCTATCAGCAGTATGATCGGCGATGTCAGCGGGATGATTTGCGATGGCGCGTCGAATAGCTGTGCGATGAAAGTCTCTACCAGCGCGTCGGCGGCGTGGAAAGCCGTACTGATGGCGTTGGATGATACGGCGGTGACCGGAAACGAAGGGATTGTGGCGCACAATGTCGAACAATCTATTGCGAATTTGTGTTCGCTGGCGTGTCGCTCAATGCAGCAGACAGACAAGCAGATCATCGAGATTATGGCCAGTAAAGCGCATTAATAATAACGCCCCGGCATGACGTCGGGGCAGCGTGTTGCCCGATGGCGCTGCGCTTATCGGGTCTACCTGTTCTAAGCCGGATCGGGCGCTTGCGCCGCCATCCGGCATGATTTCAGGCTGCGGCCTCTTCTTCTGCCAGCCGGGCTTCGGCGTCCGCCACGATGGCTTCCAGTTCGGTTAGCATCTCTTCATAGCCCAGCGGCACAGTGGCGCTCATCGCCTCCTGTACGGCAGGTTTTACCACGGGCTGACGTTTCTTCGCCGATTTTTTGCTCATCTTGCGACTCCTTTTCTGGCTGGCTACACCGGTAAATCTACCAGTAATGCGCGCAGCGGCGTATCGGCAACCAGCGTAATGTTAGGTTCATCACGAATAAATGCGCCATCTCCGCAGGTTAACGCCTCGCGTTCTTCGTTGTGCGTCAGCGCGTGGAACGTACCGTGAATCGACTGCAAATAGGCGCGCGGCCCGTGAAGCTGGAAATTAAGCGATTCGCCTTTCTCCAGCGTAATATGATGTACCCAGACCTGTTGGCGCAGTTGTAAGCTGTTTTGCTCACCGTCGGGCGAGGCAAGAAGCTGTTGTTGCGCCGCCAGGAGTGGGATTTTTTGTACCAGCGCGTTTTCCCGTTCAGGACAGGCGTCAAGCCACAGTTGCATTCGGGTTAACGGCTTAACTTTGCTGAGATTATGTTCGCTGTAGCTAATGCCCGGCTGCGCGGCGAGCAGCAACGCTTCGCCCGCTTTAGCCTGTACATGGTTGCCGTCGCTGTCGCGGTATTCCGCTTCGCCGTCCAGAATCAGGTTTAAAATATCCACCTTTGGATAAGTTCGAGGCTGAAAAGAGGCGCCCGGCGCCAGCACTTCCTGGTTCAGTACACGCAACGACGCGTAGCCCAGCAGTGTAGGGTCGAAATAGTGTCCAAAGGAGAAGGTATAGCGGGCCTGTAGCCATCCGTAGTCTGCCTGTCCACATTGTTTGGCGGTTCGGGTCGTAATCATCGTTATTAACCTCTCTTTACTTCCTTTTATGTTAAGGGGCTGGACGCTGCATTGTTAGCCAGATATTCTGCCCGGTATGTTCAAATTTCCTGAATGAGAACGTTATGGCTAAAGAGAGAGCGCTGACGCTTGAAGCATTGCGTGTGATGGACGCCATTGACCGCCGGGGCAGTTTTGCCGCAGCGGCTGATGAGTTGGGGCGGGTGCCCTCCGCGCTGAGTTACACCATGCAGAAGCTGGAAGAAGAGTTGGACGTTGTACTGTTCGATCGCTCCGGCCATCGTACAAAATTCACCAACGTCGGGCGTATGCTGCTGGAACGCGGGCGGGTATTGCTGGAAGCGGCAGACAAGTTAACGACGGATGCTGAAGCGTTGGCCCGCGGTTGGGAAACGCATCTGACGCTGGTCACTGAAGCTCTGGTACCGACGCCTGCTTTTTTTCCGCTGATCGACCGGCTGGCCGCTAAAGCCAATACGCAGCTTTCATTGATTACCGAAGTACTGGCTGGCGCATGGGAGCGGCTTGAGCAGGGACGGGCGGATATCGTTATCGCCCCGGATATGCATTTTCGATCGTCGTCGGAAATTAACTCCCGTAAGTTGTATACGTTAATGAATGTGTATGTCGCCGCGCCTGACCACCCTATTCATCAGGAGCCGGAGCCGCTTTCGGAAGTGACGCGGGTTAAATACCGCGGCGTAGCGGTAGCGGATACCGCGCGCGAGCGGCCGGTATTAACGGTGCAACTGCTGGATAAGCAGCCACGTCTGACGGTAAGCACGATTGAAGATAAACGTCAGGCGCTGCTGGCCGGGCTTGGCGTCGCGACCATGCCATATTCGATGGTGGAACAGGATATTGCCGAAGGGCGGCTACGCGTGGTCAGCCCGGAATCGACCAGCGAAATCGATATTATTATGGCCTGGCGGCGCGACAGTATGGGGGAGGCAAAAGCCTGGTGCCTGCGGGAAATACCTAAGCTATTCGCCGGAAAATAAATAGCGCGCGGCGCTTTAAAAGCGGCGCCGCGCTGCCATCAGGAAAAACGTTTCGGGTCGGGGCCGAAGCGGTTGTCGCCTGGCGTACCATTCTGGCAGTTGAACGCGATGATGATAAGCCAGCCGATAATGGGGATAAGTAGCAACAGTAGCCACCATGCGGAGCGGTCAGTGTCATGCAGACGACGGAACTGCACGGCCCACCACGGTAAAAAGATCAGAACGCCGTAAATGGTGGTCAGAACGCCTTCACCCCCGGCGCGTTGCCAGCCAAGCATGGCGTCCAGCAGGCCCAACACAAAGGTAAAGATGATATTGACCAGAATAAACATCCAGTACTCTTTGCGTCGCGCGCGGCCGCCAAATCCCAGATAATTTTTTAAAACCTTTAAATACCAATCCATTTTCGCCTCAATAATGGTTCAATCACTTGTTTTTAAAGTAATCAAACTAAGAATAGCTGCGAATGAAATGTTGGTAAATATTTGTGGTATTTATTAATAAGGCGTCCCGGAGGACGCCTGAAGTTAGCCAAAGCGCACGTCGCGCCCGTGAGGTTCGAGCAGATCCTGCCACGGTCCGATAGAAATGATACCCGTGGGGTTAATCGTTTTATGGCTACGGAAATAGTGGTGACGAATATGGTCCATATTAACGGTTTCAGCAATGCCCGGTATTTGATAGATATCGCGCAGGAAACCGTACAGATTCAGGTAGTCGCTGATTCGGTATTTGTCGCATTTGAAATGAGTCGCGTAAACCGGATCAAAGCGTACCAGGGTCGTCCATAAGCGGATATCCGCCTCGGTCAACTGGTCGCCCGTCAGATAGCGGTGCTGTCCGAGAATCTGCTCCAGGCGCGCCAGCGCAGTAAACACCTTTTCTACCGCTTCATCATACGCTTGCTGGCTGGTGGCGAAGCCTGCTTTATAAACGCCGTTATTAACGTTGTCATAAATCCAGCCGTTTAACTCGTCAATTTTGCTTTGCAGCGCGGGGGGATAGTAATCCCCGGCTTTAGCGCCCAGTCCATCAAAGGCGGAGTTAAACATACGAATGATTTCGGCGGACTCGTTGCTGACGATAGTATGATTTTTTTTATCCCATAAGACCGGTACGGTGACGCGGCCGCTGTAGTGTGGATCGGCGTGCAGATACAACTGGTAGAGAAATTCATGCTGATAGAGGGTATCGCCGGTGGCCGCCGGAAAAGTATCATCAAACGTCCAGCCGTTTTCCAGCATCAATGGATTCACGACGGAAACCGGAATAAACGGCTCCAGACCTTTCAGTTTACGGAAAATGAGCGTGCGATGCGCCCAGGGGCAGGCAAGGGAAACGTACAGATGGTAACGATCTTTTTCTGCGGCGAATCCGCCTTCGCCGGAAGGTCCGGGCGCGCCGTCAGCGGTAAGCCAGTTGCGGAAAGCCGACGCTGAACGCTGAAATTTCCCCCCGGAAGATTTGGTGTCATACCAGGTGTCGTGCCAGACGCCATCGATCAGTTGTCCCATGTCTCTCTCCTTCAGATGACAAAAGCGAGGCGCTATCCCTCGCTTTTTTAATTGAGTATAGATTGCTTACCACTTTTTATTCAGCAGACGGTCAAGGCTGAACGCGCCAGGCCCGGTTAACGCCAGTAATAAGAATCCGCCGGCAATGGTCAGGTTTTTCATAAACATCAGCGAGTTTACACCTTCTGCAAAATTGCTATGGAAGATCAATGCCGTCAGCAACGTAAAACCAGCGGTAAAAAGCGCAGTGGTGCGGGTGAGGAACCCCAGCAGAATCGCCAGACCGCCGCCGAACTCAAGCAGTATGGTGAGCGGCAGCAGGAATCCTGGTACGCCCATCGCTTCCATATACTGTTGTGTGCCCGCATAGCCGCTAATTTTTCCCCATCCTGCGGTAATAAACAGAACTGGCATTAAAATACGCGCTATCAGTACACCAACATCTTCTAATTTTTTCATTTTATTCTCCAGGAGGCCGATTCGGCGGCTGCTGCTATTTTCATGAGCAATGGCGCGGTTTGTCGCGTCATTGTTATCGCTGGAGAGAATCATAAACGTGGCGTAAAGGAATTGTTAGCAAGGAAAATTGCCAAATTTTTTCAAAAAATTTGAGTGATTGGTAAAGAGACGATATGCATAAAAGTATCGCGCCACCAGGGGTAATCGGGCGATAACCTGATGGCGCGATGCTATAAAAGAAAAGATATTAACCGCGGAGCTGTTGTTGACGGAGGGTAGTTTTTACCAGGCGCCAGGCGCTCCAGATACCCAGGCCGCGTTTCGCCCAGCGTACCAACATATTAGGATGACGGATGGTCCAGATGGCCATTACGCTGCTACCGACCAGCGCCCAGGAGCGCAGGCTTAACACCGTATTCCAGCCGCGATCGTACGCGCCGGTGGTCTCCAGCCAGTCGCGACGGCTGGCGGACAGATCCAGCCGTTGCTGCTGGATCTGACTGAGAAGCAGCGCTTTACGTTTTTCGCGTTCGCCTTTGCTGCTCACGACTGATCGTCCTCCAGAATTTGCCGATCGTTAGCCAGTTCGTGCCGCGTATGGCGCAATAGCGTGGACTGACGCGCTTTGCGCAAAGTCCAGATGCCGCCGATTAGCGCAAGCACTAACAGCACAACTGTGGTAGCGATCATCGCGTTCAAACGGTACTGAGGATCGATAGCCCAGATGACCAGAACCATCAGGCTCATTAAGCCAAACGCCGCGAAGAGCATGGTAAGACCTACCATCAGCAAAAGCTGAAAGAGGTTCGCCTTCTCTTCTTCCAGTTCTACTACCGCCAGTCGCAGCCGGGTTTCCACCATCTCAACGATAATGGTGACAATCCGCTGCCCGATACCCAGTACGCTTTTGCCTGGTCCTTGTGCCTGTCGAGAGTCCGCCATAATTAACGACGCGTCAGCAGTACGCCCAACACCAGACCGACAGCGGCGCCAATGCCTACGCCTGTCCAGGGATTTTCGCGCACATAATCATCGGCGCGGGCGGCGGCGACGCGAGTCTGTTTGGCAATCACATCACCCGTTTCGCCCAGGCGGTAACGGCTCTCTTTCAGCGCGCGCTCGGCTTTGCTACGAATCTTACTCAACTCTTCTTTCGACTTTTCGCCCGAAGAGCTCAGCACTTCTTCAAGCGTATCGGTCAGGGATTTCAACTCAGCGCGCAGATGTTCCGTAGTGTTATCTTTCGACATAGTTTTCTCCAGGTGAGTGAGTATTTACATTCGGCGTTAATTTAGTAGTCTCTGGCCTCAAGTTTTTTTAGCTCATCCTGAGCCTCGGCCAGCTTACGTTCACGTTTGTCTATTTTATCCGCATCGCCTTTTGCTTTTGCCTCGGCTAAATCACGTTGGCGTTCGGCTACCTCTTCTTTTTGCTCAGCGATCTTTTTCTGATGCTCGGCGCGCAGCTTGCTGTCAGTACAATTGGCGCGTACTTCGCTGAGCGCCTTGTTCAGACCCTCAATACGGCGCTGATTGTTGTGCTTTTCAGCGTAGCTAATTTCCTTTTGTATATCCTGCTCTTTTTCCTGACAAAGCGAATTAGCGTAGCTACCGGCGCTAAGCGTAAAAAGTGTGATAGCCAAAGCGATGCGGTATTTCATTCCTGAACTTTCCCTTATGTTCGGACCCGTTGTCCGGGGCGGTGATCCCGATAATAACGCGGTGGGTTAAACACCGCTTTATTAATCATAGTCATTAAACAATGAAATCACCAAAGTGAGTGATATGATTCGGATTCCTGGAGATTAGCCAAAGCGGTGTGAGCTTTCCCGTAAGCGGGACAGCCACTGTACCGTTTCGTTGTCATCGTCCTGCTGAGCGACGACATAACCGTGTGGCAGCGTTTGATCAAGCACTGTTTTTGCTGCGGCGCTTTGCGCAGGGGAATCGAAGGTAATGAGCAACATGTCATTTTTAGGCGTAATGCTTTTAAAATGAATGCCGTTCGCATCCAGATGATGCAGAACTGAGAAGCCGTCTGGCATACTGGCGCCCTGGTTAACCGCGCGAATGGCCAGCGTCGACTCTTGCTGACGCAGCGTTGACCACGCCATCATGAGTATGGTCAGCATCAGTAGAAAAGCGCTGATCCAAATGAGTTGTCGGGCAGTTATGCGTGGTTTAAGCATAAGTTATCCCCGGCTCCCATACTTCTTTTTCCACAGCATGACCAGTGAACCCGCCAGGCCAAAAAAGAGCAGCACTACGGGCAGCAGCATCAGGCATGACATTAACTGATCTTCATACTTCATAAAGACGGGCGTTTTGCCCAGCAGATAGCCCAGCGACGTCAGGATAAGCACCCACAACAAGCCGCTCATCCAGTTGAAAAACTGAAAGCGCGCGTTATTCAGGCCGGATATGCCGGCAATGGTGGGCAGCAGCGTTCTGACAAACGCGATAAAACGGCCTATCAATAATGCCGACAGGCCGTGTTTATGGAAAAGGTGATGGGCGCGTTGGTGATAATGTGCGGGGAGATGAGAGAGCCAGTTTTGCACGGTGCGGGTATTCCCCAGCCAGCGGCCCTGAATATAGCTCACCCAGCAACCCAGGCTGGCCGCGACGGTAAGCAGCAAAATGGTTTGTGGAAAACCCATCGCGCCTTTGGCGATCAGCACGCCGACCAAGATCAACAGGCTGTCGCCAGGCAAAAAGGCGGCAGGGAGCAGCCCATTTTCCAGAAACAAAATCATAAATAACACAAAATATAACATGCCAATCATGGAAGGATTGGCCAGTGTTTCAAAGTCCTGAGCCCACAGGGCATTCAGCAATTGAGTCAGTAGTTCCATTCAGTATTCCTGGAGAATCGGTTAACGTCACGCCGGTGATCTGAGGTTTGCACTGCCGCAACAGAGTTGGAGTTTTTATCAGCGTTGCGGAAACGGCAAATTCGCGGCCTGAACTATTCCTTGTTAAGTTGTGAAGTAAGCAAGCACTAACACACAAAAATTCAAAATGCATCTAATTGTAACAAAGGTCAACGAAGTCCGTTATAGAAATTACGCGTCGTTGAGCTTTGATTTTGCTTATCGCAAGGGAGGGTGGCGAGAGGATTTACACAGGCTGACACTTTATACTTTACGCTGACCGAGCGCCGCGGCAGACGCCATCTACATATAACGTTACGCGTGTGGATATAAATTCGCTTTACGTCACAGCCTACGGATTGGGAGATTCAGATCTATCGTTACGCCGGATGGCATACGCCATCCGGCATCAATAATCACTTAGCTACGCAAGGCGTTATTCGCCAGACGTTCGTCCTCTGCCTGGCAGGCTGCCGCAGTGAACAGAACATCGGTAGATGAGTTCAGCGCCGTTTCACACGAATCCTGCAATACGCCGATAATAAAGCCGACCGCTACTACCTGCATCGCGATATCGTTCGGGATGCCAAACATGTTGCACGCCAGCGGGATCAGCAGCAATGAACCGCCTGCCACGCCGGAGGCGCCGCAAGCACACAGCGAGGCCACCACGCTCAGCAGCAGCGCTGTAGGCAGATCCACCGGGACGCCTAACGTATGAACTGCCGCCAACGTCAGAACCGTAATGGTAATTGCCGCGCCGGCCATATTGATGGTGGCGCCCAGCGGAATGGAAACGGAGTAAGTATCCCTGTCCAGATTCAGCTTTTCGCACAGCGCCATATTCACTGGAATATTGGCGGCAGAGCTGCGGGTAAAGAAGGCATAAACGCCGCTTTCACGCAGGCAGGCGAACACCAGCGGATAAGGGTTACGACGAATTTTCCAGAATACCAACAGCGGGTTGACCACCAGCGCGACCAGCAGCATACAGCCAATCAAGACGACCAGCAGGTGCGCATAGCCCCACAGGGTGGAGAAGCCGGTGGTTGCAAGCGTTGATGAAACCAGACCAAAAATACCGACTGGCGCGAAACGGATCACCAGTTTCACCATAAAGGTCACGGCGTTAGACATATCGTTCACGAGGTTTTTGGTGGTTTCATTACCATGACGCAGGGCAAATCCCAGACCGACGGCCCATACCAGAATCCCGATATAGTTAGCGTTCAGCAGCGCGTCGATGGGGTTCGACAGCATACTCATCAGCAGACCGCGCAAGACTTCTACAATGCCGGACGGCGGCACGATATCCTGGGCGCTACTGGACAGATGCAGCGTTGAAGGGAAGGCGAAGCTGAACACAACGGCCGCCAGCGCGGCTGAAAAGGTGCCTAGCAGGTAAAGGAAGAGAATAGGGCGAATATTGGTTTTTTGACCGTGCTGGTGGTTGGCGATCGAGGCCATTACCAGCATCAGCACCAGAACGGGGGCGACTGCTTTTAAGGCGCCGACGAACAGGGTGCCAAGCAAGCCAACCGCTTCTGCCGCAGGCTTAGAAATCCATGCCAGTAAAATCCCCAGTACCAGACCCACTAAAATTTGTTTAACCAGACTGCCTTGCGCTAAACGCTGCAGTAGCCCTGATGCTCGTTGCGTAGCCATTTCATGTTCCTTGTATTGTGTTGCTGGTCATCCCCTGCACGCTCTTACGGCGCATCTTTCAGGATGTAACAAAGTGTTTGCCTGGTTGAGTATAAGGAAAGTTGAAGGTTCGGGAAGCGAAATATCCTGGATTTTTTGCTGTGATCATGTTTTATAACTTTATATTAACAGTATTGTGACATGTTAAACAAAAACGCCCGACAGGTGTGCGCTGCCGGGCGTTTTTGACGGGGCAGGTTTACCCCGATAAAAGATTATTGCGCTCGTAGTTTCTTATCGCGCTGATGGTTAACCCAGGCGTTAATCACCAGCGTAATGGTCAGAATGCCAAACACTACGCCCAGCGAAATCGCGATAGGAATATGGTAGAAGTCGACGATCAGCATCTTAATGCCGATAAAGACCAGAATGACCGCCAGACCATATTTCAGCATCGAGAAGCGTTCCGCCACGCCGGACAGCAGGAAGTACATCGCGCGCAGTCCTAAGATGGCAAACAGGTTAGAGGTCAGTACGATGAACGGGTCGGTGGTGACCGCAAAGATCGCCGGAATACTGTCAACGGCGAAGATCACATCGCTGAACTCAACCATAATCAGCACCAGCAGCAGCGGCGTGGCATACAGCAGGCCGTTTTTACGTACGAAAAAGTGCTCGTTCTCGATCGTATCAGTCATGCGCAGATGCCCGCGCAGCCAACGCACCATCGGTTTTTCGCCAATGCCGGATTCGTCTTCCTTCGCCAGCGCCATTTTTACGCCGGTAAACAGCAGGAAGGCACCGAACACATACAGCAGCCATTCGAACTGAGTGATAAGCCAGGTACCGGCGAAAATCATGATAGTACGCAACACGATCGCGCCAAGAACCCCATACACCAGCACCCGGCGTTGCAGAGCCGGAGGGACGGAGAAATAGCTAAACAGCATCAGCCAGACAAAGACGTTATCTACGGCCAGCGACTTTTCAATCAGATAGCCGGTAAGGAACGCCAATGCCTGCGGGTCAGCAACTTCGCGCCCTTGCGTTTCAGCCAGATACCACCAGAAAGCGGCGTTAAACAGTAGCGAGAGCGTTACCCATAGGATTGACCATCCTGCTGCTTGTTTCATCGACATCGCATGTGCGCCACGGCGTCCCTGCAACAACAGGTCGATGGATAGCATTATCACCACAACAACCGCGAATCCACCCCATAATAATGGCGTACCAACAGTATTCATTATTTCTCCCCATGCAAAAAAAAACGGCTAACGCCGAATGGCATTAGCCGCTGCTTTTATGCATAGACCTTGCCATTCGGCAAGGTCTCACTTACAACAATAAAGGAATACGCTGACGCATTCCTTTATGGCTGCCCGGTGACCGGATGTGGTTTTGCACACATCGTAATGACGATCGACCGACAATGAAGTTACTCCCCTTTGCGCGTAACAAAGTATGACAGGCCACGCGTAGAGTCAATGACCTGTAACATATAATTTACATAATTTTACGCAGTAAGGGGATGGGTCAGATCGTCCGCCGGGAAGATGACCCCGGTTTGACGGCGTATTTCTGTCAGCCATTTTGCCGTGGCGCGACTTAGCGACAACCCCGGATGTTCCACGGCATGGTTTTCAATAAGCTGGGCAAACGCCCCGGCTTCATACAGCATGGTATTAATATGCTGAGGCTGGGTCAGATCCTGCATCAGCGCGCCGCGCGGCGCAAAACACACTTTCTGGCATTCCGACAGCTTTTCAATGACCAGCGATCCCCTCTCGCCCTGAATTTCACTGGCCAGTACCGAGTCGCTGACTTTGGAATGCTGTAGCGTGACGCTAAAATCGCCGTAATCCATAACCACGACGCCGTGCGCATCTACTCCGCTTTCCAACAAATTCGCTGACGCCTGAACGCTGCGCGGCTCGCCCCATAGCGCGATCGCCGACGCCAGACAGTAATACCCGATATCCATAATCGAACCATTGGAGAAGGCCGGATTAAACGTATTCGGATTTTCACCGTTCAGATAGCGCTGATAACGTGAAGAGTACTGGCAGTAATTTAGGAATGCTTTATGCATTCTGCCGATTTTCGGCAACGATTCCCGCAGCAGCAGGAAATTGGGCAGGCAGGCGGTTTTAAAGGCTTCAAACAGTACCCGCTGGTTATCGCGCGCGCAGGCGATAGCGGCATCAACCTCCGCCAGGTTAGAAGCCAGCGGCTTTTCGCACATGACATGCTTTTTATGCTGCAAAAAGCGCTGCGTCTGGGAGAAATGCAAGGAATTCGGGCTGGCGATATAAACCGCCTCTATCGCGTCGCTTTGCGCCATCGCTTCCAGCGAGGTAAACAGATGCTCGACGGGATAATCATTTGCGAAAGACTGCGCCTGTTCAAGACTACGGGAGTAAACGGCGGCGAGCCTGAATTTGCCGGTTTCATGGGCGGCGTCGACAAACTGGCGCGTGATCCAGTTAGTCCCAATTACAGCGAAACGTATCATAAACGTCAGCGGACTCCAGAAAGGGATTTTTCGTCAATGTAGCACGCCTTTCCGCCCTTGCCAGTGCGCTGCGACGCACTCTGGCATTTTACTGGCGAGAAGGGCACCCGTGTGCGCTATCAGCCCCAATAGTGACGCCAGCGCCCAGATATTTAGGCTGACGGTGCAAAATTTTGGCATCCAGCACCGCGCTAACCCGCGCCAGCTTTTCCCGAAGTCGTGTGTAGGTTCCGTGCCTTTTATTCAGATCCGGCGCGTTAACGCCGATAGCGTCAATGCCATATTGTTGCGCTAGCCAGATCGCCCGTTGATTATGGAATGCTTGCGAGATAATCGTAATGCGGCTTTCGCCAAACACTTTCCGGGCGCGAACCACGGAGTCCAGCGTGGAGAATCCGGCATAATCACAAAAAATGGCCGCTTCCGGCACACCTTTCGCTATCAGCGCCTGCTGCATCGCCGAAGGTTCATCGTACTCTTTTTTGCCGTTATCGCCGCTGACTAACAGCCACTTCACTTTACCGGCGTGATACAACGCGGCGGCAGTATTAATCCGCCGGGTAAAATACCGATTGCCGGGTTTAGCGCCTAACACCAGCCCGACGTTGCGGGCGGGAACGGTCTGAATGTCATTCCATGTCAGATGCTGCGAGGCGTTGACGATAAGCCAGTTGGAATAGAAAAGCGCGACGCCTGCTGCGACAAGCAGAAAACACGCCACTGTTAACGCCCGGCGTGTAAAACAGAGGCGGCGGATAAAACGGGCACATTGTGAGAGCATGGTTGTTGCGCGGTTCCGTTGGCGGTGGATAAAAAATACCCTCTACAGATCGTCATCCTTGACGTGGCGGCAGGCAATGAGCGAAATGTGAACGCGCCGATTTTATGCCCACGCCGTTAAAAAGATACGGGGGAAGGGGCATTTTCAGAATTTATTGTGCCGACAGCGCCTGATGCGTCAGCCACAGTCGCGTATCAAACTCCAGTTGATGGTACTGCGGCTCCATATGGCAGCAGAGCTGATAAAACGCTTTGTTATGATCTTTCTCTTTCAGGTGCGCCAGCTCGTGAACCACAATCATCCGTAAGAATGGCTCCGGGGCGTTACGAAACACGGTGGCGACGCGGATCTCCGCCTTTGCCTTGAGCTTGCCGCCCTGAACGCGCGAGACAGCGGTATGCAGTCCCAGCGCATTTTTCAGCACATGGATCTTGCTGTCATACATCACTTTATTAATGGGCGGCGCATTGCGCAGAAACTGACTTTTCAGTTCCTGAGTATAGTGATATAGCGCTTTGTCAGTGGCGTAATCATGCGCGCCGGGATAACGTTTTTCCAGCACTGCTCCCAGGCGCTGCTCGGCGATTAAGGCGCGCACCTGGGCAAGGAGATGTTCCGGATACCCCTGAAGGTAAGTTAGTGAGGTCATCAAAGCTCCATGTTGCTGATAAAAAGTGTATACTCACGCACCCTTTTCAGGGATAACGCCGCAATTTTACCATTCAGGAGGCCTAATGAGCCACGTAGACGACGGTTTCCGTTCACTGACGCTGAAACGTTTTCCGCAAACGGATGATGTTAACCCGCTTCTGGCGTGGGAGGCGGCCGATGAGTATCTGCTGCAACAGTTGGATGAGACGGAAATTCGCGGCCCGGTGCTGATCCTGAATGATACGTTTGGCGCGCTAAGCTGTGCGCTGGCGGAGCATTCGCCATACAGTATTGGCGATTCGTATTTAAGCGAACTGGGTACGCGAGAGAATTTACGCCATAACGGCATCGCGGAGTCCAGCGTAACGTTTCTCGACAGTATCGCTGACTACCCGCAGGCGCCGGGCGTGGTATTGATTAAAGTACCGAAAACGCTGGCGTTGCTGGAACAGCAGTTACGCGCTTTGCGTAAGGTCGTTACGGCGCAAACGCGTATTATCGCCGGCGCGAAAGCGCGTGATATTCATACCTCTACGCTGGAACTGTTTGAAAAAGTGCTGGGCCCAACCACGACGACGCTGGCGTGGAAGAAAGCGCGCCTGATTAACTGTACCTTCAGTCATCCGCAACTGGCCGACGCGCCGCAAACGCTAAGCTGGAAACTGGAAGATACAGGCTGGACGATTCACAACCACGCGAATGTGTTTTCTCGTACCGGATTGGATATCGGCGCGCGCTTCTTTATGCAGCATTTGCCGGAAAACCTCGACGGGGAGATTGTCGATCTCGGCTGCGGCAATGGGGTGATTGGCCTGAGCTTACTGGCGAAAAATCCGCAGGCGAACGTGGTATTTGTCGATGAATCGCCGATGGCGGTAGATTCCAGCCGTTTGAATGTAGAAACGAACCTGCCGGAAGCGTTCGAACGCTGCGAATTTATGATCAACAATGCGCTCTCCGGCGTGGAGCCGTTCCGTTTTAACGCTGTGTTCTGCAACCCGCCGTTCCACCAGAAACATGCGCTGACGGATAATATCGCCTGGGAGATGTTCCATCACGCCCGCCGCTGCCTGAAAATCAACGGCGAACTGTATATTGTGGCGAACCGTCATCTGGACTATTTCCACAAGCTGAAGAAGATTTTCGGTAATTGCGCGACGATAGCAACCAACAATAAATTTGTCATTTTGAAAGCGGTGAAGCAGGGACGCCGTCGATAAGGCTCTCAAGCGTCATACCGGCCTATAAAACCGGTATGACAGCGTAAGCCCGATAAGCGCAGCGCCATCAGGTAAAGTCGTTAAATCTCCAGCGCCAGTCGGGTGCCCTGGGCAATCGCCCGTCGGGCATCCAGCTCCATCGCGACATCGCATCCGCCGATAAGATGTACCGTTTTACCTGCGGCGCGTAACGGGTCCGCCAGCTCGCGGCGAGGTTCTTGTCCGGCGCAGATCACCACATGATCCACTTCCAGCAACTGCGGTTCGCCGCCGATCAAGAGATGTAATCCGTCGTCGTCGATCTTCTGGTAACTGACTGCCGGGATCATCTTCACGCCGCGCGCCAGTAACGTCGCGCGATGGATCCAGCCGGTGGTTTTACCTAATCCTTCGCCCGGCTTGCTGGCTTTGCGTTGCAGCATGACGATTTGCCGTGGACTACGTGCCAGGCGTGGGCCTTCCGGGCGCAGACCGCCTGCCTGCTGCAGGCTGGTATCAATTCCCCATTCCGTACAAAATTCAGCAATATTTTGGCTGGTGGATTCGCCGTGCTGGCTCAGATACATGGCCGTGTCAAAACCGATCCCGCCGCAGCCGATGATCGCCACTCGTTTACCAACCGGCGCTTTATCGCGCAATACCTCCAGGTAGGTCAATGCTTTTGGATGATCGATACCGTCTATCGGCGGGCGGCGCGGTACTATTCCGCAGGCGAGGATCGCTTCGTCAAACGGCTGAAGATCCTCTGCGTTCACCCGTTGGTTCAGTTTCAGCGTAACGCCAGTAATATCGATCATTCGACGGTAGTAGCGCATCGTTTCGTAAAACTCCTCTTTACCCGGGATCTGCCTGGCGATAGTGAACTGACCGCCAATTTCACTCTGGGCGTCAAACAGCGTGACATGATGGCCGCGCGACGCGGCGTTAATCGCGAAAGCCAGCCCCGCCGGGCCTGCGCCGACAACGGCCAGATTCTTTTTGCGTATGGCCGGCGTTATCGGCATGTGGGTTTCGTGACAGGCGCGTGGGTTCACCAGACAGGAGGTCACTTTGCCGATGAAGATCCGATCCAGACAGGCCTGATTACAGCCGATACAGGTGTTGATCTCATCTGCGCGTCCGGATTGCGCTTTAGTCAGGAATTCGGCATCGGCAAGGAAGGGACGCGCCATCGACACCATATCGGCATCGCCGCGCGTCAGGATCGTCTCGGCGACCTGCGGATCGTTAATGCGATTGGTCGCGATCAGCGGAACCGACACATGACCTTTGAGTTTCCGCGTCACCCAGCTAAAGGCGCCACGCGGTACTGGCGTGGCGATGGTCGGGATTCGCGCCTCATGCCAGCCAATGCCGGTATTAATTAGGCTTGCACCTGCGGCTTCAATGGCTTGCGCCAGTTGTACCGTTTCGTCGAACGTGCCGCCATTTTCCACCAGATCGAGCATCGACAGGCGATAGATAATAATAAAGTCGTTCCCTACCCGCTGGCGTACCGCGCGTACTACCTCAACCGCGAAGCGCATACGGCTGGTATAGTCGCCGCCCCACTCGTCATCGCGATGGTTAGTTCGCCGGGTGAGAAATTCATTAATCAGATAGCCCTCTGATCCCATCACCTCTACGCCGTCGTAGCCTGCTTCCCGCGCCAGTTGCGCGCAATGCGCGAAGTCGTCGATTAACTGCAAGATTTCATCATGCGTCAGTTCATGCGGCATAAAGCGGTTGATTGGTGCCTGAATTGCCGACGGCGCGACCAGGTGCGGCTGATAGCTGTAACGCCCGGTGTGCAGAATTTGCAGCGCGATTTTACCGCCTTGCGCATGTACGGCATCGGTCACCACGCGGTGAGGCGTTAACTGGCTGGCATCGTTCAGCATCGCGCCGCCGGTCATCACGACCCCGGAGGGAACGGGCGCAATACCGCCGGTGACGATTAACGCTACGCCGTGTCGCGCGCGCTCGGCATAAAATGCCGCCAGGCGCTCGGCGCCATCAGGATGTTCTTCCAGACCCGTGTGCATCGATCCCATCAGCACGCGGTTTCTGAGAGTAGTAAAGCCCAGATCGAGCGGGGCGAACAGCGACGGGTAGCTCATAAGTGTATCCAGTATGTAAAATTATTGTTATGTGGTCGGATGAGTTACTACTGTAGCCGTCGCGAGGTAAAAGGGAAAAGGGGAATGTGGTGATTGTGATGGGATTCAAAAAAGAGGCTGCGACCCGGGGAAAACAGGCCGGATAAGCACAGCGCCATCCGGCATCGTTTTTAAACCTCTTCAACGCTCACCTGCATCGCCGCCAGCGCATTACGCGCTGATTTCAATACCTGTTCGCACAGTTCAATGGTTAGCGTGAGCGGTGGCTCAATACGAATTGTTTTCGCATTATTCAGCGTACCAGCGACCAGCACGCGTTGACGGAACATCTCACTGGCAAAACGGTAGCCCGTTTCGTTATCGACAAATTCAATGGCCATCAACATACCTTTGCCGCGCGCATCGTGTACCAGATTGGGATATTCACGCGCAAGTTGTCGAAAACCATCCAGGAGCGTATCGCCTTTTTGTTCCGCCTGGGCCGGGAGGTTTTGCTCCAGCAGGACGTTAATGGTCGCCAGCGCGGCAGCACAAGCCAGCGGATTACCGCCAAAAGTGGTGGTATGCAGGAAGGGGTTGTCGAACAGAACCGAAAACACCTCTTCAGTCGCGATGGTGGCGCCAATCGGCATCACGCCGCCGCCCAGGGCTTTCGCCAGACACAGAATATCAGGCTGCACATTTTCGTGCTCGCAGGCAAACATCTTGCCGGTACGCCCCATGCCGGTTTGTACTTCATCCAGAATCATCAGCGCGCCGAATTCATCACAGAGCTTACGTACCTCTGTCAGGTATCCCTGCGGCGGCAGGATCACGCCGCCTTCACCCTGAATAGGCTCCAGAATCACGGCTGCTATCTCGTCGCCCGTTTTTTTGCCTTCGCTAAATGCCATGCTCATCGCGTCGATATTGCCAAACGGCACATGGCGGAAGCCCGGCAGTAAAGGCATAAAGGGTCTGCGGAAGGTGGATTTGGCCGTGGCGGAGAGCGCGCCCAATGATTTGCCGTGAAATGCGCCGCTGGTGGCGATAAAGGTAAACTTGCCGCGCGGCGACTGATACGCTTTTGCCAGTTTTAGCGCCGCTTCGACGGATTCGGTGCCGCTGTTACAGAAAAAGCTGTACTTGAGTTTCCCCGGTGTCAGCGCCGCCAGCGTTTTTGCCAGCATCGCCCGCAAGGGGTCAAGTAACTCCTGGCTGTGGAGAGGTTGTTTTGCGAGTTGGTTCTGGACGGCGGATACCACAACAGGATTACGGTGCCCCACGTTAAAGATGCCAAATCCCCCAAGACAGTCGATAAACTCCTGCCCCTGGGTGTCGACAAGCGTATTCAAACTGCCCGCTTGCCACTCTACGGCTCCGTAATCCCCGCCGGCGGTAACAGATTTCCGGTATTCCAGAAATCCTGGATTTACATGCTCTTTAAAGTAGTCAATGACCTCTCGGTTTAGTGCTTTCATTTCCTCATGGTTTAGCGTTCGCTTCTCGATGAGATTCAGTGCGTGCGCGCTACAGGCCAAAGCCGATGCGCTGGAAGGTAACCTGTTCAAAATGAGCTCCAGAGGGCCGTGTATCACATGATACTGAATTAAGTATTGCAGGGATTAGCGGGGGTCTAAGCCCATAGTGAAAATCGGGATAAACACCAGGAATAATCACATTTACACAACATTTAATGTTATGTGTTAACAATTGGATGCATTTTGAGCAGATCTTGTTTTATGGTTTACGGTGTGTTGCGTTAACGGTGGCGTGAGAAAAAGGTGAGCCAGGGCAGATTTTAAAGAAAAAGGTTGTCCATGCTAAACAATTTCATAATGAAAATAAGGCGCAGGATGAGGTGAAAATCGTACAAATATTAAGGATTAATCGCAAATTGCGATCCAGAGCAATTTTAACAACTAAAGATAAATAGATTAGCGCCGAAATAACATCTGAGCGAAAAATTAACATCCAGATAACCTGCACAGGACGCTATCATGTCTTCTCATCCCTACGTCAGCCAGCTAAATACCCCGCTGGATGATGATACCACTCTGATGTCTACGACCGACCTGGAAAGCTATATCACTCACGCCAATGACACTTTTGTCCAGGTGAGCGGCTATCAGTTAAACGAGTTACTGGCGCAGCCACATAATCTGGTGCGTCATCCGGATATGCCGAAAGCTGCCTTCGCAGATATGTGGTACACCCTAAAACAGGGCGAACCGTGGAGCGGCATTGTGAAAAACCGGCGTAAAAACGGCGACCATTATTGGGTGCGGGCCAACGCGGTACCGATGATACGTGAAGGGCGTGTGACGGGATATATGTCGATCCGTACCCGCGCCACGGATGATGAGATTGCCGCCGTCGAGCCTTTATATCAGGCGCTAAATGAAGGGCGGTGTAGTAAACGTATTCATAAAGGCCTGGTGGTTCGTCAGGGCTTGCTGGGCAAACTGCCCGCTATGCCTGTTCGCTGGCGAGTGCGTAGTATTATGGGGCTAATGGCCGTAATGCTGGCGTTGGCGCTGTTCGGTACGGATGCCTCATGGCAGGCGTTGTTGTTGGGCGCGTTGGCGATGCTGGCAGGTACGGCGCTATTGGAATGGCAAATTGTGCGTCCCATTGAAAATGTGGCGACGCAGGCGCTGAAAGTGGCGACCGGCGAACGCAACAGCGTACAACATCTTAATCGCAGCGATGAGTTGGGGCTGATGCTGAGGGCCGTGGGGCAGCTTGGCTTGATGTGCCGCTGGCTGATCAATGACGTATCAAGTCAGGTTTCCAGCGTCAGAAACGGCAGTGAAAGGCTGGCGAAGGGTAACAATGATCTGAACGAACACACCCGTCAGACCGTGGAGAATGTTCAGGAAACGGTAACGACCATGAACCAGATGGCGGAGTCCGTGAAGCTCAATTCCGAGACGGCTTCCGCTGCGGATAAGCTTTCCATGGCGGCCAGTAGCGCGGCGACTCAGGGAGGTGAGGCGATGGATACGGTGATTAAAACGATGGATGATATCGCTCACAGTACGCAACGTATCGGGACGATCACCACGCTAATTAACGATATCGCTTTTCAGACGAATATCCTGGCGCTGAATGCGGCGGTAGAAGCGGCGAGAGCGGGCGAGCAGGGGAAAGGGTTTGCCGTGGTTGCTGGCGAGGTACGCCATCTTGCCAGCCGCAGCGCTAACGCGGCGAACGATATTCGTAAATTAATTGACGCCAGCGCAACAAAGGTGCAGTCAGGCTCCGAGCAGGTTCACGCCGCAGGCCGTACCATGGATGACATTGTAGCCCAGGTGCAAAATGTCACCCTGCTTATCGCACGGATCAGTCAGTCGACGCAGGAACAGACAGATGGGCTTTCCAGCCTGACTCGCGCCGTGGACGAGTTGAACCGCATAACCCAGAAAAATGCGGTGCTGGTGGAAGAGAGCGCACAAGTCTCCGCAATGGTAAAACACCGTGCCAGCCGGCTGGAGGATGCGGTCACGGTACTGCATTAAGTTTATTTGTAGGTAGCAACGGTAATGACATCCGCCCGGTAGCAACAAGCTTACCGGGCGGATGCGCTCTGATAGAAGGCGGTGCCTGCCATCACAGAGAGTATCAGTGGCCTGTGATGTTAAAAATAATGTGATATTTATTCCTTCTTTCTTCCTACCTATTAATAGGTATAAGCTCAGTTAATAAATAAGAAATGGTTAACCTTTTAGCGTATTTCTTTCATTATTGGTGCCAATTTATGTCACTATTGGTTCATCTTTCTGTGAACAATAAAAATTACTTACTAATAATGTTCCGAAATAAAAAGCGATCAATATCATAAAGTTAGTAACATTATTGCCGATAAATCTTCCTGTATGAGGATATGCAATCCCAGGGAGAAAATATGTTTTTGCATAACATTAAAATACGTTCAAAATTATTTATGGCCTTTGGCTTATTCATTGTTCTCATGGTGGTGAGTTCCGCTCTGTCTTTGTTTAGCCTTGATCGGGCTAATACGGGTATGCAGGACATTATTACCAATGATTATCCCACCACGGTAAAAGCCAATCTGTTAATCGATAATTTTAATGATTTCATCATCGCGCAGCAGCTCATGTTACTGGATGAAGAGGGGCGCTGGAGCCAGAGCTCGCAGAAAGAACTCAGTGAGATAAGCCAGCGCATTTCGGCGCTACTGGATGAGCTTTCCAGGGAAAATAGTCACGATGCGGATTCACAGAAAATCATTAATGAGATCCGTGAAGCGCGCCAGCAATACCTGGAGTCCAGATTCCGTATTTTGAAAGATATTCAAAGCAATAATCGTCAGGCGGCCATTCAGGAGATGATGACCAGAACGGTGCAGGTGCAAAAAGTCTATAAGGACAAAGTCCAGGAACTTATCGCTGTTCAGGACGCGCAGATGCATGAAGCGAGCGTGCAGGTCAAAGAGGATTTTAAAAATAATCGGACGCTGTTAATCACTTTGGCGCTGATAAGCATCGCCGCCGGAGGCGTAATGGGATGGTATATTGTGCGTTCTATTACCCGACCGCTTGATGACGCGGTACGCTTTGCCGAGGCGATCGCCGATGGCGATCTGACTCGTCATATCACCACCGACTATAAAGATGAAACAGGCGTACTACTGCAAGCATTAATGGCGATGAAAACGCGTCTGCTGGATATCGTACAGGAAGTGCAAAACGGTTCGGAGAGTATCTCCACGGCGGCGGCGCAAATTGTCGCCGGTAACCAGGATTTGGCGGCGCGTACGGAAGAGCAGGCCAGCTCGGTTGAAGAAACGGCGGCGTCGATGGAACAGATTACCGCCACGGTTAAAAATACGGCTGACCATACCAGTGAAGCGACCAAACTCTCTGCCGGCGCCGCCAGCGTGGTGAAAAACAATGGGGAGATGATGAATCAAGTGACGCAGAAAATGCGCGTCATTAACGACACGGCAAATCGTATGTCGGATATCATCAATATCATTGATTCCATTGCCTTTCAGACCAATATTCTGGCGCTGAACGCGGCGGTTGAAGCGGCGCGCGCGGGCGAACATGGACGTGGTTTTGCCGTTGTCGCCGGAGAGGTTCGCCAGTTGGCGCAAAAGAGCGCCTCGTCAGCCAGTGAAATCCGTAATTTGATTGAAGATTCAACCAGTCAGACTCAGGAAGGGATGCACCTGGTGGAGAAAGCCAGCGCCCTGATTAATGGCATGGTGGATAACGTCGAAGAGATGGATGTGATATTACGTGAGATTGGGCAGGCCAGCCGTGAGCAAACTGACGGTATTTCGCAGATTAACAGCGCGATTGGCCTGATTGACGCCGCCACGCAACAAAACTCCTGCCTTGTGGAAGAGTCTGTTGCCGCCGCAGCGTCGCTGAACGAACAGGCGTTACATTTAAAAGAGCTGGTTAACGTGTTCCGCGTCCGCGAAGAGGACACGCAGCCCGCTTAATCCAGTTCGGCGATTTCCAGCGCCGCGCGATCAATCACGCCGATAATGCGTTTGATTTGCGCGTCGTTGATATCGCTGTGGTTTATCCGCAGATCCAGCACGGCCTTGAAGTTATCCAGCGCCCGCTTCATCTGCGGATTTTTACGTAACTCCATGCCCACACAACGGGCTTTTAGCCGCGCCTGAATATGCGTCAGGTGTTCGCGATTTTCATCAAGCCATTGCGCGCCGTTCGCGGTAATCGCGATTTTTTTCCGCCCGCCTTCTTCGTCGCTAATCGTGATAAATTGCTGATCCTGTAAAAAATCCAGCGTAGGGTAGATCACGCCAGCGCTTGGCGTATAGCCGCCCCCCGTCAGGTTTTCTATCGCTTTAATCAGTTCATAGCCGTGGCTGGCGTCCCGGGTCAGGATATCAAGAATGACCAGCCGAAGTTCCCCGTGGCCAAAAAATCGCTGGCGTCGACCACCGCCCTGTCCATGACGACCACAGCCGTGTCCGTGACGGTGTTCGCCGCCGCAACTGGCGTTCTCATGCTGATGCGCGCTATGGCAGCCTTCATGCTGATGTTCTCGATCTTTGCAGCAACCATCGTGCTTATGATCCCGGTTTTTGCAACACCCTTCATGTTGATTTTGCATCATTGTCTCCTGCTTATTTAGATATATCTAATTTATATCTAAATGATGCTTTTTAGCAAGAGTAAAAGCGATTGTTGCTATAATATATTAATTTATAAAGTTTTATTCTAAGGTTATAGTTAGCGACGCGTTACCAGAACACTATCAAAAAACAGTTGCATTTTTACTGATTAACAATCATTATCATTTACAACTTTAGTTTAGATATATCGTATTACTTCACGAAGGCAAAAAATGACGACATCATCCGCACGCTATCCACAGCGTGTTCGTAATGAACTGCGTTTTCGCGAGCTGACCGTTCTACGGGTAGAACGTATTAGCGCAGGATTTCAGCGGATCGTACTTGGCGGCGAGGCGCTGGACGGCTTTACCTCCCTGGGCTTTGACGATCACACGAAAGTTTTTTTCCCTGAGCCAGGCTGTCGCTTTACGCCTCCGACAGTCACTGAGGAAGGTATTATCTGGGGGGAGGGCGTTCGTCCGGTCTCCAGGGATTACACGCCGCTGTATGATGAGGCGCGTCGCGAGCTGGCGCTGGATTTCTTTATCCACGATGGCGGCGTAGCCAGCCGTTGGGCAATGGAAGCCCGTGAAGGCGATACACTGACGATCGGCGGGCCGCGCGGTTCGCTGGTGGTGCCGGAGGATTATGCCTGTCAGGTTTATGTCTGCGATGAGTCCGGTATGCCTGCGCTGCGTCGTCGTCTGGAATCGCTTAGTCGTCTGCCTGCGCGCCCTGCGGTAACCGCGCTGGTGAGCATTCAGGATGCCGAATATCGCGATTATCTCGCCCATTTGACGGATATTACTGTGGAATATGTTGTTGGCGGCGATGAACAGGCAATACAAACGCGCCTGTCGCAGCTGACAATACCAGAATCAGACTATTTCATCTGGATTACTGGCGAAGGCAAAACGGTAAAACGTTTAAGTCAGTGCTTTGAAAAGGGGTTTGATCCACACCTGGTACGTGCGGCAGCCTATTGGCATCGTAAATAGCGGTATGGGGCGAGCTCTGTCAGAAACAAAAAAGCCACTCTTTAGAGTGGCTTAATTGTATGATTTTAAAGCTAAAATTTGGTGGCCCCTGCTGGACTTGAACCAGCGACCAAGCGATTATGAGTCCCAAACTTAAACCTTAAAAAACAATAAGTTACTTTAATTTCAATGCCTTGCGCCGTCGAATAATGGAGAATATGAAAGGATAGTGAATAGGTTTGCTGCCATTTTGCTGCCATCAAATCAGATTTAAGGGGTTTAACTCCACGGCTTCTGTTAGATGATCTGGGGCAAAATGTGCGTAGCGCATCGTCACCTTAATATCAGTGTGTCCAAGGATACGCTGCAGTACAAGAATGTTGCCCCCGCGCATCATAAAGTGGCTTGCAAATGTGTGGCGTAGAACGTGTGACAGCTGCCCGTCAGGTAGTTCAATCCCTGCTCGCTTAATAGCCCCGCGAAACGCAGAATAACACCCCGTAAAGACTGGTTTAGAAGTTCTTACTTTTGGGAGTATTTCGTAAAGTTCATCACTTATTGGAACGGCGCGGTTTTTCTTGCCCTTGGTTTTGATATAGGTGATTTTGCCAGGGCTGATTTGCTTGCCTGTCAGTGATTCGGCCTCGCCCCATCGTGCCCCAGTTGCAAGGCATATTTTGACGATGGTTACTAAATCTACCGCTTTGCTTTTCTCACACTCTGCCAGCAGTTGCTTGACTTCTTCGACTGTTAGCCAGGCCAGCTCTGCCTCATCAATTTTGAATTCCCGGACGTTTTCGAGTGGATTGGGCGCACTCCAGTCATCCAGTCTTTTCAGTTCGTTGAACATGGCGCGGAAATACGCCAGCTCAAGATTGACAGTACGGGGTGTTACTGCCTTTACCCGATCAGAGCGTGTAATCTTCCCGCTTAAACGTTGTTCACGGTAGGTTGCAAAAAGCTTGGCGTTAAATTCAGTGGCAAGAGGATTCCCCATTGCAAAGCAGGCAAATTCCATTGCGCCCTTACGCTTGAGGCCATCAGAGAGTGTGACGCCGTGAGCATTGAACCAGGTATCAACAAGGTCAGTAACTCGTCGCTTATCTGCTTTTTCTCCTAGCCAGGGCTTTTCCTGTGCTTGATCCTTAATGTGGCGCTCAAAGGCCATGGCTTCCCCCTTGGTGGCGAATTGGCGACGAATACGCCGCCCATCCCTACCGTTGGGAAAGACCTGAGCCTGCCACTTGCCATTGCTTAATTTGCTTACTGCCATTCTGCAGGCCTATTGAAATAAGGAATTATTATCACGCATTAGGGTTTGCCAATGTTCTTCACTGAGGATTTTGAGCGGAACTCCTTTATTGTCACGATAATCAATAGCCTGTTCTATCTTTCTTCCGAAGCTTTGAAATTTCCAATCCTTAGAGCTGAGAGCACCAATAATGAGATAGTCCAAATCTTGAGTAACACGATCAACAATTTGGCAACCAAGCTTTAAAAGGTCACTTTCACATTGTCTCCGAGAGCCACATAGAAACTTACCAGTGAGACAAACTTTACTATCTTTAGGATTGAACTCATCAATTAGATCAATAGGTGATGTTGTGGAATATCCATCCACAATACCCTCAGAAATATTTGAGCCTGTAAAAGCGGTTATTTCCTGTAATAATTCGGTGCGTTCTTCATCTGTTATCACTCCATCACTCAGGATTGATTGAACCAGTTCGTAAAGATGTCTGCCGGGATAGTTGCTTTTTAAAGCTACATTTGTAGATAAGAACCAGTTTAAATAGCTGATTTCCTCATCACTCAAATGATAGTCGGAAGCAAGCCCCTTACATAGTCCCTCTAGCAAATGCTTGTCTGAGTCTGCGGAGAAAAGATCTATGTGAGGAGTATCCATCAACCCGCGTTGCATTTCATGAAGCAGGTCTTTCAATTCGTCTAATTCAGCTTTTTCAACTACACCATCAGAAAGGATTTCACTTATTTTATTTCTGATGCAGTTTACGAAATAATTTTGGGAAAGGATGTCTGATTCCATCAGCCACGTATCAAGGAAAATCATTTCTTTTTCACTTAATTTTCCATCACAGGTCATTCCTTCAATCAGGTTGATTAAGTTAGCGATGGCTTTATCTCTATTGTGTGTATAGTTGAAAGCGCTAAATTGAGTCATACCAATATTCCTTATTCAGTAAACGTTATTTTGCTAATCACTCTGCCATTGGCTTCAATATCTGATGGCGTGCACTCAAAAGATGCGGGGCCATTCTCTACGCGTAAGCGTCCGCCAGGAAGACGGTAAACCTGTCTAATACTCATAAAGCCATCTAATTCAATCAACCAGATTCCATCGTTGATCTCTCCCCTGAACTCGTCAACTAGATAGAACGAATTTTCAAACTTCACAATGAATGGGGCAGTTGTGTCTTGAGGTAAAAGATGAGAGTCGTAGCGAACTTGCTCAGAGGACGAAAAAATCCCGTTTGAGATTTCTTTTAATTGCAAAGTCAATCCACTGTCACTATCTGCTTTTGTTGTGGGCAAGCCTTGTCCTGTAGTTAACCAAAGCATAGATGCACCTGTATCAAGATGGCAGGCAATGAGCCAGTCATGCGGAAAAGTATCGCGCATCCAACGGTTTGCCATGGTGCTCTGGGATACCCCAAGGTGATCGCACAAAGCCTGTCTGGTGCTGAATCCATAGGCTTGGAGGATACGTGTTATCGCTTCCTTTCCACCACTTTGAGATGGAAAGTTGTATTTTGAGATCCCAAAAGGGGTCTCTTTTGTGTTTGACATATTTAAAATGCGATCCTATCATCGGTTTTGTGGTGTTCGGAATGATTGCGAATAGTTCCGAATAGTGAAGTTTTTAAACACAAACTGAGGAATAGTGCATCATGAAAAGCAATTTTTCAATGCGCCCCAGCATCAACCTTGTGGTATCTGAGCCATTCATCACACTGGATGAGTTCTGTCGCCGTACTGGTTACAAGACTAGCTATGCCCGTCAAATGATCCGGGAAAACCGCCTGCCCATCAGGAAAAAAGCCGGAGTTAACAGCCTTATCGAAATCAACATGTTCGCGTTGACGATGGAAGCGGCCCAAGGCTGCGAAGTCACAATGCAAGCCTGATAGTTCCATTTTGGGATAGAAAAGGATTTACATCATGTTTGATTATCGTGTTTCCAAACATCCGCACTTTGACGAAGCCTGCCGGGCTTTTGCGCTGCGTCACAACATGGCGAAGCTGGCAGAACGTGCGGGAATGAACGTCCAGACGCTGCGTAACAAATTGAACCCGGAGCAACCGCATCAGCTCACGCCGTCGGAAATCTGGCTGCTTACCGATCTTACTGAGGACTCCACGCTGGTTGACGGTTTTCTGGCTCAGATTCACTGCCTGCCATGCGTGCCGATGAACGAAGTGGCAAAAGAGAAGCTGCCGCATTACGTCATGAGCGCTACTGCTGAAATCGGACGTGTTGCTGCCAGTGCCGTATCGGGTGATGTGAAAACCACTGCAGGCCGCCGCGATGTTATCAGCAGCATTAACTCTGTAACTCGTCTGATGGCATTGGCTGCCGTTTCCATGCAGGCGCGTTTACAGGCTAACCCGGCGATGGCAAGCGCGGTGGATACTGTGACGGGCCTCGGCGCTTCGTTCGGCCTGATTTGAGGTGGTTATGCTGACTAAAGAACCATCTTTCGCGTCACTTCTCGTAAAGCAAAGCCCGGTAATGCACTACGGTCACGGCTGGATCATGGGGAAGGATGGCAAACGCTGGCACCCGTGCCGCTCTCAGGATGAACTGCTGGCTGACCTGTCCACAACCAAACAGGGGAAATCATGGCTATTGAAGGCGCTGCAGCGACTGTTCCATTAAGCCCCGGTAAACGCCAGGACGGACTGAACCATATTGCGGAATTGAGGGCTAAAGTGTTTGGTCTGGATATTGAGCCGGAGCTTGAAAGGTTTATTAAAGATATGCGCGATCCACGCGACGTAAATAATAAACAGAATGAGCGGGCACTGGCAGCCATTTTTTATATGGCAAAAATTCCGGCAGAACGTCACGGCGTCAATATTAGTGATCTGACTACTGACGAAAAGCGGGAACTGGTGAAAGCAATGAATCATTTTCGTGCAGTGGTGAGCTTATTTCCAAGACGGCTAACCATGCCGAATTAATCCACAACAGAAATTAATGGCGTAAACCCGCCGGGCTTCTTATTGCCCAAATTCAGGAGAAACAACTATGCGAAATATTGAAACCCGTATCACTAAAACCGGACCAGATGATGCTGGCCTTAATCAGTTGCTGACTGATGCGCGCATGGAAGAACGCCGTGGACGCGCTGATGTGATGGCAGCACGTCTGGACTCTTTAGCTGCCCGTATCGTGTCACGTCAGCTTAACCACACGGAAGCGGCTGAGCTGCTGCGTCAGGAAGCTGTGAAGATTCAGAACGAAGCGCAGGAGATCCACTGATGGCTGATTCAATGGACCTCGTACAGCAGCGCGTTGAAGAAGAACGCCAGCGCCACATCCACACCGCCCGCAATAAAACGCCGGGCGTTTCCCGTGTTCTCTGCATTGATTGCGATGCACCGATCCCGCCAGCACGCCGCCGCGCCATTCCGGGCGTGCAGTGCTGCGTCACCTGTCAGGAAATCGCAGAGCTGAAAGGCAAACACTACAATGGAGGTGCTGTATGAGCGCCATCCTGAAATGGGCGGGCAATAAAACCGCCATCATGCCGGAACTGATTAAGCACCTTCCTGCTGGCCCGCGACTGGTTGAACCTTTCGCGGGTTCGTGCGCTGTGATGATGGCGACAGACTATCCTCATTATCTTGTCGCGGATATTAATCCAGACCTGATTAATCTCTATCAGGTGATTAAGAATGATGTTGAATACTTCATCAAAGAGGGCAGATATCTTTTTGAAGCCCGTAATGATCCAGAGGCATATTATAAGACGAGACAGGAGTTTAACTTGCGCCATGGTGGCGCAATTGAACGGGCATTGTATTTCTTATATTTAAATCGCCATGGTTATCGCGGACTGTGTCGCTATAACTTGGACGGTTATTTTAATGTTCCTTACGGTAATTATAAAAAGCCGTACTTCCCTGAAAACGAAATACGTGCATTTGCAGAAAAAGCAAAACGCGCAACGTTTATCTGCGCCAGCTATGACGAGACACTGGCACTGCTGCAAACGGGTGATGTTGTCTATTGCGATCCACCATATGACGGCACGTTTAACGGATATCACACAGCTGGTTTTACAGAGAATGATCAGTTCCATCTGGCGTCTATTCTTGAACGCCGGTCATCAGAAGGTCATCCGGTTATCGTGTCCAACAGCGATACGTCTCTGACCCGTTCGCTTTATCGTGATTTTACTCGCCATCGTATAACCGCTAAGCGCAGCATGGGCGTGGCTGCCGGTGATAGTAAAACTGCAGTAGAAATCATCGCCACAAAATCAGCATGCTGGTTTGGTGTTGATTTGGCGTCTGGTCCTGATATCTCGGTGGAAACTGAGGTGCGGGCGTGGCAGTGAGTAAATTCACATTACATAATGCACCAACCACCGGCGGTTCGAATGAGGCCGCCGTGGTCTTTCCATGGAATACCCCAAAAAAAGCGGTTAACCCGTATCTGGACCCGGCGGAAGTTGCGCCGGAGTCTGCGCTTTCAAACCTGATCGCTCTTTACGCTGCGGATAACGAGCAGGAGCAGTTGCGCCGTGAGACGCTGAGCGATGAGGTCTGGGAACGCTATTTCTTCAATGAATCCCGTGATCCTGTCCAGCGTGAAATAGAGCAGGATCGGCTGATTAGCCATGCCAAAACGGCGCGTGAGCAGCAGCGTTTTAATCCCGATCTGGTCATTATTGCCGACGTGGGCGCCCAACCGGCGCATATCAGCAAGCCGCTACTTGAACGGATTAAATATTTCCATAGCCTGGGCAGAGCAAAAGCTTATTCCCGCTACCTGCGCGAAACAATCGGGCCGTGTCTTGAGCGGCTGGAGCGCGTGCGTGACAGCCAGGTGTCTGCGTCTTTCCGGTTCATGGCGAGCCACGACGGGCTGGAGGGGCTGCTGGTACTCCCTGAAATGAATCAGGATCAGGTCAAACGCCTATCCACGCTGGTTGCGGCACATATGAGCATGTGTCTTGATGCGGCCTGCGGTGATCTGTTTGTCAGTGACGATGTTAAACCAGAAGAAATCCGCCAGGCATGGGAAAGGGTTGCTGCAGAAGCCATGCGCCTTGAGGTCATTCCGCCAGCCTTTGAGCAGTTGCGCCGCAAAAAGCGCCGCCGTAAGCCGGTGCCTTATGAACTGATCCCACCGTCGCTGGCCCGTATGCTGTGCGCGGACTGGTGGTGTCGCAAATTGTGGCAGATGCGCTGCGAGTGGCGGGAGGAGCAGTTGCGCGCCGTCTGCCTGGTCAACAAGAAAGCCTCACCGTATGTCAGCTACGAAGCCGTGATCCACAAACGCGAGCAGCGCCGCAAATCGCTGGAGTTCTTCCGCTCGCATGAGCTGATCAACGAAGACGGCGACACGCTGGACATGGAAGACGTGGTGAACGCCAGCAACAGCAACCCGGCGCACCGCCGTAATGAAATGATGGCCTGTGTTAAGGGGCTGGAGCTGATCGCGGAAATGCGTGGAGACTGCGCGGTGTTTTATACCATCACCTGCCCGTCACGCTTCCACGCAACTCTCAACAACGGCAGGCCTAATCCGAAGTGGACCAGTGCCACGGTCCGGCAGAGCAGTGACTATCTGGTTGATACATTCGCCGCTTTCCGCAAGGCCATGCACAAGACCGGGCTGCGCTGGTACGGCGTCCGCGTTGCAGAGCCGCACCATGACGGCACCGTGCACTGGCATCTTCTGTGCTTTATGCGCAAAAAAGACCGTCGTTCCATCACCGCGCTGCTGCGTAAGTTTGCCATCCGTGAAGACCGCGAGGAGCTGGGCACCAATACCGGGCCGCGCTTCAAGTCCGAGCTAATCAACCCGCGCAAGGGCACGCCGACAAGCTACATCGCCAAATACATCAGTAAGAACATCGACGGGCGCGGGCTGGCTAAAGAAATCAGCAAAGAAACCGGCAGACCACTGCGTGACAGCGCCGAGCATGTCAGCGCCTGGGCGTCGCTGCACCGTGTCCAGCAATTTCGTTTCTTTGGTATTCCGGGGCGTCAGGCATACCGCGAGCTGCGCTTGCTGGCAGGTCAGGCGGCGAGAGTACAAGGCGAACGCAAAGCGGGTGCGCCGGTACTGGATAATCCGCGTCTGGATGCGGTACTGGCAGCTGCGGATGCAGGTTGCTTTGCCACCTACATCATGAAACAGGGCGGTGTACTGGTTCCCCGCAAACATCACCTTGTCCGCACAGCTTATGAGCTTAACGACGAACCGAGCGCCTACGGCGATCACGGTATCCGTATCTATGGCATCTGGTCCCCGATTGCAGAGGGCAAGATTTGCACGCACGCGATGAAGTGGAAAAAGGTTCGTAAGGCCGTTGACGTTCAGGAGGCGGCAGCCGACCAGGGCGCTTGCGCCCCTTGGACTCGTGGCAATAACTGTCCCCCTGTTGAAAATTTGAACCAGACAGGGGGGGATCTGCCCGATATTAAATCCATGAATGAGAAGGAACTGCACGATTACCTCCACAGTATGAGCCAGAAAGAACGGCGGGAGCTTACAGCCAGGTTGAGACTGGTAAAACCTAAGCGGAAAAAAGCATACAAACAGAGTATTTCGGAGCAGCAGCGCCTGCAGCTTCAGGCAGAACTGACTACCAGAGGGTTTGAAGGTAGTGCATCGGAGATTGATTTGCTTCTGCGTGGCGGCAGCATTCCTTCCGGGGCCGGTTTACGTATTTTTTACCGTAACCAGTGGCTGCAGGAGGATGATAAATGGCGGCAGTGGTACGACTGACGCGGGTTAATAATTTATGCTGTTATTGATCGGCGTCAGGGCTATCTAGTTGACAGATAAAAAGAGTTTTACATTTCTAGCTTCCTAATATACTGTAATTATAAACAGTGGTTATATATACAGCATTGTGTTCCGTAGCAGTGAAAGGAGGGAAGATGCAGGACTATCTTTTGGAGTCGTTGAAGCTCCAGCGCATTGATTTTTTTATCAAGCTTGTGGCGGCTAGTGAGTGCAGCGACGAAGAGAAGCGGCTGGCTATCCAGTGGGTATCCGAACTGACAGACGAGCTGATGGCAAAAATTCGCAGCCATGAATACTGCCGGTCAATGGACGTAACCAGTTAAAAGGAATCTGTATGCGCATTGAAATAATGATCGATAAAGAGCAGAAGATTAGCCAGTCCACACTGGACGCCCTTGAAACCGAGCTTTACCGTAATTTGCGCCCTCTGTACCCAAAAACAGCAATTCGTATCCGCAAGGGCAGCGCCAACTGCGTCGAGCTGAGTGGGTTAAAACTGGATGAAGACAAAAAGCGAGTGATGGAGATTATGCAGCAGGTCTGGGAGGACGACAGCTGGTTACATTAGCAAACGTTGCGGACGATAAAACTGGTTTTTACCGTCCGCAAGGTTGAACAACGAGCCATGCGAGGCGTTAGTGCTGTTGTGCATGTCTATGCCGCATGAAATCGCATGATCGTTTGAGGATCGTTTTTGCTGAGGCCCGCCAGAACTGGTGGGCTTTTGCTTATGTTATGCAGGTGCATGAAAACCACTACACAAAGCGGGCAGGCGTGGCGGGGATACGAGCGCGCGCAAGCATGTCAAAAGATGAAATCAAGTGGTACGATAAGAAAAATTCGTCATTTCGCAAAGGGATGTCTCATGCATAGAATTGTTAAGGCTCATCTTGATAGCTTCGTAAAGAGTTACGGTATTGAAAATCATGAAGAGGATGTGCAGTTCGAGTTGTTCTGTAACAAAGCCATGCTATCTTCTCGAATCAGTATGGATTTTGAAATAGATGATGTAACGACCGGAGCTGGTGATGATGGCATGGATGGTATTGCTATCATAATTGACGAAGAGTTATGCATCTCTCCGGAAGATGCGTCTTCTATTTTTTCCTCTCAACGTAAAAATCACGATGTCGATATCGTTTTTATACAATCAAAGCGTAGCGAATCATTTGATTTAGGCGATTTTTTAAAATTTAAAGCATCTGTTTTTAGATTCATTGATGAGTCTCCATACTCTTGTTTAGATGATATCCAAAAAAATGCACATGAAGTATTTGACGTGGTGATAAAAAATGTTCCTAAGATAAGAGGCGGCCGCCCAAGTTTTACCGCTAAATATGTTGCCACAGGAATATATAAGAGCCCTAGAGAGTTAGAGTCCGCGCGAAAACTTTTTATAAAAGAAATCGAAGAATTAGGTTATTTTTGTAATGTTAGTGTTGAGTTTGTAGATCGTGATGAATTAACTAGGACTTGGATTGATACATACTCTGTGGTTAATGCTGAATTGCCATTGTTTAGTAATGCTCCTCTACCAAAAATTAATGGGATCGAAGAGGCTTATCTTGCGGTTGTAAAAGCAAAGGATTTTGTTAGTAATCTTTTAATGACGGAGGAGGGTTCTCTTCGTAATCATGTTTTTGTTGAGAACGTCCGAGCTTTCTTGGGAATAGACAACCCTGTTAATGCGTCGATTGCTGAGACAATTAAAGATAGAGATGCGGCCTCAAGATTTCCTGTTCTTAATAATGGGATTACCATAGTAAGCCCAGATGTAAAGCTTCAAGGCAGTATATTGCATTTGGAAAATTTTCAAATAGTCAACGGTTGTCAAACATCTAACGTACTTTATGAGTGCCGTGATTCATTAGATGATACTATGATGGTTAATTTGAAGGTTGTTGAAACATTGAATGAAGATGTTTTTTCAGAACTGGTTCGTGCCACTAACAGCCAAACTAAAGTTGACGAAACACAATTCTATTCTCTTCGTCCAATAATTAAGAAAGTCGAAGCGTACTTTGACACATATGAAGGACAAGACGGCCGCTTATATTTAGAAAGACGTGAAAGACAATTTATCGGTAGAGATATACCTGCAGTAAGGGTGTTTTCAGTTCATATGGCGGCTAAATGTGTCGCAGCTATGTTTTTCCGTCGTCCAGATCTTTCATACAGATACCCAAAGCGAATGTACGAATTACTGGCTGAGAAAATATTTTCTAATGATACGAAAGAAATTGTATTTTATGCGGCATGTCTAACGTTATATAGACTTCACTTGCTTACATCGAATGCAGATATCCCACAAAACATTAGGAAGTATAAATGGCATCTAATGGCTGTTGTTTGCGTGTTAATTGCTGGAAAGGACATTCCAAAGTTTGGCTCAAAGAAAATGGATGTTTATTGTAATAAAATTATAACTGAGATGACAAAACATGGAGATAAAATAAAGGCAACCTTTCAAAGAGCTGTCGATATTGTTTTGTCGATCGATGATATTACGGATGATAGAATGAAAAGGCAAGCGATTTTAGACGAGATGCTTGCCAAGATTTAGTTTCATAAGATATTGGTTTCTAGTTATCTTTAGCGCTGGATATATTATGAGGTGAGTGCCTTTGTTAAAGGCACTCTTTCGATATTTATATTACTTCAAGACAGTATGCCTTGAATTTAATGACCTCATGCCCTATCCATTCATTAATTTCTTTCATTCGCTCCTGCAAAGGTATCAATTCATTGCGCACAAATACGCGGCTGGCCTTTTCCACATCCCCAAATCCCCCAACATTACTCGGCATAATCCCCATCATCTGAGGCGGCACGCGGTGTGCTGCCATCATGTCATCGCGGCTCACGTTCTTGATGTTCAAAAACTCATCCTTAGCTGCAACCTCCGAAAGTGGAATGATTTGGATGCCGTCCTTTTTACCGTTGGGCGAGTACATAAACAGGTTGCGGAAGTTGCCCGGCCCTTTGGCGCTTTTCATGGCCTGGCGGATGTTGTTCACGTCCTCCTGGTTCTGCGCGGCGTCAGTCATGTACATGATGAAGCCTGCGTGGCTACCGTTAATGTAGTACTTCCGGCGGAACAGTGTTGCGGACTCATTCAGCAGGGCGGAAGGGATAGCTGACAGATATTCCGGCAGACCGTAAATCTCCTGGTTTAAATCCGGCTCCATCAGGTGAAAGATGCTGCCTTTGGTGAACTCGTAGGGCTGCGTGGTTAGGCCGTATTGCACAAACCAGTAGGTGTCTAAATCGATCCCGCGGCGGGTGTATTTCGCCAGTGATGGCTCCAGCGACAGAATGCCGCCGAGTCGGTTGGTGCGCTTCTCCAGATAGGCATTACCGAATACCAGATAGTCCTGCACAAACCGGCTGAACGCCTGCTGGCTAAGAAGTGGATGCGGGATAAAGGTGCTGGTCAGAATGTTGCGTTTTACCGCAATGGGAGAGCTGTGATGCACTGCGGCACGGTAGGTTCGCGCCAGCCCGTCAAAGCTTACTGGCGGCTCATACCAGCGGTCCATCTGCACGCATTCCACATAGTCCAGCAGCTCGCGGCGGTCCAGAACAGGAACGGGATCGCCAAAGCTGAATGCTTCGGCTGAAGTCTGGCTTTTATGCTGAATCTGGTTCGTCGATGCAGCGCGGTTCTTCTTACTCTTTCCCATCAAAAAATCTCCACAATATTGCTGGTATTGGCGGACTCGCCCTGCAGCGGTTCGTTAAACAGTGCGTGCATTGTTGCCCAAGCCAGATCGGCATGGCTGGCTTCTTCGCTGCGGCTGGCTTCATAGGTCGGGCGGTTGCCGCTGGCGGTGGTGGCGCGACGGATTGCCATAAATGACTGCGCTATGTCGGTGTGTCCGGCGTCAAACTCCAGACGACGGTGACTGATAATGTCGTAGGCTTTGAGTACCAGGGCGTTTTTAACGTTGGGGTTGTAGACAAACTCCCGGACGGCAGGAAAGAACGCTTTCACGTTCTCGTAAACCCCGTGACCGACACCTGTCGAGTCGATGCCGATGTATGTCACGTTGTACTGTTCGGTCAGTTTTTTGATGGCGTCAGCCTGGGCGCGGAAGTCCATCCCGCGCCACTGGTGACGCTCAAGAATGCGGAACTTACCGCCCGGCACGGCTGGCGGTGCCACCACCACGCACCCGGCGCTGTCGCCGTTTTGCGTACCTTTTGCCGGGTCATAACCGATCCACACTTCGCGCCAGCCAAACGGGCGCAGGGCCAGTGCATGAAAGTCGGTCCAGACTTCCCAACTGTCCACCATGCACGCCTGCAGCTCGCTGAGCGGGAACACGGACACGAGATCATCCACGAACTCACACATCAGCAGGTTCTGGTATTCGTCCGGGCTGTACTCCATGCGCAACTGGTCGAGGTCGAACAGGTTACAGCCGCCGCGCACCGCATCTTCCACGGTGACTATCTGGCGGTATTGCCCGTCTGCGCACAGCAGGCCGGGGGCCAGATTGCTGTGGGACAGGTCGATGTCCACCTTGTCAGCTTTGTTGCGCCCACGGTTGAACAGCGCACCGGACCAGAACGGATAAGCACTGTGGGTCAGACTGGATGGTGTGGAAAAATAGGTCTGCCGCCATTTCTTGTGAATAGCCATACCGGAAGCCACTTTGCGTAGCTCCTGAAATTTCGGTATCCAGAAATATTCATCCAGATACAGGTTGCCGTGATAACTCTGGGCCGTGCGGGCATTGGTGCCGAGGAAGTAAAGCGTGGCCCCGTTAGGAAGCACCATCGGATCGCCTTTCAGCTCCACCTCCACTTCTTTGGCGAAGTCGATGATGTACTGCTTAAAGACGTGGGCCTGAGCCTTACTGGCGGAAAGGAAAATCTGGTTACGCCCGGTAAGCAGGGCGTCAATCAGGGCTTCACGGGCAAAGTAAAAGGTCGCGCCGATCTGGCGTGACTTCAGCAGGTTGCGGATGCGGTTGGTTTTTCCGGCTTCCCACCAGTGGCGCTGGTAGTTGAACATGGAGGAATGGAAGATTTCTTCCAGCTTCTCAATCTGTTCATCGGTGAAGACATTTTTTTCCGGCTGACGGCGCGGGCCTTTGTTGCGGTTGGCGACGTTAGGGTTTAAGTCGGCTTCGTTGCCGCCATTGTTAAACTTGCCGATCCGCGCGTGGCGCTCAGACTGGCGCGCCAGCAGGTCAATCTCTTTGAAATCTTTCCCTTCTTTGTGCTCCTTCATAATGAGCTGGCAGTAGCGTGCGGCAGTGGTGAGCTGCATCTGATCCAGCGGCCCATAGTCACCCCACTTGTCGCGTTTTTTCCAGCTGTGAACGGTTGCAACTTTCTCGCCCAGCATTTCAGCAATGCGGGCTACGCGGTATCCCTGAAAGTACAGCAGCATGGCCTGCCGACGGGGATCGAGATCTGCGGGTGTCAGTGTGGTGTTCATGGCATAAACCTACAGCCTTGAATGACGGCTTTCCCCGCCTGCGGTTTGTGTGGTTGTCGGTACAAATACCGCGCATTGTTTCACTGCCCCCATCACCGCAACCATAAGGCTCCAGTAAGTTTTTTCTAACGGAGCACGGCTCATGACAGTGAAAGCAAAGCGTTTTCGCATCGGGGTGGAAGGTGCCACCACCGACGGACGCGAAATCCAGCGTGAATGGCTGGAACAGATGGCAGCCAGCTACAACCCGGCGGTGTATACCGCGCTGATTAACCTTGAGCACATCAAGTCTTATCTGCCGGACAGCACCTTTAACCGCTACGGCAAGGTGACGGCGCTGTTTGCTGAAGAAATCACGGAAGGTCCGCTGGCAGGCAAGATGGCGCTGTATGCCGACGTTGAGCCAACGGAGTCCCTGGTGGAACTGGTGAAAAAAGGCCAGAAATTATTCACCTCTATGGAAGTCAGCCCGAAGTTCGCTGATACGGGCAAAGCCTACCTGGTCGGCCTGGCTGCCACTGATGACCCTGCCAGTCTGGGCACTGAAATGCTGACATTCAGCGCCAGTGCAGCCCATAACCCACTGGCAAACCGCAAGCAGAATCCTGCCAATCTCTTTACCGCTGCAGAGGAAACGGTGATCGAACTGGAAGAAATCCAGGACGACAAACCGTCCCTGTTTGCCCGCGTCACGGCGCTGTTTACCAAAAAAGAGCAGTCCGATGACGCCCGGTTCTCTGATGTGCATAAGGCCGTGGAGCTGGTCGCCACTGAGCAGCAGAACCTGAGCGCACGCACCGAAAAATCCCTGTCTGAGCAGGAAGAACGCCTGTCTGAGCTGGAGACTGCTCTGCAGGAGCAGCAAACCGCCTTTAACGAACTGGTGAATAAGCTGAGTCATGAAGACAGCCGCCAGGACTACCGCCAGCGTGCAACAGGCGGTAACGCCCCCGCTGACACTCTGACCAATTGCTGATGGAGCACAAAACCTGATGAAGAAGAATACCCGCTTTGCTTTTAACGCTTACCTGCAGCAACTGGCGCGTCTGAACGGTGTGGCAGTTGAGGAACTGTCCAGCAAGTTCACCGTAGAGCCGTCTGTGCAGCAGACGCTGGAAGACCAGATCCAGCAGTCCGCCGCTTTCCTGACGCTGATTAACGTCACGCCAGTGACTGAGCAGTCTGGTCAGTTGCTGGGGCTGGGTGTTGGCAGCACCATTGCCGGAACCACTGACACCACCGCGAAAGAGCGTGAACCTGTCGATCCGACGCTGATGGTCGATGTGGAATACAAATGCGAGCAGACCAACTTTGACACGGTGCTGACCTACGCGAAGCTGGACCTGTGGGCGAAGTTTCAGGATTTTCAGGTGCGTATCCGTGACGCCATCGTGAAACGTCAGGCACTGGACCGCATCATGATCGGCTTTAACGGCGTGAAGCGTGCGAAAACCTCCAACCGTAGCGAAAACCCGCTGCTGCAGGATGTGAACAAAGGCTGGCTGCAGAAAATCCGTGAGGATGCACCGGATCACGTCATGGGCAGCACCACCACGGGCGGTGAAACCACACCGGGTGCGGTGAAAGTCGGGAAAGGTGGCGAATATGCCAACCTGGACGCCGTGGTGATGGATGCCGTCAATGAGCTTATCGACGTGGTCTACCAAGACGATGACGATCTGGTGGTGATTTGCGGTCGTGAACTGCTGTCTGACAAGTATTTCCCGCTGGTTAACAAAGAGCAGGAAAACAGTGAAAAACTGGCTGCCGATATGATCATCAGCCAGAAACGCATGGGTGGCCTGCAGGCCGTGCGTGCGCCGTTCTTCCCGCCGAATGCGCTGCTGATCACCCGTCTGGATAACCTGTCCATCTACTGGCAGGAAGACACCCGCCGCCGTTCAGTTATCGACAACCCGAAACGTGACCGGATTGAAAACTTTGAATCCGTTAACGAAGCCTATGTGGTTGAGGACTACCGCTGCGCTGCACTGGTGGAAAACATCCAGATTGGCGACTTCAGCGCCGCTGCAGCAGAAGCCGGAGCGTAATCCATGAGCCTGAGTCCCGCACGGCAGCATCGCCTGCGCGTTCAGGCTGAACAGGCCGCCCGCGAGGGCGGCAGTGTTCGCCACGCGTCGGGCTATGACCTGATGCTGCTGCAACTGGCGGAAGACCGCCGTCGTCTCAAGGGCGTTCAGTCCACGGTGAAAAAAGCGGAAATCAAAGTGGAGCTGCTGCCGAAGTACGCCGCCTGGGCGGAGGGTGTCCTGGCTGCCGGAGGCGCTCAACAGGATGACGTGCTGATGTACGTGATGCTGTGGCGCATTGATGCCGGAGATTATGCCGGGGCGCTGGAGATCGGGCGTCATGCCCTGCGTCATGGCTGGGTGATGCCGCTGGGTAATCGCAACGTGCAGACCGTGCTGGCAGAGGAAATGGCAGACGCCGCACAGAGCGCAATGCTTGCCGCCACCGGCTTTGATGTCGATCTGTTGCTGCAGACGCTGGAGCTGACAGACGGTCTGGATATGCCGGACCAGTCACGGGCGCGTCTGCATAAAGCGATTGGCGCGGTCCTGAGTGAAGGCAATCCAGCGTCTGCCCTTAATCATCTCAACCATGCGTTACAGCTCGATCCCCGCTGTGGCGTGAAAAAAGACAAACAGCAGCTGGAGCGCAGACTGCGCAATGACAGCCGCTGACAGAACGTGCCCCCGCGCACGGGCGGCACGGGGTGGCGAAAGGCACTGCCACATCAAAACCCCGTCCACCGCCCTTTATTTCAGGAGAAAGCAGCATGAAGTTTGTTGCGCCAGAACAGGCACCGGAACAGGCGGAAATCATCAGAAATACGCCGTTCTGGCCTGATGTGGACCTGTCGGAGTTTCGCAGTGTCATGCGCACTGACGGCACGGTGACGCAGCCGCGTTTAAAGCAGGTTGCGCTGTCGGCAATTTCGGAGGTCAACGCAGAGCTGTATGAGTTTCGCAGACGTCAGCAGATGCTGGGGTATGTGTCGCTGGCTGAGGTTCCGGCGGAACAGCTGGACGGCAAAAGTGAGCGCATTCAGCACTATTTCAACGCGGTTTACTGCTGGGCACGCGCCATGCTCAACGAACGATACCAGGACTATGACGCCACGGCATCCGGTGTGAAGCGAGGCGAGGAACTGGCGGAAGCCAGCGGTGATTTGTGGCGTGACGCCCGCTGGGCCATCAGCCGGGTGCAGGATGCGCCGCACTGCACAGTGGAGCTTATCTGATGAAAGTGTGTGCGCATCAGTATGACACGGTGGACGCGCTTTGCTGGCGTCATTACGGGCGCACGCAGGGTGTCACGGAGCAGGTACTGAAGGCAAATCCGGGGCTTGCCGAATATGGCCCCTTTTTACCTCACGGGCTGCAGGTGGAGCTGCCGGACATTCCGACCACCACCACCGTGCAGACCGTCCAGCTATGGGACTGAATTATGACGCTTGAGCGAATCAGCGCCTTTATCACGTACTGCATCGCCGTTGTGCTGGCCTGGCTGGGCGATTTGTCCATCAAGGATGCCTCAACGCTGGGCGGCCTGATGATTGGTGTGCTGATGCTGGCTATCAACTGGTACTACAAACACAAAGCCTACCAGCTTCTGCGCGACGGGCAGATCTCGCGGGAGGACTATGAATCCATCAATCGTTAAACGCTGCCTTGTCGGGGCCGTGCTGGCTATTGCTGCCACGCTGCCGGGTTTTCAGCAGCTTCACACCTCCGTGGAGGGGCTGAAACTGATTGCCGATTACGAAGGCTGTCGTCTGCAGCCGTATCAGTGCAGCGCGGGTGTCTGGACCGACGGCATTGGTAATACATCGGGCGTCATTCCCGGCAAAACAATCACGGAACGACAGGCAGCAGAAGGGCTGATCTCCAACGTGCTGCGTGTGGAGCGGGCACTGGAAAGGTGTGTGAAGCAACAGCCACCACAGAAGGTGTATGACGCTACGGTGTCGTTTGCCTTCAACGTGGGGACGGGCAATGCCTGTAGTTCCACGCTGGTGAAATTGCTCAATCAGCGGCGCTGGGCGGATGCGTGCCGACAGTTGCCGCGCTGGGTTTATGTAAAAGGTGTGTTTAATCAGGGGCTGGATAACCGCCGTGCGCGGGAGATGGCCTGGTGTTTACAGGGAGCAAACTGAAATGAAAAAGAAATTAATCAGCGGACTATTTCTGATGTTATGGATGGCGCTGTTAATCGCAGCAATGGTGTATCCGCAGGGGATTTTTCCGGTACTGGCAGCGTCCGGCGTTTGGGTAGCCTGTTTGCTGACATGGGCGGTAATTCCGGTAGCACTGGCTGCGTTAATTAAGAATGGCCCGCTCTGGCAGGAGTTAAGGGCATCTTTGCTGAAGACAATTACCCGAAAAGAAAACGTATTTATCACCTGGGTGATGCGATTGCTGATTGTTGTAAGTCTCGCCTGGACGGGGTGGGCTATTACCCTGGTCTTTTATCTGCTGACCGTTATTGCCTTCTGGATCACCCATAATCAGATGGCGCAACAGGTAGCAGCATGAACCGGTTGCTGCTGGTTGTGCTGGCGTTATTACTGGCGGCGCTGGGCTGGCAGACGTGGCGGCTGGCTGATGCCAGCCAGACCATCAGCACGCAGGCAGACGAGCTGCAGAGCAAAAGCCAGGCACTGGCAAAGAGCAACAGCCAGCTTATCAGCCTGTCCATTCTGACTGAAACCAATAACCGGGAGCAGGCGCGGCTCTATGCCGAAGCAGAACAGACCAGCGCGCTGCTGAGACAACGACAACACCGGATCGAGGAACTGAAACGTGAGAACGAGGATTTACGCCGCTGGGCTGATACTCCTTTGCCTGCTGACATTATCCGGCTGCGGGAACGTCCGACGCTCACCGGAGGTGCAGCTTACCGTCAGTGGTTGTCCGCGAGTGACGCCGTGTCGGCTGGATCAGTCAGCGCCGCGCACTAACGGTGATCTGAACGCGTTGCTGGATGAAACGGAGGCCGCCTGGGCGGTCTGTGCAGACAAAGTGGACATGATTATTGCGTGTCAGGAGCGAAACAGTGAACAAACCACAATCCCTGCGCCACGCCCTCAATAAAGCGGTGCCTTATGTCCGCAATAACCCGGACAAACTGCATCTGTTTGTGGATAACGGTTCGCTGGTTGCCACGGGGGCCAGCTCCATGTCGTGGGAGTACCGTTACACCCTGAACGTGGTGATAGAGGATTTCAGCGGCGACCCGAATCTGCTGATGGCCCCGGTTTTACTGTGGCTGCGGGATAACCAGCCCGATGCCATCAATAACCCGGCGTTACGGGAAAAGCTATTCACCTTTGAGGTGGATATTCTGCGCAACGATGTCTGTGATATCAGCCTTAACCTGCAACTGACGGAACGTGTGCTGGTCAGTACTGACGGCAGTGTGTCGAGTGTTGAAGCTGTAGCGGAACCCGATGAACCTGAAGAAATGTGGACGGTGAAACGTGGCTGAATTGCAGAAGGTGGACGACTGGCTGAGTGCCTTGCTGGCGAATCTGGAGCCAGCTGCAAGAAGCCGTATGATGCGTCAGCTGGCGCAGGAACTGCGCCGGACACAGCAGCAGAATATCAGGATGCAGCGCAACCCTGATGGCAGCAGCTATGAACCGCGACGGGTAACAGCACGCAGTAAAAAGGGGCGCATCAAACGTCAGATGTTTGCAAAGCTGCGTACCACAAAATACCTGAGAACTGCCGCCAGCTCTGATTCTGCCAGCGTACAGTTTGAAGGTAAGGTGCAGCGTATTGCCCGTGTTCATCACTACGGCCTGCGCGATCGCGTCAGTCGCAAAGGACCGGAGGTCCGCTATGCAGAGCGCCGCCTGCTGGGTGTAAATGATGATGTTGAGGCAATGACCCGCGACATGATTCTGCAATGGCTGGCGGGATGATCTTTGTATCAGCACTGATACAAGTTGCAGCACTGCCGCCTTTCTTCCCCTGATGGCAACCTTTCCCTATGAACGCACAATTAACCGAAATCATGCGCCTTATCACCAATCTGATCCGCACAGGTGTAGTCACCGAAGTGGACCGGGAAAACTGGCTTTGTCGGGTGAAAACGGGCGACCTTGAAACCAACTGGATTAACTGGCTGACGCTGCGCGCGGGTAATGCCCGCACATGGTGGAAACCATCGGAAGGTGAGCAGGTGGTGCTGCTGAGTCTGGGCGGCAATCTGGAGACTGCCTTTGCGCTGCCCGCTGTCTATTCGAATCAGTTCGCACCACCGTCGACGTCGGCGGACGCCTGCGTGACAGAACATCCTGACGGTGGCTGGTTTGAATACGAACCCGCCACCGGGCGCTGGTATGTCAGGGGCATCAAATCCATGGTCATTGAGGCTGCCGACAACATCACCCTGAAAACCAGTGAGTTTGTGCTGGAGGCTGACCGCACGCGTATTAACAGCGAAGTAGTGATCAATGGTGGCGTTACCCAGGGCGGCGGTGCAATGAGTTCTAACGGAATTGTGGTTGATGCACATCAGCATACAGGTGTTCTGAAAGGCGGCGCTAACACGGGAGGTCCGGTATGACATTGTATATCGGTATGAGCAGGAATGACGGGCAGGCCATTGCAGATACGGACCATCTGCGCCAGTCGGTGCGGGATATTCTGCTGACGCCGCAGGGCAGCCGTCTTGCCCGCAGGGAATATGGCTCCCTGCTGTCTGCCCTGATTGACCAGCCACAGAGCCCGGCGCTACGCCTGCAGATTATGTCTGCGGTCTATGTGGCGCTGAACCGCTGGGAGCCGCGCCTCACACTGGACTCCATCATCATCAACGGCAATTTTGACGGCTCTATGGTGGTTGAACTTACAGGGCACAGCAATAACGGCGCGCCGGTTTCCCTTTCTGTATCAACAGGAGCAGACAATGGCAGTTATTGACCTTTCCCGGCTACCGCCGCCGCAGATTGTGGACGTGCCGGACTTTGAGGCATTGCTGGCAGAACGTAAGGCCGCCTTTGTGGCCCTTCATCCGGCTGATGAACAGGAGGCCGTTATGCGCACGTTAGCGCTGGAGTCAGAACCTGTCACCAAACTGCTGCAGGAAAATACTTACCGCGAAATCCTGCTGCGCCAGCGAATTAATGAGGCTGCGCAGGCGGTCATGGTGGCCTATTCCACGGGAAATGACCTTGAGCAACTGGCAGGCAACTGCAACGTGAAGCGCCTGACGGTAGTCCCTGCCGATAATGACGCAGTGCCGCCGGTCGCCGCAGTGATGGAAAGTGATGAAGCATTACGCCAGCGCATTCCTGCAGCATTTGAGGGGCTGTCCGTTGCAGGGCCGACGGGAGCCTATGAGTTCCACGCCAGAAGCGCCGACGGGCGGGTGGCTGATGCCAGCGCAACCAGTCCGGCACCGGCAGAGGTGGTGCTTACCGTACTGAGCCGCGAGGGTGACGGTACGGCAGGGGCTGACCTGCTGGCAGTGGTTGAGCAGGCGCTTAACAGTGAAAAGGTTCGCCCGGTGGCAGACCGCCTGACGGTGCGCAGCGCTGAAATTATTCCGTACAGCGTGGACGCAACGATCTTCCTTTATCCGGGGCCGGAGGCTGAGCCGGTGATGGCAGAAGCAAAAGCCAGTCTGCAGAAATACATCGCCAGTCAGACGCGGCTGGGACGTGATATCCGCCGCAGCGCCATTTATGCCGCGTTGCATGTGGAGGGCGTCCAGCGTGTGGAGCTGACGTCCCCGCTGGGTGATGTGGTGCTGGATAAGACGCAGGCGGCATCCTGTACTGAATGGAGCGTCACCAACGGGGGCACAGATGAATAGCCTGTTGCCGCCGGGTTCGTCGCCGCTTGAGCGCCGACTGGCGCAGACCTGCAGCGGGATTTCCGATCTGCAGGTATTACTGCGGGATTTGTGGAACCCTGCAACCTGCCCGATCAGATTTCTGCCTTATCTGGCCTGGGCGTTTTCTGTTGACCGCTGGGATGAGGGCTGGACAGAAAGCGTCAAGCGCCGCGTTGTGCAGGACGCGTTTTATATCCATCAGCACAAGGGGACAACCAGCTCCGTGCGGCGTGTGGTGGAGCCGTTCGGCTTTCTGATCCGCATCATTGAGTGGTGGCAGACTGGCGAAACACCAGGGACGTTTCGTCTGGATATTGGCGTGCAGGACCAGGGCATAACAGAAGAAACCTATCTGGAGCTGGAGCGCCTGATCGGTGATGCCAAACCGTGCAGCCGTCATCTGGTTGGCATGTCCATCAACCTGCAGACAGGCGGCCCGTATTTTGTGGGGGCAGCCACTTATACCGGCGAAGAAATCACGATCTACCCGTATATAAACGAAACCATTATTTCCGGCGGCACCGCTTATGAGGGCGGCGCGGTCCATGTTATTGACACGATGAGAGTGAACCCATGAGCGCAAAATTTTATACCCTGCTGACGGATATCGGCGCGGCGAAACTGGCAAGCGCCGCCGCGCTCGGTGTCCCGTTGAAAATTACCCAGATGGCGGTGGGCGACGGTGGCGGAGTGCTGCCGACTCCAAGCGCACAGCAGACAGCGCTGGTTGCTGAAAAACGCCGCGCTTCCCTCAATATGCTGTACATCGATCCGCAGAACAGCAGCCAGATTATTGCTGAACAGGTGATCCCCGAAACTGAGGGCGGTTGGTGGATTCGTGAGGTTGGTTTGTTTGATGACACCGGCGCGCTGATTGCCGTGGGCAACTGCCCGGAGAGTTACAAGCCGCAACTGGCGGAAGGGAGCGGGCGCACGCAGACCGTGCGCATGGTGCTGATTACCAGCAGCACCGATAATATTACCCTGAAAATTGACCCGGCAGTGGTGCTGGCAACCCGCAAGTATGTGGATGACAAGGTGCTGGAGTTGAAGGTGTATGTGGATGAGCTGATGGCAAAACACCTTGCCGAAGCAGACCCTCATACCCAATACGCACCTAAAGAAAGCCCTACGCTGACGGGCACGCCGAAAGCGCCAACGGCACTAGCTGGGAACAATTCAACGCAGATTGCCAACACTGCGTTTGTGCAGGATGTGGTCACTGCGCTAAATAACGCGCTGGCGCTGAAAGCTCCGCTTGCAAGTCCGGCGCTGACCGGAACGCCGACAGCTCCCACTGCAGCACAGACGGTCAACAATACGCAGGTTGCCACCACGGCATTTGTTAAATCAGCAATCGCGGCGCTGGTTGCATCATCTCCGGCGGCGCTGGACACGCTGAATGAGCTGGCTGAAGCGTTGGGTAATGATCCTAACTTTGCCACCACCATGACAAATGCGCTGGCAGGCAAACAGCCGCTGGATGCCACGCTGACAAGCCTCAGTGGCAAAAGTATTTCAGACCTTCTCCAATACCTTCAATTGGGAGAGGCGGCAAAAAGGGCCGTCGGGACGGGTGCAAATCAGATACCGGATATGAGCAACTTTGAGTTTCAAAATGAGCTGAATGGTGGTTATGTACGATTTCCTCAGAACTGGATGCTGCAATGGAAGAGAGTCTCTATTCCTGCTGCGTCTGGCATTACAGGGGCGACAACATCGGCAAACTATCTAATCCCGTTCACATCAACGGTTATAGGCTCATGGGCCAACGTTGAAAGCCGCACCATTAACGTTGCAGCCAGTCCGTTTGTCAGTGCATCAAATAACAATTTGTCCTCGTTTCTGGCAACCAGCACATATACATCCAGCTCACTGGATGTAATGGTGTATTCAATAGGGCGTTAATTATGAAATTTTTATGGTCACCCGCAAACCTGTCATTTTTTCCCGAGACCCTAATGCAGGAATATATCGATGCTGGCTGGGATTTATCAGATGCCATTGTAATCAGCGATAACGTAAGAGCGGAATTCGGTGGTGTATGGCCGCAGGGGAAGATTCTCTCCAGCGTGAATGGAATGCCGGCCTGGGCTGACATCCCACCACCGACGAAAGAAGAATTAATGCAGTCGGCTGAATATGAACGCCAGCGGCGCATTGATGCTGCCAACGATTTCATGAACAGTAAGCAATGGCCAGGTAAGGTGGCAATTGGTCGGCTGAAAGGTGACGAGCTGGTGCAGTATAATTTCTGGCTAGATTATCTCGATGAGGTGACAGCTGTCGATACCAGCACAGCACCAGATATTAGCTGGCCTCCGGTGCCAACCACGTAACATGTCAACAGGCAGCAACAACGTCTGCGTGAACAACCTGTTAGTGAAACTGCAATAATTTGTGGAAATCATGAGAGTGCCAATATATCATATGTAATGGTCTATTTTTTTTTGGTTTTTTTATGATAACTTATAACACAATTGTTTACATAGCTTTAATATTTATTATATCTTCATTTTTTGTATCTAGATTGTTTCATGGTTACATATCACAAGAATTGGTTAAAGATCATAAATTTAAAGAAATTGATGGATTGAGAGGGGTTGCTGCTATAGGTGTTTTTATTCATCATTCATTCTATGTATATGAACAAAGTATAAGCGGAGATTGGAATATCTATCGTGGAGGGCATGGGGAAGTCGTTAATACCTTGTATAATATTATAATTAATGCTGGCCCTGTTGCAGTGGCTATATTTTTTATGATAACTGGTTTTTTATTTTTTGATAAATTAATTAGTAGTAAAGGAAGTTTATCTCCAAGGGAATTTTTTATCAAGAGAATATATCGAATCGCGCCCATGTATTACTTTGCTGTTGCTGCTGCATTCTTGGCTTCAAGTGTTTATGGGTTAAGCAGGGTTGATGATATATGGGGTTATCTTTCATTGAGGTTAGGATGGTTCACATTCAACTTGTTTCCATACGAAGGATTTACTGATCATGTTAAATATGGGCGGATAACCGCGGGTGTATTCTGGACTCTTGCTATAGAATGGAAGTTCTATTTAATACTTCCATTGCTGACGGTGTTTTGTGGGGGCTTGATATCTGCTTCTGTATTTGTACTTGTATCAACGTTGTTTATAACATATTTGTTTTGTTTTGGAGTTATAAACCCACATGACTCTTCTCTTTTGCTGTGTTTTATGGCAGGGATGTTTTCGGCGTGCTTAAGAAATTATAACAATAGTACTGTGAGTAATATATTGAAATCGTGGATTGTGGGTGTTTTTTCTGTGTATCTAATTTGCATAGCTATAATTAAATATCCTGATGTATACAATCCATATGTTATTGTTTATTACTTTCTGTTCTTTATTTGTGTTTCAAATGGCAATACGCTATTGGGAGTTATGCGTTTCACTCCGCTAAGATTTATCGGATTGATAAGTTATAGCATATATTTGATGCATGGAATAATCTTGAATCTTTCTGTTCATTTTATGGGTAATTCATTTGGCTATAAGTCAATGGTTTTTACGGCTATACCAATTACCATATTTATCTGCACGACAACATACATTTTTATTGAGAGGAAATTTAGTTACGCGTCCAAGTCTAATATGGTGACTCGTATTACAGCGAGTAAAATTCATGAACAATGAAATTCTCGATGACATTATCATTCATCTCCGTGGATTTTGAGTGCCCGAGTGCCATTGTTGCATAAAATTGAATGTTAAGGAGACACTAGGTATTCTGGAAATAATGTTGTTAGGACATCCTGCACCAATAGCTTGTTGCACCGCATTACCCTTAGAAAATTATGGCTAAATTATCTTGATGCGCTGGAGTCAGTAGATACCTCCAGTGCTCCAGATATTGAATGGCCTATACCTCCGGGGGACAGGCCAGTTAATATTCTCTGGGTCGGTTGTCACATCAACTGACCTAACCTCGTTCTTATAAGCCATCCACGCTGACAGTTTAGCCCTGTTGGCGTCGCTGATTTCACCCAGCATCAACTCCGTACGCCAGTCGAGCATCACACCATCAGCGTGAGAAAGAAGCTGCTGACGTTCATATTCGGCGGCCTGAATTAATTCTTCTTTCGTCGGTGGTGGGATGTCAGCCCAGGCCGGCATTCCATTCACGCTGGAGAGAATCTTCCCCTGCGGCCATACACCACCGAATTCCGCTCTTACGTTATCGCTGATTACAATGGCATCTGATAAATCCCAGCCAGCATCGATATATTCCTGCATTAGGGTCTCGGGAAAAAATGACAGGTTTGCGGGTGACCATAAAAATTTCATAATTAACGCCCTATTGAATACACCATTACATCCAGTGAGCTGGATGTATATGTGCTGGTTGCCAGAAACGAGGACAAATTGTTATTTGATGCACTGACAAACGGACTGGCTGCAACGTTAATGGTGCGGTTTTCAACGTTGGCCCATGAGCCTATAACCGTTGATGTGAACGGGATTAGATAGTTTGCCGATGTTGTCGCCCCTGTAATGCCAGACGCAGCAGGAATAGAGACTCTCTTCCATTGCAGCATCCAGTTCTGAGGAAATCGTACATAACCACCATTCAGCTCATTTTGAAACTCAAAGTTGCTCATATCCGGTATCTGATTTGCACCCGTCCCGACGGCCCTTTTTGCCGCCTCTCCCAATTGAACCTTTCAAAGAATTTAAATGCGCTGCTAACGATCATTTTTCGTCAATATCAATTGTGCTATTTCCCACACATAGCCCGGCGCGTGCGCCGCGCGCATATCAACCAGAACATAGGCACACCACCTGTAAACCGGAGAGACTGCCTTATGGCTCAGGATTACCACCACGGGGTGCGCGTTGTTGAAGTCAACGAGGGCACCCGAACTATTACCACGGTGAGCACTGCCATCGTGGGCATGGTCTGCACCGGCGATGATGCTGATGCGTCCATGTTTCCCCTCAATAAGCCGGTTCTGCTGACCGATGTTCTGACTGCCAGCGGTAAGGCGGGCGAGTCCGGCACGTTGGCCCGTTCGCTGGATGCGATTGCAGACCAGGCTAAACCCGTGACGGTTGTTGTGCGCGTGGCGCAGGGCGAAACCGAAGCGGAAACCACCTCCAATATTATCGGTGGCGTCACGTCCGATGGTAAAAAAACGGGTATGAAAGCGCTGCTTTCTGCGCAGTCGCAGCTGAAAGTTAAGCCGCGCATTCTCGGTGTTCCGGGGCACGACACGCAGGCGGTTGCCACTGAGCTGATGAGTGTTGCGCAGAGACTGCGCGGGTTTGCCTACCTGTCTGCCTATGGCTGTAAGACGGTGGAGGAAGCCATTGCTTACCGGGACAATTTCAGCCAGCGAGAGGGGATGCTGATCTGGCCTGATTTCATCAACTTTGACACCGTGCTAAAAGCCGATGCGACGGCTTACGCCTCCGCACGTGCGCTCGGGCTGCGCGCCAAAATCGACGAACAGACCGGATGGCACAAAACCCTGTCCAACGTGGGTGTGAATGGCGTCACCGGTATTTCCGCTGATGTGTTCTGGGATCTGCAGGACCCGGCAACGGATGCGGGCCTGCTGAACCAGAACGACGTCACCACGCTGATCTGTAAAGACGGGTTCCGCTTCTGGGGTTCCCGCTGCCTCAGTGACGATCCCTTGTTTGCGTTTGAGAACTACACCCGCACGGCGCAGGTGCTGGCTGACACGATTGCAGAGGGGCATATGTGGGCGGTGGATAAGCCACTGAATCCGTCACTGGCCCGCGACATTATCGAAGGTATCCGCGCCAAATTACGCAGCCTGGTGAATCAGGGATACCTCATCGGGGCGGACTGCTGGCTGGATGAGTCAGTGAACGATAAAGACTCCCTGAAAGCCGGGAAACTCACCATCGACTACGACTACACGCCTGTGCCGCCACTTGAAAATCTGATGCTGCGCCAGCGCATCACCGATCGCTACCTGGTCGATTTTGCCAGCCGTGTCAGTGCATAAGGGGGATACATGGCATTACCACGCAAGCTAAAACACCTGAACCTGTTCAACGACGGGAACAACTGGCAGGGGATCGTTGAGTCCCTGACCCTGCCGAAATTCACCCGCAAGTTTGAGAAGTATCGCGGCGGCGGTATGCCGGGCGCGGTGGATGTGGATATGGGGCTGGATGACGGCGCACTGGACACGGAATTTTCAATCGGCGGCACCGAACTGTTGTTATTCAAGCAGATGGGCAAGGCAGCCGTTGATGGCATCCAGCTGCGTTTCACCGGCTCTATTCAGCGTGACGATACCGGCGAAGTTCAGGCCATTGAGCTGGTTGTGCGCGGGCGTCATAAAGAAGTGGATTCCGGCGAGTGGAAAACCGGAGAGAGCAGCACCACCAAAGTCAGCAGCACCAACAGCTACGCGAAGCTGACCATTAACGGCGAAGTGCTCTATGAGGTTGATCTGGTCAACATGATTGAAATCGTTGACGGCGTGGACCTGATGGAAGCACACCGTAACGCCCTTGGCCTCTGATTTAACTTAACGGCGCGGTGATCCGCGCCAGTATCTGATTAACAGGAAACGAACATGAGCGACAAGCTGACTGAAAAAACCGTACAACTGGATACGCCAGTCATGCGCGGTAAAACCCAAATCACCGAAATTGTGCTGCGTAAGCCGCAGTCCGGTGCGCTGCGCGGCACCCGCCTGCAGGCCATTATGGATATGGACGTGGGGGCCATGATGACAGTGATCCCGCGTATTTCCACCCCGACGCTGACCGCACAGGAAATGGCTGAACTGGACCCCGCCGATCTCACCGCGCTGTCGGTCGAGGTGGTGACTTTTTTGTTGAAGAAGTCGGTGCTTGCCGGTTTACCGACAGCCTGACGATTGATGACCTGGTGGCGGATATCGCCACCATCTTTCACTGGTCGCCGTCCATCACTGACGTTATGCCGCTGACTGAGGTGCTGGAGTGGCGGCACAAAGCGATTCAGAGAAGCGGGGCCAGCGATGAGTGACAATAACCTGCGTCTGCAGGTGATTCTGAATGCGGTTGACAAACTCACCCGCCCATTTCGATCCGCGCAGGCCAGCTCGAGGGAGCTGGCTGCTGTGCTTCAAACCACCCGGAACAGCCTGAAAGAACTGAATAAACAGGCCGGGCGTATTGATGAATTCCGTAAAACCAGGTCACAGCTTGCTATTACTGCAAAAAATCTCAACGCCGCACGCGAAGAAGCCGCAAAACTTGCCACTCAGTTTGCTGCAACAAACCGCCCAACCGCTGCGCAGGCCAAGTTATTTAGCCAGGCGAAAACCCGCGTACAGGAACTGCAGCAGACATACAACGGTCTGTTGGGTTCGGTACAAAGACAGCGGCAGGCGCTGAAAGAATCTGGGATAGATACTAAACAGCTAAGTAGCGCACAGCGGGAACTGCGGAAAAATGCAGATGAAACAAGGCAGGCTCTGGAACGTCAGCAGAAATCCATGAAACGTCTGGGCGAACAGCAGGCAAAAATGAATGCTGCCCGTGAGCAATATTCCCGACGCCTTGAGGTGCGGGATCGCATCGCCGGGGCAGGGGCTACCACTACGGCTGCGGGGGTGGCAATGGGCGCACCTGTTGTGGCGGCAGTTAAGAGCTACGCCAGCATGGAAGATGCCATGAAAGGCGTGGCAAAACAGATGAATGGCCTGCGCGACGATAACGGGAATCGCACGAAACAATATTATGACATGCAGGATGCCATCAAGGCCGCCAGTGAACAGCTGCCGATGGAGAACGGCGCTATAGACTATGCCGCGCTGGTTGAAGGTGGTGCTCGCATGGGGGTGACCAATCAGGACGATCCTTACGAAGAGCAGAAACGTGACCTGCTGGCTTTTGCATCCACGGCGTCAAAAGCGGCAACGGCCTTTGAGCTGCCCGCAGATGAACTGGCAGAAGGGCTGGGGAAAATCGCGCAGCTCTATAAAGTGCCGACGCGCAATATTGAACAACTGGGCGATGCGCTGAACTACCTGGACGATAACGCCATGTCAAAGGGTGGGGACATTATCAACGTCCTGCAGCGTATGGGTGGCGTGGCTGACCGCCTTGACTTCCGAAAGGCCGCGGCGCTGGGTTCAACATTCCTTTCTCTTGGGGCTGCCCCGGAAATCGCCGCCAGCGCCTCTAATGCCATGGTGCGTGAACTGTCCATTGCCACCATGCAAAGTAAACGATTTTTTGAAGGCATGAATCTGTTGCAACTCAATCCGGCGGAGATTGAAAAGCAGATGACCACCGATGCCATGGGCACAATTCAGCGGGTTCTGGAGAAGGTCAACAATCTGCCGCCGGATAAACGCCTGTCAGCCATGACAATGATTTTTGGCAAAGAGTTTGGCGATGATGCGGCAAAGCTGGCTAACAACCTGCCGGAGCTGCAGCGCCAGCTGAAACTCACATCAGGCAGTGGTGCTAATGGCTCCATGCAGAAAGAATCCGACATTAACAAGGATTCATTGTCTGCGCAGTGGTTGCTGGTTAAGACGGGCGCGCAAAACGCTTTCAGCAGCCTGGGGGAAACGCTGCGCCAGCCGCTGATGGATATTATGGGCATGGTTAAGCGCGTGACCGGGGCGTTGCGTCGCTGGGTTGAGCAGAATCCCGTGCTGGCTGGCACGCTGATGAAAGTGGCGGCAGCTACGGCGGCTGTCACTGTCGGGCTGGGTACACTTGCCGTGGCAGTGGCTGCTGTGCTGGGGCCGATTGCGGTGATTCGGTTTGGCCTGTCTGTGCTGGGTGTAAAAACATTACCTTCCGTTGCTGCAGCGGTAACACGTACTGGCGGTGCCCTGTCATGGCTGGCAGGTGCGCCACTTTCCCTGTTGCGTCGGGGTATGGCGTCATCCGGTGGCAGTGTCGGGTTGCTGAGTGCCCCGCTTAATTCCCTGCGTCGCTCAGCCGGAATAGCGGGTAATGCACTGAAAACGGTGGCAGGTGCGCCGCTTGCCGTGTTCCGTGCCGGTATGTCAGGCATCCGTAATATTATCGGTATGGTGATGAACCCGCTGGCGGTGTTGCGGGGTGGGCTGACAGCTACCGGTGGCGTGTTGCGTTTTCTTGTTTCTGGTTCGCTGGCATTACTTCGCGGCGCGCTGTTTGGTATTTCCGGCCTGCTGGGTGCGCTGCTCAGTCCGATAGGGCTGGTTGTGGCTGCGCTGGCGGGTGTGGCGCTGGTTGTGTGGAAATACTGGCAGCCCATCAGTGCATTTCTGGGGGGCGTGGTGGAAGGGTTCAAAGCCGCTGCTGCGCCCATCAGCGCCGCCTTTGAGCCGCTCAGACCCGTGTTTCAGTGGATTGGTGACAGGGTGCAGGCCTTGTGGGGCTGGTTCAGTGATTTACTTACCCCGGTTAAATCCACTTCCGAAGAACTGAACAGCGCAGCTGCAATGGGGCGCCGGTTTGGTGAGGCGCTGGCGGAAGGTCTGAATAGGGTGATGCACCCACTTGAGTCACTTAAATCCGGTGTGTCATGGCTGCTGGAAAAGCTCGGTATTGTCAGTAAGGAGGCGGCAAAGGCGAAATTACCTGCGCAGGTTACGCAGCAGCAGTCCGCCACAGTGAACAGTGACGGCAAAGTGGTGCTGCCGCCAGGCGGGTTCCCGGCTTACGCGGGGATGTACGACACGGGCGGGATCATTCCACGCGGGCAGTTTGGCATTGTCGGAGAAAATGGCCCTGAAATTGTGAACGGACCGGCAAATGTTACCAGCAGGCGGCGTACTGCTGCGCTGGCCTCTGTCGTTGCTGGCGTGATGGGGGTAGCTGCGACACCTGCAGAAGCGGTTCCGCTTCATCCGTTCAGTTTGCCTGCGAGGGCATACCAGCCGCAGCCAGTGAAGGCTGACAGCCCGCCGCCGGTTATTCGTTATGAGATAAATGCGCCCATTCATATCGTCGCGCAGCCTGGACAGAACGCGCAGGATATTGCCCGTGAAGTGGCACGCCAGCTTGACGAGCGGGAGCGCCGGGCCAGGGCAAAAGCGCGCAGCAATTTCAGCGATCAGGGGGGGTATGAATCATGATGATGGTACTGGGTTTATATGTATTTATGCTGCGCACTGTCCCTTATCAGGAACTGCAGTATCAGCGCAGCTGGCGACACGCCGCCAACAGCCGGGTGAACTGCCGTCCGTCAACGCAGTTTCTTGGCCCGGATAACGATTCACTGACACTGTCCGGGGTTCTGCTGCCGGAAGTGACCGGAGGCAGGCTGTCATTACTGGCGCTTGAACAAATGGCTGAACTGGGCAAGGCATGGCCTTTGATTGAAGGCAGTGGAACCATTTACGGCATGTTTGTTATTGAGAGTCTGAGCCAGACAAAGACGGAGTTTTTTGCCAGCGGAATGCCCAGGCGCATTGAGTTTACGATCACCCTCAAACGGGTTGATGAGTCGCTCTCTGACATGTTCGGGAGCCTGAGTGACCAGCTCAGCAACCTGCAGGATTCTGCAGCCTCTGCGATTGGAGGTATCAAAAACACGGTTGGAGGATTGCTGCAGTGAACGTTAATTCTGATCTTCTGAATCTGAACAGCAAAAGCCCGGCTTTCAGTATCGTCATTGAAGGTAAGGACGTGACGACCGTGCTGGATACCCGCCTGATGAGTCTGACACTGACGGATAACCGGGGCTTTGAAGCGGACCAGCTTGATCTGGAGCTGGACGACGCCGACGGGCTGATCGCCCTGCCGCGACGTGGGGCTGTGATTCAGCTGGCGCTGGGCTGGAAAGGCCAGCCGCTTTTCCCTAAAGGGGCTTTTACCGTAGATGAAATTGAACACAGCGGTGCCCCTGACCGGCTGACCATCAGGGCGCGTAGCGCAGATTTCCGTGAAACCCTCAATACACGGCGCGAAAAATCATGGCATCAGACAACGGTGGGGGAGGTGGTAAAGGAAATCGCCGCCCGGCATAACCTCAAAGTGGCGCTGGGTAAAGACCTGACGGATAAGGCGCTGGATCATATGGACCAGACCAATGAAAGCGATGCAAGTTTTCTGATGAAACTGGCGAGGCAGTATGGGGCGATTGCTTCCGTTAAAGACGGGAACCTGCTATTTATTCGGCAGGGACAGGGAAGAACGGCAAGCGGCAAGCCGCTGCCGGTTATCACCATCACGCGCAAAGCCGGTGACGGTCATCGGTTCACCCTTGCTGATCGTGGTGCCTATACCGGTGTTATTGCCAGCTGGTTGCATACGCGTGAACCCAGGAAAAAAGAGACAACCCGTGTTAAGCGTCGCCGAAAGAAAACCACCACACCCAAAGAGCCGGAAGCAAAACAGGGAGATTATCTGGTGGGAACGGATGAAAACGTGTTGGTTCTTAATCGTACCTACGCCAACCGGAGCAATGCAGAGCGCGCAGCAAAAATGCAGTGGGAACGCCTGCAGCGCGGGGTTGCTTCATTTTCCCTGCAGCTCGCTGAGGGGCGTGCTGATCTCTATACGGAAATGCCGGTAAAGGTGACGGGGTTTAAGCAGCCGATCGATGATGCAGAATGGACCATTACCACCCTGACGCATTCTGTCAGCCCGGATAATGGATTTACAACCAGCATGGAGCTTGAAGTAAAGATTGATGATTTAGAAATGGAATGAATTTGTTCACAAAATGGATGCGTAGTGTATCATTATGTGATTGCAGGAATTGGTGGGGGAAACGGATATGATGAATTGTCCAAAATGTGGACATGCGGCGCATACTCGTAGCAGCTTTCGGGTATCTGATAACACTAAGGAGCGTTACTGCCAGTGCCAGAATATTAATTGTGGCACCACCTTTGTCACACATGAAACGGTGGTGCGCTTTATTGTCACCCCTGGACTAATCGATCACGCTCCGCCACACCCATTAAACAGTGGTCAAGGCCACATGAATTTCTAACAAGAAACCCGCCTCGGCGGGTTTTTTATTGGAGGCAGTAAAAATTCTGCTGCCATTTTGCTGCCAATTAGGTTCTATTAAATAAAAAAGCCACTCGCTAGAGTGGCTTAATTATATGATTTTAAAGCTAAAATTTGGTGGCCCCTGCTGGACTTGAACCAGCGACCAAGCGATTATGAGTCGCCTGCTCTAACCACTGAGCTAAGGGGCCGTGGCGGTGGATTATAATGTAACTTTACGCTGTAATCCAGCCGTAACCGTGCGGGTGCTGTTTTTATAAACAATGTGTTTTCAACCCGTTATACTTAAAGTACGTTGTATTGCTCAGGAGTAATAATGGTTAAGGACATACTGGCGCCAGGGCTACGGGTGGTTTTTTGCGGCATCAATCCGGGACTCTCCTCGGCGAATACCGGCTTTCCGTTTGCGCATCCCGCGAATCGTTTTTGGAAAGTTATTCATTTGGCCGGTTTTACCGATCGACAGTTGAAACCGGAAGAGGCGGAAAAATTACTGGATTTTCGCTGCGGGGTAACGAAACTCGTCGATCGACCGACGGTACAAGCGACTGAGGTGAAGTTGCATGAATTACGTAGCGGCGGACGCAACCTGATTGAAAAAATAGAGGACTACCAGCCCGCAGCGCTGGCGGTGCTTGGTAAACAGGCTTTTGAACAGGGATTCAGCCAGCGCGGCACACAGTGGGGAAAACAAACGCACACCATTGGCGCGACGCAAATTTGGGTGTTGCCAAATCCGAGTGGTTTGAGTCGCGTTTCACTTGAGAAGCTGGTGGAAGCATATCACGAGCTGGACCAGGCGCTGGTGATGCGGGGCTTGTGAAGTACAGTGTAACGAAGTTATGAGTGGGCAAAGCACCGCTCCTCACAGATACGGATTTATTCTTCCGCCAAACGGTCTCTGACTACCATAAGCGCAAATCCCAGCAGATTTTTCCCCTTCCAGTGAGATGGCACACCGGCATGGGGATGATCTTTTGCAAGGCCAATTCCCCAGATTTTATCCACCGGACTGGCTTCAACCAGAATGCGAGGCTGCGTATTTAGCAAGAATGTTTTTAATGCCGAATGTTGGCTAAATTTGTGATAATTCCCCTCACTGACCAGCTCAAAGCAGCAGTCTTGCCAGCGTTGTTCATCAAAGTTTGTCACCTGTCGCCCCAGCTTTTTTGCTTCAGCCGGGGTTGCCGCTGCCAGAATTCTGGCAAGTGTTTTACTGTCGTTAAACAGCCGCGCTTTTCCTGCCATCATCCAGTGTTCTGCGGTGGCGTAAGTTATACCATCATAGGTAAAAGGTGAACCCTGCCACCACTGACTAAAGCAAGAGGCGGTAATTTCGTTATTCGCGGCAGGTTGATGACCCCAGAACCACAGATATTTCACTTTTTTCCCGGCATCGAGAGCGGAAAGAAGGGCGGGGAGAGAATAGTATCCTTGCTGCATTGCCAGATTTCCTTAATAAAAAAGCCCTCACGATGGAGGGCTTATGCACATATTTACAATTAATCGTCGAGGAAGCTGCGCAGCACTTCAGAACGGCTCGGGTGGCGCAGTTTACGCAGCGCCTTCGCTTCGATCTGACGGATACGTTCGCGGGTAACATCGAACTGTTTACCCACTTCTTCCAGCGTGTGGTCGGTGTTCATATCGATACCGAAACGCATACGCAGCACTTTCGCTTCACGAGCGGTCAGGCCAGCCAAAACGTCGTGAGTGGCGGCGCGCAGGCTCTCGGTAGTGGCAGAGTCCAGCGGCAGCTCGAGGGTGGTATCCTCGATGAAATCACCCAGATGCGAATCTTCATCGTCGCCGATCGGCGTTTCCATGGAGATAGGCTCTTTGGCGATTTTCAGCACTTTGCGGATCTTATCTTCCGGCATCAGCATCCGTTCAGCCAGCTCTTCCGGCGTCGGCTCGCGGCCCATCTCTTGCAGCATCTGGCGAGAAATACGGTTGAGCTTGTTGATGGTCTCAATCATATGCACCGGAATACGGATGGTGCGCGCCTGATCCGCGATAGAGCGGGTGATCGCCTGACGGATCCACCAGGTAGCGTAGGTGGAGAACTTGTAGCCGCGGCGGTATTCAAACTTATCTACCGCTTTCATCAGACCGATGTTGCCTTCCTGAATCAGGTCAAGGAACTGCAAGCCACGGTTGGTGTATTTCTTAGCGATAGAAATAACCAGACGTAAGTTCGCTTCAACCATCTCTTTCTTCGCACGGCGGGCTTTCGCTTCCCCGATGGACATGCGACGGTTGATGTCTTTCACCTGTTCGATGGTCAGACCGGTCTCTTCTTCAATCTGCCGCAGTTTTTGCAGGCAGCGTTGCACTTCTTCCGCGACATCGTGCAGTTTTTCCGACCACGGTTTGTTCATCGCGATAGCGGCATTGAACCAGGTTTCGCTGGTTTCGTTACCGGTAAACAGCGTGATAAAGTTCTTCTTCGGCATTTTGCACTGCTCGACGCAGAGCTTCATGATCAGACGTTCCTGGGTACGCACGCGATCCATCATCACGCGCATACTGTTGACCAGATAGTCGAATTGCTTCGGTACCAGACGGAACTGTTTGAACACTTCAGACAGCTTCAGAATCTCTTCCTGCGCGGCAGCATGGCTGCGGCCTTTCGCTTTGATGGTGTCGCGCGTAACGACGTATTGCGCGCGCAGCTCAGCGAATTTTTCGCGTGCCAGTTCAGGGTCAATGCTGTTGTCGTCATCGGCGGCGTCATCGTCGCCGTCTTCTTCATCTTCGTCTTCGTCATCATCCAGGTCTTCCTGGGAGAGTTCAGAACCGACGTGAGTTGCGGTCGGCGCCATCTCTTCTTCCGCGTTCGGATCGACAAAGCCGGTGATAAGATCGGACAAACGAGCCTCTTCAGCCTCAACGCGATCGTACTGTTCCAGCAGATAGGTAATGGCTTCCGGGTATTCGGCAACGGAGCATTGAACCTGGTTGATCCCGTCTTCGATACGTTTAGCGATGTCGATTTCGCCTTCCCGGGTCAACAGTTCAACAGTGCCCATTTCACGCATATACATGCGTACCGGGTCAGTCGTACGACCGATTTCAGACTCAACACTGGACAGAACTTGTGCAGCAGCTTCTTCCGCATCTTCATCGGTGCTGGTGGTATTTTCAGCCAGCAGCAGATCATCGGCATCAGGCGCTTCTTCCATTACCTGAATACCCATGTCGTTGATCATTTGGATGATATCTTCAATTTGATCTGAATCGACGATATCTTCCGGCAGATGGTCATTGACCTCAGCATAGGTCAGATAGCCTTGCTCCTTACCACGGGTGACAAGAAGTTTCAGCTGTGACTGCGGGTTTTGCTCCATAAGACGGTATCCACACTTATTCGTTTGATTGGTGTCGACGGTATAGCTGTCGACATTTAAAGCGAGGGCATACTTATATTTTGGCCGCTGCCTCTCACTGCGGCTGTCGGGGGCTTCCCGATCGATATGCGGCATTTAAGCCGTTAAATTCATTTTCTGGCCAGCTCCTGGTTTAACGTCCAGAGCTCTCGGCGTTCTTCGCTGCTTAAACCGTGAGTGCGATCGCGAGCGATCAGCTCTTCTTGTCGCAGTTGCAGCAGCGAATCAAACATATGGTTGAGTGAGTCGGTAAAGGTCTTTTCGGCAATCGCCTTATCTGCTATATCGTCCCACATCGATAATTTTTCAAGGGTCGCAGCATCATTTGTGCCACGGTAGAGTTCCAGAAGTTGTCCGGTAGTAAGACCTGGCTGAGTCAAACAAGTTTTGACCAATTCTTTAAATAAGCCAAGTCCAGGCAGCTTATTCTGATCCAGCGCGTCTAAGGGCGGCACTAACGGCGCGAGATCCGGATTTTGCACCAGTAATCCTATCAGTATACGCATGGTCGTGCGTTTTAGCTGCGGAGCCGGGCGGGAAACGCCGCTTTCCGCCTGTTTTGGCACTAAACGATCAAGCTGACTATCATCGAAAATGCCTAACTTCAGCCCCAACGTCTGGCGCAGCTGAATACGGTGCGCGTCGCCAGGCACCTGATTAATGAGCGGCAGCGCCAGTGCGGCTAACTGCGTGCTGCCATCCGGCGAGCTTAAATCCACCTGCGGCAGGAGGCTATTAAACAGAAACGTAGAGAGCGGCTGCGCCTGCTCCATCCGCGCTTCGAAAGCCGCCTTGCCTTCTTTACGCACCAGCGTATCCGGGTCTTCGCCGTCAGGTAAAAACATAAAGCGTACCTGCCGACCATCGGTCATATAAGGCATTGCTGTTTCCAGCGCTCTCCAGGCGGCATCACGGCCAGCCCGGTCGCCGTCGTAACAGCAAATTACGTTGTTCGTCGCCCGGAATAACATATGCATATGGTCTGCCGTGGTTGAGGTACCCAGCGAAGCAACCGCATAGTTAATGTCGTATTGCGCTAGTGCGACGACATCCATATAACCTTCGACCACAAGCAAGCGTTGCGGTTCAGCACTATATTGCTGAGCCTCATAAAGACCATATAGCTGGCGGCCTTTATGGAAAATGTCCGTTTCCGGAGAGTTAAGGTATTTCGGCGTGTCGTTCCCCAGAACTCGACCGCCAAAACCAATCACCCTGCCGCGTTTGTCCCGAATAGGGAACATGACCCGATTACGGAAACGATCGTAAGTGCTGCCCTGCTCGTTATTGACCAGCATTCCGGCATCCAGCAACAATGCCTTGTTATCGCTGTTATTACCGAAGCGCTTTAACGCGTTATCCCAACCAGGCGGCGCGAAGCCAATGGCGAAACGCTGAATAATTTCAGCGCTCAGACCGCGCTTTTGCAGATAGTCACGCGCAGGTTTTGCCGCAGGATGGGTAAGCGACTGTTGATAAAAGTCATTCAGACCATTCATCAACTGATAGAGGTTTTGCCGTTGATGGCGCTCTATCTGGCTAAGCCCGGTGCCTGCTTCATAGGGAATTTCCAGGTTATGCATGGCCGCTAATTCTTCGACGGTTTCGACAAATTCGAGCTTGTCGTAATTCATCAAAAAGTCGATCGCATTGCCATGCGCGCCGCATCCAAAGCAGTGATAAAACTGTTTTTCACCGTTTACGGTGAAAGAAGGGGTTTTCTCATTATGGAATGGACAACACGCGTGATAGTTCTTGCCCTGTTTCTTGAGTTTTACGCGCACGTCGATCAGATCGACGATATCGGTTCTCGCCAGCAGGTCATTAATGAATACGCGTGGGATTCGTCCAGCCATATGCCCCTTTTATACACGTCATTCTTCAGGCTGCCGTAGTGTTGGCTACGTTCGCTCACCCCTGTCGCTGACTTGCGTAAGCGCCGGGGACTTGCTCTCTTGCCGCCTGGACGCAGCATGAATGATTTTGTGTATATGCTAATGCATAAACGAAAACAAGCCGCGCATTCCTTTCGGAAGCACGGCCTTACAACTACAACTCGATCTGAATTGAGAGCAGCCCGCTCTCAAAAGATTAGTACAGACGAGTACGGCGTGCGTTTTCGCGAGCCAGTTTCTTCGCGTGACGTTTCACTGCAGAAGCTTTAGCGCGCTTACGTTCGGTCGTCGGTTTTTCATAGAACTCACGACGACGAACTTCCGCCAGAACACCTGCTTTTTCGCAGGAACGCTTGAAGCGACGCAGAGCTACGTCGAACGGCTCGTTTTCACGTACTTTAATTACCGGCATGTGCCTCTCACCTTTGATTAATTCGGTTTGCCGCTGGCATCAACGCCAGCTTATTTCAAAATGGTGCGGAATTTTACTGCAATTGCTGCTGCTTTGTAAAGCACCGCGGCCTTTTTTGAAAGGGACTTTTATAAGGTGAGGGAGTATACACGAAGTCGGGACTGAGGGTATACATCCACCCGCATTCGACCTACACTGCGCGGTATTAGAGCGAGGTAAAACAAGTCATGCGTGTACTGGGTATTGAAACATCCTGCGATGAAACCGGCATCGCTATTTACGACGACAAAAAAGGTCTGTTAGCCAACCAATTGTATAGTCAGGTGAAATTACATGCTGACTACGGCGGCGTAGTGCCTGAACTGGCTTCCCGCGATCATGTGCGTAAAACCGTGCCGCTGATTCAGGCGGCATTAAAAGAAGCCGGTCTGACGGCGAGCGATATCGACGCGGTGGCCTATACCGCAGGCCCGGGCCTGGTCGGCGCGCTGCTGGTCGGCGCAACCGTCGGGCGTTCGCTGGCATTTGCCTGGACTGTGCCGGCCATTTCTGTACACCATATGGAAGGTCATCTGCTGGCGCCGATGCTGGAAGATAACCCTCCGGATTTCCCGTTTGTGGCGCTACTGGTCTCCGGCGGACATACGCAGCTCATTAGCGTGACCGGAATCGGTCAGTACGAACTGCTGGGAGAGTCGATTGATGATGCCGCTGGTGAAGCGTTTGATAAAACCGCCAAATTGTTGGGGCTGGATTATCCTGGCGGCCCGATGCTGTCGAAAATGGCGTCGCAGGGGACGGCGGGACGCTTTGTCTTTCCGCGCCCGATGACCGATCGCCCGGGGCTGGATTTTAGTTTTTCCGGTCTGAAAACCTTTGCCGCTAACACCATTCGTAGTAATGGCGACGACGAACAAACTCGCGCTGATATCGCGCGCGCTTTTGAAGATGCGGTCGTGGATACGCTGATGATCAAGTGCAAGCGCGCGCTGGAAAGCACCGGTTTTAAGCGTCTGGTCATGGCGGGCGGCGTCAGCGCTAACCGCACGCTGCGCGCGAAGCTTGCCGAAATGATGCAAAAACGCCGCGGCGAAGTGTTCTATGCGCGTCCGGAGTTTTGTACTGACAACGGGGCGATGATCGCCTATGCCGGAATGGTGCGGTTTAAGGCGGGCGTTACGGCGGATCTTGGCGTAACGGTACGTCCGCGCTGGCCGCTGGCCGAGCTGCCGGCGGCGTAAAAGCGGAAAAAGGGGGCGACATCATGCCGCCCCAACGGGTTTACAGAAAAACGACGGGCATCCACAACAGCCCGGTGACGATCAGCAGCACCAGGAAAATCAGGCCGAAAATCGCGCCTAACCACGCCAATGGTGGAAGAGTGACGCGCGGCGGATTCGATATGTACGCCTATCACCGAGCTATTTATCCGGCGATGCGCAGGCACGGCATAGCGTAAAAAACTACTCCGAATCTTTCTGGCGTTTCTTTTTCAGCTTCGTCCAGATTTTCGTCTCCTGGCGACGCCACAGACGCTGGATGTTGTCATGATGGCGCAGCAAAATGAGACATGACAGCATCGACACCGGGAAAGTGAACTGCGGTTTAAACCACCAGACGTAAAACGGCGCAATCAAGGCGCTGACAATCGCCCCTAACGATGAATAACCGCTTAACAGGACCGTCAACAGCCAGGTGCCTGCCATGACGCCGGTTAAATCCCAGCCGATGGGCGCAATGGCGCCAAACGCGGTTGCTACGCCTTTCCCGCCTTTAAAGCCAAAAAAGACCGGCCAGATATGCCCCAGACAGGCGGCGATAGCGATAAGCCCGAGCCAGAAAGGGGTAACGCCTAACGCATACGCGCCCCAGACGGGCAACATGCCTTTAAGGATGTCAAAAATAAGTACCGCGACAGCCGCTCCCTTGCCACCGATTCGTAATACGTTCGTCGCGCCCGGGTTGCCGGAGCCGCTTTCACGCGGATCGGGCAGCCCGGCGATGCGGCAAACCAGAATGGCACTGGAAATTGAGCCGCAGAGGTACGCGAAGAGGATCATTCCAGGCGCGATTGCACTCATAAGCTGTTCCGTATTGAAAGTGTCGTTTTATTTACTATTTCTGTGGATAATACGCACATTTCGCCGGAAGTGGTATCCGGGTTAGCCAAAAAGCAGGCAGGTCGTGATGGATATTGTATTTATAGAGCAACTTTCGGTAATCACCACTATCGGTGTTTACGACTGGGAACAGACTATCGAGCAAAAACTGGTGTTCGATATCGAAATGGCGTGGGATAACCGTAAGTCGGCGAAAAGCGATGATGTCGCAGATTGTCTAAGTTACGCGGATATCGCCGACACGGTGATAAATCATGTCGAAGGCGGGCGTTTTGCTCTGGTCGAGCGCGTGGCGGAAGAGGTGGCGGATCTGCTGCTTAGCCGATTTAATTCTCCGTGGGTTCGCATCAAACTGAGCAAGCCTGGCGCCGTCGCGCGCGCGGCGAACGTAGGGGTAATTATTGAGCGTGGCAATAATCTGAAATAAAAATAAATAATTTTATATTTTTTAAACCAAACGGTTATATATGGGGTCTTAACGCGAGATCCATTTTTGCAGTGTTTTTCATTTTAGGGGTTTATTGATGAGCGATATGCACTCGCTGCTGATAGCGGCAATTTTGGGTGTGGTCGAAGGATTGACGGAGTTTTTGCCGGTATCCAGCACGGGCCATATGATTATTGTGGGTCATCTGCTGGGGTTTGAAGGCGATACGGCCAAGACATTCGAAGTGGTGATTCAACTTGGATCTATTCTGGCGGTCGTGGTGATGTTCTGGCGGCGGTTGTTTGGTCTCATCGGTATTCACTTTGGCCGCCCGCTACAGCGTGAAGGTGAAAGTAAAGGTCGATTAACGTTGATTCACATCCTGCTGGGCATGATTCCGGCGGTGGTGCTGGGGTTAGTCTTTCATGACACGATCAAGTCGCTATTTAACCCGATTAACGTGATGTACGCGCTGGTGGTAGGCGGTCTGTTGCTGATTGCCGCCGAGTGCCTGAAGCCGAAAGAACCGCGCGCGCCGGGGCTGGATGATATGACGTATCGTCAGGCGTTTATGATTGGCTGTTTCCAGTGTCTGGCGCTGTGGCCGGGCTTCTCGCGTTCCGGAGCGACCATTTCCGGTGGGATGCTGATGGGCGTCAGCCGTTACGCCGCCTCTGAGTTCTCGTTCTTACTGGCTGTGCCGATGATGATGGGCGCAACGGTTCTGGATCTCTACAAAAGTTGGTCATTCCTGACCGCAGCGGATATTCCGATGTTCGCGGTGGGCTTTGTGACGGCGTTTGTGGTGGCGCTGATCGCCATCAAGACCTTCCTGCAACTGATTAAGCGTATCTCGTTTATTCCGTTTGCGATTTACCGCTTTGTGGTGGCGGCTGCCGTTTACGTTGTCTTCTTCTGATGATTGACCTGCCGGATGGCGGCGTACCGCCTTGTCCGGCCTAACTGTTTTGTCGGTCTGATAAGCGCAGCGCCATCAGGCAATTTAGTGTGCTGGATGGCGTTTAACTGGCGGGGTTCGGGCAGCGTTTCTCTTTCCAGTTGGCGACCGCTGCGATTCGTCGCTTCGTCAGCTCCTCGCGAATCTCAATGCCCTTAAATCCGGCCTCCACCACCTCTTTCGTCGATACCGCTTGGGCCACCTGCCAGGCTTCGCGCAGCCAGCGCCCCTGCGGGTAATCCGACGCTTCAAATCCGGTACGTCCACGGACATCGGCTTCGCTGGTCAGCGCAATCTGCTCGACGCGCTGCGGTTTACGCCATGCATCAATGGCGTCAAACAGCTTAACGATCGTTTTCGGCTGGAGTATCGGAAAGGTGTGGATCAGATCGTGGTATTCGGCGACCAGTTTAGCTAAATCACGCAGGTCATTGGGGACGCGCAAACGCTGGCATAACTGTTCGACCAGTTTCACGCCCGCCGGGCCGTGGCCATGATGGCGCGGCCAGAGGTTTTTCGGCGTTAAGCCTTTGCCCAGATCATGACAAAGCGTGGCGAAACGGACATCAAGCTGCGGACTGAGCATAGCGGCCATCGACAGCGTCATCAGCGTATGAACTCCGGTATCAATTTCCGGATGCCACTTTGCCGGCGCGGGTACGCCAAACAGGGCGTCGATTTCCGGAAACAGGACGCGCAGGGCGCCGCAGTCGCGCAATACCTGGAAGTAAACCTGCGGATTGCGGGTGGTAAGCGCATTTTCCGTCTCTTTCCATACCCGTTCCGGCGTCAGATGTTCCAGCTCGCCTGCCGCGGTCATGTCGCGCATTAGCGACAGTGTTTCATCGGCGATACGGAAACTCAGATGAGCGTAACGGGCGGCAAAACGCGCCACGCGCAATACGCGCAAGGGATCTTCGCCAAACGCGGGAGAGACATGGCGCAGTAGACGCGCCTCCAGATCCCGGCGCCCGTGGTAAGGGTCGATAATCTGGCCGTCATCGTCGCGCGCCAGAGCATTAATGGTCAGATCGCGACGCTGGAGATCGGCTTCCAGGGTAACGTCCGGCGCGGCATAACAGGTGAAGCCCGTGTAGCCGGAACCGGATTTACGCTCGGTACGCGCCAGCGCGTATTCTTCGTGAGTTTGCGGATGGAGAAACACAGGAAAATCACGGCCTACCTGCTGGTAGCCCGCATCAAGCATCTCCTGCGGCGTGGCGCCGACAACGACCCAATCTTTATCTTTAACCGGTAGCCCTAACAACGCATCCCGAACCGCACCACCGACCAGATAAATCTTCACGCCACTTTCCTTTTAAAAACGATCATCCTCTAATGATAAGACAGTGCCGCAGAGAAGGCGATTTAGTTCATCCAGCGGTCTTTGCGTTTACGGCTTGGGATCATATGCGGCAGCACCAGCCCTAACAGCAAGCCAATACCCAATACGCCGCCGCCATACATAAACCACTGCATAATAATGGTGCGCTGTTTGTCATCCAGCTGCAGATTCGCGGCGCTAACTTTTTTCTGCGCGACAATCAGCTCGTTTTTCAGCTTCTGGTTCTCTTCTTTTAGCCCGTTGATGACGCTGTCGCTTTGCGCCACTTTCTGCTGCATATCGGCGGTGCGCTGATTCCACGCGGTATCAATATTGTTGAGTTTATCGGTCAACGTTTTGACCTGATTTTCCAGATCCGGCACGCGGGTACGCAGGCTTGGCGTGGTATTCAGTTCTTTTAACGGTATCCAGGCAGTACGACCAGAACTGTCTTTGATTTGACCATAGTTGGCATCGCTCTGTAAGAGCGTGACTTCCTCGCCGGCGTTGACGGTACCCACAAGGCGATAATTATCTCCCGGACCGCTGCGGACCCAGGTATTCAGTTCATCAGAAACGTAACGCGTCTCTTCAGCATGAGAGACGGCGGTGGCGCTAAGCGCAAGTAAAGTTAGTCCAATCAGGCGTAATTTTGGCATCAGGCTGTCGTTATTGTCAGAGAAAGTGGAACGATAGTAACGGCATCAGTGTCGCTACGCAAAGCAGTCGACATCAATCGGAATCATCTGTGTCGCCTTTGCCGCTACGTCAAACTTTTACGCCCGTCAAATTGCTCGTTGCATGGCAATTTGGCGCAAAATACTATCTACTGACAAAAATAATGCGGGTAAGTTCGCCAAGAATCTTCCCAGATGTGACATAACCCATAAGTACAAGGCCATGGCTCAGGAAATCGAATTAAAGTTTATCGTCAATCACGACGCCGTAGATGCGCTGCGAAATCATCTTCATACGCTCGGCGGTGAGCATCATGCGCCCAGCCAGTTGCTGAATATCTACTTCGAAACGCCTGATAACTGGCTACGCCGCCATGATATGGGGCTACGTATTCGTGGTGAAAATGGGCGCTATGAAATGACCATGAAAATTGCCGGCCGGGTAACGGGCGGGCTGCACCAGCGACCCGAATACAATGTCGCGCTAAGCGAACCCGTGCTGGATCTGACGCAACTTCCGGCGGAGGTCTGGCCGGATGGCAACCTGCCCGCCGGCCTGGCATCAAGCGTACAGCCGCTGTTCAGTACCGATTTTTACCGGGAAAAATGGTGTCTGGACGTTGACGGCAGCAGGATTGAAATTGCGCTCGATCTCGGCGACGTAAAAGCGGGCGAGTTTGCCGAACCGATTTGTGAGCTGGAGCTTGAGTTGCTTCGCGGCGATACGCGCGCCGTGTTAAAACTGGCGAAGCAACTGCTGTCGCAAACCGGTTTGCGTCAGGGCAGTCTGAGTAAGGCGGCGCGAGGTTATCACCTGGCGCAGGGGAATGCGCCGCGAGAGAATACACCAACGGCAATTCTGCGGACTGCCGCGAAAGCCACGGTAGGGCAAGGGCTGGAGGCCTCGCTGGATCTGGCGTTGTCACAGTGGCAGTACCATGAAGAGCTCTGGCTGCGCGGCGACGAGTCGGCGAAAGAACACGTGCTGGATGCTATGGGGTTAGTGCGCCATGCCTTAATGCTCTTTGGGGGCATTGTTCCACGTAAAGCGAGCGCTCACTTACGTGATCTACTTACCCAGGCGGAAGCGACGATGACATCCGCGGTGTCCGCCGTCACAGCCGTTTATAGTACGCAAACGGCGATGGCGAAACTGGCATTGACGGAATGGCTGGTGACGAAAGCCTGGCAGCCATTTCTGGACGCGAAGGCGCAGGCCAAAATGGCCGATTCTTTTAAGCGTTTCGCCGACATTCATCTTTCTCGTCATGCTGCTGAATTAAAGAAGGTTTTTGGACAACCGCTGGGTGATAAGTATCGCGACCAGTTGCCGCGTTTGACTCGCGATATCGACAGCGTTTTACTGCTGGCCGGGTATTATGATGCGATAGTCGCGCAGGCATGGCTGGAGAACTGGCAGGGATTGCGTCACGCCATTATTACCGGGCAACGTATTGAAATTGAACATTTCCGTAATGAGGCCATTAACCAACAGCCGTTCTGGTTGCACAGCGGAAAACGATAATCAGAACCGTAGAAAGCGCCTGATGACGCTGCGCTTATCAGGCTTACGGTATGCGGACTTGTAGGCCGGATCAGGCGAAACGCCGCCATCCGGCATTATTTAAAGGATATCCCCTAAATGACGCCGCTCTCTTCACCCTTATCGCAGTACTGGCAGACCGTTGTTGAGCGCCTACCAGAAGGATTTACTGAGACATCGCTTAGCGCGCAGGCGAAGTCAGTACTTACATTTAGCGATTTTGCGCTGGATAGCGTGATAGCGCATCCGGAGTGGCTTGCCGAACTGGAATCCGCATCGCCGCAGGCTGATGAATGGCGACATTATGCTGGCTGGTTACAGGAGGCGTTGGCAGGTGTCTGTGACGACGCCTCGCTGATGCATGAACTGAGGCTTTTTCGTCGTCGCATCATGGTACGCATCGCCTGGGCGCAGACGCTGTCGCTGGTGGACGATGAGACTATTTTACAACAGTTGAGCCATCTGGCGGAGACGCTCATTGTGGGGGCGCGCGACTGGCTGTATGCCGCCTGTTGCCGCGAATGGGGAACCCCCTGTAACCCGCAGGGCGTTCCGCAGCCGCTGTTGATTTTAGGCATGGGCAAGCTGGGCGGCGGCGAACTGAATTTTTCGTCTGATATCGATCTGATTTTCGCCTGGCCGGAACATGGCGAGACCCGGGGCGGACGCCGTGAACTCGATAACGCCCAGTTTTTTACGCGTCTCGGGCAGCGGCTGATCAAAGCGCTGGATCAGCCCACAATGGATGGTTTTGTCTATCGGGTGGACATGCGCCTGCGACCGTTTGGCGACAGCGGCCCGCTGGTACTGAGTTTTGCCGCGCTGGAGGATTACTATCAGGAACAAGGACGCGACTGGGAACGCTACGCCATGGTGAAAGCGCGGCTAATGGGCGATAACGACGACGCCTGGTCTCGTGAATTACGCGCCATGCTGCGGCCTTTCGTTTTCCGCCGCTATATCGATTTCAGCGTCATCCAGTCGCTACGCAATATGAAAGGGATGATCGCCCGCGAAGTGCGACGCCGCGGTTTGAAAGACAACATTAAACTTGGCGCGGGCGGTATTCGTGAAATTGAGTTTATCGTGCAGGTATTCCAGCTGATCCGCGGCGGACGCGAGCCGTCGCTACAGTCGCGTTCGTTACTGCCGACGTTGGATGCTATCGCTGCGCTGCATTTGCTGCCTGAGAATGACGTGGCGCAACTGCGCGTGGCCTATCTTTTTCTACGTCGTCTGGAGAATCTGCTGCAAAGCATCAATGACGAACAGACGCAAACGCTGCCTGCCGACGATCTGAATCGGGCGCGGCTGGCCTGGGGAATGAAGGCGGAGAATTGGCCGCAGCTTGTTGGCGAACTGACGGATCATATGGCTAATGTACGCCGCGTATTCAACGAATTAATTGGCGATGATGAAGCCGATACCCCGCAGGAGGAAGAACGTTCAGAGCCGTGGCGTGAAGTATGGCAGGATGCGCTACAGGAGGATGATTCGACGCCAGTGCTGGCGCATTTAGCCGATGAGGATCGGCGACAAGTTCTGACCCTCATCGCTGACTTCCGTAAGGAACTGGATAAACGCCCTATCGGCCCGCGCGGGCGGCAAGTGCTGGACCAACTGATGCCGCACCTGCTTGCTGACGTTTGTTCCCGCGAAGACGCCGCTGTTACGCTATCGCGGATAACGCCGTTGCTGGCGGGGATTGTCACTCGCACCACCTATCTGGAGCTGCTGAGCGAATTTCCCGGCGCGCTGAAACACCTGATTATGCTCTGCGCCGCTTCGCCAATGATAGCGAGCCAATTGGCGCGTTATCCGTTGTTGCTTGATGAACTGCTCGACCCCGGCACGCTTTATCAGCCGACGGCTACCGACGCTTACCGCGACGAATTACGTCAATATTTACTGCGCGTGCCGGAAGAAGACGAAGAACAACAACTGGAGGCATTACGCCAGTTTAAACAGGCACAGCTTTTGCGGATTGCGGCGGCGGATATTGCCGGTACGCTGCCGGTGATGAAAGTGAGCGATCACCTCACATGGCTGGCGGAGGCGATGATTGATGCTGTGGTGCAGCAGGCGTGGACGCAAATGGTTGCGCGTTATGGTCAGCCAGCGCATCTGGACGAGCGCCAGGGGCGGGGGTTTGCGGTTGTCGGTTATGGCAAGTTGGGCGGATGGGAGCTGGGCTACAGTTCCGATCTGGATCTCATCTTCCTGCATGACTGTCCGATGGACGTCATGACCAACGGCGAACGTGAAATCGACGGGCGGCAGTTTTATCTGCGCCTGGCGCAGCGCATTATGCATCTGTTCAGTACGCGCACCTCCTCCGGCATTTTGTATGAGGTGGATGCGCGTCTACGCCCCTCTGGCGCGGCGGGAATGCTGGTGACTTCAGCGGACGCGTTTGCCGATTATCAGCAGCATGAAGCCTGGACCTGGGAACATCAGGCGTTGGTACGCGCTCGCGTGGTATATGGCGACCCACAACTTACCTCACAGTTTGATGCGGTACGCCGCACTATCATGACGACGGCGCGCGACGGCAAGACATTGCAGACTGAAGTGCGTGAAATGCGCGAGAAAATGCGGGCGCATCTCGGCAATAAGCATCGCGATCGTTTTGATATTAAAGCTGATGAAGGCGGTATTACGGATATTGAGTTTATCGCGCAATATCTGGTACTGCGCTACGCTCATGAAAAACCTAAATTAACGCGCTGGTCTGATAACGTGCGCATCCTGGAGCTTCTGGCGCAAAACGGCATTATGGATGAACACGAAGCGCAGGCGCTGACGGTAGCCTACACCACACTGCGTGATGAACTGCACCACCTGGCGTTGCAGGAGCTTCCCGGTCATGTGGCGCAGACGTGTTTTAGCAAAGAGCGCGCGCTGGTGCAGGCAAGCTGGCGGAAGTGGCTGGTAGCCGTTTGAATTATGCTATTATCGCGCGCAAATTTTGAATCTCTCAGGAGACAGGAATGAAAGTAAATCTGCCAGCGTTTGAACGTGCAGGCGTCATGGTTGTGGGTGATGTAATGCTGGATCGCTATTGGTATGGCCCCACTTGCCGTATTTCACCGGAAGCGCCGGTGCCCGTGGTTAAGGTAAATACCGTTGAGGAACGTCCGGGCGGCGCGGCGAACGTGGCGATGAACATTGCGTCTCTGGGAGCGAACGCCCGTCTGGTCGGCCTGACGGGTATTGATGACGCCGCGCGCGCGCTGAGCAAAACGTTGGCGGAGGTCAATGTGAAGTGCGACTTCGTTTCTGTGCCGACGCATCCGACGATTACCAAACTGCGCGTACTATCACGTAATCAGCAGCTCATTCGTCTTGATTTTGAAGAAGGCTTTGAGGGCGTGGACCCGCAGCCGTTGCATGAGCGTATCAACCAGGCGCTGGGATCGATCGGCGCGCTGGTATTGTCCGATTATGCCAAAGGCGCTCTGACCAGCGTGCAGACTATGATTTCCCTGGCGCGCCAGGCGGGCGTGCCGGTGCTCATCGATCCGAAAGGAACGGATTTTGAACGTTACCGCGGCGCCACGCTGCTGACGCCAAACCTTTCTGAATTCGAGGCGGTCGCGGGGAAATGTAAAAGCGAAGACGAACTGGTTGAACGCGGCATGAAACTCATTGCCGATTACGATCTTTCCGCGCTGTTGGTCACGCGTTCCGAACAGGGAATGACGCTGCTGCAACCGAATAAAGCGCCGCTACATATGCCGACGCAGGCGCAGGAAGTTTATGATGTTACCGGTGCGGGCGATACGGTGATCGGCGTGCTGGCGGCGACGCTGGCGGCGGGAAATACCCTGGAGGAGGCGTGTTATTTCGCCAATGCGGCGGCGGGCGTAGTGGTAGGTAAACTCGGGACGTCGACGGTTTCCCCTATTGAGCTGGAAAACGCAGTGCGCGGACGCGCGGATACCGGCTTCGGCGTCATGACCGAAGAGGAGTTGAGACAGGCCGTCGCCAGCGCGCGTAAGCGTGGCGAGAAAGTGGTCATGACCAACGGCGTTTTCGATATTCTGCACGCGGGCCACGTCTCTTATCTGGCGAACGCGCGCAAACTGGGCGACCGCCTGATTGTTGCGGTCAATAGTGACGCCTCGACTAAACGTCTGAAAGGCGACAGCCGTCCGGTTAATCCGCTCGAACAGCGTATGATTGTGCTGGGCGCGCTGGAGTCGGTCGACTGGGTTGTCTCTTTTGAAGAGGATACGCCGCAACGACTGATTGCCGGTATTCTGCCGGATCTGCTGGTAAAAGGCGGCGACTATAAGCCGGAAGAGATCGCGGGCAGCGAAGAGGTCTGGGCCAACGGCGGCGAAGTCATGGTGCTGAACTTCGAAGATGGTTGTTCCACGACCAATATCATCAAAAAGATCCAGACCGAGAGCGAGAAGTAAAACCGCGACATCAGGCGTTACAGACGCGGCGGGCGCTGATTTTGAAGGCGCGTCGGACATTTTGTTTCGACGCGTATCTCGCGGTTGACGCTGCTTTTTTTTCGACCTAAAGTAAAGGAATAAGGGTGAGAGGGGATCTCTCCCCCCTCTGATTGGCTGTTAGTAAGCTGCGAAACTTATCAGTAACAGAACAATCAGTATGATGACCTGTTGCATCATAACCCTTTCCTTATTAAAGCCCCTTCCTCGGGAGGGGCTTTCCCGTTTCAGCCCCTTGCTGACATCGCGATTGTTGGTGAGTGGCCTGTCTGGCGCAAGGGCTTTCTCCCGCCGATTTTGCGTTACTGGATCGCCCACGCAAAATGGCCTGCTGGTCATAACGCTTTGTACAGACAAGGTGGAAAAAAGATAAAAAAATCCCCGGTCTTATGACCAGGGACAGGAGATATGGCGGGGGGTTATTGCTCTTTTATCGTTGCTTCGCGATTAATCTCATCCGTTGCCGATGAAACCAACGGCGTGGTCAGCGCCTTTAGCGAGCCGCCAGCGATGCCAATCTCGTTTAACAGCGAATCGATCAGCGGCGCCTGGGTACGATAGGTGAGCGCGGCAGATAAGGCTTGTTCCGCCAGGTTTCCCCCGTTAGCGCCGCCAGCGGCGACGTCGCCCGCCGTCGCGCCGCGATTGAGGCCATCGACCTGAATAATCTTAATGCCGTCGATGGATCTCATCGGTTCAACAGACTTCTCAATAACAGCAGGCAACGATTGTAAGAGCGCTAGTTTAAATTTGAGGCTGGTTTGTTCGTCAGATAGTACGTTGATAGCGTCATTCAGCGCCCGTTGCGCTTCGGCTTCCGCCAGACCTTTTTTACGCGTTGCTTCCGCCAGTTCGATGATGGCGGCGGCTTGCAATTCTGCCGCTTCTTTCTCTGCTTTTGCCCGAACGGTCAGTTCGACCGCTTTGGTTTCCGCATCCTGCGCCGCGGCGATCAGAGCGACCTGCTTGGCGCGATCCGCTTCGGCGGTCTGGCGGGTGGTTTCTACGTTTTGCTGGGCGCGAACCGCATCGGCCAGCGCGTCGTTGGCGCGCGCTTCCGCTTGCGATTGCTGCTCGGATTTGGCGGCAATGGCGATAGATTTCGTCTGGTTGGCGATTTCTGTCACCTGTTGCTGTTCGATCTCTTTAATACGTACTTCACGCTCGGCCTCAACTTTCCTGGACCGTACTGCTTGCTCACGTTCGATCTCCGTCTCCTGGATCTGCCGCTCAGCAAGAATGCGCGTCTGTTCTGCTTCACGATGGCGCTCGGCCTCAAAAGCGGCAATTTTGGCGTTTTGTTCGGCGGTGCGGGTTTTAACCTGTTGCTCCTGCTCCAGAGTCATAAAGGCTTCTTGCTGCTCGATTTCCAGCTTGCGCTCAAGCGCGTCGCGGTTCTTTTCGCGCACCGCTACTTCCACATCCTGTTCCACTTCATTACGTTCACGACGGCGGCGTTCGGTTTCCTGCGTCAGTTTCGTCAGCCCTTCGGCATCAAAGGCGTTGTTTGGATTGAAATGCTCTTTGGACGTTTGGTTAAAGTTGGTTAATGAGACGCTTTCCAGCTCCAGGCCGTTTTTCGACAAATCTTCCGCAACGGTGTTTTGTACGCCCTGAACGAAGTTTTCACGCGTGTCCTGTAGCTCATGCATCGTCATCTGGGCTGCGGTAGCGCGTAAGGCGTCAACGAATTTATCCTCAACCAGCATACGCAGATCTTCCGGCGACAGCGTTCGCTGGCCAAGCGTTTGTGCGGCGGTGGCAATACCTTCAACAGAGGGTTTTACACGCACGAAGAAAGCAACGACCACGTCAACGCGCATACGATCTTTGGTGATCAGGCTGTCGACGGTAGCACGGCTGACCTCAAGTTTTAGGGTATTCATATTGATCGGAATAATTTCGTGAAAGATTGGCATCACAATAGCGCCGCCGCTCATCACCACTTTTTGCCCGCCAAGCCCGGTACGGACAAACGCCTGTTCCGCAGATGCGCGGCGATAAAGGCGAGCAAAAATGATCCCGATAATTAGTAAGACGATAACCGCAACGATGGCGGTAAACATCCATGATGGCAATATGCCAAAAACATCATCCATTATGTAAGTTCCTCTCAATTAGACATAGAAGGTACGCTCAGCCAAATAACGCGTTGCGGAAAGTCGGCAGACAATCAGCACCTTGTCTCCTTTTTTAAATTCTTTTCCCTTTTCGGGTTCCAGCAGTAAATAGTGAATCTGGCCGAACTTATCGGTAAATTTTCCTTCGCAAGGTGTACCGGCGACGGCGGCGTGGCCGGTAATAATCGCCATGCCGCCGATAAATTCCTCTTCCCTGAGGGCGGAGCTTTCATCTCTGGGTAGCCAGGGCGCGAGGATTTTTCCGCTGTAATGCACGGCAAAGACCGACAGGACAATGCTCAACGGGACCAGCAGCAGATTGCTGAGCGGCGCTTGCCAGAGCATGATCCCGCCATGCTGGATGAGGATACCGAAGAGGCCGAAATAACCGACCAATAGACAGAGGACGACCAGTGCGGGAACGCGTCCAATATTCAGATAATGAAGCGCCTGGCCCGCAGGGCCAGATGACAGGGCGTCATAATGATCGAGATGGGCGTCGAGCGTGCCTGAAAGAAAGTGGCCAAAAATCAGAGAAATCATCTCCAGCACGCCGATAAAGAAAACGAACGCGATGGCAAACAGATAGGGGCTGTTATACTCCGCAAATAAGGTCATATTTTCTATCCTTGTCGCCGCCTTCAGAAGGGGGTTCGCGTGATAATTTTCAAGCTTGTTATTTCATTGCGTTACAATATCATGTGACCCATATCTCCTTAAGTCCGAAAAGCGATTTATCCGTCGCTATCTTTGGTGAATATTGTGATTTTGCGCATTAAATTTGCGCACGTTATGTATAAAACCGCCGTACATATAGGGAAATACTGAAATCAGAAAAAGCATATAGCCTTAACAGAATTCAATAACTGGAGGGTATGCTGATGAACAACAATAACGTCTATTCATTAAATAATTTCGATTTTCTGGCGCGCAGTTTTGCCAGAATGCAGGCGGAGGGGCGTCCTGTTGATATCCAGGCGGTAACCGGCAATATGGACGAGGAGCACCGCGACTGGTTTTGCAAGCGTTACGCGCTTTACTGCCAGCAGGCGACTCAGGCGAAAAGGTTAGAATTAGAACACTAATGCAGGCTCCCTTTACAGGTGCAGGGCATTATTCAGATCTTATATGAGCGGGCCGTCAGGCCCGTTCACGTTTTTACTCTTGTGGATCGACTGGCGGGATGGCGGGCGCAGGTTTTACTTCTTCAGGCTTGTCGCGAGCTTCCAGTTCGCTGAGGCGTTGCTCCAGCAGCGCCAGTTTTTCCCGGGTGCGCAGCAAGACCTGAGTCTGGACATCAAACTCTTCGCGGCTCACCAGATCGAGACGCGTCAGCTGAGATTGCAGCGTTTGACGGATTTTTTTCTCGATATCTTCCCCGAACTCGCGAATACCTTTCGGCATTGACTCATGAACCTGGCGTGCGATTTGCTCAATTTTTTTCGGGTCAATCATTGTGGTTTCCCTGAACTGGTAAGTGTTAGCTCTTATTGTAGTGCGATATGTGGACGCCATAAACCAGAATTGTGTGACGTCATACGGAGTAAAGGCGTTGATGAAGGTAATCAATAGCGTTATAGTTAACCCGCTTATTCTCAGGGCGGGGCGAAATTCCCCACCGGCGGTAAATCAGCGATGTTTAACGCATTTCTCATCACGGCGAGCCGTGACGGAACGCGGAGAGCAGGTTGAAAGCCCGCGAGCGCTTTTTGCCATAGCGAAAAGGTCAGCAGATCCGGTGTAATTCCGGGGCCGACGGTTAAAGTCCGGATGGGAGAGGGTAACGATCCAGTCGGGCATGGACCCGCTCACGTTATTTTTTTGCCGCTTGTCGGCACTCCTAAGACTGCCCTGATTCTGGTAACCATAATGTTAATGAGGTTTTTTTACCATGAATCAGACGCTACTTTCCTCTTTTGGTACGCCTTTTGAACGTGTTGAACTTGCACTGGATGCGCTGCGTGAAGGACGCGGTGTGATGGTGCTTGATGATGAAGATCGTGAAAACGAAGGCGATATGATTTTCCCCGCAGAGACGATGACCGTAGAACAGATGGCGTTAACCATTCGTCACGGTAGCGGTATTGTTTGCCTGTGCATTACTGAAGACCGTCGTAAGCAGCTCGACTTGCCAATGATGGTGGAAAACAACACCAGCGCCTACGGCACCGGTTTTACCGTGACCATTGAAGCCGCAGAAGGCGTGACCACCGGCGTTTCCGCCGCTGACCGTGTCACTACGGTGCGTGCGGCAATTAAGGATGGCGCAAAACCGTCCGATCTTAACCGTCCGGGGCACGTTTTCCCACTGCGCGCTCAGGCGGGCGGCGTGCTGACGCGCGGCGGTCATACGGAGGCGACCATCGATCTGATGACGCTGGCCGGTTTTAAACCTGCAGGTGTACTGTGCGAGTTGACTAACGACGATGGGACGATGGCGCGCGCGCCGGAGTGTATCGCGTTTGCAGGCCAGCATAATATGGCGGTAGTCACGATTGAAGATCTGGTGGCTTACCGCCAGGCGCATGAGCGCAAAGCCAGCTGATCGAACGGATCATGGTTGAAAAAAGCCGATGAGATGTCATCGGCTTTTTTGTATTCCTTGACCCGTCCTGAATAGCGTTGACACGTTCCAGACTTAAATCCGGAGAACGTGATGATGACTGAGTTCAAACGCACCCAACGCGATTATCCTCTATCCTTTAAAATAGCCGTCGTTGAGCAGGTCG
>NZ_JAGEQL010000008.1:0-156663 GCF_017571995.1 Salmonella sp. 32031103-2018-00083-FB-01-SM-01
GAACGTTGAAGACGACGACGTTGATAGGCCGGGTGTGTAAGCGCAGCGATGCGTTGAGCTAACCGGTACTAATGAACCGTGAGGCTTAACCTTACAACGCCGAAGATGTTTTGGCGGTTGAGAAGACAACAATTTTCAGCACTGATTCAGAGTTGAGTACGCAATAATTTGCGCAGCAGCAAGGCGGCAAGCGAAGGAAAGGAAGGAGCATACAGAAGTATGTGACTGACTTTGCGAGCGCAGGCAACGCCGCTGATGTGATAAAGAATTGCGTACTGAGCATAAAAGAATTTGCCTGGCGGCATTAGCGCGGTGGTCCCACCTGACCCCATGCCGAACTCAGAAGTGAAACGCCGTAGCGCCGATGGTAGTGTGGGGTCTCCCCATGCGAGAGTAGGGAACTGCCAGGCATCAAATAAAACGAAGGGCCCTGTCGGAAGACAGGGCCTTTTGTTTTATCTGTAGTCTGTCGGTGAGCACTCTCCTGAGGAGGACAAATCCGCCGGGAGCGGATTTGAACGTTGCGCAGCAACGGCCCGGAGGGTGGCGGGCAGGACGCCCGCCATAAACTGCCAGGCATCAAATAAGTGAAGAAGCCCGTCCGTCAGGACGGGCTTCTTTGCGTGTGTGGTAACTGTAAAAATGCAGGCCTGATAAGCACAGCGCCATCAGGCAATCTGCACCGCCGGATGGCAGCTTCGCCTTATCCGGCCTACAAGGTGCGTGCTTTCTCTAACCACCGCAAAATGAAGGCAGAAATCTGCGATACATCATTAAGATCCAAAACGGGTACCGCTACGGCAAGTGGAATATCACTGGCAACCGCAATAACATGCTCATCAAGAATTAATTCTTCCTCGCTGTTCCCACATCCCTGACGAAAAAGTAAGATCTTCGCAACTGCTTCGTGTTTAAACCCTTCTACCAGCACCAGATCCAGTTTTGATGCATCCATCCGGCTCACCAGCCATGCCAGATCCAACTCTTCTTGCTCCGGCGTTTCCGTCATTAACGCCCAGCGCTGCTGACTGGCAACCAGCGTCTGTGCCGCCCCGGCTTTACGCAGCTCGTAGCTATCTTTACCCGGCTTATCGACATCCATATCATGATGGGTATGCTTAATCAGCCCTGGCCGAATACCGTGCGCACAAAGTGCTGGGATCAGTTTTTTCAGCAGTGTTGTTTTTCCCGTGCCGCTCCACGCGGCAATGGCGAGTAGCGGTATCATGGTCTCTTTTGCCATTGCGCGAGTTCCTCCGGCGTGTTGACGTTCACAAATGCCTCCTTACAATCGCTGAAATCAACGGCGTGTCCTCCTACCTGGCGCATAAAAATCATTACTCGCCGTTCGCCTGCTTGCAAATAAGCTGTCAACTGGGGCTCAACGGCACGATTAATCAACGCGATCGTTGGATGATCGCGTTCTCCATCATAAACCCAAACCACGGGTGCGCCATGACGCTGCGCTGCTAAACGATCGACCAGGTTGTGGGGGATACAGGGATTGTCACAGGGACAAAACAGAAACCAGTCGCCTGCTACCTGCTGAAAAACGGAAAGCATACCCGCCAGCGGACCGGGAAAGTCAGCGATTGAATCCGGAATGACTTTCAGGCCGCTGGCCTGGTAGATATCCAGATGGCGATTAGCACTAATGACGACCGTAGCAAGTTGTGGCGCGAGCGCGTCGGCAACGTGTCGCCAGAGCGGTTTCCCGTCCAGTTCAAGCAGACCTTTATCCGCACCTCCCATCCGCCGGGCTTTACCGCCTGCCAGCACCACGCCGGTTATTACTTCATCCAGATTCACCGATATCGCCTCTTTTATTGTGGGATTGACCCTGCTACCGTGTCTGTATCAAGAATAAGGAGCACAGCTATGAAATGTAAACGCCTGAATGAAGTCATTGAACTCCTCCAGCCAGCCTGGCAGAAAGAGCCTGATCTTAATCTGACGCAATTTTTGCAGAAACTGGCGAAAGAGTCAGGTTTTGACGGCAAACTGGAAGATTTAACTGATGATATCCTGATCTACCATCTGAAAATGCGCGATTCCGCCAAAGACGCCGCCATTCCAGGGATTCAAAAAGACTATGAAGAGGACTTTAAAACGGCGCTTTTACGCGCCCGCGGCGTTATTAAAGAGTAAAACCTTGTAAGCGGCGCCACCGAAATCGTCACGAAATGATATCCTGAATCATTCGTAGTATTTTCCGGATGATGGGATGAACGACAACGCTTTTACTTTCCAGACGCTACACCCGGAAACCATCATGGATGCGCTGTTTGAACAGGGGATCAGGGTGGATTCCGGGCTGACTCCACTAAACAGTTATGAAAACCGCGTCTATCAGTTTCAGGATGAAGACCGTCGACGTTTTGTCGTTAAGTTTTATCGTCCTGAACGCTGGTCTGTTGATCAAATTCGGGAAGAACACCAATTCGCGCTTGAACTGGTGAAGGATGAGGTTCCGGTTGCTGCTCCGCTCGCGTTTAATGGCCAGACGCTGTTAGCGCATCAGGGCTATCATTATGCCATTTTCCCCAGCGTAGGCGGTCGTCAGTTTGAAGCAGACAATATTGATCAGATGGAGGCGGTAGGGCGTTATCTTGGCCGATTGCATCAGACGGGGCGAAAACGTCCTTTCACTTTCCGGCCTGACATTGGGCTTGCAGAGTATCTTTTTGAACCTCGCCAGGTATTCGAAGATGCCGCACTGATTCCCTCCGGGCAAAAAGCGGCTTTCCTGAAAGCCACTGATACTCTACTGTCTGCAGTTACCGAATGCTGGCGCCCCGATTTCGCCACGCTGCGATTGCACGGCGATTGTCATGCCGGCAACATTCTATGGCGTGATGGACCGCTGTTTGTCGATTTAGATGATGCCCGTAACGGCCCGGCGATACAGGATTTATGGATGCTGCTGAACGGCGACAAAGCCGAACAGCGAATGCAGCTTGAAACCATTATTGAAGCTTATGAAGAAGTTAGTGAGTTCGATACGGCTGAAATTGGTCTCATTGAACCTTTACGCGCCATGCGTTTAGTTTATTATCTTGCCTGGTTGATTCGTCGTTGGGGCGATCCTGCGTTTCCAAAAAACTTTCCCTGGTTAACAGGGGAAGATTACTGGCAGCGACAGACAACGACTTTTATTGAGCAGACTAAAATTTTGCACGAACCCCCTTTACAATTAACGCCAATGTATTAATCGGAGAGAGTTGATCATGAAAAAGATTTGGCTGGCGCTGGCTGGTATGGTTTTAGCTTTTAGCGCCTCGGCAGCACAGATCAGCGACGGTAAACAGTATATCACGCTGGATAAACCGGTCGCTGGCGAACCCCTGGTACTGGAGTTTTTCTCCTTCTACTGCCCACATTGTTATCAGTTTGAAGAAGTGCTTCATGTGTCTGACAATGTGAAGAAAAAGCTGCCGGAAGGCACCAAAATGACCAAGTACCACGTTGAGTTCCTGGGGCCGTTGGGCAAGGAGCTCACCCAGGCATGGGCGGTGGCGATGGCGTTGGGTGTAGAAGATAAAGTCACGGTCCCGCTGTTTGAAGCCGTACAGAAAACCCAGACAGTACAATCTGCCGCGGATATCCGTAAAGTGTTCGTTGATGCGGGCGTCAAAGGCGAAGATTACGATGCGGCATGGAACAGCTTCGTGGTGAAATCACTGGTTGCGCAACAGGAGAAAGCCGCGGCTGACCTGCAACTGCAGGGCGTTCCGGCGATGTTCGTCAATGGCAAATACCAGATTAACCCACAAGGCATGGATACCAGCAGCATGGATGTTTTTGTTCAGCAGTATGCTGATACCGTTAAATATTTGGTTGATAAAAAATAAAAAGAACGCCGGTCACTGACCGGCGTTTTTATAAGATGTTTTAATCTCTTCTATCTGTATATCTTTCTTATCCCACAGCGTATTAAGCCAACGTTGAAAACGGCGTTTGAATGTTTTGTCGTTCACGTAATCGCCGTGCAGTTCTTCATTTATGGGTTCCAGTTGCACCCGAACAATAATACGCGTCAGCCTACCGCTTAGCATATCGTAGAAGGGGTGACGATCGTTGTTTGGGTAACACAACGTAATATTAAGCAGCTTATCGAACTGTGAGCCTAAAACATTAATCGCCATTGCAATACCGGCTGCTTTTGGCGGCAACAGATGTTGATAAGGTGAATGCGTTTGCTGACGTTTCTCATGCGTAAATCGCGAGCCTTCAACAAAGTTAACGATAGTGGTGGGATACCGACGAAACTTTTCGCAAGAGCGACGAGTTGTTTCAACATCTTTGCCGCGTCGATCGGGGTGTCGGAGCAGGTAGCTACGGGAGTAGCGCTTCATAAACGGCATATCTAATGCCCAGCACGCCAGGCCGATGAACGGCACCCAGGCCAATTGCTGTTTAAGAAAGTACTTATTCATTGGGATATGCTTGCGGAACAGAACGCAAAGCACAACGATATCGGCCCAGCTGCGATGATTACAAATCAGTAAATACCAATTTTTCTTGCTCAGCCCTTCTAACCCTTCTACATCCCATTGCAAGTGCGGATTAAGGCGTAACAGCGCTGCAAGACCAGCACACCAGCAATACATCATGAAATTGCAGAAAATGGAGACCTTGCGCCAGATACCGGGAACAGGCAAAAGGAGCTTTACCATACCGGCAACGATGATCGGTACTGAGCAAACAATAGTGACCAGGATGGTCAATACGATACTCAATGGGAGCGTGATAGCCGCGAGTATTCTCGTCATAATAAATTATTCAAAAGTTAGCCATAAACGGTGCGCGAAAAGGGCGCAAGAGGCTGATTCTATCAGAAAACGATGCTAATGATGGCGCTGAGTGAAATAGAAACACTCGTAACAACTATCCACATTATGATAACGGCATGAATCAGATAATCAGAAAAACGTGATGTTAACAACTCATTGAAAATAATGGGTAATTATTAAGAGGAGAAGGCTATCGCGCTGATTTTAAAGTAATGGTAAGAATTTACACACAAAGTTATCCACAGGTTTTTTTGCGAGCGATCCTGAAGATCGACAAAACTTCTCCGCAAATGCGGCGAAAAACTCAAGTTTTCCTCCTGTATGTGGCATCCTTTAACCATAATCTGTTAAACAGGCACGGACATTATGGTTCAGATCCCAGAAAACCCACTTATTCTCGTAGATGGCTCATCCTATCTCTATCGCGCCTATCATGCGTTTCCGCCGTTAACCAACAGCGCGGGAGAACCTACGGGCGCAATGTATGGTGTCCTCAACATGTTGCGCAGCCTGATCATGCAGTATCAGCCGACGCATGCTGCGGTGGTGTTTGACGCCAAAGGAAAAACCTTCCGTGATGAGCTCTTTGAACATTACAAATCGCATCGCCCTCCGATGCCGGATGATCTGCGTGCGCAAATAGAGCCGTTACATGCCATGGTTAAAGCCATGGGGTTACCTCTGCTGGCGGTCTCTGGCGTAGAAGCGGATGACGTTATCGGTACACTGGCGCGAGAGGCGGAGAAGGTGGGGCGTCCGGTATTAATCAGCACCGGCGATAAAGATATGGCACAGTTGGTGACGCCGAATATTACGCTGATCAACACCATGACTAACACCATCCTCGGCCCGGATGAAGTCGTTAATAAGTACGGCGTGCCGCCTGAGCTGATTATCGACTTTCTGGCGCTGATGGGGGACTCCTCGGATAATATTCCAGGCGTACCTGGCGTGGGTGAGAAGACGGCGCAAGCTTTGCTTCAGGGATTGGGCGGCCTGGATACGCTGTACGCCGAGCCGGAAAAAATTGCCGGTCTCACTTTCCGCGGCGCCAAAACGATGGCCGCTAAATTAGCGCAGAATAAAGACGTAGCGTACCTGTCTTATAAACTCGCCACCATTAAAACGGATGTTGAACTGGAGCTGACCTGCGAACAGCTTGAAGTACAGCAGCCGATTGCGGATGAACTGCTGGGCCTGTTTAAAAAATATGAGTTTAAGCGCTGGACGGCGGACGTTGAGTCCGGCAAATGGCTACAGGCAAAGGGCGCGAAACCGGCGGCCAAACCGCAGGAAACGGTCGTTATTGATGAATCGCCCAGCGAACCGGCAGCGGCGCTCTCTTATGAAAATTATGTCACTATTCTGGACGACGTTACGCTGGAAAGCTGGATTGAAAAGCTGAAAAAAGCGCCAGTTTTTGCTTTCGACACGGAGACCGACAGCCTGGATAATATCGCCGCCAACCTGGTGGGCCTCTCGTTTGCCATCGAACCTGGCGTTGCCGCGTATGTACCTGTCGCGCATGATTATCTGGACGCTCCGGATCAAATTTCCCGCCAGCGTGCTCTGGAACTGCTGAAGCCGCTGCTGGAAGATGAAAAAGTGCGCAAAGTGGGGCAAAACCTCAAGTACGATCGCGGCGTCTTGCAAAATTACGGTATTGAGCTGCGCGGTATCGCCTTCGATACCATGCTTGAGTCTTACATTCTGAACAGCGTCGCCGGACGCCATGATATGGACAGCTTGTCCGATCGTTGGCTGAAGCACAAAACTATCACCTTTGAAGACATTGCCGGTAAAGGTAAAAACCAGCTCACCTTTAACCAGATCGCACTGGAGGAAGCGGGGCGCTATGCGGCAGAAGATGCGGATGTCACGTTACAGTTGCATCTCAAAATGTGGCCAGAGCTCCAGCAGCACAAAGGCCCGCTGAATGTTTTCGAAAACATCGAAATGCCGCTGGTGCCGGTGCTGTCACGCGTTGAGCGCAATGGCGTAAAAATCGATCCTGCCGTCCTGCACAAACATTCGGAAGAAATCACACTACGTCTGGCGGAACTGGAAAAGAAAGCGCATGACATTGCGGGCGAGGCGTTCAACCTGTCCTCAACGAAGCAGTTGCAGACCATCCTGTTTGAAAAGCAGGGTATTAAGCCGCTGAAGAAAACGCCTGGCGGCGCGCCGTCAACGTCGGAAGAGGTGCTGGAGGAGCTAGCGCTGGTCTATCCGCTGCCGAAAGTGATTCTGGAGTATCGTGGTCTGGCGAAGCTAAAATCCACCTATACCGATAAGCTGCCGCTGATGATTAACCCGAAAACCGGGCGCGTCCACACCTCCTATCATCAGGCGGTAACGGCGACGGGACGTTTATCGTCCACCGATCCGAACCTGCAAAATATTCCGGTGCGCAATGAGGAAGGCCGCCGCATTCGTCAGGCATTTATTGCGCCTGAGGATTATCTCATCGTATCTGCGGACTATTCACAGATTGAGCTGCGTATTATGGCGCATCTTTCCCGTGATAAAGGACTGCTTACGGCGTTCGCCGAAGGGAAGGATATTCACCGCGCAACGGCGGCGGAAGTCTTTGGCTTGCCGCTGGATAGCGTGACCGGGGAACAGCGCCGAAGTGCGAAAGCCATTAACTTTGGCCTGATTTACGGGATGAGCGCCTTCGGTCTTTCTCGCCAGCTTAATATTCCGCGTAAAGAGGCGCAGAAGTATATGGATCTCTACTTCGAACGCTACCCTGGCGTGCTGGAATATATGGAGCGCACACGCGCTCAGGCAAAAGAACAAGGTTATGTGGAAACGCTGGAGGGACGCCGCCTTTACCTGCCGGATATTAAATCCAGCAACGCGGCGCGGCGCGCGGGGGCGGAACGCGCGGCGATCAATGCTCCCATGCAAGGAACGGCTGCCGATATCATCAAGCGCGCCATGATTGCCGTCGATGCCTGGCTACAGGCCGAGCAGCCGCGCGTGCGGATGATTATGCAGGTACACGATGAATTAGTGTTCGAGGTGCATAAAGACGACTTAGATGCGGTAGCAAAACGTATCCATCAGTTGATGGAAAACTGCACGCGTATTGATGTGCCGTTGCTGGTGGAAGTCGGTAGCGGAGAAAATTGGGATCAAGCGCACTAAGCATTTAAGGAATAACGCGCTTTTTTCGTAATTAAGCAACATAAGCACGGGGGTTTTGTGATGGGTATTAGAATTCCCTATGTAAAGAATGAAAAAAAATTACGAAAAGGTCTTTCTGTGTTGCTCAAAAAAGAGTAAAGTTATTCACGTAGGGTACAGAGGTAAGATGTTCTATCTTTCAGACCTTTTACTTCACGTAATCGGATTTGGCTGAATATTTTAGCCGCCCCAGTCAGTTATGACTGGGGCGTTTTTTATTGGGCGTAAGAAAAGTTTCGCTCGCACCGTAGGCCGGATAAGACGCGCAGCGGCGCCATCCGGCATAGCGGATGATTATTCCCCGTCCTGAATCTCTTCGACCGGTGCCAGTTCGCTAAACCAGCTATCCAGCTTCTGACGTAACTTATCCACGCCCTGCTTTTTCAGCGAGGAAAACGCTTCTACCTGCACATCGCCATTAAAAGCCAGCACGGCTTCACGTACCATATTCAACTGCGCCTTGCGCGCGCCGCTGGCCAGTTTGTCCGCTTTGGTCAGCAGAACCAGAACCTGGATATTGCTCTCTACAGCCCACTGGATCATCTGCTGGTCGAGGTCTTTCAACGGATGGCGGATATCCATTAAAACGACTAAGCCCTGTAGGCTTTGACGTTTCTCCAGATATTCCCCCAGCGCGCGTTGCCACTTGCGTTTCATCTCTTCCGGGACTTCCGCGTAGCCATAGCCCGGCAGGTCGACCAACCGTTTGCCATCTACGACTTCAAACAGGTTAATCAATTGGGTACGGCCCGGCGTTTTAGAGGTGCGCGCAAGGCTTTTTTGGTTGGTCAACGTGTTCAGGGCGCTGGATTTGCCTGCATTGGAACGGCCAGCAAAAGCCACTTCAATTCCGCAATCGGAAGGTAAATGGCGAATATCAGGCGCACTCATCACAAAATGCGTCTGTTGATAATTCAGGTTAGTCAAAGCGGTCGTCTCCGTCAGTCAAAGCATTGTGGCGATTATACCTGAACGCCAGCAAAAGACGGATTTTTCGGCGCGGCGGTGCTGTAAGTAAAAGCCATACGCTTTGTGAGACATTGTCCATTGCACTTATGCGACATGACAGAGTCGTTGTCAGGCTCAAAGCCAGTTAATATAGTTAAATCATGAATTTATAGAAAGGTAATTGTCTGAAAAAAAGGGATTTGCCGTGTCGGTATCTTGTGAGTTTACCCCAAAAGAGTAAAGTAATGCACATAGCGAGGACGCTAACAGGATCAACGACTCAGGATGAGGGTCAGGAGCGCCAGGAGGCGAAGACACAGGATTGTCAGGAAGACAAACGTCCGGAGACGTTAGTAAAAGGAAATGGAAACAACATGGAATGTTCCAGGCTAAGGGAAAAACAGGGCGTGTTGATAGCCAACAGGGATGGTGGAACCCGTTAAGGGTCGTGAGTCAAGAAAAAAGGCGGCAGATTACTCTGTCGCCTTTTTTCTTTGCTTGCTTTCTGCTAGATTCCGCCTCAATTCTATACTGAATAAAACGGCTTAAAGATCTGACATCATGAAAAAACCAACCTCTGCACCGCGCAGTAAAGCCTTTGGCAAACAGCGTCGTAAAACGCGTGAAGAGTTAAACCAGGAGGCGCGCGACCGTAAACGCCTGAAAAAACATCGCGGTCATGCGCCGGGAAGTCGCGCGGCGGGCGGCAATTCCGTTTCGGGCGGCGGCAATCAGAATCAACAAAAAGATCCACGCATTGGCAGTAAAACACCTGTTCCATTGGGCGTGACTGAAAAAGTGACCCAACAGCATAAACCGAAAAGTGAGAAACCTATGCTTTCACCGCAGGCGGAGTTGGATTTACTGGAAACGGATGAGCGCCTGGATGCGCTGTTAGAACGTTTGGAAGCGGGCGAAACCCTGAGTGCGGAAGATCAAGCCTGGGTAGATGCCAAACTGGATCGTATTGATGAACTGATGCAGAAGCTTGGTCTGTCTTACGATGACGACGAAGAAGACGACGAAGAGGACGAGAAGCAGGAAGATATGATGCGCCTGCTAAGAGGCGGCAACTAACGGGTTTACACCGTGGGCTTGCCCGTCCTGCTTATAACCCTTCCGGTTATATGTTATCTGGTGTGGTTATTCGTTAAACTACAGCGATTGTCGCGGCGACAGAAATGGCTGCGCAGCCGGCTTGCCGCCCGTTATGGCGTGAAGCCGGTACGCCGTACCCGCCAGAGACGCCATCGGAAGGAGTGAGCATGTCTGAACAGCAAATAGACTGGGATCTGGCCCTGATCCAGAAATATAACTATTCCGGGCCACGATATACCTCGTACCCAACCGCGCTGGAGTTTTCTGAAGACTTCGAGGACGCCGCATTCTTGCAGGCTGTGGCGCGTTATCCTGAACGTCCGCTCTCGCTGTATGTGCATATCCCGTTTTGTCACAAGTTGTGTTATTTCTGCGGCTGCAACAAGATTGTCACCCGCCAACAGCATAAAGCTGACCAGTACCTTGACGCGCTTGAGCAGGAAATTCGTCATCGCGCGCCGCTGTTTGCAGACCGTCATGTCAGCCAGCTTCACTGGGGCGGCGGTACGCCTACTTACCTGAATAAAGCGCAAATCAGCCGCTTAATGACGCTGTTGCGTGAAAATTTCCACTTTAATACCGACGCGGAAATCTCGATCGAAGTCGATCCCCGTGAAATTGAGCTGGATGTGCTCGATCATTTACGTGCGGAAGGTTTTAACCGCCTGAGTATGGGGGTGCAGGACTTTAATAAAGAGGTGCAGCGCTTGGTTAACCGCGAGCAGGATGAAGAATTCATCTTTGCGTTGCTTAATCACGCCCGCGATATCGGCTTTACCTCGACCAATATCGATTTGATCTACGGTCTACCGAAACAGACGCCGGAAAGCTTCGCTTTCACGCTGAAGCGTGTGACGGAACTGAACCCCGATCGTTTGAGCGTCTTTAACTATGCGCATCTGCCAACGCTTTTTGCCGCCCAGCGTAAAATTAAAGATGCCGATTTACCCAGCGCGCAGCAGAAACTGGATATTTTGCAGGAGACGATCGTATCGCTTACTCAGGCCGGTTATCAGTTTATCGGGATGGACCATTTTGCCCGTCCGGACGACGAACTGGCCGTCGCGCAGCGCGAAGGCGTGCTGCACCGTAATTTTCAGGGCTATACGACCCAGGGCGATACCGATCTGCTGGGGATGGGGGTTTCTGCTATCAGCATGATTGGCGATGGCTACATGCAGAACCAGAAAGAGCTGAAGCGTTATTACCAGCAAGTGGATGAGCGGGGCAATGCGCTATGGCGTGGTATTACGCTGACCCGTGATGATTGCATTCGTCGCGATGTTATCAAAGCGCTGATTTGTAACTTCCGCCTGGATTTTAACGCTGTCGAACAACAGTGGGGTTTGCATTTCGCTGAGTATTTTGCCGAAGATTTGCAGTTACTGTCGCCGCTGGCAAAAGATGGGCTGGTGGATATTAGCGAGAAGGGAATTCAGGTGACGGCGAAAGGTCGTTTGCTGATCCGCAATATCTGCATGTGCTTTGACGCGTATCTGCGCCAGAAAGCGCGGATGCAGCAGTTCTCGCGCGTCATTTAGCCGGGTTGCCCGGTGGCGCTGCGCTTACCGGGCCTACACGTTGCGACAACCTGTAGGCCGGATAAGCATTAGCGCCATCCGGCACATTGTCAGCTGAACAGTCCCACCAGCGCGGCACACAATACGGCGGCTAGCGCAGTTTGTGGCGTGTGGCTGTCGACCGCTCCACTCGATACCAGATTAATAATAGATTCTAACATAATGAATCCCCCCGTTTGCCGGGCATGATCATACTGAACTCATCGGAACAGTAAAGCGCAAAATAGCAGCGTTTTGCGCTCAATTATTAATCTTTACACTCGCGGGTAATGTTTACTCCATTCCCAGCTCTTTCAACTTCCGCGTTAGGGTGTTTCGCCCCCAACCGAGCAGCCTGGCGGCTTCCTGTTTATGACCCTGCGTATGGCGTAACGCCGTGGTCAGTAGCGTTCTCTCCAGTTCTGGCTGCGCTTCAGAAAGCAGGTTTTGATGACCGGATCGCAAGGCGCGGTCCGCCCATTGTGCCAGTAATGTAGCCCAGCTATCCGGTGGCAGGTGGGACGGGCTATCCGGCGCCGAGGCTTCAAACAGGTCGCCAGGTAAATCCTGGATCAATACCTCCTGTCCGGCGGCCATGACGGTGAGCCAGCGGCAGGTATTTTCTAACTGACGCACGTTACCAGGCCATGCCAGGCGCGTTAACGCCGTTTCGGTTTCCGGATGTAATAATTTGGCTTCCACGCCTAATTCACGGGCGGCGACCTGCAAAAAATGGTGCGCCAGGCGCGGAATATCCTCACGGCGCTCGCGCAACGGCGGAAGATGGATACGAATCACGTTCAGGCGGTGGAACAGGTCTTCGCGGAATTTCCCTTCCTGAACGCGTCGTTCGAGGTTCTGGTGGGTGGCGGCGATAATGCGCACATCCACTTTTACCGGCGCGTACCCGCCCACGCGGTAGAACTGTCCGTCAGCCAGCACGCGTAACAGACGAGTCTGGACATCCAGCGGCATATCGCCAATTTCGTCCAGAAACAGCGTGCCGCCGTCAGCCTGCTCGAAACGGCCCTGCCGGATGGTATTCGCCCCGGTAAAAGCGCCTTTCTCATGGCCAAACAGTTCGGATTCAATCAAATCTTTCGGGATGGCCGCCATATTGAGCGCGATAAACGGCGCTTTGGCGCGTGGGCTATGGCGGTGAAGCGCATGGGCGACCAGTTCTTTACCAGTTCCTGATTCGCCGTTAATCAACACGCTAATCGAAGAACGCGACAGCCGACCAATAATGCGAAACACATCCTGCATGGCGGGCGCTTCGCCTATCATGTCTGTTGTCGGGCCGTTAACCTCGATATTACGCGGTTGCTGCTGCTCCTGATAGTGGCTAATCGCGCGCTCGACCAGAGCGACGGCTTCATCAATATCAAACGGTTTAGGCAGATAATCAAACGCCCCCTGCTGATAGGCGCTCACGGCGGCATCTAAATCGGAATGCGCGGTCATAATGATGACCGGAAGCATCGGGTGACGCTGTTTAATCTGCTTTAATAGCGCCAGCCCGTCCATTCCCGGCATTCGGATATCCGACAGCAAGACGTCCGGCGTTTTACTGGCCAGCGCAGCCAGTACTTCATTACCATTCTCAAAGGTGGTACAGGTCAACCCTGCCCCGGCGAGAGCACGTTCAAGCACCCAACGGATGGAACTATCATCATCGACGACCCAGACTATTCCTCGTTGCATAAACACCTCTATTTCCGAATCGGCAGGTAAACCGAAAACTCGGTATGCCCCGGCCAACTGGTAAATTCAATTTTGCCGGCGTGTTGATCGATAAGATTGCGGGCGATAGATAACCCAAGCCCGGTGCCGCCTTCGCGACCGCTGACCATCGGGTAGAACAGCGTATCCTGTAAATGGGGAGGAATGCCCGGCCCATTGTCTTCAACGTCTATACGCGCCGCCAGGCGATAGCGTTCGCCATGCAGCGTTAACTGGAAGGCGGTACGGGTACGCAGCGTAATTTCGCCGCCTTCCGGCCCCAGCGCCTGCAAGGCATTGCGGACAATATTCAGCAGTACTTGCTCAATTTGTTCCGGGTCATGCGGCAGTTCTGGCAGACTGGGGTCGTAATCGCGGATAAGCCGGACATTATCCGGCAGTTCCATCGACACCAGCGCCACCACGCGCTCCGCGACTTTATGTATGCTCTCGGTAATGTGCATTCCCGGGTGCTGCGGCCCCAGCAAACGATCGACAAGGTTGCGTAGCCTGTCGGCCTGTTCAATGATGACTTTGGTATATTCCGTTAGCGCCGGGTCGGGCAGCGCCTTGCTGAGTAGCTGCGCCGCGCCGCGCAGGCCGCCGAGCGGATTTTTGATTTCGTGCGCCAGACCGCGCACCAGATCGCGGGCGGCGATTTGCTGCGCGTGCTGCAACTGCTCCTGACTCAGACGACGCTGGTTATCCATCGGCGCCATTTCGAGCAGTATAAAATCGTCGGGCAGACGTTGGGCGGTCAAAGAGAGAATATGCGAGCGACTATCAATCACCAGCGTCACTTCGTTATCGGTAAAGCCTTGCCCTGCCGCTAAACTTTCGCGCATCAGGTCAATGTTTAACGAAAAATAGCTCAACAGTTCAGGTAACGGCGTCCCGAACAGTTTGCGTGAGCTTTGCGCGAGCAACTGCTGCGCGGCAGGGTTGGCGTAATGGATTGCCAGCGCGTCGTCGACCACCAGCACGCTGTTGATTAACGAATTGAGGATCTGCCCAGCATCGGGCTGTATGCCGCTTGCCATTCAGCAGTCTCCTGGAAAAGGTTGCACCATTTTAGTGCATTATAGCTTTTTACCACTAAAAAGCGCGTGAGATCAGATTGTTGGTGGAGAAAAAAGCCCATCCTGGGATGGGCTGAAAGTTTCCACGGCAACTCAAAAACTCCTGACGCCTTTCACGCTGCTGCTGCGTTGGCTGCCTTCGCTTACCCCAGTCTCATCGCTATCTATGCTCCTGGGGATGTGCTCAGTTGCCGCCTTGCAGCAACGCGAAATTCGTCGGATTTTTAATATACGATTAAACGCTGTAGTACAGCTCAAACTCTACCGGGTGCGGGGTCATACGCACGCGGTCATCTTCTTCGCGACGCAGCGCAATATACGCATCGATCGCTTCATCCGTGAACACGCCGCCTGCTTTCAGGAACTCGCGGTCCAGGTCCAGCGCGTTCAGCGCTTCTTCCAGAGAACCCGCTACCTGTGGGATCTCTTTCGCTTCTTCCGGCGGCAGGTCATACAGGTTTTTGTCCATGGCTTCGCCCGGGTGAATCTTATTCTTAATCCCGTCCAGACCGGCCATCAGCAGGGCGGCAAAGCACAGATATGGGTTAGCCGCCGGGTCCGGGAAGCGAACTTCGATACGGCGCGCTTTCGGAGACGCCACCACCGGAATACGGATGGAGGCGGAACGGTTACGGGCGGAGTAGGCCAGCATCACCGGCGCTTCGTAACCCGGGACCAGACGCTTGTAGGAGTTGGTGGTCGGGTTCGCCAGGGCGTTGATGGCTTTGGCGTGTTTGATGACGCCGCCGATGTAGTACAGCGCCTGCTCAGACAGACCGGCATATTTGTCGCCAGAGAACAGGTTGGTACCGTTCTTCGCCAGCGACATGTGGCAGTGCATACCGGAACCGTTATCGCCGAACATCGGTTTTGGCATAAAGGTCGCGGTCTTACCGAAGCGGTGAGCCACGTTATGCACGACATATTTGTAAATCTGAATTTCGTCGGCTTTTTTGGTCATGGTGTTAAAGCGGGTCGCCACTTCGTTCTGACCTGCGGTCGCTACTTCGTGGTGGTGCGCTTCAACGACCAGGCCCATCTGCTCCATGACCAGACACATTTCAGAACGGATATCCTGCGCGGAGTCAACTGGCGGAACCGGGAAATAACCGCCTTTCACGCCCGGACGATGGCCTTTGTTGCCGCCTTCGTACTTGGTAGAGGAGTTCCAGGCGCCTTCAATATCGTCAATCGCCACATGTGAGCCGGAGATAGATGCGCCGAAGCGGATGTCGTCGAACAGGAAGAATTCAGGTTCCGGCCCAAACAGGACGGTATCGGCGATACCGGTCGCGCGCAGGTAGTCTTCCGCACGTTTTGCGATGGAACGTGGGTCACGGTCATAACCTTGCAGAGTGCCGGGCTCCAGGATGTCGCAACGGATAATCAGGGTGGAGTCGGCGAAGAACGGGTCGATAACCGCAGTGGACGCATCGGGCATCAGCACCATGTCGGATTCGTTAATGCCTTTCCAGCCGCCGATAGAGGAGCCGTCAAACATTTTGCCTTCTTCAAAGAATTCGGCATTTACCTGATGAGCAGGAATCGTGACGTGCTGTTCTTTGCCTTTGGTATCGGTGAAGCGCAGATCGACAAACTTCACTTCGTGCTCGTTCAGCATCGTCAAAACGTGTTCAGCGGACATACTTGTACTCTCCCGGATTGGTCATGGTCGGTCGTCGTGGTAACGAGATCTTCAATTCTGCTGGCCGTGTCGCCGTAAAAATATAAAGCGAAATCTGTGCCAACTTTCACATTGCCCCCAAAAGGCGTTATCATGCGCACCATCGTGCAAAAGGGCTGCACCACGGTGACTATGTTGCACCAAAATAGTGCTTCAATGTGAACATTAAGCACCACATTGGTGCAATAGAACGCAAGCCACCCTTTTAACGCTCCGTGAAAGCGATCACAAAGAGACTCTGCAATACTTGTTTGCGGAGGATGTTTGTGATCCTGTTTTGTAGTGCGATTAATCCGTGTACAATAACGCGCTATTTCTAATGCCTGAGGCAAAGTTGTGATCGAAAATTTGCGTAACATCGCCATCATCGCGCACGTTGACCATGGTAAAACTACCCTGGTTGATAAGCTGCTCCAGCAATCCGGTACGTTCGACGCGCGTGCCGAAACTCAAGAGCGAGTGATGGACTCCAACGATTTGGAGAAAGAGCGTGGTATTACTATCCTCGCTAAAAACACCGCTATTAAATGGAATGATTACCGTATCAACATCGTTGATACTCCCGGGCACGCTGACTTCGGTGGTGAAGTAGAGCGCGTCATGTCCATGGTTGACTCTGTGCTGCTGGTGGTTGACGCATTTGACGGCCCGATGCCGCAAACGCGCTTCGTGACCAAAAAAGCCTTTGCTCATGGCCTGAAACCTATTGTGGTTATCAACAAGGTTGACCGTCCTGGCGCGCGCCCTGACTGGGTTGTTGACCAGGTATTCGACCTGTTTGTTAACCTCGACGCGACCGACGAACAGCTGGACTTCCCGATCATCTACGCTTCGGCGCTGAACGGTATCGCGGGTCTGGACCACGAAGATATGGCGGAAGACATGACCCCGCTGTATCAGGCGATCATTGATCATGTTCCGGCGCCGGACGTTGACCTCGATGGTCCGTTGCAGATGCAGATCTCCCAGCTGGACTACAACAACTACGTTGGCGTTATCGGCATCGGCCGTATCAAACGCGGCAAAGTGAAGCCGAACCAGCAGGTCACTATCATCGATAGTGAAGGGAAAACCCGTAACGCGAAAGTAGGTAAAGTGCTGACGCATCTGGGTCTGGAGCGTATCGACAGCGATATCGCCGAAGCGGGCGATATCATTGCGATCACCGGTCTGGGCGAGCTGAACATTTCCGACACCATCTGCGACCCGCAGAACGTTGAAGCGCTGCCGGCGCTGTCCGTTGATGAGCCGACCGTGTCTATGTTCTTCTGCGTTAACACCTCGCCGTTCTGCGGTAAAGAAGGTAAGTTTGTGACTTCTCGTCAGATTCTTGACCGTCTGAACAAAGAGCTGGTGCATAACGTGGCGCTGCGCGTTGAAGAAACCGAAGATGCGGATGCGTTCCGTGTATCCGGTCGTGGCGAACTGCACCTGTCCGTGCTGATTGAAAATATGCGTCGTGAAGGTTTCGAACTGGCGGTTTCCCGTCCGAAAGTTATCTTCCGTGAAATCGACGGTCGTAAACAAGAGCCGTACGAAAACGTGACGCTGGACGTCGAAGAGCAGCACCAGGGGTCTGTCATGCAGGCGCTGGGCGAGCGTAAAGGCGACCTGAAAAACATGAATCCGGACGGTAAAGGCCGCGTACGTCTCGACTACGTGATCCCAAGCCGTGGGCTGATTGGTTTCCGTTCAGAATTTATGACCATGACTTCCGGTACGGGTCTGCTGTACTCCACCTTCAGCCATTACGACGATATTCGTCCGGGTGAAGTGGGCCAGCGTCAGAACGGCGTACTGATCTCCAACGGTCAGGGTAAAGCGGTGGCGTTTGCGCTGTTCGGTTTGCAGGATCGCGGTAAGCTGTTCCTGGGTCACGGCGCGGAAGTTTACGAAGGCCAGATTATTGGTATTCACAGTCGCTCCAACGACCTGACGGTAAACTGCCTGACCGGTAAGAAACTGACCAACATGCGTGCGTCCGGTACGGATGAAGCGGTGATTCTGGTTCCGCCAATTAAAATGAGCCTTGAGCAAGCGCTGGAGTTCATTGATGACGACGAACTGGTAGAAGTCACCCCTACCTCTATCCGTATCCGTAAACGTCACCTGACGGAAAACGATCGCCGCCGTGCGAACCGTGGTCAGAAAGAAGAGTAATTAACGCTCTTACGGATAAAAACCCTGCCGAAATGAAAACTCGGCGGGGTTTTTTTATTCACATTGATAAAGGGATAAGGTTGCCAAAAAATCAGCAATCGCTGGCGTATTATGCCGACCAATGACAATGGTCAGCGAGCGAAGCTTTGGCAGATCTTCATCGGTTAACATCAAATTAATGAGCTGTTCCTGGGTTAATTCATTGTCCCAATCAATATTAAATCGCTTATTCATTTGTTTCCCTTCTCTATAAGCATGAATATGGTAAAACGCTTTACGAATATTATCATGGCGCTTAGGGGCGGGATATCGGGAGTCTGATTCAGGATGAATGAGCGGGCAGAACAACTACCCGCTGTGATGCAGATTCGGAAAATAGAGGCGATAATATCAGAAGAAATACTTCGCCCCGATACGAATCTGGTTTTGCTCTCTATGGTAGGGGCCCACGTTACGATCTAACCAGCGTAATTCAAAATAGGGCAACCAGTGTTCATTGATACGATAACGGAAGGTATTAGTGATTTCCCAATGATGCTTCGTACCATTACTACTATTAAAATCATTAACGTTATAAAAATAGTGTGGTTCAAAGGTATAAGAAAATTTATCGGTAATGATAAAATTCCAATAGTTACCGATTTCATAGCTGTCATTATTATCCAGTTCGCCATTCAAATCGGTTGAACTATAATTATTGTGATTATATCGGTTACGTACCGTAAGATTAAACCACGGGGTAAATTTATAGTTAACATCCAGATAGACGGCGCCGCCGGAACCAATGCTTTTGTCGTTTATTAACCCACCAGGCTGGATGGTTAATTTATCTGTAGGTTTAAATAACGGATACCAGCCCTCAATCTCATTATAACCGTGCTTTAATTCATCATCACGCTGTAGCGTATAGGTATTGGTCAACATAATTCCGGCACCCATATCGGAGTTATAGCCGACGCGCAGCATAAACTCCATTTGGTCAGACGCCAGGTTATAGGCCTCACGGTTTTCTACATAAGCGCCAGCAAAAACAGAGGTGGATATTACTGAAGTTAATATCACTAGAGTATTCAGAGATTTCATAATAAATCCATTTTTCAAATATAGGGAAGCCGCCATCCATCGGGATGGATAAAGCGGCAAGCGTCGTTTAATTATTTACAGTAGAAATACTTTGTTTATTATTAGTCGCGACAATTTGATTACCTGTTTTCTTTCGTTGGGCAATTTCCTCGATAATAAAAGCGAAACGTTGTTCATTGAGCTTATAAAAAAAGCCCATCGTTAGTGCTGCGATAATGGCAAGACCGCAAGGCCATAAAAAAATGAGCTGACGCAAACCAAGCAACGTGGTGTCACTTTGAGCTATGTTGGGGATATAACCGATTTGCGTCAGCATAATACCTGGCAAAAAGCCAGCAAGCGCAGCGGAAATTTTGCGGGAAAAGGTATAACCCGTGTACACCGAGCCTTCAGCGCGAATACCCGTTTTCCATTCACCGTAGTCAACCGTATCCGGAACCAGTGCCCAGTTCAGGCTGTTGACGAAAGCGGTACCGAAGAAGGCGATACAAGAGAAAATGACAAAATAAAAGGAGTTATAACCCCAAAAATAATTTAAAACATCGCCCGCGGCCCATAAAAGCATACCTGCTAAATACACGCGTTTCTTGCCAAAGCATTTTACGGTCCAGGGAACTAACAAAACACCAATAATTACACAGCCCATACTAAAAAAACCCATCCAGGATAATAGGTTAATGTCATTTAGTACATATTGGGTATAATAAACTTGAATAGCGAGCTTGATATTAAATGCTGCTAGTGTACACAAATTTGCAATGCATAGAACTAATAGTGGTGGGTTGTGAAAAATTGCACAAAATGATTTGATGATGCTTGCCTTATGTCCCGGCGATGGGGGCTCAATGTAATGTTCTTTGGTTCCTTTATAACATAGCATAATAAAAATGAAACCAAAGATAGAGAAAGTTAAGGCTGCATAACCATAACCAATGGTAGTTGTAGAGAATAAAGATTGAAGTGGAATAAAAGCAACCGTACAGATTAATAATCCTATTGTTGCCCCTCCCTGCCGAAAAGCTGCCAGTTGTGCGCGTTCATTTGGATTTTTTGTTATTGCTGGGATCATAGCGCCATATGAACAGTTCATTAGACTGTAAAACAGTCCGAATAACATAAATAGACCGGTAGCAATAGCGGTCTTTATCGGCAGACTAAATGTTGTAGCAATAAACTGAACTGTCGCAATAATTGCTGATGGTACTGCTGCATACAGAATGAAAGGTCTAAATTTCCCTCTGATTCCAATGTTTTTTTGAGAATCGAGAAGAAATCCGGTTAGCATATCTGTAAATGCAGTAAAGAATTTTGCTATGAGGAAAATAACCCCGCCATAATATGCAGGCATTCCTAGCTCATCTGTGTAAAACTTGAGCAAATATAATGTGCCAATGCTTAGCATTAGATTAGAGCCAATATCACCCGCACCGTAAGCGAGTTTTTCTCTCAAGCTTAGTTTTAGCGTTAGCGGATCATGGTCAGGCATAACCACTCCTTACAACGCCCCGAAGGGCATCAGTCATTATTATTGTTAAGCAGTACGTTTACGTGCTTCTATTTCCTCAACGATACGTATGTACATTTTCTCGTTGAGGTTGTAAAAACAGCCCATTGTAATCATGGCCAACACTGCGAGGGCACAAGGATATATGAAGATCAACTGACGTAATCCTTCAACAGTGCTGGTTGATTGCACCACGTTGGGTATGTAGCCAATTTGAGTAAGCATCCATCCGGGAAAAAATCCAGCCAACGCTTGGGACATTTTGCGAAAGAAGGTGAGCCCGGTATAGACCGTCCCTTCGGAACGAACACCTGTACGCCATTCACCATATTCCACTGTGTCCGAGACTAGCGCCCAGTTCAGGCTGTTGACGAATGCTGAACCAAAGAATGCCAGACAGGAGAAGGCCACGAAGCTCACCGAACTGTCGCCGAAGCTGTAGTTAAGCAAATCACCCACGGCCCAAATTAGCAGTCCGCCGATATAGACTTTTTTCTTACCAAAACGGCGTACAGCGGTAGGCATTAAAAATACGCCGATGAAGATACAACCCATACTGAAGAATCCCATATAGGACAACAGAATCGGATCGCTCAGCACGTACTGGGTGTAGTAGACCTGAATCGCCAGTTTGACATTAAATGCCGCAAGGGTGCAAAGGTTGGCGACGCACAGAATAAACAACGGGCGGTTACCGGCGATGGCGCGAAAGGATTGCAAAATTCCTGCTTTTTGTGCGGAATCAGCCTGTTTGACCTCGACATAACGCTCTTTGACACCCGCATAGCAAAGCCACATAAATAGCAGCCCGCATAACGAGAAAAGAGCAGCGGTTACGCCATATTGCAATTGTTGATTGCCTTCAATCAAATTCATTACTGGTACAAAAGCAACGGTGCCAATGAGAAGGCCTAAGGTGGATCCGCCCTGGCGCCAGGCTGCCAGCGAGGCACGTTCATTTGGATTTTTGGTTATAGCTGGCACCATCGCGCCATAAGAGCAGTTCATTAGGCTGTAGCATAATCCATACAGCATAAACAGCAGCGTTGCGACGACCGTTTTGCCCGTAATTTCTAACGGTGTTCCTATAAAGTTGGCTGTAGCCAGCAGTGCTACTGGGAATGAGCCATACAGAACGAACGGGCGAAATTTACCTTTCGGTCCTATTTTTCGCCGCGAGTCGAGCACAATACCAGTGCCCATATCGGCAAATGCGGTAAAGAATTTAGCGATTAAGAAAATAATCCCACCATAGGTTCCCGGAAGACCGAGGACATCTGTGTAGAATTTCAACAAATAGAGTGTGCCAATATCCAGCAGAATATTGGAACCCAGATCGCCTATGCCATAAGCTATTTTTTCTTTAAGCGGCAGGCGTAGCGTTGCCGGATCAGCAGAGGTCTGACTCATTATTTTTCTCCATCTGCCCGCAGGTTTCCCTGCGGGCGAGTCGTATTAGATATTCCGTAAAGAAGCAAAAAGTGAAGCCCACTCGCTCTTCGCGCGATAGAAGACCGGCGGTTTGCCAATGGGCGCATCCACGGTAATTTCACCGCCGTGGTGAGCTTCGCCGGTCCAGATATTCACCCAGTGATCTTCCGGCAGATACAGCGTCCAGTCGCAACGCCCCTGCTCGTGAACCGGCGCGACCAGCAGATCCTGACCGAGCAGATATTGATATTTCAGGGTGTAGGTTGCGGCATCGTTCTCGTAGTGCAGGAATAGCGGACGCATGACCGGCAGACCGGTAGCCGCGTTTTGCGCCACCGCCTGCTTGAGATACGGTTTCAGCGTGGTAAAGACGGTGGTCATGCGGGCAAAGTGGGCAATAGTTTCCGCGTCGCCGTCGAACTGCCAGTTATCGCCGGGGCGGTTGCCTTCATGGGTGCGCATCATCGGCGTAAAGGCGCTGAAATCGCACCAGCGCAGCAGCAACTCTTTGCTGCGTTTCATGTCAAACAGGGTGGTGTAGCCGCCGATATCGCTGTGATGCAGACCATGGCCGGTCATCGCCAGCGACAATGCCGCAGGCACTACAGAGGCCAGACCATCATCAAGGCTCCAGTCAACGTTCTGGTCACCTGCCCACATCATGGTGGAATATTTCTGACTGCCGGTGTAACCCGCACGCATAAAGAACAGGATCTCGCCGAGTTTGCCGGTCTCCTGTAGCGCTTCGTAGTTACATTTCGCCCACAGCGCAGGCCAGGCGTTATGCATGATCTCGGCGCTGACGCCGTTGTGCAGATACGTGTCGGTCGGCAGATATTCGCCGAAATCCGCCATCCAGCCGCTGCAGCCGAGCGCGATCATGTTCTTTTTGATGACGTCTTTGAACCAGTCGTAAGCTTCAGGATTGGTCAGATCGACCACGCCGCCATAGAATTCGCCAAACTCGACCAGATAGTCGCCGCCCGTGGCGTCTTTCGCCAGATAGCCGTGTTTCGCTGCCTCGGCGCAGAGGTCTTTATCACTGGCGACGTATGGGTTGATATAAGAGAGGAACTGGACGCCTTCTTCTTTCCACTGTTTGATCCGGCTATCCAGCTGTGGATAGTTGTCGCTATTCCACTTCCAGTTCCACATCACGCGCTTGCCGAAAGAGGTCATGCGGATACCGGACCAGTCCTGCGCCCAAATACCGTTCACTTTTACGCCTGCGTTGCGCATGGTATCCAGTTTTTGCTGGCAAACTTCCGTACCGCCCTGAATGCCTAGCGTGACGCCGTCATAAACCCAGTCCGGCAGCTCCGGCTGGCGGCCTAACAGCGCAGTCAGTTTTTCCAGCAGGGCGATGTAGGTGTCGGCACACTCAAAACGCAGCGTAGTTTTATCTTCCCACAGCGCCAGTTCGTGATACTCCGGCGCGCTGAAGTCGAAATTCATATAGCAGCTATTATCGACGTGGCAGTAATACTTCTGCGTGCTGACAAAGGTCGGTTGCGGGAAGAAGGTCCAGTAATAGTCGCCGCCGGCGTTCTCTTTACAGTCTGCCTGCCAGGTGACATAGCTGGTTTTATTACGGCCAACGCCCTGTTCGCTGGTCCACAGCGGGAACGGCTTGCCGCGCAAATCGAAATAAGAGAACTGTTCGCCGCAGCCGTAGATATGGTCATCTGGATTAGCTGCGAGGCGTAACCAGATACGGTTATGGTGCAGGTCGTCGTTTTGCAGATCCAACGTCAGGCGTCCCGCCTCATCGGTGGAGATGCGAAGGGTGGCGCTAATTGTTGCGCCACAGCTGAATTGTACCAGCCAGCCGTCGGGTAGCTCGCTGACCGTGGCCTCCGTTAATGCAATCTTCTCGTTAAGTTTGTCTTTGATGCTAAAGTTGCCGCGAAACATGTCAATGTCGGCAACGCCCGCGCCAATCCACAGACAGGGATTTTCGGCGCTGTGACGTAAAATCAGGCGCTGGTGGTACGTCAGCGTAAAGCCCTCAATGTTCTTTTCTATCAGGACAGAGGATAAATGCTTACTTTGCGTGCTCATAAAATATTCTCCATGAAATTGAGGAACGCGAGCATACTGATTGTTTATGATTCGTTATTATTCATTAGCCTTAAATAGTTATGCGCTACTCTTGAAGTAGCGCCTGAACAAAGCAAGCACTTATTATTTGCTGGCATCCACTTTACGAATCTCAGCAATTTTTTTGCCTAAAAGTATTTGTAATATTGCCAACAGTACAAATGGTGGTAGAAGCGCAGTAGCCGCTGAAACACCTAATGCACCTTTTATTAACATTGCACCCGAAGCAATTAATAATAAAAATACTAAAACGCGGAATACTTTTACCGAAATACGCTTATGAACATATTGCCCGACTAAGGAACCGAGTATCATGGTAGGGATACAGAAAATAACCAGTTTAAATGTTGAAATTGTTAATATTCCACTGGTTGCCAGGCCGCCGACAACTGCAATGTTGTTTGCCGTAAAGAATGCATTCAGCGTACCGCGAAAAGCGGCTGGGCCAAGGTTACGTAGCATTCCATACATCACAACTGGCGGTCCATTTGTGGAAAAGGCCGCTCCTAGCGCCCCAGCTATCGCCCCTAACGGTGCAGCAATCCAACGTCTGTCATAGATGGGTAGACGGGGAATAAACATACTGTAGAATGAGTAGAGAATAAGAAAACCACCCAATCCTATTTTCATTATGTGATCAGGTAGATAGGAAAGTGCATATAAACCTACCGGAATGCCAAGAAAAGAGAAGCCGATAAGAACGGCAGCCGATCGCCAGTCCGTTTCTTTACGAGATAACCATGTGGCATAAATGGCGGTCGCTGTTCCGACAATAACAGAAAGTGGTGTTGCCATTTTTACAGGTAGCATTAGGGTTATGAGCGGCATGGTAGTCAATCCACCACCAAAGCCAGCACATATTCCTACGAATGTATAAAGAAACATTAAGGCGATAACGGTGTATATAACACCAGGTTCCAACATCACGCCATCAGGTGTAAATAAATTAAAGAAATCCATTATAATTCCTTCATTATCAAATTCTAAAATATTACTTTGACTGTTTTAAGTCAGGGTAATAGGTATCCTGCACAAATAAATACATGAACTATATGCATTCACCACAAATATTAAAAAACAATATATGCTGTTGTTTTGGTTTAAGTAATAGTAAGTCGATCCCAGAATTAAAGGCATTCGGCGGACAACTCATCGGTTCGATAGCTAATCCCCGGCGATTCAACTTTTCGCCACTATAGACCTGAAGCCACGGTTGATCGGAACATAAACTAACAGCCAGTTCCTGTTGATGGTTAATAATTTTCGCCTCCCATCGCTCGCTGTAAGTTTTGAAAGTATGATCAATCCGTTTATCACCAATTTTTTGTTGGATGGAATAGTCCAGATTCAGCTCATCGACGCGTAGTAACGTTGATGAGTTAGACTGTGTATCGAAAGCAAAAACCTCTTTTGCAGGAAGTTGCAGCGTATAATCATCAACAGGTGCTAAGTCACAGGTTAAGTAGGGGTGAACACCGACGCCATAAGGTGCTGGTTTATCGCCGATATTTTGGCTAATTATTTCAACGGACAGCCCTGTTGTTGCGTCCAGTGAGTAAATAACCTGCGAAATCAATGCGAATGGGTAGCCATAGCTTGGCGGTAAAAATATGGAGAACGAGGCTTTTGTGGCTGTTAATTCATCAACTTGCCAGTCTCTCCATGCAAGCAAGCCGTGAATAGCGGCGTTAGAGCCATGTTCATTAATCGGCAACTGATACTCATGCCCATCATGCTGATAGATACCATTGGCAATACGATTTGGCCAAGGGATTAATACCTTACCCAGATGAGCAAGAGGCATCTCTTCTGGTTTATGAGGTATAACCAGATGCTTGCCCTGCCAGGTTAATTCGGCAAGACCGGCACCCACTGAAACTATTTGCGCCCGGTAATCACCTGCAGCGAGTAATATCGTATTCCCACCACTATGCATACATATCACCTTAATATTAGATACCCTTACTAAACAACGGCATATGCAACGTTCATTTGCTGATATGCCGTCGTTACCAGGCTTATTTATTTCGCATTGATATCTAACAAACCTGCTGCTACGGCTGGTGCCAGCCCTGGAGCGAGCGGGATGCGTGGAATTACCAGACAGTGCAGAAGATGATATATATCCTGCTTACCGTCCCAGACTTTAGTGGTCACCTTGTTGTCAGCATCCAATTCTTGCCACCAGGAACCATTTTCATAGTCCATCAGGTATTTAATGCAGTAATCCCACCATGTTTGATACCAGGTTTCGTATTGACGATCCCCTGTTACGGTATAGAGGGCATAGGCTGTCCCCATCGCTTCTACAATTGGCCAGCGTACACGTTCACGTACAACGGGTTTCCCTTCCCAATCAACGGTATACACAATGCCGTCTGCTCCATCCGGAGCCCAGGCATCACGTACCGTAGCGTGGAACAAACCTTTCGCGTCTTCCAGCAGCCATGCAGGGGGTTGTTCGCATCTGGCTTCCAGTGCTGCGTGGATATGCAGCATTAAACGACCCCATTCGATCCAATGACCTGGAGTACCGCCAAATGCACGGAAACGGTGTGCTGGATTTTCTTTGTTATAGTCGCGGATAGGATTCCACTGTGAATCGAAATGTTCATTAACACGGTAATGATTATTTCTGGCTACATCATGAATAATGACTGATGCGATTCTGATAGCGCGATCCAGCCATTTTTTGTCATGGGTAACGTCATAAACAATCAGGAACGCTTCGACGGCGTGCATATTGGCGTTACCGCCACGGTAATCTTCGGTTTTGCTAAAGGCTTCGTCCCAGGACTCCAGGCACATCTGCTCTTCTTCACTCCAGAAGTATTTCTCAATCACTTCTATGGTGTAATCCAGCAATTTCCTGGCTTCAGGATGACCGGTCGTGACGGCGCTGGCCGCGCCCAGCAAGGCGAAGAAGTGTTGATAACCCTGTTTAGAGGCATCTACCACGCCCTGATCGTTAACGCAGGCATACCAGCCGCCGTATTTTTTATCGCGCAGCGCGCCGTTCATGGCTTTGATGCCATGATCGACCAGATCATAAGCGCCTGGTCGGCCCATCGACGCCGCCACGGAATAAACGTGCAACATACGCGCCGTGATCCAAAGATGGGTGCCCATCTCTTCTTTAATTTGCCCTTTATTTCCCAGCCAGCCGAAGCCTGTCGGCACCACGGCGTTTTTACCGAAATTAAAGATGCGGTCGGTTTCCTGCTCCAGCCAGCGGTTGTGGCTCAATGTGTTAAACCATTTCATTCTTTCATCCTCGTATTAGCGGCGACAAGCCATCATTTCATCGACAATGTCACCTAAACGTTGCAATTTAGGCGCGGAAACATCACGTAGCATCAGCTCGGTATCCGGTAAACCAATCACTGATGACCAGACCGCGCGTCCCGCCAGGAACCCGGATGCGCCAGCTTCCATGGCGACCCTGACCGCGCGAGGGAACAGTTTTTCGTCCACACCGGAAGAGAGGATGACCCACGGCATATTGATATGCCCATTCAGGCGTTGTGAGGCGGTAAGAAGATCGGAACGCGCGCCTTTGCCGTAGAGCGGCATTTCAACTTTGTAAAGATCGGCGCCGCTGTCGCCCAGCTCTTTGGCCGCATCGATAATCGCCTGCTCGCGATCGAACTTGTCGCCGCAGCGCGGCGGACGTACAACCGGTTCGATAATGCTCAGCAAACCATTGGAGTGGCATAATTCATTGAATTCTTTGACCATATCCAGACGCTGCTGCGCGTCTTCGTCGCTGCGCCACAGCACCAACAGTTTTAAGGCTTTCGCGCCATCCCGTTTTACCGCTTGCGCATTAATTTTTTTATCAATGATCACGTTATCAACGGGAATACCGTTGCCCGGGATGAAATCATCTGCCGCGACGATCATGGCGCAGCTTTTAGCGACCGCGTTTTGTTCTACGGCCTGGCGATAACAGAACTGCTGATCCAGCAGAACGGCAGAGGCATACGGGGAAAGAATTTTCGCCGCATTCACTTTGAAATCCGTCAGCACGCTATCGGCAACGGGTGTTTTCGCACCAGCAGCAGCAAACATTAAACGCATCGCCTCGCGCTGATCGACAGCCAGCATGGCAAACCCGCCGGACGCTCGCGTAATGTCTTTGATGGTGTAGTTGTTCATTCAATTTTCCTTTATACAGTCGTTACTTTTTTACGTTGGCGGTCAGCCCGGCGCTGATGCGCACCTGTTCCAGGATGGCGCTCCAGTCTTCCCGACCGCGGCCTGCGGCCCGCGCCAGGTTATAAACTTCCCGGGAGGCGGCACCGAGCGGCATCGGTACGTGCAGTTGATTGGCGACATCCAACGCGATGCCAAGATCTTTGTGCGCCAGATCGATCATGAAGGCGGGAGACAGATCCCCTTTCATCACTTTATTCGGCCAGGTGGTGGTGAAATGCCCTTTGCCTGCGGCAGTGCCGCTCATCACTTTTAAAGCCACGTCGAAGGAAAGCCTCAGCGCTTCACACAGCACGGCGGCTTCGGCGGAGAGCGCATTTAGCGCAATACTCATGTAGTTGTTGATCAGTTTTACGCGAATACCCATTCCCGGGCCGCCGGTGTTGACCAGCTCATTACCCATCGCCATCAGAACAGGGGTAGCGCGTTCTACTTGCTCCGCCGTACCGCCTGCCAGCAGCAACAATGTGCCGGTAATCGCGTTGTCGGATGTCCGGCCTACCGGCACATCCATCATGCTGAACCCTTTGCTCTGCATGTCGGCAATCAGCTTATCGGTTTGCAACGGATGAATAGTGGACATATCAATGACCAGCGCTTCACGGGAAAGAGTTTCACAAACGCCTTGCTCGCCAAACAAAACGGAACGAACCAGATCGCCGTTCGGGAGCATGGTGATAACAAATTCAGCGCCGATGGTTGCCTGAGCCGGGCTGCTTGCAGGTTGCGCGCCTTTGTCTACCAGACGCTGTACGGCGTCGGGATTAACATCGAAGACGCTGAGTTGATGGCCCTGCTTTAGCAGATTGCTCGTCATAGGAGAGCCCATCTGTCCCAACCCGATAAATGCTATAACTGCCATATCGTTCTCCTGAACACGGTGGTGTCATTTTTTGTCATTAATGAGCCTTTTTCTGTCTGTTTGTGATCGTATTTGTAATTTATAGTCAAAAAATTGACAGCCGTCACTTTTTAAACATTTCGTGAAATTAAAATGAGCACATCGAAAATGCTTGAGGAATGACCATGGTTCGTATTGCTTGTGTAGGTATTACCGTGATGGATCGCATCTATTACGTGGAAGGATTACCGACAGAAGGGGGTAAATATGTGGCGAAGCGCTATACGGAAGTGGGCGGCGGGCCTGCAGCGACCGCTGCCGTGGCTGCGGCGAAATTGGGCGCGCAGGTGGACTTTATTGGCCGTGTGGGCGATGACGACACCGGAAACAGCCTGCTGGCGGAACTGGAATCCCTGGGGGTAAATACCCGCTATACCCGCCGCTACACGCAGGCCATGTCGTCGCAGTCAGCGATTATGGTGGATGCCAAAGGAGAGCGGATTATCGTTAATTATCCCAGCCCGGATTTATTGCCTGACGCCGGCTGGCTTAACGACATCGATTTTTCGCAGTGGGATGTGGTGTTGGCGGATGTGCGCTGGCATGACGGCGCAAAACAGGCGTTTACGCTGGCGCGTCAGGCTGGCGTCATGACTGTTCTTGATGGCGATATTACGCCGCAGGATATTAGCGAGCTGGTGGCGTTAAGCGACCACGCCGCCTTCTCCGAGCCAGGGCTGGCACGCCTGACGGGGATGAGCGAAGCCATTGATGCGCTAAAAAAAGCACAAATGCTCACAAATGGACATGTCTATGTCACGCGAGGCAGTGAAGGCTGCAACTGGTTGGAAAAAGCGGCGGTACGCCACCAACCGGGTTTTACCGTGGAGGTGGTGGATACTACCGGCGCGGGCGATGTTTTTCATGGCGCACTGGCATTTGGCCTGGCAAGCGGATACGCCATCGAAGAGGCTGTCAGATTCGCCAGCGGCGTTGCCGCGCTGAAGTGTACGCGCCCAGGTGGCCGGGCGGGTATCCCTGATTGTGAGCAAACCCGATCTTTCTTGTCACTTTTTGTATAATATGAGCAGTAGGAAGCTTTTAGAGGAATGCTCATGAGTCTTACCGAACTGACCGGTAATCCGCGACACGATCGGCTGTTAATGCTTATTGATGAGCGCGGCTATATGAATATCGATGAGTTAGCCAGTTTGTTGGAGGTCTCTACCCAGACGGTTCGCCGCGATATTCGTAAATTAAGCGAGCAGGGGCTGATTACGCGTCATCACGGCGGCGCCGGCAGAGCGTCCAGTGTGGTCAATACCGCCTTTGAGCAGCGAGAGGTCTCCTGGACGCAAGAGAAAAAAGCCATTGCGGAAGCCGTGGCTGACTATATTCCGGATGGCTCCACGATATTTATCACGATTGGAACGACGGTTGAGCAGGTGGCGCGCGCGCTGCTCAACCATAATCATCTGCGCATTATCACCAATAGCCTGCGCGTCGCGCACATTCTTTATAATAACCCTCGTTTTGAAGTGATGGTGCCTGGCGGCACGCTGCGCCCGCATAATAGCGGCATTATCGGGCCATCCGCGGCGGCGTTTGTGGCGGGGTTCCGGGCTGACTATCTCGTCACCAGCGTAGGCGCGATAGAGAGCGATGGCGCGTTACTGGAGTTTGATGTCAACGAAGCCAGCGTAGTGAAAACCATGATGGCTCACTCGCGACATATTTTGCTGGCCGCCGATCATACGAAATACCATGCTTCTGCGGCGGTTGAGATCGGCAATGTGTCACAGATTACCGCTCTGTTTACGGACGAGTATCCCGGTCCGGCATTACAGAATTTACTTCAATCCCAGCAAATCGAAGTGGTTCAGGTGAGTCCTTCGCTGGACGACGCCGTTTCAGCGTGACAAGCGCCCTTGCGCCGGAGGGTCGCGTCAGCGCTTTATCCGGCCAATAAAACGGCGCTGTGATGCAGGCGATATTGAACATCGTCTGCGTTTCTATTGTCTTTTTGTTAATTGATTTATAAAGGGATACATAGTCAAACTTCTCCTTTCCCGCTACAGTTATTCATCCCCGGTTAGCAAGGAGAATGACATGCTCTACATCTTTGATTTAGGTAATGTGATTGTCGACATCGACTTTAACCGCGTATTAGGTGTGTGGAGCGATCTGAGTCGAGTACCGCTGGCTTCGCTGAAGCAAAAATTTACGATGGGCGAGACTTTTCACCAACATGAACGCGGTGAGATAACGGACGAAGCGTTTGCTGAAGCTTTCTGTCATGAAATGGCGTTATCGCTCAGTTATGAACAATTTGCGCACGGCTGGCAGGCGGTATTTGTCGGATTACGGCCCGAAGTGATTGCTATCATGCATAAACTGCGCGAGCAGGGGCATCGCGTGGTGGTGCTATCCAATACTAACCGACTGCATACCCACTTCTGGCCGGAGGAATACCCGGAGGTGCGCGCTGCCGCCGACCATATCTATTTATCGCAGGATTTGGGAATGCGTAAGCCGGAAGCGCGTATTTATCAGCACGTCCTGCAGAAAGAAGGTTTTTCCGCTGCCGATGCGGTCTTTTTCGACGACAATGCCGATAATATAGAAGGGGCCAACCAGTTGGGGATCACCAGCATTCTGGTGAAGGATAAAGCCACCATCCCTGACTACTTCGCGAAGCTGTTATGCTAAAAACCGTTCACCAAAAAGCTGGACGCCATACGCGCCCTGTTCGGGCCTGGCTCAAGCTATTATGGCAGCGTATCGATGAGGATAATATGACGACTCTGGCGGGAAATCTCGCCTATGTCTCATTACTCTCCTTAGTACCGCTTATTGCCGTCGTTTTTGCCCTTTTCGCTGCTTTTCCGATGTTTTCTGATGTCAGCATTCAGTTACGCCATTTTATTTTTGCTAACTTTATGCCAGCCACCGGAGACGTGATTCAGCGCTATATTGAGCAGTTTGTCGCTAACTCCAACAAAATGACGGCGGTGGGCGCCTGTGGACTGATTGTGACGGCATTGCTGTTGATGTACGCCATTGATAGCGCCTTAAACACTATCTGGCGCAGCAAACGCACACGGCCAAAAGTGTACTCTTTTGCGGTGTACTGGATGATCCTCACGCTCGGCCCGCTTCTCGCTGGCGCCAGCCTGGCGATCAGCTCCTACCTGCTTTCTTTACGCTGGGCCAGCGATCTGAATACGGTCATCGACAATGTATTGCGCATCCTTCCGCTGCTGCTCTCGTGGATCTCATTCTGGTTACTTTACAGTATTGTCCCAACAACTCGCGTACCGAACCGTGACGCCCTTGTCGGCGCGTTTGTCGCAGCGTTGCTGTTCGAGGCCGGAAAGAAAGGTTTCGCGCTTTATATCACCATGTTCCCGTCATATCAGCTCATTTATGGCGTACTGGCAGTGATCCCTATCCTGTTTGTCTGGGTATACTGGACCTGGTGTATAGTCTTGCTTGGCGCAGAAATAACTGTCACTCTCGGGGAATACCGAAAACTCAAACAAGCCGCAGAACAAGAAGAAGCTGACCAACCATGATTGCATTAATTCAACGCGTAACCCGTGCCAGCGTCACCGTGGAGGATGAGGTGACGGGTGAAATCGGCCCAGGACTTTTGGTGTTATTGGGTGTCGAAAAAGAAGATGACGAACAAAAAGCGAATCGTCTGTGCGAGCGCGTGCTGGGATACCGTATCTTCAGCGATGCTGACGGCAAGATGAATCTGAATGTACAACAGGCTGGCGGCAGCGTGCTGGTGGTGTCGCAGTTTACGCTGGCGGCAGATACCGAGCGCGGTATGCGACCAAGCTTTTCCGGCGGGGCTGCGCCGGATCGCGCGCAGGCGCTTTATGAATATTTTGTCGAACGCTGCCGCCAGCAGGCGATAAACACGCAAACCGGACGCTTCGCTGCCGATATGCAGGTTGAGCTGGTTAATGACGGTCCCGTGACATTCTGGCTCCAGGTATGAGTCAGCTTCCGGCGTGGCCGCGGATAACAAGAGAGAGTACGGCTATGTATCACCTTCGAGTTCCGCAAACAGAAGAAGAATTAGAACGTTACTACCAGTTTCGCTGGGAGATGCTGCGTAAACCGCTGCACCAGCCGAAAGGGTCGGAACGGGATGGCTGGGATGCGTTGGCGCACCATCAAATGGTGGTGGACGAAGAAGGAAACTTAGTTGCAGTGGGCCGCCTGTATATCAATGCAGATAACGAGGCGTCTATCCGTTTTATGGCTGTACATCCCTCGGTACAGGATAAAGGGCTGGGGACATTAATGGCGATGACTCTGGAGTCTGTCGCCCGCCAGGAAGGCGTTAAGCGCGTCACCTGCAGCGCGCGCGAAGATGCGGTTGAGTTCTTTGCCAAACTCGGGTTTGTCAATCAGGGGGAGATTACTACGCCCACAACCACGCCAATCCGCCATTTTCTGATGATTAAACCGGTAGCATCGCTGGATGATATCCTGCATCGCGGCGACTGGTGCGGGCAGCTTCAGCAGGCCTGGTATGAGCACATTCCATTGAGTGAAAAGATGGGGGTGCGCATTCAGCAGTACACCGGGCAAAAATTTATTACCACGATGCCGGAAACCGGTAATCAAAATCCGCATCACACGGTGTTTGCCGGCAGCCTGTTCTCCCTGGCGACGCTGACCGGATGGGGACTTATCTGGCTGATGCTCCGTGAACGCCACCTGGGCGGGACGATTATTCTTGCTGACGCTCATATTCGCTACAGTAAACCCATTAGCGGAAAGCCAAACGCCGTGGCTGATTTGGGGTCGCTAAGCGGTGATTTGGACAGGCTGGCGCGGGGTAAAAAAGCGCGTGTCCAGCTGCAGGTTGAACTGTTGGGCGGCGAGACCGCTGGGGCAATTTTCGAAGGCATTTATATCGTACTACCTGCGAAACCGTTCGGCCCGTATGAAGAGGGCGGCAACGAGGAGGAGTAGCTGGACATATCCAACTACTCGATGAAGGCATCCGCTGGTAGTTTAAAGCGTTGTGTAAGCGCTTTAATATGATTAACCGTTAGTGCTCTGCGGCCATTTAAGATGTTGCTGACGTTCGATTTAGAACCAAGTTCGTTGGCAAGATCTGCTGCTTTGAGACCGTATTGATCCATGAGCGTTCGCAATACTGAAACGCCAGGGGGCGTTTTCTCCAGGTGTTGGTTGAGTGCTTTGAATTCCGGCGCATGTTTTTCGTATTCACTGATTCGGGCACAGAGCAATTCAAATAGTGGGTTTTCAAGATCGTCGTGGTCGACCAGAAACTCCACTAGCGCTAGTGCCCTGCGATACTCATTGTCATTTCGGTCTTCCCCCATCAGTGGGACGCTTTTTACCGCATCGCTGAAGGTATCAACGATCTTTTTTGCGCTGGTTGCATCCATCTGACGATGAGTTCTCATTCTTTATTACCCCGATAATATGCGGTCAGTTTGTCATATTCGGCATGGGAAACGATATGTTTCACAAATATCTTATGTAACCTGAAATCTATGTAGGAAATGAGTCTCAGGCTGTTACCAGAAACATCAATCACCCACCATTTATCTCTGTACTTAAAATTATCCAGTGAAGGAATATACCGCTTCATCTCTTCAGGCTGAGTGAATGTTTTTTTCTCAAGAACATTCAGCAACTCAGTGAGGGCAAGCTCATGGTTTGGATACATGAGCATCGCTTCATTGAACGGTTTTCGGCTGATAACATGCACAATGTAGTTCCATTACAAAGTTTTCAACCTGAAAACAATTTAGCGCAACGTTATCCAGTTTTCAAGTTGAAAACAAAATTGAATTTTAGGTCATTTTGCCTGTTGATGGACTTACAACACGCCAGGCCACATCTCGCATGGCGCTTCGTGCCGTCTTGCTCACGCCGCCCAATTGGAAAAAACCGTGGATAACGCCGAGATAGCGCTGGCAAGTACACGCCACGCCCTGGTCGTTCAGACGGTGATATAGCGCTTCGCCTTCATCACGCAGTGGGTCGAACTCTGCGGTGAGGATATGCACCGGCGGTAAACCGGCAAAATCTTCACGCCATATCGGACTGGCTTCCGGGTGGCGGAGGTCGGTATCCTGGAGATACATTTCGAAACCCGATAACAGCGTATCGCGGGTGATGATGTAGTCTTGCCCGTTGCTGGCATAGCTGGGGAAACTGGCAGTAGCGTCAAGCATCGGGTAGATCAACAGCAGCTTCGCCGGAGACCAGTGGGCGGTGGATTTCAGGCGTAGCGCGCTGACCAATGCCAAGTGCCCGCCTGCGCTGTCGCCAGCAAGCGTGATACGTTCACGATCGATGCCTAACTGCTCCGCGTATTGATGGACGATATTGGCCCCGCGTTCAGCGTCGTCATGAGCCGCAGGGAAGGTGTGTTCTGGCGCAAGGCGATACTGAATGGCAATCACTCTACAGCCGCTTTTCCAGGCCAGTTGCCGTAGCTGGGGTCATGAGTCAGAAAGCCGCCGCTAACAAAACAGCCGCCGTGATAGTAGAGGATACAGGGTAGAGAACCGGATGCGTTTGGCGGCGAAACGACGCGAAATGTCATCCCTTCCAGCACGATATCTTCCGAACTCACCCGAATTTCTTTCTCACCCGCCAGCGACGTGCTGGCAATATAACCCGCTCTCCGGTCATCAATATTCTGCTCTCGTGAAGAGGGACGGCCCGCGGCGATAAACCCAGCGACCAGTTCGGCAATTCCTTTTTCCAGTGGCATATAACGCTCCTTTGACTGTATGTATGTACAGTTTATAACCTGGTTCGTTGGGGATGGAAAGTGGTGAAACGAGGGGATGATGATTCTGGATAGAGGTTCGCAAAAAATGGAATGCGGTTGGCGCTGGGTTTTTAATTTTTGTACTGTGAAACGATGATGCTATACGCCATTGACGTATAGATTATTTTCACTACTATAAGCCAATGGCGTATGGAATATGCAATTTATAGAAACGGAACTCTTTACTGAAGATGTTAAAAAACTGCTCGATGATGATGAATACCATAAGCTTCAGGTTTTTATGGCTCAGCATCCAGATTGTGGTGATGTCATTCAGGAAACGGGCGGCCTGAGAAAAATGCGCTGGGGAGCGCGAGGCAAAGGAAAGCGTAGTGGCGTGCGAATTATCTATTTTCACCGTAGTCAACGGTATGAGATTCGCTTGCTTCTGATTTATCAAAAAGGCATTAAAGATGATCTCACGCCGCAGGAAAAAGCGGTGCTTCGTATGCTGAATGAGAGGTGGTAGATGGATAAAGTGTTATTTGAGCGATTAACTCAAAGTATGTCTCAAATGAATGAAATCATTGAAGGGACCCGTAAGCCTTCTCGTACCTTTCATATTGATGCAATGAAGATTAAAGAAATACGGCAGGCATCTGGGTTGTCGCAATCTAAGTTTGCAGAACTGATTTCGGTCAACGTGGATACGCTGCGCAACTGGGAGCAAGGAAGACGCTCACCGACAGGGCCAGCCAAAGCATTACTTCGCGCCATTGCCAACGACCCGAGAAACGTTATACAAGCATTGCGTTATTGAGCAATGATCCGGCTAACGTAGATTGCTAGCCGGTATACCAGAGAACTTATTCCCCTTCCCCCGGGAACAGGAACGGGTTGATGGAACTGCGGGCGAAGCCCTCCTGTTCCATGCGTGCGTCCAGCACCAGCGAGGCGAGGTCGTCGGCCACTGCTTCTACTTTCGGGTCCTTTTCCTGATACAGAATCTTCAGGTAAGTCCCGCAATCGCCGCAGCTTTCGGCTTTCACCGCAGCCTGCTCATTTTCCAGCGACCAGTAGTGTAAGTCGCGGCTCTGTTCGCAGTTACTGCATTTTACGCGCACGACATGCCATTCGGTTTCGCACAGGTTACAGTGCAGATAACGCAGCCCCTGCGTGGTGCCGATCTGCACCATGCTGGAGACCGGCATCGAACCGCACACCGGGCAATACTGGCGCGCTTCACCGTATTCCGCGCGGGCTTTGCCTGGAATCAAGCTGGCCATTTGCGCCCAGTAAAGGGAGAGCGCGGCCCAGATAAACGGGGCTTTATCGCTGCTGACGGAGGCAAAATCCGAGGCAAACAGCGCGCTGGCCATCTGCTCCAGCTCCTGCTCTGAGGCTTTCTCCAGGTTCTCGATCACTGCCAGCGCCGGGCCGCTCATCTCGGGTTTTAGCTCGGCAATTAACGAATGCAGCAGTTTTTGCCAGTGCTTATCACGCGGCAGCACGTGGATATCCAGCGGCGGCTTGCCCTGGTCGTTCGCTTCTTTAATACGTGCGGTCAGATCCATCTCCAGCGGATGGTCGTACAGTACCACTTCCTGCGCGTGCGCGATAAGCGCGGCAAAGCGCAGGTAATCGCCCAGCGGGTTATTTTCAGCCAGCTCGCGCAGACGTTCGGCGCGGCGGTTGTAGACGTTTTTGAGTCGGGGGAACAATAACGGCGGAATCATATCCGCCGTACGTTTCTCGCTCGACCCCAGCTCATCTTGCGGGATTATGCGAATACTCATTCAGTTTCTTTTTCCGTTGTCTTGCGGACTTCTCGGTACCAGCGCGGGTGATGTTTCTTCGCCCACGACCGGGTTACCCAGCCTTCCACCATCGCGGTAATGGTGCCTTTCACCCAAAGGGCGGCGTAGATATGCACCATGATAACCACAATTAACGCTACTGCGGCAAAAGAATGCAACATTAACGCGAATCGGATCACCGGGATTGAGAAAGCAGGCGCAAAGTACGGACGCCAGATAATTACCCCGCTCACCAGCAGCAGCACCAGGAAGATAATCGCCGCCCAGAATACGCATTTCTGACCGAAGTTATAACGCCCGGTGTCACCCACTTCCTCGTTGACGACGATCTTACGAATATTCTTCGCCCAAAAGATATCATCCCGATTGATTAGATTGTGGTGCCAATAACGGAAAAACATGATGATGAACGAGGCAAACATAACCACGCCCACAAACGGGTGCAGAATTCGCGCCAGTTGTGGGGTGCCCAGGATATGCATCAACCAGTTGAAGGATGGGAATAAAAAGCCCAGCCCACTCACCGCCGCCAGCACGAAGCAGAAGGCGACGATCCAGTGGTTGATGCGTTCCGGCGCCGTATAGCGCACGATGGTGTCACGTCGTTTCATTTGCGCACCTCGTCTTTCTCTTCATGCAGGTTGTCATCTTCCTCTTCCGCGCGGTTCGGACCGACGCCGACATAGTGGAAGACGCTGGCGGCAAAGGTCGCGGCAAAACCGAACGCGGCGAGCGGTTTCCAGACGCCTTTCCAGAACTTAACGGTTTCGCTGATTTCCGGGTTTTCCGGCAGACCGTGATACAGATTCGGCTTGTCGGCATGATGCAGCACGTACATGACATGCGTACCGCCTACGCCCGCCGGATCGTACAGACCCGCATTGTCATAACCACGGGTTTTTAGTTCCGCCACCCGCTCGCCCGCCAGCGTTTTCATATCCTCTTTCGAGCCAAAATGAATGGCGCCGGTTGGACAGGTCTTCACGCAGGCCGGCTCCTGGCCGACCACCACACGGTCAACGCACAGCGTACATTTATAGACGCGGTTGTCTTCCGGGTTGAGGCGCGGCACGTTGAACGGGCAGCCAGCGATACAGTAGCCGCAGCCGATACACTGCTCGGACTGGAAGTCGACAATACCGTTAGCGTACTGAATGATCGCCCCTTCCGCCGGACAGGCTTTCAGGCAGCCTGGATCGGCGCAGTGCATACAGCCATCCTTACGGATCAGCCACTCCAGTTTGTCGTTCTGTTCCACTTCCGAGAAGCGCATCACCGTCCAGGATTTCGCGGTTAAGTCCGCCGGGTTGTCATACACCCCGACGTTATTGCCCACTTCATCACGGATGTCGTTCCACTCGGAGCACGCCACCTGACACGCTTTACAGCCGATACAGGTGGTGACGTCGATGAGTTTCGCCACCTCTTCCTGGTGGTCCCGCGCCTGGGGCGCGGGGGTGAAACCGTTAGTGGCGGAACGACGAATGATGTCTTGCGATTGATAAGCCATAGGTCGTCTCCGTTACACCTTTTCCACGTTCACAAGGAAGGATTTAAACTCCGGCGTTTGCGTGTTCGCATCGCCGACGAAAGGCGTTAACGTATTGGCTATAAAACCTTTTTTCGCCACGCCTTCGTAGCCCCAGTGAATAGGAATACCGATGGTATCGATATCCTTGCCGTCCGCTTTCAGCGTGCGAATACGCTTGGTCACCACCGCTTTGGCTTTGATATAGCCGCGGTTCGAGGAGACCTTCACGGTATCGCCATGCGCGATGCCGAGCTTATTCGCCAGCTTCTCGCCAATTTCCACAAACTGTTCCGGCTGGGCGATAGCGTTAAGCAACGCGTGCTTGGTCCAGTAGTGGAAGTGCTCGGTCAGACGGTAAGTGGTTCCGACATACGGGAACTTATCCGCTTTACCCAGCGCGTCGGCATCGTCTTTAAAGATACGGGCGGCAGGGTTAGAGATAACGTTCGGGTGCAGCGGGTTAGTGCCCAGCGGCGTTTCAAACGGCTCGTAGTGTTCCGGGAACGGCCCTTCCGCCATCTTATCGATAGCAAACAGGCGACCCATCCCTTCCGGCTGCATGATAAACGGTCCGACGTCGCTGCCGGGCGCGGCGGCGCTGTAGTCCGGAATATCCCATCCGGCCCATTTTCCACCTTCCCATTTCAGTAGCTGACGTTTCGGGTCCCAGGGATTACCCTGCGGATCGGCGGAGGCGCGGTTATACAGAATACGGCGGTTAAGCGGCCATGCCCATGCCCAGCCCAGCGTGTTGCCGAGACCAGACGGGTCGGCGTTATCACGACGCGCCATCATGTTGCCTTCCGGCGTCCAGCTACCGGCGAAAATCCAGCAGCCGCTGGACGTCGTACCGTCATCGCGCAGTTGCGCGAACGAACTGAGCTGTTGACCTTTCTTCACCACCACCGCGCCGGTTGCCGGGTCGATAAGATCGGCCAGCGCTTTACCGTTACTTTCCATCGCCACTTCTTCAGAGGCGGGTTCGTATGGTTTGGTGTAGTTCCAGGTCATATTCAACACCTGTTCCGGGTTGGCGCCGCCCTGTTCAGAGTACATCTTACGCAGGCGTAAGAAGATACCGGCGAGGATTTCGCCGTCGGTCATGGCAATTCCCGGGGCGTCCGCGCCCTTCCAGTGCCACTGTAACCAGCGACCGGAGTTAACGATGGAACCATTTTCCTCGGCAAAACAGGTGGAAGGCAGACGGAACACTTCGGTCTGGATTTTCGCGGGATCAACGTCGTTCGACTCACCGTGGTTTTGCCAGAAGGTGGACGTTTCGGTGTTGAGCGGATCGATAGTCACCAGGTACTTCAGTTTGGAAAGCGACGCGACCACTTTGTTTTTGTTCGGGAATGAGGCCACCGGGTTAAAGCCCTGGCAGATATAGCCGTTGACCTTGCCCTGTTTCATCATCTCGAAGTACTGCAACACGTCGTAGCCTTTGTCCCACTTCGGTAGCCAGTCGAAGCCCCAGCTATTTTCCGCTGTCGCTTTATCACCAAAGAAGGCCTTCATCATTGAGACGAAGAATTTCGGATAGTTACCCCAGTAGTTGACCTGATCCTTCAACAATGGCTTCGGCGTATTGGCAGCCAGATAGGTTTGCAGGTCGGTCTGTTTTTCGCTCGGCAGCGTCAGGTAGCCCGGCAGACTTTGCGACAGCAGTCCTAAGTCGGTCAGTCCCTGAATATTGGAGTGACCGCGCAGGGCGTTAACGCCGCCGCCCGCCATCCCCATGTTACCGAGCAGAAGCTGGATCATCGCCATAGTACGGATGTTCTGCGCGCCGATGGAATGCTGCGTCCAGCCCAGCGCGTACAGGAACGACGCGGTTTTATCTTTTGCGCTGGTTTCTGCAATGTACTCGCACACTTTCAGGAAGTCCGCTTTCGGCGTACCGCAGATATTTTCTACCACGTCCGGCGTGTAGCGTGAGACATGCTGTTTCAACAGATTCCAGACACAGCGCGGGTGTTGCAGTGTCGTATCGCGTTTGGCAAAACCGTTTTCGTCCAGCTCATAGTGCCAACTGGTTTTATCGTACTGCCGCTTGTCTGCGTCGTAGCCGGTGAACAGACCATCATCGAAGCCAAAATCTTCACGCACGATCAGGCTGGCATTGGTATAGGCCTCGGTGTATTCACGGTTGTATTTTTCGTTAGTCAGCAGATACAGCATCACGCCTGACAAGAAGGCAATGTCAGTACCAGAGCGTATTGGCGCATAGAAATCGGCCACCGACGCGGTACGCGTAAAGCGCGGATCGATCACAATCAGCTTCGCGCCGTTGTGAATTTTGGCTTCCATCGCCCAGCGGAACCCGACCGGGTGAGCTTCTGCGGCGTTACCGCCCATCACCACGACGAGGTTGGCGTTCTTGATGTCGACCCAGTGGTTGGTCATCGCACCGCGACCAAATGTTGGAGCAAGACTTGCTACCGTTGGTCCGTGTCAGACACGCGCCTGGTTGTCGACCGCGAGCATACCCAGCGCGCGGGAGAATTTTTGCGTTAAATAACCCGTCTCGTTACTGGATGCGGAAGCGCACAGCATCCCGGTGGTGAGCCAGCGGTTAACGGTAACGCCTTCGGCGTTCTGCGCCTGATAGTTGGCGTCGCGATCTTCCTTCATCAGTTTAGCGATGCGGTCAAACGCTTCTTCCCAACTGATCTGTTGCCACTTATCTGAACCCGGCGCGCGGTATTGCGGGAATTTCAGGCGGCTTTCAGAGTGGATAAAGTCCACCAGACCGGCCCCTTTCGGGCACAGCGCGCCACGGCTTACCGGATGATCCGGGTCCCCTTCGATATGGAAAATAGATGCTTTGGCGTTTTTCGCACCGTCGCCGAGGCTGTACATCAACAGCCCGCAGCCAACGGAACAGTAGGTGCAGGTGTTACGGGTTTCGCGGGTGCGCAGCAGTTTATATTGCCGTGTTTCCGCTAGCGCTACGCCGGGCGCGAAGCCCAGTGCCGCCGCCGTGGTGCCTGCCATACCGCCAGCGCAGATCTTAAAGAACTGCCTTCTGCTGACCTGCATGGTTTGCTCCTTGTTTCGACATTGTCACTTCTCTTTCACATTTCTCTATCCGAAACGCTCAGGGAGTGGTTGTTATTTTTCTTTGCGGACGGGCCCGCAAAGGTTCAGAATTGGATAAATTTTCCTCCATCCGGGAGGAGTTGTAACAGAATACCATAATGTTGGTGTGTGTGTTCTTATATGGTTAAAAGAAAGTGAACAATATACTGTCTGAAGAAGTCCTAAATGTGACTGATTTCACAACCTCACGCCAGTTGACTCTCTGGAAACGCGAGGATTTGCAGTCCCCCCAACTTGATGATGTTGCCGAGGAAGTGCCTGTGGCACTGGTGTATAACGGTATTTCGCATGTCGTTATGATGGCCTCTCCAAAAGATCTGACGCATTTTGCAATGGGGTTTTCTCTGTCGGAAGGGATCATTGACAGCCCGCGTGAAATCTATGGCATGGACGTTGTACCGTCCTGTAACGGACTTGAAGTGCAGATTGATCTTTCCAGCCGTCGATTTATGGGGCTGAAAGCGCGTCGTCGCGCGCTGGCCGGACGCACCGGTTGCGGCGTGTGTGGCGTGGAACAGCTCAATGACATCGGTAAGCCGGTGCAACCCCTGCCGTTTAGCCAAACGTTTAATCTCGGTAACCTTGATCGCGCGTTAAAACATCTGAATGATTTTCAACCGACGGGTAAGCTGACGGGTTGTACGCACGCTGCGGCGTGGGTCTTGCCGTCGGGTGAACTGGCGGGGGGCCATGAAGATGTCGGACGCCACGTTGCGCTGGATAAACTGCTCGGCCGCCGCGCCACGGAGGGTGAGGAATGGCGGCAAGGCGCGGCGCTGGTTTCCAGTCGCGCGAGTTACGAAATGGTGCAGAAGTCGGCGATGTGCGGTGTGGAAATTTTGTTTGCGGTTTCTGCTGCCACCACGCTCGCGGTTGACGTCGCTGAACGGTGTAATCTTACGCTGGTGGGGTTCTGTAAGCCGGGTCGGGCGACGATTTATACCCATCCGCAGCGGTTAATCGCAGACTAAAATAGTACCCTCTACATTTGCGTAAAATATATATTATTAATTTAATATATATTTTATGTAGAATGATGGTGTATGAAATATATATTTTCTGGATTTTACAGCCTCTCTTAATAACGGAATGACGTATAGTGGCGAGGCCATATTTTCGTTAAAATAAGAGAACCCCAATGTAAATATACAAAAGGCAATTAAATGAAAAGGAATTTATTATCCTCAGCGATAATCATTGCGCTAATGACCCTGGGCGCAACAGGATGTGATGACAATAATGTTAAAACCGAGGCGACGCCGGCCGCCAGCAGTCAGCCTGCGACGCCAGCGCCTTCTCAGACGCCGGAAACGCAATCTGACGAAAGTCCAGCGCAGCCCTCAGCAGCGAAGCCAGAAACGGCAACTCAGCCCCCGGCGGCGAAGCCAGAAACGCCAGCTCAGCCGGAGGTTGACGCTGAAGAAGTTTATAGTGAAAAAATGGATGTCTATATCGATTGTTTTAATAAACTTCAATTGCCCGTTCAGCACAGTCTGGCGCGTTACGCGGATTGGGTGAAAGACTTTAAAAAAGGTCCGACAGGGAAAGAGAGCCTGGTTTATGGCATTTATGGTATTACGGAGTCTTACATAACGAATTGCCAGAAAGAGATGAAACAGGTGGCCGCCTTAACGCCATTGCTTGAGCCTATTGATGGCGTTGCCGTTAGCTATATTGATAGCGCCGCCGCGCTGGGTAATACCATTAACGAAATGGAAAAATATTATACCCAGGAAAACTATAAAGATGATGCCTTTGCTAAAGGTAAGGCGCTGCATCAGACATTACTGAAGAATATTGAGGATTTTAAACCCGTCTCGGAAAAATATCATGAGGCTATTCAGGAAATAAATGACAAACGGCAATTGACACAGTTGAAGAAAATAGAAGAATCGGAAGGTAAAACATTTAACTATTATTCTCTGGCTGTCATGATTTCGGCAAAGCAGATCAACAAGGTTATTTCTGCCGATACCTTTGATGCCGAAGCGATGATGAAAAAAGTCGCGGAACTGGAAACAATGATTGCGCAATTGAAACAGTCGGATACTGATGGACGGAATTTTCCTTTCGTTAATTCTGCGGCGGATTATCAGCTAAAAGCTAAAAAATATATTCGTCGCATCAGGGACAATGTTCAGTATTCTGATTTTGAAAAGAAACGGGTGCAGGACCCTGCAACAGGATGGATGGTTGCGGATTCTTATCCGGCGTCGTTGAGAAGTTATAACGAGATGGTGGATGATTATAATCGCCTGCGTTGAGTGACGGCACATTAACTGCGTGCAGGCTGGCGCAAGCGCCTATAAAATTACGCTATAACGCCAATAAAAAGCGCCGATCAGGCGCTTTTTTCGTTCATGTGTTCTTCGTCAGGCAATATCCGTAAAAATAGCTGACGTAACATTAACTAAGGAGAGTTATTAGGAAAACCAGTAATCTGAAGCTATCACAAGATGTTGACGTCACGCTGGAAGACACTGGTAGTGTAATTGAGGATCGGCATTTATATGGAAAGCATTTATCCCGCCTGATGCGAAAATTCTGGGCCTCTTCAGCATAGGGCGGCCCAGCCTTCATCACTTATAGGGTGTCACGCCCAACTGTTCTGTAAGACGTTAATTAATACCCGCCAGCCGCAGCAGTGCGGTCACCAGCGCGGCGGCGATAATCACCACAATAAGCGGCATTTTACGCCAGGCTAAAAATACGGCGAAGCCAACCCCAAGAACGCGCGCCATTCCGGCAAAATGTTCGCCTTCGTAAAAGGTGGTCGCCAGCGCGACGGAGAATAGCAGCACCGTTGCCGCATCCGAGAGCAGAGCCTGTGAGCGCTCAGACAGCGCCAGACGGCTGCCAAGTTTCGCGCCGCCGAGGCGCATCAAATAGGTTCCCGCAGATAAAAGAGCAATACCGATAATAAATAGCGTCATATTGCCCATTATTTTTTCCTCGCCAGTAGGCCAAGCAGCGAAAGCAACACCGGCAATCCGGCAGCCACAAAGGGAACGGCGGCAAGCGACAGCGCGGCGCCGCTGCAACCACGAATCAATGTGGTGCGGTTTTTAAACGCCGGGATCACCAGCGCCAGTAAGATTGCCGGGAATACGGCATCCAGACCAATGGTTTCTGGGGCCGGGAGCAGTTTGCCGACACCTGCGCCAATCAGTGTGCCAATCGGCCAGAATAGGGCGACGCCCAGACCGCATAGCCAGTAGGCGGCTTTACGTTGTTCGGGTGTTTTTTGCGACAGGCCGAACACCACGCTCTCATCATTCATGATATGGCAGCCGAAAAAGCTGGCGGCGCGGGTGCCAACCAAATCGCGCACCGTTACGCCAAACGGCACGTGGCGCGCATTCACCAGTAGTCCTGCCGCCGCCGCCGCTAACGGATTGCCGCCGCTGGCAACAATGCCGATAAACATAAATTCGGACGCGCCCGCCAGCACAAAAATAGAGAGGACAAACGGCACCCACAGTGGGAAACCGTAGGCCATCGCCAGTGAGCCATAGGACATGCCGACGACGCCCACGGCCAGGCACACTAAAAATATCGCTTTTATCGTGTCTCCCTTGAGACAGGAAAAATAGTGTTTCATCTTCTTTAGTCATATCGAACGAATTTTCATTATAATGAACGGAACAGATTTGCTTTACAAGACGAACATTTCGTTCGTTATAGTGAACGTTGGATGCTTTATGACACAACCTATTAGCGTCATTGCCAGAAGCCTGGTACGCGAACGCCAGCGAACCGGACTGTCGCTGGCGGAGATTGCGCGGCGCGCAGGCATCGCTAAATCTACGCTTTCACAACTGGAAGCAGGGAACGGCAACCCCAGTCTGGAGACGTTATGGTCGCTATGCGTCGCGCTCGACATTCCCTTTGCCAGGCTGCTGGAGCCGCAGGTACAAAAAACGCAGGTGATTCGCCGCGGAGAGGGCACCAAAGTCGTGGCGGAGCAGGCGCATTATCAGGCGATATTACTGGCGGCGTGTCCGCCCGGCGCGCGGCGTGATATCTATCTGCTGTTGACGCAGCCGGGGGCCGACCGGATCTCTCACCCGCATCCGCCGGGGTCGGTGGAACATATTATTGTTACGCAGGGAAAAGCCCTCGTCGGCTTAACCGAGGCGCCGGAAGAGCTGGCGGAGGGCGATTACATTTGTTATCCCGGCGACCAGGCGCATATCTTTAAAGCGCTGGAACCGGATACTCAGGCTATCCTGGTAGCGGAGCAGAATTGAAATTGCCGGATGGCGGCGTAACCGCCTTATCCGGCCGACAAAAAATAAAACCGTAGGCCCGGTAAGCTTGCGCCACCGGGCACACGACTTACTGCAGATAGAACACCTCTTTTAGCTCTGCGCTGACCGGGCTGTTATCCGGATTCGCGGGCATAACGTCACGCATATGTTTCCACCAACGCTGGCAAACGTCGGTGCTGGCAACGGCATTCCAGCGCTCCTCGGATTCAATCTCAACGGTGGCGAACAGCAGATTGCGCTCCTGATCGAGATAAATCGCGTAGTGATGCGCGCCGTGAGATTTTAATACGGCTTCCAGCTCCGGCCAGATTGGGTTATGACGACGCTGATACTCCTCGTGCGCGTCGGCATTTACCTGCATCACAAAGGCTTTGCGGATCATAACGCCTCCAGGTACAGCTCGCGAACTTCATCGCGGCTGGCGGTGCGCGGGTTACACGGCGCGCACGGGTCGGCGAGGGCTTTATCCAGCCAGCCTTCGATATCTTCTTTTGTGACGCCCAGCTTGCTGAAACCTTCTGGAATGCCGACGCGTTTGCTCAGCGTACGGATAGCGTTAATCGCTTCCTGACTTGCGGCTTCGTCAGACATACCGCGCGTCTCCACGCCCATCGCCTGTGCGATGCGGGCAAAACGCGCGACGGCGTTCGGACGGTTAAAGTTCTCGACAATTGGCAGCAGGATAGCGTTGCAGACGCCGTGCGGCAGGTTATGAGTTGCGCCCGGCTGGTGCGCCAGCGCGTGAACCAGCCCCAAACCGGCGCTGTTGAACGCCATGCCTGCCAGGTACTGGCCGAATGCCATTTGCTCACGGGCTTCGAGGTTATGACCATCGTCAACCGCTTTCGGTAGCCACACATTGATTAAGCGAATCGCTTCCAGCGCGTTAGCGTCGGTGAGCGGATGCGCGCCAACGGAGACATAGGCTTCCACCGCATGGGTCAGGGCATCCATGCCGGTTGCGGCGGTCACAGAAGCCGGGATTTCCAGCATGACGCTGGCGTCATCCACGGCAATATCCGGGATGATATTCGGGTCGATGATCACCTCTTTGACCTTACGGGCAGAGTCGATAATCACCGCGTTGCTGGTCATCTCGGCCGCGGTACCTGCCGTAGTATTAATCGCTACCAGCGGTACGCCGGCGTTTTTCACTTTGCCGACGCCGGAGTAGGCGGTAGATGGACCTGGGTTGGCGGTCAGAATTTTCACCGCTTTTGCGGTATCGATCGGGCTGCCGCCGCCGAAGGCGATAATGTAGTCACATTCTGCGCTCTGATACGCCGCAAAACCTTTCTGCACCAGCTCTTCTGTCGGATTTGGGAACACCTCATCAAACAGGTGGTAAGACATTTGATGTTCATCCAGTGCGCTAAACAGGCTATCCAGCAGGCCCAGCTTTACCAGTTGACCATCGGTAACGATCAGCGCTTTGCCCCATTGCTTATTCGCCACGAGGTTCACCATATCGGCAATCGCTCCAGCGCCATGCAGGCTAATTTTTGGCAGTGCCAACATAAAGCTCATCACTATTCTCCTTAAAAAAATTCCCTGTTGCCCGATGGCGCTACGCTTATCGGGCCTACGGTAAAATGCGCACCGTCCTGTAGGCCGGATAAGGCAAAGCCGCATCCGGCGTTGAGTTGGGAGGTATCAGTACAGATCTACGGCGCTGGCCAGCGGTGTCACACCAAAACGTTTGCCGAGTGCGACCAGTTCTTCGCGCGTGATGGTCTGCTTCATACCGCCCATCGAATAGATTTTGACTAATACCTCAGCGGATTTCTCTGCGGTATCTATCAAACCGAAGGTTTCATCCAGCGTAGGTCCGCTTCCGAACACGCCGTGGAACGGCCACAGTACCAGCGAATGTTTCTGCATTTCTTGCGCGGTGGCCTGGCCGATTTCATCGGTGCCTGGCACCATCCACGGCAGAATGCCGACACCGTCCGGGAATACCACCAGACATTCGGTGCTGCCTTCCCACAGTTTGCGGGTGATCAGCGCAGTGTTGTTTTCCAGTACGTAGGTGAGGGCGATCAGGTTAGTCGCATGGCAATGCATAATGACGCGGTCTTTGCCGTGGGTGGCTTTGATGCGTTCGCAGTGGGAGAGGAAATGCGCCGGGAGTTCAGAGGTGGGTACCGCGTCGTGGGTTAAGCCCCACAGAATGTGGTAGCCTGCGCCGTCGCTGTCGATTTTGACCACGCCTAAATTGGCTGCCGGATCGAGCTGCACGTTGCGGAAGAATTTGCCGGAACCGGTAACGATAAACGGCGTATTCGCCAGCAGCGGCATGGGTTGACTTAGCGCGATATAGCGCGGTTTTTCGTGGAAATTAGCCGCAAAAGGCGCGATATCGGTTTCATCCAGACGCAGCGTCAGGTTACCGCCATTACGTTCGTCCCACCCTTTCAGCCACGCATCAGACGTGGCTTTAATCATGCCCTGGACAAACCAGGAATCGGTAATATTTTGCATGTTCGTGTTCCCATTCATTGCCCGAAGGTTATTCGGGTCTTACGTAGGCCGGATAAGCGCAGTGCCATCCGGCAATCGTGTTTCATTTATTGCCGGGTAGCGACGCGGGCGTCTTATCCGGCCTACAGATCAGGTGTCGCTGTCAGCTACGTTTGCTCAGGATCTCTTTTTCGTAGGTGCGAACGCTGTCCAGCCACTGGCTGCCAGCCGGCGTGCCGTGACGCTGGCAATACATTTCCCAGACGGCCTGCCACGGCAGAGATTTCTGCTCTTCCAGCAGCGCCAGACGCGCGGTGTAATCGCCGCTGGCTTCAAGCTGACGCAGTTGATCTGTGGGTTCCAGCAGAGCGCGCAGCAGCGCTTTTTTCATGTTGCGGGTACCGATAACCCACGCGGCGACACGGTTGATAGAGGCGTCGAAGAAATCCAGGCCGATATGCACACGGTCGAACAGGTTATGACGGACGATCTCGCTGGCAATTGCCTGGGTTTCATCGTCCAGGAGCACCACGTGGTCGCTATCCCAGCGTACCGGGCGGCTGACGTGCAGCAGCAGCCGTGGCACGTAGAGCATGGCGGCGGAAATTTTGTCGGAAATCACTTCAGTGGGATGGAAGTGGCCCGCATCCAGGCACAGCGCGGTCTGACGGCTGGTGGCGTAGCCCATGTAGAACTCATTGGAGCCGACGGTGTAGCTTTCCGCGCCGATGCCAAACAGTTTGCTTTCGACGGCGTCGATGTGGTGCGCCGGGTCGAATTTCTCGCTAATGACCTCATCCAGCGCTTCCAGCAGGCGCTGGCGCGGGGCTAAACGGTCGACGGTAATGTCTTTCATGCCGTCCGGGATCCAGATGTTCATCACCGACGGCGTACCGAGCTGCTCACCAAAGTATGCCGAGACGCGGCGGCTGGCCTTGCAGTGATCGATCCAGAACTGGCGAATTTTCGCGTCTGGATGAGAGAGGGTAAAACCGTCAGCGCTCAGTGGATGAGAAAAACAGGTGGGGTTGAAATCCAGCCCCAGCCGGTTCGCTTTCGCCCACTCCACCCAGTTTTTAAAATGCTCCGGTTTGATCTGGTCGCGGGCAACCGGCGTATCCGACTCAAGGTAGATAGCGTGCAGGTTCAGCCGTTTTGGGCCTGGGATCAGGCGCAGCGCCTGTTCCAGATCGGCGCGCAGTTCGGTGGCGTTACGCGCTTTGCCCGGATAGTTGCCGGTTGACTGAATTCCGCCCGTCAACGAACCTTCCGGGTTCTCGAATCCGGCAACATCGTCGCCCTGCCAGCAGTGCATGGAAACCGGCAGGCGATCGAGCTGGCGCAGCGCCTCCTCGACATCAATACCTACTGCGGCGAAACGTTGTTTTGCCAGTTCCCAGGCTTGTTCCAGTTGAGTGGTCATGCGCAAAGCTCCTTTGTCTGTCGTTTGGGTTGAAACTGCGCAACGTGGCGGGCAATTTCACTATCAGGATTAGGGATATAGGTTGTCAGGTCGTAGTTAGCGCTGACGACCTGACGGAAGTCATCGACGTTGTTTAATTCGTCGAGGGTCATAAGCTGAATACCAATATTGCCAAGGGTGGAGGCTTCAACCGGCCCGGCCATCACGCGAATACCACATGCATCGGCGCACAACTGGTTGAGTAGCGCGTTTTGGCATCCGCCGCCGACAATATGCAGTTGGGTAAATTTTTCGCCGCGCAGATTTGCCAGTTCGTGCAGAATGTCGGCATACAACAGCGCCAGACTGTCGAAAATGCAGCGCGCCAGTTCGGCATCGCTGACGGGAACGGGCTGGTCGGTCTCGCGACAGGCGGCCTGGATTTCGGCGCGCATATCGTCAGGATTGATAAAGCGATCGTCATTCGGGTTAATCAGGAAACGGCAGGCCGGCAGCGCTTCTGTTTGGGCAATAAGCGCAGGCAGATCGGTAATGCGCCGTTCTTTCAGCACACGCTGGAGCAGCCACAAACCCATAATGTTTTTCAGTACCCGATAACGCCCTTCCGCGCCGCCTTCGTTGGTGATATTGGCAGTCAGCGCGTTGTCGGTGGTGTAGGGCATTTTGCTTTCAAAACCTATCAACGACCAGGTGCCTGAAGACAGGTAAGCGCTATGTTTATTTGCCAGCGGAGAGGCAATAACGGCGCTGGCAGTATCGTGGCTGGCGACGGCTACCACCGGAATACGGTTGCCCTGCGGGCAAATCCAGTCGCCGATAACATTGCCAGGGTGCGAGGGGCGACCGAACCAGCTCTTTTTCGCGCCAGTCCACGCCAGCAGGGTATCGTCCCAGTCATCGGTATTGATATTGACCAATTGAGTGGTCGTGGCGTTGGTATATTCCCAGTTCATTTCACCGGTCAGGCGGTAGCTGAAATAATCAGGCATCAGCAGCGCATGAGCGACCTGCGCTGTTAACTCAGGCTGTTGTTTCGTCAGCGCGCGTAGCTGATAGATGGTGTTAAACGGCAGAAACTGAATCCCGCTGCGGCGATAGATTTCGCTTTTGCCGATCTGGACCAGCGCTTGCGACATGATGCCCGTGGTACGGTTATCGCGGTAGGAGACCGGCAGGCCGACACGCTGACCTTGTTTATCCAGCAGGACATAATCGACGCCCCAGGTGTCGATGCCGATGCTGTCGATAAGAATGCCTTCATTGCAGACTTTCTTCAGACCAAGACGGATATCCTTTTCCAGACTGTCGATGTCCCAGGTGTCAAACCCGTCTGTTTTTTGTAGGCAGTTCACAAAACGGTGAATTTCACGTAGCGTCAGGGTACGGTGTTTGCTGTCGTAACGCGCCAGCATCACGCGCCCGCTGGATGCGCCGAGATCAACCGCGACACAATGGCGAAAAGTCATAATCAGGTCCTTCTTAGAGTCATTGCGCACAGTCTAAAAAAGCCCTCAAAGACCTACCTTCTCGTTACTGACAGGAAAATGAGCCGCTGGCAACAAGGCAAAGATGAACGTGATAGCGTTCACAGTTTCTACTAATAGGCCGGTGTGATGTCGTCCGCATTTCCCGCTTTTTCCCGCCTTTTCTTGAAAAAAAGACCATGTTTGCGCGCTTTAGCGTCAAAAATTTAAGGTGAGGCCGATAGCCCTTAATTACTATTCGGACATGTTGAATTCAGGAGGAAGCAACCATGACCGTACTGCATAGCGTGGATTTTTTTCCATCAGGTAAAGCGCCCGTGGCGATTGAACCCCGTCTGCCGCAAGCCGCTTTCCCTGAACATCATCATGATTTTCATGAAATCGTGATTGTGGAACACGGTACGGGCATTCATGTATTCAACGGGCAGCCGTATACCATCAGCGGCGGTACCGTGTGTTTTGTTCGCGATCACGACCGGCATTTATATGAACATACCGACAACCTATGCCTGACGAATGTACTGTGGCGTTCGCCGGACGCTTTCCAATTCCTGGCGGGGCTGGATCAATTGCTGCCGCAGGAGCAGGATGGTTACTATCCTTCGCACTGGCGGGTGAATCAGAGTGTGTTGCAGCAGGTGCGCCAGTTGGTCGGTCTGATGGAGCGCGCCGGAGACAGCATGGATGCGCCTGCCGTGGCGAATTGCGAAATTTTGTTTATGCAACTACTGGTGTTGTTGCGCCGCAGTAGCCTGATGGAAGGCGCAACCAATAACGACGCCAAACTCAACCAACTGATGGCATGGCTGGAAGACCATTTTGCGGAGGAGGTCTGCTGGGAGGCGGTAGCTGAACAGTTTTCGCTGTCGCTACGCACGCTGCATCGTCAGCTTAAACAGCATACCGGGCTGACGCCGCAACGTTACCTTAATCGCCTGCGTTTGATCAAAGCCCGGCATTTATTACGCCATAGCGATCATAGCGTGACAGAAATCGCGTACCGCTGCGGTTTTGGCGACAGTAACCACTTTTCGACTCTGTTTCGCCGAGAATTTAACTGGTCGCCGCGGGATATCCGTCAGGGACGCGATGCGATAATCCAGTAACGCGAACGCTATCAACGTTTTCGTCGCCAATATGCTGATAATTATACCCTTTAATACCGGATGGCGTCTGCGCCTTACCTGGCCTACGGCGGCGAGCGGTAGACAGAATAAGCGTAGCGCCATCCGGCAAGCATTCAACATGAGGTGCTGCGGTGGCAAATCAGTTAATCCTTTTGAAAAAAGATTTTTTTACTGATGAGCAGCAGGCCGTTACGGTTGCCGATCGCTATCCACAGGATGTTTTTGCGGAACATACGCATGAGTTTTGTGAACTGGTGATGGTCTGGCGGGGCAATGGCCTACACGTTCTTAATGAGCGCCCATACAGAATTACCCGCGGCGATCTGTTTTACATTCGTGCTGAAGACAAACACTCCTATACCTCCGTTAACGATCTGGTGCTGCAAAATATCATTTACTGCCCGGAGCGTTTGAAACTCAATGTAAACTGGCAGGCGATGATTCCCGGCTTTCAGGGAGCGCAGTGGCATCCTCACTGGCGGCTGGGCAGTATGGGAATGAATCAGGCGCGGCAGGTCATTAACCAGCTTGAACATGAGAGTAATGGGCGCGATCCGCTGGCGAATGAGATGGCGGAATTGCTGTTTGGTCAACTGGTGATGACGTTAAAACGGCATCGCTACGCGACCGACGATCTTCCGGCAACCTCCAGAGAAACGCTGTTGGATAAATTAATTACCGCTTTGGCTAATAGCCTTGAGCGTCCCTTTGCGCTGGATGCGTTTTGCCAGCAGGAACAATGCAGCGAACGGGTGCTGCGGCAGCAGTTTCGCGCCCAAACCGGGATGACGATTAATCAATATTTACGCCAGGTCCGTATTTGCCACGCGCAGTATCTGCTTCAGCATAGCCCGCTGATGATTAGCGAGATTTCGATGCAGTGCGGTTTTGAAGATAGTAATTATTTTTCAGTGGTGTTCACGCGGGAAACCGGGATGACGCCGAGCCAATGGCGTCATCTCAGTAATCAAAGCGATTAACTGGCCATGCCTAAACCGACAATATTCGCCGCGATAATAATTACCACGCAGCCGAGGCTTAATACGGCAACGGGACGGCGGCCAGCATTTTTCCACTCTTTTAGCACCAGACCGACAAGCCCCCCGCACAGCACATAGAAGCTCATGTGCAGCATCCAGCTCATGTAGTCATATTGCGCGGGAATGCGCGCGTGACCCCAGGCATAGAAAAAGAACTGTAAATACCACATCAGACCGCCAAGCGCGGACAGCAGAATATTGCTGATAATCAACGGTCTTGCCAGCGAGAAGTCGGCTTTTATCGACAGATTTTGTACTTTTGCCAGGCGGATAAAACAGAAACCGAGGTTAACCAGCGCGCCGCCGCCCATAATCACCACGTAACTCGGCAGCGCGACATAGAGCGGGTCAACGCCAAGCGCGGCAGCAGCTTCATGCATCGGTTTCGCGGCGTTCATGGCAAAAGACATCCCCGCCGAGAAAATACCGCACATCACTGCCAGCAGAAGCCCTTTCTTCAGATTGAACTCCTCCGCTTTAATGCCCATTTTGCGTTCTTTTAACTGTCCGGCGCGCGTCACAATCCCGACGCCGATCAGCGCGACAAAAACGCCAAGTAGCGTCATGCGTCCCCCTTCGGTATGGATTAACACATCGAAGTTACCGTTGATGATAGGCGTCATCAGCGTGCCGACGATAAGCGTAATGCCAATAGCGATGCCGATACCCATCGACATCCCGAGATAACGCATAGTCAGACCGTAGTTAATATTGCCGATGCCCCACATGGCGCCGAACAGAAAAACCGGTAAAAGGGTGGAGAGGTTAAACTGTCCATAATAGGCCCAGAAATCAGGCAGTAACAGAGCGCTAATTGTCCACGGCAGAATAAGCCAGGAGACGATGCCGCCCACTGACCACATGGTTTCCCATGACCACTGTTTCACTTGCTTGAACGGAGCATAGAAGCAGGCTGCACTGGCCGCCCCTATCAAATGCCAGAAAATACCCATCGTAATCGCGTTACTCATGACATGTTCCTCATTATTTTTTATGGACGGGATACCCCTTCCGTTTGCATGAGTTTAAAAATTACGCCGCCTGGTAACCTTATAACGATTGCCGCCGTTGGGTGTATTCTGGCAATCAGCACGTTAATGAAGTGATTAACTTCACGTTTTAAAAAAGTCGGAGCGCATCATGACCGTCTGGATGTTATTTAAATCAGTGGGTAATATTGGTTTTCTAAAATACCTTCATCATAACGACACGAAACGACTTAGCTGGCAGCAATGCAAAGAAAACGCTGCGTGAGCTCACATAATGGGAATAGTCTGACTTACCGTTTGATAAAAAGGTAGTTATACAGTAATTATTTAGTTGTTTTATTTGTATTTACAATTTAAATATATTGAAATTAACGTTAGGAATCAATGAAATATAAATATAGGGAAATCCCTATATTGGCTTTGTTGATGGTGTTTTGATTTTTATGTTATATGGCGAATATAAATTTCATTTATTTTATTTTGCTTTTTGAACATTATCCCAATTTTAAATTAAAGATCTTTGCCTATATTGTCGCCATTCACATTGCGTATTATGGTTGTAACGGCCTGACATAAAACAACGTTTTAATTTTAAATTAAATGGATTCTGTTATGAGAAAATCTCTTTTCTTACTATTACCTCTTGTTGTAACAAATGCGCATGCAGTATATGTCGATGTTCGTCATGAATATCTTGACGACAGTAAAGCTAACTATGACCGTGCGTATATTTCTCATCGGTTTGCGAATGGTTTTGGTTTTGCGATAGAAGCTATCTCAAAATCAGGCGGGGATGACACCAATAAAGCGTTTAATGACCTGGAAACACAGGGCAACGAATATACGATAAGCTACCAATTTAAAACCGGTGATGTCGCCTGGCAACCGGGTTTTGTGCTGGAAACCGGCAATGGTTACTCTACCTATAAGCCTTACTTCCGCGCGACGTGGACATTAAATGAAAGCTGGTGGGTTGGTGCGCGCTATCGTTTTGAATATGTACGCCGTTCTTCTGATATCCGTGATGATGATACCATCAATCGTATGGATGTCTGGGCGGGTTATAAATGGAACAACTTTGACTGGACAATCGAAGGAATTTATAAGAAAGCTGATAAATATGATCTTTACGATGGCGGCAAAGATAACTATGAATATAACTTCAGAACTGCCTATATTATTGATCAATGGTCGCCATTCGTTGAGGTAGGTAATGTTTCCGTCAATAGCAACAGCGATGAAAGACAAACCCGTTTCCGCGTGGGTATAGGCTACACATTCTAATCATTATCCCTGTTTATTATTTATTCCCTTTTCCGGCTACTTTATAGGTAGCCGGTTTTTTTTACCTGGTGATGACCTGCGGATAATTATTATCGTGCGTTGGCCGGATAAGACGCGAATCGCCATCCGGCAACGAGATGTGCAGGAAACTATGCGCTTACATGATGCCCAGTAGACGGGGTAAGAACAGTGTGATTTCCGGAATGTAGGTAATTAATAACAGAACGCCGATAATCGCGCCGTAAAAAGGCAGCAACGGTTTAATCACTTCCTCAACTTTGACCTTACCGACGCTCGCCCCGACATATAAACCACTGCCAACTGGCGGCGTAATGGTGCCAATCGCCAGGTTATAGATCATGATAATGCCGAAATGCACCGGATCGACGCCCAGTTTAGCCATGATCGGCAGCAGAATTGGCGTAAAAATCAGAATGGCCGGACCGATATCCATAAATGCGCCGATAATCAACAAAAAAACGGTAATGACTAACAGGATAACCAGTTTATTGGCGGAAATACCGAGGATCATATCGCTCAGCGCCGCAGGAATATTGGTGATCGACATCGAGAAGGACATCGCCGAAGAGGTTGCCAGCAGGAACATGATGACCCCGGTCATTACCACTGTCTGGAGCAAAATCGAAGGCAAATCCTTAATTTTCAGCGTGCGGTAAAACACCATCGTCAGCAATAACGTATACACCACGGCAATCGCGGAGGCTTCAATGGCGGTGAAAATCCCCTGCACAATGCCGCCGACGATAATCACGATCAGCAGCAGGCTGGGAATGGCCTCAACGGCAACTTTTAGCGCCATGCCTTTTTGGACGGTGAAGAAAACCCGATAATTTCGACGCTTAGCGACCACCAGCGTGACCAGCATACAGCCAACGCCCCACAGCACACCCGCAACCAGACCGCCGGCGAACAGAGCGGCAATCGATGTTCCCCCGCTTGCCAGCGCATAAAGGATAAAAGCCGTGGTGGGCGGAATTAACATTCCCGTCGGCGCGGAGGCGATATTCACCGCGGCCGCAAAGCCGCGATCGTAACCTTCGCGCGCGCTCATCGGCACCATCACGCCGCCGATGGAGGTTGAGGCGGCAATTGCCGATCCGGAAATTGCACCAAACATCATATTGCCGACGATGTTGGTGTAAGAGAGCGAGCCGGGCAGTTTGCCAGTAAACAGTTTGGCAAAATTGACCAGTCGGGCGGCAATTCCCCCGCTATTCATGATCACCCCGGACAAAACGAAGAACGGCACGGCCAGCAAGGCAAAACTGTCCAGGCTGGAGAACATTTTTTGCGCGGTGGCGAACATCGAAATATCGAAAGGCAGTACCAGCATCATGGTGCTGAAAGAGGCGATGACGATGCAGATCCCGATAGGCGCGCCCATGGCCAGTAAAACAACAAAGACGGCAATTAGCGTACAGGACGCAAAAATAGGGTCAATCATGTGATTTCTCCAGAGTGTGCTCAGTGGTATCCGTGGCGGAATGGATAGCTTTCAGGGCGTCAACGATATTCAGCAGCCCATAGAGGATGATCAGTACGCCCGCGCAGGGGAGCGCGTAATAAATTTTCCCCATCGGAATGCCCAGCGCAGGGGAGATTTGCAGCATAGAAATCGCAGAAATCTTTAAGCCGCCGATAATCAATACCCAAATGGAAAACGCGATAAAAATGACCTGCAGAATAATATCCCACCAGCCGCGAATCGTCGGCGACACCTTATCCAGTAAGAGAGTCAGGCTGATATGCTGTTTTTGACCGGCGACAAAAGCCATGCCCAGCATTGATACCCACACCAGGAGAAATCGCAGCATCTCTTCGGTAAGGGTGCTGGGAACGCCCAGAATGTAGCGGCTCACCACCTGCCAGCAGGCGATGCCAACCATTATCGCCAGCACCAGGCAACAGATAGCGCCCAGCAATAAATCAAGTCCTTTTCTGAATGTGTTCATCTTAATTTCCTGATTAGATTAATTTTTTGCTGTCTGGATACGTTGATACAGCCCGTAAAGCCGCGGCTTGTTTTTCAGACCGTCGTAAATAGGCTGTACTGCCTTCTGGAAGGGCTTTTTGTCGATCTCGTAGAATTCAACGTTGAAATCTTTTACCGCCGCCAGCCTGGTTTTCTCTATTTCCTTGTCCCATGCGGCTTTCTCAAATTCGATCGACGCCTTGATGGCGGCTTCGACGATGCGCTGCTGTTCCGGCGTCAGCTTTTCCAGCGTGAGGGTACTCATTAACAGGATATCGGGAATGCGGGTGTGCATATCGTAGGTGTAATAACGGGCGACTTCACCGTGGCGGGCGATGGTGAGAGCGAACTCATTGTTTTCCGCGCCGTCGAGTATGCCTTGTTGTAACGAGGTATAGACCTCCGCCTGGCTCATGGCGATAGGCGAAGCGCCCAGCAGTTTGAGAGTTTGGATCGCCGTCTCACTCTGCATGACGCGGATCTTCTTCCCGCGTAAATCCTCAATGCGTTTAACCGGCGCTTTGCTCATATAAAAATTACGCGCGCCGGAATCATACCAGCCTACGCCGACAAACCCCTGCGCGGCGGTGGACTGATAGACAGGCTCCATCACCTGTGGGTTATCCATTACGCGGTAGTATTCCTCGACGTTGGCAAACAGGTAGGGAAGTGAGAACACGCCGTACTCAGGCGAAAAACTCTCCATCAGCCCGGACGACACTTTAGTGATGTCGACGACGCCGACCTGCGTCAACTCCACCAGTTCGCGCTCGCCGCCAAGCTGTCCGTCCGGGAAGTACTGTACTTTGATATCGCCGCCCGTTTTCTCTTCAACTTGCTGCCCCAGGAAGTGCAACGCATCTTTTACCGGCTGGCTATTTTCAGCGTAGGCCAGGCGCAAAATGGTTTCGCCGTGGGAGAAGAAAGAGAGTGTGGAGAGTAAGGCCAACGTAGCCAGACGTATAAAACCAGGTTGCTTCATAATTCCCTCGCAATTGTAATAATTTACCGGGAATGTAATTGCATGGTGAAATTATAACCTTCTTGATTTTGCCACCGATGACAAAATTTGGCACCAAAAGAAAGATTTTGAAACCCTGTTTCACATTTCCTGATTTCCAGGAATTCATCAACAGGCGGTTTCGGTTGGAGGCGTAAAAAACGGTTTTTTTCAGCGGATGCCGTAACGTTTATAACCCTGGAAAAAGTGCGGCATTGATAATCATTTTCAATATCATTTAATTAACTATAATGAACCAACTGCTTACGCGGCGTTAACACTGTGCCGCTCGACAATAATGGAGATGATTATGAGTTATACACTGCCATCCCTGCCGTACGCTTATGATGCACTGGAACCGCACTTCGATAAGCAGACGATGGAGATTCACCACACCAAACACCATCAAACCTATGTCAACAACGCTAACGCGGCGCTGGAAAACCTGCCTGAGTTTGCTGACCTGCCGGTTGAAGAACTGATTACTAAACTGGACCAGGTGCCAGCGGACAAAAAAACCGTGCTGCGTAACAACGCCGGCGGCCACGCTAACCACAGCCTGTTCTGGAAAGGGCTGAAAAAAGGCACCACTCTGCAGGGCGACCTGAAAGCGGCTATCGAGCGTGACTTCGGTTCCGTTGACAACTTCAAAGCTGAATTCGAAAAAGCAGCAGCAACCCGTTTCGGCTCCGGCTGGGCGTGGCTGGTGCTGAAAGGCGACAAACTGGCTGTGGTTTCTACCGCAAACCAGGATTCCCCGCTGATGGGTGAAGCCATTTCCGGCGCTTCCGGCTTCCCGATCCTGGGTCTGGACGTGTGGGAACACGCTTACTATCTGAAATTCCAAAACCGCCGCCCGGACTACATCAAAGAGTTCTGGAACGTGGTGAACTGGGACGAAGCAGCAGCGCGTTTCGCCGCTAAAAAATAATTTGCATTGCACGTCTGTAGAAGCGAGTCTGATGACTCGCTTTTTTTGTATCCGCGTAAGGAGCAGCAGATGCATTATCCGGTTGACGTGTTTATTGGCAAAATTCGTGACTATGACGGCAGCCGCCCGAGCGCTATCGCCAAGGTGCAAATCGACGGCGAACTTATGCTGACCGAGCTGGGTCTGGCAGGCGATCAGCAGGCCGAAAAGAAAATCCATGGCGGCCCCGACCGCGCGCTATGCCATTACCCCCGCGAACACTATGCTGATTGGATTCGCCAGTTCCCCGAGCAGGCGACGCTGTTTTGCGCCCCGGCGTTTGGCGAGAATCTGTCGACGGACGGAATGACCGAATACAACGTGTTTATTGGCGATATCTACCGCTGGGGCGAGGCGTTGATCCAGGTCACTCAGCCGCGCTCTCCATGCTTTAAACTTAATTTCCACTTTGCCATCAGCGACATGGCCCTCCTTATGCAGAACAGCGGAAAAACCGGCTGGCTGTATCGGGTCATTGCGCCAGGTAAAGTCTCCAGCGATGCGCCGCTGGAACTGGCGTCGCGTCTGAGCGATGTCTCGATTCATGAAGCGGGTGTTATCGCCTGGTCTATGCCGTTTGATGACGAACAATATCATCGGCTGCTGAGCGCCGCCGGGCTGTCGGCGAGCTGGAGCCGCACCATGCAGAAGCGTCGTTTGAGCGGCAAAATTGAAGATAGCGCCAGACGGCTGTGGGGTGATAAAACTCCGCCAAAATGAAAGGAAGGGTTATGACTGAAGCTGAAAATGCGGTGGCGATCGTAAAAGAATTTTTGGTGGCCTCGATGATTCCTGATGCTGAACGCGCCGCAACGTATATGCACCCGGAGGTGAAAATTACCTTCACCGGAGGCCGGGCGATGGCGGGCGCGGCAGATATCGCGCAGTTTAACGGCGCTCGCTACAAGTGGGTGAAGAAGGCGCTGGGCGAGTTTGATGCGGTGCAGCATGATGATTACGTTGTGATTTATTCCAACGGTACGTTGTATGGCGAATGGCCCGACGGTCGCCCGTTTGCCGATAACCGCTTTATCGACCGCTTCGAAGTGCGCGATGGCAAAATTACCCGGATGGACGTGTGGAATGACAGCGCTGAGTGGATTCTGGCGCCAGACATTTCCCGGTAAATCTCGACGGCGAGATAAAAAATCGGCCTGCATTCGCAGGCCGATGGTTTTTAGGTTCGCTTGTACAGCGGTAGCCACAGCGTGAGCCGCAACCCGCCGAGCGGGCTATCGTCAGCCTTAACCCAGCCGCGGTGCTGCTGCATGGCGCTTTCAACAATCGCCAGCCCCAGCCCGGTGCCGCCAGACTCGCGGTCGCGCGCCTCATCAGTGCGATAGAACGGACGGAAGATCTGCTCACGGTCTTCAGGGCTGACGCCCGGCCCGTCGTCATCGACCGTGATCGTAATACCGTCTTTATCCACCGAGAAGCCGACTTCAATCTTCGTATGTGAATAGCGCAGCGCATTACGAACAATATTTTCCAGCGCGCTTTCCAGCGCGTTTGGGTTGCCATAAAGCGGCCACGGCCCCGGCGGATAATTTACCGTTAACGACTTGCCCATCTGTTCGGCTTCAAAGGCGGCGTTATCCAGCACTTCGCCCCATAGCTGATTGGCTTTCATCGTTTCGCTGACCAGCGCGTTTTTCTGTTGGTTACGCGACATCACCAGCAGGTCATTGATCATGCTGTCCAGACGCTGCGCTTCGGTTTCAATACGCTCCAGCTCTTTGCTTTCGCCGCCACGACGACGCAGCAGCGCGGTACCCAGTTGCAGGCGCGTAAGGGGCGTTCGCAGCTCATGGGAGATATCTGACAGCAAACGCTGCTGCGAGGTCATCATCCGTTCCAGCGCCGTCACCATCTGGTTAAAACTGGCGCCAGCGGCGAGGAACTCCTGCGGACCCGCCTCCAGCTCCGGATGCTGACGCAGGTTGCCTTGCGCCACTTCATCAGCCGCGTTTTTCAACTTACGCGCCGGTTTCGCCAGACTCCATGCCAGCCATAGCAAGAGCGGCGAACTGACCAGCATCGTGACAATGAGCAACAGGAGCGGGCGGTCAAACAGCAGATTAATAAAATCGGATTGCGAACTGCTGGCCGGTCGAATCAGGTAAAGCTGGTAATTATCCTCTCCGTCGCGAACGGAGAACGGCCCCACCATCTCTACGCGGCCATATTTTTTCTTCTGCGGATGATCGGCGTTATCCGCCTGACCAATGAAGTTACGAATGATCTGCATTTCGCTGCGTTCAGCGCCGATCACGCGTCCTTCAGAGGTCACCAGTAATAACCGCTGTCCAGGCGGCGCCCACTTATCGATCGCGCGGAACAGGCGACGCCACCACATCAGGTCGTTGGGCGGATCGTTCGCAAGTTCAGCTTCTACATGTTGCTCTATCATCAATCCCTGGCGCTGTTCGCTGTCCAGCAGCTCGGTCATCTGGCGTGAATCGAGCTTGGGCAACATCAGTACCAGCATTAGCACCAGCGCCAGCGTCAACCAGAAGATGGCGAAGATGCGCGCGGTTAAACTTCCTATCATGAAGCGGAAACCATCAGATAGCCGCGACCACGCAATGTTTTAAACCACGGGTGACCGTCTTTGCGTTCCGGCAGTTTGCGGCGCAGGTTAGAAATATGCATATCAATAGCGCGATCGAACGGCGTCAGGCGCTTGCCCAGCACTTCCTGACTTAAATGTTCACGGGAAACCACCTGGCCGAGGTGTTGCGCCAGCAAATAGAGCAGGGTGAACTCCGTACCGGTCAGCTCCAGCGTTTGGCCATCGAAACTGGCTTCCTGGCGGCCCGGATTAAGGCTTAGCGCATCGACTTCCAGCGTCGGCGAGCCGTTGTCGCTGCTCTGCTGCTGTTCGCTCCAGTGGGAACGGCGCAAAATAGCCCTGATGCGCGCTACCAGCTCGCGGTCGTTAAACGGTTTGGGCAAATAGTCGTCCGCGCCCAGCTCAAGGCCGAGAACGCGATCCAGCTCGCTGCCGCGCGCGGTCAGCATAATGACAGGCGTCTGGTGTGTCTGGCGAAGCGCTTTCAACGTATCGATACCGTTTTTCTTCGGCATCATGACGTCAAGCAAAAGTAAATCGATGCTGTCATCCAAAAGCTCAAGCGCCTGCTCGCCGTCGTGGGCCACCAGGACATTAAAACCTTCCATTTCGAGGAGCTCTTTTAACAGGGAAGTCAGCTCTCGGTCATCATCAACTAACAGGATTTTATTCATTGTTTACGTACCTCCGAGGCAGAAATTACGTCATCAGGCGTCGCTAATCCATGACTTTACGTTGTTTTACACCCCCTGACGCATGTTTGCAGCCCGAATCGTAAACTGTCTCTCGTTGAATCGCGACAGAAAAGATTTTGGGAGCAAGCGATGCGCAAAGTTACCGCTGCTGTTATGGCCTCAACGCTGGCATTCAGTTTTTTAAGCCACGCAGCTGAAGTTGTTACAAGCGATAACTGGCACCCCGGTGACGGGGCCACGCAGCGTAGCGCGCAAAATCATATGTTTGACGGCATAAGTTTAACCGAACATCAGCGTCAGCAGATGCGAGATCTTATGCAACAGGCAAGGCACGAACAGCCTCCTGTTAATGTTAGCGAAATGGAGACAATGCATCGGCTTGTCACCGCAGAAAAATTTGATGAAAGCGCTGTGCGCGCTCAGGCAGAAAAAATGGCGCAAGAGCAGGTCGCCCGCCAGGTCGAAATGGCCCGCGTGCGTAACCAGATGTATCGCCTGTTAACGCCGGAGCAGCAAGCGGTTTTGAATGAAAAGCATCAGCAACGAATGGAGCAACTGCGCGACGTGGCGCAATGGCAAAAAAGTTCATCGTTGAAATTATTGAGTAGTAGCAACTCACGTTCCCAGTAACAACCCTGTTTTCCTTGCCATAGACACCATCCCTGTCTTCCCCCACATGATGTGGGGGTTTTTTTTATCAATCACTTACAACTAAAACAACCGCTTAAAAGTGTCCACAACTGTCCACATTTCAGTTTACAGGGGTCTCAAGGCGTCCCGAAACTGGCATCGGTGGACGGTTGTGGACGGAAAAATTACACCGTGATTCCTCCTTTCAGCGGGTTAAGCATCACCGCATTTTGCAGGTAATCAGGTGCCAGATGTGCATAGGCCATCGTCTGCTGAATAGTGGCGTGCCCCAGAATTTGCTGTAACGCAATAATATTCCCGCCGTTCATCATAAAGTGGCTGGCAAACGTGTGGCGCAGTACATGTGTAGCCTGCCCTCGCGGCAGGTCAGGCTTAACTTTACGCAACTTTCGGCAGAAGTTCTCATAGTCAACCTTAAACAATGACGCGCTGGCATTTTCTGCGATCTCCTTTTCCAGTTCGCCGGAAATAGGCACCACGCGTTTTTTACCGTTCTTGGTCTCAAGGAATATGACACGACGCTGGGCTATCTGTGCAGCGGTCAGGGTACTGACTTCACTCCACCGCCCCCCTGTGCTGAGACTTAGCAATGCAACAAGACGGTAATCGCCTTTGAGAACATCAAGCAGATCGCTGATTTCTTCCGTGGTCAGGAACGTCATTCCGGGGTTCTTTTCCGGTAACGGTGGTAAACCGCGCATCGGGTTTTCACCAGAAAACTCGTCGAGTTTGATAAGGGCGGTAAACATTCCAGACAACCGGTACATATCGCGGTTGATGGTTGATGCGCTTATCCCCTGCGAGAGTCTGCGGCTGCGATGTATAATCAGCATTCGCTTGTTCACTTCATGAACTCCTGGGTTACCCAGATCATTAATCGTCTTGAGTAGTTGCCGGTTTTCAATTTCACCGTTTTTCAGCGCTTGCCCGTGGCAAAAATACCAGAGTTCAAGTATTTCGCTAAGAGGCCGCCTGTCAGCTTTAGAGACAACCTGCCATTCATTGCGCCCCAGCTTACCGAGCATATACTTTTCATACGCTACGGCGTCAGCCTTCCTGTTAAAAATCCTACGCACGCGCTTACTTCCGCGCCCGCCAGTTCTTGTGTCCAGTTCATAACGTCCATCATCGAGCTTCTTAATCGCCATAGCGAAGCCCTCCGATGTAGCTTCCTGCCTGCGACCACAGACATTCAGCATAAATAAAATATAGGTCTAACCAGTTCTCCGGTCTTAACGGTGAGATTTTGCTGTGGTTTTGATTGAAACCTGAGCAGCTTCCGAATTTTCGGACCCATCAGGGGAGAGAGAGGGCGATATTTGACCAACCTCCGGCATCGTTTCATCTGTAGACAACCAATAAGCATACTTTTTAAATCTGGGGTGCTTGGTAACTTTCGTGAAAGCGCCTTCCGTTACTTGTATACCCTTTGTTTCATAGTTGGTTATGGTTCCGTAAGGTAAACCAATTGCATCCGCGAACTCTTGCCGTGTCATCCCTTCGGCCTTGCGAATTAAGCGAAACTTCTTACCCATACTTGACATATGTGCCATGTTGAGAATATCCTCCATCTGTAAATGTGGCATATGTGGAACATTGCAAACACTAAGGAGCGTCTCAAAGAGTCTTGAGCCGTCTAGAAGGGTCTGCGAATTGGAGGATAACACATGCGGGAAGAACTTAACCCGATTGAAAACACGCTGGTTCAGTACCCCATTGACGGGGTTACGCCCGCAAAGTTTGGGGAACTGGTTGGCAAGTCTGCCAATGCTATCGAAATGATGATTAGGAACAATAAGCTGCCGTTTGTTGAAATGCGTGATCCGGCAAAACCTAACTCAAGGGGTGAAAAAATCGTTTATATCCCCGCCTATAACGAAGGGCTTAAAAAGGCGTATTACAGCAAGCCAAAACCATTAGTTAGGGCGTGGCTTGAATGGCTGGGTTTATAGAGGTGGGGGGTATTAAATGAAAAACAGCAAATCAGTAAACGAACTTATTTCCGCTGTGAATGAATTTTTGCGTAACAGCAACCCGGAGCGCCTGATCGATAATGGCATTCACAAAGCCTTATGCAATCTCGTTGACGCGGCAAGTCAGCAACAGGAGATTATCGACTCCCTGCTGGAACAGTTAAAAGCAAAAAGCCCAGTCAATAACGCGAAAAAGGGAGAATCCGGCACTGTTTTTCGCCGCTCCTATTATCGCAATGGTGTTCACGCGGGAAATATTTATTTCCGAATTGAAGCGTTTGAAGGGGTAAAAAGCTGGGCGGAGGAATTAAAGGCTGATTTTGAATCTTGTCTTAACGATCTTATTTCACGACTTCATCCAAAACACCGCTCTTGTTTCGGAACAATAACAATAAATAACTCATTAAAGTTAACACAGGAGCAGAAAGCGGAGTGGGAACGGTTTTTTAAACAAAATTACCAATAGGTTTGAAGTCATTATCTGGCGGAGAAGGTGAAAAAAATTATGAAAAAAATAGAAACACGAATCATCAATGGAAAAGAAGTCGAATTAACCACAAAAATAAGCAATGAAAGTATCGCCACTGAAATGCGCTTTGAGATTGATGGGGTTTCGCAGTGTTTGCTAAGAAGCACCGCCAGAGTACCAGCATCTTCTGGCGGAAGATTCAGGATGAAATTAACACCTAGTGTTTGTGAATTTTTTGAAATGATGAAACACCGTGATCGAGTTCATCAAGAGATTGTTGAAGACATTCGATCATCTGACGCGCTTGCTGCGGTGCGAGGCAGTGATAAATCTCATTAGCTGCGGGTAATACATCACCACTTTCAAGATCGTAGTCAATTACAAACATGATTCTTTTATCACCGTTCGGCGCTTCAAGTGGTGCGACTTTGACATCGTGGACTTCAATAAAGTTATTAGTGATGTCGGTATCTTCGAATTCAGTTTCGCGACTCATTCGCTTTCCTCTGTGTTGGTGATTGTTATGCCTGATTCACCTCTCAAAGTTTCACAGGCATAGCGATGTTAGCACAGGAAACACGCGCCGGGCGTGGGGTTATATCCCGGCACTTTTTCAATTTGACGGAGATCAACATGGACTTAACACAATGCCCTTCACTAGCCAGCCTGCTCACCCACGGCCAGCAGATCACCCACCGTCAGCATCAACGCGGCTGGATTGAAACTCCGGACGGGCGTTTCTTCCAGCCTAAAGCGGCAGATGTTCAATTTGTTAAAAACAGTCGTTTACCGTTTATGTCGCGCCCGCGTAATAAGCGCCGCTGGTTTTCCCGCTTAATGGGTATCTTCGCGTAGTTTGGGGAGGTGGTTATGTTGATGGATAAGACAGGACAACAGCCGGGCCGCCGCAAGTTCTTAGAGCAACGGGCGCGGCTGCAAGCCAGTTTGAACGCTTCACGCGTAAATGACACTGCAACCCGTTTTAACCGCCTGGATGATGCCTGCAAAAAGGTGATTTTCATCCTGGCAAACGATGCGTCCAGATACATAGCCGGAATGCCGAAACTGACCGCCAAACAGTTGGGTTGCACTTATGAAAATCTAACTGAAAAGGAGCAAACGTGCCTTTTGATGGGCATTAAGCGCCTTTCAGAATTTGCAGCATCAATGCCGTGGGAATTTGAGGACTACGCCGCACCACGCGCCGAAATTCAGGCGATACGCGACAAACCACCCGCGCCAGATAACGCAGTCAATTAACAATTAACTACCTACAAAAAAGAAACAGGCGCTAACGCGTCGGGCTTCTTGCACCCTGGAGAAAGTAAAAATGATTCGATCTCTCGTTAAATGGCCCGGTGGTAAAGGCCGCGTTATGTCTGATTTGCTGCCGATTCTGCCGAAAGCCGATTGTCTGGTGGAACCGTTTGTCGGCGGTGCTTCTGTTTTCCTCAATACTGAATATCGCCGTTATATCTTGGGTGATATCAACCCTGATTTAATTAACCTGTATCGCCAGATAACCCGCTGGCCTGATGCGGTGATCGACGCTGCTCGCCAGCTGTTTAAAGTGTATGGCGATAAAGACGGCTATAAGTGGATCCGCGGCGATTTCAACGCCCGCGCCCATGACCTTCTGTCATCGCGCAATGTGTTTGAGGATGGACCGGACACGGGCAAGATTCTTCGTGCAGCACAATTTCTTTACCTGAACCGTCACGGATATAACGGCGTAGTACGCTACAACCAACAGGGTGGATATAACGTTCCCTTTGGGCGACACAAAACCCCGCCTTACTTCCCGGAAGAACAGATGCGTTTATTCTCTGAAAAAGCTAACGACACGAAAGCTATTTTCGTGTGCTGCGATTTCCAGAGCACGTTAAAAATCATGATTGGTAGTGACGCGGTTATCTACTGCGATCCGCCATACCTGCCAGCAAGCGACACCGCTAATTTCACCCAATACCACACCGCCCCGTTTGGCATTAAAGAGCATCGCCAGTTAGCTGCCGCCCTGCTGGATATTAACCGCCTTACTGGTTCGCCGGTGATCTTGTCCAACAGCGACACCCCAGCTACCCGCGAGATTTATCACTCTTTCAACTTCCAGGAAATCAGCGTTAACCGTTCTGTCAGCGCGAACGCCATTACCAGAGGGGCCGCCAGTGAAGTGATAGGCGTGCTGCCTGTCTGTGATGGCTGCGGGCGCTATGAAGGTGGTCACTGTGCGAAATGTTGCCCAGGTATCGCCGCATGTGAGGAGGGATGGTCGTTTGATTGTCGAGGCAATTGCGATATTTGCGAGCCGTCCGATAACCCGGGAACGTGGTAATAGCGAGGCATCCAATGTCTGACGCCGCTTTTGCATGGCCCTGGAACGCGCCGCGCCCAGCCGTTGGTCTGTACACCTACGAACCGAAAAAAATCGCCCCGCTTGCCGGGGCGGTGGTGCATCATCCTGCCGTAAAAAAACACATCGATCACATCTTCAAACGCGCCGGTTACAACCCCGACGACGTTCGCGACCGTGACGCGCTGATCCAGTCGCTGGACAGGTACGAACCGTGCGGCCTGCCACTGGCCGCCCAACAAAATATCATCCGGCAGGAAAGTGCAGCCGCCAAAGCAGCGGCGGCTGCCTGGGCCAATACGCCGGAAGGTGTCGAAGCGCGTTTGTTGTCTGAGCCGTTCTTCATTCGCGAAGTCTGGCGCAAAAAAATTGAATGGTTACGGGCCAACCGTGAAACCAGACACACCAATGATTTTCTTATGGGGACCGTGAAAAAATCATTGCTGCGTCTTGATGTTGTGCGCACAAGGCAAGGCGTTTCGCCTGATATCACCGGCGAACTGGCCGCGTACTGGTTCGGGCGCTGGCAACGGCTGGCTGATTTCACAAAGCGGGAAGCCCTAAGCGCCGCTAATGAGATCGCCAGCCGCATGGCTGAAATGCTGGGGACGGAATGCGAAGCCCTGGGACGGAATGTTTCAGACATGAACGTCGAAGAACTGGACTGGCTTTATTGCCACCTGGGCCGTGAAATGCTGGCGCTTCGCATTGTGCCGCCTGCATGGTATGCGCCGTGGGAACGCGAGCGCATATGCACGGCCATTTTGCGTATGGCTTCGCCTGACTGGTGGGGGCGCAAAATCTGGCGCCTGCGTTGTGACTGGCGCGAAAACCAGCTGCGTGCTGTTGGTGCGGTAAATAAAAAAGCGCATCCGTATATCAGCGCATCAAGCCTGATGGAATGGCAGGAACAGCGACGTAAAAACCGTAATTTCTTCAAAAGTCATGAACTGGTAGACGAAGACGGCAACGTTTCGTCGCTTGAGGACATGATTAACAAATCCACGTCTAACCCTGCAATTCGTCGTCATGAGCTTATGGCCCGTATGGCTGGCGTGGAGCTTGTCGCCCAGAGTCGTGGCGATGTTGGCATCTTCCTGACCATCACTTGCCCGTCGAAATATCACGGCAATATTGCGTCCGGCCACCATAACGCAAAATGGAACTACGACACGGTTGCACAGGCGCAACGCTATTTATGCCGTGTATGGAACCGGGCAACCGCCAAACTGAAACGCGAAGATTTGCGCCCTTATGGCTTCCGCGTCGCCGAACCGCATCACGATGGGACACCACACTGGCACGCGTTGCTATTTATGCCACAAGAGCAGGTTAAAGCCACGGTTGCGATCCTTCGCGCCTACTTCATTGCGGAAGACCGCGACGAGCTGGGCCGCAATACCGGTGCTCGTTTCAAGTCAAAAAAAATGGACCCACGGAAAGGGTCAGCAACGGCGTATATCGCCAAATACATTTCGAAGAATATCGACGGTCACGCGCTGGCCGGTGAACTGGACGACGAAAGCGGCAAGCCGCTGAATGAAACAGCCAAATATGCAATGGCCTGGGCGTCACTTCACCGCATCCGCCAGTTTCAGCCCATCGGACAGCCGCCCATATCGGTTTACCGCGAGCTGCGCAAACTGAGCAATCAGATCACGACCCGCCAGAAAATTGACAATACCTTCAAGCGCGGTGCGCCGTTGCTTGTGGATCCTGCAATGGATGCGGTTTGCGCCGCTGCCGATGTCGGGTGCTTTGCTACCTACATCATCCGCCAGGGTGGTGTTTTGATCCCGCGTGAAAACTATGTCGTCCGTCTGGCCTATCAGCCAGCTGATGAAATGAATGCTTATTGTGAGATCCCCGAAAAGGTTTTCGGGGTCTGGTCGCCGCGTCTGGGTGATGCCTCCCGTATTTGCACCCGTCTGGTTAAGTGGAAAATCCGCGCCAAATCCAAAGCTACCACCGGGGCCAAAAACGGCCCCGGTTTGGGGGGGGACCTTTTGCCGTCGCCAGCCGGCGACGCTTGGAGTTCTGTCAATAACTCTACGGAAGACGAAAAAATCACCGATTTTTCGCCTGATGTGGAGGGTATGACAGAAGAATCAGAAGAGGAAATCGTCGATTTTGAAAATATGGACCAGCCAACGCGGCGCAAATTGATGCGGCGATTAAGTGAAGCACCATTCAAAAGGCAGCAAAGCGGATCACCTTATGAGCCAGGGAGCGAATTAGATGTTGCCTGGCGTTCTGCCGTTGAAAAAACCGAGGCCAGATCGGCGGCTGATAAAGCCAGGCGGGCAGCGCTTGCCCCTGCGGTTGCCAGTCTGCTGGCTGATGCGGCGTTGTGTTCGGTTGAGATTTCGGAGATTCAGGCCGTTTCGCTGTTAATGGGGAGCCGTCTGGAGATTGGCGGCAAAGTTTATCGGGCCAGTGCTGGCGGCCAGTTGATAACGCGTCAATTACCCGATGAGTCACGGACGGTGAATAAATTATGGGAACGCCTGCGGGATAACCACGGCATTGATGCTACGCGCCTGCGGTTTGATCCAGTCGGGGAGTATCAAAAAATGCTGGCAGGTGTGGAAAATCGACATTCAAAAGAATAAATGCAATCGCGCTGGCCATCGCAACTGGTTGCGTCGGTTGGCGTGATTCTGCGGGGGCGGGCGGCAAAGAGCCCGGTAGTCAATTTAGCCACTTGAAAGGAATGCTATGTCCAATATGCCTCAAAAGGTATTGTTTCTGCTAGATAGAAACTGTAATAATGCTATGGTATTTCACCTACTACCGATTATCTTTCAGGTAAGCCAGATTTTGATGGAGCAATAATGATTGATATAGAAGAAGTTATTACTAAGAAAAGAAATTCATTAAAGGCTGATCGTTTAGATATGTCTTTTGGTGAATTGATGAATATGTTTGAAGACGGAGATTTATTCATCACTCCTGAATATCAAAGGGCATTTCGTTGGTCTAACTTTCAACAAACAAGGTTTATTGAGTCTGTTTTATTGGGGATACCCATTCCTCCGATTTTTGTAGCAGAAGATGATAAGGGAAAATGGGAGGTTGTTGATGGCTTACAGCGTATATCAACAATTTTTTCATTTTTTGGTGTTCTTACGAATCTCCCAGAAAAAAACAACCTGAAACTATGCAAAGGAGAAATGGTTGCTGAGTTAGACAATATAACTATTGACGCTCTTCCAATCAGATTAAAAACAACCATTAAAAGAGCAGTTTGTAGAGTTGAGATTGTTCGCTGGGATAGTAACGAAGATATTAGATATGAGCTATTTAATCGACTGAATACAGGGGCTAGCCCGTTATCTGATCAAGAGATAAGAAATTGTATTTTTAGATCATACCCTGTTGATTTAAATAAAATATTGCGTGAAATTGCAGTTATGCCAAATTTCATTGAGTTGATTAACCCTTCAGCAGCTAAAAAAGAAGAAATGTTTTTAGAAGAGTTAGTGCTTCGCTATTTTGCTTTTAAACATTTTGATGGTGATTTTAATACAACTGTTCCTAATTTCCTTTCAGACTTCATGCGTTCCGTGTCGAAAGGTGACATTGCTTTTGATTTAGATGGTGAAAAAAAATCATTTGTTGAGTTAATTGATTTCTTAATCGCTCATGGTGGTAAGGAGTTATTTAGGCCTAATGGACCTTTTGCCTTACATCTTTTTGATTCTATATCATACGCTTTGCCAAAAGTATTCAATACTGTCATTGGTAATGAGCAAAAAATTACAGAAGCTATAAATACATTGCTTACTGACGAAAAATATCAAAGTATTAGCGTGCTCACGTTTTCAACTGCACGTACTCGTAATCGGATGGATCGAGCCTTAGAGATTTTCAAAAGTGCATAGTTTAGTGACTGAAATTTATGAAACAAACTCCTGGCGAGATGGGGAGTTTGCTAAATTTAGAGTCAACCCCCATCAAGTAGACCCTGTTTTATGGGGGCGGATGTGTGTACCGATGATTTATGCAAACTGGGAGGGTTTTGTAGTTAGTTCGTTAAAAATGCTTTTAAAGCATTTAAATAAATTAGAACTAACCCCATTACAAATACCTACTAGATTAGTTGTAGTTGGATTAGGTGATACCTATAGAAGTTTAAGTGGGAAGCAATCATTTGAACAACGATGTGAGTTCACTGATAAATTTAATGAGTTATTAAAAAATACCATTCAATTTAAGACGAAAATTGAAACTAAATCGAATTTGCATAGTGGTGTATTGAAAGAACTATGTCAAATGTTTGCTTTTGATTTTGAAAAGTTTAGTGATGTAACTGTTACTCTAGACCGTCTTGTTCAAGTGAGAAACTGTATTGCACATGGAGAAAACTCGATTTTACCAACTCAGGAAAATATTGAGTCATACATCGATGCAGTGAAAGCAGCAATTGATATCATGTTAGAAGAAATTGACTTATTTTTAACGCAAGAAAGTTATTTATATAAACAGCAAGCCTAAAATAAATACTCCGCCTTAAAGGCGGAGTATTTATTGTTGAAGTAATTCCAAAGCTATCTGGCGTTCTTCCGGCTTGAGCCGGTCAATCAGAAATTTAACCAGCTTGTTGCCGGTCAGCCCGCTGGGGCTGAGAGTATGTGAAAACTGGGCATTAAAAACAAAGGTGTGGCCGCATTCAACTTCCGTGCAGGCGCAGTATAAATCAGCCAGTTTTTTGTCTTTCCAGTCAGATTTACGAATGATGGCCGGTGAGCCGCATTCAGGACATTTAATTTTAAAAACTCGCATGTTCACCATCCCGCACGCCATTGCTAACAATGGGGATGATTTTAACTTATCGGCGCTCATTTTTCGCCCTTTTCGGCGGTAATTGCTGGGATATCCACGTCAAAAACTAGGTGCAAATGTGGCGGGATCTCCGGGTCATTGTTGACGCCGTTCATTAGTTTGCGCTGTAACGGGATAACTTCATCCTTGCGATAGGTTGCGCGGGCCGTTTCAGGATTACCCATTATCGCGCCGTTGGTCGGGATAATACCTGCCAGACCTGCAGGGAAGCGGTGAGCGGTAAAGATATCCTGCGCGGTGATCCCTTTGATGTTGGCAAATTCATCCTTTGCGCTGACTTCGCCCACTGGCATGATTTTAACCCCTTCCGGGTCGCCCTTCGGGATGTTGATAAACATATTTCGGAAGTTACCCAGCCCTTTGGACTGGGCGATCTTCTCTTTGATTTCGTTTTCCATTTCCAGCGTGAGGTTGGGATCGCTGGTATAGAGAATAAAGCCCATGTGCGCCCCGTTGTTGTAGTAACGACGCCGGAAGATGGTTGCCTCACTGTTGAGTAACACCGAATGGATGCCGCCGATATAGTCAGGCAGGCCATACACCTGTTGGCGCGGGTCATACATTTTAAAGAAGACGATGTCTTCCGGGTCATAAATAAGCGCGGGCCCTTCCTGCAGAACAGCAAACGAGCCGTCTTTCCGGCAACGCAAATACAGCGACGGCAACGGCAGCAGGTCGATCACTTCCCCGAATACGTTACGAATTTTCAGGATTGCGACGTCACCAAACAGCAGGTAATCAAAGACAGCCTGTTCGACCTGGTCAGGCGTCAGGCCGCCGCCGATATAGCCACCGGCCACCATATTGCGCCGCGCATACAGTACCCCGCCGTGCTGGCCGTTAAGGTTCGGCAACTGGGCCAGCGCCAGGCGATCAATCGGGAGTCGCCAGTGGTCATACTCATTGTCATACCAGATATTGTGATAATCAGTGCCGGTCGTCAGGATGGGTTCTGGTTCGCCAAAGGTGATCACGCTTCCGCGCCCTGGCGTGAAGGTTTCAACCTTGCTGCCGGTCATGGACCTGAATTTTTTATTATTACGCTGTTTCTTTGTCATGCTGCTTTCCCAAAGTACCAGCCCGATGGGCGGTCATATTCGTGATCGATAGGTTCGTTAATTACGGCGTGCGAGATAGCGAAGAAAACATCTGCATGGCCGGTCGCGTCTGAACGTTCGGCAACAAACGTCAGCGCGTTGCCGCTGTTGGTTGTCGTGCGCCGGATAGCCATAAAGCTGGCCGGAATTTCGACGCGCTCTTTGTTCGTTTCGTCTACGGCGTCTTTTGCCCATTCGATGCGCTTACGCTCGACAACATCGATCATCTTCATCACCAGGCGGTTTTTGCTTTCGACGCTGTAAAGAATTGGTGTGGCTTCGCGTGGCGCAAATTTGCTGACAAGGTCATAAACGCCTTTACCTATGCCGGTTGTATCGATCCCGATGTAAGTGATGTTAAAGCGGCGCATAAGCTGCTTTATCTGGTCGGCCTGCCAGCTGAAGTTAAAACCCTGCCATTGCCAGACGGCCAGCACGCGGAAGCGCTCGCCGTCCTCTACAGGGGGCGCGATTAACACAAATGTTGAGTTGTCGCCGGAGCGCGACGGGTCAAAACCTGCCCATACTTCGCGATTGCCGAAGGGCCGCGCAGCGGTCAGATCAAAGTCGCCCCATGTGGCCCAGTCCACTTCACAGCCAACAAGCGCGGAGAACTTGAAAACCGCGTCTTTACTGTCAACAAACTGGCACATGTAGAGCATGGCGAACGCGGTCGGGCTGTATTTGTTGCGCAACCGTTCAATATCGACAAGCGCCCCGAGGCCGCCTTCGATAGCGTCTTCCATCGTGATGATGTAGCGCCAGATCTGGTCCGGGCAAAGAATGCCCTGGCGCATTTCGCTTTCGTTCGGGAACTTCACACCTTTGCGTTTCGGGTCGTCCCCGCGCCAGGCTTCGCCAGTCCAGACCGGGTAAGCCTGGTGCGTTTTCGCGCTGGGCGTCGAAAAGTAGGTCGTCCGGTATTTGTTATGCGTCGCCATTGCGCTGGCAACTTCGTGCAGGCGCGTGAATTTCGGGATCCAGAAAACCTCATCCCCATACAGGTGGCCGTTAAAGCCCTGCGCGGTGCTGGCGTTCGTGGACAAAAAGCGCAGTATTGCGCCGTTACTGAGGCGGATATTTTTACCCGTCAGCGTCACGCCGAAATGGTTCTGGGCGATCTGGACGATGTATTCGCGGAAGATTTCCGACTGGGAGCGGCTTGCAGAGAAAAAGACCTGGTTATCACCGGTAATGACGGCGTCTTCGAATGCTTCCCAGGCGAAATAATAGGTCATACCCACCTGGCGGCTTTTCAGAATGAATCGCCAGTCTTCGCCTTTATGTTCGCGGCAGTGCAGCTGGTACTCGAAGAGATGTTCCCGCGCCCAGGTGTCGAGCATTTCCGCTGTAATACCGGAAACGTCGTTTTTCTTATACCGGCGCTTTCTTTCCCCTGGTTCCCCGCCTGCGCTGCTGAGGCAGTACCCTTCACCATCATAAGCCGCTTTCTGAGCCTGAATTTCTGCCAGCTTTTCGGCGTGCTTGTTGCGCTGCGCCATGAGTTTCACATGGTGAGCAATCAGATCGCGCAGTTCTTCCAGTTCCAGTGCTGTTTTTTTCTCGCGGCGGGAGAGCTGGTCGATACGGCGGGCGATGACATTTTCCACCGATTCAACAGGCAGCAGTGATGCCCACTTCCCGACGTCAGCCCAGTGGTAAATTGTACGCGGTGGAATATTCAGTTCCTGCGCAATATCTTTCGGCGTCCAGCTTTTTATATAAAGCGTGCGGGCCGCTTCTTTTAATTCATCGGAATATTTAGCCATGCGGCTATTATGGCGGGATTATTTTGCGGAATTGATAATTAATTATCGGTAAAAAGTGGTTATCCAGTTATAACCGAATACATAAGAAATAAAGCGGTCGCGCTGTTTTAATCAATTCGCAATACTGACCACCACAAACGAATCATTGTTATTTAAATTCATTATTAAAGGTCAGTTATGCCGCAATCTCATTACCGCACGGATTGGCTATGTATTGCCACATCTGGACAGGCTGTGGACGGTCGCACCATTGAACCGCAATGGTTGATTGATGCGGCAGAAACCTACACCCGCAAAACCTATACCGCCATGATTTGGCCGCACCACCCGCAATACGATATCAGCGAGCGTGAGTTTACCTGCAATCTGGGGGAAGTGGACGCGCTGAAAGTGGAAACGGAAGGTGATGTCACGAAGTTATATGCCCAGTTAATTCCGAATCAATTTTTAATTGAAGCCAATCGGCAGGGGCAAAAGTTATTTACGTCAGCAGAATTTGTCACTGATTTTGCAGGTAGTGGTCGTGAATATCTTTTTGGGCTTGCTGTGACGGATATTCCGGCAAGTCTGGGAACGGAAAAACTTAAATTTGTTTTAGCCGGTGAAGAAAAAGACGCCGAGCGCGGGAGTCTGGAAACATTCAGCTTAGGGAAATTACAGACAAGTAAACCAGATAAAAAAGATTCTTTCTGGTCGCGTTTATTTTCGGCCAGTAAAGATTTTACGCCAACGCCAGAGCCAAACACTGATAAGCCCACCGAGGGCGACGGAGAAAAAATGGAAGAATTAAAAGCGCTCATTCAGCAAATGCTGGATCTGCTTAAAAGCGGTAAAGACGCCGCAGCGGGTGACGCTGACACGGTTGATACGCCAGAACAGGCCGCCGATGTGGTGGCAGATGTTGCCGCCCAGATCGCTGATGCTGCCGACGAGGTGGCCGAGCTGGCACAGGACGTTATCGAAAACCCGGAAGACGAAGTCAAAGCGGAAGAATTCAGCGCCGCCAAAGCCAACCTGGCAAAAGTCATGAAGTCATTCAATGTGACGCCAGCGAAGCGCCCACGCGCCAGCCGTCGCCGTGACTTTTCCGCCCGTCGCCAGCCAGCTGGCAACCAGATGGACAACCTTGCCACGCAGCTGACTACCGTCCTGACCAAGTTGTCAGCGATGGAAAACGGTAATACGCGCCGCCCCGGCAGTGCGCCAGGCGGAAGCAAAGAACCGTTTGAATTCATGTAATCGCCAACTTTTTCAGGAATAAGAGATTATGCAATTAACCCCAAAAGCAGAGCAGATGCTGCGTAAGTTTACTGCTGGCCTGGCAAAAGCTAACGGCCAGGTGGACACGTCGCGCTACTTCTCGCTGACCAATCCGAAAGAAACCCAGCTGCGCAATGCTCTGCTGCAACAATCTGAGTTCCTGCGCCTGCTGCCTAACGTGCTGGATGTGGATCAGATCACCGGCCAGGTGGTCAGTACTGGTAAGCCGGGTATTTATACCGGGCGCAAAAAGGATGGTCGTTTCTCTCGCCCCCTGGGTGTTACCGGGAATGAATACAAGCTTGTAGAAACGGATTCCGGTTCGTATCTGCCTTACTCCCTGTTGGTTGTCTGGGCTAACGCGGGCAGTGAAGAGGAATTCTTCCAGCGTATTCAGGCATTCAGCAACGAGTCATTCGCGCTGGATATGCTGCGCGTGGCGTTTAACGGTACAAGTGTTGCAGACGACACCGACCCGGAAACCAACCCGAACGGCGAAGACGTTAACATCGGCTGGCACCAAATCGTTAAGGCCCGTTCGTCTGAACAGATTATTTCTGATGCCGTCACTATCGGCGCGTCGGGTGCTGACTTTATTGGTCTGGATGCGGCAGTCACTGACCTGGTACACACCTGCATTTATGAGCCATTCCGCAATGACCCGCGCCTGGTTGTGCTGGCTTCCGCTGACCTTATCGGCAACGACGCCACCACGATGATGAATAAGATTGATCGCCCGACTGAGAAAGTCGCCGCGCAGCTTATTGGCCGCCAGATTGCTGGCCGTACCGTGTACACCCCACCGTTTATGCCGGAGGGCCGCCTTATCGTCACCACGCTGGACAACCTGCATATCTACACCCAGCAGGGGACACGTAAGCGTAAAGCGGAATGGAACGACGACCGCAAGCGCTTCGAGAATAACTATCTGCGCATGGAAGGTTACGGCGTCGAGCATGACGAGCTGTACGCGGCATTCGACAAAATCACCCTTGCGACCGGCGAAGTTGCACCAGGAGGGGGCGCGTAAAAATGGCTATGACCCCGTGTCAGCGACACCGAGCACGCGTGAAAGCCGCAAAGGCACTGGATAAGTGCGAAGCCCTGACGGCATCGCCGGTCAGCTTTCACATTCAAATGCTGGAGCTGAAAAAGGATGTTGAACGGCTTCGTAGTCTGACGCGTGCAGAACGCATGGACATGAAGCGCGATGTCCTTTTGCCGCGCTGGATGCCGACCGTTGAGACATATCTTGCCGGTGATGCCCGCTTTGCCAATCCGGCCCTGGTTTACTGCGTGATCTGGCTGTTCGATACGGGGGAAATGGGCAAGGCGCTGGACTGGGCTGACGTGGCTATCAGTGAGAACCAGGCCACGCCGGAAAACTTCAAAAGCAACCTGCCAGCCTTTGTGGCCGACACGGTGCTGGAGTGGGCGATCATGCAGGCGGAAGCCGGTCACAGCATCGAACCCTATTTCAGCCGCACGTTTGAAAACATCCGCGAAAAGTGGCGTTTGCACGAAGACATTAACGCGAAGTGGTTCAAGTTCGCCGGTCTTTACCTGCTGCGCGACGAGAAGGGCCAGCCGCGTGCCACTGCCGTGGATGATGTGAATACGCTGGAGCAGGCCGACGCCCTGCTGGCCCAGGCGGCGGCGTACAACAAAAACGCCGGAGTTAAGACCATGCGCGAAAAAATCCGCGCCCGGATTAACGGCCTGACCCAGCTTTAACGACTCCCGCCAGCCGGGACGGGCGCGGGGGAGGCATCAACCATGCGGTTGTTGGCCGTGGAACCCGTTAGCCCGTTTCTATTGCAAAACCGAGGTACGCCAATGAGTGGCCCAAGTTTCAGTATCAGCGGCAAGCCGGTGACGGTGACGCCAACAGCGATCACCAACGGCGTGGCGTTCTGGCCCGATCTGGATCTGGCCGAGTTTCAGAAGGTGCGCACGCTGCCCGCTGACCTGCCGCCAGAAACGGCAGGCGTGGCCCTGCTGGCCGCCATTGCGGAGGTAAACGACGCGCTGGCCGACGTGGTGACGTATTGGAGCGCGAAAGCCTGCGAGCGGGCCGCAGATGTACCGGGTGCAAAGATGGGCAACGAAACCCAGTTAACAGCCCAGTACAAAAAAGCGGTCTACGCCCGCGCAAAGGCCGATTTACTGGGGGAGTTCGCCACCATCGGGCGGCGTGAATCGCATCCGGGGCAGGAAAGCCAGGACACCCGCGCCAGCCTGCTGGCCGAGGCGGCCAACGTGATGCGAAACATGCTGCGACAACCACGCGTTGGGGTGCATTTGATATGAGCCAGCTTGAAAGCCTGACGGCGTTTATTACGGCAAATCTGCCGCCTGATGCCATGCAGATGTTTTCCAGTTCAATGGAGGATTGCGAGCTGGTACGCAACGCCAAAGCGCTGGGGAACAACCAGCGCCGGATCGGAGTGCTGACTTACACCGCCCGTTTGTCGTGGGATGACTTCCCCTACCGCAAATATTCGCCGGGGCTGATTTATGCCCTGGTGCTGGCCTGGGTGGATGAGTTCGCCAACGAGCTGCGCGACGAGCTGAAGTTAGCCGATCCCACCGTGGATCCGGAGTTCGACGACGAAGGGTCATGCATTCTGGATGTGGTTGTCCCGCTGGTTGATCCGCTGGTCCTGCGTGAAGTGGAAAAAGGGCCGATCCCCTTCAAGGGTAAGAAATGGGACATCGTAAATCCCGAAATCTGGGAGGCGTCGCAACTGGAATTTATTGTCCAGCGTGGTGACGCGTCGTGATCCGTGGGGAGCTGAACCAACAACAGCTAAAGCAGATGCGGGAAACGCTGGCAAAAGCTGACCTTCCCCCGCGTAAGCGCCAGCGCCTTTTATGGCGTATTGCAAAGCTGGGCATTGTCACAGCGGCAAAACGTCACCAGCGCCAGCAGGCGGCCCCGGACGGTACGCCGTGGGAGCCGCGCAAGCGTGGCAAAGGGAAGATGTTAAAAGGGCTGCCAAAACTGCTGGCCGTGCGTGAAATGCCGGAGATTCAGGGGGTAAGAATTTACCTCAAGGGCGGGAACTACCGGAACGGGACGAAGCCCATTGCGGCGGGTCTGGTCGGTGCGGTCCAGCAGGACGGTGCAAGGATCCAGATGAAAGCCAGTAACGCCCCGCGCAAGCCGCAGGCTGACAAGCCAGCGCTACCGAGACAGGCCAAGCGCCTGCGGGCGCTTGGCTACAAAACCCGCAAGGGTAAGCGCTGGGTTAAGCCGTCCAGCAAGCAAATCATGGAAACCATGAGCATGGCCCAGGCGGGATTACTGATTCGAAAACTGAAAGGCACACCCTCAAAACGCACATGGACCATTGATATTCCTGGGCGCGTTTTTCTGGGGGTGAGCAACGACGAATTTAACCAAATTATTGCGCGGCAAATGCAGGCAATCGGCTTCGGCTGGGACGTCAACGCGCAGCAAATCAGGGGGTAAAAATGACCTGGCCGAATGTCAACGTCAGTCAGAAAAACCGCTTCAACGGCACAACGAACGACGTCGAGCGCGTCATCCTCTTTGTGGGTTACGGCGACACTAACATCGGGAAAACCCAGTCGCTGAATACCGGCAGCGATCTGGATAAAGCCCTGGGCGACAAAGACAGCCCGTTAAAAAATATGGTAGCCGCAGCGGCCAATAACGCCGGTCAGAACTGGTTTGCTTACGTGCATGTGCTGGCAGAGCCAGACAAGGGCGCCGAGGGCTACAAACCAGACGAAGACTGGATGAACGCGGTCAAACAGGCCCAGAGCGTGGCATCCGTGGAAGGGGTTGTCCTGGCATTTGATACCGCCGACGCAGCCACCATTAACCGCGCAACGGAAATGCGCGTCACCTTACAGGCCAGTTTTGGGCGTTTTATCTGGTTTGCTCTTGCTGTGGGCGGGCCGGAAAAGGACGAAGCATGGAGCGACTATGTGACGCGCCTGGCAACACTCCAGGACGGTATTGCATCACCTGGGGTGCAACTGGTCCCGCGTCTGTGGGGCAACGAACCCGGCGTCCTGGTCGGTCGCCTGTGTAACCGTTCGGTGACGGTGGCAGACAGCCCCGCCCGCGTTGCAACCGGCGCAGTCACCGCGCTGGGGCGCGATGGCCTGCCGGTGGACGGGACGGGCGCAGAAATTGATCTGGCCGTGTTGCAGTCTTTGCAGGCGAACCGCTACAGCGTGCCGATGTGGTATCACGATTATGACGGCATCTACTGGGCTGACGGTCGCACCCTGGACGTTGAAGGCGGTGATTATCAGGTGATTGAAAACGTGCGCGTGGTTGATAAAGCCTCCCGCCGTGTCCGTTTGCGTGCAATCCCTAAAATTGCCGATCGTTCGCTGAACAGCACACCGGGCAGCATCGCCGCGCATGAAACCTATTTCGGCAAGCCGCTGCGTGAAATGGCGATTTCAACCCAGATCAATGGCGTCGAATTTCCGGGCGAAGTGAAGCCGCCAAAGGACGGTGACATCACCATCACCTGGACCAGTAGCGAAGCGGTACAGATTTACCTTGTGGTTCGACCATATGAGAGCGCGAAAGAAATCAGCGTCAGCATCGAACTGGACACCTCACTGGAGAGCTAATCAATGACTGAACGTATCAGCGGCGGATCGTTCGATGTGAACTACGACAGCATCATGATTCACGTCGAAAACGCCACCGTCACCATTACGGACAACAGCGCGGTTGCGCAGTCGCGTGGCATCCCGAACGGGCACACGAAAGGATCCGTTTCGGCGGATGTGGAAGTCGAAGTCGATTCCCAGAACTTTAAAAAGTTTACCGCCGTGGCCCGCGCCGCAGGTTCCTGGCGAGCCATTCCGGCAAAGGACTTTTTGTTCTACGCCAACGCCGGGGACGACGAAGAAAAAATCGAGGTGTTTGGCTGCGTTCCGACGCTGTCCGACATCGTCAACATCAACCCCAACGAGGCCAGCAAAACCACGAAGAAAATTAAATTCATGGTGACAAGCCCGGACTTTGTCGCGATTGACGGCGTGCCGTACCTGTCAGCCCGCGACACTCGCGATTTGAAAGGCTGACACGATGATGAACGGAGAAACGTCACTACTTGAAAAGCTGTTGCTTATCGGGGCCGTGATTGGCCTGGGGCAACTGATGGTCAGCAATGAGCGAATCACAACCCGCCTGCTGGTCGGGCGGATGATTCTGGGATCTGCGGTCGCACCGCTGGCCGCAATCCCGCTGCTGAAATTCCCCGATATGCCGGAACTGGTCGTCATTGGGCTGGCCTGCGCCCTGGGCATTCTGGGAAGCGCGTTTATTGAGGCGGGGTTAAAGCGCTGCCTGGACATGTATATCAAGCGATGGGGGAACAAGCGCAATGAAACTGAGTGAAAAACAGCAACTTTTCACGGTGATGATCGCCAACCTGATTCATTTTGCCGAAGAAAAGGGCTATCGCCTGACGTTTGGCGAAGCGTACCGCACGCCAGAACAGGCCGCGCTTAACGCAAAAAAAGGGAGCGGCATTGCTAACAGCCTGCATACCCAGCGCCTGGCGGTGGATTTTAACCTGTTTGTTAATGGCGAGTACCAGACCAACAGCGCCGCCTATCGCCCCCTGGGCGAATACTGGGAATCTATCGGCGGATCGTGGGGGGGCCGTTTCAGTAAGCCGGACGGGAACCATTTCAGTCTTGAGCATAACGGGGTTCGCTGATGCGCAATTTGCTGGGTCTTTTGCTGATTCTGGTCGCTGCAATGTCAGCGGGCTGGCAGGCGCATGACTGGCACGACGCAAAGCTGAAACTCGCTGCCAGTGAAGCGGCAGAACAAACGCGCCAGATTGTTGTTGAGGTGACGCAACAGTCTGGTGAAGCGCTGGAAGCAAAACTCGCGGAGCTGAGGGCCAATGAAATTCACACGGAACGGGTTATCCGCACGGAAACCATTAAACCGGTTTTTAGCAATGTTTGTGCTTCTGATGATTACGTCCGGTTGTTCAACGAAAGTGCAGATCAAGCCGAACGAAAATTATCAGGAAAACCAGCTGACACTTTGCCCGGTCACGTTGCCACGTCTGGCCGGACCGACCGGAAATGACTTTGACGCGGCGCTGACAGCCTACCGGCAGATGTATACCGACTGCGCCGCCCGACATAACGCCCTGGTGGGCATCATTCGACAACGTAAGGAATTAGCACAATGAGTAAACCGAAAAAAATCGCCATGACCGTGGCGGGCGTAAATCTGAGCTTTGAGCCGAATAAAACCGCGTTTAACAACCTGCTTAACGAAATGACCATGACCAATAAGGTTGCCCCTATGGTGACGTATCTGGGCCGCATTGTTGATGCCGAGTGTAAAGAGGCGCTTAACAAGCTGATGGAAGATTATCCGGGTTGCGAAATGCAGATCGTCGAGAAGGTTAACGAGATTTACTCCCCAAAACTTGAGATCGAAGTAAAAAACTGACGGCGCGGGTGGCGGCCATTCGCACAAATGCCCTGGAGCAATACCTTGCCCTGCGCCGCTACTACCTCCCGCACGAAGCCGACGACGAAGAAAGCATCGCCCGCGCCCTGTGGCTGGACGAGTATTTCGCCCAGACCCGCGCCAGCAAGACGGCGGAAGGGATAGCCATCGCATTTAACGGAAACTGATATGAGCCACCTGGATTTTACCCTGAGCCTGATTGACAAGCTGACGCGGCCGTTAAAGACGGCCCAGTCTTCGCTGTCCGGCTTTGCTGAAAAATCGCAGGCGTCTTTTACAAAAATCGGGATCGGTGCGGCGGCTGTCTGGGGCGTGGCACAGTCCATCGCGGGCGTGGTGGGTCCGGCGTATGAGATGAACGCCGCACTTGCAGAAGTGGGTTCCAAAGGCGTGGCAGAGGATGCGCTGAAACGTCTGTCCGGCGAAGCCATGCGATTCAGTATGCGCTACGGCAAAGGGGCCGTTGATGTGGTCCGGTCAAGTTACGCGATGAAAGGCGCAATGGCGGGCCTGTCCGATATGGACCTGCCCCGCGTCACCATCGCGGCCAATACCCTGGCGGCAGGCGTCAAGGCCAGCGGCGAAGAGGCGGGCGAATACATCGGCGCAATGGCGTCACGTTTCAACGCGGAGTTGTCCAGTCTGGGCCATGTGCGTTTTGCCGAAGAACTGGCAGGAAAAACGGCGTACATGGTGCAAAACTTCGGCGTGAAAATGCAGACCATGCAGGAGCTTATCGAGGGGACGAAAAGCGCCGGTGCTGACTTTGGCGTCAGCCTGGATGAACAGTTCGCCGTCCTGGGTACGCTTTCGCGCACGCTGGGTACTGAGGCCAGCGGGATCTACGAGCAGTTTTTACGCAGCGCCCCGGCTGCCGCTGAAAAGCTGGGTATGAGCTTTGTCGATGCCACCGGCAAAATGCTGCCGATGGGTGACATTCTGCAAAAACTCCAGAGCAAATACGGGCAGAGCATTGAAGGGAACGTCAAGGCACAGCAGGCGCTGGACGCCGCGTTCGGTGGCGGTGCTGACGTTATCAAAAAGCTTTACGGCCAGCAGGATAAATTAAACCGCAGCATTACCGAGCTGGGCCGAAATGACGGGATGAAACGCGCCCAGGAAATGGCCGAACGAATGGCCGAGCCGTGGGAGCGTATCAAAGCGACATTCTTTGCCATTCGCGTGGCGATTGGTAACACGCTGATCCCTATCCTGTCGCCGCTGATGAACCGTATTGCCGACGTGGGGGCAAAATTTGCCCGCTGGCTTGATATGTTCCCGAATATTGCCCGCTGGCTGGGTTACATCACCCTGGGCGTGCTGTCCTTCGGGCTGGCCGGGGCGGCGGTCAATATCGTGATGGGGGTCTTTGGCTTCACCATGACGGGGCTGGCCGCAATCACTAAGGTGCTGGGCGGTGCATGGAAACTCCTGTTATGGACGCTCAACCTGTTGCGTCCGTCCCTGCTGACAACCCGCATTGGTCTGGCCGCATTGTGGATCCAGTCAAAATTACTGGCGCTGTGGACGGGTGTCTGCCGCATCGCGCTTGCTGCATGGAATATCGCGTTAAAGGCCGGGGCCATTGCCATGCGGGTTTACGGTGCGGCGACCATGTTTGCCGGGGCTGCAATGCAATTCCTGATGAGTCCGATCACCCTGATTATTGCCGGACTGGCGCTTCTGGCCGTGGGGGTCTGGTATGTCGTCACCCACTGGGAAGAACTGGCGGCAGCGATCATGGATACGGCGGCTTTTGCCTGGGTGATGTCCGTCGCTGAACAGGTGGGCCAGGTGTTTGCGCAGGTCTGGCAATCCATCACTGACGGCTGGGCCGTGGTGGTTGATTTCTTTGCTGGTCTTTCCCCGCTCGCCACCTTTGAAGGGTTCGCACAGACCATCGGCGGGGTATTCAGCAAACTTTTTGACGTCCTCAAAAATACCTTTGCGTCTACCTATAACTGGATTGTTGAGAAGTTAAACAAGATCCCCGGCGTCAATATCGACCTGAAAACCGTTTCGCCACCGGCAGCGGCTGCCGTTCCGGCAAACGCGGTCATTCCTGACAGTGCTGCAGGTTCGTCGAAGCTGAACAGCCCGTCCGTGCTGACGGGGAACCGAATTAATGCAGACATCCCACGCGGCGGCCTGATGAGTCAGGTTAAAACCGACAGCAAAACCGCCGTGGATAACCGTAAATCGTGGGGCGATACCTACATCAACGCCCCCAATGGAATCACCCCGGCCCAGCTGGCTGAATGGCAGGAGCTTAACGCAGGATGAGTACCGAACCGTTATACATCGACCTTTTGATCACTGACGGTGATTTCACGCTGGACAGCGGCAACGAGCCGCGCCGTTGCGATAACCGCGACAGCATCACCCAGGACATTATTCACAGCATTCTGGAAAGCGGTATCACCACCCGCCTGATCGGTGAACGCAGCCCGACAATGCGCGGTGACGTGCTGACGCAACTGTCCTTACTGGTGGAAAGCGACGAACGTCTGGTCCCCGGCACCATAGTGATCACCGAAGAAACCCTTTCGCGGTTGTATATCACGGCGGAAACCTACGATTTCGGCCCTGTCAGTACAGAGGTTAACTATGACTGAGAAACCCGACGTTGATTTTGAAAAGGTACTGAATGACAGCGGGATGCCCGCGACAGAGGCCGAAATTACGGCAGCGTTTAAAGCCACCGTGCAGGCGGAAGGGTTCGTCACAAATACGTCGAGAATGTCACCTTTCTGGCGGCTGATTTCGAAAATTGTCACCACGCCGGTGTTATGGCTGCGGGCGGCGCTGATCGATGTGGTTCTGCGCAATATGTTTGTCGCGACGGCCACCGGTCCCATGCTGCGCCTGCTGGCCTGGGCGGTCCATATTGTGCCTAAACCGGCCAGCGCTGCCGCTGGCGTGCTGCGATTCTACAAGCTGAACGCGGCGGATGTGGTCGTCGTGCCTGCCGGAACCCAGGTGCAAACCGAGCGTATTAACGGCGTGGTTTACGTGCTGGCGGTGAATGAAGACGTGACGCTGCCAGCCGGGGTTGAAAGCGGGCTGGTTCCCGTCACGGCGACCGGCACCGGCAGCGGCTATAACCTTGCGCCCGGCTATTACCGGATCTTACCCGTTGCGGTGGCTGGGATCGCCAGTGCGGTCAATGAGGACGAATGGCTGATTACGCCAGGGGCTAACGAGGAAAGCGACGACGAGCTGCGCGACCGCACCCGCAACCAGTTTAATCTGGTAGGCAATTACCATTCTGACGCTATCTACCGCAGCATGATTGCCAGCGTGCTGGGCCTGAGCGTTGATCGCATTTACTTTTTGCACGATGCCCCGCGTGGGCCGGGTACGGCAAATGCTTACCTGTTACTGGACAGCGGCGAAATATCACAGCCCTTTATTGATGCGGTTAACGACTATGTGAATACCCAGGGCCACCACGGACACGGTGATGATCTGCAGTGTTATGCCATGCCGGAAACCAGCCACACCCTGGCGGTTACGGTCTACGTCAAAAGCGTGGAAAACATGGAGGCGGAAGACCTGAGCGCGTTAAAAACCGGTATTACCGACCTGATTCGTTGCGCGTTTCGAGAGAACGCCAATTACGACGTTAAAAAGACGCAGCCCTATTCGCGCTATTCCTTTTCGAATCTGGGCCGCGAGATCCACAAGGCTTTTCCGGTTGTCGATTCACTGCATTTTTCACTGACGGATATTGTCAGCGAACTGTCAGTCCCGCGCCTGTCAGGGTTAACGGTGGAGATTGAAAATGACTGAGTTTTCAAAGTTGCTTGCCGGTCTGAAATTGCCGTCGTGGCTGAACAAAGGCGACCCCACCAGGCTGCTGCGGGCCTGCGTGAAGTTCTGGTCGCAGGTGTACGGGTGGATCACCTGGCCGTTAAAGCAGTTTGACCCGCTGGTCTGCCCAGAACCGCTGTTAAACCTGATTGCCTGGGAACGCGACATCGATCGGTTTAAGGGGGAACCGCTCGACATCTTTCGCAAACGGGTGAATTACGCATTTATCAATGCGCAGCAGGCTGGAGAGGTGGCGGGCTTTATTGCCATTTTTGAGCGACTGGGGATTGGTTACGTTGAATTACTGGAACGACAGGACGGACTCGACTGGGACGTGATCGTCGTTCGGGTGACAAACAGCCAGATTGCGGAAAATGGCGATCTCCTGCTGGAAATCATCCGCAAATACGGGCGCACATGCCGCCGTTACCAGTTTGAAGTGATCACCGCCCTGCCGCTGAATATCAATATTGGCTGGTATCAGGGGGAATATATTTGCTGGCCTGCCACCCTGGGTGATGTGAATAACCAGCCAGAAGCAACATACAGCGCAAGTTTGAAGTAGAGGAAAGACCTATGTCACAGGCTGTTATTACAAAAGCATTTACAGAGTGGAAAGCCCAGCAGGCAATTAATAATCAGCCCGTCACGCTGGATGAATTTATTTTCGCGTATATTCCGGGACTGGATGCTGATAAACCGATTGATAATACCGAGACAATGCCCGCAGCGGATAAAATTGTTGATCGCCTGCCGGTAAGTAAAACCGGCGTTGTGAATGAAAATTCTGTCGTTTATTCCGTCACGCTGGGGGCGGATGTGGGCGATTATAATTTCAACTGGATCGGGCTGGCAAATAAAGCCACCGGCACACTGGCGATGATTATTCACGCCCCGACTCAGCGCAAAATTAAAAATGCGAACGGCCAGCAGGGAAACGTGTTGGTTCGTTCCATGCTGATGGAATACAGCGGAGCCAGGGAAGCAACAGAAATTACCACCCCGGCAGAGACATGGCAGATTGATTTCACTGCCCGCCTTTCGGCAATGGATGAACGCCAGCGCCGCGAAAATATCGATCTGTATGGTGCCGCGGCATTCTTTGATTCGGGTTATCTGGTCGCAAAGTCCGGTAATCAGTTCTTTGTCACAAAAGGGGTGGGATACGTCGCCGGGTTACGCACTGAATTGCCCGCAGACCTGAACATCAACGCATCTGCGAAGCCGACAAAAGTCTGGCTTGATGTCAGCTGGACCGGGACGTTAACGAGCGAATGGGCAGTACAGAGCAAAATCATCGTTGCCGCAGATCTTGCCGATTATGTGCTGGGCGGTGTACAGCATTATGTCTTTGCGGTGGCGAGTATTGATGCTGCCGGAAATATCACAGACCTGCGCCCGAAAGGCACGCTTAACGACCAGGCGGCCAGCAATGCGCTGAGTGAGCATGAAAAATCGCGCAATCACCCTGATGCATCAACCGATGAAAAAGGATTTGTGCAGTTAAGCAGTGCAATAGACAGCGATTCCGAAAAGCTGGCCGCCACGCCAAAGGCAGTAAAAGCGGCTAATGACAACGCAGATAAGCGACTGGTTAAAGACCAGAACGGCGATGACATTCCGGACAAAAGTTTATTTGTGCGTAATATCGGAGCACTTCCTGCCAACGGTACGGCTGTTGCAGCGAACAGACTGGCATCACGCGGTGCGCTTCCGGCACTGACTGGTGCGACAAGAGGCAGCGATAGCGGCCTGATAATGGGCGAGGTTTACAACAATGGCTATCCAACACAATACGGGAATATTTTACGTCTGACCGGAACCGGTGACGGGGAGATATTGATCGGATGGAGCGGGGTTAATGGTGCTCCTGCGCCTGCATATATTCGCAGCCACAGAGATAACGCCGAGGCTGAGTGGTCCGAATGGGCAATGCTCTACACCACACTAAACCCGCCACCGGATTCGCATCCAGTAGGGGCGGCGATTGCATGGCCGTCTGATGCTACTCCAGCCGGTTACGCCCTGATGCAGGGGCAAGCATTTGATAAATCTGCTTACCCGTTACTGGCTATAGCGTATCCGTCCGGTGTCATCCCTGACATGCGAGGCTGGACAATCAAAGGTAAGCCCGCCAGCGGGCGGGCTGTACTGTCTCAGGAAATGGACGGTAACAAATCGCACAGCCACGGCGCGCGGGCGCTGGATACCGATCTGGGAACGAAAGGCACGTCGTCATTTGATTACGGTACGAAATCGACCAATACCACGGGCAACCATACTCACCAGTTCGGCGGTTATATCAATTCATACTGGGGAGATTCCAATCACACCTCATTTCAGCCTGGAGGTGGTGCGTGGACACAGGCCGCTGGCGACCATGCGCATACAGTTTATATCGGAGGACACGAGCACACGATGTATATAGGTCCACACGGACACGTCGTTATTGTGGACGCAGACGGTAATGCGGAAACCACAGTGAAGAATATCGCGTTTAACTATATTGTGAGGCTGGCATAATGACTTTTAAAATGAGCAGCAAAGCGCAGACAATTAAAATTTTCAATCTGCGTTCAGATACAAACGAATTTATTGGGGCAGGTGATGCATATATTCCGGCAAATACAGGATTGCCCGCGTACAGTACAGATATTGCACCGCCAGCAGCGAAGGATGGATTCGTCGCTGTATTTAATTCTGAGTCAGAAAAATGGTCACTTGTTGAAGACCATCGAGGGAAAGTTGTCTACAACATCAAAACGGGGGAAGCCATCACAATTAACCAGCTAGGCGCACTACCTGATGATGTTGTTTCCATTGCGCCCGAAGGCCATTTTGTGAAATGGGACGGGAAAAAATGGGTACACGACACGGAGGCGGAAAAAGTGGCGCAGGTTACTCAGGCGACGCAGCAAAAAGAAGGTCTTCTGACGCTGGCTGCATCAAAGATTGGACCGCTACAGGATGCTGTTGATTTGGGTATTGCGACAGATTCGGAAGCGGCGCTTTTGCTGGAGTGGAAAAAACACCGCGTTCTGATCAATCGTATTAATCCTGCCGATGCGCCAGATATTAACTGGCCGGAGGTTCTGGGCGATGTGGCGTGAATCGGTTGTAAAGATTGCTGACGATATGGTGGCGCTGGCCTGTTCCATTGTGCCAGCGCATCCCTGGGTTTACGGGCTGGGACAGAACACGGATTCAGGCGGTTATCTCAGTCCGGCCAATGCGATGGGATACCTTGCTAAAAAGCTGTTATTCGCTGGCGGTCGCGGTGATGTTATCGTCATGATGGTGGCGGAGAATACCCATGATGCTTTTATGCAGGGGCTGAATAAACTGTCCACCGTATTTCCGGCCCCCGCATTTACGCAGGTAAGCCGCATGGCAGCCGCCGCCGCAGAACTCAGCACGGTAAAAATGCAGTTGCCGGTTAAAGACGATGTATTGCCTGCCAGTGCGCCGTTATCAGTCTCAACCAACCGGCTGGCGCTGAATGCCCAGCGTGTTGCCGCCGCGCAGCTGGCCGCCGCAGTCAGTACCACCACAACAGATCTAAAAAATCAGATTACGGGATTTATTCAGGAACGGGCCGGTTTGCTGTCCTCACTCAGCCAGGGACTGGAAGACTTGAAAGCCGCCAGTGCGAATATTTTTTCATTCAGTTACAGCGGGAGTTATGCCGTTGCTGCCACTGAATTGTTGAAAGGCATCCCGCAAACAACGGCAGTGCATACCGCCGCGATGATGTTTATCGGGGATTCGTTATCTGACTTAGGGAAGATGCTACATGAGCCAGACCGCATTACTCGCGCTTGATGGTGAAGGGATCGCCATGCAGAACATGCTGGTTTCACCTTCCATGCAGTTTCAGGAAAAGGACCAGTCGGGCCAGACATCGAGCACGGCCAATGCTGAACAGGGTATCAAGGCCAAAGAGTTGCGTGTGTCGGGTCTGGTGACATTCGACGACGAAGCCGTTTTACAGCGGCTTTTCCAGTTGGCATCCGCAACCGAAGCCAGCGGAGCACTGAAAAAGTACCGCGTCGCCAATGCGACGGCAACGGCTATTAATCTTCGTGAAGCCACGTTCACCGGTCAGATTGATGCCGTACCGCAGGAGGATCGTCTTGCCTGGCAGGTAAGTTTCACCCTGCGTGAAAAAGGCAGCGTCCCGGAAAAACGACAGGCCAGAAAAGGTAACGCGACGGCCAGCACGAAGCAAACGGGGTCAAAGGGCGCGGGTTCGGCTGCCGGTGCTGATGAGCCAGCCGACAAAATGAGCTGGTTTGAAGAAAAGGTCTTAAAGCCGGTCAACGATGCGCTGGGGTAATTAAACGATGAAACCAATTAAACGCCTGTACCTTTCCACTGATCCGGTCCATCTGATTGACTGCAATATCGTGCTGGAGCTGAACGCGTGCGGTCGGGGGTTTATTACTGCGGGGACAGAGACAGATTACACTGGCAAAATGGTGCGTATCGATGTTGGCTATGATGGTCTGGTCCTGCGCTGGTTTACCGGGTATGTCGAACGGTCACAGCCTGCTGATAATGGAACATGCCGGTTGTTCGTGCGTGAGCTTGTCGGCATCTTTGATAAATTGTGGCCGTGTTCTTTCCAGCATCCAACGCTTCGCCAGATTACTGACTGGATAAGTGAGCAAAGCGGGCTGACCGTCACAACGCCGGTCGGCGCTGCTTATGCAGATAAACCGATCCCCCACTTTACGCATAGCGGCACGGGCTATCAGCTTCTTGCCAGTCTGGGCCGCGCATTTACAGTGACGGATTATCTTTGGTATCAGCTGCCGGACGGGGATGTCTTCGTCGGCGCTGCGGAGCATAGTCTTTTTGCGGGTAAACCAGTAGAGATCCCGCACGAATTTAGCCAGGCATCGGCAGGCGGCAATTCAATGGTTGTGCCGATGATTCAGAGCCTGCGCCCTGGTGCTGAGGTGAACGGCCAGCGGTTGAACCAGGTCCGGCTAAATAACGACGATATGGCAATCACCTGGCAGCCCCGCAACAAAGCCAACGGCCAGCCGTTGCAAAAATCACCGATTCAGCGGCAGATTGAAAACGCATTCCCGGAGCTGGCAAGCGGCCTGCATCTTCCAAAGTTCGCCAGGGTGGAAGCACCAAGCGAGGATGTTTCACGGGGAAATATTGCCGATCCATTCCGCCCGCGCTATGCCGTGGATCTCCAGCTGCTTGACGAAGACGGCAAGCCCGCCGCAAATACGCCGGTTTATTCTGCCGTTCCACTACCTGTGCCAATGGCGGGCAGTGAGTCGGGAATGTTTCAGTTTCCGCCCCCTGGCACGCTGGTTGAAGTAGGATTCGCGGAGGGGCGGCAGGATAAGCCATTTGTGCGCCAGATTATGGCGGAGGGTCATAACCTGCCAGCAGTTAAACCCGGCGAGCAGTTGCAGCAACAGCGCGATGGTGTATCTCAGCGCGTGACGGTTGCCGGAGACTGGGAACGCCAGACAGACCAGACAATCCGCGAAAACTCCATGATTCGCGAAGTCACCACCGACGAAGAGATCCGCAAAGTGGTTGTCCGTGAAACTACGGTCCAGGCAACGGATAAAACAACCGTGCTTGGCACGGCCACACTTCTGGCCGGGGCGGTCGTTCATATCAGCGAGGGGGATTACAGCGTCGGCACATCCGGCAACCTGACAGTAACCTGCAGCAAGGACAATTCCGTCAGTGTTGGCCGGAACGTGAAACGGGACGTCGCGGGCAATGTTACAGACGACGTTAAAGGGAATGTCACGTCAAACGTCAGTGGCGCACTGACTGAAAAAATCAGCGGCATCCGCCGAAGCGTGGCCCAGGCGCAACAGCTGATTGCCCCGGTGGTAAAACTGGGAAGCGAAGAGATTAACGTCCTGACACTACTCACCGACACCTTGGACGTGGTGAGGGAACTGGCAGAGACTGCCGCGTCACATACTCACCCCAATACGGGGGCCAGCGGGCAGGCTGCGCAGTTCAGCGCAACGGCCACTAAAACCGACAAATTGAAAAGCAAATACGGTCCCCTGATAGCCTGACAAAAAGCGGCATAACCGCACACCTAACCAGACACCACAGAACGCGCCACAGCAGGCGCAAATATTAAAGGCCGCCACCGTGCGGCCTTTCTTTCGTTCGTTCAACAGCGGCCCACAGCGTAAGCGACAGCAGGCAGACGGAAGCGGATCCAGGACGGAAACGGCGCTACACCGCACCCGCCTGCGCTATTTGGATCTAAAAAATTTTGCAAAAGAAATTTTGAGCAAAGCACCCCGCCAGCCTGCGCCACTGCTGGGCTTTTGCATCCTGCGGGCGTTTGCACGCTGCGCAAATATTTGCAGCTCTTTGCAAAAGTCGCCGCGCCGCCAGGCGCTAACCGACTGGATAACATGATGTTTTTAAAAGGATCGTTTTAGTTTCCGTGACGATCAAAATGATTCGGGTGCATCCGGTGATTTTTTGGCGCGGATATGTCAAAGCCTTACGAGGCGCGGGATGGAGGTTGATTGCTTCAATTCATGGTCTTGCAAAACATGGCGCAGCAGAATGAAAAAAAGATCTAATGCGGAATGAAAAAAACCCCGCAAAAAAGCAGGGGTTTTTGGGTGCGTTTGATAGACGCGGTCCTCGATGTGTGGACGCTTTGTGGACACTGAAAGAAACAAATCCTTATGTTTCTAATGATTACAGGGAAAATGAAATCACCATCCCTGTCTTCCCCCACATGATGTGGGGGTTTTTTTTATCTCCAGTTTGTCATTCTGTTATTAGCTTACTGTTTTAAACCATCCGTTATACTACCGGCAGAAGATAGCGGGAGTATTTATGAATCAAACCTATGGACGGCTGGTTAGCCGGGCGGCTATCGCGGCAACAGCGATGGCATCAGTGTTACTTTTGATCAAAATTTTTGCGTGGTGGTATACGGGATCGGTGAGTATTCTGGCGGCGTTGGTGGACTCGCTGGTGGATATTGCCGCGTCATTGACGAATTTGTTGGTCGTGCGTTATTCGCTGCAACCCGCAGATGATGAACATACGTTTGGTCACGGTAAAGCGGAGTCGCTGGCGGCACTGGCGCAAAGTATGTTTATTTCCGGTTCGGCGTTGTTTCTGTTTTTGACCAGTATCCAGAATCTGATTAAGCCGACGCCAATGAACGACCCCGGCGTGGGGATTGGCGTTACCGTCATCGCTCTGATATGCACTATTATACTGGTCACGTTTCAGCGCTGGGTGGTACGCAAGACCCAAAGTCAGGCGGTACGGGCGGATATGCTTCATTATCAGTCTGATGTTATGATGAACGGAGCGATTCTTATCGCGCTTGGATTATCCTGGTACGGTTGGCATCGTGCGGATGCTCTGTTTGCGTTAGGTATCGGCATCTATATTTTGTATAGCGCGTTGCGTATGGGGTATGAGGCGGTGCAGTCATTATTGGATCGCGCGCTGCCCGATACGGAACGACAGGAAATTATTGATATCGTGACGTCATGGCCGGGAGTCAGCGGCGCGCACGATCTCCGCACGCGGCAGTCAGGGCCGACCCGCTTTATTCAGATTCATTTGGAAATGGAAGATAATCTGCCGCTCGTTCAGGCGCATTTAGTGGCTGAACAGGTAGAGCAGGCGATTTTGCGGCGTTTTCCGGGTTCAGATGTCATTATTCATCAGGATCCCTGTTCAGTCGTCCCCACGGAAGGCAAGAAGTTTGAGCTTGTATAATTGATTGTTAAAAAGTGAGCCAGGCCAGCATTTTGTGTATAAATTACCGCCATTTGGCCTGACCTGAATCAATTCAGCAGGAAGGGATTGTTATACTATCTGTATATTCGTTGGATCGTTTCGAAGTGCGAAATCGGCTTCCGGCAATAGATTTCATTTTGCATTCCAAAGTTCAGAGGTAGTCATGATTAAGAAAATCGGTGTGTTGACAAGCGGCGGTGATGCGCCGGGCATGAACGCGGCAATCCGCGGTGTTGTGCGCGCAGCGTTGACGGAAGGGCTGGAAGTCATGGGCATTTATGACGGCTATCTGGGCCTGTATGAAGATCGTATGGTTCAGCTTGACCGTTACAGCGTATCTGACATGATCAACCGTGGCGGTACTTTCCTCGGTTCCGCCCGTTTCCCGGAATTCCGTGACGAAAATATTCGCGCTGTCGCGATCGAAAACCTGAAAAAACGCGGTATCGATGCGCTGGTAGTTATTGGCGGCGACGGTTCTTATATGGGTGCAAAACGTCTGACTGAAATGGGCTTCCCGTGCATCGGTCTGCCAGGCACTATCGATAACGACATCAAAGGCACCGACTACACTATCGGCTACTTCACTGCTCTCGGCACTGTAGTGGAAGCGATTGACCGTCTGCGTGACACCTCCTCTTCTCACCAGCGTATCTCTATCGTTGAGGTGATGGGCCGTTATTGCGGCGACCTGACGTTGGCGGCGGCTATTGCTGGCGGCTGTGAGTTTATCGTGGTGCCGGAAGTTGAATTTAATCGCGAAGATCTGGTGGCGGAAATCAAAGCCGGGATCGCGAAAGGGAAAAAACACGCTATCGTCGCTATTACTGAGCATATGTGCGATGTTGACGAACTGGCGCACTTTATTGAAAAAGAAACGGGCCGTGAAACGCGTGCGACGGTGCTCGGCCACATTCAGCGCGGTGGTTCCCCGGTACCTTACGATCGCATTCTGGCTTCCCGTATGGGCGCGTATGCTATTGACCTGCTGCTGGAAGGCCATGGCGGTCGTTGTGTCGGTATCCAGAACGAGCAGCTTGTTCATCATGACATCATCGATGCGATTGAAAACATGAAGCGTCCGTTCAAAAGCGACTGGATGGAGTGCGCGAAAAAACTGTACTGATTGTTTTTGCGCGCCTGATGGCGCTACGCTTATCAGGCCTACAGGTTGCAGAAACGTGTAGGCCGGATTAGGCGCTAGCCGCCATCCGGCAATCCCTCAGATTTATTCCTCGAAGTTATAGCCAATCTTTTTTTATTCTTTAATGTTTGGATCTCTTTCTGGCACGCTTTGCTCATCACAACACAACATAAGCGAGTCGGGCGATGAAAAAGTGGGGCGTGGGGTTCACATTATTGCTGGCGTCAACCAGCATTCTGGCAAAGGATATTCAGCTACTTAACGTATCGTATGATCCAACGCGTGAGCTGTACGAGCAGTACAACAAAGCGTTTAGCGCGCACTGGAAGCAGGAAACCGGCGACAACGTCGTGATCCGTCAATCGCACGGCGGTTCGGGTAAACAGGCGACTTCCGTTATTAACGGCATTGAAGCCGATGTCGTGACGCTGGCGCTGGCTTACGATGTGGACGCTATTGCGGAACGTGGTCGTATCGATAAAAACTGGATTAAGCGTCTGCCGGATAACTCAGCACCTTACACCTCCACCATCGTTTTCCTGGTCCGTAAAGGCAATCCAAAACAAATTCATGACTGGAACGATCTGATTAAACCGGGTGTGTCGGTGATTACGCCAAACCCGAAAAGCTCCGGCGGCGCACGCTGGAACTATCTGGCAGCATGGGGCTACGCCCTGCACCACAACAATAACGATCAGGCCAAAGCGCAGGACTTTGTCAAAGCCCTGTTTAAAAACGTTGAAGTGCTGGACTCCGGTGCGCGTGGCTCAACCAATACTTTCGTTGAACGCGGTATCGGTGATGTGCTGATCGCCTGGGAAAACGAAGCGCTACTGGCGACGAATGAACTGGGTAAAGATAAATTCGAGATAGTGACCCCGAGTGAATCTATTCTCGCAGAGCCGACCGTTTCCGTGGTCGACAAAGTGGTGGAAAAGAAAGACACCAAAGCGGTAGCGGAAGCGTATCTCAAGTATCTCTACTCGCCGGAAGGGCAGGAGATAGCAGCGAAAAACTTCTACCGTCCGCGCGATGCTGACGTGGTGAAAAAATACGACGATGCGTTTCCGAAGCTGAAGCTTTTCACCATTGACGAGGTGTTTGGCGGCTGGGCGAAGGCGCAAAAAGATCACTTCGCTAATGGTGGTACGTTCGACCAAATCAGCAAACGCTAAACCGTTTATAAACCCGGTAACGTATTATGTTACCGGGTTTTTTCTTTGCCACAATTTTGCGTTACTCTTCCCCGTCTATGGGTCACAGGGAACGCATAACATGAAAAAAACAGGTTACTTTTTACTGGCGGTGATAGTGATTGTTGCCGCGGCGGGCGTCGGTTACTGGAAATTTTCCGGCAATCCTGATGCATTACGGGAAATCGTGCTTGAACAATGCCTGCCCGATCAGTTACAGCATCAAAATCCAGCGCCTTGCGCGGAAGTCAAACCTCGCGCCGGCTATGTCGTCTTTAAAGATCGTCACGGTCCGTTGCAATATTTATTGATGCCCACCTACCGTATCAACGGTACAGAAAGCCCGCTATTGCTGGAACCCGCTACGCCCAACTTTTTCTGGCTGGCCTGGCAGGCTCGCGGCTATATGAGTAAAAAATACGGGCATGATATTCCGGATAGCGCAGTCTCGCTGGCGATTAATTCGCGGCTTGGTCGTTCACAGGACCATTTGCATATCCATATTTCTTGCATCCGTCCTGACGTTCGGGAACAACTGGATAACGATCTCACGCGCATCAGCACTCGCTGGCTTCCGCTACCGGGCGACCTGATGGGGCATGAATACCTGGCGCGCCGGGTAACCGAGAGCGAACTGGCGCAGCGTAGTCCGTTTATGATGTTGGCGGAAGAGGTGCCGGAAGCGCGCGATCATATGGGACGCTATGGGCTGGCGGTGGTACGCCAAAGCGATGGCTCTTTTGTCCTGCTGGCGACCGAGCGTAATTTACTGACCTTCAACCGCGCATCGGCGGAAGAGATTCAGGACCATAGTTGCGCCATTTTGTCTTCCCGCTGATTTTCGTTCCACCCCCTGCTCATTATCTTATTGATTCTTATCCCGGTTTAAAACTGGGGTAAGATCGTGTCTATAAAAATATGTGAAACCGATCAAAAGATATAAAGGTATACCTTTATATCTTTTTGTGGTTAGTTACACTCTCTTCATAGCCTCCATAGATTGTCTGGTGGATGGCTTATATAAAAACGTTTTTATTTCATGTAGTGACATCATTAATTGTTCACCAGATTTGCGCTGTTAAGCGTAAAGGAATATCAACATGAAACTTTCTATCGTGGAAAAAATCGGCTTCGGCGCGGGAGATATGGCGATAAACGTTGTGATTATCGCCATGCAGCTGCTCCTCGCCTATTTCTATACCGATATCTACGGCCTGAGCGCCGCTGATGTTGGCGTACTGTTTGTGGTTGTGCGGATGATTGATGCCATTATCGATCCGGCCATGGGGGTTCTGACCGATAAACTGAACACGCGCTGGGGGCGTTACCGCCCGTGGCTGCTGTGGTTTGCCATTCCTTTTGGCTTCGCCGTTTATTTGATGTTTATTACGCCTGATATGGCTTATATGGCCAAACTGGCATGGGCCTATGGCACCTATATTCTTATGACCCTGGTCTATACCGCGATCACCATTCCCTATATTTCGATGATTGGCGTGATTACCAGCGACCCCGTCGAACGGTTAAGCGCCAACGGTTATCGTTTTGTGATGACCAAGATTGCCGCTTTCCTGGTGACTATCGTCGTACCGATGCTTGCCGTCTGGCTGGGGCAGGGCAACAAGGCGCTGGGCTATCAGTTTTCGATGGGGCTGATGGGGGCGATGGGCGCCCTGCTGTTTATCTTCTGTTTTCTTACCACGCGTGAACGCAGCGAGCCGGAAATTACCTCGCTATCGGTGGGGAAACAGTTTAAATATCTGTTACGTAACGATCAGTGGATTATTCTCGGCGTTGTTATTCTGCTGCTGATGTGCGGTTATGTTATTCGCGGTTCCGTTGCCGCTTATTACGCTAAGTATTATCTGAACGGCGGAGATAGCCTGATTTCACCCTTCCTGACTACCGGCGTCATCGCTTCAATTTTAGCGATGATCGCCACCACCTGGATAACCAAGTTCTGGGACAAAATTAAGATGTTCCGCTACACCCAGATTATTACCTTTATCCTGAGCGCGCTGATGTATTTCTCCGTCGGGCGTGAAAATCTTGTCCTGGCGTTTGCGTTTTATTTTCTTATTAATTTCTTCTGCGATATGCAAATGCCGGTGTTCTGGTCCTCTATCGCCGAAGCGGTGGATTACGGCGAAAAGAAAACCGGTCTGCGCGTTTCCGGGTTGGCGTTTGGCGGCATCCTCTTCTTCCAGAAGTTTGGGATGGGGATCGCGGGCGGGATACTTGGATTCCTGCTGAGCCACTTTGGCTATCAGGCCGATGTTGAACAGAGCGCACGTTCGCTCACCGGTATTGCGCTGATGATGACGCTCATTCCGGCTCTGTTCCACCTTGCGGTTGGACTGCTGATGAAAAAGTATCTGATTAACAACGAATATTATCGTGATATTCAGCTCGCCCTGGCGCAGAAACAGGCATAAGGAGGCGCAAATGAAGGCCATGAATAAGGTTTGGGTTATCGGCGATGCCTCCGTTGACCTGGTACCGGAAAAGCAGAACAGCTATCTGAAATGTCCCGGCGGAGCGTCGGCGAACGTGGGGGTATGCGTTGCCAGGCTGGGCGGAGAGTGCGGTTTTATTGGCTGTCTTGGCGACGATGACGCCGGTCGCTTCCTGCGCCAGGTTTTCCAGGATAACGGCGTGGATGTCTCTTCGCTGCGGCTGGATGCTGACCTGACCAGCGCGGTGCTGATCGTCAACCTGACTGCTGATGGGGAGCGCAGCTTTACCTATCTGGTGCATCCGGGGGCTGATACCTACGTTTCGCCGCAGGACCTGCCGCCGTTCAGGCAGTACGAATGGTTTTACTTCAGTTCAATTGGCCTCACCGACAGTCCCGCTCGCGAAGCATGTCTGGAAGGGGCGAGACGCATGCGAGAAGCCGGTGGCTACGTGTTATTCGACGTCAACTTACGCAGCAAGATGTGGCGCAATACCGATGAAATCCCTGAACTGATCGCCCGGTCCGCCGGGCTGGCTTCTATCTGCAAAGTCTCGGCAGATGAGCTGTGCCAGCTCAGCGGGGCCAGTCACTGGCAGGATGCGCGTTATTACCTGCGCGATCTAGGCTGTGACACCACGATCATTTCGCTGGGGGCCGATGGCGCGCTGTTGATTACCGCCGAGGGGGAATTCCATTTCCCCGCACCGCGCGTCGATGTCGTCGATACCACCGGGGCAGGTGATGCTTTTGTCGGCGGCCTGCTGTTCACCCTTTCCCGCGCAAATTGCTGGAACCATGCCCTGCTGGCGGAGGCCATCAGCAATGCCAACGCCTGCGGCGCCATGGCGGTAACGGCAAAGGGCGCAATGACCGCTTTACCGTTTCCCGACCAGCTAAACACTTTTCTGTCCAGCCATTCGCTGGCGCAAGCCATGACCGTGAAATAAGGAGTCATCATGCACGTTGATCAAAACAAAATACTGGGATGCCTGGTGGGTGCCGCCGCCGCGGACGCGATGGGAGCCGCGACGGAAGTACGCACCCAGCAGCAAATAAAAGACTATTTTGGCGGCTGGGTGACGACCTTTCAAAAACCGCCTGCGGACACGTTTGGCCGCTGCAACGAAGCAGGGATGTGCACGGATGATTTTATTCAGGCGAAGTACATTATGGACGCGCTGCTGCGCCATCAACGCCAGGTCAGCGACGAGGCGATGCGCGAGGCTTTTCAGCAGTGGCTGGATTACCCGTACTACGCCAACTTTACCGGCCCGACGACGCGTGCGGCAATGAAGGCAATATTCAATGATAACCGTGCCTCTTTACAGGGTGAGCTGGAAGGCGAGAAACAGTCGGTACAGATTATTAATAAGGGTAACGCGGAGGCAACGAACGGCGCCGCCATGAAGATTTGGCCAGCGGCGGTGCTGCATCCGGGTGATATTGACGCGGCGATTGACTGCGCGCTGCAGATTTGCCGCTTTACCCATAATAACGTGCTGGCGATGTCCGGCGCAGCGGCGATGGCGGCGGCAACCAGCGAGGCGTTAAGAGCGCAGACCAACGCAGACAGCATTATTGCCGCCGGTATTTACGGTGCGCAAAGAGGCTATCTGCTGGCGCAGGAGCAAGGTGCGATGATGGTGGCAGGTCCTTCCGTTGCCCGACGCATTGAGCTGGCCGTAGATATCGGTAAACGTCATCGCCATTGGGAAACGGCGGTGGTGGAACTTGCTGATATTATTGGCTCCGGGCTGCACGTGAGTGAAGCGGTGCCAGCGGCCTTTGGCCTGTTCGCGTGTTGTCCGAATTCTGCCGTAGATGCTATTATCTCCGGCGTTAATATCGGCAATGATACTGATACTGTCGCCACCATGGTCGGGGCGATTTCCGGCGCATTCCATGGCGTGGAGGCTTTTCCCGCCGATTATTTAACGACTTTGGATCGTATGAATCATTTCGATTTGGCAGAACTGGCCAGGCAAATCGCAGGGTAGCGAATTCACCCTGCCGGGGACGGTAAAACGTCCCCTGCTGGCGAAGACGTGAGGTGCGCAGCTTGCAGGTTGATAAAACGAGCTTTACTCCGCTTTATAAGCAACTATTTTTTATCATCTGTCAGCAGATCCAAAATGGATCCCTGCCTTTAGGTAGTCAACTGCCGACGCAAAAAGAGATCGCCAGAGCCTACAACGTCTCGCTGATTGTGGTTAAACAGGCCTGGAGCGAATTAATCAATGCGGGCATTATTTCGTCGCAGCGCGGGAGTGGTTCGGTGGTGTGCTCGGTGCCGGAAGGCGTGAGCTACGGGCACACGTTTCGCGGTATTACCCGCGATCTCCAGGACGCCAGCGTGGCGATTGAGAACCGTATTCTGGAAATCGCGCCGCGCCGCGCGCGCGACGCTCAGGCAGACGGCTTGAGCCTGCCCGCACAGCATCACTATCTCTATATTTCGCGTATTCGTTGCCTGAATAACCGTCCATTTAACCATGAGAAAATTTATCTCGATCTTAGCTTCTTTCCCGATCTGCAACTCACACCGCAGGCGCTGGAGCATACGTCGCTTTATTCGTTATTAAACGTCACAAGCGACTCGGCGATAGAAAAAGTTGAGGCGATTTTACCTTCCGCTGACCTGTGCGAAAAATTGCAAATCGCCGCCAATAAACCGCTGTTATCTGTCGCCAGACAGACGTTTCAGGCCGGGAAGGACAGCCCTTTTGAGTATTGCCGCTATTACGTGCTGTCTGAATACTTTGGTGAAATTCATTATCACTGATCTGTCCGCTTAATCCTGCGATAACCTCACTATATCTGGCGTTTACCTGCCTGACTGTCCGTCGTATTCTTGCTGAAAAAATCGACAGGAGACAGGTATGTCGCTCTGGTTGTCCCATCCTCTTTTCCTCCCTTCCATCATCGTTGGCGTTACTATCCTTCTGTGGGCGACTTCGCTACTGCCGGAGTTTATGACCGCACTGCTATTTTTTGCTGTGGCGATGATCGCCAAAATCGCGCCGCCGGAGGTTATCTTCGGCGGCTTTGCTTCATCGGCCTTCTGGCTGGTGTTCAGCGGCTTTGTGCTGGGGATCGCGATTCGCAAAACCGGGCTGGCGGACAGGGCGGCGCGGGTGCTTTCGTCGCGGCTCACCGACTCATGGCCGCTGATGGTTGGCAGCGTGGTGCTGCTCAGCTATGCCCTGGCCTTTGTTATGCCTTCAAATATGGGGCGCATTGCGCTGCTGATGCCGATTGTGGCGGCCATGGCGAAACGCGCGGGGATTGAGGATGGCACACGCGGTTGGTATGGGCTGGCGCTGGCGGTGGGATTCGGTACTTTCCAGCTGTCGGCCACCATTTTGCCTGCTAACGTCCCGAATCTGGTGATGAGCGGCGCGGCGGAAGGTTCATACGGCATCCATCTGAATTATGTACCTTATTTACTTCTGCATACGCCGGTGCTCGGTTGGCTAAAAGGGGCGGTACTGATTGCGCTGATATGCTGGCTGTTTCCCGGTAAACCGCATCCGCCGCGCGACATGACGCCGCTGCCGCCGATGAGCCATGATGAGAAGCGCCTGGCATGGCTGCTGGCGGTGGTGTTGACGCTCTGGGTGACTGAAAGCTAGCACGGCGTGGGGCCAGCCTGGACGGGGCTGGCGGCGGCGGTGATAACGCTTCTGCCGCGCGTTGGTTTTATCAACGGCGACGAGTTTTCCAGCGGCGTGAATATCCGTACCTGTATTTACGTCGCCGGGATTCTGGGGCTGGCGATCACCGTCACTCACACGGGTATTGGCAGCGTCGTGGGAAATGCGCTGCTGCATATTATGCCGCTGGATAAAGAGAGTCCGTTTACCAGCTTCCTCGCGCTGACCGGAATTACCAGCGCGCTGAACTTTATTATGACCGCTAATGGCGTACCGGCGCTGTATACCACCTTCGCGCAGAGCTTTTCCGACGCTACCGGTTTTCCACTATTGAGCGCGATCATGATTCAAGTACTGGGGTATTCCACGCCGCTGCTGCCGTATCAGGCGTCACCGATTGTGGTGGCGATGGGACTAGGGAAAGTTCCTGCGCGGGCGGGAATGCTGTTATGTATCGCGCTAGCGGTGGTGAGCTATTTGATTCTGCTGCCGCTGGACTACCTGTGGTATCAGGCGTTGGGGAAACTGTAGCCTGTTCCGCTTGGGGATTTTCCCGGAGGCGGTGCTACGCTCCTGTCCGGGCTACCAGGCGATAACCCCGGTTGCGAAGCGCGACCGGGGAAAGACCCGCTAAAGCGAATTACGCTTTTTTAGCAGCTTCTGCTGCTTTCACGATCACCGCGAAAGCGTCAGCTTTCAGGGATGCACCGCCAACCAGTGCGCCGTCGATGTCCGGCTGCGCGAACAGTTCGGCTGCGTTGGAGGCATTAACAGAACCGCCGTACTGGATAATGACCTGTTCAGCGATTTTCGCGTCAGCTTTAGCAATGTGGTCACGGATGAATTTGTGCACTGCCTGCGCCTGCGCAGGAGTTGCAGATTTGCCGGTACCGATCGCCCATACGGGTTCGTAAGCGATAACCGCGCCTTCAAAGGCTGCCGCGCCCTGCGTTTTCAGTACCGCGTCGATCTGGCGTGCGCACACTTCTTCTGTTTTGCCCGCTTCGTTTTCCGCTTCGGTTTCACCGATGCACAGTACCGGCGTCAGACCTTGTTCTTTCAGTACGGCGAATTTTTTGGCGATCAGCTCGTCAGATTCTTTGTGATAAGTACGACGCTCGGAGTGGCCGATAATAATGTACTGCGCGCCGATATCCTTCAGCATTTCAGCCGAAGTTTCACCGGTGAATGCGCCAGACAGATTCAGATCAACGTTCTGCGCGCCCAGCATGATGTGGCTGCCGGCAGCAGCGCGTTTCGCCAGATCGATATACATTTCCGGCGGAGCGATTGCCACGTCGCAGCCTGCTACGCCCGTCAGTTCTTTACGCAGGTTAGCCACCAGTTCGTTTACCATGTGGCGGCTGCCGTTCAGTTTCCAGTTACCCATCACTAAAGGATGTCGCATTTCATTTCTCCACGCTTAGTCAGCGAATTAAGGAAGATGGCCGCTCGTCAGAGCAGCATGGTCTGTGAAACAGTATAGAGATTCATCCCCGGAAAGGCTTTGCTTTTTGTCATCAATTCGCCCCTTCCAGATTTTCAGATAACGCCAGCTTAATCGGTTCAACCGCGAAGGTCAGCCCCTTTTCGCCGTTATCTGCGACAACATAACGTACCGCGCCTTCGGTCTCGGCGTAATAGTGTTTACCTTTACCGGCGATAAGCATCTTTTGCAGTTTTTTCTGGCTTTGCTCTTTTGTCAGCAACGGGGCGACAGTACGAATAATGGCGGCCATATATTCCAGCGCTTTCGCTTTCGCCGCTTTCTGTTCCGGCCCCTGAATGGGCAGCCAGGTAATCTGCATACTTTTCACTTTGAGCGTACCGCGCTCCAACGCCGTGGAGGCATACAGATTTTCGTTAATCTTACTGGCGGCGCGGGTCAGATTCGCCTTATCGCGGCTATTCTCAATGGCGCGAAATTCATTGAGCGGCAGATCGGGATTCTGGCGGTTAAAGTTCTCACGAAACTGGCTAATAGAAAGATCAAAGGTTGGCGAGCCCGCCAGCAGATAGGGCGCTGTCGTGGTCGATGAAGAGAGCTGCGCGTGCGCCGTTATGCTGGCGGTGAGAGCAGAAAACAACAGTAGAAACAGAGTACATCCTGGCTTCATCAATCTTACCTTTCGTTAGGACTGCTCACGATTAAAACGATAACTGTCGGGCTTGTCAAAAGGGTAAACTGTAGCGGAAGGCAAAATATAAGGAACTTACATGACCATACAGCAATGGTTATTCTCATTTAAAGGGCGTATCGGACGCCGTGATTTCTGGATTTGGATCGGCCTCTGGTTTGCCGGGATGCTGGCGCTATTTTCGCTGGCGGGGAAAAATCTGCTTGATATCCAAACGGCGGCATTTTGCCTGGTGTGCCTGCTGTGGCCGACCGCCGCCGTCATGGTCAAACGTCTGCATGACCGGGGGCGATCCGGCGCGTGGGCGTTGCTAATGATTCTGGCGTGGATGCTGCTGGCCGGAAACTGGGTGATGCTGCCGGGGATGTGGCAGTGGGTCGTCGGGCGATTTATTCCGACGCTGATCCTGGTGATGATGCTTATCGATCTGGGCGCGTTTGTCGGTGTTCAGGGGGAAAATAAGTTTGGGAAAGCGACACAGGACGTGAAGTTTAAAGCAGAACCGTAAACGGGCGGTAAACCGTAATTTGCCCGGTGGCGCTGACGCTTACCGGGCCTACAGATTGGTGATGATTTGCAGGCCGGATAAGCCCTAGCCGCCATTCGGTAAAACATCACCAGTAATGTTCAGCCGTCATCTGCCCCGGTCGGCGGCGCAGATGTTTAGTCATCTGTCGGGTCTCTTTCAGCAGTTGCTGCGTATCGCGCACCATCTGCGGGTTACCGCACAGCATGACGTGGCTGCTCTCTTTATCCATCGGCAACCCAACGGCTTTTTCCAGCTCGCCGTTTTCAATGAGCGCTGGCACGCGTCCGGTAAGCGAGCCTGGCACGCTCTCCCGGCTGACCACCGTTTGGATGCGCAGCTTGCCTTCATAACGCTGTTGCAATTCCAGCATTAGCGGCAGATAGCTTAAATCGGCGGCGAAGCGTGCGGCGTGGACTAAGACCAGATTTTTAAAGCGCGCGACATCCTGGCCATATTGCAGAATAGACAAATACGGGCCAATAGCGGTTCCGGTCGCCAGCATCCATAGCGTCTCGCAGTCAGGCACTTCATCCAGTACAAAGAAACCCGACGCGTCGCTGACCACTTGTACCTCATCGCCAGGTTTTAGCGCCGCCAGCCGTGGGCTGAGCTTTCCTTGCGGAACCGTCACCAGATAAAACTCTAAATTCGGATTGTCAGGCGCATTCACATAGGAATACGCGCGCTGAACGCGCTCGCCATCGATCTCCAGTCCGAGTTTGGTAAATTGGCCTGCAGTAAAAGGATTAATGGGGGCGTGAACGGTCAGGCTGAACAGTGCGTTAGTCCAGTTTTGCACCTTAGTGACTTTACCTGTTACCCAATCGGCCATGGTTTTCTCCTGTTCTGAATCGCTAACCTTATCTTCGTTCGTCAGGAGAAAGATTTCCAGCCCCGCGAGGCTGGAAGGCTCTAACTAACAAATGCGCTAGAGGATATGTGCCTGTACATCCGGATCTTTACGATCAAGATAGTGGATCGACTGAATGCGGCGGATGGTGCGTGATTTGCCGCGGATCAGCAGTGTTTCCGTCGTGGCAATATGGCCTTTCCGGCTAATTCCTTCCAGCAGATCGCCTTTCGTGATGCCGGTCGCGGAGAAAATAACGTTATCGCTACGCGCCATGTCGCCCAGGCATAACGCCTTGCCCGCTTCAATGCCCATTGCTTTGCAGCGCGCCAGTTCCTGTTCGCCAATGCGGCGGTTTTCTTCGCTGTCGCCTTTCACGTCATGGCGCGCCAGCAGACGCCCCTGCATATCGCCGTCCAGCGCGCGGATCACCGCTGCGGATACCACGCCTTCTGGTGCGCCGCCAATCCCGTACAGCACGTCGACTTCGCTATCCGGCATACAGGTCAGAATTGAGGCCGCGACGTCGCCGTCAGGAATGGCAAACACGCGTACGCCCAGTTTGGCCATCTCTGCGATGACCTCGTCATGACGCGGTTTTGCCAGAATGGTCACGGTCAGATCGCCAAGCGGTTTACCCAGCGCATCCGCGATGTTGCGCAGGTTATCCGCCAGCGGCAGATTGAGATCGATCGCCCCTTTGGCGCCCGGACCGACAATCAGTTTTTCCATATACATATCGGGCGCGTTCAGGAAGCAGCCTTTATCGCCGACCGCCAGCACCGCCAGCGCGTTCGCCTGACCCATCGCCGTCATGCGCGTGCCCTCAATCGGATCGACGGCGATATCTACCGCATCGCCGTGGCCGGTACCGACTTTCTCGCCGATATAGAGCATCGGGGCCTCGTCGATTTCGCCTTCGCCAATCACGATGGTGCCGTCAATGTTGACCTGGTTGAGCATGATACGCATGGCGTTGACCGCCGCGCCGTCCGCGGTATTTTTATCGCCGCGTCCCAGCCATTTGTAGCCAGCCAGCGCCGCCGCTTCGGTTACACGGGAAAATTCGATGGCAAGTTCTCGTCTCATAAAAAACTCGTAGCAAAAAGGAGTGGCGCGCAGTGTAGCACAGGGGAAGGAGGGAATAATTGATGTGTGTGCGGAGTTGCCCCCGCACAAAGATTTTGCCGGATGGCGACCTTACTTGTCGTGCTCTTCCCACGCCATTGCGCGTTTAACTGCTTTCTTCCAGCCGCTGTAACGGTAGTTACGCTCGGTGGTTTCAATGCCGGGGCGGAATTCTCGTTCAATGACGGCTTTTTCCTGCAACTCGTCCAGGTTCTGCCAGTAACCGACGGCCAGACCAGCCAGATAGGCGGCGCCCAGCGCGGTCACTTCGCGCACTTCCGGGCGTTCCACCCGCGTGCCGAGAATATCTGACTGGAACTGCATCAGGAAGTTGTTGGCCACTGCGCCGCCGTCCACACGCAAAGCATGCAGGCGGATACCGGAGTCGGCCTGCATCGCTTCCAGTACGTCGCGGGTCTGGTAAGCGATAGATTCGAGCGTCGCGCGGATAATGTGATTAGAGTTCACGCCGCGAGTCAGGCCAAAAATGGCGCCGCGGGCATACGGGTCCCAGTACGGCGCGCCCAGACCGGTGAAGGCCGGAACCACGTAGACGCCGTTGGTATCTTTCACTTTCGTGGCGAAATATTCGGAGTCGAACGCGTCGCTGATGAGCTTCATTTCATCACGCAGCCATTGAATGGACGCTCCCGCCATAAACACCGCGCCTTCCAGCGCATAGTTGACTTCGCCGCTTGGGCCGCAGGCGATGGTGGTCAGCAGGCCGTTTTCCGATTTTACCGCTTTCTCGCCGGTGTTCATCAGCATAAAGCAGCCGGTGCCGTAGGTGTTCTTTGCCATTCCTTCCTTTACGCACAGTTGGCCGAATAGCGCGGCCTGCTGATCCCCGGCAATCCCGGCGATAGGAATACGTGTACCGCCTTTACCGCCAATATTGGTCTGGCCGTAGACTTCGGAGGACTTACGTACCTGGGGCAGCATCGCGCGTGGGATATCCAGCACGTCCAGCATCTTATCGTCCCAGTCCAAATCATGGATGTTGAACAGCATGGTTCGTGAGGCGTTGGTGTAATCCGTAACGTGGACGCGGCCCTGCGTCATCTTCCAGATAAGCCAGGTATCCACCGTACCGAACAGCAGCTCGCCACGCTTCGCGCGTTCGCGCGAACCTTCCACATGGTCAAGGATCCATTTCACTTTAGTGCCAGAGAAGTACGGGTCGACGACCAGACCGGTATTGTCGCGGATGTAATCTTCCATGCCGTCGCGTTTAAGCTGTTCGCAAATATCGGCGGTACGACGGCACTGCCAGACAATAGCGTTGTATATCGGTTTGCCGGTTTCACGTTCCCAGACGATCGCGGTTTCACGTTGGTTGGTGATACCGATAGCGGCAATCTGATCGGAACTGATATCGGCCTTGGCCAGCACTTCTACCAGCGTTGAGCTTTGGGACGCCCAAATTTCCATCGGGTCGTGTTCTACCCAGCCTGGCTTAGGATAAATTTGCTCAAATTCGCGCTGTGATACGCTGACGATATTCGCGTCATGATCCATAACGACCGCGCGGGAGCTGGTGGTGCCCTGGTCGAGCGCAACGATATATTTTTTTTCAGTCATAATTTTGTCCCGTAATCAGATTACAGCGAAGCATTTTGTTGTGTGGTCGCGGTGGAGTCCTTCTCTTCCACGACGCAGGTATCGCACGGCAAATGACGGCCAATAAATTTGCGATAAGCAAACGCGCCCAGAATGGCGCCGACGATGGGGCCAAACAGCGGCACCAGGAAGTAAGGAATGTCTCTACCGCCGGTAAATGCAATTTCACCCCAGCCGGCAAGCCCGGCGAACATTTTGGGGCCAAAGTCACGCGCCGGATTCATCGCAAATCCGGTCAACGGCCCCATAGAGGCACCGATAACGGCGATCAGTAAACCAATGAGCAGTGGCGCAAGCGGACCGCGAGGTACGCCGTTGCCGTCGTCGGTCAGCGCCAGAATCAGCCCCATCAGAATAGCGGTAATCACCATTTCAACCGCGAAGGCCTGCACAAAATTGATATGAGGATTCGGGTAAGTTGAGAAAATGCCTGCGAGATCGAGACTTTCAACGCTGCCACGGACGATATGGTGGGTTTGTTCGAAGTCCACAAAAAGATTGTAATAAAGCCCGTAAACTAACGCCGCTGCGCAAAAGGCGCCGGCAACTTGAGAAATAATAAAAGGAACAACTTTACGTTTGTCGAAACAGGCAAATAGCCAGAGTGCGATGGTCACTGCCGGGTTCAGGTGTGCGCCAGAAACACCTGCCGTCAGGTAGATAGCCATCGCCACCCCCAGACCCCAGATGACGCTGATTTCCCACTGTCCAAAAGTAGCTCCGGCAACTTTAAGCGCAGCGACACAACCCACACCGAAAAAAATCAACAACCCGGTACCGAGGAATTCAGCAATGCACTGGCCTTTTAAGGTTGATGTTTGACTCATAATCGGATCCTGAAGAGTATGTAATGATTATTGATATGCGAGGAGGTCATGGACATCCACGATGCCCTGTAGGCACACTGTTAATTTATCGTTAACGAGCAAAAACGAGAAATATCGAAATCAAAATGTGTGTACTGCGTCAATAAAATGAGCGTTATCGCGCCATGAGGCGCATTTTGAGACAGCAGAAGAGAGTGAATTGAATCATTTCATTAACCAATATGTTAACACTTTTAAGTTATTGAATGAATGTTACCAGGAGATGGATGAAAATTGCTGCAAACCGCGATCTACGCGGTATGTCGCTGGACAGCGAGAGCGGGGCTTCATACAATCGACACTATATATTGTGCGCGTTTACGTGAAGCGTCGCCTTGCAATTCAGGAGAGGTAAGATCATGTCTTTAGAAGTGTTTGAGAAACTGGAAGCAAAAGTACAGCAGGCGATTGACACCATCACCCTGTTACAGATGGAAATTGAAGAGCTGAAAGAAAAGAACAACAGCCTGACGCAGGAAGTGCAGTCTGCACAGCATCAGCGTGAAGAACTCGAGCGTGAAAATAATTCTCTGAAGGAACAGCAGAGCGGCTGGCAGGAACGTTTGCAGGCGCTGCTTGGTCGTATGGAAGAAGTCTAATCCTCGTCATATTTCACGTTATGGCGGCGTTGGCTGCGTGCGTTCACCCCAGTCACATAGTGGCCTATGCTCCTGGGGATTCACTTACTTGCCGCCTTGCCCTGACGCGAAATCTATAGAGGATTTAGAATGCGGATACCGGTGGGTCGGATAAGGCGTAAGCTGCCATCCGGCAATCAGCGACAACGCATAAAAAAGGCGCCTTACGGCGCCTTTTTTGATCACTCGATATCAAGCGGGTCTTCGGAAAGGATAATCCCGGTGTTGTCGGCATAGAGATGATCGCCGGAGAAGAACGTCACGCCGCCGAAATTGACGCGCACATCGCTTTCCCCAATGCCTTCACCTGCGGCGCCAACCGGAATGGCGGCGATCGCCTGAATGCCGATATCCAGCTCTTCCAGATCGTCCACCTGACGCACCGCGCCATAGATAACCAGCCCTTCCCATTCATTTTGCGTAGCCAGACGCGCCAGCTCCGCATCGACTAATGCACGACGGACAGAACCGCCGCCATCGACCAGCAGAACCCGACCACGGCCATTTTGTTCGAGCAGATCGTACAGCAACCCGTTGTCCTCGAAACATTTTACCGTGATGATTTGTCCGCCAAACGACGACCGTCCTCCAAAATTGGAGAACAGCGGTTCCACGACGTTGACATCTTCCTGATAGATGTCACAAAGCTCGGAAGTATCGTATTTCATAGGCTTAACGTTCAGTTGCTGCGAGAATTTTTAGTATATCGCGCTAAGTATACTGTTGGCAAAATCATCAATTGTTAATTGATATTTGTCAGTTAAACGGCCCACTGACTTAAGAGTATCCCAATCACAAATAACAGGTTGGTTAACAACGCGCCTTTAACGGTACGTTCAAGCATTGGGCGCATTGCCGCAGGCTCCCTTTCGCGCATTACGTAGCGCGCTTGTTTAATGAGCAATGGCGCGGCCAGAATAAACAACCATCCCCACGGACTGTGTAGCGAGAGCAGATTAAACAGCGCCAGACAGAGCAGCGCGCCTAGCAACAGGCAGGCGTGATAACGACGCGCGTTGACATCGCCGAGTCGTACCACAAGGGTGTTTTTGCCGTTCTCTCTGTCGCTATTAATATCGCGCAGGTTATTAATATTCAGCACCGCCGTCGCCAGTAAACCGCAGGCGGTGGCCGGGAGAATTAGCGCCGGAATCAACGTATGCGCCTGGAGGTACCAGCTCCCCATGACACTTAGCCAGCCAAAGAATACCAGGACAGAGATATCACCCAGCCCGATATAACCGTAGGGCCGATTACCCACGGTGTAGGTGATGGCGGCGATAATCGACAGCCCGCCCAAAATCAGGAAGCCGACAAAATCGGTTAACGTATGGCACGCGACCGCCACCAGCGCCAGTCCGGAGATACAGATCAGCACGACGGTAATGATTAACGCCCGCTTCATCTCCTGCCGGGTGATGACGCCTTTTTGCATTCCCCGCAGCGGCCCGATGCGATCCGGTTTATCACTGCCTTTGACAGCGTCGCCGTAATCGTTGGCGAGGTTGGATAAAATTTGCAGCAGCCCGGCGGTGATAAGGGCCAGCAGTGCGACCAGAGGATCGAAATAGCCTTGCCACCATGCCAGGGCCGTACCGACGATAATCGCTGCGAAGGCGAGGGGTAAGGTTTTGGGTCGTAAGCTTTCCAGCCAGGCCTGGGTGCGGCTAATTTGTTGTTGTTCAGTCATATTTAGCGCCAATAAAAATGGGGCTTTTCAGCCCCATCAACAGTGATGAAAATGCATTGGACGCGATTATAAGATAAAACGGCTTAGATCTTCATCTGCGACCAGCGCATCCAGATGTTTGCTCACATATTCCGCATCAATTGTGATGTTTTGGCCGTGCAGATCGCTGGCGTTATAGGAAATTTCTTCCATCAGACGCTCCAGTACGGTATGCAGACGGCGCGCGCCGATGTTTTCGGTGGTTTCGTTAACCTGCCAGGCGGCTTCGGCAATACGTTTAATACCGGAATCGGTGAACTCGATATTGACGCCTTCAGTTGCCATCAGCGCTTTATACTGCACGGTGACGGAGGCGTTTGGCTCGGTCAAAATGCGTTCGAAATCGCTGGTGGTCAGCGCCTGAAGTTCAACGCGAATCGGCAGACGGCCCTGCAGTTCCGGGATCAGATCAGACGGCTTCGCCACCTGGAACGCGCCAGAGGCGATAAACAGAATATGATCCGTTTTGACCATGCCGTGTTTGGTCGAAACCGTGCAGCCTTCTACCAGCGGCAGTAAGTCGCGCTGTACGCCTTCGCGTGAAACATCCGGGCCGGAGGTTTCGCCACGCTTACAAATTTTGTCAATTTCATCGATAAACACGATGCCGTGCTGTTCAACCGCGTCGATAGCGTCCTGTTTCAGCTCTTCCGGGTTGACCAGCTTAGCAGCTTCTTCTTCAACCAACAGTTTCATCGCGTCTTTAATTTTCAGCTTACGCGGTTTCTGTTTCTGACCGCCCAGGTTCTGGAACATAGACTGCAACTGGCTGGTCATCTCTTCCATGCCCGGAGGCGCCATAATCTCTACGCCCATCGGCGCGGCGGCGAGGTTAATCTCGATCTCTTTATCGTCGAGCTGGCCTTCGCGCAGTTTTTTGCGGAACGTTTGACGGGCGGCAGAAGGCTCCTGCTGCTGTTCGGCCTGGCCCCAGTTATTTTTTGCGGGTGGGATCAGTACGTCGAGAATACGCTCTTCCGCCAACTCCTCCGCACGATAGCGGTTTTTCTCGATAGCCTGTACGCGAACCATTTTCACAGCGGCATCGGTCAGATCGCGGATGATAGAGTCCACTTCTTTCCCGACGTAGCCCACTTCGGTGAATTTGGTGGCTTCGACTTTAATGAACGGCGCGTTGGCGAGTTTTGCCAGACGACGGGCGATTTCGGTTTTACCGACGCCGGTCGGGCCAATCATCAGAATATTTTTCGGCGTTACTTCGTGGCGCAGCTCTTCATCAAGCTGCATACGACGCCAGCGGTTACGCAATGCAATCGCCACGGAACGCTTTGCGTTATCCTGGCCGATAATGTGTTTGTTCAGTTCGCTGACAATTTCGCGTGGGGTCATTTCAGACATGAGAGGTCCTTACGCTTTGGCGGTCAATTCTTCAATGGTGTGGAAATGGTTGGTGTAAATGCAGATATCGCCTGCAATATCCAACGCCTTTTCAGCAATTTCGCGCGCGCCGAGCTCGGTATTTTCCAACAGAGCGCGAGCGGCAGCCTGGGCATAAGGACCGCCGGAGCCGATAGCAATTAAATCGTTTTCAGGTTGCACGACATCGCCGTTACCCGTGATGATGAGCGAGGCGGTTTCATCCGCGACGGCCAGCAACGCTTCCAGTTTGCGTAGCATACGGTCGGTACGCCAGTCTTTCGCCAGTTCAACGGCGGCTTTGACCAGGTGCCCCTGATGCATTTCCAGTTTACGTTCAAACAGCTCGAACAGCGTGAATGCATCCGCAGTACCGCCCGCAAAGCCCGCAATGACCTTGTCGTTGTAGAGGCGGCGGACTTTCTTCACGTTGCCTTTCATTACTGTGTTACCCAGTGTGGCCTGACCATCACCGGCGATTACCACGTGGCCGTTACGGCGTACGCTTACTATTGTTGTCACGAGCAGACCCCTTGGTTACTAATGCTGAATTGCGGCCCCGTACGGCGTACGGGGCATAATGCAAGTATAGATGGGGGAGATTTTGAGGGTTTCAACCCCCGGTGGCGAGTCGAATGCAGTTTGTATGGCCCGCCATCTTCAGACGGTTAATGGTGCTGTCGGCATTTTCTTTACCTTTCACCGGCCCGATAACCACGCGATTCCAGCCGTTATTGGTGGTAATTTTGGAGTCAAAGCCTTCAAACGCCAGCTGAGCGCGGACGCTTTCTGCCTGCTCGGCGCCTTTGAATGAACCACATTGCACCATCCAGCGACGCTCATCTTTTTTCTCTGCTGTCGCCTTCGGCGCTTCAGGCGCGCGTGTAATTGGCGCGGCTTTCGGCGCTGCCGCGCTGGTATGCGCCGGCGTTTGCAGCAAATCCTGATAAGGTTGCTGCGAAGCCGTCTGCTTCGGCGGCTGACTTTGGCGCGCAGGTTGCGCCGGGGCGGATTGTACCGTGCGCGTTTGCGGCTGCTCGTTTACCCGCGGCTGCGTGCGTGGTTGCTGAACAGGCTGCGTTTGAGCCCACTGCTGCTGCTGCTGCTGCTGCTGCTGCTGCGCCTGACGCTGGCGCTGTAGCGTTTGTTGGCGTTGTTCTGGCGTCTGCTCGTTCCACGGGACTTCGTTAAGTTGCGTCGGCTGCTGACGCATATCCGCCTGCATCTGTTCCAGAAGTTGACGCTGCTCGCTGGTGAGTTGATTCGGATTCATGACTTCGCCGCCGGCGGACGGTTCCGTTGGCGTACGCACGCCCGGCTGGCGACTTTCCAGCTCTTTGATGTAACGCCAGCGCTCTTCCGGTTTTGGCGGAAGCCCATTGCCGGTGACTTTCTGGTTTTGTAGCGTTTCGGACTCTTCTTTCTTATGGTGAGTAATGAAGTACAGACCGCCGATAAAGGTCACAAGGACGGCTGCCGCAATCGCGACCATTGCCGGCGAGACGGCAGGCATGTTGCTTTGCTTCTTCCGTGAGTTCCGTGAGGTGCTCTTTTTGCGCCGCGAAGGAGCCGGTTGGCCGCGACGTACATAATCTCGTTGTGCCACTATCGTTTCGCTGTATTTATTCGTTCGTCAGCCCGTCATGTTACTGAAGCGGCGGGCCTTTGACCAGACAGGTGAGTCTTAAAGCTATTTACTTTAGGGTAAAGCGCGCGTAGAACCGCGAATAATCAGCTCGCAATCCATTAAACGCGAGCCGCTGCTCACATTTTGCCCCTGCATCTGATCGAGCAACAACAGCATCGCCTCGCGACCAATGTCAAAACGCGGCTGCGCCACGGTTGTCAACGGAGGGTCGCAAAACTCGGCCAGCGCGATATTGTCAAAGCCGATAATCGACAGATCGTCAGGCACTTTCAGTCCCTGGCGCTTGGCCCAGGAGAGGGCGCCCAGCGCCATTACGTCGCTATGACAAAAGACGGCGGTAGGCGGCAACGGTTGCTCAAGCAACTGCTTTAATGCGTTTGCCCCGGCTTCAAAGGTAAAGTCGCCACGGGCGATGTAATGCGGATCGACCACAATGCCACTGCGTCTTAATGCCTGTACGTAACCTTGTAAGCGATAGTGACAGAGCGGCATGTCTTCCGGCCCCGCAATACAACCAATCCGCTTGTGGCCCAAATCCAACAGGTAGTTCATGGCATTGAACGCGGCGGTCAGGTTATCGATATGTACCGTCGGCAGTTCAAGCTCCGGCGCAAACTCATTCGACATCACCATCGGAGGCAAATTGCGCTGCTCCTCAACGCTGGCGTCAAAGGGCAGTCGGGAACTGAGAAGTACCATGCCGTCGATCTGTTTGGTGATGATGAGATTAAGAAAGGTTTTTTCTTTCTGGTTTTGATGGGCGCAATCGCCAATCAGCACCAGATATCCCTGTTCTGCCGCGGTCACTTCGATACCGCGGATAATTTCACTGAAGAAGGGATCGCAAATATCCGGGACAATCACCAAAATCGTACGGGATTCATTGCGTTTTACATTTCGCCCCATCGACTGCGGGAAATAACCCACTTCAAGCGCGGCCTGTTCAACCCGGCTACGGGTCGACTGGGAGACTTTATCGGGGTTCATTAACGCGCGGGATACGGTTGCCGTAGAGACTTTCGCCTTCAACGCAACATCCTTCATCGTAGCGGCAGTAACCTGCTTGTTCGATTTCACTCTTTCTCCTCGCCTGGGAACTGCTGGCGCAGATCTATCCCTGGTAACACTCATCGAAAACATTTTTATCAGATAGTGCGTGGAAGCGGTTACAGAATTTTCATAAAAAGTGTGATGGATCTTTAATTTTACGATCCGCCTCGCATCGTGAGGACTATCCTTCAATCGGATCGACGTCCAGAACCCATTTAACTTTCCGCGCTTCAGGGAGCGTATTGATCAACGCCAGCGTGCCGCTGATGATGTGTTGCAGGCGAATCCGTGAAGGATGCTGAAGTAAAATTTGCCAGCGATAGCGGCCGCCGCGTTTTGGCGCGAGGGCCGGAACCGGACCTAAGATCCACAGCTTATCGTCTGATAGCGGGCTGGCCTGAATCAGATTACGCAACTGCTGGAGAAAGACGGGCGCCTGCTGATTGTTGTGATCCTCTGCGCGAATAATGACGTGGCTGGTCCACGGCGGAAGCTGGAGCGTTTGCCGTTCCGCCAGCGCCTGCTCCGCAAACGCATCATAGCCTTTATACAGTAACGTTTGCAGCAGGGGATGCTCAGGATGGTGCGTTTGGAGCACCACTTCGCCCTGTTTACCCGCGCGCCCGGCGCGGCCGGAAACCTGAGTGTAGAGCTGGGCGAAGCGTTCCGCCGAACGAAAATCTGCGGAAAAAAGCGCGCCATCGACGTCCAGCAACGCCACCAGCGTGACGTCCGGAAAGTGATGGCCTTTCGCCAGCATTTGTGTGCCTATCAGAATGCGCGCTCCGCCGCGGTGAACTTCCGCCAGATGCTGCTCCAGCGCGCCTTTACGACTGGTGGTATCACGGTCGATTCGTGAGATCGGCACGCCGGGGAAGAAGGGCGCCAGCACCTGCTCCAGCTGTTCGGTCCCTAACCCAACCGGTAGCATATGTGTGGAGCCGCAGGAGGGGCACTGACGCGGTACCGGACGCTGGCTGTCGCAGTGATGACAGCGTAAATGATGCTGCGCCTGGTGCAGCGTGTAGTAGTGATCGCAACGCGGGCACTCCGCAATCCAGCCGCAGTCGTGGCAAAGCAGCGCGGGCGCGAATCCCCGGCGGTTAAGAAATAAAATTACCTGATTGTCGGCCTGGAGATGTTGGCGCATACGGGCGATAAGGGCGGGCGCCAGTCCCGCCTGAAGACGCTGGCCTTTTAAATCCAGCACATGCTGCAGGGCTGGGCGGGCGTTGCCTGCGCGCCGCGTCAGACGCAGCATCCGGTATTTTTTCTGCCGCACGTTGCATAGCGTTTCCAGGGCTGGGGTGGCGGAGCCGAGAATAATCGGGATTTGCTCGCTATGGGCGCGATACACTGCCAAATCGCGGGCATGGTAGCGCCACCCTTCCTGCTGTTTATAAGAACTGTCGTGCTCTTCGTCGATGACAATCACGCCAAGATTTTTAAACGGCGTAAACAGCGAGGAACGCGTGCCGATGACAATCGCCGCTTCGCCGTTTTTCGCTTTCAGCCATGCCGAAAGACGCTCGCTGTCGTTTAGCCCGGAATGCAGCACTTCCACCGGCGCGTTAAAACGTTCGCGAAAACGGGCGATCGTTTGCGGCGTCAGGCCGATTTCCGGCACCATCACCAGCGCCTGTTTGCCCTGGGCGAGGACGTTTTCCAGCACGCTCAGATACACTTCGGTCTTGCCGGAACCGGTTACGCCTGCCAGCAACCAGGCGGAGAAACCGTCCGACGCGCTGTGAATCGCGCCGACCGCTGTCGCCTGTTCGGTATTTAGCCGCAGGCGCTCTCCTGCGACGGCATAATGCTCCCGCCAGTCGGTAAACGCGGGCGTTTCACTGGCAAGCTCACAAAGCCCCTTACGCCGCAGCGTTTGCAGCGTGGCGTCAGCAAAATCAAGCTCGGCTACCTGATAGCGCCAGATCTTTCCTTGCCGCAGCGCCGCCAACGCCTGTTGTTGTTTGGCGGAGCGTTTCAGGCTGTTGATGTCGACGGCTTGCCCCTCTTCGGTGGCGAACCAATACCATAGGGGCGCGTTGCTGGCTGGTTTTCCCTGACGCAATAAAACCGGCAGAGCGTGAAACAGAACGTCGCCGAGGGGATGGTGGTAGTAATCCGCCGCCCAGAGGAGTAAGCGCCAGATGGAGGGAGAAAAGATTGGCTCGTTATCCAGGATTTCAATGACCGATTTTAATTCATTGAGCGGCAATTCGCTGTGGTCGCTAACCGAGACGACAATGCCCACGCGCTCTTGCTGCTTGCCGAACGGCACGCGCACGCGGCACCCGGCTTTGGCGACCCCGCCTTCCGGCAGCAGGTAATCAAAGGTTCGGGGAAGCGGAACGGGCAAGGCAACGTGCGCGACGGACATAGCATCTTCCTGACTTGAAATTTCGTCGGGTAGTATACACATTACGATAAGGGAGCGCGGATCAGTTTGCATACGGTGGTCAAATTCTGTATGATTCGCCGCCTTTGGTGCGTGTTGTGAGCATCAAACCCTTTACTATTAACTTCGCGTGGTGTCTGGCGTTAGGGCTGGAAGAGCGACGCGGCCTTACACTGAGGTTCCCCATGAAAAAAGGTATTCACCCGAATTACGTAGAAATTACTGCAACCTGTTCTTGCGGTAATGTTATCAAAACCCACTCTACCGTGGGTCACGACCTGAACCTGGACGTGTGCGGCAAATGCCACCCGTTCTTCACTGGTAAGCAGCGTGTTGTTGATACCGGTGGTCGTGTTGAGCGCTTCAACAAGCGCTTCAGCATCCCTGGCAGCAAATAAGTTACCGCCAGAAAAAAAGCGCCGCAGGGCGCTTTTTTTGTTTTCTAGGGATAACAGTATTTGTTCAGACACATTCTGTGATCCGTAATCGCTTTCATTACGCTTCCTGCCGTGAGTTTTAACGAAGGATTTATAGTCAGTCCCGCGCTTTCCAGCCCCTTCGCTGTCCATTTATTGCAGGTATTGAGTATGCCGTAGCGGCCATTCGCGGTGTAAAACTGGCTATCGCCGTAAATTCCTTGTTTTAACGGAATCAGATTACCCTCTGCGTCACGCGCAAAGCTGCGGCCCAGATAACGCATCAGACTGTTACGCTGGTTTGTGTGCAGGAGCAGTGATTTTATCTCGCTACCGGCGAAATAGCGTTCTGGTTGACCGGAAAAGGCGACGATGTGCATAACCGCGCCAGATGACCAGAACATGGCCTGGAGCGTAAGCGCGGTGGTTATTTCTTGTGACTGATAAAAGCCCTTATCGCCCCAGCCGATTTCATACCACTGCGTCTCCTGAGCGAACCGTTTTTTAAGCTGTGGCAGAACGGTATTAACATCATGGGCCGGCGCAATAATTCCCGTGTGCCAGCCATGACTGACGATATAGATTTCCGTCGGGGAGGGCTGTCCGCCTGTCGTAGGTTTTACGGCTTGTGGAAAGGTTGTGCAGCCATATAGCAATAAACTTAACCAGGCGATAAAGAGATTTTTCATGACATATCACCAGCAAAGGCGCGGTATGTTGTGGCGTTTGTCTAATGACGCTGCGTTTATCGGGTCGGTGCCGGATTGGTAATTCATTGATATTTTTGCATTCCTCTTCGAGGGCAATAAGGCGAATGTCATAATTACAATACGTTTTAACCATTCAGGCGGAAGTTAGCTTCCGCCTGTTTTACTTTTACTATCTCGCTTTATTTTTTAAACATCTGCTCTGGATCGATAATCAGCGCCCGATAACCCAGCATACCGGCACGGTTACTGTGTACTTTTAGCTCCAGCATCACATCCTGAGTACCGTCTTTGACTTCATCCAGAACGGATACGATCGGTTTTGTACCGCTCATTCCCGCTGTAGCCGAGTACATGAACATCGTTTTGGTTTCCGGGCGATATTCCGTGACGGAAGTAATGGCGCTGTACCAGTCAAAACCGCGCTCTTTACCATATTCCCACATTTGGGAAACCGTCATATTTTTTTCGTCAATTTGATATTCCACGCCGCGGGAATATTTCATTGATGGCATGGCCGGTTGTTCCATGCCGCGCGCATCGCCGTTATCAAAGGCGGTCACGACGGTTTTACCTCCGGTGCTTTTGGATGGCACTAACCAACCGGTATGTTGTGTCCATGTCCAGTCAAATTCACCGTCGCAGTGGTGCGCTTCGCAGGTTAGTGGTTTACCGTTGCTGTCTACGGGTTTCAGCACTTTTTTCGCCAGTTCGCCTTTCCAGCCGGATGGATCGGAAAGTATCCATTTCACTTTTTTATCGCGGCCAATTTTGATGATGGCAGACTGGTGGCGCGAGCTAATGATAATGCTGTCGTCGCGAGGATCGTAGCTGACGGAGTTAACATGTGCCCAGTTGCGGCCCGGGCCGGAGCCCGCGATATCGCCGAAGGGTTGTTTTGCAAGCTGCTCTTTGGTCATGACCTGACCGGAATGTTCGGCATCGACGCTCAAACATACCGCTCCCTGATCCATCGCCAGAATAACGTCGTCACGATAGGGGTCGAGGATTTTTGGCAGATCCCAGTAATCGACGGTATCGCCGTTCTGGTCAACTTCAAGAATATGATCACGCACAGTATTGATGGTGTATTTACCATTTAATGGATAATTTTCTTTTGCGACACGCAGCAGGTAGGTGCCTTTCGGCGTTTCGGTAATGGCGTGCGAAAAATCAATAAATCCTTTTGGCAGTCGTTTATCGGAAATAACGCGGCCTAAGAAATCATATTTAAAGTAACGTTGACCCTGACCAAAAATAAGATTGCCATCGTTAACCTGATGGAAGCTCATCATGGAACCAAAGCGCGTTATATCATCCTGGTTACGGAATTTATCAATATTCATATAGCCGCGAACGTCGCCATTCGTATCGCTAATCCAGTTGATACCGGTATAATCCCAGTTCGCCGCGCCGCCTGCGACATGCATAATGTGGCCGGCTCTTGGCATCCCTGTTATATGGTTAAAAAGATATAAGCGATTTTTAAGCGAGCTATCGACTTTAACCGGTTCTACCGTAGGAAGAACGGCAGTTTGCCCGGTAGTAGAGGGCAATGATACCGGTGCGGCGTAAATGGACCACGTATAAGTTTGTTTTTTACCTTCTTCAGTCCAGTCAACTTTAACCTTATTGACATAATCTGGATACAAGCCAAATACAGGTATGCCGTCATGGGTATTTATAGCCTGCGGGCCGACATCATAACTGATCGGGATACCTTTTTCCCCTTTCCCTAAAACGGTAACCTTCACGTCCTGTACATTATGATTGGCTTTATTAATGATTGCTGTTAATGGGAAAACGCCGCCGTAGGGGGCGACATCGACCATACCTAATGGCCCTTCATGTACTGGAATGACATCTGCTGATGCGACCATTGGCCTGTTTGGGTCTAAAACGCCTGAGGCTAAAACGCTGCCGCTCAAACACAGGCAACATAATACAGGTAAGACTTTCCTTGTAAATAACATGTTTATTTCCCCATTCGATATTATCGATAAGTTGAATGTATATTAACTTCCTTATTTGTTGGAGATGAAAAAAACATTTAAAAAAGTAAAACAATCCGCGGAGGGGAATAATGATGCTGGTCACAAATATGAGGTATTCATGGTCTTTTTAACAATACTCATCGTTATACTATTTGTTCAGTAAATACATAGCGGTGTATTATTATTCATGTACGCTTTGCTACGTGAAACTTTAAATAAAGATTGGAAGTTTAAATATAATAAAATTATATCGGTTATGGCATGTCGGGGATTTTTTTCAGGAAAATAACGAAGAGAAACTTATCATGTATGACAAATTTATCTATCGAGGGCTATTCGGGAAGATGAACATTTAGAAAAATGTCGGAGATAGCCGTGTACAGCGGGAATCGTTAAAAAAGCGCGGCCAGAGGCGTTCTGACCGCATGCTTTGCTATCAGTATTCCCACGTTTCCGGGTCAATCCCCATCTCACGCATGATCTCTTTTGCCGCTTCCGGGATTTCATCGCTGCGCTCTTTTCGCAGATCGGCATCATCCGGCAAGGGTTGCCCGGTAAAGGCGTGCAGAAATGCTTCACACAACAGCTCGCTGTTGGTGGCGTGGCGCAGGTTGTTCACCTGACGACGCGTACGTTCATCGGTGAGGATTTTTAACACCTTCAGAGGAATGGAAACCGTAATTTTTTTGACTTGCTCACTCTTCTTACCGTGCTCAGCGTATGGGCTGATATATTCGCCGCTCCATTCAGCCATGAGATACTTAATCCTCTTCGTCATTAATATTGAGGTCTGAACCTGAGCCCGGACCATAATCGCGCGTAGTTTACCGTAGTGGCGCGGCCCTGACACGAAGTTAGCGGTCGCAGATGTGCGCTAATGCATATAATTTTAACGGCTATTTGCGGTTTGCTCAATCTATACGCAAAGAAGTTTAGATGTCCAGATGTATTGACGTCTATTGTGGTAGTGGTTAATCTGTGGCCTGACTTTCACCGACTCAGCCAGGAATATCTTCATATGACGCGTAAACAGGCCACTATCGCAGTGCGTAGCGGATTAAACGACGACGAGCAATACGGCTGCGTTGTGCCGCCAATCCATCTCTCCAGTACCTATAACTTTACCGGTTTCAATGAGCCGCGCGCGCATGATTATTCCCGCCGCGGTAATCCCACGCGTGATGTGGTTCAGCGCGCATTAGCGGAACTGGAAGGCGGCGCGGGCGCGGTATTGACGAATACCGGCATGTCGGCGATTCATCTGGTCACCACCGTTTTCCTCAAGCCGGGCGATCTGCTGGTCGCGCCGCATGATTGCTATGGTGGCAGTTATCGTCTGTTTGACAGTCTGGCGACACGCGGCTGTTATCGTGTGCGGTTTGTCGATCAGGGCGATGAACGCGCCTTACAGGCGGCGCTGGAAGAAAAACCGAAGCTGGTGCTGGTAGAAAGTCCAAGTAATCCATTGTTACGCGTGGTGGATATTGCGAAAATCTGTCGGCTGGCGCGCGAGGCGGGCGCAGTGAGCGTCGTTGATAACACGTTTTTAAGCCCGGCGCTGCAAAATCCGCTGGCGTTGGGTGCCGATCTGGTGTTGCATTCATGCACGAAATATCTCAACGGTCATTCGGATGTCGTGGCCGGCGTGGTGATTGCTAAAGATCCGGAAATGGTCACTGAACTGGCGTGGTGGGCGAATAATATTGGCGTGACGGGCGGGGCGTTTGATAGTTATCTGCTGCTGCGTGGTTTGCGAACTCTGGTGCCGCGTATGGAGCTGGCGCAGCGCAACGCGCAGGCGATTGTGGATTACCTGCAAACCCAGCCGTTGGTGAAAAAACTGTATCACCCGTCGCTGCCGGAAAATCAGGGGCATGAAATTGCCGCGCGCCAGCAAAAAGGCTTTGGCGCAATGTTGAGTTTTGAACTGGATGGGGATGAGGAGACGCTGCGTCGTTTTCTGGGCGGGCTGTCGCTGTTTACGCTGGCGGAATCTTTAGGGGGAGTGGAAAGTTTGATCTCTCACGCCGCCACCATGACGCATGCCGGTATGTCGCCGCAGGCGCGTGCCGCCGCCGGGATCTCCGAAACGCTACTGCGTATCTCCACCGGTATTGAAGATGGCGAAGATTTAATTGCCGACCTGGAAAATGGCTTCCGGGCTGCAAACAAGGGGTAAACATGAGTGTGATTGCGCAGGCAGGGGCGAAAGGTCGTCAACTGCATAAATTTGGCGGCAGTAGTCTGGCGGATGTGAAGTGTTACCTGCGTGTCGCAGGCATTATGGCGGAGTATTCGCAGCCTGACGATATGATGGTAGTGTCCGCCGCAGGCAGTACCACCAACCAGTTGATTAGCTGGCTCAAGTTAAGCCAGACCGATCGCCTTTCTGCGCATCAGGTATTACAGACGTTACGCCGCTACCAGTGCGATCTGATTAGCGGGCTGCTTCCCGCCGACGCGGCAGATGACTTAACCAGCGCTTTTATCAGCGATCTGGAACGTCTTGCCGCCTTGCTCGACGGCGGCGTAACGGATGCCGTCTATGCCGAGATTGTCGGACACGGCGAAATTTGGTCGGCGAGATTGATGTCCGCCGTCCTGAATCAGCAGGGGCTGGATGCCGCCTGGCTGGACGCGCGCGCATTTTTACGCGCCGAACGCGCCGCACAGCCGCAGGTTGATGAAGGGCTATCTTATCCTTTATTGCAACAGCTACTGGCGCAGCATCCTGGCAAACGTCTGGTCGTGACCGGGTTTATCAGCCGCAATCACGACGGCGAAACAGTCCTGTTAGGCCGGAACGGTTCCGACTATTCCGCCACGCAAATCGGCGCGCTGGCGGGTGTTTCCCGCGTGACCATCTGGAGCGATGTCGCGGGCGTTTATAGCGCCGACCCGCGCAAAGTGAAAGATGCCTGCCTGCTGCCGTTGCTGCGTCTGGACGAAGCCAGCGAGCTGGCGCGTCTGGCGGCGCCTGTTCTGCACGCCCGCACGCTACAGCCGGTTTCCGGCAGCGATATTGACCTCCAGTTGCGCTGTAGCTACACGCCGGATCAAGGCTCCACGCGCATTGAACGTGTGCTGGCTTCCGGGACGGGCGCGCGTATCGTGACCAGTCACGATGATATCTGTCTGATTGAGTTTCAGGTGCCTGCCAGCCAGGATTTCAGGCTGGCGCATAAAGAGCTCGACCACATTTTAAAACGGGCGCAGGCGCGTCCGTTGGCGGTGGGCGTGCATCGCGATCGCCAGCTATTGCAGTTCTGCTATACCGCCGAGGTAGCGGATAGCGTACTGAAACTCCTCGACGATGTCGGGCTGCCGGGCGAATTGCGCCTGCGGCAGGGGCTGGCGCTGGTGGCGATGGTCGGTGCGGGCGTCACTCGCAATCCGCTACACTGCCATCGCTTCTGGCAGCAGCTTAAAGGTCAGCCAGTGGAATTTACCTGGCAGTCGGAGGAGGGCATCAGTCTGGTGGCGGTGCTGCGTACCGGCCCGACTGAGAGCCTGATTCAGGGGCTGCATCAGTCGGTTTTCCGCGCCGAAAAACGCATCGGCCTGATGCTGTTCGGTAAGGGGAACATCGGCTCCCGTTGGCTGGAACTGTTTGCCCGTGAACAAAGCACGCTTTCCGCGCGTACTGGTTTTGAATTTGTGCTGGCGGGCGTGGTGGATAGCCGCCGTAGCCTGCTGAATTATGAGGGGCTGGACGCCAGCCGCGCGCTGGCATTCTTTGATGATGAAGCCGTTGAGCAGGACGAAGAGTCGCTATTCCTGTGGATGCGTGCGCATCCGTATGATGATTTAGTGGTGCTGGATGTGACAGCAAGCGAGCAATTGGCCGATCAGTATCTGGATTTCGCCAGCCACGGTTTTCATGTGATTAGCGCTAATAAACTGGCGGGCGCAAGCGCCAGCGATAAGTATCGCCAGATTCATGACGCGTTTGAAAAAACCGGGCGTTACTGGCTGTATAACGCCACCGTGGGCGCGGGATTGCCGATCAACCACACGGTGCGGGATCTAATTGACAGCGGCGATACGATTCTCTCGATCAGCGGGATCTTCTCCGGGACGCTATCCTGGCTGTTCCTGCAATTTGACGGTACGGTGCCGTTTACCGATCTGGTGGATCAGGCCTGGCAGCAGGGGCTGACCGAACCCGATCCGCGCGTCGATCTTTCCGGAAAAGATGTCATGCGTAAGCTGGTGATTCTGGCGCGCGAGGCGGGATACGACATCGAGCCGGATCAGGTGCGTGTAGAATCGTTGGTGCCGGCGCATTGTGAAGAAGGGTCTATCGATCACTTTTTCGAAAACGGCGACGCGCTGAATGAACAGATGGTACAGCGTCTGGAAGCAGCCCGCGAACTGGGGCTGGTGTTGCGTTACGTGGCGCGTTTCGACGCCAATGGCAAAGCGCGCGTCGGCGTTGAAGCGGTGCGTCCGGAGCATCCGCTGGCGGCGCTGCTGCCGTGCGATAATGTCTTTGCTATTGAAAGCCGCTGGTATCGCGATAACCCGTTGGTGATCCGTGGGCCGGGCGCGGGTCGCGATGTGACCGCCGGGGCGATTCAGTCTGACATCAACCGCCTGGCGCAGCTATTGTAATACGCCTGCCTGCCGGATAGCGGCTTCGCCAGATCCGGCAGCGGGCAAACCGGGGTATCTGTTTATTCTTCGTCAGATGCGTTTTCTGCATTGGCGACGATAAATCGGTTCATCTTCGCCTGAATAATGGCTATGCCGACAGGTGGGAACAGCAAGGCCCAAAATAGCGCCCAGCCGCTCTTTATCCCCGTATTTTCGTTTGCATTCGCCAGCAATGTTCGGATTTCGCCGCTAAGCGTCAGACACAATATTGCTGTGCTATGATAAGCCTGACTACGTCAGATGGGCCATTTACGCAAACGAGAATGGCGCCAATACGATCGGCTGGAATAGACAGTGATTTACTCCAAAAATAAACACCATACGACGATCCCAGCGAACTGATAAAAGAGAGCACCAAAAAGAAAAAAGTGATCCCCCAGAATCGATAGCTACTCAGGAGATCGGCGCAGGTCCATTTTTTATCTGACATTGACGGTAAAGTAATTTCCATATTTATCCCTTGTTTTCCATAGAAAATAAGAATGTATAGAACTATTCAAATCGATAATAAATATTTATTATGTGAACAACGTTTATAGCCGATTTTAACTTAAAACGAAGGGCCATTTTATCAAATAGTTCTATTCTTTTTCAGCGTATAAAAGCAGGATGTGAGGTGATTAAATCTATAGCGCCTTCTGAATGATAATCTGTGATTTTTTATGCGTGGCATTACATCATTGGGTTAAATGTGATTCCATTGTGAGTTATATTTTTCCGTCAGCAAATACAGAATTTGCGTGACGCGTTTGGCGGAATAGTGGGCGCTTTGCTGGAATTCAGGTTGTTGCCATAGCCAGGTAACAAAGCGGCGACTGGCCGCCAGATTAACGGCGACACCTTGTTCTAAGTGGGAACCAGTTAACGAACAGACCATTTTGCGGTTGTGACCTTGCCCCCAGAGTTGCCACTGATTTTGCCACCATCCCTGCCATGTTTTGCCTAACAGTTGCCACTCTGCGCGGCAATCGTCATCGTTTATCTCTTCCTCAACGAACCACAGCGAGGAGAGACGCTGGCGAAACCGCTCCGCCCATGCCGTAATGACCGCGCCGCGCAAAAAACACTCATGGGCAATGATGTGTGTCGCGACATCAGGAAAGCGGTTTTTCAGCACCCGAAAATGACCATGCGCCGTAATGACCGGGCGAAGTATTGTTCCTTGCGCGTTACGTTTAAGCGCCGCCGGGCCATACTGAATCTCATCGAACTGACTGCGCTGTAAAAATTGCCGTTCTTTAATGGCGATACGGTGGATAATATCGCCATCCTCACCCTCGGGCGGCGCAATTCCTTTCCAGTGGTAATGCAAACTCTTTCCGGCAGAAAGTAACGTGAAATTGCTGGAAAGGTGAAGAATATTGCCGCGAACAGCGTCAAAACTGAATAAAAAATACAATTGCTGGAAGGCATTCGCTCCCTGAAACGGTACGAGCAGCGGAATACTGCAAATCTGTTCCGGCGTTTCGGCGACATTCAGCGCGTGCTGTTTTGGCGTCCAGACCTTCTTACAGTACTGGCACTGAAGTCGCTGCGTTCCGCCGGGATTACGTCCATAACGAATCCATGTTTTTTGATAGCAGTCGGGGCAAAAGTGACCATGCTCTTTGGCATATTGCGCGATATAAGCAGACGCCCAGCGGCGAAATTCCCCCTCGTTGAAGAGCGGTGGATAACTGCCGCAGGCTCGACAATGCAATGCCGGATAACCCAGGCGATAGTCCGGCCACACATAATCCGGCGAGTCAGGCAGCCCAAGATTGCGACAACCAGCGCTTTTGCAGGCATTAATGGTGAACAGAGGCGGCATACATTTTACCAACGATTTTGGCAGGTCGTTGATTCTGCCTTCATAAAACGGTACGCGGGTGTGAGGACTCTCACATAAAAAAACCTTTCAGAACGTAACGTAGCGAATCTTTATATGACTGAAAGGGACTTATTTATGAAAGTAAAACTGCTTGCTGCCGGTATTTTGTTCACACTGCCGTTCTGGGCCTGCGCTAAAGATGTCACCATTATTTACACCAACGATCTTCATGCTCACGTAGAGCCTTATAAAGTGCCGTGGATTGCTGACGGTAAACGCGATATTGGCGGCTGGGCCAATATCACTACGCTTGTGAAGCAGGAAAAAGCCAAAAATAAGGCGACGTGGTTTTTTGATGCCGGAGATTACTTTACCGGACCCTATATCAGCAGCCTGACGAAGGGTAAAGCGATTATCGATATTTTGAATACCATGCAGTATGACGCTGCCACTATCGGTAATCATGAGTTCGATCATGGTTGGGACAATACATTGTTGCAACTGAGCCGGGCAAAATTCCCTATCGTGCAGGGCAATATTTTTTATGAGGACAGCAGTAAATCCTTCTGGGATAAGCCGTACACCATTGTTGAAAAAGATGGCGTCAAGATTGGCGTAATCGGCTTACACGGTGTCTTTGCTTTTAATGATACGGTTTCCGCCGCGACACGCGTAGGCATTGAGGCACGCGATGAGATTAAGTGGCTGCAACGTTACATTGATGAACTTAAAGGTAAAGTCGATCTGACCGTCGCGCTGATTCACGAAGGCACCCCGGCCCGCCAGTCCAGCATGGGGAATACCGATGTGCGACGCGCGCTGGATAAAGATATTCAGACCGCAAGTCAGGTAAAAGGGCTGGATATTTTGATTACCGGCCACGCGCATGTCGGTACGCCGGAACCGATTAAAGTCGGCAATACGCTGATCCTCTCAACGGACAGCGGCGGCATTGATGTCGGCAAACTGGTGCTGGACTACCAGGAAAAGCCGCATCAGTTTACCGTGAAGAACTTCGAGCTGAAGACCATTTTTGCTGATGAGTGGAAGCCAGATCCGCAAACGAAACAGGTGATCGACGGCTGGAACAAAAAGCTCGATAAAGTCGTGCAGCAGACGGTGGCGCAGTCGCCGGTTGAGCTGACCCGCGCGTATGGCGAATCGTCGTCGCTGGGGAATCTGGCGGCGGATGCGCTGCTTTTTACGGCGGGGAAAGACACCCAGTTAGCGCTTACTAACTCTGGAGGTATCCGCAACGAAATCCCGGCTGGCGCGGTGACGATGGGGGCGGTAATCAGTACCTTCCCGTTCCCTAATGAACTGGTCACGATGGATTTAACCGGTAAACAATTGCGCAGCCTGATGGAGCATGGCGCCGGATTAAGCAACGGCGTATTGCAGGTGTCTAAAGGGCTGGAGATGAAGTATGACAGCAGCAAACGTATCGGTCAGCGGGTTACCGTGCTGACGCTCAATGGCAAGCCGATTGACGATGCGGCGGTTTATCACATCGCCACCAACAGCTTCCTTGCCGACGGCGGCGATGGTTTTGCGGCATTCACGGAAGGCCAGGCGCGGAATACCTCCGGCGGCTACTATGTGTCGAATGCGATAGTCGATTACTTTAAGGCGGGCAACACCATCACGGATGAGCAGCTCAAAGGGATGCGCGTTGCGGATGTGAAGAAGTAATTTCCCCTGCCGCGGCGCGTTCAGTGTCGCGGCGTGACATGAAGAAAATTCAACTTTGCTGAATATTCCTCATTCTTTGGCGTGATTTTTCAGTTGACGTCCTTCTGCTTTTCCGTCATTTTTACATCTGGACGTCTAAACGGATAGATGTTTACAACACAACAAATAATAACATGCGATTGATGAGGTAAGGTATGAGCTTTTTTCACGCCAACCAGCGGGAAGCCCTGAATCAGAGCCTGGCGGAAGTACAGGGTCAGATTAACGTTTCGTTTGAATTTTTCCCGCCGCGCACCAGTGAAATGGAGCAAACCCTGTGGAACTCCATCGATCGCCTGAGCAGTCTGAAACCGAAGTTTGTTTCGGTAACGTATGGCGCCAACTCCGGGGAGCGCGACCGCACCCATAGCGTTATTAAAGGCATTAAAGAGCGTACTGGGCTTGAGGCCGCGCCGCACCTTACCTGTATTGACGCCACGCGCGATGAACTGCGCACCATCGCCCGCGACTACTGGAATAACGGTATCCGCCACATTGTCGCTTTGCGCGGCGATTTGCCGCCGGGCAGCGGTAAGCCGGAGATGTACGCCGCCGATCTGGTTGGTTTGCTCAAAGAGGTGGCCGATTTCGATATTTCAGTAGCGGCCTATCCGGAGGTACATCCGGAAGCGAAAAGCGCGCAGGCCGATCTGCTTAATCTGAAGCGTAAAGTGGATGCTGGCGCTAACCGCGCGATAACCCAATTTTTCTTCGATGTGGAAAGCTATCTGCGTTTTCGTGACCGCTGTGTTTCCGCCGGTATCGACGTAGAAATTATTCCCGGCATTTTACCGGTGTCTAATTTTAAACAGGCGAAAAAATTTGCCGATATGACCAATGTCCGCATTCCGTCCTGGATGTCACTGATGTTTGAGGGGCTGGATGATGACGCAGAAACCCGCAAGCTGGTGGGCGCTAACATTGCGATGGACATGGTGAAAATTTTAAGCCGCGAAGGAGTGAAGGATTTCCACTTCTACACGTTGAATCGTGCGGAAATGAGTTATGCCATTTGCCACACGCTGGGCGTAAGACCCGGTTTATAATCTCCAGCTCCCTGCCGGGAGCTTTATTACACCTCATATTGATCTACATCTCTGTAACTAAAAATATAAAAGGTATTAGCTATCGAATCTGTGGATTAATTCAACTATATCTATTTGCTCCTGGTGTATATCGTAACGGTAACACTTTAAAAGGGAGCTGAGATATGAGCACGACCGACGATACCCATAACACGTTATCCACTGGAAAATGTCCTTTCCATCAGGGGGGGCATGACCGAAGCGCAGGCGCAGGGACTGCCAGCCGCGACTGGTGGCCGAACCAGCTTCGTGTGGATCTTTTGAATCAACATTCCAACCGTTCTAACCCGCTGGGTGAAGACTTTGACTACCGCAAAGAGTTTAGCAAGTTAGACTACTCCGCCCTGAAAGGGGATCTCAAGGCGCTGCTGACCGATTCACAACCGTGGTGGCCCGCTGACTGGGGCAGCTATGTCGGTTTGTTTATTCGTATGGCCTGGCATGGCGCTGGCACCTACCGTTCTATTGATGGTCGTGGCGGCGCGGGTCGTGGTCAACAGCGTTTTGCGCCGCTTAACTCCTGGCCGGATAACGTCAGCCTGGATAAGGCGCGTCGTTTGTTGTGGCCGATTAAGCAGAAATATGGCCAGAAAATTTCCTGGGCCGACCTGTTTATTCTGGCGGGTAACGTGGCGCTGGAAAACTCCGGCTTCCGTACCTTCGGTTTCGGCGCCGGGCGTGAAGATGTCTGGGAACCGGATCTGGATGTGAACTGGGGCGATGAAAAAGCCTGGTTGACTCACCGACACCCTGAAGCGCTGGCAAAAGCGCCGCTGGGCGCGACCGAGATGGGCCTTATCTACGTTAACCCGGAAGGGCCGGATCACAGCGGCGAACCACTTTCTGCCGCCGCCGCTATTCGCGCTACCTTTGGCAATATGGGGATGAACGACGAAGAGACCGTGGCGTTGATCGCTGGCGGGCATACCCTCGGTAAAACCCACGGCGCGGCAGCGGCATCACATGTAGGGGCCGATCCGGAAGCCGCGCCGATTGAAGCGCAGGGCTTAGGTTGGGCCAGCAGCTATGGTAGCGGCGTTGGCGCGGATGCTATCACCTCCGGGCTGGAAGTGGTCTGGACGCAGACGCCGACCCAGTGGAGCAACTATTTCTTCGAGAACCTGTTCAAATATGAGTGGGTACAAACCCGTAGTCCGGCTGGCGCTATTCAGTTTGAAGCGGTAGACGCGCCGGATATCATCCCGGACCCGTTCGATCCGTCGAAAAAACGTAAGCCAACCATGCTGGTCACCGACCTGACGCTGCGTTTTGATCCGGAGTTCGAGAAGATTTCCCGTCGTTTCCTTAACGATCCGCAGGCCTTTAATGAAGCCTTTGCTCGTGCCTGGTTCAAACTGACGCACAGAGATATGGGACCAAAAGCGCGTTACATCGGACCGGAAGTGCCGAAAGAAGATCTGATCTGGCAGGACCCGTTGCCGCAACCGCTCTATCAGCCAACGCAGGAAGACATTATCAACCTGAAAGCGGCGATCGCTGCATCCGGGCTTTCTATTAGCGAGATGGTTTCGGTTGCCTGGGCATCCGCGTCTACTTTCCGCGGCGGCGATAAGCGTGGCGGCGCTAACGGCGCGCGTCTGGCATTAGCGCCTCAGCGCGACTGGGAGGTCAACGCCGTTGCGGCTCGCGTTCTGCCGGTATTAGAAGAGATCCAGAAAACGACGAATAAAGCCTCGCTGGCCGATATTATTGTGCTGGCGGGCGTGGTTGGTATCGAGCAGGCGGCCGCTGCTGCGGGTGTCAGCATCAGCGTACCTTTTGCGCCGGGCCGGGTGGATGCGCGTCAGGATCAGACCGACATCGAGATGTTCTCGCTGCTTGAACCGATTGCCGATGGATTCCGTAACTATCGTGCGCGTCTGGATGTGTCGACGACCGAATCGCTGTTGATTGATAAAGCGCAGCAGTTAACGTTGACCGCGCCGGAAATGACGGTACTGGTTGGCGGGATGCGTGTGCTGGGAACCAACTTTGACGGCAGCCAGAACGGTGTCTTTACCGACAGACCGGGCGTGCTCAGCACAGACTTCTTCGCTAATCTGCTGGATATGCGTTACGAGTGGAAGCCCACCGACGACGCTAATGAGCTGTTCGAAGGCCGGGATCGTCTGACTGGCGAGGTAAAATACACGGCAACCCGCGCCGATCTGGTGTTTGGTTCCAACTCTGTACTGCGCGCGCTGGCGGAAGTTTACGCGTGTAGCGATGCGCACGAGAAGTTTGTGAAGGACTTCGTCGCGGCATGGGTGAAAGTGATGAACCTGGACCGTTTCGATCTGTTGTAAATCTTATGCCGGATGACGCTAACGCTTATCCGGCCTACCGTCTCATATGCCCACCGGGCAAAAAAATCCCCGCGCAATTGCGGGGATTTTTCATTGCAAGCCGACCTTATTCCCATTCCTGCAAGAAGCGTTGACCGTACTGGTCGGCGACCAGCAGCGCGGCGTACACTTCATCCGGCGTTGCGCCGCCAGGCATGTTATGAATAGTTTCACCTTCTGCGCAGGAGGCTTCCGCGACGGTGCGCATTTTGGCCGGGATATCCTGTTTAATATCCAGTTGCGCCAGCGTAATCGGCAGGCCAACGGAATGGCACAGCGCCGCAACGGTTTCGATTTCTTCGACCGGCGCGTTTTCCAGCACCAGTTGCGTCAGCGTACCGAAAGCGACCTTCTCACCGTGATAATAGTGGTGCGCATCCGGAATCGCCGTTAAACCGTTATGAATCGCGTGCGCTGCGGCCAGACCGCCGCTTTCAAAACCGACCCCGCTCAGGTAGGTGTTGGCTTCGATGACGCGCTCCAGCGCTGGCGTGACGACGTGCTGTTCGGCGGCCAACATGGCTTTTTCGCCTTCTTCGATCAGCGTGTTATAGCATAGCTCCGCCAGCGCCAGCGCGGCCTGTGTACACTTGCCGCCCGCCATTGTGGTGGCGCCGCTGCGTGAGCAGGCGCGCGCTTCAAACCAGGTCGCCAGTGCATCGCCGATACCGGCTGCCAGCAGACGCGCCGGCGCGCCCGCCACTATCTGCGTATCGACAATGACCATATTCGGGTTATGCGGCAGCAACAGATAACGGTCAAACTCACCGGCATCGGTATAAATAACCGAGAGCGCGCTGCACGGTGCGTCGGTAGAGGCGATGGTCGGCGCGATAGCGACCGGGACGTTCATAAAATGCGCCAGCGCTTTGGCGGTATCCAGCGTTTTACCGCCGCCGATACCCAGTACGGCGCCACACTGACTTTTTTCGGCGACGGCGCGCAGCCTGTCGATCTCATTTTGCGAACATTCGCCGCCAAACGGGGCGATTTCTACTGACAAACCGGCATCCGTCAGGCTTTTGCGCAGCGTCTCTTCGGCAAATCCCAGCACGAATTTATCGCCCACAACCAGCCAGTTGTTCGCCATTGGTTTTAAATAATCGCCAAGACGCGCGATGACGTTTGCACCCTGAATATACTTACCTGGTGACTGAATAATGCGATCCATACATTTCTCCCCTACAGGTTCAGATTACCAAAAGCGTTTTTCCAGTCTTGCTCAAACTTCTCTATTGCTGACTCTACCGCAGGCGTATTGAGCATTTGTTGCGCTACATCTAAAGGAAGGGTAATCGCCTGGCAACCTGCCAGTAAGCAATCCAGCGCCTGCCGCGGTGTTTTAAAGCTGGCCGCCAGCACCATGCTGTCGGGAGCGTGATGTTCCAGTAGCGTTTGCAGCTCCTGAACCATACGAATGCCATCGCCGCCCTGCGCATCAACGCGGTTGACGTAGGGAGCGACATATTTTGCGCCCGCCAGCGCCGCCAGCAGGCCCTGCGATGCGCTGTAGACGGCGGTGCCCAGCGTCACGATGCCTTCTTTTTTCAGCAATTTAATCGCTGCAAGACCTTCGGCGGTCACCGGAATTTTAACCACAATGCCGGGGATGGCGTTATTCAGCCGTTTGGCTTCTTCCACCATCCCTTTCGCGTCGCGGCTCATGGTCTGCGCAAATAAAGTGCCTTCTTCGCCGATGGCGTTTTGCAGCCTGGGCAGCACATCCCAGATAGGTTCTTTGCTGGCTGCCACAATGCTTGGATTGGTGGTGACGCCGGCAATCGGGAAAATGCGCGCCAGACGTTCAACTTCCGCCACGTTAGCGGTATCCAGATAGAGTTCCATAGTCTTTCTCTTCGTGAGTTTTCGTTATGGACAGGATAAAGGAGCGTGTCCCGGATGCGCTATGTGACAAATCTGCCAAAAACTGGACAAATGTGATGCTCTTGGTAAAGTGTGATTTACTTCACAAGTTGGTGATGATTAACGTATAACGTGCTGTTGTATGCCATGTGGGGGAGTGAGGTTTTTGCATTGATATTACAATAATCCAGTAAATGCGCGTTTTATCTACTGTATTCTCTTTATTGGCGTGTGGATTATTTCTCCGTTAGCTGGCTGTGATACTGGCGGCGATACTCCGACGGCGAGCGTTCCGTATTTTTGCGAAACAGGCGGCAGAAATAGTTACTGTCGACAAAGCCGCAGCGGTGTGCCACCTCTTTCACTTTCAGGTCATAACCCTTCAGCAACGTTTTGGCGTGTTCCAGTCGCGTATGGTTCAGATATTCGTTAAAGCCGATGGCCCCCGTTTTCTGGAACAGGTGCGAGAGGTAATTTGGCGAGATATAAAACGCCTGTGCTACCGATTCGCGCGTCAACGGCGCGGCGTAGCGTTCATCAATATACTCCCGAATGGCTTCAAAAAGCGCGCGGCTGCGGGAGGCGGTCTGGATTTGGCTGCCGAGCAGATCGCGGCAATGGCTTAGTAGGCTGGCGACAATCAATCTGGCCGTTTGCTGCTCTTGCGGCTGCATCTGCATCTCATTAAGCGTTTGTAACAGGAACGAGCCTATACGCGGGCCGCGGCGCGCAACGTGCTGTTTCGTGAGGTTTTGATGCTGCTGACCATTCCAGTGGACTACGCTGAAACCTAACTGCTGTTTGCCAAACAGAATGCTCAGGGTGGTGACGGGCGTTTGCCACTGCGGGATGTTCCAGCCGCCAGCCGGAACGTAGAGAACATCGCAAGGAATGAGCGGGGCGGTAATGCTCATGTCAGTAAGCTCGCCCTCCAGCACAATCTCCAGCCGCGGAAAATCCACCTGGTACGCCAGTTCCGGCGCTGGGCCGCTGGCGCTGGCAAAATAAATCTGGCGCAGCGGCAGCGGGCCGTTGATGAGACGGGAGAGAAGGTGGCTGACGTCGTGATACATGATAATCCCCTGCCGATCGCAAACAGAGGAAACAGTAACGTCGAAAACCGATGTCCTCAAGCGATTATTGCCGGATAGCGGCGCTTTGCGCCTTATCCGGACTACGGGAGAGAAGCACGCCAGGCCCGATAAGCGTTAGCGTTATCGGGCAACATACAGGCTATTGATTACCGACCTGATCGCCATACGGCAAAGTATCATAATCAATCAGCGCGTTTTTCTTATACGGGTTGCCAATCCAGCGCGTGGTCTCTTTGAACTGCGGGTTGGTGATGGAACGTGTCGGGTCGTAACCATCATAGGTCAGGCCCGCTAAGTCCGACCAGGTATGGATAAGCTCGGAACTGCTGTACTTACGATCGACATCCTGTGAGAAGTCGCGCGGATGCGCCGCCTGCCATTTCTCTGAGGTCCACAGCAGGAACGGCACCGTATACATATGACGGGTTGGCGAATCTTCGTTTCGTCCCTGCGTCTTATGCGGCGGCGTGTCATACACTTCTTCACCGTGATCGGAGAAGTAGAGCAGGAAACCGTTCGGATCGGTCGCTTTATAGTCCTTAATCAGGCTGGCGACAACATAGTCGTTATACAGATTCGCGTTGTCGTAATCGTTATACGACTCCAGTTCGTCGCTGCTTAATCCCGGCGGAACATGGTCGGTTTTACCATCAAACTTGCCCTGGTTTTCTGGATAGCGGAACTTGTATTTAATGTGCGTTCCCAGCAGATGCACAATAATGAATTTTTTCGGCGCCGGGTCGGCTAACACCGCTTTAAACGGCGCCAGCACGTTGCTGTCATATTCGCGTGCGCTTTGAGTGCGCTGCTGGTTCATATAGAACTGCTTATCAGTCTGCTTGGAGAACACGGTCAGCATGGTATTACGCGCCGTCATCGTCTGCTGGTTAGTGATCCAGAAGGTTTTATACCCGGCCTGTTTCATCATATTCATCAACGATGGCTTCGTCAGATACCAGTCCGGGTTCTTTTCGTCCGCGAACGTTAGCGCCTGTTGCAGAATCTCAATGGTGTACGGTCGTGAAGTCACCACATTATTAAACACGGTCAGCCCGGGGTCGGTTTTATGCAGCGCATCCAGTTCCGGCGTGGTTTCGCGCGGATAACCGTACAGACTCATACGGCCACGCTGGGTCGATTCGCCAATCACCAGTACCAGCGTGCGCGGCGCATCGCCGGAGTGGTCCTGGAAGTTAGCCAGCGGCGGCAGGGCATCGTTTTCATTCAGCAGTTTATTCAGCGAAGCGAGCTGTAAACGGTACTGATAGTAGCCAGTAATAAATTGCCACGGCGCGGCGGGTTCCATTCGTGACGCCAGGCTATCCAGCGTTTTCTCCATCGACTTATGCTTGATAAAGGTATTCATCGCGATGGGATGGAGGATCAGCCCGTACAGCAGGGCAAACGACACCAGATAGCGCCAGGGGGATGGAATATAAACCGGGCGCAGACGTGTCCACAGCAGAATCGCCGCTACCGTATAAGCCAGCGCGACAAGAACAATTTTCAGACTGAAATATTGGCTTAAATATTCGCTGGCTTCATTGGCGTTGGTTTCAAACATCACAAACAGCACGCTTTGCGAGAACTCCTGCCCGTAGATTACGTAATAGCTCAGCGCCGCCAGCGAGGCGGCCCAAAGTACGACGCCAATAACGGCAGCAATAACCCGGATGCGGCCTGGAAACAGAAAGACCGGGATCAGCCACAGTGAGCTGTACAGTAGCGAATCCCGCAGACCGTTTGTCCCACTGTATCCGGTGAGATAAATAATGGCCTGCAGGAGGGTGGAAAAGAACCAAAAGTAGAGCAGTGCCCAGCCCAGGGCTTTCCAGCTAAACGCGGGTTTAGTCTGGAGTAATGTGGATTGCATAATGAGAGCCTGTCTTTAATCGTAGCGCCAAACGTAACGCCTGAACCTTAAAAGAATCTGAAGCAAACCTGCTTTATGCCGCACGTTTTGCTAAGAAAGATTTACAAATGCATAAAATGCAGACAGGAATATATTGAAAAAATGACGAGGATGACAGCAGTATTTCATGCCGCCCCCACATAACTGCGTGAGGGCGGCTTTCTTTTGGCGTTAGCCGGTGTTGCGCATACCGGCGGCGACGCCCGCAATCGTGACCATCAACGCCTGTTCGACGCGAGGATCGGGCGATTTGCCCTGCTCTTCAGTCAGACGGGAACGATACAGCAACTCGGCCTGCAACACGTTTAATGGATCGGTATAAACGTTTCTTAACTGAATGGACTCCGCAATCCACGGTAAGTCGGCCATCAGGTGCGAATCGTTGGCAATCGCCAGCACCACTTTAATGTCTTCTTCCAGCAGGTCTCGTAGCTCTTTGCCCAGCGGCCATAGCGTTTTCGCCACCAGACGCTGATCGTAATAGTCGGCCAGCCACAGGTCGGCTTTCGAGAATACCATTTCCAGCATCCCAAGACGCGTGGAGAAGAACGGCCAGTCGCGGCACATGGCTTCCAGTTCGCTTTGTTTACCGTCTTCCACCACTTTTTGCAGCGCAGTACCCGCGCCCAGCCAGGCTGGCAGCATCAGGCGGTTTTGCGTCCAGGCGAAGATCCACGGAATCGCGCGCAGCGATTCGACGCCGCCAGTTGGACGACGTTTCGCCGGACGTGAGCCGAGCGGCAATTTGCCCAGCTCTTGTTCCGGCGTCGCGGAGCGGAAGTACGGTACAAAGTCTTTATTTTCGCGCACGTAGCCGCGGTAGGTTTCACAGGAGATGACGGAAAGCTCATCCATAATATGACGCCAGCTGTCTTTCGGTTCCGGCGGCGGCAGCAGGTTTGCTTCCAGAATTGCGCTGGTGTAGAGCGAGAGGCTGCTGACGGTGACTTCCGGCAGGCCGTATTTGAAGCGGATCATCTCGCCCTGCTCGGTCACGCGCAGACCGCCTTTCAGACTGCCTGGCGGTTGCGAAAGCAGCGCCGCGTGGGCTGGCGCGCCGCCACGGCCAATAGAGCCGCCGCGGCCGTGGAAGAGGGTGAGCTCGATGCCGGCTTTTTCACAGGTTTTGATCAGGGCGTCCTGCGCCTGATACTGCGCCCATGACGCGGCCATAACGCCGGCGTCTTTCGCCGAGTCGGAGTAGCCGATCATGACCATCTGCTTACCCTGAATCAGCCCGCGATACCAGTCGATATTCAACAACTGGGTCATCACGTCGTCGGCGTTGTTCAGGTCGTCGAGGGTTTCAAACAGCGGCGCGACCGGCATGGCAAAGCCGATACCTGCCTCTTTCAGCAGCAGATGCACAGCCAGCACATCAGACGGCGTTTTCGCCATTGAAATTACGTAGGCGGCGATCGACCCTTTTGGCGCTTCGGCAATAACCTTGCAGGTTTCAAGCACTTCGCGGGTATCGTTGCTCGGCTCCCAGTTACGCGGCAGCAGCGGACGTTTGGAGTTCAGCTCGCGGATCAGGAAGGCCTGCTTGTCGGCTTCCGACCAGCTTTCGTAGTCGCCAATACCAAGGTAGCGGGTAATTTCGCCCAGCGCTTCGGTATGGCGGGTGCTCTCCTGACGGATATCAATACGCACCAGCGGTACGCCGAAACACTTCACGCGGCGGAGCGTGTCGAGTAACTCGCCGTTGGCGATAATGCCCATGCCGCAGGCCTGTAACGACTGGTAGCAGGCGTACAGAGGTTCCCAGAGCTGCTCGTTTTGCGTCAGCAGGCCATCCGGTTTGGGCAGTTTCTCGCCTTTCAGACGCGCTTCCAGCCAGGACTGGGTCGCCATCAGACGGGCGCGCAATTTTTTCATCAGGTAGCGATACGGTTCAGACGCGCCTTCTTCGCCCACTAACGCCAGCAGCTCCGGCGTGGCGTCGACCATCGACAGTTCTGATACCAGAACATGAATGTCTTTCAGGAACAGATCGGTGGCTTTCCAGCGGCTTAACAGGAGCACGTGGCGGGTGATATCCGCCGTCACGTTCGGGTTGCCGTCACGGTCGCCGCCCATCCAGGAGGTAAAACGTACCGGCACAAAATCCACCGGCAATTTGTAGCCGAGATTTTCTTCCAGCTGTTCGTTCAGTTCACGCAGATAGTTAGGTACGCCCTGCCACAGGCTGTTCTCAACCACGGCGAAGCCCCATTTGGCTTCATCCACCGGGCTTGGGCGCTGCTTGCGGATCTCATCCGTATGCCAGGATTGGGCAATCAACTGGCGCAGGCGACGCATTACCTGGTGGCGTTCGTAGTCGGCGATATCGGTATTATCAAGCTGTTTCAGACAGTTATTGATTTCACCCATCTTGTGAATAAGCGTACGGCGGGTAATTTCTGTCGGATGGGCGGTTAACACCAACTCCAGAGACAGCGACTCTACCGCTTTTTTGATGGTTGCGTCGTTGAGGTCCGGTTGGTTTTTCAGTTTGCGCAGAGTGCGGGCAATCACTTCCGGGTTGCTGGCGGCTTCGCCTTTTGGCGAAATGCTGTGGTATTGCTCGGCAGTATTGGCCAGGTTCAGGAACTGACTAAACGCGCGCGCAACTGGCAGCAGCTCGTCATTAGACAAGTTTTGTAGCGTGGTGAGCAGCTCCTGGCGATTAGCTTCATTGCCGGCGCGTGAAGATTTGGATAGCTTACGGATTGTTTCTACGCGATCAAGAATGTGTTCTCCCAGCGCATCCTTGATGGTTTCTCCCAGCACCTTGCCGAGCATACTGACATTACTACGCAACGCGGAATATTGTTCGTTCATATGATCCCAGACACCCCATCTCTGTTGTAATTGTCCTGCATCTTTCACGCTGCGGCGGCGTTGGCTGCGCTCTCCCACCCAGGTCACTTACTTATGTAAGCTCCCTGGGATGTGCTCGTTTGCCGTCTTGCCGCAACGCGAAATCTTTCGGACCAAGCTTTTTCACATCACTTCTCATCTTTATAAAGCCACGTAAAACCCGTGGCGTCAATTACTGCGAAATCGGTTCAGCAAACGAAAAAATGGCGGTAATTTATTAAAGTTAATTCGCATCGTGCCAAATAAGAAATGCTTATGAACATGTGGCGTAGAGATGCCGGATGGCGCTGCGCTTATCCGGCCTACAAGACGGGGGAGGCCCGGTAAACATCGTGTCACCGGGCAATATGCATTAATGCCAGCAAAAATGGTGTACTACCTGGGTAATCAATTCCCGGGTTGGCTTAATAAAACGCGTTTCGAGATATTCATCCGGCTGATGCGCCTGATTAATTGAGCCCGGACCAAGCACCAGCGTTGGGCATAATGTCTGCATAAACGGCGCTTCAGTACAGTAGTTCACCACGTCGGTTTTTGTTCCCAACAGTTTTTCTACTACTTCAACCAGTTGGTGGTCCGGTGGACACTCGTAACCTGGAATCGGCGGATGTAATTCCGCCACCGTCAGGCGGCCCGGCCAGCGTTCGCTTACCGGGGCCAGCGCGTCGTTAAGCAGTCCATTAAGGTCGTTTAACGTCATGCCCGGCAGTGGACGAATATCCATATGCAATTCGCAGCAGGCGCAGATACGGTTTGAGGCATCGCCGCCGTGGATATGGCCCAGATTCAGCGTTGGATACGGAACGGTAAACGCCTCGTAGTGATACCGCGCTTTCAGCGAGTCACGCAGTTGCATGATATGGCCAATCGCATCGTGCATCAGTTCAATGGCGTTAACCCCACGCGCCGGGTCGCTGGAATGACCGGACTGCCCCAGGACGCGAACGACATTAGAGATATGCCCTTTGTGCGCGCGTATCGGTTGCAACGACGTCGGTTCGCCAATGATCGCGCAGTCCGGACGTAATGCCGTGGTTTCGGAAAAATAACGCGCCCCCGCCATGCTGGTCTCTTCATCGGCGGTCGCCAGAATGTAGAGCGGCTTTTTCAACTTTGTGACGTCAACGTCCCGTAGCGCGTCCAGAATAAAAGCGAAGAAGCCTTTCATATCCGCAGTGCCCAGACCATAGAGCTTATTGTCGTGCTCGGTCAGCGTGAACGGGTCGCGCGTCCAGCGTCCGTCATCAAAGGGAACCGTGTCGGTATGGCCGGTCAGCAGCAAACCGCCCGCGCCATGTCCGGTGCTGGCGAGCATATTGAATTTGTTTCGCGTTCCTGGAACCGGTTGAACCTCTACGTTGAAACCAAGATCGCTGAACCAGCCTGCAAGCAAAGTGATTAAAGACGCATTACTTTGATCCAGGGATTCTTCGGTTGCGCTTATCGACGGTGTGGCAATCAGAGCGCGGTAAATCTCGATAAATGGCGGTAAAACGTTTTTCATTGTTGACACACCTCAGGTCATGATAGTATCAATATTCATGCATTAATTATGAATAAAAATACATTAACGTTGAGCATAAAGGAACCCGATGTTGAATACGCTGATTGTAGGCGCTAGCGGTTATGCGGGCGCAGAGCTTGTAAGCTACGTAAATCGCCACCCACATATGACCATAACCGCTTTGACCGTCTCAGCGCAAAGCAATGATGCAGGAAAGTTAATTTCTGATTTACATCCGCAGTTAAAAGGGATTGTCGACCTGCCATTGCAACCGATGTCGGATGTACGTGATTTTAGTGCAGATGTTGATGTGGTGTTCCTGGCGACAGCGCATGAAGTGAGCCACGATCTGGCGCCGCAATTTTTACAGGCCGGATGCGTCGTATTCGATCTTTCCGGCGCGTTTCGGGTAAACGATCGCGCCTTCTATGAAAAGTACTACGGATTTACTCATCAGTATCCTGAGCTGCTGGAGCAGGCGGTGTACGGTCTGGCGGAGTGGAATGCCGATAAACTGAACACGGCGAATCTGATTGCGGTTCCTGGTTGCTATCCAACCGCAGCGCAGTTGTCGCTAAAACCGCTGATTGACGGCGGTCTTTTGGATCTGACGCAGTGGCCGGTAATTAATGCCACCAGCGGGGTGAGCGGCGCGGGGCGCAAGGCGGCAATATCGAACAGTTTCTGTGAAGTGAGTTTGCAACCGTATGGCGTGTTTACGCATCGTCATCAGCCGGAAATCGCCGCCCATCTGGGCGCGGAGGTCATCTTCACCCCGCATCTGGGGAATTTCCCGCGCGGGATTCTGGAAACCATTACCTGCCGCCTGAAAGCGGGAGTAACCCATGCGCAGGTCGCCGACGTGTTGCAAAAAGCCTATGGCGACAAACCGCTGGTGCGCCTGTATGACAAAGGCGTTCCGGCGTTAAAGAACGTCGTCGGGCTGCCGTTCTGCGATATTGGTTTTGCCGTCCAGGGCGAACATCTGATTGTGGTGGCAACCGAAGACAACTTGTTGAAAGGCGCAGCGGCGCAGGCGGTGCAGTGCGCTAATATTCGTTTTGGCTTCGCTGAAACGCAGTCTCTTATTTAAGGGTGAAATGATGAATCCATTAATTATCAAGCTGGGTGGCGTATTACTGGATAGCGAAGAGGCTCTGGAACGTCTTTTTACCGCGCTGGTCAACTATCGTGAGTCCCATCAGCGTCCGCTGGTGATTGTTCACGGCGGCGGTTGCGTGGTGGATGAGCTGATGAAAGGGCTTAATTTGCCAGTGAAAAAGAAAGACGGCCTGCGCGTGACGCCTGCCGATCAGATTGGCATCATTACCGGCGCGCTGGCGGGAACCGCTAACAAAACTCTGCTGGCCTGGGCGAAGAAACACCATATCGCCTCTGTTGGTCTGTTTCTGGGCGATGGCGACAGCGTAAAAGTGACCCAACTCGATGAAGCTTTAGGCCACGTCGGGCTGGCACAGCCGGGGTCGCCGAAGCTGATTAACATGCTGCTGGAAAATGGCTTTCTGCCGGTGGTCAGCTCCATTGGCGTAACAGACGACGGCCAACTGATGAACGTCAACGCCGATCAGGCGGCAACCGCGCTGGCGGCGACGCTGGGGGCCGATCTGATCCTGCTTTCTGACGTGAGCGGTATTCTGGACGGCAAAGGCCAGCGTATCGCCGAAATGACGGCGTCCAAAGCCGAGCAGCTTATCGACCAGGGCATTATTACCGACGGGATGATTGTGAAAGTGAATGCGGCCCTCGATGCTGCGCGGGCGCTGGGTCGCCCTGTGGATATCGCTTCCTGGCGTCATGCGGAGCAACTGCCGGCGCTGTTTAACGGCACGCCGATTGGCACGCGTATTCTGGCTTAACTATTTGTTCGCCCGATGGCGGCTGCGCCTTATCGGGCCTATGTGAACAGAAATTATAGGCCGGATAAGCGTAGCGCCATCCGGCAGTGAAATTCGAAGAATTTAAGGAAGTCTATTATGGCACTTTGGGGTGGGCGTTTTACACAGGCGGCAGACCAGCGGTTTAAACAATTCAATGATTCGTTGCGCTTCGATTACCGTCTGGCGGAGCAGGATATTGTCGGTTCTGTGGCCTGGTCCAAAGCATTGGTCACGGTAGGCGTACTGACTGCCGATGAGCAACGACAGTTGGAAGAAGCGCTGAACGTGCTGCTGGAAGAGGTTCGCGCGAATCCGCAGCAAATCCTGCAAAGCGATGCGGAAGATATCCATAGCTGGGTGGAAGGTAAGCTCATCGACAAAGTGGGTCAGTTGGGTAAAAAGCTGCACACCGGACGCAGCCGTAACGATCAGGTGGCGACGGACCTGAAACTGTGGTGCAAAGAGACGGTGAGGGAACTGCTTACCGCTAACCGCCAGCTACAGAGCGCGCTGGTGGAAACCGCGCAGGCGAACCAGGACGCGGTAATGCCGGGATATACCCATCTGCAACGCGCGCAGCCAGTGACTTTCGCCCACTGGTGTCTCGCGTATGTCGAAATGCTGGCGCGCGATGAAAGCCGCCTGCAGGACACGCTTAAACGTCTGGACGTGAGTCCGCTAGGCTGCGGCGCGTTGGCGGGAACGGCCTATGAAATTGACCGTGAACAATTGGCAGGCTGGCTGGGCTTTACGTCTGCGACCCGCAATAGCCTGGACAGCGTGTCCGATCGTGACCACGTACTGGAACTGCTTTCTGATGCGGCTATCGGCATGGTGCATCTGTCACGCTTCGCGGAAGATCTGATTTTCTTTAATTCTGGTGAAGCGGGTTTTGTAGAGCTTTCTGACCGCGTGACTTCCGGTTCATCGTTAATGCCGCAGAAGAAAAACCCGGACGCGCTGGAGCTGATTCGCGGTAAGTGCGGTCGCGTACAAGGGGCGCTAACCGGCATGATGATGACCTTAAAAGGTCTGCCGCTGGCGTATAACAAAGATATGCAGGAAGACAAAGAAGGGCTGTTCGATGCGCTCGATACCTGGCTTGACTGCCTGCATATGGCGGCGTTGGTGCTGGACGGTATTCAGGTGAAACGCCCACGTTGTCAGGACGCGGCGCAACAGGGGTATGCCAACGCCACGGAGCTGGCGGATTACCTGGTCGCGAAAGGCGTGCCGTTCCGCGAAGCGCACCATATTGTCGGCGAAGCGGTGGTAGAAGCCATTCGCCAGGGTAAGCCGCTGGAAGCGTTGCCGCTGGCCGATTTACAGAAATTCAGCCGCGTGATTGGCGACGATGTGTATCCGATATTGTCTTTGCAGTCGTGTCTGGATAAACGGGCGGCAAAAGGCGGCGTTTCTCCGCAGCAGGTGGCGCAGGCCATCGACGATGCCAGGGCGCGCCTCGCGTTGTAGGCCTTATAAGCGTAGCGCCATCAGGTAATACTGCCCGGCCGAGCATCAGCGACGCCGGGCTTTTTTACGCAAAAAAAAAGCGGACCAGAGGTCCGCAAAAGTTCACGTTGGCTTTAGTTATTTCGGGTTCGAGAGATACCCTCTGAACGGGCGGTGTCTTCAAGGGTTAAACGAGAAACCGCTCCGTTCTGTGATGTATTATTAATCAGAAAGGTTGATAGGGATAATCGTTCGTTGCTATGCTACCTATCGCCATGAACTATCGTGGCGACGGAGGATGAATAATGAATATTCGTGATCTTGAATATCTGGTGGCGTTAGCCGAACATCGCCATTTCCGGCGAGCGGCGGACTCCTGTCACGTCAGCCAGCCAACCCTTAGCGGGCAAATACGTAAGCTGGAAGATGAGCTGGGCGTTATGCTGCTGGAGCGTACGAGCCGTAAGGTGCTGTTTACCCAGGCGGGCTTACTGCTGGTGGATCAGGCGCGTACCGTACTGCGTGAGGTCAAGGTGCTCAAGGAGATGGCAAGCCAACAAGGCGAGACGATGTCCGGCCCGCTGCATATTGGTTTAATCCCAACAATTGGTCCCTATTTGCTGCCGCTTATCATTCCAATGTTGCACCAGACTTTCCCGAAGCTGGAAATGTATCTGCATGAGGCGCAAACGCATCAGTTGTTAGCGCAACTCGATAGCGGCAAGCTTGACTGCGCTATTCTGGCGCTGGTGAAAGAGAGCGAGGCGTTCATCGAAGTGCCGCTGTTTGATGAGCCCATGATGCTGGCTATTTATGAGGATCATCCGTGGGCGAATCGCGATCGCGTGCCGATGTCCGACCTGGCGGGCGAGAAATTGCTAATGCTGGAAGATGGCCACTGTCTGCGCGATCAGGCGATGGGGTTCTGTTTTGAAGCGGGAGCGGATGAAGATACCCATTTCCGGGCGACCAGTCTGGAAACGCTGCGCAACATGGTGGCGGCGGGCAGTGGTATTACACTACTCCCCGCGCTGGCCGTACCACAGGAGCGTAAGCGCGACGGCGTGGTTTATCTGCCATGCATTAAGCCGGAGCCGCGTCGTACCGTGGGGCTGGTTTATCGCCCGGGATCGCCGCTGCGTAGCCGTTATGAGCAACTGGCTGAGGCCATCCGTGGCGCAATGGATGGCCATTTCGACAAGGCGTTAAAACAGGCGGTTTAAGCCGTTCAACGCCGCAACCCGATAAGCTTCCGCCATGGTTGGGTAGTTAAAGGTGGTGTTAACGAAGTATTCGATGGTGTTACCGCCACCTTTCTGCTCCATGATCGCCTGGCCGATATGAATAATTTCGGCGGCGCGTTCGCCAAAGCAGTGAATCCCCAGAATTTCTTTGGTTTCGCGGTGGAAGAGAATTTTTAGCGTGCCGACGTTCATGCCGACGATTTGCGCTCGCGCCAGATGCTTAAACTGCGCGCGGCCCACTTCGTAAGGCACTTTCATTGCCGTTAACTGCTGCTCGGTTTTGCCGACAGAACTGATTTCCGGAATGGTATAAATCCCGGTGGGGATATCTTCGATAAGATGCGCGGTCGCTTCGCCTTTCACCAGCGCCTGCGCTGCAATACGTCCCTGATCGTAGGCGGCGGAGGCCAGACTGGGATAGCCAATCACGTCGCCCACCGCATAGACGTGCGGCAGGGCGGTCTGGTACATACTGTTGACTTTGAGCTGTCCACGGCTGTCTGTTTCCAGACCAATATTCTCCAGCGCCAGCGAATCGGTGTTACCGGTACGGCCATTAGCATAGAGCAGGCAGTCAGCCTTCAGTTTTTTACCGGATTTCAGGTGCATGATGACGCCATCATCGCAGCCTTCGATTTTCTCATACTCTTCATTGTGGCGAATAACCACGCCGCTATTCCAGAAATGGTAAGAGAGAGAGTCGGACATCTCCTGATCGAGAAAGGCCAGCAGGCGATCGCGGGTGTTGATCAGATCCACTTTCACATCCATACCGCGGAAGATGGACGCATATTCGCAGCCGATAACGCCGGCGCCGTAAATAATAACGTGGCGCGGTTCATGGTGGAGACTCAGGATTGAGTCGCTGTCATAAATGCGTGGATGCGAGAAATCCACATCATTGGGATGGTAAGGACGCGAACCACAGGCAATAACAAATTTTTCTGCCGTCAGGGTTTCAACCGTGCCGTCATGGCATTCCAGCGCCAGGGTATGTTCGTCAATAAAATGGGCGTTGCCCTGCAAGATTTCACAGTGGTTACGCTCATAAAACCCCTGACGCATACGCGTTTGTTGATTAATCACGTTATCGGCATGATTAAGGATGTCGGCGAATGAAGAACGAAGAAGACGGGAGTGGTCGCTATAGAGCGGGTTTTGATTAAATTCAATAATGCGGCTGACGGCGTGGCGAAGGGCTTTGGATGGAATGGTGCCCCAGTGGGTACATCCGCCGCCAACGTTATGATAACGCTCAATCACCGCGACGCGTGCTCCTTGCTTAACCAGACCCATTGCAGCGCCTTCACCGCCGGGGCCTGACCCTATGACGACTGCATCATAATCCCAGGAATGTGGCATGGTATTACTCACCTGTTTTTATACATAAAATAAACACGATGATAACATTTGCCCAGCTTTAACCCAATTATCGTTGTGCTTTTTTGCGAAGCCGGAGCACAAACTGTCTGTAAACAATCATTCACAATCCAGTGTGAACCCGTTACTTTTATTCTCTGGTATAGTGCCGAATAAGGCATATGGAAGGATTCAGACATTGTGATGGGTGTTAGAGCGCAACAAAAAGAAAAAACCCGGCGTTCGCTGGTGGAAGCCGCATTCAGCCAACTGAGCGCTGAGCGGAGTTTCGCCAGCCTGAGTTTGCGTGAAGTGGCGCGTGAAGCGGGCATTGCGCCAACGTCGTTTTACCGTCATTTTCGCGATGTCGATGAACTCGGTCTGACGATGGTGGATGAAAGTGGTCTGATGCTGCGTCAGTTGATGCGTCAGGCGCGACAGCGCATCGCGAAAGGCGGCAGCGTCATTCGCACGTCGGTCTCCACATTTATGGAGTTTATCGGCAACAACCCCAACGCCTTCCGTCTGTTGTTGCGCGAGCGTTCCGGCACTTCAGCGGCGTTTCGTGCCGCCGTCGCGCGGGAGATTCAGCATTTTATTGCGGAACTTGCCGACTATCTGGAACTCGAAAACCATATGCCGCGCGCGTTTACTGAAGCCCAGGCCGAAGCGATGGTGACTATTGTTTTTAGCGCGGGCGCAGAGGCGTTGGACATCGGCGCTGAACAGCGTCGGCAATTAGAAGAGCGGCTGGTATTGCAACTGCGCATGATTGCGAAAGGGGCGTATTACTGGTATCGCCGTGAGCAAGAGAAAATAGCACATCATTCCGAATAACGTGAAGGACGAGTAATGAAACAGTCAGGTCAAGATAAAGGTACGCTGTTGCTGGCGCTCATCGCTGGCTTATCGATTAACGGCACATTCGCGGCGCTGTTTAGCGCTATTGTGCCGTTCTCCGTATTCCCGGTTATCTCGCTGGTGCTGACGGTATATTGCCTGCATCAGCGCTACCAAAATCGTACTATGCCGGTAGGTTTGCCGGGGTTGGCCGCCGCTTGTTTCATTCTTGGCGTTTTACTGTATAGCACCGTCGTGCGTGCAGAATATCCGGATATTGGCTCTAATTTCTTCCCGGCGGTGCTGTCGGTGATTCTGGTATTCTGGATTGGCTTTAAACTGCGTAACCGCAAGCAGGACACCGCGGAATAGTGTGCGAATGCCGGATGGCGGTATAACCGGCCATCCGACGTACATTTTACCTTGCGGTGAGTAATACCCCGCATTCCATATGATGCGTATATGGGAACTGATCGAATAGCGCCAGGCGAGACACCGTGTGCGTCTGGCTTAACGTTTCCATGTTTTTGCACAACGTTTCCGGATTGCAGGAAATGTACAGAATACGTGGATAAGCCTGCACCATTTTTTCCGTTTCGCTGTCCAGACCGCTGCGCGGCGGATCGACAAAAATGGTTTCGCACTGATAGCGCTTCAGGTCGATCCCCTGCAGGCGGTTAAACTCACGAACGCCATTCATCGCCTGGGTAAACTCTTCCGCCGCCATGCGAATAATTTGTACATTATCAATATGATTAGCGGCAATATTGTACTGTGCGGCAGCGACGGACGGTTTGGCGATTTCGGTTGCCAGCACGCGGTCAAAATTGCGCGCCAGCGCTAAAGAAAAATTGCCGTTGCCGCAATACAACTCAAGCAGATCGCCTTTTGAGTCTTTCGTCACCTCCAGCGCCCACTCTAACATCTGAATATTCATGGCGGCGTTTGGCTGCGTAAAGCTGTTTTCGACCTGGCGGTAGATCATCTCTTTACCTGCCACAGGCAGACGCTCATCAATATAATCCTGATCCAATTCGATCTTGGTTTTAGTAGCCCGGCCAATCAGGTGTACGTTCAGACCTTGCGCGCGTAAAGCATCGCGTAACGCAGTGGCGGCTTCACGCCACTCTTCGTCCAGCTTCTTATGGTACAGCAACGACACTACCGCCTGGTTGCTCAAGGTCGTGAGATAATCGATCTGGAACAGCTTATGCCGCAGTGCATGATTATCGCGCACGCCGGCAATCATCGCCTTCATTAAGGTATTAATCAGTTGGCTGGCCGCCGGGAAGGAGTCAACGCGAATCCGGCTTTTGGTCTGCTGATCAAACATAATGTGGTACAGATCATCGCCGTCATGCCACAGGCGAAATTCCGCACGCATACGATAGTGACTGACCGGCGAGCGAAATACTTCCGGAACCAGGCCAGAAAACGGCGCCATCATACTCTGCAAGCGTGCCACTTTTTCGGCCAGCTGCGCCTCATACTGTTCTGTCGGAAGATGTTCGGGGGTCATATCGCATCCTGAATAATAAAAGTACGCGGGGATTGTAGGGATTGCTCAGTGGATGTCCAGCTATTGATGATTTCTGATTTGTGATGCGCGGTCTGGACAGGGTGTTGTGACAGACGGTAGCATCCGTGGGCCGGTCCTGTGAGTTAATAGGGAATCCAGTGAAAATCTGGAGCTGACGCGCAGCGGTAAGGAAAGGTGAGATGAGAGCGTAAGCAGACACTGCCTCCGGCGGGAAGTCATCATTTCTGCTATCCAGCCAACGGATAACCCTCCAAGCCCGAAGACCTGCCGGCTAACGTCGCATCTGGTTTTTCATCATCGCGTACTATCGATGAAGCCTGCGGCATCCTTCTTATATTGTGGATGCTTTACAATGATTAAAAAAGCTACGCTGCTGACGGCGTTCTCCGTCACGGCCTTTTCCGCTTGGGCGCAGGACACTAGCCCGGATACCCTGGTTGTCACCGCCAACCGTTTTCAGCAGCCGCGCAGCGCGGTTCTGGCGCCCGTTACCATCGTGACGCGTCAGGATATTGAACGCTGGCAATCGACCTCCGTAAATGATGTTCTGCGCCGTTTGCCTGGCGTCGATATTGCGCAGAGCGGCGGCGCCGGACAAAACTCCTCCATTTTCATTCGCGGCACCAACTCCAGCCATGTACTGGTATTGATTGACGGCGTGCGTCTGAATTTAGCAGGCGTGAGCGGGTCCGCCGATCTCAGCCAGTTCCCGGTGTCGCTGGTACAGCGCATTGAATATATTCGTGGTCCGCGTTCCGCTATTTATGGTTCCGATGCTATCGGCGGCGTAGTGAATATCATTACGACGCGCGATAACCCAGGCACAGAATTAACCGCTGGATGGGGAAGCAATAGCTACCAGAATTACGACCTCTCGACGCAACAGCAACTTGGCGAAAACACGCGGGCGACGTTGATCGGCGATTACGAATACACCAAAGGGTTTGACGTGGTAGCGAAAGGCGGTACCGGGATGCAGGCGCAGCCTGACCGGGACGGCTTTTTGAGTAAAACGCTTTATGGCGCGTTAGAGCATACCTTTTCTGATCGCTGGAGCGGATTCGTGCGTGGTTATGGCTACGATAACCGTACCGATTACGACGCCTATTACTCGCCGGGCTCGCCGCTGATTGATACACGCAAACTTTATAGCCAAAGCTGGGACGCCGGGCTGCGCTTTAATGGCGAACGTATTCAGTCTCAGCTGGTTTCAAGCTATAGCCACAGTAAAGATTACAACTATGATCCGCACTATGGCCGGTATGATACCTCCGCCACGCTGGATGAGATGAAACAGTACAATGTTCAATGGACCAACAGTGTGGTCGTGGGGCACGGTAATGTTGGGGCGGGCGTAGACTGGCAGAAACAGACTACCACGCCAGGTACCGGCTATGTGCCCGAGGGATATGACCAGCGTAATACCGGGGTTTACCTGACAGGATTACAACAGTTGGGTGACTTCACTCTGGAAGCGGCGGCGCGCAGTGATGACAACTCCCAGTTTGGTCGTCACGGTACATGGCAAACCAGCGCGGGATGGGAGTTTATAGAAGGTTATCGCTTTATTGCTTCCTACGGAACCTCCTACAAAGCGCCTAATTTGGGCCAACTGTATGGTTATTACGGTAATCCGAACCTGAATCCTGAAAAGAGTAAACAGTGGGAAGGCGCATTTGAAGGGCTAACCGCTGGCGTCAGCTGGCGTATTTCAGGTTATCGTAACGATATTAATGACATGATCGATTATGACGATCATCTGCAAAAATATTACAACGAAGGTAAGGCGCGCATTAAAGGTATTGAGGCGACGGCGAATTTCGATACCGGACCGTTAACGCATACGGTCAGTTATGATTACGTTGATGCGCGTAATGCGATTACCGATACGCCATTACCGCGGCGTTCCAAACAGATGGCAAAATATCAACTTGACTGGGACGTTTTCGATTTTGACTGGGGGGTGACATATCAATACCTTGGTTCCCGCTATGATTCGGATTACTCCGCTTACCCATACCGGACAGTAAAAATGGGCGGCGTCAGTTTATGGGATCTTACGGTTGCATATCCGGTCACCTCACATCTGACAGTTCGTGGTAAAATAGCCAACCTGTTCGACAAAGATTACGAGACAGTTTATGGCTACCAAACTGCAGGACGAGAATACACCTTGTCTGGCAGCTACACCTTCTGAACCACGTCCCACCGTGCTGGTATTTGATTCCGGCGTCGGTGGATTGTCGGTCTATGATGAGATTCGGCGGCTCCTGCCGGATCTCCACTATATATATGCTTTCGATAACGTGGCTTTCCCCTACGGGGAAAAGAGCGAAACGTTTATCGTTGATCGCGTTGTCGAGATTGTGACTGCGGTACAGCAGCGCTATCCCCTTTCACTGGCGGTGATTGCCTGCAATACCGCCAGTACGGTCTCACTTCCCGCATTACGTGAAAAGTTTGCCTTCCCGGTGGTGGGCGTTGTGCCTGCGATTAAACCAGCGGCGCGGCTGACCGCCAATGGCGTCGTCGGGCTACTGGCGACGAGAGCGACGGTCAAACGTCCTTATACTCACGAGCTGATTGCGCGCTTCGCTAATGAATGTCAGATAGCCATGTTGGGGTCGGCAGAACTGGTGGAACTGGCGGAAGCGAAATTACATGGCGACTCGGTGTCGCTGGAAGAGCTGCGCCGCATATTACGCCCATGGCTACGAATGCCGGAGCCGCCTGACACGGTCGTTCTGGGGTGTACGCATTTCCCTCTATTACGGGACGAGCTTTTGCAAGTCCTGCCCGAAGGGACGCGGTTAGTGGATTCCGGCGCGGCGATAGCGCGTCGTACAGCCTGGCTGTTGGAACATGAAGCGCCGGATGCGAAATCAACCGATGCCAATATTGCTTATTGCATGGCAATGACGCCAGGAGCTGAACAATTATTACCCGTTTTACAGCGTTATGGCTTTGAAACGCTCGAAAAACTGGCGGTTTAATGGCGTTTTGGGTAAATACCAGGCACTTGAGAAATTATTTTAAATTTCCTCTTGTCAGGCAGAAATAACTCCCTATAATGCGCCACCACTGACACGGAACAACGGCACACAGGCCGCCGGGTCAGCGGGGTTCAGACCAGAACCTCACGGAGAAAAGCGAAAATAAACGCTTGACTCTGAAGCGGGAAAGCGTAATATGCACACCCCGCGCCGCTGAGAAAAAGCGAAGCGGCACTGCTCTTTAACAATTTATCAGACAATCTGTGTGGGCACTCGAAGATACGGATTCTTAACGTCCTCGGACGAAAAATGAATACCAAGTCTCAAGAGTGAACACGTAATTCATTACGAAGTTTAATTCTTTGAGCATCAAACTTTTAAATTGAAGAGTTTGATCATGGCTCAGATTGAACGCTGGCGGCAGGCCTAACACATGCAAGTCGAACGGTAACAGGAAGCAGCTTGCTGCTTTGCTGACGAGTGGCGGAC
>NZ_JAGEQL010000009.1:0-89433 GCF_017571995.1 Salmonella sp. 32031103-2018-00083-FB-01-SM-01
GTGCCGCTTCGCTTTTTCTCAGCGGCGCGGGGTGTGCATATTACGCTTTCCCGCTTCAGAGTCAAGCGTTTATTTTCGCTTTTCTCCGTGAGGTTCTGGTCTGAACCCCGCTGACCCGGCGGCCTGTATGCCGTTGTTCCGTGTCAGTGGTGGCGCATTATAGGGAGTTATTTCTGCCTGACAAGAGGAAATTTAAAATAATTTTCTGAGTGCGCACTTTTTATTCTTTGCGTTTATTTTGCCGACGATTTGTTGGTTAAATGGGCTATTTCACGGGCAAAGTGCGTAACCTGCTCCCAGTCGGTGTACACCACCTCTTTACTGGTATCCGTTTCGCCGCCCGACATCTTCATAATAAGCTTGATCATCAGACGGTCATACCAGCGATAGCGGGGATAGCGAAGCGCGCCTGCAATGACGGCACAGTAGTCAGGTCGCCACGGAGAGCTCATTAAAAACTTACGCGCGTAGCTGTTAGTCTGCGGCGTCCGTTTTTCAGCTTTACGCGCCACCAGGTTAACGGAATAAAAGGCACTCGGCATTCCGTTCAACCGCGTGGCGTATTTCTTAACGAACTCCTGAAAGGCGCTGTGGTAATGGCCATAACGAATAGACGCGCCAATCACTACGCGATCATAGCTATCCCAGTCCGGCTCTTCTGCGCGATGCAGATTAACGACATCGGCCCAGATCCCCATCTCTTTGAGTTCAGAAGCCAGATAAGAGGCAATTTCGCGCGTTTGTCCGTCCCGGGTAGAGAAAAGAATCAATGTTTTCACGTGTTACTCCATTATTCACGCCAGAAAGTCGGGGTAAAAAGTACCAGCAAAGTGAATACTTCCAGACGACCAAATAGCATGTTGGCGATGAGTATCCATTTCGCAACCGGATTCATACTGGCGAAGTTATCAGCAACCACCCCCAGCCCCGGTCCCAGGTTATTAAGCGTAGCCACTACCGAGGCGAAAGCCGAGAAATCATCTACGCCTGTAGCGATAATAGCCAGCATACTGACGATAAATACCAGCGCGTAGGCAGAAAAGAATCCCCAGACGGCTTCCAGAATGCGTTCTGGCAGCGCCCGGTTCCCCAGCTTAATACTGTAAACGGCATTCGGATGCACCAGACGTTTGAGTTCGCGGTTCCCCTGTTTAAACAACAACAGAATACGGATGACCTTTAACCCCCCGCCCGTTGACCCGGCGCAACCGCCAATAAACGCGGAACATAGCAGCAAGACGGGCAAAAACAGCGGCCAGCGCGCAATACTGTCCGTGGTAAACCCTGCCGTTGTCGCCATCGACACAACCTGGAAGAATGCCTGATTTAGCGTTGTCAGCGCCGAGTCGTAGATATTATGGAACCACAGTACCAGCGTGCAGATTACCACCAGCGTCAACTGTACGCCGATGAACATGCGGAATTCCGGATCGCGCCAGTATACTTTCAGGCTACGCCCGCTTAATAAAGAGAAATGCAGGCCATAGTTACAACCGGAGATCAGCAGGAAAATAGCGATGATGGTATTAATAGTGGGACTATCAAAATAGCCTACGCTGGCGTCATGCGTTGAGAAGCCGCCGATAGCGATAGTGGAGAAGCTGTGTCCGATAGCGTCAAACGCGGGCATCCCTGCAAACCATAGCGCCAGCGCGCAGGCTACCGTTAGCAAAACATAGATAAGCCACAGCGTTTTCGCCGTCTCGGCAATACGCGGGCGCATTTTGTTATCTTTGAGCGGCCCCGGCATTTCTGCCCGATAGAGCTGCATCCCCCCGACGCCGAGGATAGGGAGAATCGCTACCGCCAGCACAATGATCCCCATACCGCCAAACCATTGCAGCATCTGACGATAAAAGAGAATGGCGTGCGGTAATGAATCCAGCCCCACCAGCGTAGTGGCGCCCGTGGTGGTTAACCCGGAGAACGATTCAAAAAAAGCATCGGTAATGGTGAGGTTTGGGCTTTCCGAGAAAATAAACGGCAGCGCACCCACGCTGCCCAGCACGGTCCAGAACAGCACCACGATAAGAAATCCTTCGCGGGATTTCAGCTCGCCCTTTTCCCTACGGTTCGGCCACCACAGTATGGAACCGATCGCCAGCGCGACAAAAAAGGTCTGCGTGAACGCTCTTCCTGCGCCATCACGATATATTAGCGCTACCAGTCCCGGGAGAATCATTGTCCCCGAAAATAAGATAACCAGTAGTCCAACGATTCGGGTAATGGCGCGAAAATGCATCTCTGCCGCTTCCTTTATTCTTAAAAATGAGGTGGGGATTATTCTTCAATCGCTAGCAATTGCAATGAACCACGGCTAAAATCCGCCAGTTTTGTGGAAAATGCATTCACATGAGCAAAAGGAAGCGCCACCCTGAGCCGAACAGACGCCTGATAATCGCTGGAAACGATCTTCCCGGCAAACTGTCCTAATAATGCTTCGATTCCGGCCAACTGACCGTACTCACACTGCAAAGTATATTCGGTTAATGGCGTCTTGCGTTGTGTGGCAAGCTGACGTAATGCCTGATTCACACCGCCGCCATAGGCTTTTACCAGCCCGCCCGTACCCAGCAGAATACCACCATAGTAGCGCACGACGACGGCAGTAATCTCCCCGACGCCGCAGCCCATCAATTGCGCAAGCATCGGCTTGCCTGCCGTTCCCGCCGGTTCGCCGTCGTCTGAAAAGCCCAGTTGCTGTGAGTCGTCCGGCGCACCCGCCACCCACGCCACACAATGGTGGCGCGCATCAGGGTGCTCAGCTCTGACTGACTCAACAAACGCTTTCGCCGCGTCTACGCCATCGGTATGCGCCAATAGCGTAATAAAGCGGCTTTTTTTGATCTCTTCAACAACGGTGACCGGCGCTGCAGGGATTAACCAACTGTCCATTACGCCAGTTTTAAATCCCGCGTCATGTTTTCCACGCTGTTTTCGTGGATGACCACGTTATCTTCAATGCGAATACCGCCGAAAGGCTTGAGCGCTTCAATTTTCTGCCAGTTGAAGTGCTTGCTGAACGGCCCTTCGCGCCACGGCGCTAACAGCGATTCGATGAAGTAAATCCCCGGTTCGATGGTCAACACCATTCGCGGCTGTAACACACGCGTGCAGCGCAGATACGGGTATTTGGACGGCGCGGCGAGATGCGTACCGGAATCATCCTGCATAAACCCGGCCACATCGTGTACCTGCAGACCCAACGGATGACCAATACCGTGCGGCATAAACGGCCCGGTGAGATCATTTTCCACCATCGCCTCTTCACTCATGTCGGTAATGATTTGATGTTTACGCAGCAGCTTAGCGATGCGCTGATGGAACTGAATATGATAATCCACATAGCTGACGCCCGCCTTCATGGTAGCGATCAGCGCCAACTGTTCGTCGTTAACATCTTTCACCAGGTGGGCGTAGTCGTTATCGCTTTTCGCCGACCAGGTTCGCGTCAGATCCGCCGCGTAGCCGTTGTATTCCGCGCCCGCATCCAGCAGGAAACTGCGCATTTCAGACGGTGCCTGATGATCCAGTTTCGTGTAATGCAGCACGGCGGCATGTTCGTTCAGCGCCACAATGTTGCTGTACGGAACATCGGTATCGCGATGTCCCGTGGCGGTCAGGTACGCCAGGTTGATGTCAAACTCGCTCATGCCGGAACGGAAGGCCTCTTCCGCCGCCCGATGACCGCTCACCGCCATTTTCTGCGCTTCGCGCATACAGGCCAGTTCATAATCCGTTTTATAGGCGCGGTAGTAATGCAGATAGTCGATAACACCTTTCGGGTTGATGTTGCTGGCAGCGATATCCAATTGTAGCGCGCGCTCAGGAACCGGGCCGATATAGCCGATATTGCCACGCGCGGCAGGCAGTTGGCTGCCGATGCCATCCGCTTTCGGTAAGGCGACGACCTCGACTTCTTCTGTCCAGAAGGACGTTGGCAGCGGTTCAACGTTATGCCAGTAATCGACCGGCAGATAAAACCACAATTTGGGTTTGTTGACGCCATCGACCAGCAGCCAGCAATTTGGAACCTGAGTTACCGGCACCCACGCTTTAAACTGTGGATTGACCTTAAACGGATAAGGGTGATCGTCGAGAAAGACGTTGAATAGCTCGCCGGAGTGAATAAGTAACGCATCCAGCTTAAAGCGCGCCAGAACATCGCGCGTCCGTTCTTGTAAGGTAACGATATGATTTTTATAGAGCGCGGCCAGTGATTCCATTTTTTACCCTTCTGTTTTTTTGACCTCAAGTTCCCGCATCTTAGCACATCGCCCCACGAGAGCGTGATCTCTGCCGAGCGTGATCACATCGGCATTTCTTTAATCATTTATTTGCATTTTATTAACACAAAATACACACTTCGCTTCATCTGGTACGACCAGATCACCTTGTGGATTCAGGAGACTGACATGCTTTATAAAGGCGACACCCTGTACCTCGACTGGCTGGAAGATGGCATCGCCGAACTGGTGTTCGATGCTCCAGGCTCGGTCAATAAACTCGACACCGCAACCGTCGCCAGCCTCGGCCAGGCGCTTGAGGTGCTGGAAAAGCAACACGATTTAAAAGGGCTGCTGCTGCGCTCGAATAAAGCGGCCTTTATTGTCGGCGCGGACATCACCGAATTTCTTTCACTGTTCCTCGTCCCCGAAGAGCAGTTAAGCCAATGGCTGCATTTCGCTAATAGCGTCTTTAACCGTCTGGAAGATTTACCCGTACCGACCCTTGCCGCCGTAAACGGCTATGCGCTGGGCGGCGGGTGCGAATGCGTGCTGGCCACCGATTACCGTCTGGCGACGCCAGACCTCCGTATTGGCCTGCCGGAAACTAAACTGGGCATCATGCCGGGCTTTGGCGGCTCGGTGCGAATGCCGCGTATGCTGGGCGCGGACAGCGCGCTGGAGATCATTGCCGCCGGGAAAGATATCGGCGCCGAACAGGCGCTGAAAATCGGTCTGGTCGATGGCGTGGTGAAACAAGAGAAGCTGATCGACGGCGCAATAGCCGTATTACGCCAGGCCATTACCGGCGATCTCGACTGGAGAGCTAAACGCCAGCCGAAACTGGAACCGTTGAAACTCAGTAAGATTGAAGCAGCGATGAGCTTTACCATCGCTAAAGGCATGGTCGCACAAACGGCGGGTAAACATTATCCGGCGCCGATGACCGCAGTGAAAACCATTGAAGCCGCCGCGCGTTTTGGTCGTGAAGAAGCGTTGAATCTGGAAAATAAAAGCTTTGTTCCGCTGGCGCATACCAATGAGGCTCGTGCGCTGGTCGGTATCTTCCTCAACGATCAATATGTAAAAGGTAAAGCCAAAAAGCTGACCAAAGATATTGAGACGCCGAAACAGGCAGCCGTACTGGGCGCGGGCATTATGGGCGGCGGTATCGCTTACCAGTCGGCCTGGAAAGGCGTACCGGTCATCATGAAAGATATCAACGATAAATCGTTGAACCTCGGCATGACCGAAGCGGCCAAGCTGCTGAACAAACAGCTGGAGCGCGGCAAGATCGACGGTCTGAAGCTGGCGGGCGTCATTTCGACCATCCACCCGACTCTCGATTATGCCGGTTTCGATCGCGTAGATGTTGTTGTCGAAGCGGTGGTCGAAAATCCGAAAGTCAAAAAAGCGGTACTGGCGGAAACCGAGCAGAAAGTGCGCCCGGAAACCGTGCTGGCCTCAAATACCTCCACCATCCCAATTGGCGAACTGGCAAGCGCCCTTGAACGTCCGGAAAACTTTTGCGGAATGCACTTCTTCAACCCGGTACACCGGATGCCGCTGGTTGAAATCATCCGCGGTGAGAAGAGTTCAGACGAAACCATTGCCAAAGTCGTCGCCTGGGCAAGCAAAATGGGCAAGACGCCGATTGTAGTCAACGACTGCCCCGGCTTCTTTGTTAACCGCGTGCTGTTCCCCTATTTCGCCGGTTTCAGTCAACTGCTGCGCGACGGCGCGGATTTCCGCAAAGTCGATAAAGTGATGGAAAAACAGTTCGGCTGGCCGATGGGCCCGGCCTATCTGCTGGATGTTGTCGGCATTGATACCGCGCATCACGCGCAGGCGGTAATGGCGGCAGGCTTCCCGCAACGGATGCAGAAAGAGTATCGCGACGCGATCGACGCATTGTTTGACGCCAGCCGTTTTGGGCAAAAAAACGGTCTGGGCTTCTGGCGCTATAAAGAAGACAACAAGGGTAAGCCGAAGAAAGAAGAAGATGCCGCGGTGGATGACCTGCTGGCAAGCGTCAGCCAGCCGAAACGCGACTTCAGCGACGACGAGATAATCGCCCGTATGATGATCCCGATGATTAACGAAGTGGTTCGCTGTCTGGAAGAAGGCATTATCGCAAGCCCGGCGGAAGCCGATATGGCGCTGGTCTACGGCCTGGGCTTCCCTCCGTTCCACGGCGGCGCATTCCGCTGGCTGGATACACAGGGCAGCGCGAAATATCTTGATATGGCGCAGCAGTATCAACACCTCGGCCCGCTGTATGAAGTGCCGGAAGGGCTGCGTAATAAAGCGCGCCATAACGAACCGTATTATCCCCCGGTTGAACCAGCCCGTCCGGTTGGTTCTCTGAAAACGGCTTAAGGAGTCACAATGGAACAGGTTGTCATTGTCGATGCTATTCGCACCCCGATGGGCCGTTCGAAGGGCGGCGCGTTTCGCAACGTGCGGGCAGAAGATCTCTCCGCCCACTTAATGCGTAGCCTGCTGGCGCGTAATCCGTCGCTTACAGCGGCGACCCTCGATGATATTTACTGGGGCTGCGTACAACAAACGCTGGAGCAAGGCTTCAACATTGCCCGTAACGCCGCGCTGCTGGCAGAAATTCCCCATTCGGTACCGGCGGTCACCGTCAACCGTCTCTGTGGTTCCTCGATGCAGGCGTTACACGATGCAGCGCGAATGATCATGACCGGCGATGCGCAGGTTTGTCTGGTTGGCGGCGTGGAGCATATGGGGCACGTGCCGATGAGCCACGGCGTGGATTTTCACCCGGGTCTGAGCCGCAACGTCGCCAAAGCGGCAGGGATGATGGGGCTAACGGCGGAAATGCTCTCCCGCCTGCACGGTATTAGCCGGGAAATGCAGGACCAGTTCGCCGCGCGTTCTCACGCTCGCGCCTGGGCCGCCACGCAGTCTGGCGCATTCAAAACGGAGATTATCCCGACTGGCGGTCATGATGCAGACGGCGTGTTGAAGCAGTTTAGCTACGATGAAGTGATCCGCCCGGAAACCACGGTCGAAGCGCTATCAACGCTGCGTCCGGCATTTGATCCGGTTAGTGGCAGGGTCACGGCGGGCACCTCATCCGCGCTTTCCGATGGCGCAGCCGCCATGCTGGTAATGAGCGAAAGTCGTGCCCGTGAGCTGGGTCTGAAACCTCGCGCCCGTATTCGTTCAATGGCAGTGGTTGGTTGTGATCCGTCAATTATGGGTTACGGGCCGGTTCCGGCGTCAAAACTGGCGTTGAAAAAAGCGGGACTGTCGGCCAGCGATATCGATGTGTTTGAGATGAACGAAGCGTTTGCCGCACAGATCCTGCCATGCATTAAGGATCTGGGATTGATGGAGCAGATAGACGAGAAGATCAACCTCAACGGCGGCGCGATCGCGCTTGGTCATCCGCTCGGCTGCTCCGGAGCACGTATCAGCACCACGCTTATCAACCTGATGGAGCGCAAAGACGCGCAGTTTGGTCTGGCGACGATGTGTATTGGTCTGGGTCAGGGCATCGCCACGGTGTTTGAGCGGGTTTAATCAAAGATAATATCCCCTAAATAACTCGCATTGCAGCGCAGCGGCAACTGAGCGAATCCCCGGGAACATAGATAACTATGTGCCCGGGGTGAGCAAAGGCAGCCAACAAAGAGGCTGCGCGAATTATGACGGGAAACAGTTTAGTTGCCGTTTTTCCCGCCCGTCAGGGGCGGGTTTTTTCACCGTATGGCCCGCTCTACTCAGTAAGCGCTTTGGTCAGGCTAAATGGCATAGCCTGATATCCACGCGCACCATGTATTTGCATTTCGACCACAGGCTCTTTTTCTCCCCATTTGAACTCTTCCAGATACGGATTAGGCAAGCTGGTAAATGCGCCTACCGACAAATCAAACGCACCACCTGCTGTTGCGGAATACACGAACACAGAATTCTTGTCAGTCTGGTACTCGGTGATAGAGGTTACCGGGCTAAACCACTCGTTCCCGCGCTCTTTACCGTATTGCCAGATCTGTTGGACTGTCTTGTTTTTCTGGTCGATTTTGTAAATCACGGAGCGGCTGTATTTCATACTCTGCATAGCAGGCTGTTCTAAGCCGCGGCCATCGCCATTGTCGAAAGCGGAAAGGTATAAGATATCGCCTTTACTCTTACTATCAATTTTAAAGGCCGTATGTTGCGTCCATGTCCAGTCGAAGTCACCCTCGCAGCCACTGTCCTGGCAGGCGATTTTTTGGCCTTTGCTATCCACTGGCGTCAGAATTGCGGCATTAAATGGCGCTTTCCAGCCAGCAGGCGTACCCAGTATCCACTTCACTTTCTTATCGCGGCCGATTTTGATAATCGCACTCTGGTGGCGGGAGCTGATGATGATGGAATCATCTTCACTGTCATAGTCGACGCTGTTGACATGCGCCCAGTTGCGGCCAGCCCCACTACCCACGATATCCCCGAATTTGTCGGAGGAGTCCAGCGCCGCCAGATCTTCTTCGCTCAACGTATGGCCGGACTGGCTGGCGTCGATATTCAAGCACACAGCGCCCTGATCGAGGGTTTTCATTATCACATCACGATAAGGATCGAGGATATCAAACAGACGCCATTCATCCACTACCACGCCGTTCTGATCAACTTCGGCAATCACATCACGCACGGTACGAACATTTTTTCCATCAGGACGTTTATAGTTAGAGCTGGCTACACGCAGGAAGTAGTGACCGTTGGCCGCGTTATCCATTGAGTGTGAAAAATCGTTATAATTATCCGGCAGGCGGCGGTTAAAGATTTCACGCCCCATGATATCGTATTTCACATAACGCTGACCGTAGCCCCACGATAGTGCGCCATCCTGGTTTTGTTTAAAGCCCATCATAACGCCAGCACGATAAATTGACTTTAAATCATAAATTGAACTTGGATTCATAAACCAACGAATATCACCGGAGGTGTCGATAATAGCGTTAGCTGTAGTGAAGTTCCATTCTAATGCACCCCCAGTAGGGTTGTTCCAGACAGTACGCGTTCCATTCCCAGACTTATCTTTCGTATTATTCAAAAGATACAAGCGATCTTTAAATTCTGGGGAAACCTTTTTAACATCGATAGTAAAGAGTGCTGATTGTTCTTCCTTTGTACCCGCTGATTCAATATAGGCAGGCGGTGCATACATTTTATAGCTTTCTTTTATATTTTCGGTTTTACTACCCTGGATTCTTGTATATTCAACTTCAACGGTATTGACATAATCCGGGTAAAGACCAAAGACGGGAATACCGCCATACGTTAAAAGGTATTTATTATTAACTTTATACGCGATCTCCTGGCCATTTTCTTTGGGTACAATCCGTACATGCACGTCACGTAACTGGTAACCGCCATTACGAATAACGGCGGTTAGCGGCGCGATATCATAGGGGTTCATAACAACTTCGCCAATTTTTCCCTGGACCTGATAGTCCACTTTAGCGCCGCTGGCGCCGCCGATGGCGAAAGCAGTAGAAGGTACTGATGACAAAATTGCAACAGATAATGCGAGAGAAGTTAAAGCATATTTAAATTTCATAACACTCTCCATCTTATAAATAAATAACTAACTTTCCATTTTATGTTTCTTTTATAAAAATAAATGAAGCATATATAATTAACTATTTTTATTGATAGCCTCAGGACATAATATTACTTAATTTATTACACGCAATACAAAGCCTGTAGATATTCAATATCATAAGGTTTTATAGTTGACGATTAATTAATATTTAAGAGGACTTTTAGGTAGGCTAACGTAAAAAGGGACGCTACTGCGTCCCATAGAATAGTTAAATAAATGCGAACGCATCGCCAAACAGACGATCTTCCCGCGCGTTACGCTCATGACAGAACAGATCGCGGGCGATTTTCGCCATCTCAAAACGTCCGGCAATATAAATATCGTGCCCCGCCAGCGTACCATAATCCTGCAATACCGCCGTAAGTACCGTTCCTGTACGTCCACGCCAGCCTTCTTCCGGCTGCTCAACAACAGGTTCAATACGCAAATTCGGATGGTTAACAGAGAGTGCTTCCAGCTCAGAGAGATCATAGAGGTGCTTTTCTTCGCGGCCGCCCCAGTAAATAGTAACATCGCGGTTCGGGTTGCGCGCTAACGCCGTCAACAGGATGGAGCGCACATAAGAAAAGCCCGTACCGCCCGCGATCAGAATCAACGGACGCTCTTCATCATCACGTAGCCAGGCGTCGCCATGCGGAATATCGACGACGATTTCCCGGTCTTTTAGAATCCGATCCATGACCGCCATCGCATACAAATTGAGCTCGGAAGCGCCAATGTGTAATTCAATAAACCCTTTCTCGTCCGGCGTTGAGGCCATTGAAAACGGGCGTTTGTCACGCTCGTCCATTACGACCATCAAATACTGACCAGCGCGGAATGAAAACGCCGCGTCCGGCACTAAACGAACCCGATATACAGTATCGGTGATAGCTTCTACCGAGGTCACTTTACAGCTTAAGGTTGTCATGCGCTCCCTCTGTCGGGTGTCGGGTCAATACCGACATTTTTCAAGCCGAGTCGCCGCAGCCTGAAATGTCGATGTCCGCTTTCAGTTATTTAAAGATAGCCAGCTCATCCCAAATCGCATCAATACGCGCGGTAACTTCAGGATCTTTAACAATAGGACGACCCCACTCGCGTTGGGTTTCGCCCGGCCATTTGTTTGTGGCATCCAGCCCCATTTTTGAACCCAGCCCGGAGACCGGCGAGGCAAAATCCAGGTAGTCAATCGGCGTATTTTCAACCAGCACCGTATCCCGCGCAGGGTCCATACGGGTGGTAATCGCCCAGATCACATCATTCCAGTCGCGTGCGTTAACGTCATCATCGCAAACGATAACAAATTTCGTATACATAAACTGGCGCAAAAACGACCAGACGCCCATCATGACGCGTTTCGCATGACCAGCGTACTGCTTTTTCATCGTCACTACCGCCAGGCGGTAAGAACACCCTTCCGGCGGCAGATAAAAGTCGACGATTTCCGGAAACTGTTTTTGCAGAATAGGCACGAAGACTTCATTGAGCGCCACCCCTAATACCGCAGGCTCATCGGGCGGACGCCCGGTATAGGTGGAGTGATAGATGGCATCCTCACGCTGCGTAATATGCGTGACGGTAAAGACCGGAAAGTTATCCACTTCATTATAATAGCCCGTATGATCGCCATACGGTCCTTCCGGCGCCATCTCTCCCGGCTCAATGTAACCTTCAAGGATAATCTCGGCGCTGGCAGGCACTTCCAGATCGTTAGAAAGGCATTTAACCACTTCAGTTTTCGTGCCGCGCAGCAAGCCCGCAAAGGCATACTCCGACAGAGTATCGGGAACAGGAGTCACGGCGCCAAGAATCGTCGCCGGATCGGCGCCCAATGCGACGGAGACCGGGAAACGTTCACCCGGACGCGCGGCTAACCACTCCTGAAAATCCAGCGCGCCGCCGCGATGAGACAGCCAGCGCATAATCAGCTTATTTTTACCTATCAACTGCTGACGATAAATGCCCAGGTTTTGCCGCTCTTTGTGCGGACCACGCGTTACCGTCAGTCCCCAGGTAATCAGCGGCGCGGCGTCGTCCGGCCAACAGGTCATGACAGGAAGACGCGTTAAATCGACATCATCGCCAGACGCGATTTTCTGCTGGCAAGGCGCGCCGCGTAACCGTTTCGTCGGCATATTCAGCACTTGCTTAAACTGCGGCAGCTTGTCAAACAGATCGCGAAAGCCTTTCGGCGGCTCAGGTTCTTTCAGAAACGCTAATAATTTACCCACTTCCCGTAATGCGGAAACATCATCCTGCCCCATGCCCATCGCCACGCGTTTTGGCGTGCCAAAAAGGTTGCACAGCACCGGCATGGCGTAGCCTTTAGGATTTTCAAACAGCAACGCCGGTCCACCGGCACGCAGCGTGCGGTCAGCGATTTCCGTGATTTCCAGATGAGGATCCACAGGTAGCGTGATGCGTTTTAGTTCCCCCTGCTGCTCAAGTAGCGTCAGGAAGTCGCGTAAATCGTGATATTTCATGGCGTCCATTGTAGCCTCTTGGTAAGCGCATCATTATACGGCGTTCATCATCGGGATGCTGTATTTTTGTTAAATTAGCGTGAACTCTGGCAACCAACGCTAATCCAGATACGGCTTAAAGGATGAAGTGTATAATTAACTTCGCGCATGGCTTTTGCTATGCTTGCGCCCCGAACAAGCGGATAAGAGTCATTATGCAATCCTGGTATTTACTGTACTGCAAACGCGGGCAACTTCAGCGTGCTCAGGAACACCTCGAAAGACAAGCGGTAAGTTGCCTGACACCGATGATCACCCTGGAAAAAATGGTACGCGGAAAACGTACCTCCGTCAGCGAACCGCTCTTTCCTAATTATCTGTTCGTTGAATTTGATCCGGAAGTGATACATACCACTACAATCAACGCCACGCGCGGCGTCAGCCATTTTGTGCGCTTTGGCGCGCATCCTGCGATCGTGCCTTCCAGCGTTATTCATCAGCTTTCTATCTACAAGCCCGAAGGCGTTGTCGATCCTGAAACCCCCTATCCCGGCGATAGCGTCATCATCACGGAAGGCGCATTTGAAGGGCTGAAAGCGATTTTTACCGAACCGGATGGCGAAACGCGTTCGATGTTACTGCTTAATTTACTCAATAAAGAAGTGAAGCAGAGCGTAAAAAACACCGGTTTTCGCAAGATTTAGCGATCGTTCAGAATACGACCTCAAATAAGGTTCTGGCGTTGGCATCTGTCATCGCCGCTAACCATTGCGGATCTTCACCACGCCATAGCGCAATGCGCTCCAGGATGTGAGGCAGATACGCGGGCTCGTTGCGTCGTGACGTTGGTTTCGGCGTAAGATCGCGAGGCAACAGATACGGCGCGTCGGTTTCTATCAGTAGCTTTTCCGCTGGAATAAACGGTAAGAGTTCACGTAGCTCAAGTCCGCGTCGTTCGTCGCAAACCCACCCGGTAATACCGATATAGAGCCCTCTGTCCACACAGGCCTGCATTTGCTGGCGTGAACCGGTAAAGCAGTGCAGTATTGCACCAGGAAGACTATCCAGCCAGGGATCAAGCAATGCCAGAAATCGCTCATGCGCGTCCCGGCAGTGCATAAAGATTGGCATCTGCAATTCGGCGGCAATTTGTAGCTGCGCCTGAAAGGCACGCTCCTGCTCCTGCGGCGTGGAAAAATTGCGATTGAAATCCAGCCCGCACTCACCGATAGCGACGACTTCCGGCTGGTTCGCCAGCGCAATAATGGCGTCTTCAGACGCGGATGACCACTGACTGCTGTCATGGGGATGGACGCCAGCCGTCGACCAACAATGGGGGTAGCGCCGCGCCAATTTTAACGCCTGCTGACTTTCATGGATGTTCGTTCCGGTCAGTAGCATACCTTTTACTCCCGCCGCAAACGCACGGGCGACCACATCATCACGATCTTTTGCAAACTGGCTACTGGTTAAATTAACGCCAATATCAAACATGCTTGCCCCCATATGACAACCGCCCTGGCGGGCGGTTGTGTTTAGTCTTCAGTGTGCTCGGCCTTTTCGGTTTCGGCCTCGTTATCTTCGTCGCGCGTCCGTCGCTTACCGACATAAAAGCGTGAGCAGAAAACGCCAATTTCAAACAGGCAGTACATCGGTATCGCCAGCAACGTTTGCGAGAAAACATCTGGCGGCGTAAGCAGCATTCCCACAATGAATGCCCCGACCAGGATATAAGGCCGTTTTTTACGCAAATCTTCTGGCGTGGTGATGCCCATCCAGCACAGCAACACAATCGCCACCGGCACTTCAAAGGCTACGCCAAAGGCCATAAAAAGCGCCATAACAAAGCTAAGATAGCTGGCGATATCTGTCGAAACCTGTACCCCTTCCGGCGCCGTATGCGTGAGAAAACCAAAGGCCAAAGGGAATACGACAAAATAGGCGAAGGCCATACCAATGTAGAAAAGCAGCGAGCTGGATACCAGCAGCGGTACGACCAGACGACGCTCATGCTTATACAGCGCCGGGGCGATAAAGGCCCAAACCTGGTACAAAATCACAGGCGCGGATAAGATCAAAGACACCATGAAGGTGAGTTTGATAGGCGTAAAAAACGGCGACGCCACATCCGTCGCAATCATTGTCGCCCCTTGCGGCATCTGTTTAATCAGCGGTGCGGCGACTAAATGATAAATATCATTGGCGAAATAAATTAACGCCAGAAAAATCAGAAGTACTGCGACGATGCAGTTTAGCAGGCGCTTACGCAACTCGATCAGATGCGTGATAAGCGGTTGAGTATCTTCTACAGCCATGTTTACGGTTTATCACTCGACGAGGGGGAAGATTCGACAACAGGCGCAGCGGATTTCTTCTCGGCGTCTATCGTGGCTACGGAAGCGGTTTCCGTCGACTCAGGCACGTTATCTTTAACGGGCTCCGGCTTTTGTTCCGGCGCGCTCACCTGTGTTTCAGCGGCGGCAGGGGTGACGCCCTCATGCTGCGTTTCGTTCCCTTTTACCACCGGATTATGGATGGTATGCGCTTCATCGCTCGCTTGTTCGGGATCGTTAGCGCTGTAGGTGCGTTTCATCGACTCCGCCGCCTGACGCAGTTCATCCATAGATGCTTTCAGTTCGGGAGTCAGATTTTCCAAGCTCGCCTTTTCGACTTTTTTCAGACTGTCCTGGAACTCCTGAAGTTTCAGTTCCTGAGTCAGTTCATTCTGAACCGTTGTCGCAAGGGATCGCAACGCGCGAATCCAGCCCGCTACCGTTTTTACCGCTACTGGCAATCGTTGCGGCCCCAACACAATGAGGCCGATAACGAACACTAACAGCAGTTCGCTAAAACCGATATCAAACACGGATTATACCTGCTCTTTATCTTGGCTTTTAGCGTCTTCCTTTTTCGCTTCGCCTTGCTTATCCGCGATAGATTTAGCGGTAAAATCAGCGTCCTGACTGGTTTTATCCTGTTTGGCATCATCATCGCTCATGGCCTTTTTAAAGCCTTTGATAGACGCGCCAAGATCGGAACCGATGGAACCGAGTTTTTTGGTGCCGAACAGCAGTACGACGATAACGGCAACAATCAACAACTGCCAAATACTGATACCACCCATACATGTTCCTCTGTGATAGATGATGAATTATTAGGGCCGCATTATACACATTATCCTTCGCGCTGCCTCTTTGTTAACCGCTTTCGCCCGCCCTATTCACATACTTTTACATACGACCGGGACGACATTGACTTGCGGCCTGAGTACTGCCTCGAGTGATAATATGTACCTGCGTGACACAACCGGCGTTGAGCGATAAAAAAATCTCAACGAGTTTTACGCCAGCCAACCAGCCAGACAACTACGCCGCCGACCATGAGCCAGCCAGGCATCAATCCCCATTCAGGGCGGTTAACGAGTAAGAATGACCCGCTCAGTAACAGCGTTGCGCCAATTCCCAATAAGTAACGAGACTGGCTTTGGCGCACATGGTTTACCTGTAACTCGCGCGCAATCTTATCAACACTGTGCTGTAAATATTTGCCCTGGCGCAAACTGTCGTACACCAGTTCAGGTATTTCTGGCATTTTTTCGACCCAGAACGGCGCTTTTTCTTTAAGAGCCCGCGTGAGAGCCGGAATACCCACCTGATCTTTGATCCAGGACTCAAGAAACGGCTTCGCCGTTTTCCACAAATCAAGCTGAGGATAAAGTTGCCGCCCAACCCCTTCAACATACAATAATGTCTTCTGCAACAACACCAGTTGCGGCTGGACTTCCATGTTAAATCGACGCGCTGTATTGAAAAGGTTTAACAACACATGACCAAACGAGATTTCCGCGAGCGGCTTTTCAAAGATAGGTTCACAGACGGTGCGGATGGCAAACTCAAAATCTTCAACGTTGGTATCTGGCGGAACCCAACCTGAATCGACATGCAGCTCCGCCACCTTTCGGTAATCGCGGTTAAAAAACGCGATAAAGTTTTCTGCCAGATAGCGCTTATCTTCTTTGTTTAGCGACCCGACGATACCGCAGTCAATGCCGATATATTGCGGGTTTTCAGGGTGTTCATGGCTGACAAAAATATTTCCCGGATGCATGTCCGCATGGAAAAAGCTGTCGCGGAAAACCTGGGTGAAGAAAACTTTAACCCCGCGTTCCGCCAGCAGTTTCATGTTGGTGCCGTTCTTTTCCAGCGCCGCCACATCCGAAACCGGAATGCCGTATATCCGCTCCATCACCATCATGTTCTGGCTACAGTAATCGGAGTACACCTCCGGGATATACAGCATGGGACTATTTTCAAAATTGCGGCGTAACTGAATCGCGTTGGCCGATTCCCGCAGCAGATTCAGCTCATCGATCAGCGTTTTCTCATACTCACGCACCACTTCCGTCGGGCGCAGACGACGTCCATCCGGCAACAGGCGTGGTACCCAGCGAGCAAGGCGATAAATCAGTTTCAGGTCTGCCTGAATTACCGGCAAAATATCCGGGCGAATGACCTTAATAACCACTTCTTTACCGTTTGATTTCAATCGCGCGGTATGTACCTGGGCGATTGACGCCGACGCTAAAGGCTGGATATCAAAGTCGTCAAACCAGGCTTCGACAGGTAGCCCCCCCATCGCCTCTTCAATCTGGGCTTTCGCCAGCCGACCATCGAATGGCGCGACTTTATCCTGGAGCAAAGCGAGCTGATCGGCGATTTGCGGCGGGAACAGGTCACGGCGTGTGGAGAGCATCTGACCAAATTTGATCCAGACCGGTCCCAGCTCTTGCAACGCCAGTCTTAATCGTTCACCCAGCAATTTATCTTTATGCCGGTTTGGCATCCAGAACAGCGAATAGCGCCATAATCGGAGTGGCAGTGTAAGACGCATTCGGGGGATGAGTTCATCAAGGCCGTAGCTTAAAAACGTGCGGATGATGAAATATAGGCGCCGTACTTCACCTGGCGTCATTTGGCCTCCAGTTTTTCCAGCCGTGTGGTCAGAGCATCTACGGCGCGCTCAACAGCCGCGGTTTCTTCGGCAAACCATGCGACTTCCAGCGGGCCAGGCGCCATACGCCACTCTTCAGTGATCGCTTCAGCGGCATAACGCTGCTGGCGTTGAAACCCGTGGCGCAGGAATTTAGCCCCGCCACGCACGACCTTACCGATACTTTCCGCCGCAATATCACCCGTGTATGGCGCCAACAGCTCCGCAGGATCGAATTCGGCGAGATCGGCGAGCGCCACAAAATTTTGCACGACCTGAATATCGCCCTGCACTTCCAGTTCGCCGCTGCGAATAAGCGCGGCCAACTGCTGACGATCGCGTAGTTTTGGCAAAACGCTAGCTTGAGTGATTACCGTACAGTCCGCTTCGCCTTCCCATGCCCCCAGCACATCAACCTGGCGTTCGCTGAATACCAGGACTAATGGCGTCGAAAATCCCTTTAGCTTCACACACAGTACTTTTCCCTGTAATCGCGTTCTGGCTGATTTCAGCGCCGGCGAACGATACAGAAACGTATTGAGGAGACCTTCAATTCCTGCGGTCACTAAGGGTTTAAAAGGCATTCCACCCTCCTAGAATTTATAACCACGGTGCAATGCCACAACGCCCGCCGTCAGATTGTAATAATCCACGCTCTCAAATCCGGCGTCCTGCATCATGGCTTTTAAGGTATCCTGATCGGGATGCATACGGATGGATTCCGCGAGATACCGATAGCTATCCGCATCGTTCGCGACCATCGAGCCAATACGCGGTAAAATATGGAAAGAATAAGCGTCATACGCTTTACTCAGCGGCTCAATAATAGGCTTGGAAAATTCAAGCACCAGTAAACGTCCTCCGGGTTTCAACACACGGAACATTGACCGCAGCGCTTTTTCTTTTTCCGTTACATTGCGCAAACCAAACGAAATGGTAATGCAATCAAACGTATTATCAGGGAAAGGCAGAGCTTCGGCATTTGCCTGCACATACTCTACGTTGCCGATCACGCCGATATTACGCAGCTTCTCACGCCCCATTTTGAGCATAGAATCATTAATATCCGCCAGGATAACTTTGCCAGTTTCCCCGACCATACGTGAAAATTTCGCGGTAAGATCGCCCGTACCGCCCGCTAAATCGAGAACGGTTTGTCCACGACGCACGCCACTGCAATCAATGGTGAAGCGCTTCCACAAACGATGAATGCCAAATGACATTAAGTCATTCATCACATCGTACTTTGACGCCACAGAATGAAAAACGTGGGCCACCATGTCAGCTTTCTGCTCTTTAGCGACGGTCTGAAAGCCAAAGTGCGTCGTTTCTTGTGAATCTTCCACCATCTCAGTGCCTGCTTATCGATAAAAATGTTCAAGAAGTGTAACAGATTGGGCCAATTTGCCCTACTCTGCGCCAGGACTAAACTACTCCGTATGGGTTAACTTAACTGCTGCTTCACCCGTTCATCATTGGGATAATGTTCATCCTGCCGCCCTTCAGGGATCGATCGTAAACGATATTCTTCATCTTGCGTAACGGCCTGTTCCGCTAAACCCGGATTAATCTCGCGTTTGATTTCCACGCCTAGCCCCCGGAAGGCCTCTGCCTGCGCCAAAACGTTGCCACGCCCCGACGCAAGTTTTTTCATCGCCTGGCGGTAGTTATCCTGCGCTTTATCCAGACTCTGACCGATCGCTGACATATCATCAACGAACAACCGCATTTTATCGTAGAGCTTACTGGCTCTGTCTGCGATGTGCTGCGCATTGCGGCTCTGGTGTTCATAGCGCCACAGGTTGGCGATTGTCCGTAATGCCACCAGCAGCGTCGTGGGGCTTACCAGCATAATGTTATTTTTCAGCGCCTCGGTTATCAGTTCGGGCTGTTTATCTAACGCCAGCAGGAAAGCGGGTTCTACGGGGATAAACATCAGAACATAGTCCAGCGAGCGGAGGCCGGGAAGCTGCTGGTAGTCTTTACGCCCCAGTAAGCGAATATGATTGCGCACCGAGGCGATGTGCTCTTGTAAAGCGGCCTCGCGCGTATAGTCATCTTCAGCGTTAAAGTAACGCTCGTAGGCGACCAACGTCATTTTAGCGTCGATGACGACATCTTTGCCCTGCGGCAAGCGGACGATGACATCCGGCTGCATCCGCGAGCACGCATCGTTCTCAATACTGACCTGGGTTTCGTATTCGTAGCCTTCACGCAGTCCGGATGCCTCCAGCACCCGCGCCAGCACAACTTCGCCCCAGTTTCCTTGCGCCTTATTGTCCCCTTTCAGAGCGCGCGTCAGGTTGATCGCTTCCTGCGCCATTTGCGCGTTAAGCTGCTGCAAATTACGAATTTCGTGCGCCAGCGTATGCCGCTCCTGCGCTTCTTTGCCAAAACTCTCCTGAACCTGGCGGCGAAAACCGTCCAGTTGCTCACGCAGCGGCGTCAGCAGGCTATTCAGGCTTTGTCGGTTTTGTTCGTCTACGCGACGATTACTGTGTTCAAAGATACGGTTCGCCAGATTTTCAAACTGCTCGCTTAAACGCTGTTCGCTGTTGATCATCTGACGGATTTTGTCTTCCGCGTGTTGTTGAGTCGCTTCCAGACGGGTCGTGACTTCACGCAGATCGGCTTCCAGAGAGGTATTAATACTGTGCAGGCTGCGCAGTTCGTTATTAAGTAACTCGCATTCACTGCGCCAGTGCGCTTCTTGCGCTAATTGCTGCCGGGCCGCGCTAAGTTCGATATCCAGCTCACGCCGTTCTTCGATAAGATCGGCGCGGATTTGATCGGCGTGCGCTTTCGTCGCCAGCCAGCCAATCACCGCCCCAGCCGCCAGCGCCACGACGGCGCTTATCATAAGAGTAATATCCACAACACCTCTCCTGGAACCACACTGTCCTGCACAAAATAGAATTGTGCTGTATAAACGTCCAGTTTAAAAGGAATTTCCTGCGAGGCGCCACGCAAAAAGAAAAGGCCGAACGCGTCGGCCTTTGCAAAAGAGAGGAGAATTACAGCAGACGACGGGCCGCTTCCACGACGATTTTCACCGCGTGGCTTTCAGTTTGTTTCATCGTTTCCGCATTCGGAATCTCTTGTTGGGTACGGTTAACGATAACGCCCGCCACCATACCTGCGCGTAAACCCTGGCTTGCGCACATGGTTAACAGCGTAGCGGATTCCATTTCGTAGTTCATCACGCCCATCGCCTGCCACTCTTCCATAGAACCTTTGAAGCGACGAACAACGCGGCCAGAATAGGTGTCGTAACGTTCCTGACCCGGATAGAAAGTGTCGGAAGAGGCGGTTACGCCAACGTGAGTCGTGGCGCCAATCGATTTCGCGGCTTCAACCAGCGCGGTGGTGCAGGCAAAGTCGGCAACCGCCGGGAATTCCATCGGCGCAAAATGCAGGCTCGCCCCATCCAGACGTACGGATGCGGTCGTTACCAGAACGTCGCCGACGTTGATGTGCGGCTGAATAGCCCCCGTGGTGCCGATACGCAAGAAGGTACGAATACCCAGTTGCGCCAGTTCTTCCACGGCAATAGAGGTAGACGGGCCGCCGATACCGGTAGAGCAAACGATAACTGCTTTACCATCCAGCTCAGCGCGCCAGGAGGTGAATTCGCGGTGAGATGCCAGCTTAACCGGCTTATCCATCAGCGCGGCGATCTTTTCCACACGCTCAGGATCGCCAGGGACGATGGCGAGCTGGGCCCCTTGTAAATCGTTTTTGGTGAGGCCGAGATGAAAAACATCAGACTTGGACATATAAAACTCCTCTGTGAATCGGGTTTGTCAGAAGAAGCAAAAAGACACTTTACCTAAGGCATAAAGATATTTTCGTGACAACCATCACTATGGCGTAAAACAATTGCACTCGCTTACCATTAAAAAGTGATGCACATCACAATAAATAATCAATATCGCCAGGCATTGCACAAAAGATAGCCGCTTTAAGGCAATGTGGTTTGTTACACACTGTCTATAGTTAAGATTGCGCTATTTTTTAAGGGTACGGAGAATACCATGACAACGACACATCCATCCGGCTTTGCACCTGCAGCCTCCCCACTTGCCCCTACGATGATTCATACGCCTGATGGGGCCATTAGCGCGGGGATAACGTCGATCCCCTCTCAGGGCGACGATATGCCCGCCTATTACGCCAGACCAAAAGCGAGCGACGGCGCATTGCCTGTGGTCATTGTGGTACAGGAAATTTTTGGCGTACATGAACACATTCGCGATATTTGCCGACGACTGGCGCTGGAAGGCTATCTCGCTATCGCGCCGGAGCTCTATTTCCGCGAAGGCGACCCCAATGATTTCGCCGATATACCCACATTATTGAGCGGGCTGGTGGCTAAAGTACCCGATTCGCAAGTCCTTGCCGACCTGGATCACGTCGCCAGTTGGGCTTCGCGCAACGGCGGGGATGCGCATCGGCTAATGATCACCGGTTTTTGTTGGGGAGGCCGGATTACCTGGCTATACGCCGCGCACAACCCACAGTTAAAAGCGGCGGTAGCGTGGTACGGCAAGCTGGTGGGCGACACGTCACTCAATTCGCCGAAGCATCCCGTTGACATCGCCACCGATCTTAACGCGCCGGTACTGGGTTTATACGGCGGGCAGGATACCAGTATTCCACGGGAGAGCGTGGAAACCATGCGCCAGGCGCTACGCGCCGCTAATGCGAAGGCGGAAATCGTGGTCTATCCCGATGCAGGGCACGCGTTTAATGCCGATTATCGTCCGGGATACCACGAAGCCTCGGCGAAAGACGGCTGGCAAAGAATGCTGGAATGGTTCGCGCAGTACGGTGGGAAAAAAGGCTAACCACAGCGCATTACGATGTTTGTTGGGCCTACGAGACCGGAGTCGGTGTAGGCTCAACAAAGCGTCATCGCCACGTTAGCTATGCTTTACCACAGCATTTTTTATATTTTTTGCCGCTGCCGCAGGGACAGAGATGGTTACGACTGACGGCTCCTGTGTCTTTACGCGCGTCCTGCGCCAGCCAGCGCATGATCGATGCCATCGGATAGCCTTGCGCCAGCAGCTCCCGCCAGGCATTCATATACGGCGTAACGTGCTGGAAAAAATGCTTATAGCCCGCACACAAGTAATTATGCGCAGGATGACCGGACGGCGAGACGGCAAAGCGATGCTTCGGACAGCCGCCATGACACGCAAAGCGGTAGTCACAGCGACGACAATCGGCGGTCAGAGTCTCCCGCTTGGCCTCGCCAAACGCAATAGCCCGCTCGCTATTATTTAAGGTTTTGATGCTGTGCTGGTGGATATTCCCCAGCAGATGCTCCGGGTAGACAAAGTGGTCGCAGTTGTAGAGATCGCCGTTCGACTCCAACGCGAAGGCATGTCCACAAGTCTCGGAATGTACACACAGTACCGGCTGCTGCGCCGTCCAGGCGGCTAACGCCACGTCAAACATCTGCACATAGACGCGGTCTACGTCGCGACGAACCCAGATATCAAAGATCTGGTTGAGAAATTCGCCATATTGCCACGACGGTACCGTCCATGGCGCCAGCGTCGCCGCGCTTTCGCCGGGCATCACCAGATTAAGTACCGATGAGTTATCGGTGCTCATTCGCTCTACCAGCGGGATAAACTGAATAAAACGCGATCCCGCCGCCAGAAGAAATTCGTAGACGTCTGCTGCATGACCGACGTTATGTTTTCCCACGACGGTTAAGGTATTAAAGTCGACATGGTGCGCTTTAAGCCGCGCCATTGCTGCGACGACCTGCTCATGAGTTCCTTTTCCAGCGCGATTAAGCCGATAGTGGTTGTGTAACGACGCCGGGCCGTCGATAGAGAGACCGATGAGAAAATGCTGTTCAGCGAAAAAGCGCGCCCACTCGTCATTCACCAGGATGCCGTTCGTCTGCAACGCATGAGTGATTTTTCGCCCATCGCCGTACTTTTCACATAATGCGACAACCCGGCGGAAAAACGGTAGCCCCATCATGGTCGGTTCGCCGCCCTGCCAGGCAAAGTCAATGCGGTCGCCACTCTGCGCGGCAATATGCTGGCGTATAAACTGTTCCAGCGTCTCGTCCGACATTCGCCAGTTTTTATTGCGTTCCGGGTACAGCGCCTCTTTTTCAAGATAGAAGCAATATGTGCAATCAATATTGCAGATCGCGCCGCCGGGTTTGGCCATTACGTGACAACCTGCTACCGCCATGTCAGACATCTCCGTTAAAAAATAAGGTTCACCAGCGCCATGAGACAATGCGACGTTTATCGTCGCCAGGGAACATAACAGAATGGAAAACCTCGTTTTGTGCTATGAGAGCGCTGGGCGATCATGACAGGAAAAACGATCTGCGAGGCAATAAAAGCCGCCGCGCTGCTTCCGGGGACGCTATCCGCCTGGTTGTCATTCATATGGAGAACCTTTTTATTATCAAGATCGCCAAATAGCCAGATCCTGAAAAAGACAGCGCGGAAAATAAGAAAAAGGGAAATGAGAAAAAAGAGGAGATAGAGGCGCTGTTAATCAGGTCAGGCACGGGCGCTACCCGTCAAAGGGTAGCGCCGCATTGCTGCCGGATAAACGCAGCGGCCAGGATGGGTTATTTCGCCTGACGCAGATTGTGCGCCGCTTTGACCATGTTCGCTAACGCCGCGCGGGTTTCAGGCCAACCGCGAGTTTTCAGACCGCAGTCCGGATTCACCCACAGGCGTTGTGCCGGAATACGCTGTGCCGCCTTCTTCAGCAGGGCTTCAATCCACTCGACGCTCGGCACGTTCGGCGAGTGAATATCGTACACGCCCGGCCCGATTTCGTTCGGGTAGTCGAACGCTTCGAACGACTCCAGCAACTCCATATCCGAGCGGGAGGTCTCAATGGTGATCACATCCGCGTCCAGCGCGGCGATCGAATCCATAATGTCGTTGAACTCGCAGTAACACATGTGGGTGTGGATCTGGGTTTCATCCTTCGCCACCGCCGCGTTGATGCGGAAGGCTTCCACACCCCATTCCAGATAGGCGTCCCAGTCGCTGCGACGCAGCGGTAGACCTTCGCGCAGCGCCGGTTCGTCGATCTGAATAATCCCAATCCCCGCCGCCTCCAGATCCGCGACTTCATCACGCAGCGCCAGCGCAATCTGTTTCGCAATCGTTTCGCGGGTCACGTCTTCGCGGGGGAATGACCAGCAAAGAATAGTCACCGGGCCAGTCAACATCCCTTTTACCGGCTTGTCGGTCAGCGACTGGGCATATTTCGCCCACTCCACGGTAATCGGTGCCGGACGGCTGATATCGCCAATCACTACCGGCGGTTTCACACAGCGGGAGCCATAGCTTTGCACCCAACCATTCTGGGTAAAGACGAAGCCGTCCAGATGCTCGCCGAAGTATTCCACCATGTCGTTTCGCTCGGCTTCGCCGTGTACCAGCACATCCAGCCCTAAACGCTCCTGCTCAATGATAGCCTGTTTGATATGTTCGGCGATGCCGGTGCGGTAGTGGTTCGCGTCGAGGTTGCCCTTTTTGAAGTCCAGACGCAGACCGCGAATTTCCGTGGTTTGCGGAAACGAACCGATAGTCGTCGTCGGCCAGGCGGGAAGTTTAAAGCGGGCGCGTTGCGCTTCAGCACGCACCTCATACGGATTCTCACGCTGGCTGTCCTGCGCGGTGATCGCCGCCAGGCGTTTTTCTACCGCGGCATTATGTACGCGACGGGAGTGACGACGAGCCTGAATCGGTGCGCTCCATTCCTCAAGCGCCGCCGTTTCGCCGCTGTTCAGCGCATCGCGCAGCAACGCCAGTTCACCGCATTTTTGCAGCGCAAAGGCAAACCAGCTTTTAACTTCCGTATCCAGACGCGTTTCGACGCTGAGATCGATCGGGCTGTGCAGTAAAGAGCAGGAGGATGCTACCCACAGCGCGCGTTTGCCCACAATGGCATTAATCTGCGCATATTTTTCGGTCAAATCGGCGCGCCAGACATTACGCCCGTTAATCAAGCCTGCAGAAAGCAGCCAGTCGACCGGCAGACGTTGATGCAGTTCCGCTACATCATCTTTGCCATGAATGAGGTCAACATGTAGCCCCTGTACCGGTAGCGCGATAATAGTGTCCAGGTTTGGCGTCACGCCTTCAAAATAGGTCGTCAGCAACAGCTTCACCTGGCCGGCGAGCGCGTCGTAAGCCGGTCTGAAGGCATCCAGCCACGCCTGCGGCAGTTCCAGCACCAGCGCTGGCTCATCAATTTGGACCCACTCTATACCACGTTTTGCCAGTTCAGCCAGCACGTGCTGATACACCGGCAAAATGTCTTTCAGCAACGTCAGGCGGTCAAACGGCTCGCCTTTCACTTTACCCAGCCACAGATACGTGACAGGCCCCAGCAGGACGGGTTTGATCTTATGCCCCAGCGCCAGCGCTTCGTCCACTTCCTCCAGCAACTGTGTCCAGGTGAGTCTGAACTGCTGGCCTTTGCTGAACTCCGGTACTATGTAGTGATAGTTAGTATTAAACCATTTGGTCATTTCCGCTGCCGCCGCCGGTTCGCCGGTTGGCGCGCGACCGCGGCCAATGCGGAACAGAGTGTCGATGTCCACGGAACCGTCGTTGTTCTGATGACGAGCCGGCACATTGCCTAACAGCAGGCTGGTGGTCAGAACATGGTCGTACCAGGCAAAGTCGCCTACCGGTAACAGGTCAATACCCGCTTGTTTCTGCTGCTCCCAGTGACGCGCGCGCAGTTCGCGCCCCACCGCCAGTAACGCTTCACGCGTTGAGTTCCCCGCCCAGTAGCTCTCTTGCGCTTTTTTCAACTCGCGACGCAGGCCAACGCGAGGAAAACCGAGGGTGTGAGTCAATATTGTCATTTTACTTCCTCTCTTATTTTATTGAATCTGAAAGTAAAACTCTAAATAGTTCGGCTTGCAGGAAGGCGGCGACACAGCGCATCCCCAGGAGCTTACTGAAGTAAGTGACTGGGGTAAGCAAGGAAGCCAACGCATCTGCAAGTCGAAATATGACGAGTTTTAGACGTCTGGATGTTTACACATCCATAATGTAAAGGTACTGTATATTCCTCAAGCGCAATTTGTTCATGGCGAAGTGAAGGACTTTCATGATCGAAATTAAACATCTGAAAACACTCCAGGCATTGCGGAATAGTGGATCGCTGGCTGCCGCGGCGGCGGTGCTGCACCAGACCCAATCCGCTCTGTCTCATCAGTTCAGCGATCTGGAACAACGCCTTGGCTTCCGCCTGTTCGTGCGTAAAAGCCAGCCGCTGCGCTTTACGCCGCAGGGGGAAGTTCTGCTGCAACTGGCAAACCAGGTGCTGCCGCAAATCAGCCGTGCGCTGCAGGCGTGCAACGAACCGCAGCAAACTCGTCTGCGCATCGCTATTGAATGTCATAGCTGTATTCAGTGGCTGACCCCGGCGCTGGAAAACTTCCGTGCAAGCTGGCCGCAGGTAGAAATGGATTTCACATCCGGCGTCACTTTTGATCCGCAACCGGCCTTGCAACAAGGCGAGCTGGATTTGGTGATGACGTCGGATATTTTGCCGCGCAGCGGGCTACATTATTCGCCGATGTTTGATTTTGAAGTCCGACTGGTGCTGGCGCCCGACCATCCGCTGGCCAGCAAAACGCAGATTACGCCGGAAGATTTAGCCAGCGAAACGCTGTTGATTTACCCGGTGCAGCGCAGCCGACTGGATGTCTGGCGACATTTCCTGCAACCGGCGGGTATCAGTCCGCTGCTGAAAAGCGTGGATAATACGCTACTGCTGATTCAGATGGTGGCGGCCAGAATGGGCATTGCCGCCCTGCCGCACTGGGTGGTGGAAAACGTTGAGCGCCAGGGTCTGGTGGTGACCAAAACCCTGGGCGATGGTCTGTGGAGCCGCCTGTATGCCGCCGTGCGCGACGGCGACCAGCGTCAGGCGGTGACCGAGGCGTTTATTCGCTCGACGCGGGATCACGCCTGCGATCATCTGCCGTTTGTGCGGAGCGCGGAGCGACCCATTTTCGATGCACCCACAGCGAAGCAAGGATCACAGCCGCGCCTGTAATAAAGCTTGGCCAGTGGGGCTGCTGATGCCAGATGGCAAGATTAACCAGTAGTCCTGCGGGAACATGCATATTATTCATGATACCCAGCGTCCCGGCGTCTACCTGGGTAGCGCCATAGTTCCACATAAAGTAGCCAATGCCGGACGCCACCACGCCGAGAAACACCAGAATGCTCCATTGCAGCGTGGTTTCCGGCAGCTTTTGCGCGTTCCCCAACAGCGACCACGCCACCACCGCCACCAAAAACGCCCCCAGATAGAACCACGCAAAGGCGTTGTGCTGCGGCATGGGACGGGTCTCCATCAGACGTTTATACCCCACCATTCCGATAGCGAAACTGATATTAGAAAGCTGCACCAGGAGCAAACCGACCCAAAAATGGTCGGTCACGCGATCGTAGCGAATAATCCCGGCGCCAATCACCGCCAGCAACGCGCTAAATGCATAGCCCCAGCGCAAACGACGCTGACTCATCACATCGTAAATCAGCGTGATATAGAGCGGCGTCAGAACGGTAAACAGCAACAGTTCGGATACGGTCAGGTAGAGGTAAGCATGGAAGCTCAACATATACATGATGCCAAGCTGCATCGCCCCCACCAGCATATACAGGCTGATGGTTTTTAGGTTGTGCCCGCGAGAACGCAAAAACGGCAGAAAAACGAGCGCCGCCAGCCCAACGCGTATCAGCACCGCGAAATAGCTATCGACATGCCCGGCAAGATACTCGCCAAATAGACTAAAGGAGAAAGCCCACAGGATAGTGGTAATGATGAGTAGCGCCACAATGGATGTCTCTTAAAACAGGGAACACCCATTGTAGCGGAGAGTGAAGTTGACAACTGGTCAACTAACAAACAATCACATCAACGTAAGAAAAGATCGCGCAGGTAATGCGGCACGGCGTTATCCGCGTTGATGCCGATCACCTCAAGTTCGGGATACAGGTCTTTCAGACGCTGGTGCGCATTGCCCATGATGCAGCCTTTGCCCGCCATCGTGAGCATTTCAGCGTCGTTCATTCCGTCGCCAAAGGCGATACACTCTTTCAGGCTGTACCCCATCGCCTGAGCGACCGCTTCCAGCGCATGACCTTTCGACACTCCGCCCGCCATCACTTCCAGACAGGTTAGCGTAGAGAAGCTCACGTTTACCCGATCGCCCCAGCGCGCGTTAATCGCCTGCTCCAGCGGCAACAACTTTTCATGAGTGTCGCTGGTGAAAAACACTTTGCTGACGCCCTCCGGCTCCAGCAGCGCAGGCTCAAACAGCGAATAGTTAAATACCGCCTCTTTGAAAAAACGCATTTCATCGGGGCGATGACGATTCATAAACCATTCGTCGTCGCGATAAACGTTAGTCACGATGTCCGGGTTCGCATTCACCACTCCGAACAGGTCTCTGGCAATGTCGCTGTCCAGATTATGCGTAAAAACCAAATTCCCGTCGGTATCGTGCACTCGCGCGCCGTTGGAGGTGATCATGTAAGACTTGATTTCAAGATTATCGCGGATTTGCCCTACATCGACATGATGACGACCAGTGGCAAAGACAAAATGGATGCCGCGTGCGGTCAACAGCTTCAGAGTCTCTTTGGCATAAGGGGACAACGTATGGTCGGGGGAGAGCAGCGTGCCATCTAAATCAGACGCAACAACCTGATACATAATAAAATTTAACCTCTAAGCAAAGCGATTTCCGCTGGATAAATTAGGCTTGTTGAAAAATTCAACAATGGCGTTAAGCGCGACTGAGCGCATGGCGTCCTTTTCAAAAAGGATCTCATGGTACGCGCCTTTGATAACCAGCGGTTTTCCCCCTTCACAAGGGTATCCCGCCGCGGCGCGAATTTCACAAAAACGATCGTGGGTGCGGTTATCCACTACCCGCTCTTCTTCCGCCTGAATCAGTAGCGTAGGCGTCGTGTCATCGCTCGCCCCAGCCAGAACCTGCTCACCCGCCAGAATGCCTTCGCGTACCCAATGCCAGGTGGGGCCGCCAACGCGCAGCTGCGGCTCGTCGGCATAAAATCGTAAGTTGCGCTGATAACGCTGGCGGCTGTGGGTCAGCGCATTCATCCCAAACGGCAACGCCCGCCACTGACCGGTACCAATAGCGTAATCTTCACGGATACGCTGGTGCCCTTCGGCCCAGTCGAGAATATGGCGCACCATAAAGGAAGGCAAGCGTATCACAATACCAAACATCGGCGCGGTGAGCGCAATAGCGTCGCACCGCACACGATGGCGTTGCAGGAACAGAGTGGCTATCGCGCCCCCCATTGAGTGCGCTAGGATATAACGCTTACGCCACGGCCCCGGCTCAATTTCCTGCTGCCAGAACGCCGCTAAGTCCTCAACATAATCGTTAAAATGATCGACATGACCCCGATGCGGGTCCGATAACATCCGCCCGGAGCGCCCTTGACCACGGTGGTCGATGATGAAGATATCAAAACCGAGATGAAAAAGGTCATACGCCAGTTCAGCGTATTTTACATAACTCTCAATGCGGCCAGGACAAATGACGATCGTCCGATCGTTGGAATCATTTCGAAAACGGACAAAGCGCACCGGAATGTTACCCACGCCGATAAACTCCGCCTCTTCCCGCTGACGCCAGAAATCGGTCAGCGGCCCCATAGCAAAAGCGGCAAACGCATTTTCTCTTGTTTCCCAGTCATTTTGCTGCTGAAACATCGGGTTTTCGGCCTCGTTTACCAGGTAAAATCGTTTTTTGCGTCGTGCCTGACACAACACAGCGGCAGTAGCGTATTGTGGCACAAAAACAGACAACCAGGGAGTTTCGCATGACCTTTGAATGGTGGTTCGCCTATCTACTGACCTCAACTCTGCTGAGTCTTTCTCCGGGTTCAGGCGCCATCAATACCATGACGACGTCTATCAACCATGGATATCGTGGCGCAGCGGCTTCTATCGCCGGACTCCAGACCGGGCTGGGGATACATATCGTACTGGTGGGCGTCGGACTGGGTACGCTCTTTTCGCGCTCGCTCATCGCTTTTGAAATTCTGAAATGGGCTGGTGCGGCTTATCTTATCTGGCTGGGTATCCAGCAATGGCGCGCCGCAGGCGCTATTGATCTGCATACCCTCGCCCAGACGCAATCGCGGGGTCGACTGTTCAAACGGGCGATATTTGTCAATCTAACCAATCCCAAAAGCATTGTCTTTCTTGCCGCCCTGTTTCCGCAATTCATCATGCCGCAGCAACCGCAACTGGCGCAGTACCTCATTCTCGGCGTTACCACGATTGTGGTGGATATGATTGTAATGACCGGTTACGCCACACTGGCGCAACGCATTGCCGCCTGGATTAAAGGACCAAAGCAGATGAAGGCGCTGAATAAAGCGTTTGGTTCGTTGTTTATGCTGGTAGGCGCGCTCCTGGCGTCGGCAAGACACGCGTGATAGTCGTGCCGGATGATGTTTATCCGGCCCGGAGGTAAATTAGCGCGAAATAATCAGGTGAATACCAAAGCCCGCAAACAAAGCGCCGGCAAAGCCATCAATCCATTTCGCCAGACGCTGATAGCCGCGGCGCATTTTCGGCAGCGCGAACAGGCTGGCGACTACGGTAAACCAGGCCAGCGTTTCCAGGGTAATTAACGCGAAAATACCCCAGCGCGCCGCAGCGCCGACGTTATCGCCGACAAACAGTGAAAAAACGGAACCAAAATAGATAATCGCTTTCGGATTCGACAGATTGGTCAACAGCCCTTTGAGAAAGCTGCGCCCGCTCTGCGCCAGTTCAATGTGCGGAGAAGACGCCGCCGCATCCTGTTTTTTCAGCGCGCCGCGCAGCATCTGATAGCCCATCCAGCACAGATACAGGCCGCCGCCTACCATAATGATCGTATGCAGCCAGGCCATTTTTTCGATGATGAGATGCAGGCCAAGCAGCGCCACGCCCGCCCATACCATCACGCCGCAGGTAATGCCCAGTACGCCCATCATCGCTTCTTTACGCGAACGGCTGACAGCAGTTTGAGACACGAAGAAAAAGTCGGGGCCGGGGCTCATTAGCGCAACGATGTGCACCATTGCCACGGTGAAAAATAGCATCAACATAAAAATGGCTCGCGGGGAAATAGTTCAGTGAGTCACCATCCTGGCACTTTTTTGCCGGGCTGACTACTCTTCGTCATCACCATCGACATGCGCGCGGATGAGCGCCATGAATTCTTTCCCGAAGCGCTCCAGTTTGCGCATCCCAACCCCGTTAACGCTTAACATCTCGCTGGCGGAAACCGGCATCTGTTCCGCCATTTCTATCAACGTGGCGTCGTTAAAGACCACATACGGCGGGATATTCTCTTCATCAGCGATAGCTTTACGCAGCTTGCGCAACTTAGCGAACAATTTGCGATCGTAATTACCGCCGAACGATTTCTGCATCACGCGGGGTTTGAGGGCGACAATGCGCGGCACCGCAAGCTTTAGCGGAACGTCTCCACGGAGTACCGGACGCGCGGCATCCGTCAACTGTAATGCAGAGTGCTGCGCAATATTTTGCATTACCAGCCCCAGATGAATGAGCTGGCGAATCACGCTCACCCAGTGCTCATGGCTCTTTTCGCGCCCCATGCCATAAACCTTGAGTTTGTCATGACCGAAATCGCGGATGCGTTGGTTATTCGCGCCGCGGATCACCTCGACAACGTAGCCCATGCCAAAACGCTGGTTAACCCGACCAATGGTAGAAAGCGCAATCTGGGCATCGTTTAAGCCATCATATTGTTTGGGCGGATCAAGACAGATATCGCAGTTGCCGCACGGTTCTTGTCGGCCTTCGCCAAAGTAATTAAGCAATACCAGGCGTCGGCAGGTTTGCGCTTCGGCAAAAGCGCCCATCGCATTCAGTTTATGCCGTTCAATATCCTGAAGCTGTCCGGCTGGTTTCTCTTCCAGACAACGACGTAGCCAGGCCATGTCAGCCGGATCGTAAAATAGCATGGCTTCCGCAGGCAGTCCGTCGCGCCCGGCGCGGCCCGTTTCCTGATAGTAGGATTCAATATTGCGCGGGATATCGAAATGCACGACGAAACGTACGTTAGGTTTGTTTATGCCCATTCCAAAAGCGACGGTCGCCACCACGATTTGCAGATCGTCGCGCTGAAATTTTTCCTGCACATCGGCGCGAATAGCGTTTTCCAGCCCCGCATGATAGGCCGCCGCGCTAATGCCACGACTTTGCAAGCGCGCGGCGGTATCTTCCACTTTCGCCCGACTGTTGCAGTAGATGATACCCGATTTGCCGCGTTGCTCCTGAACATAGCGCATTAGCTGGTCGAGCGGCTTAAACTTCTCCATCAACATGTAGCGGATATTCGGTCGGTCAAAGCTACTGATCTGGATTAACGGATCGTTAAGCCCAAGCAGACGAATAATATCCTGGCGCGTGGTGTCGTCGGCGGTGGCGGTCAATGCCATAAACGGCAAAGCGGGAAAACGCTGGCGAAGCTGACCGAGAGCCGCATATTCCGGACGGAAATCATGTCCCCATTGCGAAATACAGTGCGCTTCATCCACCGCCAGCAATACCGGATTCCAGTGCGCCAGATGATCAAGAAAGTTGTCCAGCATCAGGCGTTCCGGCGCAATATACAGCAGACGAATCTGTCCGGTACGGCACCCCGCCATCACCTCAAGCTGCTGCTCGCGGCTTTGAGTGGAATTCAGACAGGCCGCCGCCACCCCGTTCGCCAGTAGCTGATCGACCTGGTCTTTCATCAACGAGATCAGGGGCGAAACGACGACGGTCAATCCGTCCAGCAACAACGCCGGGATTTGATAGCACAGAGATTTGCCGCCGCCGGTGGGCATGACGACCAGACAGTCGCGACCGGAGAGCGCAGTATCAATAATCGCTTCCTGGCCCGGGCGAAACTGTTGGTAGCCAAAGGTTTCCTGCAAAACCTGTTTGGCCCCTGATTCCAGATTCAACACTTCCGCCTGCGCCACATTAACCCCGTTCACCATAAATCAAAACAGGCGCTATTTTCAGCGCCTGCGAGAGAAACTGCAATGTTTAAAACACAATCCAATCAGAAGATATCGTTAAGCATCACGCCGACGCCGACACGTGTCTGATTAAAATTATAGTCGATCAGCGATTCGCCATAGCCGCTGTACACCTGGGTATAAAGCCGGACATGTTTAGTGACCGGATAGCTTAATCCAACTTCCGCGCCGCCGTAGCCTGTATTCCAGTTGTACTGGCCTTTGGCGCTTAATACCGCCTCGCCCAGGTGATAACCGATTTTAAGCTGGTAATAACCCATATATTTGGTGATGTCCGGATTATCGTCGGTACTGCCAATCACGTACCACGGTTTAACCTCTACCAGCCAGTTACCGTTTTCGGCCATCAGACGGGTATACAGACGGTTCCAGCTACGCGAGGTGGGGTCCGAACGTCCGTTAGAGTCATGGTTGTAGCCCATCTCTACGTCGCGCAGTGTCCAGCCGGCAAAGCGATAATCGGTAGCAAAACCAAGAAAAAGCTGCGGTTCGTAGTTGGTTTCGCGAAACGGCGAAGACTCTTTACTGTTGGAAAGCTGCCACCAGGATTTCTGCGTATAGGAAGCGCCCAGTACCGAGTTCGGCCCCAGTATTCCGCGCCACAGCGGAAACGCCAGGCTCAACTGAAATTTCACTTCATCTTTACGTGCGTTTTCAGACCAGTTGTAGGTACTTATGGCCTCTTTGTTCAGATCGCTGGTGTTCGTGTAGATCAAGTAGTTCGTGTCATAAGGGTAAAGCGTAAAAGGGTTATCATGCTCCTGTAGCATGTTAGCGATGATACTTCCCCGTACTGCAGGCGCATCATGAACCTCTTTTATCGTAGCTTCTTGTGCATATGCCGCTAATGGCAGTAGCGTGGCTGGCAACAACCCTCTCAAAATCGCCCGCATTCTTGACGTTCTCCTGACGAAGTATTTTCAGCTTGAATCATTCTCTGCCAACCATTTTTACATATTTACACACATAGCCGTTAGTTATCCCTTCTTAAAGTAGAAAACAACAATTAAGAAGCATAATATCAACATTTCATTAACCAATGGAGTGTCAGGAATCTATGTCCGCTGTACTTACCGCTGAACAAGCTCTGAAATTAGTGGGTGAAATGTTTGTCTACCACATGCCGTTTAATCGGGCGTTAGGGCTGGAGCTGGTACGCTATGAAAAAGCGTTCGCCCAACTGGCCTTCAACAACCAGCCGATGATGGTCGGCAACTGGGCGCAAAGCATTTTACACGGCGGCGTGATCGCCTCTGCGCTGGATGTCGCCGCCGGACTGGTATGCGTCGGCAGCACGCTAACTCGCCACGAAACCATCAGCGAAGATGAACTACGCCAGCGCCTGTCGCGGATGGGAACGATTGACCTGCGCGTTGATTACCTGCGTCCGGGCAGAGGCAACCGCTTTACGGCCACCAGTAGCCTGCTGCGCGCAGGGAATAAAGTGGCCGTCGCCCGCGTGGAATTACACAATGAAGATCAGCTGTACATCGCCAGCGCCACCGCTACTTATATGGTGGGATAAAAGCAGGTAAACTGTTGTTACACTTCAGATACGAGTTTTCCGGATGGACGCAAAACAAACACGGCAGGGCGTATTACTCGCTCTTGCCGCCTATTTTATTTGGGGGATCGCCCCCGCGTATTTCAAGCTGATCTATTACGTTCCCGCAGATGAGATCCTGACGCACCGCGTGATTTGGTCATTTTTCTTTATGGTGGCGCTGCTTAGCGTCAGCCGGCAGTGGCGACAGGTTAAGCGTTTACTGAAAACGCCAAAGAAGATTTTCCTGCTGGCCCTGTCCGCCGTACTGGTCGGCGGTAACTGGCTATTGTTCATTTGGGCGGTAAATAATCACCATATGCTGGAGGCCAGTCTGGGTTATTTCATTAATCCGCTGGTTAACATCTTGCTGGGGATGATTTTTCTTGGCGAACGCTTCCGTCGAATGCAGTGGCTGGCGGTGATTCTGGCGGTGTGCGGCGTGCTGGTGCAACTGTGGACGTTTGGTTCACTGCCGATTATCGCGCTGGGGCTGGCGTTTAGTTTTGCGTTTTACGGCCTGGTGCGTAAGAAGATCGCCGTTGAAGCGCAGACGGGTATGCTGGTCGAAACGCTATGGCTGTTGCCGGTCGCCGCGATTTATCTGTTTGGCATCGCCGATAGCCCTACCAGCCATATGGGGCAAAACGCACTATCGTTGAACTTGCTGTTAATGGCGGCGGGTGTGGTCACTACGATTCCGCTGCTATGCTTCACCGGAGCGGCTACGCGTCTGCGTCTTTCTACACTGGGCTTTTTCCAGTATATCGGCCCAACGCTGATGTTTTTACTGGCGGTGACGTTTTATGGCGAAGTGCCGGGCGCGGATAAGATGGTGACATTTGCGTTTATCTGGGTCGCGCTGGCGATTTTCGTGATGGATGCGATTTATACGCAACGGCGTAAGCATTAAATAATAAAATGGCAGCTATTATCTGGCTGCCATTTTATGTTATTTCTTTTTAGTAAATAGCAATACAATAAATAATATAATATTTGTTACTGGAAACACGCCCAACACACCAATAAACTTATTCCAACCAACAAACGTTAAATAACGGGCATGGATCTGGCAAAAGCCGAATCCCAACGCTATTCCAATCCCCCTCAAATTTAATGAAGTACAAATCGACAGTACAACGAGCAGGACAATAGCAATCACCCACCATCCAATCCAGGCTTTAATGAATTCGGCTTTAGAAAAAGGGTCTTTACCAAAATAAACTTGCCAGAAATTTTTCTCTTGCATTTTATGAAATCCATTCATTGAAATTGTTAATTACCAGATAATATATTTAATTATTATCTATTGCTGTGCAACGTAATTATCATGCCATTATTTACCATTACTGTCATTAGAAAATTCAGTGTGATATATTTACATGTGAGACCTGAAGTTGGTTATCAATATGGAAAAAATAATATGATTAGGATTATTAAAGATATTTTTCAGCCTTCCCCCAAGGATACATTGAAGCGAGCAAAGTTTGTTATTTATACATTATCATCATGGATAATATTATTTACTATAATGCCTAAAAACCAATATCTTGATTTAATATTTATTATTGTCAATACCTATATCCATATTAATATTGGCGCGAAGAGAATCAGAGATTCAGGTTGCAGGGCACTTTATTTCATCGCATTGTCTATAGGTGTAAATGTCTTCTGTACAGTCAGTGTCGCACTCAATGGGGCTGATTGCGATAATATTGGTATACAACTCAATATTGCCTGGGTAATACTCACAACACTACTGCTATCTTTCATCGCTTCTTCAAAACAAGAACTTTCCTCATGATGAAGAACTTCCAACGGACTGGCGGTTAAATCGCCAGTCCGTTGATTTTACAGCCAGTTCTTGCGCTTAAAGTACAGATACGGCGCAAGCCCCGCCAGAATCATAAAGATAATCGCGCCTGGATAACCAAAGCTCCACTTCAGTTCCGGCATAAACTCGAAGTTCATCCCATAGCTGGAAGCGACCAGCGTCGGCGGCAGGAACACCACGGAAACCACCGAGAAGATTTTGATAATGCGGTTCTGCTCAATGTTGATGAAACCCATCGCCGCCTGCATCAGGAAGTTCACCTTCTGGAACAGCGATTCATTGTGCGGCAGCAGAGATTCGATATCGCGCAGGATCTCACGCGCCTGCTCCAGCTGTCCGCCCGGTAAGCGCGCCTTGCGCACCAGGAAGTTCAGCGCGCGTTGGGTATCCATCAGACACAGGCGTACCTTCCAGCCGATATCTTCCAGTTCCGCCAGCGTGGAGAGCGCTTCGTCGTATTCATCGCCCTGATGCCCTTCCATAATGACGCGGCTCAGTTTTTCCAGATCGCTGTAGATGTTTTCGATTTCATCCGCTAACTGTTCAATTTTGGTTTCGAACAGATCGAGCAGTAATTCGTATGCATTACCGTCGACCATCGCCTGGCTGCGGGCGCGCATACGATACAGACGGAAGGCGGGCAGTTCGCGTTCACGCAGCGTAAACAGACGGCCATCGCGAATAGTGAATGCCACCGTAGAGTTACCGGCATGATCTTCCGCATCTTCGAAGAAGAAGAAGGAGTGGATATGCAATCCGTCTTCGTCTTCAAAGAAGCGCGCGGATGCTTCGATATCTTCCAGTTCAGGACGCGTCGCCAGACTCTGGCCCAGCTCAGATTGTACGCGCAATCGCTCGTCGTCGTCCGGTTCGACCAAATCGACCCATACGGCATCAATCAGGCTTTGTGACTCCTCGACTTCCAGCCGGGTCAGTCGGTTTTTTTCCAGTTGAAATGCGCTCAGCATGACCGGGACTCCCAATGCGTAAAAATATCGGACAGTTCAGATGGGCACACAGAAACAAATTGGGTTTCAGACCATTAAACAGCCTGACTCAACGCGACGGGAAAAAATGAAAGGTCGCTGACAACCGCTAAGGCTATCAGCAAAAAGGGATAGCCTTAGGAGTTGATCCTGGATGACAGGATAATGAGCCAGTATCTACTGGGTGTGTCCAAGGCGAATGTCCTCTTAGCGTAATCGTGGGCGCATGTTACGCCAGCAAAAATTTGCCGTCAACACGCAACGAAACGCGAAAAAGCAATAATTTCCCCTTATGCAGAAAGGTTAGCAGAGTGAGAGTATTTATCTATGATTTCAGAATATTAACATCAATATATCGCCGGATGGCGGCTTCGCCTTATCCGGCCTACAAATCAAAATGTTAGCCAGCGCGTAGGCCGGATAAGAGGTGCCACCCGGCAATATGAGAGCCGGTCAAACCGTTTCCAGCTTCGCATACGCGGCAACCAGCCATTTGATCCCTTGCCCCTGAAAAGCCACCTGCAACCGGCTATGCTCGCCGCTGCCCTCCAGGTTGACAATAGTTCCCTCGCCGAACTTCGCATGGCGCACGCGTTGGCCGAGTTTGTAGCCTGTGTCGTTTTCCGCCAGCGGCGTTCCCATTCGTTGATGGCTCACCGGACGACTGACGGTGGCGCGCAGACGGACCTCTTCCACGCACTCCTCCGGCAACTCGCCGATGAAACGCGACGGGCGATGATAAACCTCTTTACCATACAGACGGCGAGTTTCGGCATAGGTTAGCGTCAGTTTCTGCATGGCACGGGTAACGCCGACGTAGGCCAGACGACGCTCCTCTTCCAAACGCCCGCCCTCATCCAGCGACATCTGGCTGGGGAACATCCCCTCTTCCATCCCGACGATAAACACCTGCGGGAACTCCAGACCTTTGGCCGAGTGCAGGGTCATCAGCTGTACCGCATCCTGCCAGCTATCGGCCTGACCTTCCCCGGCTTCCAGCGCCGCATGAGACAAAAACGCCTGCAGCGGCATTAAATCTTCGTCTTCTTCGTTGTAGCTGAACTGGCGCGTCGCCGTCACCAGTTCCTCTAAGTTTTCGATGCGCGTCTGGCCTTTCTCGCCTTTTTCTTGCTCATACATGGTGCGCAGGCCGGAATCTTTGATCACCCGGTCAGTCTGCACATGCAGCGGCATGTCGGCGGTTTCCTGCGCCAGAGCGTCAATCAGTTCCATAAAGCGTTGTAGCGCGCTGGCCGCACGCCCGGCCAGGGCTTTTTCCTGTAACAATTCACGGCACGCCTGCCACAATGTTAGCTGGCGATCGCGCGAGGTCTGGCGCACCACGTCCAGCGTGCGGTCGCCGATACCGCGCGTTGGGGTATTCACCACGCGTTCAAAGGCGGCATCATCGTTGCGATTGGCAATCAAACGCAGATAAGAGAGCGCATCTTTGATCTCCTGACGTTCGAAGAAGCGCATACCGCCATAAATGCGGTACGGCATGCTGGCCTGTAATAACGCTTCTTCCAGCACGCGCGACTGGGCGTTGCTGCGATAAAGGATGGCGCATTGCGCAAGCGCGCCGCCGTTGTCCTGCCAGGTTTTGATACGGTTAACCACAAAGCGCGCTTCATCCAGTTCGTTGAAAGCGCAGTACAGCGATATCGGTTCGCCATCAACGCCATCAGTCCACAGTTTTTTACCCAAACGCCCATTGTTATTCTCAATCAGAGCGTTCGCCGCGCTAAGGATGTTGCTGGTCGAGCGGTAATTCTGCTCCAGACGAATGGTCTGCGCGCCGGGGAAATCATTGAGGAAGCGCTGGATGTTCTCTACCTGGGCCCCGCGCCAGCCGTAGATCGACTGGTCATCGTCGCCAACGATCATCACTTTACCGGTATCGCCCGCCAGCAGACGAACCCAGGCGTACTGAATGTTGTTGGTATCCTGGAATTCGTCCACCAGGATGTTAGTAAACCGCTCGCGATAGTGTTGCAGGATGTGCGGCTTGTTCAGCCATAGTTCATGAGCGCGCAGCAGTAGCTCGGCGAAATCCACCAGACCAGCGCGATCGCACGCTTCCTGATAGGCCTGATACACCTTCTGCCAGGTCTGCTCCACCGGGTTGCCATAGCTTTGGATATGGTGCGGGCGTAGCCCTTCGTCTTTCTGGCTATTGATGTACCACATCGCCTGACGAGGCGGCCACTGCTTCTCATCAAGATTCATCGCCTTAATCAGGCGTTTAAGCAAACGCATCTGATCTTCGCTGTCGAGAATCTGGAAATCCTGCGGCAAATTAGCGTCCATATGATGCGCGCGCAGCAGGCGGTGCGCCAGACCGTGGAACGTCCCTACCCACATTCCACCCTGGCTGGTCCCCATCAACTGGCCAATACGATGGCGCATTTCCGCCGCCGCTTTGTTGGTAAAGGTCACCGCCATGATGGAATATGGCGAGTTGTTTTCTACGCTCAGTAACCAGGCGATACGGTGCACCAGCACGCGGGTTTTCCCGCTTCCCGCGCCCGCCAACACCAGCATGTTGCTACGTGGCGCGGCCACCGCTTCGCGCTGTTTATCATTAAGGCTGTCGAGCAGGTAAGAAACGTCCATTGGCACCGCCGCGTAAAAACATGAAAACTAAAAACGCCCGGTGGCGCTTCGCTTACCGGGGCTACTTATCGTAGGGCGAATAAGCATAACGCCATCCGCCAGAATAACTGGGAATTTATACAGAACTACTGGTGATTATATCAGCGAGGTGAGAGATGCCAACCGCGAAATTTCGATATGCGGCAGTAAACGGCTGTCCTGCGTCCGCATCAGGTCGGCATTTTCAGGTTTAATCCAGCAGGCCTGCATCCCACAGCGAATAGCGCCAGCCACATCGGTAGTCAGATCGTCGCCGACATGCAGGATCTCGCCGATCGGCACATGCAGCTTTTCCGCCGCCAGGAAATACATGTCGCTAAACGGCTTGGAACGTCCATCCGGGCCAGCGCGCAGTACAAACTTAAAGTAATCGCCGAGGCCAAACAGTTCCGGCTGGGCGTTGCCGTTAGTGATCGCCACCAGCGGCCATTTTTTCGCAAGCTGCTGTAACGTCTCATGGGTAGCCTGCGGAACCTCAATCTGGCTGCGCCATTTGGCAAAATGCATCATCGCCGCATTCGCGCCGGCAATGGCCTCCTGCGCCGATAATCCCGCATCCCGCATGGCCTGCTCTATCGCACGATGGCGCCAGCGGGTAACATCATGATAGATTTCCGGCTCCGCTTCACGCACCGCCTGCCGTATCCGCTGTAAATCGACGTTTTGAAACGAACGTAGAGACGGGTGATAATTTTGCATAAAAGCGAGCGCTTCCTGCTCAGTACGCAAAATCACCGGACGGTTATCATAAAGGGTATCATCCAGGTCAAAGGTGAGCGCGGCAATACGCCCCAAAGGCCGGTAAAAACGCATTATTTCCCCCGTTTAGCGCGCGGATGCGCCGCGTCGTACACTGAAGCAAGATGTTGAAAATCAAGATGAGTATAAATTTGGGTGGTGGAAAGGTTGGCATGACCCAGCAGCTCTTGCACGCCGCGCAGATCGCCGCTCGATTCCAGCATATGGGTCGCAAACGAATGGCGCAGCTTATGTGGATGCACGTGGCTGTTTAGCCCCTGCTTTATGCCCCATTCAGCGAACCGTTTTTGGACATTGCGCGCGGAGATACGCTTGCCGAGCTTCGACAGGAATAACGCCTCTTCATCGCTGGCGAACAGTCCGCGCAGATCCAGCCAGTGCTCAATCCATGTCACCGCGTTACGGCCAATCGGCAGGCGTCGCTCTTTGCTGCCTTTACCCATTACCCACACTTCGCCGGTATCGAGATCGAGGTGCTTTATATCCAGGCCAACCAGTTCGGATAAACGCAGTCCCGCGCCGTACATGACCTCCAGCATCGCCCGATCACGTACGGCGAGCGGATCGTTAAGATCGATGTCCAGCAGGCGGTTAACGTCGTCGACATCAATATTTTTCGGCAGATGACGCGGCGCTTTCGGTGCGGAGACGCCCTTCGCCGGGTTAGCTTTCAATTCGCCCTGACTGACTAACCAGTCAAAAAAGCTTCGCAATGCCGAGAGACGTAGCGCCAGACTGGCAGGGCCAAGCCCTTTGCGCCGACTGCGCACCGCAAAACTGCGCACAATCGCAGCGTCACATTGTTGCCAGCTTTTCAGCCCGGCTTCTCCGGCTAAAGCGATAATGGCATCAAGCTGACGCTGGTAGTTCAGCAGGGTAATGGGGCTAAGCTGGCGCTCCACGCCTAAATAGCGCAGGAACCGCGAGACATCCTGAGAAAGCGCGACATCCGTCATACGCGTTTAATCCAGCGTTCCAGCAGCTCCGGCAGCATCAGCGCGATCTCCTGTAAAAGCTGCGTCCCCTGCCCCGGCTGATAGTGGTGCGGGTCACGGCTGCTGAAGAGAATCACCCCGAGGTCGCCATCGCTGCCCATCATCGACATAGCTACCGAGCCTACAGCTTTCGCCTCCGGCAAGACCACCAGCAGTTCCGGGCCGTTTAGCGGGCCAAGATAATGCTGCGACTGTCCCAGTCGTTGAATACGCAGCGGCTCGAAGGCCTGACGGTTTAAAGCCAGATGCGTATAGCGCGATGGCGCGCCAAGACGCCACCGATCCGGGAACAAACGCAGCGTCGCGCCGGCAAGCCCCAAATCGCGCGCCCAGCGGTGAAACCGCATCAGCATCTCATCCAGACTATCCGCGGCGACCAGACGGCTTTGCAGATGCAGCAAGCGATAAAACAGGCTTTCATTGGCATGAGCCTGTTCCATCAGCAGCGTCATATTTTCTTCAAGCACATTGATGTGATTACGCGCGCGGGCCATATGCCACTCAACGAGCGAAACCGTTCCCCGCACGGGATGTGGAACACGCATCGCTTCCACGGCATGGGCGTTACGGATAAAAAACTCAGGGTGGTGGCGCAGGTAATCGACGACCGCTCGATCGTCCAGTTCCGTGAGCGTTTCCTGTAGTTCTTCCTCTGGTTGCTTCATAAATGGATAAATCCGTCGTAGATATGTGCCGCCGGACCAGTCATGTATAACGGATGACCCGGACCTTTCCAGGCGATATCCAGCCGACCGCCCGGTAATTCCACGCGTACTTCTTCAGCCAGCAGCCCCTGCTGAATCCCCACGGCAACGGCAGCGCACGCGCCGCTGCCGCACGCACGGGTCTCCCCTGCGCCGCGTTCATAGACTCGCAGCCGGATATGCTCACGTCTTACAACCTGCATAAAACCAATGTTGGCACGTTCCGGAAAACGCTCATGGCTTTCCAGAACCGGCCCCAGTGTTTCAACGGCCGCCGTGTCGACGTTATCAACCTGAATGACACAGTGCGGATTGCCCATTGAAACCACGCCGCACAGTATGGTCTGTTCCGCCGCTCGCATAATATACGTCTTTTCCGCTTTGTTGGCGCGAAAAGGCACCTGCGCGGGTTCAAAGTTTGGCTCCCCCATATTCACCCGCACCAGTTCATCTTCCGTGACGCTCAGTACCATCCGGCCATTCGCGGTACTGACCCGAATGTCGCGTTTATTGGTTAGCCCTTTCAGGCGAACAAATCGCGCGAAACAGCGCGCGCCATTGCCGCACTGCGAGACTTCACTGCCGTCGGCGTTGAAGATGCGGTAATGAAAGTCCAACTCAGGATCATAGGGCGGCTCAACCACCAGCAGCTGATCGAACCCTACGCCCAGGTGTCTGTCGGATAGCCGACGAATCAGTTCCGGCGAAAAAAAGACATTCTGCGTTACCGCGTCGACGACCATAAAATCGTTGCCAAGGCCATGCATTTTAGAGAATTGCATCATTCACTCCGTTCACGCGGGGACAGAAAACTATCCTCAGTAATTGACCTGGGACGGGCCATCTCCCGTTGCGCGATCGTTCTTATCGGGCATCGTGGACTGCGTTTGCGAATCGACTTTTTTCGTCGGCGGCGGCGCATTTTTATCGGCTGGCGGGAAATAAAGCGGCCCTTTCAAACCGCAGCCCGTCAGGCTGAACAGAGTCAGAAGTACAGCGAGTGTCTTAAACACGTTTTTCATTATGGATTGCCTGTAAGTTCATGCTTTCTATTTTCTATCATCGCAGGAGAAGGCGTAAAAGCAAGCGTTTGGCGGTAAACTGCAACGCCTTTTGTTCCAGGTTATACTGCCGCCATCACGAAAAAACGGGAAACGACAATGAACGACAGTGAATTTCATCGCCTGGCTGACGCCCTGTGGCTCACCATTGAAGAACACCTCGATAACTGGGACGGCGACAGCGATATCGACTGCGAAATCAACGGCGGCGTGCTGACCCTCAGCTTTGAGAACGGCAGTAAAATCATTATTAACCGTCAGGAACCGCTGCATCAGGTATGGCTGGCGACCAAACAGGGCGGCTATCACTTTGACCTGAAAGGCGACGAGTGGATTTGCGATCGCAGCGGCGAAACCTTCTGGGATCTGCTGGAGCAGGCGGCGACACAGCAGGCAGGTGAAGCGGTGAGCTTCCGTTGATTTATTTGCCGGATGCGCTTTTCTTATCCGGCTTACTGTAGGCCCGGTAAGGCGTAGCCGCCACCGGGCAAAAATCCTCAGGAAAAATACTGCTGCAATAGCGGCGCGTCATGATCCTGGTTTGCTGGCGGCACGGTGTTGATAGGCTGCGTACGGAATGGGATCACCTGCTCGCGGCCATCAGTTTTCACTATCTGGTAGAACTGCGGCAGGTTAAAGTTGATAAAACTGGAGCCATACGTGAAGCGATCGTGCGATGACGAATAGAAGCGGCTGACGTCGCGCACCAGTTCTTCCTTGCTACCTTCGCAGTGGTGATACACTTCCGCCCGGTTACTTTCATCCAGAATATAAATATTAAAGCCTTTCTCATCGCCCGTTTCTTCAAAGAAGAACTGGATAATCCCTTCGCTGGCGAAGCCATCCACCACTGACGGCAATTTCACCTGGTTGGTTTCCACCTGTACCGACAGCCCGTGCAGCTTGTTATGCGAAATCGCGCCGTAGAATTCGATAGCGTTCTCCAGCTTCTGCACCGAGACATTCAAGCGTTCGAAGAATAGTCCCCACGTCTGCCCGGAAACCCGCAGCGCCTTGAATCGACCGGTCTCCTGACGGGTGCTGGAAAGACGTAGCTCGATACATTCGGAGACCAGTTGCTGCACGCGGGTGCGAATCAGACCGCGAAGATGCTGACTGTAGCAGAACACCTCCACGCTATCCGGCGGCGCGGCATCCTGGTGCATTTTCCCCAGAATCGTTTTCAGCGCTTCGATCATCGCCTGCTCGCCGTTAAAGTGCAGAGTACGCACTTCATTCCACGAGTTGCGATATAACAAGTCGATACTGCCTATCAGACAGTTTTGCTCTTCGCCAAAGCTGAAAACGTCCAGCTTACGGAAGTCAAAATGGACCACTTTATTGCGAAACGCCGCCGTCGGGTCATATTCGAGGTTAACGATAATCGCCAGATGGCGAATTTCACAGGGGCTGTAGAGCGCTTTCGGCGTCGGAGCAGGCAAGCGCAGCGGGAAATGGTGCGAAACATCGGCGACCATCTCCTGTAACTTAGGCAGGTCGACAATACCGTTGCCCTTAATAAACAGATGCGTTCGCGACGTCAGCAGGCCGTTGAACCACGCCCACGCGACCAGCTTATTAAGATAACGGTTATATTCCAGCGGCTGATGGCTGATGATAGAATCCATGTTCGGCGCGCGGTTGTAGAGATACCAGCCTGAACGGTTGGCGCGTCCCGGCGGCACATGGATAAAGGTTAAATTCGGCTCGGACAGATCCGGCGATATCTGCGGGTTCACCAGCGTGACTTTACCCGGCAACGCTTCAAAAGCGGCGTACAGCTTACGCGTCAGTACGCCGATATCCTGCGGGCTGGCGCTCACGCTGAGGTTGTTGCGCCGCGCAAAGCGAATCAGATTACGATAGCTCTGCATCATTGCGTCGAGCAATTCGTTGTGGGCTTCGCGCACCTGATCGATTTTCCAGTTTGCGCGATTATCGAGCATGGTCAGACGCGCGTCGTCCCATCCCCACTCGCTGACTAACTGGCTTAATACTTCCCGACGCCAGCCTACGCAGGCACGCTCGCGACTTAATTTCTCGCACACTTTCAGGTAAAAGCAGCGGCGGACTAAATCCAGCCGCGTCGGATCTTCAATCGCCGTCAGGTATTCAGTGACCCGTTCCAGCATCATGCAGTAGGGATCGAGTCCAAACGATACGATTTCACCGTCATGCAGACGTTGTTTAATATCTTTCGCCAGCAGACGTGGGTTGGGATATTCCCATGAGTAGGCTTCCAGCAGCAGCGTTTTCAGCACCGCTTTGTACGGCGAGTCAATGCTCTTGTATAGCTGCCACAGGCTGGCGCCAAAGTACTCTTCGGCGGAGAGCGAGCTTAAGCCCCCCAGATCCAGCCATTCATTTGGCGTTAATACGCCCTGCGCGTAGAGCGTCATGACATAGTCGTCGTAATGCTCTTCTTCGTCGCACGGCACCATACTCCACAGGATACGCTTCCCGGCCAGGCGCACAGCGGTACGATAAAACTCATCAAGCAACAGGATATGCTGCGTAGAACCACAGTCTTCCCCGCCCAGACTGCCGCTTTCGTTATGGCGGAAACGGTTCTCGTCGATCAGGAAGAAGCTCACCTCAACGCCAAGCGAGGCGGCCCAGCTTTCCAGCAGGCTACACTTACGTTGCAGCAACTGACGCTCTTCACCGTCGAGCCAGGACTGATGGCACACCCAGATATCCAGGTCGGACGAGCAGCTCTGCCCGACCGAGGAGGTGCTGCCCATGGTGTAAACACCGGTAATCGGCAGCTCGCCCTTCGGCGGGTCCTGCGGCGTCATACCGCGGTACAGCTCAAGTTCGTTCAGATAGTGGCGTTGGGTTTCATCAGGCGTGTAGAAGCAAATACCGCTGGGAACGTTACCATCAAGGTAACCCGGCATCAGTGGATGGTGATAGTGCAATAATGTCGGCAGAAGACTGTAAACCTGCTGAAAAGCGGGTCCCATGGCAGCAAGCGCGCGATCCACACGCAGTTGATTTATGGCATCCAGTCTCTGTTTCAGAGTCTCAATATAGAGGTACAAGACGTATCGCCTGATGTTGCTACCCGTCATGGTGCAGGTCAGTACTTGACCGTCGCCATTCGGGATAAACCGTATGTCAAAAATAACCGTTACCCTTTCTCGCCTGCATATTTTTATCTAATACCGACGAAAAAATGGTCTAAAACGTGATCAATTTAACACCTTGCTCATTGACCGTAAAGAAAGATGCGCTACATACAAGTGTAGCACCGTTCGCTGCGTGTAAATTCTTAAATACGGGCTGGCGGTTTCTCGTCATTATTCACTGTCCTTGACGACACTGCGCCTTATCCTCTCACTCACGGTGACCGGAAAACTAACATACTCTCTATAAGGATGTTAGGATGGTCAATGATTGATAATGACGGTAACAAGCATGTTAGACAATGTTTTAAGAATTGCCACACGCCAAAGTCCCCTTGCGCTTTGGCAGGCACATTATGTCAAAGACGCATTGATGGCAACCCATCCGGGACTGACGGTAGAACTGGTGCCGATGGTCACACGCGGCGACGTGATTCTCGATACTCCCCTGGCGAAAGTGGGCGGTAAGGGACTGTTTGTTAAAGAGCTTGAAATCGCGCTGCTGGAAAAGCGCGCTGATATCGCCGTGCACTCTATGAAAGACGTTCCGGTGGCCTTCCCGGATGGTCTCGGTCTGGTGACCATTTGCGAGCGCGAAGATCCGCGCGACGCGTTTGTCTCGAATAAATATCACAGTCTGGACGATCTGCCCGCGGGTAGTATCGTCGGGACGTCCAGTTTGCGTCGTCAGTGTCAACTGGCGGAGCGCCGTCCGGACCTCATTATCCGTTCGTTGCGCGGCAACGTCGGCACACGTCTCGGCAAGCTGGACAACGGCGACTATGACGCCATTATCCTGGCCGTGGCCGGTCTGAAACGCTTAGGTCTGGAGTCGCGCATTCGCACAGCCTTGCCGCCCGACGTTTCACTTCCTGCCGTAGGCCAGGGCGCCGTCGGGATTGAGTGTCGTCTTGACGACGCGCGAACACAGGCGCTGCTCGCACCGTTGAATCACTCGCAAACCGCGCTGCGCGTAACGGCGGAACGCGCTATGAACACCCGCCTGGAAGGCGGTTGTCAGGTGCCGATTGGCAGCTATGCAGAAATCATCAACGGTGAGATTTGGCTACGCGCGCTGGTTGGCGCGCCGGACGGTTCTGTGATGGTGCGCGGCGAACGTCGTGGTTCTCCCGAGCAGGCGGAGCAAATGGGCATCTCGCTTGCAGAGGAACTGCTGGAAAACGGCGCGCGCGCGATTCTGACGGAAGTTTATAACGGCGAGACGCCCGCATGAGTATTCTGATCACCCGCCCCTCTCCCGCAGGGGAAGCGTTAGTGAGCCGTCTGCGCACACTGGGGCAGGTGGCCTGGAGTTTTCCACTGATTGAATTTGTCGCCGGTCGGGAGCTATCCACCCTGGCCGACCGCCTGGCGACGCTGACGGAAAACGATCTGGTTTTTGCCCTTTCACAGCACGCCGTCGCCTTTGCTCACGCCCAGCTCCAGCGGGATGGCCGAAACTGGCCTGCGTCGCCGCGCTATTTCGCGATTGGCCGCACCACGGCGCTCGCCCTTCATACCGTTAGCGGGTTCGATATTCGTTATCCATTGGATCGGGAAATCAGCGAAGCCTTGCTACAATTACCTGAATTACAAAATATTGCGGGCAAACGCGCGCTGATTTTGCGTGGCAATGGCGGCCGCGAACTGCTGGGCGAAACTCTGACAGCTCGCGGAGCCGAAGTCAGTTTTTGTGAATGTTATCAACGATGTGCGAAACATTACGATGGCGCGGAAGAAGCGATGCGCTGGCATACTCGCGGCGTAACAACGCTTGTTGTTACCAGCGGCGAGATGTTGCAACGGCTCTGGTCGCTGACTCCCGAGTGGTATCGTGAGCACTGGTTACTACGCTGTCGGCTATTGGTCGTCAGTGAACGTCTGGCGCACCTTGCCCGGGAGCTGGGCTGGCAAGATATTAAGGTCGCTGATAACGCCGACAACGATGCGCTGTTGCGCGCATTACAATAACTCTCATAATGGGATGCCATAATGACGGAACAAGAAAAATCCTCCGCCGTGGTTGATGAGACCAGGGAGAGCGTGGAAACCACGCCACAGCCAGTTAATACCGAGAAAAAAAGTAAGAACGGCGCCGCGCTGGTATTAAGCGCGGTGGCGATCGCGATTGCCCTGGCGGCAGGTATTGGGCTTTATGGCTGGGGGAAACAGCAAGCAACCGCGCAAACGGAAACCAGCGATGCGCTGGCGACGCAACTGACCGCCTTGCAAAAGGCGCAGGAGAGCCAAAAAGCGGAGCTGGAAGGGATTATCAAAAAACAAGCGGCGCAGTTAGATGACGCGAATCGCCAACAGGCGGCGCTGGCGAAACAGCTTGATGAAGTACAACAAAAAGTCGCCACTATTTCCGGCAGCGATGCCAAAACCTGGCTGCTGGCGCAGGCTGATTTCCTGGTGAAACTCGCCGGACGCAAGCTGTGGAGCGATCAGGACGTCACTACCGCCGCTGCGCTGCTCAAAAGCGCTGACGCCAGTCTGGCGGACATGAATGACCCCAGCCTGATTACCGCACGACGCGCGATTACTGACGATATCGCCAGCCTGTCATCCGTTGCACAGATCGACTACGACGGCATTATTCTCAAACTCAATCAGCTCTCTAACCAAATCGATAACCTGCGTCTGGCGGATAACGATACCGATGGTTCGCCGATGGATTCAGACAGCAGCGAGCTGTCCAGCTCGCTAAGCGAATGGCGCGTTAACCTGCAAAAAAGCTGGCAGAACTTTATGGACAGCTTTATTACCATTCGCCGCCGCGATGATACCGCCGTACCGCTGTTGGCGCCCAACCAGGACGTCTATTTACGCGAAAATATTCGCTCCCGCCTGTTAGTCGCCGCGCAGGCCGTGCCACGCCATCAGGAAGAAACATACCGTCAGGCGCTGGATAACGTTTCGACCTGGGTTCGCGCTTATTACGATACTGACGACGCCGCGACAAAAGCCTTCCTGGAGGAGGTCGATAAATTAAGCCAGCAAAATATCACGATGGATCTGCCGGAAACCCTGGAAAGCCAGGCGATTCTTGAAAAACTGATGCAAACCCGCGTGCGTAATCTGCTGGCGCAACCGACAGTCTCTACGGCAGCGCCTGCCACGCAGACAGACGCTCCGGCAGCCGCGCCGCAAGGAGAATAATGATGCTAAAAGTATTATTGCTCTTTGTGTTGTTGCTCGCGGGTATCGTAGTCGGCCCGATGATAGCCGGTCACCAGGGCTATGTGTTAATCCAGACCGATAACTACAACATTGAAACCAGCGTCACCGGACTGGCGATCATTCTCATCGTCGCTATGGTGGTGCTATTCGCCATTGAGTGGTTGCTACGCCGTCTGTTTCGTACCGGCGCGCACACCCGCGGTTGGTTTGCCGGCCGTAAACGCCGTCGCGCCCGCAAGCAGACCGAACAAGCGCTGCTGAAACTGGCGGAGGGCGACTATCAGCAGGTTGAAAAGCTGATGTCAAAAAATGCCGACCATGCTGAGCAACCGGTGGTAAATTATCTGCTGGCGGCAGAAGCGGCGCAGCAGCGCGGCGATGAAGCACGCGCTAATCAGCACCTTGAACGTGCGGCAGAGCTGGCGGGGAACGACACCATCCCGGTCGAGATCACGCGCGTGCGCTTACAGCTGGCGCGCAATGAAAATCACGCGGCGCGTCACGGCGTGGACAAACTGCTGGAGGTCACGCCGCGTCACCCGGAAGTTCTGCGTCTGGCGGAGCAGGCCTATATTCGCACCAGCGCATGGAGTTCTTTACTGGATATCATCCCATCCATGGCGAAAGCGCACGTCGGCGATGAAGCGCATCGCGCTATGCTCGAACAACAGGCGTGGATAGGACTCATGGATCAGGCGCGCGCCGAGCAGGGCAGCGAAGGATTGCGCACCTGGTGGAAAAACCAAAGCCGTAAAACCCGCCATCAGGTGGCGCTGCAGGTCGCAATGGCCGAGCATCTGATCGAATGTGACGATCATGATATGGCGCAGCAGATTATCATCGACGGTCTGAAACGCCAGTATGACGATCGGCTGGTGCTGCCCATTCCTCGCCTCAGAACCAATAATCCGGAACAACTGGAGAAAGTGCTGCGCCAGCAAATCAAGACGGTAGGCGATCGCCCGCTGTTATGGAGCACACTCGGCCAGTCGCTAATGAAACACGGTGAATGGCAGGAGGCGACCCTGGCTTTCCGCGCCGCGCTGAAACAACGCCCGGACGCGTATGATTATGCCTGGCTTGCCGATGCGCTTGATCGACTGCATCAACCGGAAGAGGCCGCCGCCATGCGGCGCGATGGCCTGATGCTGACATTACAGAACAATCCCCCGCAGTAATTCCCTCTTGCCCGGTGGCGCTTCGCTTACCGGGCCTACCGCCTACACAAAATCATTCGGGATGCATAAAAAAACGCCTGCCCGGTTAAGGGGCAGGCGTCAAAACAGGTCTGTATGACAACATAAAGGGGTGCTTCACTCAACGTTGTGTCCAGGGTGTTTGATGAGGCGTAAGCGACATCTGTCAGTGGACGATAAGCACCGTAAACGGCTCTGCATCATTCCTGAGTTTATGAGGCCAGAAGGCGAACATAAGAGATGGAATGAGCATCTACCCGTACATTATTGCACATAACGTGCCATCTTTGCACCGCTAAAAAACAGGCGCTGGCGTTAAAAAAACGTAGAGAATTCACGCGATTGTCATCCCCCCGCCGCTGGCGAGGTTTTAGCGTGTCGCCCGGCGGAGACAGAACAGGATGTTTTTTATAAAGTGATTATAAATCAATAGATTATTCGTCACCGAATAGCGACAAATAAAGTCTGGGATATCGCCAATAAACCATAATGGCAACACGTGCGGGATAACTAGTTGAAAATGAACAGAAAACAAAAAACCCCGCCGAAGCGGGGTTCAAAATTGGTCGGCGAGAGAGGATTCGAACCTCCGACCCACTGGTCCCAAACCAGTTGCGCTACCAAGCTGCGCTACTCGCCGATATACTGCTTTTTTGAATTTTTAGTTCAATTCATTGAGTCGTGGTGCGAGGGGGGGGACTTGAACCCCCACGTCCGTAAGGACACTAACACCTGAAGCTAGCGCGTCTACCAATTCCGCCACCTTCGCGTTTCACAACTCTATATTAATGGGGTGGCTAATGGGATTCGAACCCACGACAACTGGAATCACAATCCAGGGCTCTACCAACTGAGCTATAGCCACCACTGAAACTTTTTACGCGGTATTAAACCACCGCAGCTCAAGCACCTAAATAAATGGTACGCCCGACAGGATTCGAACCTGAGACCTCTGCCTCCGGAGGGCAGCGCTCTATCCAGCTGAGCTACGGGCGCTTAGCGCCGTTGCGGGGGTGGATAATACGGACTTCACACCCCGCTGTCCAGTGCCTTTTTAAATAAAATGCGCGTTTGGTTATGCTTTGCGCATTTTGGCGCTTATTCCCCCACCTTGTGGGCGGTTCCGTGACGATTCAGACCGAAAACTTTGTAGACCAGCGTGACGGCCAGCAGGAAGATGACGCCGACAAACAGCGACATGCGCGTATCTTCATTAAAGTACATGCCGATTAAAACGCAAACCAGAAACGCCATCGTCAAATAGTTCGCCCACGGGAACATAATGGAACGAAAAGGATGATCCGCAATCGCTTCTTTATGCGCCCGACGAAAGCGCAGTTGGCTAATCAGAATGACAAACCACGGCACCATCCCCGGCAGTACGCTGGCGCTATAAACGTAAACAAAGACGCGCTGCGGATTGGGGATGATGTAGTTCAGGCAAGAACCTACCAGCAAAATCAAAATAGAGAGCGCCACGCCCGCGACCGGCACGCCGTGGCGAGAGACTTTCGCGACTGCCACCGGCAGTTGACGGTTTTTCGCCAGCGCGTAAAGCATACGCCCACAGCTATACATTCCGCTGTTACAGCCGGAGAGCGCCGCCGTCAGCACGACAAAGTTGATAATGCCAGCTGCGGCGGTGATGCCGATTTTCGCGAAGGTGAGCACAAAGGGACTGCCGTTGCTGCCAATCTCATTCCACGGGAAAATGGTGACGATTACGAAAATCGCGCCAACATAAAAAATCAGGATACGCCACAGCACCTTACCCACCGCGCTACGCAACGTCACCTGCGGATTCTTCGCTTCACCGGCGGTAATACCGATCAACTCAACCCCCTGATAAGAGGCCACCACGATACATAATGCGGTCAGAAAGCCTTTCCAGCCGCCGGCAAAAAAGCCGCCATGCTCGGTCAGATTACCAAAGCCAATCGCCTGGCCGCCGTTACCAAAGCCGAAGAAAATCACCCCCAAACCGATGATGATCATCACAATAATCGTGGTGACTTTGATCATCGCAAACCAGAACTCGATTTCACCATACAGGCGCACCGCAGCCAGATTCGCCAACGCGACCAGTCCGACGGCAATCAGCGCCGGTATCCACTGCGCCATCTCCGGAAACCAGAACTGGACGTAGACCCCAATAGCGGTAATTTCCGAGATTCCGACCGCCATCCACATAAACCAGTATGACCAGGCGGTAAGATAGCCAAAAAAAGGACTCATATACCGGTGGGCGTACACGGCAAAGGAGCCGGTAACAGGTTCCAGAAAGAGCATCTCCCCCATCGAACGCATGATGAAAAAGACGAACAATCCGGCGATGATATACGCCAGCAGCACTGACGGGCCCGCCCATTTCAGCGTACTGGCGGCGCCCATAAAGAGTCCGACGCCGATGGTGCCCCCGAGGGCAATCAATTCAATATGACGAGCTTCCAGCCCACGCTGTAGCTCCGGTTTTTTCTCTGCCATAAATCCTCATGTCGTGTTTGCAACGGTTCCGGTAGTACCGGTTATTGTTATGGGTACATCGATTGTTGCGAATATTTTCTTAAATTTGGACAAATGGCAAATGGAGCATTAAAAAAATGCATTTATTGTGTAATAAATCATCGATTATGTTGTAAATGAGCAGCGCCATAAGCACAATCCGCTGCTCAAGTATCAGAAGGGAGAATTAGAGATCGCCAGTATAGTGCCAGCGAAGGTAGCGCAGCAGACGCATCTGGCGGGTAATACGCCTCGGTTGAGAAAGCAGACGATACAACCACTCCAGTCCCAGGTTCTGCCATATTTTTGGAGCGCGTTTGACGTGACCAGTAAACACATCATAGGTCCCGCCCACCCCCATATATAACGCATGGGGATGCACTTCCCGACAATCGCGCATGAGCAATTCCTGTTTTGGCGATCCCATCGCGACGGTGACAATTTTCGCGCCGCTGGCATGGATACGCGCAAATAGCGCCTGACGCTGCTCCGGCGTAAAGTAACCGTCCTGGCTACCCACAATATTGACGTTCCACTGCGTCCGCAGTTTTGCTTCCGTCTGCGCCAGCACCTCAGGCTTGCCGCCGACAAGAAATACCGGTGTGCCTTCTTTCCCCGCGCGCGCCATTAACGCTTCCCAAAGGTCGGCGCCAGCCACACGAGAAACCTGCGCCTGCGGAAATTTTTTACGTATTGAACGCACCACGCTGATGCCATCGGCATATTTAAATTCCGCCGCCGCTATCAACGCGCGAACTTCCGGATTATCTTCCGCCGTCAGCAGCTTTTCGGCGTTGATCGCCACCAACGTGCCTTGCTTCAGTTGTCCATCGGCAAACAGATAATTCAGCGCATGTGACATGTCGCGCCAGCCAATCAGAGGTAATCCACGCAGCGAGTAAAGGGGCGCAGCGGCATTGTTAGTCATAGTTTTCCTTCCACCTGTGCCTGAGGGAGCGAAGTTGTACGTTTATGAATCAGTCCGGCGCTATCAAATAACCAGAACAGAAGCTTAGCGACCAGCAGGCTGGCGCCAAAAACCACCAGGAAGAAAACCACGCGCGAGACAAACGAATCCAGCCCTTCTCGCGCCAGCACAATCATATTAAAGATGGCGCCAAAGCAGAAACTGTGCAGAATCGCCGCCTTATAGCGATTGGGCTCCCGGTTACCCAGTTCATACAGCCAGTCGAACCATTTGATAATCAGCCCGACGACGATCGCGCCGAGCGGAATAAACAGCGCCCCGCCCATGACCACCAGCGATCCGATAAGCGTTGGCGATATCGCCAGGCCAGAATGGTTGTTCAGGACTTCCCAGGTGAAGTAATTCGCAGAATTCAGCACGATACTGGGTCGTCCCGGCCATAACCAGGTGGGAATAAAGACGTAGAAATCACGCACGATAGGGGCCAGCCCCTGAAAATCGATATTGTGGTAATTTTGCAACAGCAGCGCCAGATTCTCCCACGGCGAAAAGGTATCGCGCGTCAGATAAAGAAACGTATAGAACGCCTCATCGCCGCTCACATTTAATCCGTAGCGTTTGAGCGCCAGCCAGAACATACCGACAATCCCCAGCACGCCCGCCGCTGCCAGCATCCACAGGCTGATCCAGCCCCGAAGAATGCCGATAAACAGGAAGATAGCAAACGCAATAATGATGTTAGCGCGCGTGCCGCCGACAATCATGTAGGTCAACAGACCAAACGCGACGGTGCTCACCAGAAAGAACAGCCACGCTTTGCTGTCCTGGCGCAGGAAATAGACCACCAGCATCGCCGGAATGAAGAAATAGAAGAACCGTTTTAACGCCACGCCGGAGACTTCGCTGGAAAAGATCTGGCTGTAGGAGTGCAGCCGGAACAGCAAAAAGCCGTTATGCATAAAGAAAATCGCCACGCTCACCAGCGCGATGCCCATCAGGATCACCCAGGTAAGGTGGGTTTCCACCCGGTTCATAGTAAATAGCGGCTTACGTGGTACATCCACAACGCGTTTGCGTAAACGCGTTTTATAGGTCACGTAATACACGCCGTAGAAACAGGCGGCGGATAATAGAGCCTGCAATAAGATTTCCGGCGGCGCGACGCCAACGTCGAAACGAAATACCAGCACGCTGGTTAGCGGAAAACCAAAAAAGAAGGTCAACAAAAACAGCAACGAAAAGAAAACGTTGAAGTTAAAACGCACGCGGCGGAATTCAAACCAGGTCAGCGTGGCGATAAACAGCGTAGAGAGCAGCCAGACCACCAGCAGCCCGCTGAATTGCATTAAACTCATTCGGCTTCTCCTGCGGCGATTCTCAACGCATTATGCCACGGTTGCAGGTAGTTGGGGCTAAAGAAGGTGATACCGCTTTTATCTACCGATGCGAGCTGACGCTGCGCCTCGCGCACGACCTGCTCATTAAGATCGTCCGTGGTAAACAGGACGGGCAGATGCTGTTCCGCCATATCCTGCCAGAAAGGATTGTCGCGGTTCAGTACGCACGGGATATCGGCCTGAATTAGCAGACACAACGTCCCGATCCCCTGTTGGCGGGCAAAAATAAAATAACCGAGGTCACACTGGCGCAACAGCGCAAGATAGGCATCAAATTCCATTTTTTCGCTAAGAATTTGTAGATTTTCGGCGCTAAATAGCGCCAGACCGGCCTGACGAACCTCATCAATATAGGCCTGGTTATTGGCCGGATAGCCCATCGGCACCACCACGTTTACCGTGTCGCCAAACTGCTGATACACCGCCCGTAACGCCGCAATATGTTGGTTACTGCGATCGCCGGAGTTCCCTACCAAAATGGTCAATTTCCCCGCACGTTGGCGCTCTTTTGCCATAGCATTCAGGGAAGGGTCCATGCGCGTCGGGAAATAGAGCAACTCGCCGCGTACGCCCGGGTGCTGGCGCGCAAAATAGCTGAGATCGCCGCGCGTCGCGAATACGCCCCCTACTCGTCCCTGCGCGATACGACGAAGCGGGTAGAAAAGGCGGAATTTCAGCCCGTGGGACACTTCGTAGAGATCCGCGCCCCAGATATGCCAGTAAAACTGAGCTGGCTTAATACCGCCGCTTAACAGCGCCAGCCACAGGCTGGTGTTGAACTGACCGTGAAAGAAGAATCTCTGTCGACGATTTGCTTTCGCTTTGGCGATGACCGCCTGCGCCAGCGCTTTCTTACTGCCATAAAAACGAAGCGAGAGCGCCGGGCAGCTTTCCGTGAAGCCGTTATCTTCGCCAGCAACCATAAATTCACGCGCGTGCTCGCTTGTGGCGGCCAGCGTATCATTGAAAAACCGCAACACGGTGTGGTTATGGTGAGGGATATCCGATCCCAGGACGTGAATCAGTACAGTCATGCTCGCCTACGCCAGAGTAAAAATACGCCACAACAAAATGAAAAATAGACAATATAGGTGGCCATATAAGCCTGTGCCGCACCCAGCGCGCCGTGAGCGGGAATCAGCCAGTGAGCGAACGCCGTTAACAGAATGAACTGGCTAATTTCGGCCAGAATGTAAAATCGCAACGACGCTTTGGCAATCACCAGATAACCGAAAACATAGGCGCCGACTTTCAGCACGTCGCCCACTAACTGCCAGGCGAACAGATCGCGCATCGCGGTGAATTTGGCGGAAAAAAGCAGCCAGATAGCAAAATCGCGCAGTAGCCAGACGGTAAAACTCGCCGCCGCGACCGCCGGTAAAACAAATTTCAGCGCTTTTACCACTTCACGCGTAATGTCCTGTTTTTCCGTCAGGCGTGAGAGCGTAGGTAACAGGTAAACGCTGAAGGAGGCGGTGATAAATTGCAGATAGGCATCAGAAATACTGCTCACGCCCTGCCAGATCCCGACATCGCTCCAGCTATAGTGCGCGGCCAGTTGGTTTCGCATCATCACATAGGCGACCGGCATCGTAACGGAGGTAATCAGCGCCATCAGGGTAAATTTACTAAGCTGCCCTGCCAGACCGTTGTCCCAGGAGGGCTTGAGATAGCGTAGCGGGACGGTGCCGCGCTTAATCAGTATCATACCGGCTGGCACTACCACCAGCGCCGGCACCAGCGCCAGGCCAAGCAGAGCGCCTTCATAGCCGCCGACACGGTAGCAGAGATACCAGGCGGCGACGCCCAAAAAGCTGCCGACAATTAACGATAAGGCATTACCCGACGCGTCACGAAAGCCCTTCATTAGCGCCAGCAGCAGGTTCGCCCAGGCGATCCCCATTTGTACCAGCGCAACCAGACGCACCAGCCCTTGATAGTCCGTATGACCGAACAGTCCCTGGCTAATCGGCGCCGCCGCCAGCAGGAAGACCAGCGCCAGCAGCGTAGAGAACCCCAATACCATCGCGGAGGAGGTTCCCACCACGGTACGTAACTGCGCCGGGTTATCATGATGTTGTGCGACAAGTTTGGTAACGCCGTTAAATATCCCCGCGCCAGCCAATACGCCCAGCACGGTGATCATCTGGCGGAAGTTACCCGCTTGTCCGACGCCCGCCGGCCCAAAAGAGACGGCCAGTAGTTTCACCACCAGCAGTCCGGCGCCAATTTTTACCAGCGTACTGACCGCCGTCCACAGGGAGGCTTTAGCAAGCGACATATCAGGAGAAATAATTTAGCAAGGTAGTAATCACCGTTCGTTGATCGACGGGCGCAAGGTTATAAAACAGCGGCAGACGCAACAAACGTTCGCTCTCTTTTGTGGTGTAGACATCGTCCCCGATAAACTCGCCAAATTTATCGCCCGCCGGACAATCATGCAGCGGAATGTAATGGAATACCGCCATGATTTCCGCCTCTTTCAGGAAATTAATCAGCGCGCTGCGATCGGCGATATCCCGCAGTTTGATGTAAAACATGTGGGCATTATGCCCGCAGTTTTCCGGAATAGAAGGCAGCTCGATACGCCCGGCGCGCGCCAGCGGCGTTAACGCATCGTAGTAAGTCTGCCACAGCGACAGACGCTGTTGATTGATACGATCGGCGGCCTCCAGTTGCGCCCACAGGTAGGCAGCCTGCAGATCGGACATCAAATAACTGGAGCCGATATCCCGCCAGGTGTATTTGTCCACCTGACCACGGAAGAACTGGCTGCGGTTGGTGCCTTTTTCGCGGATGATCTCCGCGCGTTCAATCAGCGTACGATCGTTGATCAGCGTCGCGCCGCCTTCGCCGCCAGCGGTGTAATTTTTGGTTTCATGGAAGCTAAAACAGCCGATGTGACCGATCGTTCCTAACGCGCGCCCTTTGTACGTGGACATCACGCCCTGGGCGGCATCCTCGACAACGAACAGATTATACTTATCCGCCAGCGCCATGATGACATCCATTTCACAAGCGACGCCAGCGTAATGTACCGGCACGATAGCGCGGGTTTTATCAGTAATCGCCGCCTCAATCAGCGTTTCGTCAATATTCATCGTATCCGGACGAATATCGACAAACACAATTTTCGCGCCGCGCAGGACAAAAGCGTTAGCGGTGGAGACAAACGTAAAGCTCGGCATGATCACTTCATCGCCGGGCTGAATATCCAACAACAGAGCCGCCATCTCGAGTGATGCGGTACAGGAAGGCGTCAGCAACACCTTCGCGCTGCCGAAATGTTGCTCCAGCCACTGCTGGCAACGGCGCGTAAAGCCGCCGTCGCCGCACAGTTTGCCGCTGCTCATTGCAGACTGCATGTATTCGAGTTCGGTTCCCACCACCGGCGGCGCATTAAAAGGAATCATGTTGTCACCTGTATAACCAGTACGCAGTGCTTTCGATGTTGGCACCGCTTTGTATGTAACGTTTAAGCGCGGCGGTGTTGCCCAACTGGGTCGCCACCCGCAATGTTGCTTTGCCGCGACTCTGCGCCCAACAGATCGCCGCCTGCATAAGTTCCGCTCCCGCGCCGCGTCCGGCCAACAGGCCAATGCGCGCGTCGGTATCATTCAATTCCCGCAGCGAGACGTAACCGCGGATAGCGCCTGTCTCTGTGCGAAGTACCAGGCATTGGTGATCAAACGTGCCGCGTACCGCATTCTCAATCCACTGGGCGTAAAAACGGGCGCTGGCGTCGGGCGCATACCACGGCGCGCGAAAACGACTCTGCGTAAACGCCTCTCCGGCCAACTGACGTAAAGCAGGAATGTCTTTAAGGTGTGCAATTTCCGCGCCATGCTGGTAGCTATGCCCTTTTAACGGCAACGCAAAATCCACTTCGCCTTCAACCAAAGAGAATCCCAGCGATTGCAACGCCGACAGCCAGGCGATGTTTTCAGCCGGCACTTTTACCTGCACGCGTTGCCACGCCTGCAGCGCTTCTGGCGTTAATTCGGGCGCTGAGGCATCGATACGCACAATGCCGCTATTCACGCCAAAGAACGTATTTTCCCAGAGTAACGGTTCAATACTGGCGCGGACGGGCACGGAGCAACTCCAGTAAATATTGGCCATAGCCGGTTTTTTCAAGCTGACTGGCGGCGCGTTTCAAACCATCATCATCCAGCCAGCCGTTGCGCCAGGCAATCTCCTCCAGACAGGCAATTTTGAAGCCCTGGCGCTTTTCCACCGTCTGCACAAAAGTGCTCGCCTCAATCAGACTGTCGTGGGTGCCCGTATCCAGCCAGGCGAAACCGCGGCCCAGCAGTTCAACGGTCAGCTTACCTTCCTCCAGATACATCTGGTTGATAGAAGTGATCTCCAGCTCGCCACGCCCGGACGGTTTCACGCGCTTCGCATACTCGACGACCTTGCTGTCATAGAAATAGAGGCCGGTGACCGCCCAGTTAGATTTAGGCTGTTTCGGCTTTTCTTCCAACGAGAGCGCGCGAAAATCATCGTCAAACTCCACGACGCCAAAGCGTTCCGGGTCCATGACCTGATAGCCAAATACCGTAGCGCCTTCGGTACGCGCCGCGACCTGACGGAGTTTGGGGCTAAAACCCTGACCAAAAAAGATATTGTCGCCCAATACCAGGCATGAGGGTTCACCGTTGAGGAACGTTTCGCCAATGATAAAGGCCTGCGCCAGCCCGTCCGGACTGGGCTGCTCGGCATAATGTAAATCGATACCGAATGCTGCGCCGTCGCCCAACAAACGCTGAAAGTCGCGTTTATCCTCCGGCGTGGTGATGATCAAGATCTCACGAATGCCCGCCAACATTAGCACCGATAACGGATAGTAAATCATCGGTTTGTCGTAGACGGGCAGAAGCTGCTTTGATACGCCGCGCGTAATGGGATGCAACCGGGTACCGGAACCTCCCGCCAGAATGATGCCTTTCATTCGTTTCTCCTCCAGGAGTAAGAACCTGCCGTTTAGCGTTTCAGTCCTAAGCGTTCGCCCTGATAACTGCCATCCTGCACGGGTTTCCACCAGGCCTCATTGGCGAGATACCACTGAACGGTTTTTCGCATCCCGCTTTCGAAGGTTTCCTGCGGCGTCCAGCCCAGCTCGCGGGCGATTTTCGACGCGTCGATGGCATAACGTAAGTCATGGCCGGGTCGATCGTCGACGAAGGTAATCAGATCGTGATAATTCGCCACACCCTGCGGTTTTTGCGGGGCCAGTTCCTCCAGCAGAGCGCAAATCGTCCTGACCACATCCAGATTTTTACGTTCGTTATGACCGCCGATATTATACGTTTCGCCCACCGCGCCGTTCGTCACCACGTGATACAACGCACGGGCATGATCTTCCACATACAGCCAGTCGCGAATTTGCTGGCCGTTGCCATAGACCGGCAATGGTTTACCCGCCAGCGCGTTCAGAATCATCAGCGGGATCAGTTTTTCCGGGAAATGGTAGGGCCCGTAGTTATTAGAGCAGTTGGTGACAACCGTAGGCAAACCGTAGGTACGTAACCAGGCGCGTACCAGATGGTCGCTGCTGGCTTTGGAGGCGGAATAAGGGCTGCTTGGCGCATATGGCGTGGTTTCGGTGAAGAAATCGTCTGCAGTATGCAGATCGCCATACACTTCATCGGTGGAGATATGGTGGAAGCGGAACGCCGCTTTAGCGTCCGCGTCAAGCGCGGACCAGTAAGCGCGAGCGGCTTCCAGCAAGGTGTAAGTACCAACGATATTCGTTTCAATAAACGCCGCGGGGCCGTCGATGGAACGGTCTACATGGCTTTCCGCCGCCAGGTGCATCACGCTATCGGGCTGATACTGCTGGAAAACTCGCTCCAGTGATGCCCGATCGCAGATATCCACCTTCTCAAAGGCGAAACGGTCGCTTTGCGCCACCGACGCCAGAGACATCAGGTTGCCCGCATAGGTGAGTTTATCCACCACCACCACCGCGTCTGCCGTTTCATGGATGATATGCCGCACCACCGCAGATCCGATAAAGCCTGCGCCGCCGGTCACCAGAATCCGTTTCATCAGCGCCAGACTCCTTTAGTATCAACCACATAACGTTGATTAACCGCATCGCCGGGAATCGCTTTAAATTCGTCATGATCGACCAGCATCACCAGCACATCGGCGGCGGCCAGCGCCGCGTCCAGTTTCGCCAGCGTGCAAAGTCCGTCCAATTTTTTCGGCAACTGATGGATATTCGGTTCGACGACCAGGGTTTCGCCGCTGTGCCAGCGGGCGATACTTTGCGCGATCCCCATCGCCGGGCTTTCGCGCAGATCGTCGATATTCGGCTTAAAGGCCAGCCCAAAACAGGCGATTTTCACTTCGCTGGCGCGTTTATCGGTGGCCGCCAGGCAATCTGCGACCGCGGCTTTTACCTGATCGACCACCCAGTGCGGTTTGCCGTCGTTCACTTCACGCGCGGTGCGAATCAGTCTCGCCTGCTGCGGATTTTGCGCCACAATAAACCACGGATCGACCGCAATGCAGTGCCCGCCAACGCCTGGGCCCGGCTGCAAAATATTGACGCGCGGATGGCGGTTCGCCAGGCGGATCAATTCCCAGACGTTAATCCCCTGTTCGGCGCAAATCAGCGACAATTCATTCGCAAAGGCGATATTCACATCACGGAAGCTATTTTCCGTCAGCTTGCACATCTCTGCGGTGCGCGAGTTGGTGACAACGCATTCGCCCTCAAGGAAAATTTTGTACAGCGCGCTGGCGCGAGCCGAACATACTGGCGTCATACCGCCAATCACGCGGTCATTTTTAATGAGTTCCACCATCACCTGACCCGGCAGCACACGCTCCGGACAATAGGCGATATTCACGTCGGTCTGCTCGCCCGCCTGCTGGGGAAAGGTCAGATCCGGGCGCATCCCGGCCAGCCAGCCGGCCATTTGCTCCGTTGCGCCGACCGGCGATGTTGATTCCAGAATCACCAGTGCCCCTTTTTTTAATACCGGCGCAATGGATTTCGCCGCGGCTTCCACATAGGCCATGTCAGGGTCGTGATCGCCTTTGAATGGCGTCGGCACGGCAATCAGGTACGCATCGGCCTCGACAGGTGTCGTCGTCGCACGCAGAAAGCCGCCTTCCACCGCCATCTTCACCACATTGCCCAACGCCGGCTCCACGATGTGAATTTCACCGCGATTTATGGTGTCTACCGCATGTTGGTTGATATCCACGCCGATAACCTGCTTCTGGCGGGAAGCAAAAGCGGCCGCAGTCGGTAATCCGATATACCCCAGCCCAATAACAGAAATGGTCGTAAAACTCATAACGATACCCGATAACTTTTTAACGCCTGTAAAATGCGCGCGCATGATTGCCCGTCACCATAAGGATTATGGGCGCGGCTCATAGTTTGATATTCATTTTCGTCGTGCAGCAGACGCATAACTTCCGCCACAATGCGCCGGGAGTCCGTGCCGATCAGTCTTACCGTACCAGCGGTAATGGCTTCCGGACGCTCTGTGGTTTCACGCATGACCAATACCGGCTTACCTAATGACGGCGCTTCTTCCTGAATACCGCCGGAATCGGTCAGAATGAGCCAGGCGTGATTCATCAGCCAGACAAAAGGTAAGTAGTCCTGCGGCTCAATCAGCACCACGTTTTCAACATGGCCGAGGATACGGTTGACAGGTTCGCTGACGTTGGGATTGAGATGCACCGGATAGACAATTTGCACATTCTGGTTCGCGGCGGCGATTTCCGCCAGCGCCTGGCAGATATGCTCAAAGCCCTGACCAAAGCTTTCACGCCGATGACCGGTCACTAAAATCATCTTCTTATTCGCGTTGAGGAAAGGATACTGCTCGGCCAGTTCAGCCTGTAATGTATCGCTCGTCAGAACGCGATCGCGTACCCAGATCAGCGCGTCGATAACGGTATTGCCAGTGACAAAAATGCGCTCATCCGGAATGTTCTCCCGCAACAGATTCTGCCGCGAGTTTTCCGTCGGCGCAAAGTGGTACATCGCCAGATGTCCGGTCAGCGTGCGGTTTGCCTCTTCCGGCCAGGGGGAATAGAGATCGCCGGTTCGCAACCCGGCTTCTACGTGCCCTACCGGAATTCGTTGATAGAAAGCCGCCAGGCTGGTAGCAATCGTAGTGGTGGTATCGCCATGAACCAGCACCACATCAGGTTTAAAATCTGCCAGGATCGGCTTTAATCCCTCCAGAATTCGGCAGGTAATTTCCGTCAACCCCTGTCCCGGCTGCATAATGTTGAGATCGTAATCAGGCACAATAGAAAAAAGAGTTAATACCTGATCAAGCATCTCCCGATGCTGCGCAGTAACGCATACTTTGGCCTCGAAATGAGGATCTTTTTCCAGCGCATGGACCAGAGGCGCCATCTTAATGGCCTCCGGTCGTGTACCAAATACAGTCAGTACTTTCACATCGATTCTCTTCGAATAGACAGCAGGGGCCCAGCCCCCTACTGCAGAGGTGTTGCTAAATCGTGCGGCGACGGGTTAAGGCAACGCCCGCACCGATTAGCGCCCCAACGATACCCCACATAATCATCAGGAAGGCTCGGCGTGGGCTATCACGTTTTACCGGTTCTTCCGGCGTACGCAAATAACGATAGGTCTGAAAACGAGGGTCCAGGGTCGGCCCCACATTAAGCGTATTCAACATTGCCCGATTTTGAAAGTAGTCCAAATCGAACGCAGGGCCAACCGCTTGCAGATTTTCAAGACGCGCCTGCAACATAGGGCGACCGAGTAAAAAAAGCTCTGAGTCCGGTAATTCATCCGCCGGGACATCCGTCGCGCTACGAGAAATATTATGTTGTTCCGCAATTTTGAGCGCCTGCTCAATACTGTTTACACGACGTGAATAGATCGCTTTCGCAACCTCTTCCTGCCGTTTGACCTGCGCTTTCATCTGCACGGTACGCGCAGCCCAGGCGCCTTTTAATTCATCATTCAGATGGCTCGCCGCCCGCTGGCTGGCGAATGCGACATACTGACGCAGCAGATTATTGGCATCCGGCGCAGTTTCAGCAATCAGCTTCACGTTGTCGTTGATGGCGCGTGTAAAATCGCCGGGCGTAAACTGTATGTTATTGATCAGTTCATCAAGCATCGCCGCATCAGCTTTGCTATTCCCGACCATTCGCTGCTTGTAATAGTCCGTCTGTAACCAGAAATCGCGACGCGTATCCCAGGAGGCAAGTTGCATGATGAACTCTTTATACGCTTCATCCATCACCGAGGGCTTATCAGAAGAAGCAGGATCGGTCTTAATATCCAGGTTGCGCAGAAACTGCTGCTGGGAGTAATAACCGCCCAACATATTTACGGTTGGGCGATCGGTGATCGCCGTCGCACTCCACTCCTGACGAGCAAAAAAGGTATAGGCTAACGCGATAAGGGCAAATAGCAGGCCAATGCCGATAATCCAGAATTTGCCAGCCCATAAAGTACGAAACAACCCGCGAATATCCAGTTCATTTTCAGCGCTCACCGCGCGTGCCCCCGGTAATGGTTGTGTCATCGTATCCTCATTTACTTGGTTAAGTTTGGCCGGTTCTTACGGTGTCTGCGCAGGCGACGCTTCACACGCTTAATAAATCTCGCCACCTTCCAGGCCCGCTTAATGCAGTAGCCATAGAGGAAGAATGCTAGCAAAAAGAGCACCAACATAACCCATTCAGGAACAAAATGAGAATATTCTGCCGCTACGCCGATTCCCGCCAGAATGGCGGCGGCAAGCGTAATCAGTACAAACGCCTGACGAGAGGTAAATCCGGCGCGCATGATAAGATGGTGAATATGCTGACGATCAGGTGAGAAGGGACTCATTCCTTTACGCAGACGGCGATACATAATCGCCACCATATCCATCAGCGGGATAGCGATAATCCATAGCGCGGTAACCGGACTGATAGGGTGAGTTTTCCCCTGCGTCGTTTCCAGTAAGATCCAGATAACGGTAAAACCAATTAGAGTACTACCGGCATCGCCCATAAAGACTTTATAACGCCGCCCCAAAATACCGAGATTAAGCATAATGTAAGGCAGAATCGCGGCGATCATGGCGAAGCACCATATTGCCAGGCTGGTTTGACCGTCAAACCATAAAATCAGCCCCATCGCCGCGAATGAGACGCTGGATAGCCCGCCCAACAGGCCGTCAATACCGTCCACCATATTGAAAGCGTTGATCGCCGCCCATACGGCAAACAGAGTAAGGAAATAGCCGAAGGGACCGAGCACCATCTCCCAGGAGCCAAAGATATAGCCGAGGCTGCTAAGATAGAGCTTACCGAATACCATCATAATGATACCGATCGCGGCCTGTATGGTCGCACGGATCTTCACGCTGATATCAAAACGGTCGTCCAGGGCACCGATAAGAACCAGTACGCCCGCACAAGAAAGATAAAGCGACGCATGAGGAATATAGTGGTCAACGATTCCGAATGTGAAGCAAATCCCTGCGTAAACCGAAATCCCTCCAACCAACGGTATCAGCCCCTGGTGGCGTTTACGAAAGTTGGGTTTATCCACTAAACCGATTTTTTTTGCGACTTTACGCGCAAAAAACAGGAACAGTGTCGTGAATAAAAAAATACTGATGAGATCAGTACTCACGGTCAGTAAATTCACAATGCGTGCTCTCAGATAAAATTAGTACCAGAAGTATAACCATGAAGACCTTTATTCAGAAGGGAAACCCTGCTCTGAATCAGGCAGAATTGTTTAAATATCAACCACACGATACCGATAACGAATGGATGGCGAAGCCCCGACCCGGTTTATCATCATTTTGTAAATGTATCGTTAAGATTACAGATATAAAACAAAAACGCCACGTAAAAACGTGGCGTTTTCAGGTAAAGACCAGGTTATGAGCGCTTCATCATCTCGAAAAAGTCGTCATTAGTTTTGGTCATCGCCAGTTTGTTAATGAGGAATTCCATCGCGTCAATTTCACCCATCGGATGGATGATTTTACGCAGGATCCACATTTTCTGCAGCTCTTCCTGAGTGGTGAGCAGCTCTTCTTTACGGGTACCGGAACGGTTGTAGTCGATAGCCGGGAAGACACGTTTTTCAGCGATCTTACGCGAAAGATGCAGCTCCATGTTACCGGTGCCTTTAAACTCTTCGTAGATAACTTCGTCCATTTTGGAGCCGGTATCGATAAGCGCGGTAGCGATGATGGTCAGACTGCCGCCCTCTTCCACGTTACGCGCCGCGCCGAAGAAACGCTTCGGACGATGCAGGGCGTTAGCGTCCACACCACCGGTCAGTACTTTACCGGAAGCCGGCACCACGGTGTTATAGGCACGCGCCAGACGGGTGATGGAGTCGAGCAGGATGATAACGTCTTTCTTGTGTTCAACCAGACGTTTCGCCTTCTCGATAACCATTTCGGCAACCTGAACGTGGCGGGATGCCGGTTCGTCAAAGGTAGACGCAACCACTTCGCCTTTCACCAGACGCTGCATCTCGGTCACTTCTTCCGGACGTTCGTCAATCAGCAGCACCATCAGCACGCAGTCTGGGTGGTTATACGCGATGCTCTGCGCGATGTTCTGCAGCAGCATGGTTTTACCCGCCTTCGGCGGCGCGACAATCAGACCGCGCTGGCCGCGACCGATCGGCGAAGCCAGATCCAGAACGCGTGCCGTTAAGTCTTCGGTAGAACCGTTACCACGCTCCATACGCAGACGAGAGTTTGCGTGCAGCGGGGTTAAGTTCTCAAAGAGGATTTTGTTACGGGCGTTTTCCGGTTTGTCGTAGTTAACTTCGTTAACTTTCAACAGCGCAAAATAGCGTTCACCTTCTTTCGGCGGGCGAATCTTACCAGAAATGGTATCACCAGTGCGGAGGTTGAAACGGCGGATTTGGCTGGGGGAAACGTAGATATCATCAGGACCGGCGAGGTAGGAGCTGTCTGCAGAACGGAGGAAACCAAATCCATCCTGCAATATCTCCAGCACACCGTCGCCAAAGATATCTTCGCCACTCTTTGCGTGCTGCTTCAGGATGGCAAAAATAATGTCCTGCTTGCGCATACGGGCCAGGTTTTCCAGCCCCATACTTTCGCCGAGAGTGATCAGCTCAGAAACCGGCGTATTCTTTAATTCGGTAAGATTCATAATGGTGTGAGTTCTTAAACTTGGGGTAAATCTCGAACTTAATGTTGTGAATGGTATGGCAGGGTCATCCATGCCTGTTTACGGCTATCAACTCATGTCTGTTCGCTGTCTGGTCACAGGAAAGTACGCAGAACTGAAACGACAAGACGGAATGAGCGAAGAGCCAGGAATCTTTCCACTTCTCGTGCGAGAAAAAACGGGAAGTGACGGATAAAACCAGATTCAAACTTAATAAGGTATGTTTAATTCGAAGTCAATACTAACTTAGCACGACTCAGACCGGGCGTCCAGAGATCCTGACAATTTAAGAATAACGTAAGGACAACAGACGCCACGAAACTGCCTGATACCTTAATCATTCGTCGAATGACAGACGCCTGACCATACAGCGCCTTTGTCATTCGACGTATAAAAGGTATTACGCCAGATTGGCGTCGAGAAACTCTTTCAACTGACCTTTAGACAGTGCGCCTACTTTGGTTGCCGCCACTTCGCCGTTTTTAAACAGCAGCAGAGTCGGAATACCGCGGATGCCATATTTAGGCGCAGTACCTGGGTTCTGGTCAATGTTCAGTTTGGCAACGGTCAATTTGCCCTGATATTCGTCAGCGATTTCATCCAGAATCGGAGCGATCATTTTACACGGCCCGCACCACTCTGCCCAGAAATCAACGAGGATAGCCCCGTCCGCTTTGAGTACATCCGTGTCAAAACTGTCGTCAGTCAGGTGAATAATTTTATCGCTCATATATAACTCCACAGGAATAAGCCTGGCGTGTTGGTGTAGCATTAACCAACGAGGTGCTGATGTTAACTTCGCCAACAAAGGTTGACTTTATTTCACCGGATACGCTTTCGTAAAGCAATAGTAAGCTGATATTCTACCACACTATGAGCAAAACACATTTAACAGAACAGAAGTTTTCCGACTTCGCCCTGCACCCTCAGGTGGTTGAAGCCCTTGAAAAAAAAGGGTTTTATAATTGTACGCCCATTCAGGCACTGGCCCTTCCGCTAACGCTGGCGGGTCGTGACGTTGCAGGGCAGGCGCAAACCGGTACCGGGAAAACGATGGCGTTTCTGACGTCAACGTTTCATTATTTACTTTCTCATCCCGCGATCGACGATCGCAAGGTGAACCAGCCGCGCGCGCTGATCATGGCGCCGACGCGTGAATTAGCCGTACAAATTCACGCAGACGCGGAGCCGTTGGCGCAAGCGACTGGCTTAAAATTAGGCCTGGCTTACGGCGGCGATGGTTACGACAAGCAGCTTAAAGTGCTGGAAAGCGGCGTTGATATTCTTATTGGTACGACGGGCCGACTGATCGACTACGCCAAACAAAACCACATTAACCTCGGCGCCATTCAGGTCGTCGTACTCGATGAAGCCGATCGCATGTACGATTTGGGCTTTATTAAAGATATCCGCTGGCTGTTCCGTCGTATGCCGCCGGCTGCGCAGCGTCTGAACATGTTGTTCTCCGCCACCCTGTCTTATCGGGTTCGCGAGCTGGCGTTTGAACAGATGAACAACGCCGAATATGTTGAAGTGGAACCGGAGCAAAAGACCGGCCACCGCATTAAAGAAGAGCTTTTCTACCCCTCTAATGAAGAGAAAATGCGTTTACTGCAAACGCTGATCGAAGAAGAGTGGCCGGATCGCGCCATTATTTTCGCCAACACCAAGCATCGTTGCGAAGATATCTGGGGACATCTGGCGGCAGATGGTCATCGTGTTGGTCTGCTGACCGGTGACGTCGCGCAGAAAAAGCGCCTGCGGATTCTGGATGAGTTCACCCGCGGCGATCTGGATATTCTTGTGGCGACCGATGTCGCGGCGCGCGGGTTGCATATCCCCGCCGTAACGCACGTCTTTAACTACGATCTGCCAGATGATTGTGAAGACTATGTTCACCGTATCGGTCGTACCGGTCGCGCTGGCGCCAGCGGACATTCCATCAGCCTGGCTTGCGAAGAGTATGCGCTGAATCTGCCCGCCATTGAGAGCTATATCGGCCACTCGATTCCGGTCAGCAAATACAATCCGGAAGCGCTCATGAACGATCTGCCCAAGCCGTTGCGCCTGACGCGTTCGCGTCCTGGCAATGGTCCGCGCCGCGCTGGCGCTCCGCGTAATCGTCGTCGTTCAGGTTAAGAAAAGTTATGCCATACACAAAATCATTTAGCCTGTATCAAGGCGGCAAGAAAACAAATCCCGATGAGCTTAGGAAGAGTACGCAGCCAACACGGATACAGGTTGAAGGATGAAGTGTATGAATTCCACCTCGTTGTATGCCGCTATTGATCTCGGTTCCAATAGTTTTCATATGCTGGTCGTGCGCGAGGCGGCGGGAAGCATCCAGACGCTGACCCGAATAAAACGCAAGGTGCGTCTGGCCGCGGGTCTGAACAACGACAACTACCTTTCAGCCGAAGCGATGGAACGCGGCTGGCAATGTCTGCGCCTGTTTGCTGAACGTTTGCAGGATATCCCGCAGCCGCAAATCCGCGTGGTTGCCACCGCAACATTGCGTCTCGCCGTCAATGCGGGTGAATTTATCGCGAAAGCGCAGACTATCCTTGGTTGTCCGGTGCAGGTTATCAGCGGCGAAGAAGAGGCGCGGCTGATTTATCAGGGGGTCGCTCATACCACCGGCGGCGCAGATCAGCGGCTGGTGGTGGATATCGGCGGCGCCAGCACTGAACTGGTTACCGGCACTGGCGCGCAAACCACGTCGCTGTTTAGCCTGTCGATGGGCTGCGTAACGTGGCTTGAACGCTATTTTAGCGATCGTAATCTGGCGCAAGAAAACTTTGATGATGCGGAGAAGGCCGCGCGCGATGTACTGCGTCCGGTCGCCGATGAACTGCGTTTTCATGGCTGGAAGGTCTGCGTGGGTGCCTCCGGCACCGTACAGGCATTGCAGGAAATCATGATGGCGCAGGGGATGGACGAGCGCATTACGCTCGCCAAACTGCAGCAGCTAAAACAACGCGCGATACAGTGCGGGCGTCTGGAAGAGCTGGAAATCGAAGGCCTGACGCTGGAACGCGCGCTGGTTTTCCCAAGTGGGCTGGCTATTCTGATCGCGATATTTACCGAGCTGAACATCCAGAGCATGACGCTGGCAGGCGGCGCGTTACGCGAAGGGCTGGTGTATGGGATGTTGCATCTGGCGGTAGATCAGGATATCCGCAGCCGCACGCTGCGAAACATTCAGCGTCGGTTTATCGTCGATACCGATCAGGCGAACCGCGTAGCGAAGCTGGCAGATAACTTCCTCAAACAGGTAGAAAATGCCTGGCATATTGAGCCTATCAGTCGTGAACTGTTGCTTAGCGCTTGCCAGTTGCATGAGATCGGTCTGAGCGTTGATTTTAAACAGGCGCCCTATCATGCCGCCTATTTAGTACGCCATTTGGATCTGCCTGGCTATACGCCCGCGCAGAAAAAGTTGCTCGCCACCCTCTTACTGAATCAGACCAATCCGGTCGATCTCTCTTCGCTTCATCAGCAAAACGCGGTACCGCCCCGTGTTGCGGAACAGCTATGCCGTTTGCTGCGACTGGCGATTCTTTTTGCCGGTCGCCGTCGTGACGATCTGGTACCAGAAATTACGCTACAGGCGCTAAATGAAAATCTGACGTTAACCTTGCCTGGCGACTGGCTGGCACATCACCCGCTGGGTAAAGAGTTGATTGATCAGGAAAGCCAGTGGCAAAGCTATGTACACTGGCCGCTGGACGTTCGCTAACCGTAGTCTGATTGCCGGATGACGCTTCGCTTATCCGGCCTACGATTTCGCTCGCTTTGCCGCCATCATGGCTTTCAGATTAGCCAGGTGACTTTGCCCTTTTTGCATTCGCTCCTCAGCGCTTACCACTTTGCGCTCCTGCTCCCAGATTAAATCATCCTGCGGCAGTTCTAACAGGAAGCGACTGGGTTCCGGGCGCACCAGTTCCCCATACTGACGGCGCTCTTTACATAATGTAAAGGTGAGCTCTTTCTGCGCGCGAGTGATCCCGACATAGGCCAGCCGACGCTCTTCCTCAATATTATCTTCGTCAATGCTACTTTGATGCGGCAAAAATCCTTCTTCCATTCCCACCATATAGACATACGGGAATTCCAGTCCTTTCGACGCATGAAGCGTCATCAACTGTACCTGATCCAGCTCTTCTTCGCTCTCGCCACGCTCCATCATATCGCGCAGCGTAAAGCGTGTAACCACCTGGGTGAGCGTCATCGGCTCATCGAGTTCGTTGCCTTCCAGCATCTCAGTCATCCAGCTAAAGAGCTGGTTAACGTTTTTCATACGCATTTCCGCCGCTTTGGGGCTCGGCGAGGTTTCGTACAACCAGGATTCATAGTCAATACCGTGGATGAGATCGCGCACGGCGGCGACAGGCTCGCGTTCGGCCAGACGCTGGATTTCCCCCAGCCAGTGGGTAAAACGCGTCAATGAATCGTAACCACGTCCGGTCAGCTTTTGGCTAAGTCCCATATCAAAGCTGGCGGTAAACAGGCTTTTATTACGCGTCATTGCCCATTCACCCAGCTTTTGCAGCGTGGCCGGACCGATTTCGCGTTTTGGCGTATTCACGATGCGCAGGAAAGCGCTGTCATCATCCGGGTTGGTCAACACCCGCAGATAGGCCAGCAAGTCTTTAATCTCCGGACGGGAGAAAAATGAGGTGCCGCCGGAAATTTTGTACGGAATACGGTTCTGCATGAGGAATTTTTCAAATACCCGCGACTGATGATTCCCGCGATACAGAATGGCGTAATCCTTGTACTGGGTCTTGTTCACAAAGTGATGGGCAATCAGTTCGCCGGTAACGCGCTCAGCTTCATGCTCTTCATTGTTTGCGCTTAACACTTTGAGTTCCGCGCCGTAACCGAGCTCGGAAAAGAGGCGCTTTTCAAAGACGTGCGGATTGTTGGCGATGAGAATATTCGCCGCTTTCAGGATGCGGCCCGAAGAACGATAGTTTTGCTCCAGCTTAATCACCTGCAGCGCCGGAAAATCCTGGCTCAGTAACACCAGGTTTTGCGGACGCGCCCCGCGCCAGGAGTAGATAGACTGATCGTCATCGCCTACGACCGTAAAGCGCGCGCGTTGCCCGACCAGCAGCTTAACCAACTCATACTGGCTGGTGTTAGTATCCTGATATTCATCCACCAGCAGATAACGAATTTTATTCTGCCAGCGCTCGCGCACCTCGTCATTGCGTTGCAGCAGCAGCGTCGGCAGCAAAATCAAATCATCAAAATCGAGAACGTTGCATGCCTTCATATGGGCGTCATAAAGCCCGTAGCAGTGAGCAAAAATACGATCGCGTTCACCTTTCGCCCCGGCCGCCGCCTGCGCAGGCGTTTTGAGATCGTTTTTCCAGTTGGAGATCGTGGAGATCAGCTGTTGCAACAGAACCTTGTCGTCTTCGATCAGGCCTTCGGTCAGCTCTTTGAGCAAGGCGACCTGGTCGGTATCGTCAAACAATGAAAAGTTCGATTTCATCCCCAGCGCAGCGTACTCGCGCTTAATAATATCCAGCCCTAGCGTATGAAAGGTGGAGATCATCAAACCGCGCGCTTCCTTACGGCCGAGCGTCTGCCCGACGCGTTCTTTCATCTCACGCGCGGCCTTGTTGGTAAACGTCACCGCCGCAATATGCCGGGCCTGATAGCCGCATCCGCGGATCAGGTGGGCGATTTTATTGGTAATTACGCGAGTTTTACCAGAACCCGCTCCTGCCAGCACCAGGCAGGGTCCGGTGACGAATTCGACAGCGTGTTGTTGGCCGGGATTTAAACGCATGGGAATAGTGCTCAATCTTCGAACGGGGGAGGGATTGTAGCAGAAAGCGAGGCCCAGAGAAGACCAGGCTGCTTTTTCAGGCAGCCTGGAAAAGATCAATCAGCGGGCTCTGGCGGCAAGCGGCGTATAGCCATTACGCTGTGCGCTCTTGATCCAACTGTAAGAACCCCCGTCAGCAGAACATACTCAAGCGACATCGCATAAACGCCCTGTACTGCATGATTTCCAACGGGCAGTATTTGAGTAATTCATAGAGCACTGGGTCGCGTACAACCTGGCGTAGCCCTAAAAGCCAGTCGTCTGGAAATTCTGCGTTTTTCATTATGTTCATGGTATCTCGCCCCTTGTCAGAAAGGACAGGACCGCCGTCCCGCGCATCCGAAATACGCCCGCTAAAAATGCCGCTTATCTCCCGGTTCATTAAATCAGGCGGGACATCTGTCCTGTAATGGCGAAGAGTATATGTCTGACGGCCTAAGGAGTGATAAAGTGACGGCCAATCTTTGCGACGTGAGAACACAATAATGGCAAAAATGGCAGCAGCACTGCATATTCTTGTAAAAGAAGAGAAACTGGCTTTAGATCTTCTGGAGCAAATTAAAAACGGCGGCGATTTTGAGAAGCTGGCGAAGAAGCATTCTATCTGCCCATCCGGTAAAAAAGGCGGTCATTTAGGCGAATTTCGTCAGGGCCAGATGGTTCCGGCATTCGATAAAGTAGTCTTTTCCTGCCCGGTACTGGAGCCAACCGGCCCGCTGCATACCCAGTTCGGTTACCACATCATTAAAGTATTGTATCGCAAATAAAAAGCCGGGTGGCGGCTACGCCTTACCCGGCCTACATCGTCTGCTTGATTTTGTAGGTCGGGTAAGCGCTAGCGCCACCCGACAAGGTATATCAACCCGCTACCGCAATACGCTTCATATCCGTCATATAGCCGCGCAGTTTCTTACCTACCTGCTCAATCGCATGACTACGAATCGCATCGTTCACGTCGCGAAGCTGTGCGTTGTCTACCGCGCCTTCCGGGATAGCACTACCCAGATCGCCCGGTTGCAATTCCGCCATAAACGGTTTCAGCAGCGGTACGCAAGCGTAAGAGAACAGGTAGTTACCGTATTCTGCGGTATCGGAGATAACCACGTTCATTTCGTACAGACGCTTACGGGCGATGGTGTTGGCGATCAGCGGCAGCTCGTGCAGTGATTCGTAGTAAGCGGACTCTTCGATGATGCCGGAATCGACCATGGTTTCGAACGCCAGCTCAACGCCCGCTTTCACCATCGCGATCATCAGCACGCCTTTATCGAAGTACTCCTGCTCGCCGATTTTACCTTCAAACTGCGGTGCGGTTTCGAACGCGGTTTTACCGGTCTCTTCACGCCAGGTCAGCAGTTTCTTATCGTCGTTAGCCCAGTCAGCCATCATGCCGGAAGAGAATTCGCCGGAGATGATGTCATCCATGTGTTTCTGGAACAGCGGCGCCATGATCTCTTTCAGCTGTTCGGACAGCGCGTAAGCACGCAGTTTCGCCGGGTTAGACAGACGGTCCATCATCAGGGTGATGCCGCCCTGCTTCAGCGCTTCGGTGATGGTTTCCCAGCCGAACTGAATCAGTTTTTCGGCGTATGCCGGGTCGGTGCCTTCTGCCACCAGCTTGTCGAAACACAGCAGAGAACCGGCCTGCAGCATACCGCACAGAATAGTCTGCTCGCCCATCAGGTCAGATTTCACTTCCGCAACGAAAGAAGATTCCAGTACGCCCGCACGGTGACCGCCGGTGGCCGCAGCCCAGGCTTTCGCAATCGCCATGCCTTCGCCTTTCGGGTCGTTTTCCGGGTGAACGGCGATCAGCGTCGGCACGCCGAAACCACGTTTGTACTCTTCGCGCACTTCGGTGCCCGGACACTTCGGCGCCACCATCACCACGGTGATGTCTTTACGGATCTGCTCGCCCACTTCCACGATGTTGAAGCCGTGTGAATAGCCCAGCGCCGCGCCGTCTTTCATCAGCGGCTGTACGGAGCGCACCACGTCGGAGTGCTGTTTGTCTGGCGTCAGGTTAACCACCAGGTCAGCCTGCGGGATCAGCTCTTCGTAGGTACCCACTTTGAAGCCGTTTTCGGTCGCTTTACGCCAGGAAGCACGCTTCTCAGCAATGGCTTCTTTACGCAGGGCGTAGGAAATATCCAGACCGGAGTCACGCATGTTCAGGCCCTGGTTCAGCCCCTGAGCGCCACAGCCGACGATGACCACTTTTTTACCCTGCAGGTAGCTCGCGCCATCGGCGAATTCGTCGCGGCCCATAAAGCGACATTTACCCAGCTGCGCCAGCTGCTGGCGCAGATTCAGTGTATTAAAGTAGTTAGCCATGATGGTGTACTCCGTGATGTTGTGTTGTCGCGCTTATTGTTCGGTTTACAGATTGCTATCTGTACGAATGAACCCACATTACAACAGGAAATTTATTGCGGAAATTGATATATTCACAACGTTATGTTGCGGTTTATGCAACGTCAAAAACCGGAGGTCTGTCTGTGGATTTACGCGATCTAAAAACCTTCCTGCATCTGGCGGAAAGCCGCCACTTTGGCCGCAGCGCGCGGGCGATGCACGTCAGCCCCTCCACGCTCTCCCGGCAGATCCAGCGGCTGGAAGAAGATCTCGGCCAGCCGCTGTTTGTGCGTGATAACCGCACGGTCACGCTGACCGAAGCGGGTGAAGAGCTGCGAGTGTTTGCCCAACAGACACTTTTGCAATATCAGCAGTTGCGCCATACCCTCGATCAGCAGGGGCCATCCCTTTCCGGCGAACTGCATATTTTCTGCTCGGTGACCGCGGCATACAGTCATCTGCCGCCGATCCTCGACCGTTTTCGCGCCGAACATCCCTCGGTGGAAATTAAGCTCACCACCGGCGACGCCGCCGATGCCATGGACAAAGTGGTCACCGGCGAGGCCGATCTGGCGATTGCTGGTAAGCCGGAAACGCTACCCGGCGCGGTGGCGTTTTCGATGCTGGAAAATCTGGCGGTGGTGCTGATCGCCCCGGCGCTGCCCTGCCCGGTGCGCAATCAGGTGTCGGTCGATAAGCCCGACTGGTCGACGGTGCCGTTTATCATGGCCGATCAGGGGCCGGTACGCCGCCGCATTGAGCTGTGGTTTCGCCGCCATAAAATCAGCAATCCGCAGATTTACGCCACCGTCGGCGGTCACGAAGCGATGGTCTCAATGGTGGCGCTGGGCTGCGGCGTGGCGCTGCTGCCGGAAGTGGTGCTGGAAAACAGCCCGGAACCAGTGCGCAATCGGGTGATGATTTTAGAGCGCAGCGACGAAAAAACGCCGTTTGAGCTTGGCGTCTGTGCGCAAAAAAAGCGGCTGCATGAGCCGCTAATTGATGCGTTCTGGAAAATTGTTCAGGGTTGATAAGGTAATAAAATGCGCACAAAAATAATGCTGTTATCTGCACTGGTAGCGATATGCTTCAGCGTACAGGCTAAACCGACGGGCATTACCGTACAGGATGTAAAGCATCTGGCGTTAAAGCAGTGCCTTGTTGATAACTATCATAAACGCATTCCGCCGGATGCTTTTTATGCTCCAGGCCATGATATGTCGTTTTTAGTTAAAACCTACGCGTTAGATAATGCCGGGAAATGGAAACCATTCCTTAAATTCGTCGCCAAAGAAACAGAAGGCTTTGACCGCTTAACGATGGCGCTCCACCCCGATAGCGCTAAAGACGCTAATAACGTGCTGGAGCGGTGTATGGCATTTTATGAATCGGACAAATTAGATAAATACGTTCGAGAGACAGTGATGAAATAACAAGAGTCGGCTTATGCTCCCAAAAAACAGTAAGACTGCGCGTATCCTTAAGGAGCCCCATGCTGCTATGGGCGGAAATTCAGGCAACTATGTCCGTGCAGAAGTAGAATTTGATTCTACGAAGCGAAAACTCTTACCGATAAAAGGGTATCGACCCGACATTGTCATACCGTCCCTCACGGATGAATATTGGGGCATCACCTTTGTCGAAGGAGAAATTGAACTTTTTGATTTCCCTTTCATTGTTAGCCTGGCTTTCACATTCAATGATGAGCATTATCTCCAGATCAGGGAAAATCAGTTATTTGTTATAATGGAAGGGCCTCACCAGGTAGGTAAAGGGCGATTCCTGGAAATACACTTTATCCCGAAAAATGTTAATACATAACGGCAATCTTTTATAAATCCGCCGGGTTCACCTGCTTCATGGTTTCCACCGTCATCAGCCACTGGTACAGCGGCTCCAACTGTTGGAAACTCTCGGCCAGCCGTGTGACCAGATCGGCATGGAAGAGTTTTTCTACGTCATTATCCGTCACCATCACGGCAAACGTTTTACGCTGATACCAGTCGGGTATCGCCGGGTCGAGATCTTTGGCCAGCAGCCGCTTATAGCTTTCCCCCACCAGCTCAAACGGCGGGCTGCAGCATTCGGCAACCTGTAAAAACGCATCAGGCCGCTTCCTCAACGTATGGCGAAACAGATCCATCGTAGATTTGCTGGCGCTGTAGTAACCCAACCCATAGCGTAGAGTATCGGGGCTGATTTCAAAAAAGTAGGCTGGCGCATCGATCCAGTTTTTAGCTGAACGCTTAAAGGTCAGCCACATCCGGCTGCGGTACAGCGATTTGTCGTGCGAGAAACGGGTATCGCGGTGAATACGCGACAGGGTTTTACCGATGGCGGGTCGGGTTTCCAGCAGTGGATCGATTTCCAGCATCGCTGGAGCAAGGTCGTCCACCAGCGCGCGGAATGGAGTCAGAAGGCTTCTTTCGTAGATAAAGCGGTGCTCATCGAACCAGGCTTTGTCGTTCTCAATACAAACTTGCTGAAGAAAATTGAGCCCTTCTTGTGCAAATCCCTGAAAGCGTCCAGCCATCTTTTTGCCCTTACTCATAGCGATCGTCAGTTTATTATCCCACTCCCTGACGCGCCGTCTATGCAGATGACCGGAAGGAGACATTTCTTCCGGTCATCACTATTCCTACCCCGCCAAAAAGAACCGGAACGCCGGGTTATTGCTCTCATCATGGCATTCATAGCCCAGCTCATGCAGCCGGGTTTCGAAATCCGGCTCATGATCGCCTAACTCGAACGCCGCCAGCACGCGGCCATAATCGGTACCGTGGCTGCGGTAATGGAATAACGAAATATTCCAGTGCGTGCCAAGCGTATGCAGGAATTTGAGCAACGCACCGGGCGACTCCGGAAATTCGAAACTATACAAACGCTCCTGTAATGGCTTGGAGGGGCGTCCGCCGACCATATAGCGCACATGCAGCTTCGCCATTTCATCGTCGGAGAGATCCACTACGCTATAACCGCCGTCGCACAGTTGGGTGATAATCTCTTTTCGCTCCTCCAGCCCCTGACTGACGCGTACGCCGACAAAAATACAGGCATTTTTCGCGTCGGCAAAACGGTAGTTAAATTCGGTGACCATACGCCCGCCAAGCAACTGGCAGAATTTGAGGAAGCTCCCCTTTTCTTCCGGAATGGTCACCGCCAGTAGCGCTTCGCGCTGTTCCCCCAGCTCGCAGCGTTCAGACACATAGCGCAAGCCGTGGAAGTTGACGTTGGCGCCGGAAAGGACGTGCGCCAGGCGTTCGCCGCGAATATTGTGCTGGGCGATATATTTTTTCATCCCCGCCAGCGCCAGCGCGCCGGAGGGCTCCGCCACCGCACGCACATCTTCAAACAGATCTTTCATCGCCGCGCAGATCGCGTCGCTATCGACTGTAATAATGTCGTCGAGATATTCCTGACACAGGCGGAAGGTTTCGTCGCCGATGCGTTTTACCGCCACGCCTTCAGCAAATAACCCAACGCGCGGGAGATCCACTGGATGACCGGCTTCCAACGCCGCTTTCAGGCAGGCGGAATCCTCCGCTTCGACGGCAATCACTTTGATTTGCGGCATCAATTGTTTGATCAGTACCGCTACGCCAGCCGCCAGGCCGCCACCACCAACCGGCACAAAGACACGATCGAGATGCGAATCCTGCTGAAGCAGCTCCAGCGCCAGCGTGCCCTGCCCGGCGATCACCATTGGGTGATCAAACGGCGGCACCCAGGTAAAACCCTGCTGCTGCGCCAGTTCAATAGCTTTCGCTTTCGCTTCATCAAAATTAGCGCCGTGCAACAGCACTTCGCCGCCAAAACCGCGTACCGCATCGACTTTAATATCCGCCGTTGCTTTTGGCATGACGATTAGCGACTTCACGCCAAGCCGCGCGGAGGAGAACGCCACGCCCTGTGCATGGTTCCCCGCCGACGCGGTAATCACGCCGTGGGCTTTTTGTTCTTCGGTCAATCCGGCCATCATCGCGTAAGCGCCGCGCAGCTTAAAGCTATGTACCGGCTGCCGGTCTTCGCGTTTGACGAGAATAACGTTATCCAGACGTGACGAGAGCTTTTCCATTTTTTGCAGCGGCGTCACCTGCGCCGCTTCGTATACTGGCGCGCGTAGCACCGCGCGCAGATACTCCGCCCCTTCCGGCGCGACTGACAGAGGTTGAGATTCCGCCATCATCAACCTCCCAGTTTCGATTTATCGCGCACCGCGCCTTTATCGGCGCTGGTCGCCAGGCTGGCGTAGGCACGCAGGGCAAACGAAACCTGACGCTGACGATTTTTCGGCGTCCAGGCTTTGTCGCCACGAGCTTCTTGCGCCTCGCGGCGTGCGGCGATTTCAGCCTCGCTCAACTGCAACTGAATGCTGCGGTTCGGGATATCAATCGCAATGGTGTCGCCATCTTCAATCAGCGCAATAGTGCCGCCGCTGGCCGCTTCCGGCGAGACGTGGCCGATGGAAAGACCCGAAGTACCGCCGGAAAAACGCCCATCGGTGATGAGCGCGCAGGCTTTGCCCAGCCCCATCGACTTCAAGAAACTGGTCGGATAGAGCATTTCCTGCATTCCCGGCCCGCCTTTCGGCCCTTCGTAGCGGATCACGACTACATCGCCTTCCACTACTTTGCCGCCGAGAATCGCCTCTACCGCGTCGTCCTGGCTTTCATACACTTTGGCAGGGCCGGTGAATTTAAGGATGCTGTCATCCACGCCCGCGGTTTTAACGATGCAGCCGTTTTCGGCGAAGTTGCCATACAGCACCGCCAGACCGCCGTCTTTGCTATAGGCATATTCCAGCGAGCGGATGCAACCCGCTGCGCGGTCGTCATCCAGCGAATCCCAGCGACAATCCTGCGAGAATGCCTGGGTAGTACGGATACCGGCAGGGCCAGCACGGAACATTTTTTTAACCGCTTCGTCCTGCGTAACCGTGATGTCGTACTGTTCCAGCGTTTGCGGCAGCGTCAGGCCTAATACGTTTTTCACGTTGCGGTTCAGCAGCCCGGCGCGATCCAGCTCGCCTAAAATACCCAGCACACCGCCGGCACGGTGAACGTCTTCCATATGGTATTTCTGGGTACTTGGCGCCACTTTACACAACTGCGGCACCTTGCGGGACAGCTTGTCGATATCACTCATGGTGAAGTCGATTTCCGCTTCCTGCGCCGCCGCCAGTAGATGCAGAACGGTATTGGTCGAACCGCCCATCGCAATATCCAGCGTCATGGCGTTTTCAAACGCGGCTTTGCTGGCGATGTTACGCGGCAGTGCACTTTCGTCGTTTTGCTCGTAGTAACGTTTAGTCAGTTCAACAATCCGCTTACCGGCATTGAGGAACAACTGCTTCCGGTCAGCATGGGTCGCCAGCAGCGAACCGTTGCCCGGCTGCGACAGGCCCAGCGCTTCGGTCAGGCAATTCATGGAGTTAGCGGTAAACATGCCGGAGCAGGAGCCGCAGGTTGGACAGGCGGAGCGCTCCACCTGGTTACTTTGATCGTCAGAGACTTTCGGGTCCGCTCCCTGAATCATGGCATCAACCAGATCGAGCTTGATGATCTGATCGGACAGTTTGGTTTTCCCGGCTTCCATCGGTCCGCCGGAAACAAAGATCACCGGAATATTCAGGCGCAGCGAGGCCATGAGCATCCCTGGGGTGATTTTGTCGCAGTTGGAGATACACACCATCGCGTCAGCGCAGTGAGCGTTCACCATGTACTCCACGGAGTCGGCGATCAGCTCGCGCGACGGCAGTGAATAGAGCATACCCCCGTGCCCCATGGCGATCCCGTCATCCACGGCAATAGTGTTGAACTCCTTCGCCACCCCGCCGGAAGCTTCAATCTGTTCGGCGACCAGCTTACCGAGATCGCGCAGATGAACGTGACCCGGCACAAACTGAGTGAATGAGTTCACCACGGCGATAATCGGTTTGCCAAAATCACTGTCGGTCATTCCGGTGGCGCGCCACAGCGCGCGGGCACCCGCCATATTACGACCATGGGTGGTGGTGGCGGAACGGTACTTAGGCATGCTTTATTTACTCCCCATCTTTTCCCTTCATACTTCACGCCACAGGTGCGTTGGCTGCCTCACTCACCCCAGTCACTTACTACAGTAAGCCCTGGGGATTCGCTGCGTTGCCGCCTTCCTGTGACGCAAATTATTTTGGGAAAATATTAATTTTATTTATTATGAATTTACCGGATCCAACCAGCCCCATTTATCCTCGGTTTCTCCAGTGAAGAGACCAAAGAAGGCTTGTTGAATACGCTTGGTAACAGGGCCGCAACGGCCTTCACCTACCTGGATACCATCAACGCTGCGTACCGGAGTAATTTCTGCCGCGGTTCCGGACATAAACACTTCGTCGGCCAGATACAGCGATTCACGGGACAGCACCTGCTCGCGCACTTCAATACCCAGCTCTTTCGCCAGTTTGATGATCGCGTCGCGAGTAATGCCTGGCAGCGCGGAAGAGGTAAACGGCGGAGTAAACAGCACGCCATCTTTTACCTCAAACAGGTTTTCGCCTGCGCCTTCGGAGATATAGCCGTTTACATCCAGGGCGATGCCTTCCTGATAGCCGTGGCGGCGCGCTTCGCTACCCACCAGCAGTGAGGAAAGATAGTTCCCGCCCGCTTTCGCGGCGGTCGGAATGGTGTTCGGCGCAGCGCGATTCCAGGAAGAAACCATCGCATCGATCCCCTGATCCAGCGCTTCGGCGCCCAGGTATGCCCCCCACGGGAACGCGGCGATGATGACGTCAGTGGTGTATCCCGGGGGCGGGTTAACGCCCATACCGACATCGCCTACAAATACCAACGGACGGATATAGGCGCTGGTCAGATTATTTTTACGAATTACGTCGCGGCAGGCTTCCATCAGCTCATCAATACTCTGGGAAACCGGAAAACGATAAATCTTTGCTGAGTCGCGCAGGCGCTGCATATGTTCACGATGACGAAACACTACCGGGCCTTTGTGAGAGTCGTAGCACCGAATCCCTTCAAATACCGACGTACCGTAGTGCAGCGCGTGAGACATTACGTGAACCTTCGCGTCTTCCCAGCGCACCATCTCGCCATTGAACCAAATGTAATCAGCTTTTTTCGTCGTCATTTTTCTTCCTTTTGCGCTCAGGCGCGGATTTGTTGTGATGTGGCAGCGCTCTGGCAGATTGCGACATGCGCAACATCTACCAGTTTACTTAACTGACTAAACAGTAAGTCGACCGACCGGGGACTGGCAACGGTCAATTCAATATTTATATTCTGCGCATCGGTCGCGGCTTCCATATTCATGGAGCACACCTGAAAACCACGATGGCGCACCACGCGTAAAACACGTTCTAAGGTTTCTGGATTAAAGCGTGCCGATACATTGACCTGATGTTGCATCATGATAATTTCTCCAGCATTTCAGAGTTACTGGCGCCAGGCGGCACCAACGGCCAGACATTTTCAAGTTCGTCGATTGAGACGTGAAGCAGGTACGGCCCTTCGCTTGCCAACATCGTGTCGAGTGCCGCTTCAACCTGGTCTTTACGAGTAATGTGCTGGCCTGGAATGCCGAAGGCGCTGGCCAGCATGAGGAAATCGGGGTTATCGGTCAGGGTGGTTTCGCTATATCGCTCCTGGAAAAACAGTTGCTGCCATTGTCGAACCATCCCTAACCGCTGGTTGTCGAGTAAGACTATCTTCAACGGTAACTGCTTGCGTTTTACGGTGCCCAACTCCTGAACATTCATCATGAAGGAGCCGTCACCGGAGATACAGATAACGGTATCATTCGGTCGCGCTACCTGTGCGCCAACGGCCGCCGGTAAGCCGAATCCCATCGTCCCCAGACCGCTGGAAGTGATGAAGTTCTCCGGGCGGGTGTAAGTCATATGCTGGGCTGACCACATCTGATGCTGCCCAACATCCGTCGTCACCACACTGTCTGCGGGTTTGCGTTCCGACAATTGCTTCAACAACAACGGCGCATAGATAGTCTCGCCAGGATGGTCATAGCGCCAGGCGTGTTCTGCGCGCAGCTCTGCACAGGACTGACGCCATGCGTCGATCTTCAGCGGTTGCTGTAATGCCGGCAACAGCGAATTTAAATCGCCCTGCAACGCGACGTGTGCCTGACGCAGTTTGTTCATTTCCGCCGGGTCGATATCCATATGGATTACGCTGGCGTTCGGCGCAAACGTATTCAGCTTACCGGTCACCCGGTCATCAAAACGTGCACCAACGGCGATCAGTAAATCACACTCTTGCACCGCGAAATTAGCCGCTTTAGTACCGTGCATTCCCAGCATGCCCAGATAGTACGGATAATCAGCTTCAACAGCCCCCAGCCCTTTCAGCGTGCAGGTAACTGGCATTTGCGTTACCGCGATAAATTTACGCAGCGCCGGAACCGCCTGCGCCATACCAACTCCACCGCCGACGTACAGCATGGGTTTTTTCGCCTGTTCCAGCATCTGGCGCGCCTGTTCCACATCAGCCTGCGGGAATGTCGCTTCGTTAGCAACGGTAGTGAACCAGGGCTCCAGCGCTCCGCTGGCTAACTGGATATCTTTCGGGATATCCACCAGAACCGGGCCAGGACGACCAGCGTTGGCGACTTCAAAAGCCTCCGCCATGATACGAGGCAGCTCTGCCAGCGACTGCACCAGGAAGCTGTGTTTGGTACAGGCCAGCGACAGGCCTAACACATCCACCTCCTGGAACGCATCAGTGCCGATGAACGGGGCGGAAACCTGACCCGTGATCGCGACGACGGGGACCGAATCTAACAACGCATCCGCCAGGCCAGTGATCAGGTTAGTGGCGCCAGGGCCGGAAGTGGCGATACAAACACCGGTTTTGCCGGTAGAACGGGCATAACCGATTGCCGCCATTGCCGCACCCTGTTCGTGTCGGCACAACAAATGCTCCACACCACCGTCATACAACGCGTCGTAAACCGGCATAATTGCTCCGCCAGGATAACCAAATACGGTTTTCACCCCCTGCGCTCGCAAAGCATGTACCACCCACTGTGCCCCGTTCATAGTTACATCCCCGTCGTAAATCTTGAGAAACAGAATTTTATGCTGTTATTCACGTTCTGCTCCTCGCTTAAGTTTTTCAGGCCAAAAAAAACCCCCGGACCTTTCGGTGCGGGGGTCTTAGTTCGTTAAGGCTTGATTTCTAAGCCTTTCCTCGTCCAAGTGCAGCCCCGCACGGTGGGATAATAATCACCACCACGCTAATCACGACCAGGCTAATCACTCGTAGAAGGGCTGTCATTTTTGTCTATTCTTGCATCTTGTTCGAAGGAATACCTAAAGAGTTACCATAGGTTTTGCCAATAGCACAAGATATTTTTTTAACCACGTTTCAGATAATGCAGGTGAATGCCTACAAGGGCTTTGTTTTTTATAAGAAAAATTAGCAACTGAAAAATTTTCACGTTTTCCTCCCCCTTTTGGCGCACTCTACACCCTGTTTTCCTTCTTTTCGCTTCTGCGAGCGTTCTTCCAGTTTGATGTTTCTTGCCTGAAAATGACGCCAAAATTCAGGAAGCGGCCGCTAAAAAACAAAAAGTCAGTAATTCGATTTTCTCTTCTATTCCGCATAATCCACGTAACAGGAGGGATTATGTCACTGGCGATTGTTCATACCCGCGCCGCACTTGGCGTCAATGCGCCGCCTATCACTATAGAGGTGCATATCAGTAATGGATTACCGGGACTAACCATGGTTGGCCTACCGGAAACCACGGTAAAAGAGGCGCGTGACCGGGTACGTAGTGCGATTATTAATAGCGGATATGAATTTCCGGCTAAAAAAATAACCATTAACCTTGCTCCAGCCGATCTACCGAAAGAGGGCGGAAGGTATGACCTGCCTATTGCTGTTGCGCTTCTGGCCGCGTCTGAGCAGCTTACAGCGTCGAATCTTGAGGCATATGAGCTGGTGGGTGAGTTAGCGCTTACAGGCGCATTACGCGGCGTTCCTGGCGCAATATCAAGTGCAACGGAAGCCATCAGGGCCGGCAGAAATATTATCGTCGCAACAGAGAACGCGGCGGAGGTTGGGCTTATCAGCAAAGAAGGATGTTTTATCGCCGATCATCTACAAACCGTCTGCGCCTTTCTGGAAGGGAAACACGCCCTGGAAAGACCTTTAGCTCAGGATATGGCATCGCCTACCGCAACTGTCGATCTTCGCGATGTGATCGGTCAGGAGCAGGGTAAACGCGGCCTGGAGATTACAGCGGCAGGGGGACATAATCTGCTATTGATCGGCCCGCCGGGTACGGGTAAAACCATGTTGGCCAGTCGACTGAGCGGGATTCTTCCACCATTAAGCAATGAAGAAGCATTGGAAAGCGCCGCGATCCTCAGTCTGGTTAATGCCGATACGGTACAAAAACGATGGCAGCAACGCCCCTTTCGCTCACCTCATCATAGCGCCTCACTTACTGCTATGGTCGGCGGCGGCGCAATACCCGCCCCAGGAGAGATATCGCTGGCGCACAACGGAATTTTGTTCCTTGATGAATTGCCTGAATTTGAACGACGCACACTGGATGCGCTACGTGAACCTATAGAATCCGGTCAAATTCATTTATCCCGTACCAGAGCGAAAATAACGTACCCTGCCAGGTTCCAGTTAATCGCCGCAATGAATCCCAGCCCGACCGGACATTATCAGGGAAACCATAATCGCTGCACACCAGAACAGACACTACGTTACCTTAATCGGTTGTCAGGCCCGTTTCTTGATCGTTTTGACCTTTCGCTTGAGATACCGCTTCCTCCGCCCGGGATTCTTAGCCAACATGCCTCAAAGGGTGAGAGCAGCGCTACGGTAAAAAAGCGGGTCATCGCCGCCCATGAACGGCAGTACCGACGCCAGAAGAAGTTAAACGCGCGTCTGGAGGGTCGCGAAATCCAAAAATATTGTGTTTTGCATCACGATGACGCCCGCTGGCTTGAAGACACGCTGGTGCATCTTGGTTTATCCATTCGCGCCTGGCAGCGTTTACTAAAAGTGGCCAGAACCATTGCCGACATAGAACTGGCTGACCAGATCTCGCGTCAGCATTTGCAGGAGGCGGTAAGCTATCGGGCGATAGACAGGTTGTTAATTCATTTGCAAAAGCTGCTGGCGTAAAAAAAGGGCATTACGCCCTTTTTATTAATCATCAGCTTCGGTGTAGTCTTCTGCGCCTTCAACTTGCGGCTTGCCGCCAGACAAGGTGTGGAAGCGTTTTGGACGCTTGATACGCGTCATATACTTGGACCAGACGCGTTCTGCATCCGTTACCGGCTCACGTTCACCGCGGCATACCGCTACAAACAGCTTCTCTTCTTCAGTCACAGGCTCACGCTTGCCAAGATCCAGATCATTAAAGGCATGACCATGACGCTCAAGCAGTTGTGCCTCTTTAATCGTGAAATCACCGTGACGAGAGAATCCACGTGGATAATGTTTATTGTCAAAATATCGATTAGTCGTCGTAAAGCTTTCCGCCATCCTGCACGCTCCTAATTCTTTGTCTGAGCTATTTATGGCGCGGAGTATTAGTTACGCTTGACAGAGTGTAAAACAAAACATTTAAATCATAACGACAAATAATTTTGTGGAGAGCACAGTGGATACGGAATTGTTAAAAACTTTCCTGGAAGTTAGCCGGACACGCCATTTCGGGCGGGCCGCAGAAGCACTTTACCTGACGCAATCCGCGGTGAGCTTTCGTATCAGGCAACTGGAGAATCAACTGGGCGTAAACCTTTTTACGCGGCACAGAAACAATATCCGTTTGACCACGGCTGGCGAAAAACTTTTACCGTATGCGGAAACGCTGATGAATACGTGGCAGGCGGCACGTAAAGAGGTGGCGCATACCTCACGCCATAACGAGTTTTCCATCGGTGCCAGCGCGTCTTTATGGGAGTGTATGCTTAACGCCTGGCTGGGTCGACTGTACCAACTACAGGAGCCGCAAAGCGGCCTGCAATTCGAAGCCAGAATCGCTCAACGGCAATCGCTTGTGAAGCAACTTCATGAACGCCAGCTTGATCTCCTCATTACTACCGAAGCGCCCAAAATGGATGAGTTCAGCAGTCAGCTGTTAGGGCACTTCACTTTGGCGTTGTATTGCAGCAGCCCTGCCCGTAAGAAATCAGAACTCAATTATCTGCGGCTGGAGTGGGGACCAGACTTCCAACAGCATGAAACCGGGCTGATCGCAGCAGATGAAGTGCCGGTATTAACAACCAGCTCAGCCGAACTCGCCCGACAGCAGCTTAGCGCATTAAATGGCTGTAGCTGGCTTCCTGTAAACTGGGCAAATGAAAAGGGCGGATTACATACCGTTGCCGACAGCGCAACGCTTTCACGGCCGCTATACGCCATTTGGTTGCAAAACAGCGATAAATACTCGCTGATCTGCGATCTGTTAAAAACGGATGTGCTGGATGAACAATGAAAATGATGAAAAGAAAAAGAAGGGAACTTACGATTACCTGACCAGGTAATCAGGTAATTTCAGGCAAAAAAAAATCCTTAGCAGATGCTAAGGATTATTTCTGGCAGGGGCGGAGAGACTCGAACTCCCAACACCCGGTTTTGGAGACCGGTGCTCTACCAATTGAACTACGCCCCTAATTAGGGTGGCGGAACGGACGGGACTCGAACCCGCGACCCCCTGCGTGACAGGCAGGTATTCTAACCAACTGAACTACCGCTCCACCGAATTCTTTTACAACCACCGGTTTATGACCGGCTTACTGCTTAATT